>JASBVO010000017.1 GCA_029961105.1 Micrococcus sp. | reverse complement strand
CCCGACTTGGCTCACGCCTAGTGCCCTGACTGCTGCTGGGTGGCGTTGAGGATGTCCTTGGCTTCGGGCGTCAGGGCGGCGGGGATTGCGGTGGTGGTGCCGTTGATCTCGACCAGGCCCTCACGCAGTGGCTTGAGGGTGTTCAGGATCTTGCGCAGGCTCAGCCCGGTGGCCGCTTGCAGGTGCCGGGCCACGGCCAGGGCACAGAACACGATAGTCAGGTGCGCGTCGATCGCCTCGCGGGTGTGGTGGAAGATCGGCCGGGCCTTCAGGTCGGACTTGGCCATCCGGAACGAGGCCTCGACCTCGAACAGCGAGTGGTAGGCGGCGACGACCTCGGCACCGGTGAGGACCTTCTGGCTGGCGTTGGTGACGTAGCCCTTCAGGCCGAAGAGCCGCTCGGCCTGACGGGCGGCCTCGTAGTCCACTTCCGGCCTCTTGGCCCCGGTGGTGGTGAGGAACCGGGCCCGGCGCTGGGCCTTGCGGCCGGCGGCGATGTCTTCGGCCCGCTGGATTTGCAGGGTGTGGTTGCGCCGGTCGCGGTGCTCGCGGGCCAGCCGGTACTGCCAGACCGCCCGCCGCCTCGAGGAGACCACCCCGCGCTTGAGCTCGGTGGTGGCCTCGAGGATCTGCCCGTCGGCGAAGTGGTTGCCCTTCCGGGCGAAGGTCTCGGCCAGGTCCATCGGCGCCTTGGAGGTGCGTGAGCCGACGATGTACTGGTAGCCGGCCTCCTCCAGGGCCTGGATGTTCGCCCAGGAGAGCATCCCAGCGTCGGCCACGACCAGCATGTCGTCCACGTGGTGGCGTTCCCGGAAGGCATCCAGGACGGGGATCATGGTGCGGGTCTCGGCGGTGTTGCCGGCGAAGGAGTCGATGGCCAGCGGGAACCCGTGGCGGTCCACCAGCAGCCCGACCAGGATCTGCGGGTCGATCCGGCGTTCCTTGGAGAACCCGCTCTTGCGCAGCTCGTCTTCCTCGTCGGCCTCGAAGTACAGGGTGGTCACGTCGTACAGGCACAGGCTCACCGCCCCGGTCCCGGCGGCGAACCGGTAGGCCGCCTCGGTGAGCTTGGTCCGCCAGTTCTCGGCGATGACCGCCTGCAGGCGGCGCTTGACCGTGGCATAGGACGGCACCGAATCCACGTTGAGTTCCTGCAGGACGCGGAGGGAGTCCAGCTTCGAGGTCGGCTCGATCACCCGGGCCAGCACGAGCTGCTTGAACACCTCATCGGGAACCGCCTCGGTGAAGCCAATCCGTGCGTAGGCCTGCTCCAGCACCTCCCAGAGCAGCCGCGGCCGGGTGCCGTGCAGCACCAGCCCGCCCCCGGCATCCAGCGCCTGTCTGGGCTTGGGGGCATCGGTGTGGACGTCGAGGCTGAAGGCCAGCTGGTCGCCCTGGATCTTCTCCCGCCCCACCTGCTCCAAGGCCGCCAGGGTCACTTCATCATGGGCGGAACCGAGATGCTCGACGATGCGCCGCTTGCCACGGACCTTCTCCACCAGCTGCACCGCGGTCGCCCCGGAGCTGGTATTCACCCGCCGGATGTACACCCCGCCAGCTTAGAACCCCCATCCCTAGTGCCCCACGTCGAGAACAAGAACCCCGGAATCACGCGGAAGTCGAGGCCTAAAACGACGAAATCAGCGAACCGTGAGCCAAGTCGGGTTCCAACTACCCGGAACGGCAGTACCAACAACCCGGACTACCCATACCAACTCAAGCTATCTGCCAGGCTGCCGTGCAGCCCCAGCCCACCACCGGCGGGGGCCCCTTGGCAGGCGCCGTCTTGGTGTCGTCGGTGTGCAGATCAAGGTCGAAGGCCAGCTGGCCGACCTGAATCTTCTGGCGGACGACCTGCTCCAGCGCGGCCAGGGTCAACTCGTCATGGGCCGAGCCGAGATGCTCGAGGATCTGCCTCTTGCCGTGGCGCTTCTGCGCGATCTGCACCGCCGTGGCCCCGGAGCTGGTCTTCACCCGCTGGATGTACACGCCTCAAGCCTAGAACCACCCCGGCTACTGCCCTAGTCACCGACCAAGAACCCCGCAATCACGCGGATACCGACCTCGAAAACTCCCAATTCATCGATTCATGAGCCAAGTAGGGTCATAGACGACACCTTCGACAACATGGGCGGATCCAAGCCAACAGAAGCGGAAGCAAAGTGAGTGACGATTACCCGGACACCATACAACCGGGCTCCAGCCCGTCTTGGTTCTTCCGATCAAGCCAATAGAGCACGTGCCCGGTCAATTTTCACTGGACATTACAGTCCGACGACGAAGCGATGGCGTCAGATATCAGCCTTTCCTGCAAATTCCATATCTCTACTCTGCTAAAATGCTTTTCTACCCAAGATCTAGCCTGTGCGCCGAAGCGGCTCCATCGCCCTGGATTTTGTATTGCCTCGACCATGGCTCCGGCGAGGTCCTCGGTGTCGTCAGTACGTACGACTCGCCCTGTCTTGCCATCGACAACCGAATCAACGGTTCCTGTTGAGTCCGTAACAATCGCGGGTACGCCCATCGCGGCCGCTTCCAAGACAGCATTCGGAAATCCTTCTCTTCGACTAGGTAGGCATAGTACGTCGAAACACTCAAGAAACGGTCGTGGATCCGCCGTGGCGCCTGCATAATGAATGTTAGACGGCAGAGCTAAGCTCGCGAGCTGCTCGCCTAGCAACGGGTCCTCAATGGGACCAACTAAAATACACACCCCTGGGAGCTTTTCGCGCTCCAGGACTTCCATCGCGGCGAGTAGAGTACCAACACCCTTGTCTTGGTTTATTCGCCCTATAAAGCCGAACACCATAGCGGCGGGGCGCTTCTCGAGGAACTGTTGGGTCTTTGCTGGGACTTCACTTGTCGTAATGCCCCGCTTGAACCGGTCAAGGTCGATGCCATGCGATGAGCCCTTGCCGAGAACTATGGGAACCTTTTTTCCCATGAGGCCATTGGTTTTCATGGACTCGGCTAGGCTGGGACTATTGCAGACGACGTGAGTCGCAAGACGGACCGTGAGTCGCTCAAGCGCCCTAAGGACACGACGCCGCGGCCCTTTTTCAGTTTCGAGACGCAGACCCCACACCTGGTACATTCTTACAGGTCGTCTCGTCAACCATGCGGCCGTCACGGCCAAAAGTGATGCTTTGGGAGTAGCCGCGATCACCGCTTCCGGCCTTATTGTTTTTAGGTAGGCAATCCAACGGACAAGGGAAACACAATCCTTTAAGACCGATGGATTTCTTTCCATGGGTATCGCCTTAGCATCCACTCCTTGCTCGGCGGCAAACTGATGAAGGGTCTTCCGTCCGTCAGAGGCTATCGTTACTCGATACCCTCGATCCTTCAAGAGGCGGAGATAACCGCGATAAAAGCCCGTTGTGGCATCATCGGTGACCGCTAGAACTATACCAGTCTTTGTCAAAACCTGCGTTCCATTCTCATTCTAAAGCGGGGAAACAGCTATTAGGTAGGCGTGGACGCTCCTGAGTATCCATGTGGATTTAAGGACTGCCATCGCCATAAATCTCGCACCATGGAATCCAAATCCTTATGCGGGCGCCACTCAGATTCTTCCGTGATTCGCGTGACATCAGCATAGCTCTCAGCAATGTCTCCCTCTCGCCGATGGGCGACCCGGCAGGGCACATTGATGCCCGTCGTCCGCTCGAAAGCACTCACAATCTGTGCCACCGATATGCCGACCCCGCGCCCAACGTTCCAAGTAATACGTCGTGGGCGTTTCTGCAGGGCGCTTAACGCTGCAACATGGGCGTCAGCTAAGTCGACAACGTGGATATAGTCTCGAACCCCGGTGCCATCAACCGTCGGATAGTCGTTGCCATAGATGAGCAGTTCCCTATACACACCCGCCGCCACACGTGCTAGAAACGGCATCAGGTTGGCTGGAACTCCGCGAGGATCTTCGCCAAGTCGGCCACTCTCATGCGCCCCAACAGGATTGAAGTACCTCAAATTTGCTATGGAAAACGATGAACACTCATCCTGAAGCCCACATAATACCCTCTCAGCGGCAAGCTTGCTTTCACCATACGGGCTTGTAGGCGCTGTTGGAGCATTTTCTGGAATTGGCATGGTGTCTTGATTGCCGTATACGGTGGCCGAGGAACTAAAAACGAGGCGCTTAATGCCCAGTTGCACCGCTGTGCGCGCCACGGTAAGAGTCCCGATGCAGTTTACGTCATGGTACTCAGTTGGTTTATCGAATGACTCACTGACTGACTTAAGGCCGGCAAAGTGAATGATGGAGTCAAATTGGCCGTCTCGCAGAACGGATGCTACCGTATCAGCATCTCTCACGTCACCAATAAACACAGGTATCTGACTATTAGTCATAAGTTCCACTCGCCTGAGGGGCTCATGGCTTGAATTACAGAGATTGTCAAGAACAGATACTTGATGGCCTTTTTCTATCAGGCGGAGACACGTGTGGGATCCGATGTAACCAGCACCGCCCGTGACAAGAATGTTCATTGGTGTATCCAGCCCTTTTCAAAACTTTTTTGAGGTACTCAGCCCGGTGTATCAGAAATAGACCCTCGAGTGATGGTTCTTCAGTACGACTAACCAGTCGACCACGATACATTTCCTCTCAAGGCCTCTGTTGGGTTATTCAAGAACGTCTAATGGTGTCCGAATCACCCAGACAGCTGGCTGTCACCCTACTGCGCACTCTAGAGCCATAAGCACTCGATGCATGTGTGCTTCCGGCATCGACGATCCACTCGGCAGGGTCAAACCGTTGTCGAACAGACATTCGGATACTTCATTGGTAATTCTCGGAGCGTTCGCGAACACGGGTTGTAGATGCATAGGCTTCCATAGGGGCCTTGTTTCAATGTTTTCGCGGTCCATTATTGACCGGAGTTTCAATGCGGTTACTTTGGACTTTTCCGGATCAATCAATATGGAAGACAGCCAATAGTTGTCCTCCGAGTCGTCAGGTCCGCCGAATATCTCGATCCCTGGGACAGAAGAAAAGAAGTTCCGATACTCGTCTCTCCATAGCCGACGTCTCTGGATCATGCTATTGAGGCGAGCGAGCTGCGCCCTTCCTAAGGCAGCCAAGAGGTTGCTCATGCGGTAGTTGTACCCGATATCAGTATGCTCGTAATGCACCACAGGTTGTCGCGCCTGCGTGGAGAGGTAGCGGACATGTTGCGCTAGTTCCTCATCGTCGGTCACGAGCATGCCGCCGCCGGAGGTTGTCATGATTTTGTTGCCGTTAAACGAGAAGATGCCCGCGCGGCCAAAGGAGCCTGCGGGCTTTCCGCGATGGGCGGCGCCCAATGATTCTGCCGCGTCACAGAACAGGGGCACTCCGTAGGCCGCGCAAATCGGCTCGATCCTCGAGTAGTCAGCGGCCTTGCCCAGCAGGTCGACCGGGACCACCGCGGCTGCGGGGGTGCCGGCACGCTGCAACTCACCGAGGGCCTGGTCCAGAAGGTCCGGGTCCATGTTACCGGTTACCGAATCGGAGTCCACGAAGAACGGAGTGGCACCCGTGTACACGATGGCATTAGCGGTGGCGGCGAACGTCATGGTCGACGTCACGACGATGTCACCCTGGCCGACTCCCAGCGCGAGCAGTCCCAGGTGGAGGGCCGCGGTGCCGGAAGCCAGCGCGACAGCGTGGTTGACCCCGATGCGTTCCTTGATCTCCGACTCAAAGGCGTCCACGTCAGGACCCAGCGGCGCAATCCACCCTGAACGGAGAGCGGCGACGACGTACTGTTCCTCGAGTTCACCGACGTCCGGCTTGGACATGAGAATTCGATCACTGGACATGATGTGCTCCTGCTTCTTCGTCCACCTTGCCGCACCGTTTCAGCCACACGCTCTTGTCCATGTCTAGCGGGGCGAGCGTGCTGACGAGCGCGTGGGAGATTTTGGGGTGGAACGGACGTTCGTCACCTTCGCCGAGGCCGACGAGTTCTTCGTGCAGCTTCTCACCCTCTCGAAGGCCGGTGAACGTGATCTCGATGTCCTTACCAGACATCTCAATCATCCGCTCGGCGATGTCCAGGATCTTGACGGGTTCGCCCATGTCGAGGATCAAGACTTCACCCGCAGCGCCGATGGCGCCGGCTTGGACCACCAGCTGACACGCTTCTGGAATAGTCATGAAATAGCGGGTGACGTCCGGATGGGTCACTGTCAGGGGTCCGCCCTTCTCGATCAAGGAGCGGAACGTCGGCAGCATGGAACCTCGGCTCCCAATGACATTGCCGAAGCGCACTGAAAGGTACGGTCGGCCGGTCTCCTGTCCCATCCACGCGGTCAGCTTCTCCGCCACACGCTTGGAGTGCCCCAGCACGCTGGTCGGGTTGGCTGCCTTGTCCGTGCTGATGTTGATGAAGGTTTCTACATCGGCGTTTCGGGCCGCCTGAAGGACGTTCAGGGTGCCCAGGACATTGGTCTTCCACGCCTCCTCCGGATACTGCTCCAACATCGGCAGGTGCTTCAGGGCCGCTGCGTGGTAAACGACCTGGGGCTTGCGCTCCTGGAAAATGCGCTCCAGAGCATCAGGTTCACGGATGTCGGCCAGTACGACGTCGCGAGTGTGGAGCAGGCCGTGGCCCACGGTTCCCAACTGAGCCATTTGCAAACCGGTCTCGTCCCGATCCAGCATGATCAGTTCAGTCGGCGCGAACTTTGAGATCTGCCGGCACAGCTCCGAACCGATCGATCCGCCGGCTCCGGTCACCAAGACGCGCTTGCCGGCGATGTAGTCGGCGATGGATTCGACCTCGGTGTCCACGGGATGTCTTCCGATCAGATCCTCGATCGAGATGTCGCGCAGGTCGGACAGCTTTGTCTGCCCTTCCAGGATGTTCTCCAGCAAGGGCAGGACACGGACCTTCAGGCCGGTTTCGTCTGCGGCGTCGGAGATGTTCCGCACCAGAGTGGAGTCGGCGCGCCCGATCGCGATGACCAAGACTTTGGCTCCAGTCGATTCAGCAACTTTGACAATGTCATGGAACCCACCCATGACACGGACCCCGCGGATCTCCAGGTTGGATAGCTGAGGATCATCATCCAGCAACGCCACCGGACGGTACTGCGAGTCCGGATCCGTCTGCATACGCCGAATGACAGTTTCTCCGAGGTACCCCGCCCCGTAGATGATGGTCTTGATTGCGTTCAGCCCCGGTCCACTTCGGCGCTCCCTGGCCAATCGGAGCAGGTAACGGGCGCCGAGCATACAGATCAACACCATAGGAGTGGCAATCACAGCGATGCTTCGAGGTACGCCCCACTGCGGCCCGAGCGCGAATGCCAACAACGATGTCAGGGCACCGACAAGGACGACGACGTAGGCCAGGGCGCGCACCTCGGCAAAGGTGCCGAAAGGGTGCCGTCCACGGTAAATGCCGATGACAAAGCCTGCCGCGGTCTGCAGCACCATGGCCATCAGCGCGAAGCCAAGAAGGCCGCCCCACACAAGCGGCTCGATGGCGAACTCATACCGCAGCCATGCCGCCACGGGAACAGCCACCAGCCAACTGAAGAGGTCAACACCCAGAAACATGAAGCGTGCCCGGCGCGTGCGACTACTGCGATTCACATGACCCCCCAAGGTGCGTGGATTCGACTCGAACCCCTCAGCCCGATGTCATTCCTCATTCTGCCCACTGCCCGAATACACGGGGCCAATGCGACAGGAGCAGCCTTAAGCGTACTCCTGTGCTTTCGTTGCTCCTGACACCTCGACTCACATAGTGCTGGCCAAGTCGTTCCGTACTCCAGTCTGACCAGCACAAATAGACCGAACGGTCCCCATGGAGACCGTTCGGTGAACTTCATATGACGTCTTAAGTCAGGGCCAAACCCACTTAGCGCGTCACTCGACGGTGACGGACTTGGCGAGGTTGCGCGGCTGGTCCACGTCGTAACCCTTGGCCGTGGCCAGCTCGCAGGCGAAGATCTGCAGCGGCACGGTCGTCAGCAGCGGCATCAGCAGCGGCTGCGTCTCGGGGACATAGAAGACCTGCTCGGCATACTCCTGGACAGCCTCGTCCCCCGCTTCGGCCACCACGATCGTCTTGGCGCCGCGCGCGCGGACCTCCTGGATGTTGGACACCACCTTGGCGTGCAGCGAGTGACGGTCCTTTGGCGAGGGCACCACCACGAAGACGGGCTGGCCCTCGTCGATCAGGGCGATCGGGCCGTGCTTGAGCTCGCCGGCCGCGAAGCCCTCGGCGTGGATGTAGGCGAGTTCCTTCAGCTTCAGTGCACCCTCGAGGGCCACGGGGTAGCCGACATTGCGGCCCAGGAAGAGCACCGAGCTGGACTCGGCCATGGCGCGGGCCAGGTCCTTGATCTGATCGGCGTTGTCCAGGATCTGCTGGACCTTGGCCGGGATCTCAGCGAGGTCGGCGAGGATGTCCTTGATCTGCTGGGTGTACAACTTCCTGTTCAGCTGCGCCAGGTACAGGCCCAGCAGGTAGGCGGCGGTGATCTGTGCCAGGAAGGCCTTAGTGGAGGCCACGGCGATCTCGGGGCCGGCGTGCGTGTAGAGCACGGCGTCAGACTCGCGCGGGATGGTCGAGCCGTTGGTGTTGCAGATGGACACCGTGCGGGCACCCTGCTCCTTGGCGTAGCGGACGGCCATCAGGGTGTCCATGGTCTCGCCCGACTGGGAGATCGAAACCACCAGCGTCTTCGGGCCGATGATCGGGTCGCGGTAGCGGAATTCGTGCGAGAGCTCGACCTCGACGGGGATACGGCACCAGTGCTCGATCGCGTACTTGGCCACCATGCCGGCGTAGGACGAGGTGCCGCAGGCCAGGACGATGATCTTGTTAACTTTTTTCAGGTCCTCCTCGTCGATACGCAGTTCGTCCAGGATCAGACGGCCGGTCGCATCGCTGCGGCCCAGCAAGGTGTCGGCCACGGCGGCGGGCTGGTCGTTGATCTCCTTCTCCATGAAGGTGGCGTAACCGCCCTTCTCTGCAGCGGAGGCATCCCAGTCCACGGTGAACTCCTTGCCCTGGGCGGGGTTGCCGTAGAAGTCGGTGATCTCCACCGAGTCGGCGGTGATGGTGACGACCTGATCCTGTTCCAGCTCCACGGCCTTGCGGGTGAAGTCGATGAAGCCGGAGACGTCCGAGCCGAGGAAGTTCTCGCCCTCACCGAGGCCCACGACCAGCGGGGAGTTCTTGCGGGAGGCGACCACGCGGTCCGGGTGGTCGGCGTGCACGGCGAGCAGGGTGAAGGCCCCCTCGAGGCGCTGGCTGGCCAGTTGCATGGACTTCGTCAGGTCCTGGCCACCGTCGGTGTGGTAGATGTGGCCAATTAGGGCGGCGGCCACCTCGGTGTCGGTCTCCGAGCGGAAGGTGACGCCGTGGGCCAGCAGCGCCCTCTTCAGTTCGGCGTAGTTCTCGATGATGCCGTTGTGGATCACGGACAGCCGGTCATTGTCGGCCAGGTGCGGGTGGGCGTTGAGGTCGGTGGGGCCGCCGTGGGTGGCCCACCGGGTATGGCCGATGCCGATCGAGGACTTGGGGACGGGACGCTCTTCAAGCTCCGTGACGAGATTGGCGAGCTTGCCGGCCTTCTTACGGTGTTCAATCCCGCTGCCATTGACGACGGCTATACCCGCGGAATCATAGCCGCGGTACTCCAGGCGCTTTAGGCCTTCCATAAGCACATCCAGGGCGGAGTGCTGGTCCAGATGAGAGGGCAGGCCGATGTAGCCAACGATTCCACACATGGCTCTAGGCTATCGCCCGCACAAGGGATGTTTGGACAAGCGCCACGGCTGGCGAATTAAGCCGCTAGCGACTTACCACGACAGGCTTGGAATCGGATCCTCTCACCCTTCACCCTCCAGAGAACAATGCACCTAGCCGTCAGGCAGCTTCCGTCACGGGCCGATGCACCCACGACTCATAGGTCAATTTGTTGACACGAAAGGACTACGGTGTGTCGGGGTCCCGATTAATGCGAGATCCGTCGTGGTGGGAACGAGCTGCCGTGTGCAGCGCGATGACGAATCAGGAGTCTATTTTTGATCGACCAGACGAAGGAAACTGCGCATGTACTTTGGACGTCCGGCTGGGATTCCACGTTTCGTGTGATCGACGCGGCGCTCAGCGAGGAGCGCATTGTCCAGCCTTGGTACGTGATTGATCCAGATCGGCGGTCGAGGCGTATCGAGATTAAGACAATGGACGAAATCCGCGGTCACTTCGCGAAAAGGAGCCCGGCGGCCGCCGCCCGTATACTGCCCACCTGCTACCGACACAAGCGCGATATACCGGCTAGCACCCGCGTTTCATCCGCATTTCGAGCCCTGCCAGGACCCGGAAAGTGGGGGCCACAGTATGAATGGCTTGCTCGCCTGGCCGAAGCTGAGAACGTCAGGTTCGAGATAGGTTTGAAAGCAGATGACGGTCCCATCCGGCGACTTTCCCAATACTTGATCGCCACTCCAGACAATGGATACATTCTGAATCCCCCGACGGGTCTTCCAGCGCACATCATCTTTTCCCGATTCAATCTCCCCTTGGTTCACCTGTCCAAGTTGGACATGGAGAGCATCGCTGAACAGCGGGGTTTCGCGGATATTTTGGAGATGACATGGTTCTGTCAACATCCAACCCTCCGGGGATCCGCTTGCGGTATGTGCATTCCTTGCCAGCATTATCGAGAGGAGGGACTCGGCCGTCGTCTCCCCTCACCTCCCGGATGGAGGGACCGTGTCGAGTTCCATGTTGTGAATAAAGCTTGGGGTGTCTTCACCCGGGCACGGGCGTTTGCCAAAAGGTCGATTCAAAGCAAGCGATCGCCGAGCCAAAGCGACTCTGCGTTATAGAAATTTCGGGTTTGCGATCGGATTGATTGGTCAAAATGATAAGTGCAGATGCGTTAGCAAGCGCCTTTAGGACACTCGGAGGAATAGGACTGTGAACTTCTACAGCGTGCTCGGAAAACGGGCACTCGATGTAAGCGCATCCGTCGCGGGTCTAGTGGTGCTCTCTCCTGTCTTGGCAGCTACTGCTATAGCCGTCCGCGTAAAACTCGGTGCACCTGTTATCTTTAGGCAACGCCGTCCCGGCAAGGATGCTCAGCTCTTCGATCTGTTCAAGTTCCGCACCATGACCGACGCAAGGGACGGCCATGGTGACCTGCTGTCGGACTCTGAGCGCATAACTCAGTTCGGTTCTTTCCTGCGGTCGACCAGCCTTGACGAGTTGCCGGAACTCGTCAATGTGCTTAGGGGCGACATGTCTCTCGTGGGCCCTCGCCCCCTTTTAACCAGGTACTTGCCTCACTACACGACTGATGAACGCAAGCGGTTCGGCGTCCGCCCCGGGTTAACCGGGTGGGCGCAAGTGCACGGTCGTAACTCTGTCTCTTGGGACGAGCGCCTTGCACTCGACGCATGGTATGCGGACAACGTGTCACTGTCTTTGGACGTCCGCATCATACTTAAGACGCTGTCGATGGTCTTGAAGCGACAAGGTGTGGCGGTGGTTCCTACCAGCATCATGCGCAGCTTGGATGTTGAGCGGGCATCGCGTGGATAACTTCTCAATTGGCACGGCACGCGCAGAGGACGTAGACGAAATCTGGGCCATTATTCGCACCTCGTTCCGCGGATCTCATTCCCCGTACATAGCTACAGGGCAGTCGGGGTATCGCTCTTACCTGGAAGAGATGCTGCATGATGAAAACGAGAGCAACCGTCGTATCGTTGTTGCGAAGGAAAGCGGCCGGGTGGCCGCTTTCGCCGACGTAACGCTGAACACTGCCTCCCCAAATTTCTTGAGTCGGATTGCGGTAGCGCCCCTATACCGGGGACGAGGCCTCGCCACCCGCCTAATGAAAGAAATTCAGCGGGAGATCGGTACGACGAGCCAATGGGAACTGGACGTCCTACATTCCAATTCCAGCGCTCACCGGATGTATCGGGCACTGGGGTTCAGAACGACTTCCACCAAAAAGTGGATTGGACGACTTATTCCTGCCAACGATGCGCTGGATCCGGAGACGAATAGTGTTCACTCCGCAGCGGACCAGGCGTACCAGCGTTACGGCTTCACCCGAGTCGAAATTCAAGACCGCCTTGCCTCTATTGCCGGTACTGCGGTCCGATGTCACGATCCAGGGGATTTCTTGGACAACGGCTTCCTTGCGAAGGTCCGAGACGGATTTCCTCGGGTCGACAGGGCATTTATCATTTCTGACGCCCGTGACAGTCGAGTTCCCATTCTCCCCGACATGTTTGAGATCGCTCGCAGCGACCGCATGATCGGCACATTCTAAGGACAAGTTACTACTTTGGCGCCCGCCATGGCGGGAAGAATTTCTGCCCCGCGGTAGCGCCCGCTAGGCGCTCAAATTGGTCCGGGCTATGGACGACCTTGGCAATAAAAAAGTCACACAGCGGGCTCGATTCGTCGAATCGGCGCTTCCAGTCAAGCAGGGACGAGTCAGCACCGCCTGCGCCACCCCCGAAGTGTCCCTGGATCATTCCCTTCTTCCGCGCCCATTCTGCCGCGGCCACCCGACAGACAAATGCTCCACCGAGTTCACGACCTTCGTCAGTGGTTCCGCTCAGGTGAAAATGGATGAAGTCATCACTAAAGAGGCACCAGGCCGCTGCGATCACACGATCTTCAAACACGGCTTCTACTAAGAGCGAGCTGTCACGAAGATTTTCGCGCATCGAGGACCAATAGTCGTCGGTGAACCAATAGAAATCTCTGGCCGAAAGGCGGTCCATTGAGATTTCGTAGAGGGCACGGAATTGGTCAACACATTCAGGTTGTTCGGTCACCCTCGCCGCGACCCCTCCTCGAATGGCCCGTCTCCAACTCTTGCGATGATTCTTCGCCATCCGTTGGACCAGGTCCTCTTCACCTCTGAGGTCCCATGCTGCCGTTTGACCAAGGTGTTCAAGGGGGAAGATGTCCTCGGTTGCCCTTGCATTGTCGAGCAGTGGATGGAACCTTATGAACGACGAAACCACGTGGGTGTCTTGTGCCCATTGGTCAATGAATTGGCGAAATTGTGAAAGGTTCGGGTTCCCCTCGATCCACGGCCCGCCATACCCATAGGCGCTCGTTGCATCGAAGTAGTCTTCATCAGCGATCCGCCGGAGAATCAATGGAAGTCGCGCTGTACCATCATCGTCTGCCCACTCCAAGAGCACCGGTGCCGCCACATCGGGTTCGGCTGCTGATGACACCTGGTGATACGCCTTGGAGAAGTAGACATCAGGCGTCGTCATCTGCGCCCAGGCTTGTTGGTCAACGACATGGCCTTGGCCCATTCTGATCACATCTCCCGGTGCATGGCGTTTAGAGGTGGTTCTAGCGGATTTTCCGTACGAAAGCGAATTGGCATTTCTGCATACCGCCTCCCACTCTCTCCAATCCAGATCGCGAGGTGGTCGACGCCGCAGCATGTGGCCAGCGTACGGCCTTTCAATCGTTGTCAGTTTATGCAGAGTGTGGATGCGATCGGGCCATAATGACGGGCGAACATCCGATGACTGGAACCTTTCATGGCTCCACCAAGAGGTCTCAGGTCCACGCCCTTCCCAAGCCCCCGCCCCCGTGCATACGGTGAGAGGCAGGGCGCAGGCCCTTCACCGGGCACCCCTGCGCCGCCACGAGCAACCAGCAGGAGGTCAGCATGAAAGCACTCACCTGGCAGGGCAAGCGGCACGTGGCCGTGGAGGAGGTGGCCGATCCGGTCATCCAGGCCCCCACGGACGCCATCATCAGGATCACCTCCACGGCCATCTGCGGCTCCGACCTCCACCTCTACGAGGTCCTTGGCCCGTTTATGGACAAGGACGACGTCCTTGGCCACGAGCCCATGGGCATCGTCGAGGAGGTCGGCTCGGAAGTGACCAACCTCTCGGTCGGCGACCGCGTGGTCATCCCGTTCAACATCGCTTGCGGTCACTGCTGGATGTGCGAGCGGGGCCTGCAGTCCCAGTGCGAGACCAACCAGGTCCGCGAGCAGGGATCCGGCACCCTGATGTTCGGCTACTCGCGGCTCTACGGCTCGGTGCCCGGTGGCCAGGCCGAGTACCTGCGCGTCCCCAACGCCGACTACGGGCCCATCAAGGTCCCGCACACCGGTGAGGACGAGCAGTGGCTCTACCTCTCAGACATCCTGCCCACCGCGTGGCAGGCGGTGCAGTACGCCCGAGTTCCGCGCGAAGGCTCTCTCGCCGTGCTCGGCCTGGGCCCGGTTGGCCAGTTCACCGCCCGCATCGGCAAGCACCTGGGCTACCGCGTCTTCGCCGTGGACCCCGTCCCGGAGCGCCGCCTGATGGCCGAGCGCCACGGCATCGAGACCCTGGACCAGGACGACCAGCTGGCCGACCGCCTGCGGCTGGCCACCGACGGGCGCGGCCCGGACTCGGTGGTGGACGCCGTCGGGATGGAGGCGCACGGCTCCCCCGTCGCCGGCTTCGCCCACCAGGCCGTCGGGATGCTGCCGGACGCCATCGGCCGGCTGGCGATGAAGACCGCCGGCGTGGACCGGCTCGCTGCCCTGTCCACCGCCATCGACGTGGTGCGCCGCGGCGGCACCATCTCCCTGTCCGGGGTCTACGGTGGCATGGCCGACCCGCTGCCCATGCTCACCCTGTTTGACAAGCAGATCGGGCTGACGATGGGCCAGTGCAACGTCAAGCACTGGATCGACGACCTCATGCCCCTGGTGGACGACCCCTCCGACCCACTGGGCACCCTGGACCTGGCCACTCACCAGGTGCCGCTGGACCGCGCCCCGGAGATGTACGAGAAGTTCCAGAAGAAGCAGGACGGCTGCATCAAGGTGGTCCTCAAGCCGAACCTGAGCGCCCCGGGCATGGCCGCCGAGTCCGGCATCGCCCAGGCGAGCGCCACCCTGCCCGAGGACACCGGCTCCACCGAGGCCGGCCGGGCATGACCAAGCGCGTCGTCGTCCTCGGCGCCACCGGCAACGTCGGCACGGCGTTGTTGCACCGCCTGCAGCAGGCGCGGGCCGCCGGCGAGGTGGGGTCGATCGTCGGGGTCTCCCGGCGCGGCCCAGACCGTGAAGGCGCCCCCTTCGACGGCGTGGAATGGCACCGCATCGACGTCACGGATCCCGACGCCGGCCCCCGGCTGGAGCAGGTGATGCGCGGCGCCGACGCGGTGATCGACTTGGTGTGGGTGATCCGGCCCAACCGGGACCGGGAGTTTCTGCGCCGGGTCAATGTGGAGGGCAACCGCACGGTCTTCCAGGCGGCGGCCCTCGCCCAGGTTCCCCATCTCGTCTACGCCTCGTCGATCGGCGCCTACGGCAAGGGCTCGAAGACGGTCCCGGTGGATGAGTCCCACCCGACCACCGGCACCCCGACCTCCCACTACGGCGCGCAGAAGGCCGAGGTGGAGACGCTCCTGGACGAGTTCGAGCGGGAGAACCCGGGGTTACTGGTCACCCGGCTGCGCCCCGGGCTGATCTTCGGGGCCGCCCCCGCCCCGGAGATCAAGGACTACTTCCTCGGCGACCTCGTGCCGGCGAAGCTGCTGACCTGGCTGCTGAAGGCCGGCCGGCTGCCCCTGCTGCCGTTCCCTGCCGGAATCCGGTTCCAGGCGGTATACCAGCCGGACATCGCCGAGGCGTACTGGCAGGTGACCCGGCAGCGGGCCGGCGGGGCGTTCAACGTGGCCGCCGAGCCGGTACTGGACGCCCAGACCATCGGCCAGCTGCTGGGGGCGAGGCGCTACCTCGAGTTGCCGGTCCCGGTGTTTACAGCGCTCGCCGCCGCGAGCTACCGGCTACGGCTGCAGCCGTCCGACCCGGGGTGGGTGGACATGGCGGCCGTCGTGCCGATCATGGACACCACGAAGATCCGCCAGGTGACGGGCTGGTCGGAGACGATGACCTCGCAGCAGGCGGTGCGTCAGCTGCTGGATCACTTCGATGCCCCCGAAGTCTTGGGCAACGGCGGGCACCGCTCCCACTCTCCCCTCGAGTAAGTCCCCCTCGAGTAGGCACTGACGGGCTGAGGCCTCGGACTGCGCCGACCACCAGGGTTACGAGAGCGCTACGCGTCGAGACACACCGCGGCGGGCGACGTGTGGCGCTCTCGTAACTGACGGGTCAGCGGAGGAACCGGGTGCCCAGGGTTTCCTCGCCGATGCGACGGATGTGCTCCTGCATCTCCCGGGTGCGCTGGAGGTTCTCGGCCATCTCGGAAGGCTGCAGGCCGGCGTCGGGAACGAGCTCGCCCAGCCGGCCGAGAACCTGCCACATCCCCGCCTGGCCCTGCAGGGCGCCCTGCAGGATGTCCAGCTCCACCTGGGTCATGCCCTTGGTCTTGGACCGCGTGAGGTTCACCGGGTTGAGCCGGCCGGCCACCTCCGCGGCCTTGCCGAGGACGTTCTCCACCGGCGACTGCTTCAGGCCCAGGCGGCCGATGAGCGCGATGAGCCGGTCCTGCATCTGGCTGACCTGCTCGGTGAGCGCCTTGAACTCCTCCTCGTAGGGAGTTCCGTTCCAGGTGTCCGCGGCCGTGCGGAACATGCGCACCCCGCTGCGGGATCCCAGCAGGTGGTGGTTGAGGTAGTCCTGCAGCTCATCCCGGTTCAGGGTGGGATTCTGGGGGGCGGAGGAAGCGTCCATATCCCATCAGTACTCTGCCTGGCGCGTTCCGGCAAGGACGAAGGGCGGAGATGCCCCTCAGCCGCGGTCCACGCTGTACTCGAGGTGGCGCTCGGCGAAGGGCACGCCCAAGAGCAGTTCGAGGTCCCCCACCACGGTGTTCTCGATGTGCTCCATGACCACGGCGGCCTTCGCCTCGGGACGGAGGGTGCAGCTGAGCGTCAGTGAGGGACGCTCAGGGGTGCCGGTGATGGTGAAGTCGGCGGCAGCTACCCCGGGCACCAGGCGTGCCGCACGGGAGGCGCTGCGGGCCAGGCGCCGCGTGCGGCTGGCCCAGATGCGTTCCTCCGCGGTGAGTTCCTGCGGGGCCGGCGCTGGGACGGGGGCCGGTGCAGGCGCTGGTGCCTCCGGGGCGACGTCGGGTGCCTCTGCAGTGATTGCCGACGACAGCGGTTCAACGACCAAGCTCACGTTCACGCCCTCCTGTGATGCAGCACCACGCCCGGGTTACGAAAAATCGGGCGTAGCCCCTTGCTCGAACTGTTAGTTATCCTATCTGTTAGACAACGTACCAATAGACTGACGACAACGCCAATGACATGGGCCAACATAGAATCGGCACCGTTGGGAGGCAGTGGAAGTGCAGGATATTCGGGACAGGACCAAGGACATGACGGGAAGCGGCTACTGGTACCCCGACACCGGTTCCGGCCCCGACCCGGTGGACGTGCTGAACCTGCTGCGCCGGTACCGCGAGGCGGAACGGCGGATGCGCGCCCGCACCCGCGACTCGATGCGCATGGGCGAGACGGATCTCGTGGCGCTGCGGTTCCTGCTCCGCGCCGCGAGGACCGGTCAGGTGGTGCGCCAGCGCGACCTCGCCGAAGCACTGGAGATCTCGAAACCGTCCGCGAGCGCCCTGGTCGACCGGCTGATCCGCGACGGCTACGTTCAGCGAGTGGCCCACCCGGACGACCGGCGGTCCGTCGCCATCGAACCGACCCAGAAGACCGACGAGGAGGTCCGCTCCACCCTCGGCGTGATGCACCGGCGCATGCTGGCGGCCGCGGAGTCACTGTCACCAGAGGAGTTGGCCGTGGTGGCACGGTTTCTCACCGAGTTGACGCGCAGCGTCGAGGACGTCGCCGACGGGGGCTGAGGCCCGCCCGCGTAGAGATCAACGGACCAGGTCCAACGGACGCGGTTCGGCGGGTCAGCTCAGCGGACGCAGCTCAGCGAACCCGGCTCAGCCGGCGTAGAACGCGCTGACCGTGTCCGCCCAGAGCTGCTGGCCCTGCTCATTCGGGTGGATGGAGTCCGCCAGGAGGGTCTTCCAGTCCTCGGAGTCCGCGAAAGCGGCGTGGACGTCGATCACCGGCAGGTTGTGCTCCTTCGCCGCCTCACGCATGAGATCCCGGTTGGCGTCGGAGGTCTCCGCCTCCTGGCCGGTGGTGGGGTTCTGGGCAGTGAGGACCACGGGTGCCACGTCCTCGCCGCGGTCCCCGAGCCCCTCGAGCAGCTCTGTGAGGGCGGACTCGACCTCGTCGGGGCTTCCGTTGTGCCCGTAGTTGAGGATCGTCAGGTGCGACGGCTCCGGCTGCCGCAGGTCCTCCTGGGCCAGCGGCGCCTGGGGGGTGGTTCCGGCTTCGGAACCGTTCCAGATGGTGATGGTGCGCTCGCCCTGCCCATACTGACGGGTCTGCGGGAACCAGTCGTCCGCCTCGGGGTTCCAGGTGTGGACCACCACGGTGGCGTCCTGGCCGAGCTTCTCGGCCCACCGGTAGACCCACTCGCCGGAGGAGTCGGACGTGGAGTCACCCAGGACGCTGATCACGGGGTTGTCGAGCCCATTGACGACATCCATCGCGGCGATCTTGACTGCCGCCCCGGCCTTGTCCGCTTCCTCGTCTGCGGTCTTGTCCGCTTCCTCGTCTGCAGTCTTGTCCGCTTCCTTGTCCGCCTCTTCGGCGCTCGCCGAGGCAGTGGGTGATGACGACGGCTCCGGCGCAGCCTCGGCGGACTGGGCCGCCTGAGCCACGGCGGCCTCGGTGCGGTACTCGCGTTGCTGCATGAACAGCGCGGCGAGCAAGGCACTGATGATGGCGAGCACCACGACCAGGGCGGTCCACTGAAGCGTTTTCGTCACGTTCGGGGTTCTCACGGTCTCGATCCTATCGGCCGGCTGGGCGCGATCCGGCCGGGTGTCCCCGCGCCCGGCGGCCGCCGCCGCAGCAGGGCCCACCAGATTGGCCCCTCTGACACCTCCTGCCTACAGTGACCATCGACGGCGACCGCCGAACGTGACAGCAGAGGAGAGGAGCCCCATGGGAGTCCCACGGTGCCGGCCGTCAGCGCCGGCCGCACCCGCCCCTCCGGCCCGGCGGCGGGCCGCCCTGCCCGCCGCCGGACTGGCACTGACCGCAGCCCTGGCACTGACCGGCTGTACGTCGTCGGGATATCCGGCGGACCCGGAGGGCACCTTCGACAAGGCCTCCGGGGGCACGCTCGAGGTGGGCGTGGTGCACCACCCGCCCTACGTGGACGCCAGCGGTGCGGAGCCGAGCGGGTCCGAGGTGGAGCTGGTGGAGGGCTTCGCCCGGCAGATCGACGCGGAGATCGAGTGGACCGTCTCCGGCGAGGAGGCCGTCATGACGGCCCTGCAGAAGGGGGACCTGGACCTGGTGGCCGGCGGGTTCACCAGCCAGTCCCCCTGGAGCACCCACGGGGCCATGACCCGCCACTACGCCGAGACCACCGGTCCGGACGGGAAGCCGGTCAAGCTCGTGATGGCCGTGCCGCTGGGTGAGAACCAGATGCTCACGGAACTCGAACGGTACCTCGACGTCGCACACCAAGGGGCGCAGCCGTGAGCCAGAAGGACACGCAGCAACACAGCGGGAAGGATTCCGTGGAGGATTCCAACGGCCAGCGCCGCTTCGGCCGTACCGAATTGCCGCCGGAACTGCAGGAGGCCGTGAAGAGGGCCATCCGCCTGGAGTGGATCACCATCGGCGTGCTGGCCGTGATCGTGGCGGCCGTGGCCCTGGTGATGGGCAACTCCCAGGCCATGAAGGCCGCGTGGATCGAGGACCTGCTGTCCTTCATCCCGCCGATCGCGTTCCTCATCGCCATCCGGATCATCAATAACCCGCCCTCGCGCAAGCAGCCCTACGGCAACCACCGGGCCATCGGCGTCGGGCACCTGGTGGCCTCCGTGGCTTTGCTGGTCATGGGCGCCTTCCTGGTGGTGGACTCCGCGATCGGGCTGATCACCGCCGAGCACCCACCCATCGGGTCCTTCCATCTGTTCGGGCACACCATCTGGCAGGGCTGGTTCATGGTCGTGGTCATGCTGCTGTCCGTGCCCGGGCCGGTGATCCTGGGGCGGATGAAGCTCAAGCTGGCCAAGCAGCTGCACAACAAGGTCCTCTACGCGGATGCGGACATGAACAAGGCGGACTGGCAGACCGGCCTCGCCACCGCCGTGGGCGTGGCCGGCGTGGGGCTGGGCCTGTGGTGGTTCGACGGCGTGGCCGCCATCTTCGTGGGAGCGTCCATCCTCTACGACGGGATCCGCAACCTGACCACCGCCATCACCGACCTGACCGACACCCGCGCCCGGACCATCGAGGGAAACGAGGAGCACCCGGTCATCTACCAGGCCGAGGACCACGCCAGCTCCACAGACTGGGTGCGCCAGGCCGGGGCCCGGGTGCGCGATCAGGGGCACGTGTTCCACATGGAGATGTTCGTGGTGCCCGAGCCCGGCGCGGCCCTCACCCTCGACCGCCTGCAGTCCCTGCGCGACTCCCTGGCCGAGCTGGACTGGAAGCTCGAGGACATCGTGGTGGTGCCCGTGCCGGAACTGCCCGCCGAGGTGCACGGCGGGACGGCGACGATGCAGTCCGAGGGTGGGCAGGAGTTCCAGGAGGCCTGAGCCGATGACGGCTCTTATATAGGGTTTGGCGGGAAACCTTATATATGGTGAAGCCATGAGCAACGCGCCATCGGTCAACGGCTTTGCGATCGGCTGGGAGGACAGGCCATGGCACAGCGACATGCCGCCGGCCGGGGCGATGTCCCGCAGGGCGCGGCTGGCCTCCCGGGGGCCGTATCGCGCCGCGGTCGCGGCCGAGATTGCCGAGCTGCCCGTCGGTCTGTCGGCCGAGACCGGTGCGGCGGCCGAGGATGCCCTGGTCGAGATCTCACGCTTCGACGCCGAACTCGACCAGGGGCTGCCGGGCGCTGAGCCGAACACGCGCTTGGAGCTCGCGCCCCTGGCAGCTGTGCTCCTGCGCACCGAGTCGGCGTCGTCCTCGCAGATCGAGAACGTCACCGCTGGCGCCAAGGCCCTCGCGCTGGCCACACTGCATGAGAAGACCGGCCCCAATGCGACTCAAGTCGTCGCCAACGTCGAGGCGATGCAGCGCGCCCTGGACCTGTCCGACGAGCTGAGCCGTGATTCCATCCTCTCCGTCCACGCCGCACTGATGGCAGGCCAGCACCATGCCCAGCCCGGACAGTTCCGCAGCGGGCAGGTCTGGATCGGGAGCCACGCCCCCACTCCACATCTGGCGTCCTTCGTCCCGCCACACGCTGACCGAGTGGAACAGGCCATCGCGGACCTGTTGGCCTTCGGCGAGCGTACTGATGTCCCAGTACTCGCCCATGTGGCGATCACGCATGCGCAGTTCGAGACCATCCATCCTTTCGCCGATGGCAATGGCCGTACCGGGCGGGCCTTGGTGCACACGATGCTGCGACGGGCCGGTGCCACCCGACGCTTGACGGTTCCGGTCTCCGCCGGCCTGTTGGCGGACACCGGCGCCTATTTCGACGCGCTCACCGCCTACCGGGAAGGGGATCTCGATCCCATCGTGGCGCGGTTCAGTGACGCGGCGTTCGCCGGTGTGTCCAACGGGCGCACCCTGGCGGCAGACCTACGCGCCATCCTCGGCCGTTGGTCTGCTGCCCTCACGGCCCGGCGGCACGCTGCGGTATGGCGCATTCTCCCCCTGCTCATCGGGCAGCCGGCCATCACCGTCCGCTTCGTCCAGGAGCGGGCCGCCGTGTCTCAGCCGGCCGCCCAACATGCCATCGATCAGTTGCTGGACGCCGGCGTGGTCACGCCCGCCACGACCGGCCGCCGCAATCGGGTGTGGGTTGCCGAGGAGGTCGTGTCCGCCCTGGACGACTTCGCCGCCCGCGCCCGGCGGCGCTGAGCGACGGCGCTCACGCGCTCCCCGGCGCAGGACCGCCGGTGTTCACCACGACGCTGATGGTGATGGCCGGCGCCGGAACTTCTGCCGGCGCCGGCGAAGTGGATGCAGGCGCCGGGGACGGCGGCGGTGCGGTGTCCCGCTGGGACAGGAGCTCGGCGCCCAGTTCCTCCAGGGCGACGGCGATCGGATTCGCGAAGGTGGTGCTGCCGTCCATGGACCCGGCGAACAGCAGTCCCACGACGTTGCGGTCCATATCCAGGACCGCGGAGCCGGAGTCCCCGCCCTCGGAGAACCGTGGGGAGCGGGCGGTGTCCGTGGTGATGCGGACCTGCCGGCGCAGCGTGCGGGTCCCCAGACCGTCACCGTAGTCGAGGTTGAGGGTGGCCTCGGTGGAGGCCACCGTGCCGAAGGTGCGTCCGGTGGTCCGCCCTCGCTTCTGGACGGCCATGCCGAGCCGCGCCGCCGCGCTCCCCGCCACGTCCCCGATGCCGATGACCGTGCTGTCCCAGTGCCGGCCCGCGTCCACGGTGACCACGGCGCCGTCGGTGTGCTCGGACAGCACCGCCCGGGCCAGGCTGCCGAACTGCTGGGTCGCCGCGTCCCCGCCGTCGGGCCGGGCGGGCTGGACCATGCGGTCGCCCACGGTCCAGCCGTCATTGACGCAGGCCACGTGGAAGTTGGTCAGCGCCATGGTGGCGCCGGTGGCCCGGTCTCCGACCATGGCCCCGAGGGTGCCGACGAAGACATACTCCCCGGCCGCCTCGACGGCCGACGGTTCCAGCCGGACGCTGCGCGCCGGGCCCATGCTGATGCCACCGGCCAGCCTGGGGTAGGCGGCCGTGTCCACCTGCCGGCCGGGGACGAGGAGCTGCCGCGCCGACTGGAGCTCGATGACCAGCTCCTGGACATCGGTCTTGACGCCGTTCACCTCCGGGGGGATCACGTCCTCCGGCGGGAGGGCCTCCCGGGGCTTCTTCTGCCGGACGAAGACCAGGATGCTCGGTTCACCGGTGTTCTCTCCGCCACTGACCTTGTCCCCGATATCGACGCCGACGACGCCGGGACGGGCGAGCAGTTCGTCCTCGATGGCTTCCTTGACCGGCCGGATCGCGGCCAGTTCTTCCGGCCTGGTGCTGCGGGACATGGGGCCTCCTCCCCGTGAGACCGTTCAGGATGCTGCGCTCATTCAACGCCGTGGGCGCGCACCGCGTCCATGCGCGGCACACGGCGCGGACGCCCCGCCGGCACCGGGCCCGGACGACTCATGCGTAGTCGCCCCTATCAACCGGTGGATAATGGTCCCGTGACCCGACCCACACCCGCCGCTGCCACCGGACTGCCGCGTGCCGTGCCCGTGACGACGACGCCGGAGGCCTGGGCCGGATCCCCGCCCGAGCCCGACGGCGTGGAGAACTATTCCCCCTTCATCGAACTGGAACGGGACACCTGGGCCCGGCTGGCCAGTGAGATGGAACAGCCCTTCGACCAGTCGGACGTGGACCGGCTGCGCGGCATCGGCGAACACCTGTCCCTGCGGGAGGTCGCCGAGGTCTACCTGCCGCTGTCCCGGCTGCTGAGCATCCAGGTGGACGCCGCCGCCCACCTGCGCCGGGCCGCCAACGACTTCCTGCGCGAGTCCACCCGGCGCACCCCGTTCGTGATCGGCGTGGCCGGCTCCGTGGCCGTGGGCAAGTCCACCACCGCCCGCGTGCTGCAGGAGATGCTGCGCCGCTGGCCCAACACCCCCCGCGTCGAGCTGGTCACCACCGACGGCTTCCTCTACCCCAACGCCGAGCTCAAGCGCCGCGGGCTGATGGAGCGCAAGGGCTTCCCCGAGTCCTATGACCGACGCCGGCTGCTGCGGTTCGTCGCCGACGTCAAGTCCGGTGCCCCGGAGGTCCGCGCACCGATGTACTCGCACCTGACCTACGACATCCTCCCGAACGAGGACGTGGTGGTGCACCGTCCGGACGTGTTGATCATCGAGGGCCTGAACGTGCTTGCCCCGCCCCGGGTCCGCGCCGACGGCACCACCGGACTGAGCGTCTCCGACTTCTTCGACTACTCCATCTACGTGGACGCGAAGACCTCGGCGGTGAAGCAGTGGTACGTGGAGCGGTTCATGCGCCTGCGCTCCGGGGCCTTCGCCGACCCCAAGAGCTACTTCCACCGCTACTCCACCCTCTCCGACGAGGAGGCCGTGCTCACCGCCCAGGACATCTGGGACCGCATCAACGGCCCCAACCTGGTCCAGAACGTGCTGCCCACCCGCGGCCGGGCCAAGCTGGTGATGTCCAAGGACAGCGGGCACACGGTCACCCGCGTGCTGATGCGGAAGATCTGAGGATGTCCGTGCTGCGCGGCGTGGTGCCTGCACTCGCCCTCGCCGCCGTGCTGCTGACGAGCTGCTCCCAGCCGGAGGACCCGGACCAGCCGACCGCCGCAGCCCCCGCGGTCAGCACTACCGCCACCGCCGCTGCCCCGGCCACCACTGCCGCCACAGCCACCACAGCCACCGCCTCCGCGGTCACCTCTACCGCCACAGCCACCACCCCCAGCGGGTCGGTCCCGGCCTCGGTCGCGAGCGAGCCCGCCCACCCCACGCCGACGAGGATCCCCGCGCCACCGACCCCGTCGCCGGCCCCCGACCACGGCTCCCCCGCCTCCCTGCAGGTGCTCGTCAACAAGCGCAACCCGCTGCACCCCACCGCCTGGGCGCCGGCCGACCTCACCGCCCCGGACGTGAGGGCCACCCGCGCGGGGCTCACCCTGCGGGCCGAGGCCGCCGCTGCCGCCGAGGACCTGTTCGCCGCGGCCGCCGCCGAGGGCGTGGACCTGACCCTGGTCAGCGCCTACCGCTCCTACTCCTACCAGCAGGGCACGTACGCCGGCTGGGTGCAGCAGCACGGCCGGGCCGGGGCCGACCGGATCTCCGCCCGCCCGGGGCACTCCGAACACCAGACCGGGCTGGCCATGGACGTGGGCGCCGTGTCCGGTGCCTGCACCCTCCAGGCGTGCTTCGGGAACACCCCGGAGGGCGCCTGGGTCGCCCTACACGCCGCCGAGCACGGCTGGATCGTCCGCTACCCGGCCGGCGCCGAGGACATCACCGGGTACTCCCCCGAGCCCTGGCACCTGCGGTACGTGGGCACCGAGGCCGCGGCCGACGTCGTGCGCTCCGGCGGGGTGCTGGAGACCGCCTGGGGCCTCGCCCCGGCCCCCGACTACGGGCCCTGACCCACCGCCCTCCCGCCGTCACCGATCCGTGTCCGGTGCCCGGCCTGCCCGCGGATTTCGGCGCCGAACCGCAACCCAAAGTCGGCCCCTCCGCGCTGTCCGTTTGGTATACGTCGGCGCACACTGCTGCTACCTGGCTCCCGATCCCCCGGGAGCCTCCGAGGCGAGCAGACAAGGACACCGTCATGAAGAAGCCATTCGCCGCAGCTGCCACCGCAGCGCTGGCCGTCGGGCTGGGACTGGGCCTGGGGGTGTCCGCCCCGCCGCCCGCCACCGCAGCCCCCTACTGCGGCATCACCTGGGGCTCCGCGGCCAAGGTCAAGAACGTCGAGTCCACCGCGCAGATCACCGGGGTCCGCACGGGACGTCACGCCTGCTTCGACCGGATGGTCGTGGACGTGAAGTACAAGGTCAAGGGCTATGACGTCCGCTACGGCCGCGTCTACACCGAGGGCCAGGGCGAGTACGTCCCGCTCAAGGGCACGGACCTGAGGATCATCATCAAGGCCCGCACCTACACCGATTCCGGCCGGTCCACCTATGACCCGCCGAACTGGGACAACGTGGCCAACGTGAACGGGTACCGGACCTTCCGCCAGGTCGCCTACGCCGGCAGCTTCGAGGGCCAGACCACCTTCGGGCTCGGCGTGCGCGCCCGGCTGCCGATGCGCGTGTTCATCATGGACGGCCCCGGCACCGGCTCACGCGTGGTGATCGACGTGGCCCACCGGTGGTGACCGTCCCCTGACAACAGCTGGACGGTGCAGCCCGGCGGCCCGGCCGCCGGGCTGCACAGTCTCGTCCGTCCGGTGACCGTGCTGGGTCAGGGACCGATGCAGGGGATCCAGTCGATGGCCGGGTCCTCACACTGGGGCAGGTCGAGGGCGAGGAAGAACAGCGCGAAAAGCGCCGAGGCCGCAACGAGGATGATCAGGAGCACCAGGATCTTGCGGCTTTCCTTGACGCCCTCGTCCGCGCCCTCCTCGTCGGTGCAGTCCTCCTCAGGACCGCACTCGTCGGGGCCGTACTCGTCGGCGCCGGGGCCGTAATCATCCGGACCGGGGTAGCCCTCGCCCGGGGATTCCCCGTCCGGCGCGGCCTCCTGCTGCTCAGCGGTCATGCCCGGCGTGTGCCCCGCTCAGGAGAGGGCGAGTTCGCGCTTGACGACCGTGGCCAGGTCCTCGGCCTCACGGCGGGCGATGTCCTCGTGCTCGGCCTCCACCATGACCCGGACCACGGGCTCGGTCCCCGAGGGGCGCAGCAGGACGCGGCCGGAGGCACCCAGGCGGGCCTCAGCGTCGGCGACGGCGGCCTGGACCTCGGCGTCCACGGCAGTGCGGGACTTGTCCACGCCCTTGACGTTGACCAGCACCTGTGGCATCCGCTGCATGACCTGCGCCAGCTCGGCCAGCGTCTTGCCGGTGGCGGCGAGCCGCGCGCCGAGCTGCAGGCCGGTGAGCACGCCGTCGCCGGTGGTGGCGTGCTCGGAGAAGATGACGTGCCCGGACTGCTCGCCGCCCAGGGAGTATGCCCCGTGCTTCATGCCCGCCAGCACGTACCGGTCGCCCACCTTGGTCTCGACCAGGCGCACGCCCTCACGCTGCATGGCCAGTTTCAGCCCGAGGTTGCTCATGACAGTGACCACCAGGGTGTCGTCCTTGAGCCGGCCGGCCTCCTTGAGGGCCACGGCCATGATGCCCATGATCTGGTCCCCGTCCACCACGGTGCCGGTGGCGTCCACGGCCAGGCACCGGTCGGCGTCACCGTCATGGGCGATGCCGAAGTCCGCGTGGTGCTCGACGACCGCCTTCTGCAGGTTCTCCAGGTGCGTGGACCCGTAGCCGTCATTGATGTTGATCCCGTCCGGGTCGGCACCGATCACCACGATCTCCGCGCCCGCGGTCTTGAACGCCTCCGGTGAGCAGCCGGCCGCGGCACCGTGGGCACAGTCCAGGACGACCTTCAGCCCGTCCAGCCGGTTCGGCAGGGACTTCAGCAGGTGCAGCACGTACCGGTCCTCGGCGTCCGCGAAGCGCTGGATCCGCCCGACGTCGGCCCCCGTGGGCCGCAGCGGGGCGCGGTCCATCTGCTGGACGATCGCGTCCTCCTGCTCGTCGGTGAGCTTCTCGCCACCGCGGGCCAGGAACTTGATGCCGTTGTCCGGGGCCGGGTTGTGCGAGGCGGAGATCATCACGCCGAAGTCCGCCTCCAGGTCCCCCACCAGGAAGGCCGCCGCGGGGGTGGGCAGCACGCCGGCATCGAAGACGTCGACGCCGGCGCTGGCCAGGCCCGCCTGTACGGCGGCGTTGAGGAAGTCACCGCTGATCCGGGGGTCCCGGGCCACCACCGCGGACGGACGGCGCCCGGCCGACTCCTGGTGCCCCAGGACCGCGGCGGCGGCCTGCGCCAACTGCATTGCCAGCTCGACGGTCAGCTCTCCGTTGGCCAGGCCGCGGACGCCGTCAGTTCCGAATAATCTGCTCATCACGTGGATTGTATGCCCCGCGAATGACTTTCCCGGGACAGCGCGCGGTGACCCCCGTCATGTCCGTCCCGCCCAACCCATCGTGTAGAGCCGCGCCAGGCGGTTCCGCGCCCCACCGGCGAGCGCGGCCCGCACCGCCGTGTCCCGCACCCGGCAGGTGGCC
This sequence comes from Micrococcus sp., assembly GCA_029961105.1. Taxonomy (GTDB): domain Bacteria; phylum Actinomycetota; class Actinomycetes; order Actinomycetales; family Micrococcaceae; genus Citricoccus. The sequence goes on along the minus strand of JASBVO010000017.1, from coordinate 34,272 downwards.
CCCGGCAGGGGCCGGCCCAGCAGCATGTTGACCTCCGCCTGCCGCGCGGCGGTCCGGGCCGCGCGCCGTCGCCGGGCATCGAACCGGGCGAAGCCGGGGTACTCCTCCAGCCGGCCGCTGATGCGCTCGCCCGCGGTGAGCAGCCCCAGGCGCCCGGCACCGCCCTGGAACAGGTCCTGCAGCAGCGGGGCGAGCGCCAGCGCGTCCAGCCAGCCCAGCGTCATCCCCTGACCGCCGATGGGGCTGATGCCGTGCGCCGCGTCCCCGGCCAGCACCGTCCGACCGCTGACCATCTGCCCCGCGAGCCGACGCTGCACGGAGAAGGCGCTGAGCATGGTCGCCGTCAGCGGCTCCGGGGCGATCCCGATCCGCTCGAACGCCCGCTCGGCCAGCTCATCCGCCCGTTCGGTCGCGCGCTCCGTCCCGGTGTGCACCACCCAGCGCCGCCGCCCGCCCGGCAGCGGGAACCGCTCGACCACCCCGTGACGGTGCAGGTGGATGTGCGCCACCGGTTCGGCGCCGGGATCGTCGAAGTCCCCCATCAGGTAGTGGTCGCCCCAGTTCCGCGTGCTGCTCCCGACGCCGGCCAGTTCGCGGACCCGGCTGCGCGTCCCGTCCGCGCCGATCACCACCTGCGCCTCCCAGGCTTCCTCGGCGCGCCCTGTCTCGGCGTGCTTCATCTCGGCGCCTCCCGTCTCGGCGCGCCCGGTCTTGTCCCGGCCCGTTTCGGCCCGTCCAGTCCCGGCCTGCCCCGTCTCAGCGCGCTCCGTCCCGGCCCACCCCGTCTCAGCACGCCCCGTCTCAGCACGCCCCGTCCCGGCCGGTCCAGTCTCGGCCCTCGTCCCGGCCCACCCCGCCTCGGCTAGCCCCGTCCCGCCGACGCGGGCCAGCACCGTGGCACCGCCGGCGGACTGCCGCAGCCCGGTCACCTCCCGACCGCGGCGCACCGCCCCGGAGGCGAGCTCCTCGAGCCGGGCAGCCAGCAATTCCTCCGTGCACACCTGCGGCAGGGTCAGCACGAACGGGAACGTCCGGTCCACCCGGTCCAGGGACAGCTCCCCGAGCGTGGATCCCGGCCCGGCGCCGTCCCCGTAGCCGACGCCGCGGCGCACCCGCACGCCCTCGGCCAGCGCCTCCTCGGCCAGTCCGAGCCGGTCCAGGGCGTGCAGGGCCGGCGGGTGCAGGCCGATGGCCCGGGAGTGCCGTGCCGGGGTCCGCCGCCGCTCCAGCACCACGACCTCCACCCCGCGTGCGGCGAGCAGCCCGGCGAGGAACAATCCGGTCGGCCCGGCCCCGACGATGAGGACCTCAGTGCGCATCCCGGTCCCCCTCATCCCGGACGCCCGCATCACGGTCCCCCTGATCCCGGACGGCCGCCTCCCGGTCCTCGTCCTCCCGATCCTCCTCGTCCCGGATGCCCGCCTCGCCGGCCCCCGCGTCCCAGCCCTCCGCGTCCCAGACCGCCAGGGTGCGCCACGGCACCTGCGCCTGCACGCGCCAGCCGGGCCGCACCGCGGCGGCGAGTTCCTCGGGGGTGTAGCTGCGCCGGATGGAGGCCAGCCCGTCGTGGCGGATGTAGGAGCCGGGGAAGAACGGGAGCGTGCCGGCGGAGAACAGGGCATAGGCCGCCGGGGCGCGGCGGATGTCGCTGTGGATCGCCCGGACGGAGGCCAGCACCTCGGAGTCGGCCAGCACGGCGTCCAGCTGTCCGGGGTCGAGGTGGTGCAGCAGGTGGTTGGAGAGCACCACGTCGAACCGCCGCCCCTCGCGGACCAGGTCACCGCTCGTGGCTTGCAGGACCTCCAGCCCCTCGACCGGCCGGCGCCCGCTCGCCCAGGCGTACGCCCGCGCGTCGGGATCCACGGCGGTGATGCGCGCGGAGAAGCCGTCCCGGCGGGCCCGGTGCAGCAGGGCCCGGGTGACGTCCCCACCGCCGGCGCCGATGTCCAGCAGGGTGACGGGCGCGGCGCTCGCGCGCGACCGCCCCGCCGCCTGGGCCAGCGCGGGCCGGACCTGGGTGCGGTAGGTGAGCTGCCAGCCGGCGACGACCGTGTTGACCGCCCGGAACCCGGCATAGGTGCGGTGCAGGGCGGCGAGGTCGCAGTCGGGGCTGTCCATCCGCTCGGGTACCTCGGGCCGGCGGACCGAGAGGTCGGGAACACCCGGGATCCACGGTTTCCGGGGCAGCTTCATCTGCGGCTTCCTGTGTGGCTCAGGCGCGGTTCAGGCGCGGGTCATCAGGGCCGACTCCACGGTCAGGCCGGGACCGAAGGCCATGGCGCAGACCCGCTCCCCCGTCTCGCCGGGGCCGTCCATGATCTGCTGCAGCACGAACATCACGGTGGCCGAGGACATGTTGCCGAAGTCGCGCAGCACGTTCCGGGCGGGGGCCAGCTGCTCGTCGGTCAGCTCGAGCCGGGCCTGCACCTTGTCCAGGATGGACCGCCCGCCGGGGTGGATGGCCCAGTGCTCCAGCTCCGCGTAGGGCCGGGTGGTCAGCTCCGGCTCGGTGCACAGCAGCGGTTCCAGGGCGGAGGTGATGTGCTCGTCGATGATGTGCGGGACGTAGGTGCCCAGGATCATCTCGAAGCCGTTGTCACCGATGTTCCACGCCATCGCCTCCTCCCCCACCGGGGTCAGCACCGTGGCGAAGGCGTCCAGGAGCAGGCCGCGCCGGCCCGGCTGGTCCGCGGCGCCCGGCTGGTCCGCGGCGCCGGGCCGGCCCACCGCGGCGCTGTCCGAGGTGACCACCGCGGCGGCCGCCCCGTCCGAGAACAGCGAGGCCCCCACGATGGTGTCCTGGTCATTGCCCAGGCGCACGTGCAGCGTGCACAGCTCCACGCTCACCACCAGCACGACGGCGGCCGGGTCCGCCTCGCAGACCGCCGCGGCCTCGCGCAGGGCCGGCAGGGCGGCGTAGCAGCCCATGAAGCCGATGTGGGTCCGCTTGGTGGTGGCGGGCAGGCCGAGCCGGCGCACCAGCTGGTAGTCCGGGCCCGGGGAGAAGAACCCGGTGCAGGAGACGGTGATGACGTGCGTGACGTCCCCGGGGACCAGGTCCGGGCAGGCCTCCAGCGCGCCGCGGCCTGCCTCCTCGTAGAGGTCGGCCGCGTGCTCGGTGTAGACGAGGTTGCGCGTGCCCGTGCTGGGATTGAGCACGTGGGCGGTGTCCGGGTCGAAGAAGGTGCCGATCCGTCCGCGGGCGCCGCGGCCGCCGTCGCGCCAGTCCTCCACCACGGTGTGCCGGCGTTCGATGCCCGAGGCGTTGAACGCCGCCGGGACCAGCCGCTGGCCCAGCCGGTTCAGGCCGGGCTGGGCGGCCAGCACGTCCCGGACCGTTTCCTGTTCCAGCACGATGGACGGGACGGCGGTGTGCAGGGACCGGATCAGAGCAGCCATGCCTCATGGTGTCAGCCGCCGGACCACGGCACAACCACCCAGTGAGAAGCCGTCTACAGCCCGTAGTGGCGCGCCGCCTCCAGGGCCTCCTCGGACGTCGAGGCGCCGAGCTTGCCGTAGAGGCTGCGCAGTTGCCCCTTGATGGTGTTCTCGGAGCGGAAGGTGGAGCCGGCCATCTGCTTGCGGGTCATGCCCTCCCGCAGCATCCTCAGCACCTCCTGCTCGCGCGGCGTCAGCGCCGGCACGATCTCCCGGACCGCCGCGGGGTTGGCCACCGTGGCCATCCGGGCACCCTCGGCCTCGTCCATCATGCCGAGCCGGACGAAGACCGGCGTCCAGCCGAAGGGGTGGAAGTAGGCCAGGTCCGCCAGCTCCCCGCCCTGGCGGTAGATGGCCGGCAACCGGCGCAGCACGGACTCGTCCGCCGTGTCCGGAGTGGCCTGGGCCCGGGCGATGACCTCGGCCATCTCGGCCACGGCGCGGTGCCGCACGGTGGTGCGTTCCGGCACCTGCAGGGCCCGCAGTGCACCGTCGAAGTCCTGTTGCCGGAGGCAGTTCACGGCCTCGAGGTTGGCCAGCATCGGGTTCTGGTCCCAGTCGGGCACCGGCCCGACGCCGCCGCCGGCCAGCGTGGCCAGGGTGGACACCTCGCGCAGGAGCCGGTCGGCCAGCGGGGACTGGGAGGCGTAGGGCCGCTGCTGCCGCCACTCCGCGGTCCGGCGTGCTGCCTCGCCCATCCGGCCGTCGAGCGTGAGGACGTACGCGATGAGGCTGGCGTGGGCGGACCAGAACTCGTCGGCATCCGGCTCGAACGGCAGCTCGGCCAGCAGCCGCCGTGCCCTCTCGAGCTCCAGGTCGGCCGTGGCCACGTGGATCCGGGCCAGGTTCGCCGCGCGGGCCACCATGGGACGGCCCCACCGCACCGAGGCGAGCGGTTCGTCCACCTTCTCGAGCCAGCGCCGGGCCTGGCCGAGGTTGCCCATGTGGGCCGAGAGCAGCGCGAGCTTGCCGGCGGCGTCGGCCCTGATGAAGTCCACCTCCCCGCTGCGCCCCCAGAAGTAGGCCGCCTCATAGGCTGCCTTCGCCTCGACCTGACGGTCGGCCAGGTGCAGGGAGATCCCGGCCTGCAGGTCGGCGAATCCGGCGACCGCGGGGCGGACCCGCACGCTGTCCACCGCGGCGTCCACCGTGGCGCGCACCCGCTGCGCGGCCTCCGCGGCCTGCTCGTAGTGTCCGGACTGGCGAAGGTATGCCAGTTCGGCGATGCCCAGGGTCAGCGTCCTGTCACTGGGCTCCAGCGGCATCCGCGCCGTGCGGGCGCGCAGCCGTTGGGCGATCTCGTCATGAGCGTAGTCGGGCTGGGTGAGGATGGGCAGGAAGTCCATGCCGTCGGTCCCCGTGACGGCGACGAGGCGGGAGACCAGTCCGGTGGCACCCGCCGCTGCGATCACGTGCCTCGGCAGCATGCCGATCGCCCGTGCCAGCATCGGGGCGTTCCTCATGTACAGGTCCACCCAGTGGTCCTGGATCAGCCCAGCCAGCCGTTGCCACGCCCGATCCCGCAGGGCGGTTTCGACGGCGACCTCCACCCCGACGTTGAGGGTGGCGGCCTCCACCGCGGCCTCGGCGAGCTCACGGGCCCGCTGCGGGTCCGCGTCCACCACGGACACCTGGAGCGCCTCCCTGACGAGCGCGGGCATCCGCCATCGCCCGTCCGCGCCGCGAACCACCAGGCCCAGCTCCTGCAGCTGGGCCAGCGTCGGCCCGTTGCCGGGCACCGAGGGGTGGGCGCGGAAGGCGGCGAGGACCTCCTCGGTGAACTCGGGTAGGTACGCCGCCGTCTCGACGACGTCCCGGTCCCCCCGCGCGCTGAGCCAGCGCATCAGCGAGGACATGACCGCCAGTTTCGCCGAGTGGTTGCCCAGCGGGTCCTTGAGGAGGATGCGCACCGCGCGCAGCCAGCCGCCGGTCCGGACGTGGATCTGGCGTGGAGTCAGTGGCTTCGGCAGGTGACCGTCGGGTCCGCGCCGGGCCGGTGGCGCCCAGGTCTGCCCCCCGGCCGGGCCTCGGGCCTGGCGTCCGGGGTGCTGGCCTGCCTGGTGGCCAGGCTGCTGGGCCGCCTGCTCGCGCGCGGCATAGGCCTCGATCTCCTCCTCGGTCAGCAGCACGTCGCCCGGCCCTGCCAGCCGCGTGGGGAAGGCGGCAGCGAGCGCGCCCACGGGCACCTCGTAGCCCCCGACGACGGCGACGCGGCCGCCATCGGGACCGTCCAGGAGGGTGCCCACCCGGTCGATGAACGCCTGGACCTCACCCCCGGACTGCTCCCAGGAGAAGATCCGCTTCCGCACGGCCGGGCCGTACAAATCCCCCGGGGGTTCGAGCCCGGCGCCCGGCCCGCGTCCGGCGGCGTGCCGAGCGGGGCCGGCGTCCGCCCGCACCGCTTCCCGGCCGGCGTCGGGCCGGGCTGATTCCCGGCCGGCGTCGGGCCGCACGGCCTCCCGGCCGCCGTCGGGCAGGACAGCCCGTCCACCGGCGTCGGGCCGACTGGGCTCGGCTGCCGCTGCGATGGCTCCTCCCGAGATGGACGCGAGGGACTGGTGGGCGGCGACCCAGCCGGCAGCCAGCCAGGGGGCTCCCGTTCCCATCGGCGCCCGGACGATGAGCAGCCGCTCCTCGCCGGACGGCATCCCGAGGAACCGGCCGAGGGCCGGGTGGGAGGCTCCGGGGTCTTCGAAGTAACTGTGCGGCGTCATCGGCGCGGGTCCGGGGTCAGTCATTCCGCTGGCGGGTCAGTGCTTGTGGCGCTGGGAAAGGCCAGCGTGCCACAGGTCTGAAGCGAATGTCTCGGGTTGGCCGACCCGGGTGCCCGGCCGACGACGCTACCGCTACACCCACGGCGCCCCGGCCCACGCCCGCGCCCTCCACGGTGACGGCCCGGCCGACCGCGACGGCCCCGTGTGATCCGGGTCAGACGATCCATCCCCCATGGGTGCCCCCTCCAATTGAATGTTCGCATAGTACGACGGCGCGGGGACGGTTTAGCAAGGAAGCGTCATCACCCCACGTCAGAGGGCAGTCATGGACCATCTCACGGGTGGGCGGTGCCCCCGCCCTGAGGCGTGGATCACCCGTTCTGTAGGCTGGACTCGACTGCCGCCGGGCCGACCGAGCCGTTCGGGAGTCCCTCCGGCGAGGCATCACACCCACCGCACCCACCGCACCCACCACGGTGTGCAGGAGACCACAGAAGGGGACATCCTTGTGAGATCCATCCAGAACCGGCCTGCCCTGGCGGTGATCATCGCGCTGGTCGCGATGGTCTTCGGCGGCACCTCGCTCTCTGGCCTGAGCTCCCTGGCGTCGGCGCAGCCCGCCGCCGCCCAGTCGAACGAGGGAACCGGCCAGACCTACACCATCGCCACGGACACCACGTTCGCCCCCTTCGAGTTCCGCGACGCGGCCGGCGAGCTGACCGGCATCGACATCGACCTGATGGAGGCGATCGCCGAGGACCAGGGATTCGAGGTGGAATGGCGCTCCCTCGGCTTCAACGCCGCCCTGCAGGCCCTCAGCGCCGACCAGGCCGACGGCGTGATCGCCGGGATGTCCATCACCGACGAGCGCAAGGAGATCTACGACTTCTCCGACCCCTACTTCACCGGCACGGTCACCCTGGCGGTGAACGAGGGCGACGAGGGCGAGATCTCCGACTGGGAGGACCTCGACGGCAAGCGACTAGTGGTCAAGACCGGCTCGCTGTCCGAGGAAGTGGCCCGCGAGCGCCAGGAGCAGTACGGCTACGAGATCACCGCGCTGGACCAGACGACGACCCTGGTGGAGTCGGTGAAGTCCGGCAACGCGGACGCCCTGATGGATGACTTCCCCGTGATCGCCTACGGCATCACGCAGGGGTCCGGCCTCGTGACGGTGGGCGAGCAGGTGGAGGCCGGCGACTACGGCTTCGCCGTCAACAAGGGCCAGAACGCCGAGCTGCTGGAGAAGTTCAACACCGGGCTGGAGGAGTTGCGGGCGTCCGGCGAGTACGACCAGATCATGGACCGCTACCTGGCCGCCGAGGAGGACACGGTGGACCGGTCCACCTTCGGTGGCCTGCTCGTCACCGCCCTCCCCGCCCTGATGACCGGCCTGGGCAACACCCTGCTGGTCACCGGCATCTCCTTCGTCCTGGCCATGGTGCTGGGCCTGCTCCTCGGGTTCATGAAGATCACCCGCAATCCGGTGCTGCGGGCCATCTCCACCGCCTTCGTCGCCATCTTCCGCGGCACCCCGATCCTGGTCTGGGCCTTCTTCTTCTACTTCGGCCTGCCCCAGCTGATCGGCACGCCCGTCAACATCTGGGTGGCCGGCGTGATGACCCTGACGTTCAACGGCGCCGCCTATATCGCGGAGATCGTCCGTGGCGCCGTGCAGTCCGTGGACCCCGGCCAGATGGAGGCCGCACGGTCCCTGGGCCTGGGCTACGGCAAGTCCATGCAACGCGTCGTGCTGCCGCAGGCCTTCAAGATCATGACGCCGTCGCTGATCAACCAGCTCGTCATCATGCTCAAGGACTCCTCGCTGCTGCTGGCCATCGGCTTCGCCGAGCTGCTGTACCAGGCCCAGCAGATCTACGCCGCGAACTTCCGGGTCACCGAGGTGCTGCTGATCGTGGCCCTCATCTACTTCGTGGCCATCACCCTGCTGACCCAGCTCGCCAATTACGTGGACAGGAAGGTCAACAAATGAGCACCCAGGCCGTAGAGAGCACCGGCGGGACCGCCCGGGACCGCAAGGTCGTGGTGGACATCCAGGACCTCACCAAGTCCTTCGGGGACCACCAGGTGCTCAAGGGCATCACCGGCCAGATCCACGAGGGCGAGGTGGTGTGCATCATCGGCCCCTCGGGGTCCGGCAAGTCCACCCTGCTGCGTTGCCTGAACCGGCTGGAGGAGCCCACGAGCGGCACCGTGCGGGTCGGCGACTTCGACCTCACCGACCCCAAGGTGGACATCAACCGGGTCCGCCGGCACATCGGCATGGTCTTCCAGCAGTTCAACCTCTTCCCGCACATGACCGTGGCGGAGAACATCATGCTGGCCCCCATCGAGGTGAAGAACGCCGCCCGGGCCGAGGCGCGGCAGACCGCCGAGCGGCTGCTGGCCCGCGTGGGACTGAAGGAGAAGGCCGACGCGCGGCCGGCGTCGTTGTCCGGCGGCCAGAAGCAGCGCGTGGCCATCGCCAGGGCCCTGGCCATGAGCCCGCAGATCATGCTCTTCGACGAGGCGACCTCCGCGCTGGACCCGGAGATGGTGGGCGAGGTGCTGCAGGTCATCCGCGACCTGGCCGAGGAGGGCATGACCATGGTGCTGGTCACCCACGAGATGGGCTTCGCGCGCGAGGTGGCCGACCGGGTGCTGTTCATGGACGACGGCCGGATCGTGGAGTCCGGCCCGCCGCTGCAGATCTTCGACAACCCCCAGCAGCCGCGGCTCCAGGACTTCCTCTCCAAGGTCCTCTGACCCACTCCACGGTCTGAGCCGCCGTGCGGGCGGCGCGAGCAGGGTGGACGGCGCGGTCTTGGTCGCGATGCGGGCGGCGCTGACTTGGAGGCGATGCGCACGGTGCGGGCGGCGTGGGCAGGGCGGACGTGTGGGGACGTGGGCTGGGTTGGGTTGGGTTGCCGGCGGTGACGTGATGGACTGCCATCATGACTGATCAGCCCGCTGGCAGCTCCGCCGGCCACGACTCCCTGTCCGCCCTCGCCCTCGTCTGCACGCTCACCCCCTCGCCCACGCCGTCCAGCACGGAGCTGATGGCCAGGCACCTGCTGGGCCGGTTCGAGGCCCGAGGCGTGAGCACCTCGTCGGTGCGCATCGTGGACCACGACGTCAAGCGCGGCGTGCAGGTGGACATGGGTGACGGTGACGAGTGGCCGCAGATCCGCGAGCAGGTCCTGGCCGCGGACATCCTGGTGCTCGCCACCCCGATCTGGATGGGCCACCCGGCCAGCGTCGCCCAGCAGGTGCTCGAGCGCCTCAACGCGGACCTGTCCGAGACCGACGACGCCGGCCGGCCGATCATGTATGACAAGGTCGCCACCGTCGCAGTGGTCGGCAATGAGGACGGTGCCCACCACACGATCGCCCAGATGTTCCAGGGCCTGAACGACGTCGGCTTCTCCATTCCGGCCCAGGGCGGCACCTACTGGGTGGGCGAGGCCATGCAGACGGTGGACTACAAGGACCTCGGCGCGATCCCGGACCCCGTGGCCTCCACCCACGACGGGCTGGTCCGCAACGCGGTGCACCTGGCCAGGTTGTTGCGCGGGCAGGCGTACCCGGCGGAGTAGTCTCGCGAGGCGATCCGGCGCGGGTCGGCGGAGCGGGCGTGCGGGGCCGTCGCGCGGAGCGGCTCCGCGGCGGAGTCACGCGCCGCGGGTCGGCGGTGTGGTCGAGAGCCCAGCGGACGCGCTCCGCGTGAGTGCCATTGCGCCACCGGGAGCGAGTCAGTACCGTAGGTAAGGCATGCCTTACCTCACTTCGGTACCGGCACCCCCTGAACGACGGAGTCCCCTGCCATGACCGTGACGGCCACCCGGACCTACCCCGCCACCCGCGCCTACCGGACGCGAGTGGCGCGGATCAGCCCGCTCAGCGAGCACTTCGTGCGGTTCACGCTGGCCGATGAGGACCTGCAGTTCTTCGGCACCGGTGGCCTGGACCAGCGGATCAAGCTGATGATCCCGCGGGCGGACGGCACGATGCCGGACGTCGGGCTGTTCGAGGAGCCCGCTCCGCCGATGATGGAGTGGTACCAGCGCTGGCGGTCCCTGCCCGAGGACGAGCGCAACCCGATGCGGACCTACACCGTCCGCGCGGTGCGGCCGGCAGAGCGCGAGATCGACGTCGACTTCGTGCTGCACGGCACCGAGGGCCCGGCCTCGGCGTGGGCGTCCGCCGCGCGGGTGGGCGACGAACTAGTGGTGATCGGTCCCGACGAGCGGTCCGAGACCGGTGGCCGCGGGCGTAGCGGCGGCATCGAGTGGAATCCGGGCGAGGCCACCACCCTGCTGCTGGCCGGCGACGAGACCGCCGCCCCCGCCATCTGCTCCATCCTCGAGACCCTCGACGAGCGCTACTCCGGGCACGTGTACGTCGAGGTGCCGACAGCGCGTGACGTCCTGCCGGTGGCCACCCGAGCCTCCGTGCAGGTGCACTGGCTGCCCCGCGACGGGCGCGTCCAGGGCGAGGTGCTGACCGAGGCGCTGCGCGCCTGGGGGCGGGACCACGGCGCCGCGGTGGCCGGCAGCGGGACGGTGCGGGCCGACGTCGGGACGGAAGCCGACAGCGAGGCCGACGCTGACGCTCCGCTGTGGGAGGTGCCCGCCGAGGGGCCGCACGGGCGCTGGTACGCGTGGCTCGCCGGCGAGGCCGGGGCGATCACGTCGATCCGGCGGCACCTGGTGAAGGACCTCGGGATCGACCGCAAGTGCGTGTCCTTCATGGGCTACTGGAAGCAGGGCCGCGCCGAGGGCAGCTGAACCGTCGGCGAATGCGCCACGGGCCCGGTCCGACGGCTCGCACGTCCGTTACGCTGAGGGGCATCCATCGACACCCAGGAGCGGGCATGAGCGACCATCGGTCCTTCCGTGACAGCGGCGAGCCGGACTACGGCCGGCCCGGGTATGGACGCGGCCGGGACTCCGAGCCCGACTGGTACCCAAAGCCGGGCCCCTGGGAGGACGAGGACGAGCTGGACGCCCAGGGGCAGGTCGACCGGCGCTACGGGCAGTCGGGGAATGATCAACCGGGAGTCGGACAGCCCGGGAACGCTCCGAGCGGGTACGCCCAGCCGGGCGCCGGACCGGGGTACGAGCCGGGCTACGGGATAGGTGCCGGACCGGGCCCCGGACCAGGGTACGGATTGGGGTACGGCCCGCAGGGTTACGGCGGACCCGGCCAGCCGACGTCGGGATACCCCCAGCCGGGATACGGGCCGCACGGCTACCCGCAGGGCGGGTTCGCCCAGCCCGGCGGCTACGGCGTGCCCGGACCGATGCCGCCCGTCCGGGCTCCGCAGCAGGCGGAGGCGGACAAGGCCGCCCGGGTCTCGGTGATCTGCGCGGTCCTCGGCTTCGTCTTCCCCGTCGCCAGCCTCATCCTGGGCCCCGTCGCGATCGGCCAGGCCAACAAGGCCCAACGGCTCGGCCGCAGCGCCACCCTGGGCAAGGTGCTCGGCTGGATCGTCACCCTCTGGGGCGGTCTCTGGATGCTCGGGACAGTCACCTCGATGCTGCTCGGCGGGCTGTCCGCCGTGTTCGGGTACTGAGCGGCGCCGAGGCATTGCGGCCTCGGCCGTCGACGCCCATCCTGAGTGCGTCCATGCCCTGCCGCCCAGGGCGGGAGAGACGCGCGAGGAGGCACGCCATGAAGTACATGATGATCATGCGCGACACTGACGAGGCCATCGAGGCGGCCCGGCAGGTGCCGTTCGAGGACATCCTCAACGCCATGGGGAGATACAACGAGGAACTCATCAATGCCGGGGTGATGATGGCCGGCGAGGGGCTGACGGAGCCACAGGAGGGGTTCGTCGTCGACTTCGGCGTTGATCCCCCGCGGATCACCGACGGTCCCTACGGCACGACCGAGTCACAGTTCAACGGCTTCTGGATCATCCAGGTGGACAGCCGCGAGGAGGCCGAGGAGTGGGCCCGTCGGTGTCCACTGGGCCCGGGCAGCAAGCTCGAGATGCGCCGTCTGCAGGACACCGCGGACTTCCCACAGGACAACGAGTACGTCCGGAAGGAGAAGGCCTGGCGGGAGCAACTCGGCACCGACCGGCCGATGCGCGCGGACTGAGCCGGGCCGACGTCGGCGTTTCTGCCCCGGGTTGCGCAGGCCGGGTGCGTACGGTGAGAGCGCCGTCTCGAGCCGACCACCGCCAGCGGTCCGCCCTCACGTGCTTTCCCAGCCGTCCCCCCGCGAGGTTGCGTACCGTCCTGAATGGAGCCCGACGTGACTGACCACATCACCGCACCGCACGACCACGCCCCGCACCCCTCCTCCACGAGACCCTCCAGCCCCGACGCCACGGCCCCCGGGCATACCCTGTCCTCCCGCCTGTCCCGGCGCGGGCTGCTGAAGGGCACCGTGGCCCTCGGCGGGGCACTCACGTTCAGTGCCGCCGTCGCGAACCTCGCCATCCGCCAGGCCCACGCGGCCACCGTGGGCCGCCCGGCGATCATCTCCACGGCCGCCTGGCAGGCGCAGCCGGTCGATGCGCTGCCCCTGATCACGCGCGCCCCCGGGTACCTGGTCATCCACCACACCACGCACCAGAACAGCTCCGACTTCTCGCTGGACGGCGCACACGCGCTCGCCCGGCTCCTGCAGCGCAACCACCTCCGCAATGGCTGGGCCGACACCGGCCAGCAGTTCACCATCGGCCGGGGCGGGCACATCCTGGAGGGCCGCCACGGGTCGCTTGCCGCTCTCGACGCCGGCGACCGGTTCGTGCAGGGCGCCCACGCCTACGGCTTCAACGACCATTCCGTGGGCATCGAGGTGGACGGCCTGTACATGACCGCGGTCCCGACGCAGGGGCAATGGCGGGCCCTGGTGCACCTGTGCGCCTACGCCTGCCTGCAGTACGGCATCGCCGTGGAGGACATCATCGCGCACCGGGACGTTCCGGGCGCGCAGACCCACTGCTGCGGCGACGCCTTCTACGCCCGCCTGCCCGCCCTTCGCCATGACGTGGCGGCGGCGCTCGGCCGCGGCACCAGCGGGACCGACGCCGCCGGCACCTACCCCACGCTGCGCGAGGGAGACCGGGGCCAGGCGGTGCGCCGCCTGCAGACCGCCCTGCACGACGCCGGCCACGCGGCCGGCGCTGCCGACGGCATCTTCGGTGCCCAGACCGCACAGGCGGTGCGCGGCTTCCAGGCGGCCATCGGCACCATGGTGGACGGCCAGGCGGGGCCGTTGACCTGGAGTGCCCTGGTCACCCGGCCCGCCCAGGGTGTCACGCTGCGGCGGGGGGCCAGCGGCAGCGAGGTCACCTACCTGCAGCGGGGCCTGACGGCGGCGCTGCAGGAGGGACTGGTGGCCGACGGGCAGTTCGGGCCGGCCACGGACACGGCCGTGCGCTCCTACCAGTCATCGCGCGGGCTCGTCGTGGACGGGATCGTGGGCAACGGCACCTGGTACGACCTGAAGCACGGGCGGTAGTGGGGGCGTAGCCGGCGGTCGTCGGGGGGGCGTTGGGATAGCCGGACGTTGACGGGGGCGTTGGTGGCTGAGCCGGACGCTGACGGGGACAGCCGAGGGGGCGCGGAAGCCGAGGCGGTCGCCGGAGGCCGTAACCGAGACCGGGTTATCCACAATTCAGTGGAAGCACAGGCTCGGGGTCCTCCCTGCCATCTACGGTCTGTGCTAACAAGCCGGCCCACCTCTCCGGCCTGTCGACTCGAGAGGCACCCCATGCAGCAGCACCCACCTGTCACCGATCATCGTGTGCCCGGCACACCGCACCCGCACACCCCCGGCAACGACAGTCCCGAGGTTTCGCATCCGTACGTTCCGACCGATCGCGTGCCCGGGGCGCCGCATCCGCTGGCCCTGCAGGGGCGCGACCCGGCCCGCGCCAGGCGAGAATCGCTGATGTTCTCCGTCCTCGCCCTCATCACCCTCGCGGTGCCTCCCCTACCGTTCGTGTTCGGGGCCCTGGCGGTCGTCAGGGCAGGCGACGCAGGCAGGACCAGCAGGCCGGCACTGGGCCAAGCACTCGGTATCGTCGCTCTGGTCCTCTCAGCGGCAGTCGTGGTCATGGCGATTTACGCGTTCCCGGCGCTCGTCGAGTCGGTTCTCCTTCAGGAAACAGTCGATCCATGGCTCTGGTGGAAGGAGACAGGCCGACGCATCCTGAATGCGCCGATCACCGATGAAGCCTGAGGACGACGGAACCCCGCAGCCTGGTCCGTGAGGACCGGGCCACGGGGTTCCGTGGGCCGAGAGCGGCAGGCGAGCTGCCGCCGTCGGGAACTGCCGTGAGGCAGCGACGGATCAGCGCTTCGAGAACTGCGAGGCCTTGCGGGCCTTCTTCAGGCCGGCCTTCTTACGCTCGATGACGCGGGCGTCGCGGGTCAGGAAGCCGGCCTTCTTGAGGGCCGGGCGGTTGTTCTCCCGGTCGATCTCGTTCAGGGCGCGGGCCACACCGAGGCGCAGGGCACCGGACTGGCCGGAGGGGCCACCGCCGGAGATGCGGGCGATGACGTCGTAGGCACCCTCCAGCTCGAGGAGCTTGAACGGGTCGTTGACTTCCTGCTGGTGCAGCTTGTTCGGGAAGTAGGTCTCGAGGTTGCGGCCGTTGATGGTCCACTGGCCGGAGCCGGGGATCACGCGGACGCGGGCGATGGCCTGCTTGCGACGGCCCACGGCGCCACCGGCGACGGTCAGGGCCGGGCGCTCGGAGACCGCAACGGCCTCGGCAGCGGGGGTGGACTCGGAGGTGTAGCTGGTCAGCTCCACTTCCTCGGTCGACTCATTCTCATTCAGAGTCATGGTTCTCCTTGAAAGATTGTGGTGAGGCTGACCCGTTACTGGGCGACCTGGGTGATCTCGAACGTCTTGGGCTGCTGGGCGGCGTGCGGGTGCTCGGCACCGCGGTAC
The DNA here is from genome assembly GCA_029961105.1 of Micrococcus sp. Taxonomy (GTDB): domain Bacteria; phylum Actinomycetota; class Actinomycetes; order Actinomycetales; family Micrococcaceae; genus Citricoccus. Next base: position 19,201 of record JASBVO010000017.1, on the reverse strand, counting down.
ACCTTGAGCTTGTGGAGCTGCTCAGCGGCCAGGGAGTTCTTCGGGAGCATGCCGCGCACGGCCTTCTCCACGGCGCGGACCGGGTTCTTCTCCAGCAGCTCCGCGTAGGAGAGGGAGGAGAGGCCACCCGGGAAGCCGGAGTGGCGATAGGCGCGCTTCTTCTGGAGCTTGTCGCCGGTCAGGGCGACCTTCTCGGCGTTGATGATGATGACGAAATCGCCCATGTCCATGTGGGGGGCGTAGGTCGGCTTGTGCTTTCCGCGCAGCAGAGTTGCGGTCTGGCTGGCAAGACGACCCAGCACGACGTCAGTGGCGTCGATGACGTGCCACTGGCGGTCGGCGTCGCCGGGCTTGGGAGTGTACGTACGCACGGTGTTTGCCTTCGTGTTCGGTGTCGGTACAGCGACCGGGCCGCAGGGCGTGAGTCCGCGGGCGGGCACTGATGTCTTCGGTGCGCAACCGGTACATCAGGTGAGGACTGATGTGAGGCCGGGTCCGAAAGCTTCCCGGCGGCGCTCCGGGTGTCAGCGGCCATGCAACCAGGCCACCCGAGGGCACAGCGGATCCGGGAAAGGACACGCACAACGAAGGTCCATACTACCGGGTCGACGCACGGTGGGCAAAGCGTGGGGCGCGGTCGCGGCAGTGGAGGGCCGGGTGGGCCTCTGCCTGACCCGGCGTCAGGGCGGGGCAGCGCCGCGTGCCGAGCTGCGCGGTGAGCCGTGCGGTGAGCCGCCGCCAGGGCGGGGCGGCGCTGCGCACGGTGCCGCGCGCTGAGTTGATGCCAGGGCGGGACAGAGCCGCGCACGGCACCGCCCACCGTGCCGCTGCGAGGCCGGGACAGCGCCACGCACCGTGCCGCTGCGAGTGCGGGACAGCACCCACGCACGGCGCCGCGCACCGTGCCGCACGCTCGGCCGATCGGGGACAGCTCAGCATGCGGGAGGGGTGGGCCGGCGCAGCGCGGTGACGCCGCCTGTTGGGTCAGTGTCATGCGGCGGCGCGGCCCCGGGCTCTGTCAGGAACGATCACCATGAATCGTGGGTGATCATACGGCGGAAGCCCGCCCGGCTGGCGGGTCCCAAACTCCACAAGTGACCAATACCGGGCGTGTCATCCACAGATTATCTGAACCCCTTCCCGCCTCGCGTGTCACATGGTGGGATGGGTGTATTCGAACAGATGTTCTAGTGATTCACCGAAGACCCCCGTGGCCGCCAGCAGGAAAGAGGGAGGAGATCAGGATGACAGCACAGGAACGCGAGCAGCCCTTCGACTCTCCTGCTGACGAGCTGGACCAGATTCCGCTTGAGGAACTCGTCAAGCTGACCTACGCAGCCTCCAGGGCACTGACACGCAGGCTCTCCTCAGCACGGTCGCTGGACGAGCTCGACCCCGTCCTCCAGCAGAACGGCAATGCCACAGACTGGGGTTCCCTGCTTTCGGTCAGTGATGAAGCAGACCCAGGGACCGCGGCGGACCACCCGCAATCATTCAAGCCGTTCATCGTTCCGGCGAGCAGCGGCCGAGATGATGCGGCCACCTCGGCCCCTTCCCCGCCCGTCGCAACCGGAGACGTCCCCTTCACGTTGCCGGCCCTCCACCACGCGCTGGAGACCGTGGCCCGATCGGTGACGGCCGCACAGATGTCCCTGGCCGGCCACACTGCAGAGGTCTTCGACCTCCCAACCGACAGGACTCGACTTCTTGGCATGCCTGAAGGCAAGACGGCATTCCGGGACACCGCCGACTACCTACGCGGCATGCTTCGCGTGGATATCTCCGAGGCCAGGCGACGGCTCCGTCATGCCGCCGTGCTCCGCGGCTCACGGGCGATCACGGGCGAGGTGCTACCTCCGCGGCTCCCGCAACTTGCCGAAGCGGTGCAAGAGGGCCTGATTGATCGGTCCGCCGTCGAACACGTCAACAACACTCTGGCGGAGGCCCGCACGATCGCCGAGCGGGCCGGCATAGACCCTGATATCGCGGACCGTATGATCCGGCAGGGCGAAGAGCTCATGGTGGAACAGGGACAGACCATGGACCCGAGGAACCTCCAGAAGGTGTGCCACCACTGGCTGAAGCGCTTCGAGGCGGCTGTGGATCCTGACGGCAAGGAGCCGGTCGATCTCGATTCTCCACGGGTGCAGGGCCTGATGCACAAAGGCAAGCGCAATGGCTTCCATCAGTGGCTATTGTCAGCGAACGACGCCCAGCATGAGATCCTCCTGACGATCGCCAATGCCGCCACGAATCCCCGGGCACGGCAGAACGGCCCAGTACCGGGACAGGCTGAGCTCGCCCCGGAACCCACCGACGGCGATGCAGAGCCCCCCATCGACCCGCGCACGGATCATCAGAAGCGCTTGGACGGCCTCATCGCGTGCCTGTCGGGAGGCCTCGCCATGGCGGACAGCAACACCCTGCCCTGGACGGGTGGGATGCGTCCACAGGTGTCAGTGACGATCGACTACCGCACCCTGCTGGGTGACCTCGTGGACACCGGAACCATCACGGCAGACGACCTGGCTCGATTCCAGTCGACTGCGGCCTTCACCGGAACAGTCCACCCGCAGAACATCCGCACCCTCGCCTGCGACGCGGACATCCTGCCCGTCGTCCTGAGCGGGGACGGTCAGGTGCTCGACGTCGGCCGGGCCCAGCGACTCTTCCCGGCTCGCCTCCGGCAGGCGATCGCCGCCCGGGACGGCGGTTGTGCTGCCCCGGGATGCGGCATCCCGGCTCCCTGGTGCGATGTCCACCATGTGGAGCACTGGGAACGCGGTGGCCCCACCTCCACGGACAACGGGGTGTTGCTATGCAACCATCACCATCATGCGGTGCATGCCGGAGCGTGGAAGATCGACATGAGATCAGGGCGGCCCTGGTTCATACCGGCGCCCTATCTCGATCCGAGTCAACGGCCTCAACGCAACCGGTACTGGCGGCAGTAATGGGCTCCGTGGCGGCAGTGCCGTTCCGGGCAGTAGTGGGCTCCATGGTGACAGTGCCATTCCGGGCAGTAGTGCCGTTCCGGGCAGTAGTGGGCTCCATGGTGACAGTGCCATTCCGGGCGGTAGAGGCCTCGGTAGCGCTCGCGGGCTTTCCGAGGAAAACGGTCGCAGGTCGTCTCGGCGCGCTGCGCCGAATATCCATCCTGCGGCGGTCAGGGCTCCTCGGCGACGACCGACTGCCCCCTACCCATCACCTCGTGGTTGCGGCGCTTGGCGCGAGTTCCTTCGGCACGGGTGGCATGGGCACTCGGATCGGCGCCGTCGTCGGGGTACTGGACGTGTTCGAGCACCAGGGCATGCGGCGGGGCGAGCCTGGTCTGCGAGTCACGGATCATGGCCTCCAGCCGGCCGGCCACCCAGCCGGGCTCGTGGCGACCCTCCCCCACTTGAAGGACGGCCGCCACCAGAGCCCGCACCATGTTGTGGCAGAACGCATCCGCCTGCAGCCGGGCGGTGATGACGCCGGTCTGGTCGTCTCGGCTGAACCCGAAGCCCTGCAGTTCGCGGATCGTCGTGGCCCCGTCGCGAGGCCTGCAGAACGTCAGGAAGTCATGCAGGCCCAGGACCGAAGCGGCCTCGGCCTGCATCGCCCCGACGTCCAAGGCGGTCTTGTGCCAGTAGGTGTAGCGCCGGTTCAGCGGGTCACGGGTCTCGGGCGAGTCGCTGATCGCGTAGCTGTAGGACCGCCACAGGGCCGAGAACCGCGCGTCGAAGCCCTCGGGCGCCCGGGCAGCGCGGTGGATGGTCAACGCCCCGTGTTCGCGGTTGAGGGCGCCGGACAGGCGCCGCACCAGCGTCGACGCCGGCTCCAGACCCTCGCGGCCACGCGTCACGCCCAGCCACTCGGCCTCGGTGAGGTCGAAGTGGACCACCTGTCCACGAGCGTGGACGCCCGCGTCCGTACGGCCCGCCACGACCGTCCGCACGGGACGGCGAATGATCGTTGCCAACCCCTCTTCCAGTGCACCTTGGACGGTGGGCAGGCCCGGCTGGGTCGCCCAGCCGTTGTAGTCCGTGCCGTCGTAGGCGAGGTCCAACCTGACCCGGAGGAGGGTGGGGGCGGACAGCACCGGCTCGCTCTGTACGGCATCGGGCGACGAAAACATGGGTTTCATCCTAGGACGGTGACCGGCCGGGCAACTCGTCAACGGCAGAATGACAGGCATGGAACCGTGGATGTCATACCTGCTGACCGTCACGCCGGGCATCATCCTGGTCGCCATCATCGTGATGCTGCTCCCGCGGCAGGCCCACGGCGTCCGGATCCTGACGCTCATCCTGGGATTCATCTTCGCCCGAGACGCCATGACGTCTCACGGGCTCTGGGAGTTCGGGATCGTCGAGTCGGGATCCGCGCCGGAGCGAACTGCCACCGAGCTGCCCCGGCTCTGGCTGCGCTTCACGGACGATCCCATCGCCCTGCTGGTCCTGGCCATTGCGTCCCTGGCGCTGGCGGCCGGTGTGGTGCTGGCCTGCCGGGAGCAGCGCTGGACCGTCCTGTGGACAGGGCCCCGCTGGTGGACCTCGGTGCTCGCCGGGCTACTGGGCATGGCCATCATCGTCCTGCCGTTCCTCTGGCTCTACGGCACCCTGGGAGCGTGGTTCCCGGCTGTGTCGACCGATACGCCCGTGATCCCGGTCGGGGACCGGGGCGGCGCCGTGGCCGGTGGACTGCTGATCGTGGTGGCCGTGTTCGCCCTGTGCGGCAACCTGCTCGAGGAGGTTTTGTTCCGCGGGTTCCTCCAGTCACATCTCGAGGACGAGACCGCCGGCCGGACGGGTCGGTGGCGGGCGGCCCTGCTCTCGGGCCTGACGTTCGCGGCCGGTCATGTGTTCCTGGCCTACAACGTGACCGACATCGGCTGGCCGCTGGTGGCCTTCACCCTCTTCGAAGGACTCGTCTGCGCCATCGTGGCGCTGCGGCACGGCGTCCTCGGGTCGACGGTGGCCCACGGGGGCGCCATCTTCGTACTCGCCTCGGGACTGGTCTGAAGCTCCGGCCCAGACGCTCGGGGTCCGGCCCTGCCACTCCGGATCCAGCTACCAGCCCCGACGCGCGGACTCCGGCCCTGGCACTCCGGATCCAGCTACCAGCCCCGACGCGCGGACTCCGGCCCTTCAACGAAACGACCCGCCTCCCCCACGCAGGTGGGGAAAGCGGGTCGGGTCGCTGCGGTCGTGGACAGCAGGGCTGTCACCGACGGCGGGTGAGGATCACTTGTCCTCTGACTTCTCCTCGGCCGGGGCCTCGGCGTCAGCGGACTCGGCGGCGGCCGGAGCCTCACCCTCGGCGGCCGGAGCCTCGGTGGCCTCGGCAGCAACCGGGGCCTCTGCGGACTCAGCACCGGTGGTCTCGGCCTCGGTGACCGGAGCCTCCGTGGTCTCGGCGCCAGTGGTCTCGGCCTCGGCGGCCGGAGCAGCCGGAGCTGCGGTCTCGGTGGCCTTCTCGGCCTCCTTGACCACAGCCTGCTTCGGGGACACCGGCTCCATGACGAGCTCGATGACGGCCATCGGGGCGTTGTCGCCGTGACGGTTGCCGATCTTCGTGATGCGGGTGTAGCCACCCTCACGGTTGGCCATGGCCGGGCCGATCACGGTGAACAGCTCGTGCACGATGGTCTTGTTCGTGCGGTTCTTCGCCGAGATGATGCCCTGGACCTTGCGGCGCGAGGCCAGGTCACCCTTCTTGGCGAAGGTGATCAGGCGCTCGGCGAAGGGGCGCAGGCGCTTGGCCTTGGTCACCGTGGTGGTGATCTTCTTGTGCTCGAACAGGTTGGCCGACAGGTTGGCCAGCATGATCCGCTCGTGGGCAGGGCCGCCGCCCAGGCGCGGTCCCTTGGTGGGGGTAGGCATTGGTGATTCTCCTCAGATGGACCCTGACGGCTGCCAGCCATCAGGACGCTATGGGTGGTGGTACGGCGGCTCAGTACTCGGCGCCGTAGGACTCCTCGTCAGACTCCTGGGAGTGCAGGGAGGGGTCGTAGCCAGCCGGGGAGTCCTTCAGGGACAGACCCAGTTCGGTCAGCTTTTCCTTGACCTCGTCGATGGACTTGGCACCGAAGTTCCGGATGTCCATCAGGTCGGCCTCGGAGCGAGCGACCAGCTCGCCGACGGTGTGGATGCCCTCGCGCTTCAGGCAGTTGTAGGAGCGCACGGTCATCTCCAGCTCCTCGATCGGCAGGGCCAGATCGGTGGTGATGTCGGTTTCCGTCGGGTTCGGGCCGATCTCGATGCCCTCGGCATCCACGTTCAGCTCACGCGCCAGCCCGAACAGCTCCACCAGGGTGGTGCCGGCCGAGGCCACGGCGTCGCGCGGAAGCATGGACTCCTTGGTCTCGACGTCGATGATCAGGCTGTCGAAGTCGGTGCGCTGCTCGACACGAGTGGCCTCCACCTTGAAGGTGACCTTGAGGACCGGCGAGTAGATGGAGTCGACCGGGATCCGGCCGATCTCGGCATCGGCGCTCTTGTTCTGGGCAGCCGTGACGTAGCCGCGGCCACGCTCGACGATCAGCTCCATGTCGAACTTGCCCTTGCCGTTCAGGGTGGCGATGTGCAGGTCCGGGTTGTGGATCTCGACGCCGGCCGGGGACGTGATGTCCGCGGCGGTGACGACGCCGGGGCCCTGCTTGCGCAGGTAGGCGACGACGGGCTCGTCGTGCTCGGAGGAGACGGAGAGCTTCTTGATGTTCAGGATGACCTCGGTGACGTCTTCCTTCACACCGGCGACGGTGCTGAACTCATGCAGCACGCCATCCACGCGGATGCTGGTGACAGCAGCGCCCGGGATGGAGGACAGCAGGGTCCGGCGAAGGGAGTTTCCGAGGGTGTAGCCGAAGCCGGGCTCCAGGGGCTCGATGGTGAACCGGGAGCGGTTGTCGGCGACGACTTCTTCAGTCAGCGTGGGGCGCTGTGCAATGAGCACTGACATTTCCTTTCGGCGAGCGTCCGCCATATGACGCACACGATGGGTGGAAACGAATGGGGTGGGCTGGAAGCACCGGCGCGCACGCCCCGTGGCGGGCGGTCCTCACGAGAGACCCGGGGGATCTCACGAAGAACCGCACGCCCGGAGCGTGCGCTCGGTACGGAGGTCAGACGCGGCGGCGCTTGGCCGGACGGCAACCGTTGTGGGCGGAGGGGGTGACGTCCGAGATGGAGCCCACCTCGAGCCCGGCGGCCTGCAGCGAACGGATCGCGGTCTCGCGGCCGGAGCCGGGACCCTTCACGAACACGTCGACCTTGCGCAGTCCGTGCTCCTGAGCGGCCTTGGCGGCCTTCTCAGCGGCCATCTGGGCGGCGTACGGGGTGGACTTACGGGAACCCTTGAAGCCCACCTCGCCAGCCGAGGCCCACGAGATGACAGCACCGGTGGTGTCCGTGATGGACACGATGGTGTTGTTGAAGGTGCTCTTGATGTGGGCCTGGCCCACGGTGATGTTCTTCTTGTCCTTGCGACGAGGCTTGCGGACACCCGCAGCACGTGTCTTGGGGGGCATGTGTCTCTCCTACGAAAGCTGAATCTGGGCGGGACCCGGTCTCGCCGTGCAGCACGGCCGAGGAGTCCGGATCGAGGCGAAAGGGCCGGAAGCGTTACTTCTTCTTGCCGGCGACGGTCTTCTTGGGGCCCTTGCGGGTGCGGGCATTGGTCTTGGTGCGCTGGCCGCGGACGGGAAGTCCACGACGGTGACGCAGCCCCTCGTAGGAGCCGATCTCCACCTTGCGGCGGATGTCCGCGGCGACCTCGCGCCGCAGGTCACCCTCGACCTTGAAGTTGGCCTCGATGTAATCGCGCAGAGCCACCAGCTGATCGTCGCTGAGATCCTTCACGCGGGTGTTCGGATCGATCCCGGTCGCTGCCAGGGTCTGCTCGGAGCGGGTCTGACCCACACCGAAGATGTACGTGAGAGCGATGACGATGCGCTTCTCGCGCGGGATGTCGACGCCTGCTAGACGTGCCATGTGGCCGTCCTCCTCGTTCTTCTGAAGCAGAGGTCTGCACCAGCACGTCCCCTCCCCCGGGAATCTCTTCCCTGCGGTGCCCTGACGACGGTCCCGGCGAAGTTCCGGGTGTTCATTCCGCCGACCGGCGTCTTACGCGGTTCGGGTCCCCGGCCTCTGCATCCAGGGGTTGCCGTGGTCATCCGTGGACGACCGTGGCTGTGCTGCTGTTTGGTCCGGTCTGGACCTGGTCCGTGTGGACCGGGTGCTGCGCGTGGACGATCCCGTCGTGAGACGAGGTCAGCCCTGGCGCTGCTTGTGGCGTGGGTTCTCGCAGATCACCAGAACGCGGCCCTTACGGCGCACGACCTGGCACTTGTCGCAGATCCGCTTCACGCTCGGCTGAACCTTCATGGTTCCTCCTCCGGCGCTAGCTGTTCAGTTAGCAGTTGAGTGGGTGGGTTTACTTGTAGCGGTACACGATCCGACCCCGGTTGAGGTCGTAGGGGCTAAGCTCCACCACGACCCGGTCCTCGGGGAGGATCCGGATGTAGTGCTGACGCATCTTTCCCGAGATCGTGGCCAGAACGACGTGATCGTTCTGCAGGCGGACGCGGAACATCGCATTCGGCAATGCCTCGCTCACCGTGCCCTCGACCTCGATGACACCTTCCTTCTTAGCCATGTCCTCCACTTACGTTGTGCCCGGTCCCCATCGCTGCGGCACGAGGCCACGACGACGAGGGAGTCGGACGGGGATGTTTCCGGTTGCCGAATCCGGACGTTGACACGCACCGTAGAGACAACCAGCAATCTATGGTACGTGTTTCGGCGGAGGAAGGGAAATCAGGAGGCCAACCGGAGGAATCTACCGGTCATTCGCCGAGGGGCACCGGAGCCACGCCGTGTGCGGCCAGCCCGGCCGCGCCGCCGTCGGGCTCGGACAGGACCCAGATGCCGCCGCGGTGCCGGGCGACCGAGTGCTCCCACTGGCTGGCGCGCGCCCCGTCCCGGGTGACGACCGTCCAGTCGTCCTCCAGCACGTCGGTCTCCAGCGAACCGCGCACCAGCATGGGCTCGATCGCCAGGCACAGGCCCGGCTTGACCTTCGGCCCGCGGTGCCGCGAGCGGTAGTTGAGCACGTCCGGGGCCTGGTGCATGGCGGTGCCGATGCCGTGGCCCACGTAGTCCTGCAGGATGCCCAGCGGGGCGCCCGGCTGCGAGCTGACGAAGTCGTCGATCGCGTCCCCGATGTCACCGACGTACTTGGCGGTGGCGAAGGCGGCGATGCCCGCCCACAGCGCCTGGCGGGTGATCTCGGAGAGGCGCTCGTCCTCGGGATCGGCGGTGCCGGCCGCGGAGCTGCCCAGGATGACCGTCCGCGCGGAGTCCGAGTGCCAGCCGTCGATGATGCAGCCGCCGTCGATCTTCAGCACGTCGCCGGCCTGCAGCACCCGGTCCCCCGGGATCCCGTGCACGACCTCCTCGTTCACCGAGGCGCAGATGGTGGCCGGGTAGCCGTAGTAGCCCAGGAAGTTGGGCGTGGCCCCGGCCTCCCGGAGCACGCCGGCGAACACGGCGTCGACGGCGGCCGTCGTCGTCCCCGGGACGGCCGCGGCGACGGCGGCGTCCAGTGCCCGGTGAAGGACCAGTCCCGCGCGGTGCATGGTCTGCATCTGCGGGACGGTCTTCAGCTCGACCTGGCGGCGGTTCATCATGGGTGCCGGGTTCTCCGAACCGCTCAGGACTCGGCGTCGCCGGCGTCGACCTTGGTCACCGCCGGGATGCTGCCGGTGCGCTCTCGCACCGAGTACACGGCCTGCAGCAGCCGCTCAGTGACGTCGTCGATCAGGCCGGTGCCGTCCACGCGGGTGACGATGCCGCGGTCCGCGTAGGACTCGATCACGGCCTGCGTCTCCTCGTGGTACAGGTCCAGGCGATGCTGGATGACCTCGGCGGTGTCGTCAGCCCGGCCCTCGACCTCGGCGCGGTGCAGCAGGCGGGTGACCAGCTCCTCGTCCGGGACGGTCAGCTCGACGACGACGGACAGCTCCTGGCCAGCCTCGCGCAGCATCGCGTCCAGCGCCTCCACCTGGCCGGCGGTCCGGGGGTAGCCGTCGAGCAGGAAGCCGAGCTCGGCGTCGGACTGGCTCAGGCGGTCCGCCACCATGCGGTTCGTGACATCGTCCGGCACGAAGTCACCGTTGTCGATGAACTTCTTGGCCTCCTTGCCGAGTTCCGTCATCTCCTTGACGTTGTACCGGAAGATGTCGCCCGTGGAGATGGCCACGATGCCGAGCTTGTCCGCGATACGGGCGGCCTGCGTGCCCTTGCCGGACCCGGGAGGGCCCATGATCAGCATTCGGGTCATGGTGGTTCCTTACTGTCGTTACGGAGGATCGGATCCGGACGGATCGCGGCTCAGTTGCCTTCAGGGAAGGACGTGTGGGTCACGGGGAATGCTACCTCTTACCGCAGCAGCCCCTCGTAGTTGTGCTGCTCCATCTGGGCGTTGATCTGCTTGATGGTCTGCAGGGCCACGCCCACCATGATGAGGATGGAGATGCCGCCGAACGGGAAGTTCTGGTTCGCGTTGATCAGCACGAAGGCGATCATGGGGATCATCGCCAGCACGCCCAGGTACAGGGCGCCCGGGAAGGTGATCCGGCTGATGACGTACTCGAGGTACTTCTCGGTGGGCCGGCCGGCGCGGACGCCGGGGATGAACCCGCCGTACCTCTTCATGTTGTCGCTGATCTCCACCGGGTTGAAGGTGATCGTCACGTAGAAGTACGTGAAGCCGATGGTCAGCAGGAAGAACAGGGCCATGTAGACCGGGTGGGACCCGGTGCCGAAGTACTCCGAGAGGAAGATGACCCACTGCGGCGGCGTGCTGCCGTCCTGCGGGGTGTTGAACTGGATCAGGATGCCCGGCAGCATCATGATCGAGGACGCGAAGATGACGGGGATGACGCCGGCCATGTTCACCTTGATCGGGATGTAGGTGGTGGTCCCGCCCACGGTGCGCCGCCCGATCTGGCGCTTGGCGTACTGCACCGGGATCCGGCGCTGGGACTCCTCCACGAACACCACGGCCATGATCGTCAGCAGCCCGACGATCAGCACGATGCCGAAGACCCGCCAGCCCTGGGTGGTCCAGATCTGGCCCAGGCCGGACGGGAAGCCGGCGGCGATGGACAGGAAGATCAGCAGGGACATGCCGTTGCCGACGCCGCGTTCGGTGATGAGCTCGCCCAGCCACATGATGAGCATCGTGCCCGCGGTGAGGGTGATGACCATCAGCAGCACGGTCCACAGGCTGTCGTCCGGGACGATCGGCAGGTTGCAGCCCAGCAGCGCGCCGGTGCGGGCCAGCGAGACGATGGTGGTGGCGTTGAGCAGCGCGAGGGCGATCGTCAGGTACCGGGTGTACTGGGTCAGCTTGGCCTGGCCCTGCGCGCCCTCCTTCTGCAGCTCCTCGAAGCGCGGGATGACCACGCGCAGCAGCTGGACGATGATCGCCGCGGTGATGTACGGCATGATGCCCAGCGCGAAGACGGAGACCTGCAGCATGGCGCCGCCGGAGAACATGTTCACGAACGAGTACAGCCCGCCGGAGGTGTTTCCCTGGGCCAGGCAGACCTGCACGGCACCGTAGTCCACCCCGGGGGCGGGAACGAAGGCGCCCAGCCGGTAGATGACGATGATCCCGAGGGTGAACCAGATCTTTCGCCGCAGGTCGGGCGTCCGGAAAACCCGGGCAATCGCGCTGAACAAGCGTCCTCCTGGAGGTGGGGTGGTGTCGTGGGGGTGCCTGGATCCGGCACAGGCCACTGGGCGAGTCTATCGGAAGCGGGACGGCCCCCGCGCCGCGGTCCTCACCGTGTGGACGGTGACGACGGCGGCCCGGGGGCCGTCCTCAGTGCTGATCAGGACTGGTCAGAGGGTCTCGGTGGACCCACCGGCAGCGGAGATCTTCTCGGTCGCGGACGAGGAGAAGGCGTCGGCCTTCACGTTCACGGCCACGGTGATCTCGCCGGTCCCGAGGACCTTCACCGGCTGGTTCTTGCGGACCAGGCCCTTGGCGACCAGGTCGTCCACGGTCACGTCGCCGCCGGCCGGGAAGTGCTCCGACAGCTTGTCCAGGTTCACGACCTGGTACTCGACCTTGAACGGGTTCTTGAAGCCGCGCAGCTTCGGCAGGCGCATCTGCAGCGGCAGCTGCCCGCCCTCGAAGCCGGCCTTCACCTGGTAGCGCGCCTTGGTGCCCTTGGTGCCACGGCCAGCGGTCTTGCCCTTGGACGCCTCGCCACGACCCACGCGGGTCTTGGCGGTCTTGGCGCCGGGGGCCGGACGCAGGTCGTGGACCTTGATGGCGTTCTGGATCTCGTCAGGCATTGTTGACCTCCTCAACCGTCACCAGGTGCGGCACGGTGTTGACCATGCCCACGGTGACCTGGTCGGCCTTGCGGGTGACCGTGTGGCCGATCCGCTTCAGGCCCAGGGACCGCAGGGTGTCCCGCTGGTTCTGCTTTCCGCCGATGACGGACTTGACCTGGGTGATCGCCAGCGTGGCATCGCTGGGGGCCAGGTTCTTCCGGGTGCTTCCCTTGTGGGTGTTATCAGCCATTCGCCGCCACACCTGCCTTCTTCTTCGCACGGTCCTGCTCCATGGTGCGGAGCATGGCGTGGGGAGCGACCTCGTCCAGGGACTTGCCACGACGGGCAGCCACGGACTGGGGCTCTTCCAGCCTCTTCAGGGCGTCCACGGTGCCGCGCACGATGTTGATCACGTTCGCGGAGCCCATGGACTTGGACAGCACGTCGTGGACACCGGCGCACTCCAGCACGGCGCGCACCGGACCACCGGCGATCACGCCGGTACCCGGGGAGGCCGGACGCAGCAGCACGACGCCGGCCGCGTCCTCACCCTGCACCAGGTGCGGGATGGTGGACCCGACGCGCGGGACGCGGAAGAAGTTCTTCTTCGCCTCTTCGACGCCCTTGGAGATCGCCGCGGGGACCTCCTTGGCCTTGCCGTATCCGACGCCGACCAGGCCGTCGCCGTCGCCGACGACCACCAGGGCGGTGAAGGAGAACCGGCGGCCGCCCTTGACGACCTTGGACACGCGGTTGATGTTCACGACGCGCTCGAGGAACTTGTCCCGGTCGTCGTCGCGGCCACCACCACGGCCGCCGCGGTCATCACGGCCACGGCCGCCACGACCACCACGGTCGTTGCCGCCGCGGCCACCGCGGTCGTTGCGGTCGGAACCGCGACCGCCGCGGCCGCCGTCGCGACCTGCCTCGGTGGACTGGCTCGCCGAACCGGCAGCGGTCTCCGAGACGTTGCCGGCGGCAGTGTTCTCAGTGCTTTCGGTCACCTGAGTGCCCTTCTCGTTGTTGGTCTCGCTCACAGCTGCAGCCCACCTTCCCGGGCGCCGTCGGCGACAGCGGCCACGCGGCCGTGGTACTTGTTGCCGCCGCGGTCGAACACGACGGCCTCAATGCCGGCAGCCTTGGCGCGCTCGGCGACCAGGCCGCCGACCTTCTTGGCCTTGGCGGACTTGTCGCCCTCGAGGGCACGCACGTCGGCCTCCATGGTGGAGGCCGAGGCCAGGGTCACGCCGCGGGTGTCGTCCACGACCTGCACGAACATGTGCCGTGCGGAGCGGTTGACGACCAGGCGCGGGCGGACGGCGGTGCCGGAGATCCGCTTGCGGACGCGGAGGTGGCGGCGGGTGCGGGAGACGAACTTCCCCTTGCCCTTCACTTTCAGCGTGGACATTACTTACCTGCCTTTCCGGCCTTGCGGCGAATAACCTCGCCGGCGTAACGCACGCCCTTGCCCTTGTACGGGTCGGGCTTGCGCAGCTTGCGGATGTTCGCAGCGGTCTCGCCGACGCGCTGCTTGTCGATGCCGGACACGGTCACCTTGTTGCCCTCGACCTTGAAGGCGATGCCTTCGGGGGCCTTGACGGGAACGGGGTGCGAGTAGCCCAGGGCGAACTCGAGGTCCGAGCCCTTGGCGAGCACGCGGTAACCGGTGCCGATGACCTCCAGCTGCTTCTCGTAGCCGTTGGTCACCCCCACGATCATGTTGTCGATGAGGGTACGGGTCAGTCCGTGCAGGGACCGGGACTCGCGCTCGTCGTTCGGGCGGGTCACCGTCAGGGTGCCCTCCTCGAGCGAGACCTCGATGGGGCTGGGAACCTGGTGGTTCAGTTCACCCTTCGGGCCCTTGACGGACACGGTCGCGCCGTCGATGGTGACATCGACGCCGGACGGCACGGTGATCGGAAGACGTCCAATACGTGACATGCTGTTCTACCTTTCTTCCGTTGCGCCGATTACCAGACGTAGGCGAGGACTTCCCCACCCACGCCCTTCTTGGCTGCCTGACGGTCGGTGAGCAGACCGGAGGAGGTGGACAGGATGGCGATACCGAGGCCGCCCAGCACGTGCGGGAGGTTGGTGGACTTGGCGTACACGCGCAGACCGGGCTTGGAGATGCGGCGCAGGCCGGCGATGGCCCGCTCGCGCTGAGGACCGAACTTCAGCTCGATGACGAGCTTCTTGCCCACCTGGGCGTCCTCTTCCTTGTAGTCGGCGATGTAGCCCTCGGCCTTGAGGATGTCGGCGACGCGGATCTTCAGCTTGGAAGACGGCATCTCGACGGAGTCGTGGTAGGCCGAGTTGGCGTTGCGCAGACGCGTGAGCATGTCTGCGACAGGATCTGTCATGGTCATGTGGGCTTCGTGCCCTTCCTCGTCACGGTTTCCCTTCCCGGTTCACCGGTGGGGACCTGCGACGTAGATACTTACTTCTTGTCGGTCGTCTGGAACGGGAAGCCCAGCGCCTTGAGCAGCGCGCGGCCTTCGTCGTCGTTCTTGGCGGTGGTCACCACGGTGATGTCCATGCCGCGCACGCGGTCGATCTTGTCCTGGTCGATCTCGTGGAAGACCGACTGCTCAGACAGGCCGAAGGTGTAGTTGCCGTTGCCGTCGAACTGCTTGGGGCTCAGGCCGCGGAAGTCACGGATGCGCGGCAGCGCGAAGGTGACGAGGCGGTCCAGGAACTCCCACATGCGGTCCCCGCGCAGCGTGGCGTGGGTGCCGATCGGCATGCCCTCGCGCAGCTTGAACTGGGCGATGGACTTGCGGGCCTTGGTGACCTGCGGCTTCTGGCCGGTGATCAGGGTCAGGTCGCGGATCGCGCCGTCGATGATCTTCGAGTCCTTGGCGGCCTCGCCGACGCCCATGTTCACCACGACCTTGACCAGGCCGGGGACCTGCATGACGTTGCCGTAGTTGAACTCGGACTGCAGGGCAGCCTTGATCTCCTCGCGGTACTTCGTCTTCAGGCGCGGGGTCACCTTCGGGGCAGCGGTGGTGTCTGCAGTCTGCACCTCAGTCATCACAGCTCCTTTCCGGAGGCCTTGGCGAAGCGGACCTTGACGGTCTTGGTCTCGCCGTTCTTCTCCACGGTCTCGAAGCGGTAGCCCACGCGGGTCGGCTTCTTGGTCTCGGGATCCACGACGGCCACGTTGGAGATGTGGACCGGGGCCTCGACGACCTGCAGGCCGCCTTCGGTGGAACCCTGGTTGTTCTGGCCGGCACGCAGGTGCTTGGTGACGCGGTTCACGCCCTCCACCAGCACGCGGTCACGGGACGGGAAGACCCGCAGGACCTTGCCCTGCTTGCCCTTGTCCTTGCCGGCGATGATCTGTACGAGATCGTCCTTCTTGATCTTTGCCATGGTGGTCAGATCACCTCCGGTGCCAGCGACACGATCTTCATGAACTTCTTGTCGCGCAGCTCGCGGCCCACGGGGCCGAAGATGCGGGTGCCGCGCGGTTCGCCGTCGTTCTTGAGGATGACGGCGGCGTTCTCGTCGAACTTGATGTAGGAACCGTCGGGACGACGGCGCTCCTTCTTGGTCCGCACGATGACGGCCTTGACGACGTCGCCCTTCTTGACGTTGCCGCCGGGGATGGCGTCCTTGACGGTGGCGACGATGGTGTCGCCGATGCCTGCGTAGCGGCGTCCGGAACCACCGAGAACACGGATGGTCAAGATCTCCTTGGCACCGGTGTTGTCGGCGACCTTGAGCCGCGACTCCTGCTGAATCACTGATTACTCCTGTCGTCGCGCTGGTTCTCCCCCGATGCCGGGCGAGCCTTGCGGAACGGATATTTTGATCATCCCGGGCTGCTTACCCCTGCCCCTGGTGGCGGATCCGCCGGACCTGTCCGTGCCGCTCCCCCGGTTCAGACGGGAAGCGGTGGTGCCAGGACCCGCAGTCCGCAGGGCAAGGCCGAGGCGGCTGGTCGGGAGGTTATTTGCGAAACCCTTGGCGCGCGGGGTGGATAGTCCCGCCAACAAGGGCGCACAGACATGTCATCTTAGCGCACAGGGGCCCCGGTCTGCCAATTGCAGTCCGGGGCCCCTGTGCTGTTGCCGTGTGGCGCAGGCGTGCCTTACTTGGCGCGCTCCACGATCTCGACCAGGCGCCACCGCTTGGTGGCGGACAGCGGCCGGGTCTCGGCCAGGAGGACACGGTCGCCGATACCGGCGGTGTTCCCCTCGTCGTGCGCCTTGAGCTTCTTGGTCGTGCGCATGACCTTGCCGTACAGGGCGTGCTTCTTCAGGTCCTCGACCTGGACGACGATGGTCTTGTCCATCTTGTCGGAGACCACGACGCCGCGGACGGTCTTGCGGTATCCGCGCTCGGTGTCCTGGGTCTGGTTGTTCACAGACTCGGTGCTCGCGTTCTCGGTCACTTGGCCTCCTCCTCGGTCGTCTCGGTCTTCTCGGCCTTGGCAGCCTTCTTGTCGGTCTTCTGAGCCGCCACGTCCTCGGCCGGGGCCGCGACGTCCTCGCGGATGCCCAGCTCACGCTCGCGCAGGATCGTGTAGATCCGGGCGATGTCCCGCTTGACGGTCTTCAGGCGGCCGTGGTTGTCCAGCTGGCCGGTGGCCGACTGGAACCGGAGGTTGAACAGCTCCTCCTTGGAGCGCTTGAGCTCCTCGGCCAGACGGGCGTTGTCGAGGCCGTCCAGGGACTCGACGTTCAGTTCCTTGGAACCGATAGCCATGATCACTCACCACCCTCTCGGCGGACGATACGTGCCTTCAGCGGCAGCTTGTGCATTGCCAGGCGCAGCGCCTCGCGGGCCACGTCCTCGCTGACGCCGGACAGCTCGAAGAGCACGCGGCCCGGCTTGATGTTGGCGACCCACCACTCGGGGGAACCCTTACCGGAACCCATGCGGGTCTCGGCGGGCTTCTTGGTGAGCGGACGGTCCGGGTAGATGTTGATCCACACGTTGCCGCCACGCTTGATGTAGCGGGTCATGGCGATACGGGCGGACTCGATCTGCCGGTTCGTCACGTAGGCCGGGGTCAGGGCCTGGATGCCCCACTCACCGAAGGTGACGGCGGTGCCGCCCTTGGCGTTGCCCGAGCGCTTGGGGTGGTGCTGCTTGCGGTACTTGACTCGACGGGGAATCAGCATCAGGCATTGCCTCCTTCAGCGGCGCCGCCCTGCGGCGCGGTCTGCTGGCCGGCGTCCTGGCGCGGGGCACGGTCCTGACGACGACGACGCTCGCCGCCGGCACCCGGGCCACGACGCTCGCCACCGCGGCCACGGCCGGACGGGGCTGCGGCTTCCTTGGCGGCCAGTTCCTTGGCCGTCAGGTCGCCCTTGTAGATCCAGACCTTCACGCCGATGCGGCCGAAGGTGGTCTTGGCTTCGAACTTGCCGAAGTCGATGTTCGCCCGCAGGGTGTGCAGCGGCACGCGACCCTCGCGGTAGAACTCCGAGCGGGACATCTCGGCCCCGCCCAGACGGCCGGCGCACTGGATCCGGATGCCCTTGGCACCGGCGCGGGTGGCCGACTGGATGGCCTTCTTCATGGCACGGCGGAACGCCACGCGCGAGGCGAGCTGCTCGGCCACGCCCTGCGCGACCAGCTGGGCGTCGACCTCGGGGTTCTTGACCTCGAGGATGTTCAGCTGGATCTGCTTGCCGGTGAGCTTCTCGAGCTCGCCGCGGATGCGGTCGGCCTCGGCGCCGCGGCGACCGATCACGATGCCCGGGCGGGCGGTGTGGATGTCCACCCGCACGCGGTCACGGGTGCGCTCGATCTCCACCTTGGAGATGCCGGCGCGCTCCATGCCGTCGGTCATCAGCTCGCGGATCTTGATGTCTTCCTTGAGGAAGTCCTTGTACCGCTGGCCCTCCTTGTTGGAGTCAGCGAACCAGTGCGAGACGTGGTCGGTGGTGATGCCGAGGCGGAATCCGTTCGGGTTGATCTTCTGACCCATGGGTTACTTCCCCTCCTCTTCCTCGGTGGCAACGACCACGGTGACGTGGCTGGTGCGCTTGTTGATGCGTCCGGCGCGGCCCTGGGCACGCGGCTGGAATCGCTTCATGGTCGGTCCCTCGTCGACGAAGGCCTCGGTGATGAACAGGGCGTCCTCGTTGAACGCCAGGCCCTCACGGTCGGCCTTGACCCGGGCGTTGGCCACCGCGGAGGCGACCAGCTTGTACACCGGCTCCGAAGCGCCCTGCTGGGCGAACTTCAGGATGGCCAGAGCTTCGTTCGCCTGCTTGCCACGGACAAGGTCGACGACGCGCCGGGCCTTCATCGGCGTTACACGCAGGTGGCGCGCAATTGCCTTGGCTTCCATTGCTTTCCTTCTTTCGAATTCTCTTGCGGAGTGGCAGGCGCCGCGGTCAGCGGCGCTTGCCCTTCCGGTCGTCCTTCACGTGGCCGCGGAAAGTCCGCGTGGGGGCAAACTCGCCGAGCTTGTGCCCGACCATCGACTCGGTGATGAACACCGGGATGTGCTTGCGTCCGTCGTGCACCGCGATCGTGTGCCCGAGCATGTCGGGGATGATCATGGACCGGCGGGACCAGGTCTTGATGACGTTCTTGGTGCCCTTTTCGTTCTCAGCGTCCACCTTCAGGTAGAGGTGCTGATCAACGAAGGGGCCCTTCTTCAGGCTGCGTGGCATGTCTCCAGGCTCCTATCGCTTGTTCTTGCCGGTACGGCGACGGCGCACGATGAGCTTGTCGCTTTCCTTGTTCGGGCGGCGGGTGCGGCCCTCGGGCTTGCCGTTGGGGTTGACCGGGTGGCGACCACCGGAGGTCTTGCCCTCACCACCGCCGTGCGGGTGGTCGACGGGGTTCATGACCACGCCACGGACGGTCGGGCGGACGCCCTTCCACCGCATGCGGCC
>JASBVO010000016.1 GCA_029961105.1 Micrococcus sp. | reverse complement strand
CCGCTTGTGCGTGCGCATCTCGAAGTGCTCGCGGCTGTCCTTGTACTTGTGGGGAGAGCGGATCACGACGTACACGTTCTTCTCCGTCGGCAGCGGCACCGGGCCCACCACCGTTGCGCCTGCGCGCGTGACCGTGTCGACGATCTTCCGAGCCGAAGTATCGATGACCTCGTGGTCATACGACTTCAGCCGGATGCGGATTTTCTGTCCCGCCATGGCGTCATGCCTCTTTCGTACTTGTTGTCCGTACCTGTCCCTGTGTGCAACGGGCCCGGCGTGCCGGTCCCGCGCTTCTTGTTCACCCGCACAGGCCGAATCCGGTGGAACCGGGTTCCTCGCCCTGCCGGGGCATCGACCCACGCGGTCGGGCGTGTCGTACTCTGCTCCGCAGTTGCGGGCAGGCGCACGTATACGCCGATCCAACAGTGGGGATGGTGTTGTGTTTGGTCCCGGGCGGCAGTGCTGGTGACAGCCCCGCACACGCCCAGGCGCTTGAGCAACTGATCCAGTATGACAGATCAGCGCCGGGGGCGCGAATTCACCCCGGGATGAGCCTGGTCACCCGAACCACTGGTCCGGCGGGCCGGCCTGGAGCAGCAGCACGAAGACCACGGCCACGACGGCGACCGTCACCACCGCGGCCAGCAGCACGTGGCGCAGCACCCAGGCCTCCAGACGTTCCCAGATGCCCCGCGGCGCCTCGGCCGGGCGGCCGGCGGCGCCGGCCAGCCGCCAGGTCGCGTCCGGCTCGCCCTGGCGGGCCAAGTGGAGCTCGAAGGGCAGGGTGGCGAACGGCACCGCGGCGAGCACGACGGCGGCGATCCCCCGGCCCGCGCTCCAGCGCTGGTTGATCCACACCCCCACGGCGACGACGGCGTAGCAGAGGAAGACGAAACCGTGCAGGCCGCCGCCGATGGGCATCAGGGCCTCGGTGGTGCCGGTGTACTTGAGGATCATCGCCAGGATCAGCAGCGCCCAGGTGAACATCTCGGCCGTGGCGAAGGTGCGGTAGAGCGCGCGGGGGCCGGGCAGGACGGTGCCGTTTTGAGTGCCGGTTCGTGTGCCGGTTCGTGTGCCTGGGTCCGTCGTGTCGGGGCCCGTCGTGCCGGTCGGGCCGGAGTGGGCGGTTCGGGGATCCGTCACGCGTCAGTTGCCGTTGTCGTTCGCGCGCTTGATGCGCTTGGCGCGGTCGATCTCGTGGCTGAACGTCCTGCGCAGGCGCACGACGGCGAAGACCACGGCCGCGATGACGACCAGGGCGATGAGAAACTCCATGCCCCCAGCCTACCGGGTGACGTGCTCTCGCCCGGGGTCGGGATCGTGCCCCGGGTCGTGCCCGGTGTTCCGCACGAAGTCACGCCGCGGGTCGTGACCGGAGTCCCGCTCGGAGCCCTGCCCCGGGTCGTGCCCGTCCCGCCCGGAGTCCTGTCCCAGGTCTCGCTGTGTCCTCCCGCGGCGCCGCAGTTGCCACACCGCCAGCGCGATGAGGGCCGCTCCGAGCAGCGCGAGGTACACGTAGGTGTACTCCCGCAGGTACCACAGCACGGACAGCGCGACGCCCGCCGCACCCCACCACGTGAGCACCTGCAGCCGCTGGACCAGGCCGAGGACCACCAGCGTGCCGAAGCCGGCCAGAACGGTCAGTTGCATCAGTCCCGTCCCGTCGACGAGCACGTAGGACACGGCCAGGGTGAACACGGTGGCCGCCGCGAGGTGGAACCCGAGGCGGCGGTCGGGCCGGCCCTCCTGCACCTGCTGCTGCACCGGCCTCTGCCCGTGCCCCGGCTCTTGCCCCTGCCCCGGCCCGTGCCGCCGCCCGTGCCACAGTCCCATCGCGACCAGCAGCACCACCAGGGCCTGCACCGTCCACCACAGCGCTTGTCCCGGGTGGTCCGGCTCGGCCGTCTGCCACCACGCCCGGGCGGCGGCCGCGTACGCGACCAGCACGGCGACGTCCCGCCCATTCAGCAGCCACGACGCGCGGCCGCCGTCCTGCCGGGTGGCCCCGCCCCACAGCAGCGTCCGGCCGCCGGCCTCGACGGCCAGCCAGCACGCCGCCACGACCAGCGCGCACCCCGCCCAGGCCACGGCGTCCTGCGGCATCCCCGCACGCAGCGGCACCCGCAGCACGCTCACCGCGGCCAGGACGAGCGCGACGGCCAGTCCGCCCTGCCACAGGACGGCCGGACCGAGGCGGTGCAACATCGTGCCGGACGGCCGGGCCGAGGCATCCATCCGCGCCCACAACCCCAGCACCCCGGCCGACAGGACCGCGATGAGCAGCAGCTGCCACGCCTCCTCGGGAGCCCACAGGCCACGGTCGCGCCACCACTGCAGCAGCAGCGAGGCGGCCGCGGGGACGGCCACCACCGTCCCCGCGGCCAGCCCCAGGATGCCGCGCGTGCGGGCGAAGAGGTAGCACAGCAGGGCCGCGGCCGCCGCCGTGACGCCGAGGACGCCCGGGTGCGGATCCCGCTCCGGTCCGGCGACGAGCCCGAGAAGGACGGCCACGGACCAGAGCACCGCGATGGCCACCGGCCGGAAGACGGCCAGGTCCGTCACCCACGCCGGCCACCCGGGTGCCCCTCCCCCGGCGCGGCCGGTCCCCCGCCCGTCATCCTCGCGCGTCCCCGCGACGGAGGCGGCGATCTCCAGCCCGGCCACCGCGAGGGCGAGGAGCACCAGCAGGGCGGCGGCGACCGACGTCGGGACCAGGGCGGCCGGCAGCCAGCCGCTCTCCAGCCGGACGACCGAGGAGGCCGGCAGCACCAGGGCGAGGGTGCCGGCGAGCACGGTCCAGTGACCCCCACGGGCCACCCGGAGCACCAGCCCGGCCCCGATCACGGTGGCGGCGACGATCATCAGCGCGGCACGGTCACCGCCCAGGGCGGACTCCACGAGCCACAGCCCGCCCAGGGCCGCCGTGACGGCCCACGCCGACGTCAGGTCCGGCCCCAGGCCGGCCAGCCGATCGGCCAGCCGGGAGCGGACCGCCAGCCCGGCCAGCAGCGCGACGGCGGCCGCGCAGCGCGTGGCCGAGCCGTCGCCGCCCAGCAGGCCGACGACGTCAGACACCAGCAGGGCCGAGCCCGCCTGCCCGGCCAGCAGGATTGCGGCGCGCACCGGCCGGGGCAGCCGGTCGCCACTCAGGACCGCGGTGGCGACCAGCCACGCCGTCAGGACGGCCAGCGCGATGGCCCCGTGCCAGTCCCAGGAAGCGGTGGACAGCAGGATGAGCGCCCCCACCAGGACGGTGCCCGAGACGACCAGCACCGCGATGCGCTCGGCATGGCCCGGGGATTCCGGCTGCGCCGGACCGTCACCCCGCCGGACCAGCCACCACAGCCCGACGCCGGCGGTCACCACCAGCACCGCGTACCAGCCCGCGATGAGCGGGGCCAGGGGTCCGGCCGCCGCAGACGAGTCGGTGCCACCCAGCAGGGCGAGGGCGAGCAGCGTGGCCGCGGACCAGGCGACCGTCGGGACCACACGGGAGGCACCGCCCGCGGCGGGGCGCTGTGCCCCCGCGGTGACGCTCGCCCAGGCCAGTGCCGTCAGCCCGGCGACCAGCGCCGGGGTCCAGCCACCCGCCGGTTCCCCGCGGTCCACCAGCAGGTACACCAGGCCCACCGTCGCCAGCGCCGCGCCGTGGGGTGCGACCAGCCCGTCCCAGCGTGCAGGACGGCCGGCGGGGCTGTCAGCGGAGCGGCCGGCGGGACTGCCAGCGGGGCGGTCGGCAAGAGTGTCGGCGGGACTGTCGGCGGGACTGTCAACAGAGCGACGCAGCACCGCGGCGATCACGAGCTGGACCACGATGACGACGGCCAGGCAGGTCTCCCCCAACCACGGCCGCGCCTCGTCGCCGGACAGGGCAGGCCACCCGAGCACTGCCGGGACCAGTGCCAGCGGGGTGGCGGCCTGCCAGCCCAGCCCGGCCGCGGGGTCCAGCGTGGCGCGGACCGAGGCCACGGCGAGCACCGCCGTCGTGAGCACGAGGACGGCCAGGGCCCCGCTGAAGCCCTCCATCAGCCAGGGGCCGTCCGCTCCGAACAGTGCACCGGCCTGGACGACGGCGGTCAGGGCTCCGGCCGCGACCAGTGCGCAGACCCGGTCCACGTGGGCCGCCGGGCCGGCTGGCAGGTAGCCGTCCCGGCCGCGGCCGAACCAGGTCAGCGGCACCTGGAGGCAGAGGCAGGCCACCAGCACCGTGAGCGTGAACGACAGGGACCAGTCGAGCATCGCGGCCCACGCGGCCACGGCGAGCAGCAGTCCAGCGCGCACGGCATAGCTGGACGCCAGCCGGAACCGCCGCGGACCGATGACCGCCACCGTGGCGTAGTAGGCGCACGCGGCCAGCATCAGCAAGAACATCTGCACCGGTTCCACCCACAGGCCCAGGGAGATGGCTGCGAGCACCGAGCCCGGCACGATCCACTGGTGGGTGCGGGCGACGGCCTGCCGGTAGGGACCGGGCAGCCAGCGGTCACGGCCCGCGTCATCCACGGCCAGCCAGGCCATCAGCACGGCCAGTCCGATCCACGCGAGGAACGCCCAGACCATTCCCTGCTGCACCGCGGCGCCGGAGGCCATGACGGTGGACAGCAGGAAGGGCACGCTGAGGAAGGCGATGACCGTGCTGTCGAGCCGGAGGGCGGCCACCGCCAGCATGACCGTGCCCAGGGCGGAGGTGACCAGCCAGGAGGCGACGGGGTCCTGCAGCACGAGCGCGTCGAGGGCGACGCCGAACACCGGCACCAGCGCCAGGCCCGTGCCCGCGAAGGCCACGGCCGCCGGCCGGACCGTGCGGCTCACGGCGTGCACCACCAGACCGCCGACGTAGAACAGGCCCACGACGACGGCCAGTCCCACCACGCGGGCGGTGACCGGCAGCGCGGCCCCGATGAACAGCGACGCGGCGGCGACCAGCAGCAGGCAGGCCGTGTACAGGGTGATGTTGACGTTGCGTTGGTCGCGCCGCTCCTTCGCGGCCGCCCGTTCCTCGGGTGTCGGCGGCGGGGGCGAGGAGGGTGAGGGTGCCCACGGGCCGGCATGAGGAGGCACTCCCGCGGCGGCGGGCGGGGGCGCCGGGAGCGAGGCCGATTCGTGTCCGACGACGGGCGGTGTGCTCGGTCGTGGCGGCCCGGGCGGGACAGGCGGGACGGGTGGGAGCGGTCCGGACGCCGGCGTTGACGGGGCCGCGGTGACCGGCTCGCCGCTGAGCGGCCCCGGCGCAGCGGGGGTGACCGGGGCTGGCGCGGCCAGGGCCGGGGCACTGACGACCGGCGCGGGCTGAGTCGGCGCAGTGGAGGTCGGCACGGGCGGGGCCGCAGCGGCGGCAGTCGAGCCGGCGTCGTACCCCTGCTGCCAGGCGCGGGCCAGGTCCTCCCGGCCGTACACGGACCCTGGGGTCCCGCCGGGCTTTCCGGGACGCCGTCCCGGGGCGCGCGACTGCGCGACGAAGTAGCCCAGGACAGCGCCCAGCACGATCCCCAGGACAAGCACGATGAAGGTCCCCACCCCGTCAGCGTAGGGCAACGTCGCTGGTCAGGCCTGAGATGTCCACCGAAGGACGCGTTAACGCGACGACCCCCTCCGGCCGGAGCCGAAGGGGGTCGTCGCTGTGCGGTACGTCAGATCACTTGATGATCTTGGTGACGCGGCCGGAGCCCACGGTGCGGCCACCCTCGCGGATGGCGAAGCCGAGGCCCTCCTCCATGGCGATCGGCTGGATGAGCTCGACCGTCATCTCGGTGGTGTCGCCCGGCATGACCATCTCGGTGCCCTCGGGCAGCGTGATGACGCCGGTGACGTCGGTGGTCCGGAAGTAGAACTGCGGACGGTAGTTCGAGTAGAACGGGTTGTGGCGGCCACCCTCGTCCTTGGACAGGATGTAGACGTTGCCCTCGAAGTTGGTGTGCGGGGTGATGGAGCCCGGGGCCACGACGACCTGGCCGCGCTCCACGTCCTCACGCTTCAGGCCACGCAGCAGCAGGCCACAGTTCTCGCCGGCCCAGGCCTCGTCGAGCTGCTTGTGGAACATCTCGATACCGGTGACGGTGGTCTTCTGCAGGTCGCGGATGCCCACGATCTCGACCTCGGAGTTGATCTTCAGGGTGCCGCGCTCGGCGCGACCGGTCACCACGGTGCCACGACCGGTGATGGTGAAGACGTCCTCGATCGGCATCAGGAACGGCTTGTCCTTGTCACGGACCGGATCCGGGATGTAGGAGTCCACGGCGTCCATCAGGTCCTCGACGGACTTGACCCACTTCTCATCGCCCTCGAGGGCCTTCAGGCCGGAGGTGCGGATGACCGGGGCGTCATCGCCGTCGAAGCCCTGGGAGGACAGCAGCTCGCGGACCTCCATCTCGACGAGCTCCAGGAGCTCCTCGTCCTCGACCATGTCGGACTTGTTCAGGGCGACCAGCAGGGCCGGGACGCCGACCTGGCGGGCCAGCAGCACGTGCTCACGGGTCTGGGCCATCGGGCCGTCGGTGGCGGCGACCACGAGGATCGCGCCGTCCATCTGGGCAGCACCGGTGATCATGTTCTTGATGTAGTCGGCGTGGCCGGGGGCGTCGACGTGGGCGTAGTGACGCTTCTCGGTCTGGTACTCCACGTGGGAGATGTTGATGGTGATGCCGCGCTGGCGCTCTTCCGGCGCGGAGTCAATGGTCGCGAAGTCGCGCTGCTCGTTGAGGTCCGGGTACTTGTCGTACAGGACCTTCGAGATCGCGGCCGTCAGCGTGGTCTTGCCGTGGTCCACGTGGCCGATGGTACCGACGTTGACGTGCGGCTTGGACCGCTCGAACTTTGCCTTCGACACAGGTTCCTCCTAGAACTGTTCATCTCAGAGACTTCTCAGCCGCGGGTGGCGTGCTGACAACTTGGGAAAGTCTACTTCGATCTGTCTGCTGGTGATAAATTCTCCGGCTTGCGTCAGGACCGGTCCTGGATCAGGCCACCCGGACCGCCTTTTCCGCGGACCGGACCTTCCGTCCTGTGGTGGTTCCGGCCTCCGGAGTGCGGCCGGGCCACCTGTCCGGTTGGGCGGCGGGATCCTCGCGGACCCCGCCACGTCACCGGACACGATTGGTGCTAGAGAACAGGGCTCACTCGCCGCTGTTCTTCTGGATGATCTCGTCCGCCACGGCCTTGGGAACCTCGGCGTAGGAGTCGAACGTCATCGAGTACACGGCGCGGCCCTGGGTCTTGGACCGCAGGTCGCCGATGTAGCCGAACATCTCGGACAGCGGCACTCCGGCCTTGATGACCTTCACACCCTGGGCATCCTCCATGGACTGGATCTGGCCACGGCGGGAGTTCAGGTCGCCGATGACGTCGCCCATGTACTCCTCCGGGGTGCGGACCTCCACGGACATCAGGGGCTCGAGCAACACCGGGTTGGCCTTGCGGATGCCCTCCTTGAAGACCATGGAGCCGGCGATCTTGAACGCCATCTCCGAGGAGTCGACGTCGTGGTAGGCGCCGTCCAGCAGGGTGGCCTTCACGCCGACCATCGGGTACCCGGCCAGCACGCCGAGCTGCATGGCGTCCTGGATCCCGGCGTCCACCGACGGGATGTACTCGCGCGGGATGCGGCCGCCGGTGACGGCGTTCTCGAACTCGTACATCTCGCCCTCGGCGGTGTCCAGCGGCTCGAAGGCCACCTGCACCTTGGCGAACTGACCGGAACCACCGGTCTGCTTCTTGTGCGTGTAGTCGACCTTGTCGACCTTCTTCTTGATGGTCTCGCGGTAGGCCACCTGCGGCTTGCCGACGTTGGCCTCGACGCGGAACTCGCGCTTCATGCGGTCCACGAGGATGTCCAGGTGGAGCTCGCCCATGCCGCCGATGACGGTCTGGCCGGTCTCCTCGTCCAGGTGGACGGTGAACGTCGGGTCCTCGGCGGAGAGCTTCTGGATGGCGGTGGAGAGCTTCTCCTGGTCACCCTTCGACTTCGGCTCGACGGCCACGGAGATCACCGGCTCCGGGAAGGTCATCGACTCGAGGATGATCGGGGCGGCCGGATCGGCCAGGGTGTCACCGGTGGTGGTGTCCTTCAGGCCGACGACGGCGTAGATGTGCCCTGCGGTCATCTCCTCGACCGGGTTCTCCTTGTTGGCGTGCATCTGGAACAGCTTGCCGACGCGCTCCTTCTTGCCCTTGGTGGTGTTCTGCACCTGGGAGCCGGCGGAGAGCTTGCCCGAGTAGACACGCACATAGGTCAGCTGGCCGAAGAACGGGTGGGCCGCGATCTTGAAGGCCAGGGCCGAGAACGGGGCGTCCTTGGAGGGCTCGCGGCTCATCTCCTCCTCCTCGTTGCCGACGGCGTGGCCGTTGACGGCACCGGCGTCAGCCGGGGAGGGAAGGTAGGAGACGACGGCGTCCAGCATCGGCTGCACGCCGCGGTTCTTGAAGGCGGAGCCGCAGAAGACCGG
The DNA here is from genome assembly GCA_029961105.1 of Micrococcus sp. Taxonomy (GTDB): domain Bacteria; phylum Actinomycetota; class Actinomycetes; order Actinomycetales; family Micrococcaceae; genus Citricoccus. The sequence continues at coordinate 6,570 of JASBVO010000016.1, read as the reverse complement.
GTAGGCCTCGGCGTTGATCGTCAGCTGGCGCACGCCGGCCTGGATCTCCTCGACGGTGAGCTCCTCGCCCTCGAGGTACTTCTCCATGAGCTCCTCGGAGGTCTCGGCGACGGCCTCGACGAGTTCGGCACGGTACTGCTCGGCCCGCTCCTGCAGGTCGGCCGGGATCTCCTCGGTCTTGTAGGCGGCACCCATGGTGACGTCGCCCTTGGAGTCGCCCTCCCAGACCAGGGCCTTCATGCTGATCAGGTCCACGACGCCGACGAAGTCGGACTCGGAGCCGATCGGCAGCTGCATCACCAGCGGCTTGGCGCCGAGGCGGTTGATGATGGTGTCGACGGTGTAGTAGAAGTCGGCGCCCAGCTTGTCCATCTTGTTGACGAAGCAGATGCGCGGGACGTTGTACTTGTCGGCCTGGCGCCACACGGTCTCCGACTGGGGCTCCACGCCCTCCTTGCCGTCGAACACGGCGACGGCACCATCGAGCACGCGCAGGGAGCGCTCCACCTCGACGGTGAAGTCGACGTGGCCCGGGGTGTCGATGATGTTGATCTGGTTGTTGTTCCAGAAGCAGGTCACCGCGGCGGAGGTGATGGTGATGCCGCGTTCCTTCTCCTGCTCCATCCAGTCGGTGGTGGAAGCACCGTCGTGGGTCTCGCCCAGCTTGTGGCTGACGCCCGTGTAGAACAGGATGCGCTCGGTGGTGGTGGTCTTGCCGGCATCGATGTGAGCCATGATGCCGATGTTGCGGACCTTGGTGAGGTCGGTCAGCACGTCCTGTGCCACGGTGTCTCCCTTGGGTTTGGTGTGTGGGTCCAGTGCTGCTGGGCGGCACGGCGCCCGGAAACCGTGGGTTCACGGTTCCCGGGCGCGCGTGGCTCACCAGCGGTAGTGGGCGAAGGCCTTGTTCGACTCGGCCATCTTGTGGGTGTCCTCGCGGCGCTTGACCGCGGCACCCAGGCCGTTCGAGGCATCGAGGATCTCGTTCATGAGACGCTCGGTCATCGTCTTCTCGCGGCGGGCCTTGGAGTAGCCAACCAGCCAGCGCAGGGCCAGGGCGGTCGCACGGCCGGGCTTGACCTCGACCGGGACCTGGTAGGTGGCGCCACCGACGCGGCGGGACTTCACCTCGAGGGCCGGGCGGACGTTGTCCATGGCCTTCTTCAGGGTGGTCACCGGATCGGTGCCGCTCTTCTCACGGGTGCCCTCGAGGGCGCCGTAGACGATGTGCTCGGCGGTGGACTTCTTGCCGTCCACGAGCACCTTGTTGATCAGCTGGGTGACCAGCGGGGACCCGTAGACCGGGTCGACGACGAGGGGGCGCTTCGGCGCGGGGCCCTTACGTGGCATTACTTCTTCTCCTTCTTCGCGCCGTAGCGGCTGCGGGCCTGGCCGCGGCCCTTGACACCCTGGGTGTCGAGCGCGCCGCGAACGATCTTGTAGCGAACGCCCGGCAGGTCCTTCACGCCACCGCCGCGCACCAGCACGATGGAGTGCTCCTGCAGGTTGTGGCCCTCACCCGGGATGTAGGCCGTGACCTCGACGCCGCCGTTGAGGCGGACACGGGCGACCTTGCGCAGGGCGGAGTTGGGCTTCTTCGGGGTGGTGGTGTACACGCGGGTGCACACGCCACGACGCATGGGGTTGCCCCGCAGCGCGGGGGAATCGGTCTTCTTGACCTTCGGTGAGCGGCCCTTGCGGACCAGCTGCTGAATCGTAGGCACTCTTGGTCTCTCCGTAGTGTTGGCTTCCAGTCCGGCGGGCGTGCAGGGCATCGCCCGCGTCAACCAGGACTGCTTGGTGGTCGTTTCTTACCCACCCAGGGGGTTCAGCGAGAACGACCGCAGGCGTGCAAAAGTGTGGCATTCGCTGCGCAAGAACCCCGCAGCCCGGACTGTGTCCCTCGTGCCACACAAAAACAATTGAGTACAGACTATCACCCGGCGGGTCGGCGCGTGAAATCACACCGAGATCACGCCTGCGGCGGGAAGCGCCGGAACACCCGCAGGCTCTTGAGCTCCGCGAGCCGCAGTCCGGCCAGCCGCCGCGGGTCCGGATCGGCGCGGTACTCGAAGGGCCGGACCACCTTCCCCGCCCGCACCGCCCCGTGGATCCTCTCCCGCTGGTCCGGGGAGGCGTAGCGGCGCACCAGGGACAGCGGGATGGTGGTGGTCAGCACCGGCCCGGTGGTCGTGACCCGCCCAGCGACCGGCACCGGCCCGGCGACGGCGTCGGCCACCCCCGGCAGGTACTCCGCCAGCAGGTAGGGCGCCGGGTTCGCCCCGGTGGCGGTGAGGTAGTAGTGGTTGCGTCCCAGCCGCGGGTTCATCTCCAGGAACTGGGCACGGTCGTCCCGCGGGTCCACCTTGATGTCGAACATCGCGAAGCCGCGCCAGTCGAGGGCCTCCAGCAGCGCGGCGCCCTGCTCGGCGGCGGAGGCGTGCTCCCCGGCCAGCACGGCCCGGGCGTTGCCCTCGGTCCCCGGGGCGTGGTCCTCCACGATCACCTCGCCGTAGGACACCAGCCGGGTGGTCCCGGTCCCGTCGCGGAAGAAGGTGGCGATGCCCAGCTGAGAGTCCGGGCCCGGGACGAGTTCCTGCACGATCAGCGAGCCGCGGTAGCCGGCCTCGCTCGCCGTGCCGATCAGCTCGCCCAGCGTGACGGCGTCGGGCACCACGTGCACCTTGCGCCGGCCGGAGAAGCGGACGTCCGCCCAGGCACCGCCGTCGCCGGCCTTGAGGATCACCGGGAAGGTGAGCCCACACTCCCCCAGCCCCGCCAGGAAACGGGCGAGGGCCTCGGGGGCGTGGGCGCCGGCGTCGTAGGCGGCGGTGCGCGGGTACGGGACGCCCAGCCGATCGCACAGGGCGTAGAAGTTCTCCTTCAGCGCCGCCGCGTCCAGGGCGTCCTCGTCCGGGTAGGGCACGGTGTAGCCGCGCTCCTGGAGGGCCTGCCGGTGGCGGGCGGCGAAGCGCACGAGGTGGTCGTAGCTGGCCAGCAGCAGCAGGGGCCGGCCGGGCACCCGCGCGTTCAACTCATCGGCCACGGCCAGCAGCGCCTTCAGGACCGGGCCCTCCTCGGTCATCGGCCCGGCGGGGAACGCCTCCAGGATCCGCGAGTGCCTCAGGTTGCGGTTCAGCGAGGTGGGGATGAGGGCGGAGATCACGCCGTAGGCCTCGTGGAACTCCCGCGCCAGGGAATAGGCCCCCACGTCGCCTCCGGTGATGACAGGGACGAAGGGCTGCTCAGCGGGAACCATCATGGACCTCAGCCTACCGGCGGGCCCGGGCCGTCACGCCGTTCAGGCTATGGTGTTGGCGTGCCAGAGACCGATCCACAGCCCCGTGCCCTTTCTGTCCGCCGCATCACCGCCCAGGAGCATGGGAGGTTCCTGGCGGACCACCCGGAGTCCTCTTTCCTGCAGAACCCGAGGTGGCCGGACGTCAAGGTCGACTGGCGCGGCGAGTCCGTGGGGTTCTTCGACGGGGACGTGCTGTGCGCGGCCGCCCTCGTGCTGTTCCGCCGGCTGCCCGCTCCCCTGCCGCTGTTGCGGGACCGGAGCCTGGCGTACATCGCCGAGGGCCCGGTGTTCGACCGCTCGCAGGTGCGCCTGGAGTCGGTGCTGGAACCACTCGTGCCGTACCTGAAGTCCCGCGGGGCGTTCCTGATCCGCGTGGGGCTGCCCGGCGTGGTGCGCCGGTGGGACGGCTCCGAGGTGCGCAAGGCCCTGGCCGCCGGGGAGACGGGGTCCGTCACCGACCTGGCCCCGCTGCACACGGCACCGGAGGCCGAGGACGTGCGCGCCCGCATGCTGGCGATGGGCTGGCAGGCGCCGGCCCAGAGCGAGTCCTTCGGGTCCGGCCAGCCGCAGTTCCAGGCCCGCATCCCGCTGCGGCCCGAGCTCTACGGCACCGAGCCGGTGAGCCCGGGCAAGGGCCAGGACGCCGGGGACCCGGCCGTGGCCGACGCCCTGTCCCGGATGGACTCCACCTCGCGCCGGCAGACCCGCAAGTCCACCCGCTCCGAGCTGACAGTCACCGTGGGCACCGAGGCGGACTTGCCGGCCTGGCAGGGCCTCTACGAGGAGACCGCGCAGCGCGACGGGTTCACCGGCCGGCCGATGGCCTACTTCCAGCGCATGTTCACCGCCCTGAACTCCTCCCCCGGCAGCGCCTGCACCCTGTACCTGGCCCACCACGGCGAGCAGCTGCTCGCCGCGGCCATCTACGTCCGGCAGGGCACCTTCGGCTGGTACGTCTACGGCGCCTCGTCCTCCGAGGAGCGCAAGCGCTACGCCCCACGGGCCCTCCAGCTGCGCCAGATCGAGGACTCGCTGGCCGCCGGCTGCACCTGGTACGACCTCGGCGGGATGAGCCCCTCGCTGGACCCTGAGTACGGGCTGGCCGGGCTGACGCGGTTCAAGACCACCATGGGCGCCGACGTCGTGCAGACCTACGGAGAGTGGGACTACCCCCTCAACCCCTTACTGGCCACGGCCTTCAAGCTCTACATGGCCCGGCGGGGCTGAGACCCCCGGTCAGTGCCCGAACACCTCTGGGTCCGCCCGGCCGGGTGACTTCCCGCCGGACGCGCTGACGTCCAGGGCGTCGATGGCCGCCGTGTCCTCGGCGGACAGCTCGAAGGAGAACACGTCCAGGTTCTCGCGCTGGCGCCGCGGGTCCGCGGACTTGGGAATGGCGATCCGGCCCTGCTGCACGTGCCAGCGCAGCACCACCTGCGCCGGGGTGCGGCCCAGCCGGGAGGCGACGCCGGTGATCACCGGGTTCTGCAGCAGCCCGCTCCCCCGCCCGATCGGCGTGTAGGCCGCCGTCAGCACGCCGGCGGCGGTGTTCGCCTCCTGGGCCGGGCGCTGGGCGTCCTCCGGCTCGCAGTAGACCTGGTTGACGGCCGGGACCAGCCCGGCGTCGAGGACGGCCTGCAGGTGCGCCGGAGAGAAATTGGACACGCCCCAGGAGCGGATCAGGCCCGTCTCCACGAGCGCGGCCAGCGACTCGCACGACTGCACGTAACGGTTCTGGTCCGGGTTCGGCCAGTGCACCAGGAACAGGTCGAAGTACTCCAGCCCGGCCCGCTCGAGCCCGGCCTCCAGCGCCGTGCGGACGCTCTCCGTCCCGCCGTGCCACTGCCGGTTGAACTTGGAGGTCACGAAGACCTCCTCCCGCGGGATCCCGGAGCCGAGGACGGCGCGGCCGACCGCGTCCTCGTTGGCGTAGTTCTCCGCCGTGTCCAGATGCCGGTAGCCGGCCGCCAGCGCCGAGGCGACGGCGTCATGGCACTGCGCGCCGGTCATCGGCCAGGTGCCCAGGCCGATCATCGGGATCGGGACGTCGTGCACGTTGGTGCCCTCGAGCAGGGCGTAGCGCTGGTCGGTACCGGGCTGGAAGGTGCTCATGGCATCCCAGCCTGTCATGCCGGCGTCGTGGGTCAAGCCCTGGGGTCAAGCCCTGGGGTCAGGTCCTTAAACGGCCAGTGGCACCTCCCCGGTGCGGGAAGGTGCCACTGGGCGTCAGCCGGCGATCAGCGGATCAGCAGCTCAGCCGCGATAGTCCGTGCCGTAGTCGTCCAGCGAGATCGCGTGGAACTCCGGCGTGCCCGAGGAGTCCAGGCCCGGGTAGTCGAAGTCCGCGAAGCCGGCCGGGCCGGTGAACAGGTTGGCCTTGGCCTCCTCCGTGGGCTCGACGTTGACCTGGGTGTACCGGTCCAGGCCGGTGCCGGCCGGGATCAGCTTGCCGATGATCACGTTCTCCTTCAGGCCCAGCAGCGGATCCGACTTGCCCTCCATGGCCGCCTGGGTGAGCACCCGGGTGGTCTCCTGGAAGGACGCGGCGGACAGCCACGAGTCGGTGGCGAGCGAGGCCTTAGTGATGCCCATCAGCTCGTCACGGCCCGAGGCCGGCTGGCGGCCCTCCGCCACGGCCTTGCGGTTCGCGGCGGTGAAGCGGGCACGGTCGGTCAGCTCACCCGGCAGCAGGTCGGTGTCGCCGGACTCGATGACGGTGATCCGGCGCAGCATCTGCCGGACGATGACCTCCACGTGCTTGTCGTGGATGCCCACGCCCTGGGACTGGTACACGTCCTGGACCTCCTGGACCAGGAACTTCTGGGCGGCCCGGGGACCGAGCACGCGCAGCACCTGCTTCGGGTCCACGGCACCGGCCACCAGCTGGGTGCCGACGGCCACGTGCTCACCATCGGCGACCAGCAGGCGCGCACGGCGCAGCACCGGGTAGGCGATCTCCTCGGAACCGTCGTCCGGGGTGAGCACCAGCCGCAGCTGCTTCTCGGCGTCCTCGATCGTGACGCGGCCGGCGACCTCGGAGATCGGGGCCACGCCCTTCGGGGTACGGGCCTCGAAGAGCTCCTGGATACGGGGCAGACCCTGGGTGATGTCGTCGCCGCCACCGGCGGAAACAGCACCACCGGTGTGGAACGTACGCATGGTCAGCTGGGTACCCGGCTCACCGATGGACTGCGCGGCGATGATGCCGACGGCCTCGCCGATGTCCACGGTCTTGCCGGTGGCCAGCGAGCGGCCATAGCACAGGGCGC
>JASBVO010000015.1 GCA_029961105.1 Micrococcus sp. | reverse complement strand
GGAGCCCTCGAAGTACTGGCCGTACTTGTCCCGCATGGAGCGGAACAGGCCCTCGTCACCCTCGAGGTCGGCGACCTTGAGGTTCTTGAAGCGGTCCCAGATGCGCTCCATCCGGTCCAGCTCGGCATCGGCACGCTTGCGGATCTGCGCCATGGTCTTGTCCGCGGCGTCCCGGGCCTTCTTCTTCTCGGCGGCCTTGGCACCCTCGGCCTCGAGCTTGGCCAGGTCCTTCTCCAGGTCCGAGGCGACGGCGGCGATGTCCGCGTCGCGCTGGTCGGCCAGGTGCCTGGTCTCCTGGTCATGCTCGGCCTGCAGGTTCGGCAGGTCGGCGTGCCGGGTCTCCTCGTCCACCCACGTGATCATGTAGGCGGCGAAGTAGATGATCTTCTCGAGGTCCTTGGGGGCCAGGTCGAGCAGGTAGCCCAGCCGGGACGGGACGCCCTTGAAGTACCAGATGTGGGTGACCGGGGCGGCCAGCTCGATGTGGCCCATCCGCTCGCGGCGGACCTTGGAACGGGTCACCTCGACGCCGCAGCGCTCACAGATGATGCCCTTGAAGCGCACGCGCTTGTACTTGCCGCAGTAGCACTCCCAGTCGCGGGTCGGGCCGAAGATCTTCTCGCAGAAGAGTCCGTCCTTCTCCGGCTTCAGGGTGCGGTAGTTGATGGTCTCGGGCTTCTTGACCTCGCCGAAGGACCAGTTGCGGATTTCGTCCGCAGTGGCCAGGCCGATGCGCATGAGGCCGAAAGATGAGTTGTCGTTGGACATGGTCCGTTGAACTCCTGATGTCTAGCGTTGATGAAGTCTTGGGGTGTGGGACGGGGAACGGGGCGATCCGCGGACGGATCAGACCTCCTCGACCGAGCTGGGCTCGGCGTGGGACAGGTCGATGCCCAGTTCCTCGGCGGCCCGGAAGACTTCATCGTCCGAGTCACGCATTTCGATCGCGGTGCCGTCGGCGGAGAGGACCTCCACGTTCAGGCACAGCGACTGCATTTCCTTGATGAGCACCTTGAAGGACTCCGGCACGCCCGGCTCCGGGATGTTCTCGCCCTTGACGATGGCCTCGTAGACCTTCACGCGGCCGTGGATGTCATCCGACTTGATCGTCAGCAGCTCCTGCAGGGTGTAGGCGGCGCCGTACGCCTCCAGGGCCCAGACCTCCATCTCACCGAAGCGCTGGCCGCCGAACTGCGCCTTACCGCCCAGCGGCTGCTGGGTGATCATGGAGTACGGACCGGTGGAGCGCGCGTGGATCTTGTCGTCCACCAGGTGGTGCAGCTTGAGCATGTACATGTAGCCGACGGACACCGGGTCCGGGAACGGCTCGCCGGAGCGGCCGTCGAACAGGGTGGCCTTGCCGTTGGTGCCCATCAGCCGGTCGCCGTCACGGGTGACGTTGACGTGGCCGAGCAGGCCCTCGATCTCGTGGGCCTCGGCGCCGTCGAACACCGGGGTGGCCACGTTGACCGGACCGGACTGCCGCGGCAGGTTCGGCAGGTCCTTGATCCACTCCGGCTCACCCTGGATGTCCCAGCCGCGGGAGGCGGCCCAGCCCAGGTGCAGCTCCATGACCTGGCCCAGGTTCATGCGGCCCGGCACGCCCAGCGGGTTCAGGATGATGTCCACCGGGGTTCCGTCGGCCAGGAACGGCATGTCCTCGACCGGCAGGATCTTGGAGATGACGCCCTTGTTGCCGTGGCGGCCGGCCATCTTGTCACCGTCGGTGATCTTGCGCTTCTGCGCCACGTAGACACGCACCAGCTGGTTCACGCCCGGGGGCAGGTCGTCGTCCTCGTCGCGGTCGAAGATGCGCACCCCGATGACGGTGCCGGACTCGCCGTGCGGCACCTTCAGGGAGGTGTCACGGACCTCGCGGGACTTCTCACCGAAGATGGCGCGCAGCAGGCGCTCCTCCGGGGTCAGCTCGGTCTCGCCCTTCGGGGTCACGCGGCCGACCAGGATGTCCCCGGCCTCGACCTCGGCGCCGATGTGGATGATGCCGCGCTCGTCCAGCTGGGCCAGCACCTCGTCGGAGACGTTCGGGATGTCCCGGGTGATCTCCTCGGCGCCCAGCTTGGTGTCACGGGCGTCGACCTCGTGCTCCTCAATGTGGATCGAGGTCAGCACGTCCTCGGAGACCATGCGCTGGGACAGGATGATGGCGTCCTCGTAGTTCAGGCCCTCCCAGGGCATGAACGCGACCAGCAGGTTCTTGCCCAGCGCCAGCTCACCGTTGTCCGTGGCCGGACCGTCGGCGATGATGCTCAGCTTCTCCACCCGGTCGCCCTCGGTCACGCGCACGCGCTGGTTGTAGGCGTTGCCCTGGTTGGAGCGGGCGAACTTCATGATCGGGTAGTGCCGCATGGTGCCGTCGTCCTGCATGACGGTCACCATGTCGGCAGCGACCTCGGTCACGACGCCGGGGGCGTCGGCGGTGATGGAGTCGCCGGCGTCCACGGCGATGTACTTCTCCATGCCGGTGCCCACGTACGGGGCCTCGGCCTGGAGCAGCGGCACGGCCTGGCGCTGCATGTTGGCGCCCATGAGCGCGCGGTTGGCGTCGTCGTGCTCCAGGAACGGGATCAGGGCCGTGGCGGCCGAGACCATCTGGCGCGGGGAGACGTCCATGTAGTCGATGTCGTCCACGGTGGACAGCACCGGCTCGCCGCCACCGCCGCGCTGGCGGCAGAGCACGAGCTCCTCGGCGAAGGAGCCGTCCTCGTTCAGCGGGGCGTTCGCCTGGGCGATCTGGGCCTCGAGCTCGTCATCGGCGGTCAGGTAGTCCACCTGGTCGGTGACGATGCCGTCCACGACCTTGCGGTACGGGGTCTCGATGAAGCCGAAGGAGTTGATCCGGCCGAAGGTGGCCAGCGAGCCGATCAGGCCGATGTTCGGGCCTTCCGGCGTCTCGATCGGGCACATGCGGCCGTAGTGCGAGGGGTGGACGTCACGGACCTCCATGCCGGCGCGGTCACGGGACAGGCCGCCCGGGCCCAGCGCGGACAGGCGGCGCTTGTGCGTCAGTCCGGCCAGGGGGTTGTTCTGGTCCATGAACTGGGACAGCTGGGAGGTGCCGAAGAATTCCTTGATCGAGGCCACCACGGGGCGGATGTTGATCAGGGTCTGCGGGGTGATGGCCTCGACGTCCTGGGTGGTCATCCGCTCGCGCACCACGCGCTCCATGCGGGACAGACCGGTGCGGATCTGGTTCTCGATCAGCTCGCCCACGGCGCGGATGCGGCGGTTGCCGAAGTGGTCGATGTCGTCGACCTCGACGCGCACCTCGACGTCCTCGCCGTTGCGCTTGCCCGTGATGGTCCGCTCACCGGCGTGCAGGGCCACGATGAAGTGGACCATCTGGACGATGTCGTCCTCGGTCAGCACGGAGGCGTTCGGGTCGCCCAGGGCCAGGTCCACGCCCAGCTTGCGGTTGAGCTTGTAGCGGCCCACCTTCGCCAGGTCGTAGCGCTTCGGGGTGAAGTACAGGTTGTTCAGCAGGTTCTGCGCGGCATCCACTGCGGCGGGCTCGCCCGGGCGCAGCTTGCGGTAGATGTCCAGCAGGGCCTCGTCCTGGCCCTCGGTCGGGTCCTTCTCGAGGGTCGCGCGGATGGAGTCGTACTGGCCGAACTCCTCCAGGATGCGGGACTCGGTCCAGCCCATGGCCTTGAGCAGCACGGTGACCGGCTGCTTGCGCTTGCGGTCCAGGCGCACGCCGACCTGGTCGCGCTTGTCCACCTCGAGCTCGAACCAGGCGCCGCGGGAGGGGATGACCTTGGCGGTGAAGATGTCCTTGTCCGAGGTCTTGTCCGGGGTGCGCTCGAAGTAGGCGCCCGGGGAGCGGACCAGCTGGGACACGACGACACGCTCGGTGCCGTTGATGATGAAGGTGCCCTTCTCCGTCATCAGCGGGAAGTCGCCCATGAACACCGTCTGCTGCTTGATCTCGCCGGTGTTGTTGTTCATGAACTCGGCCTTGACGTACAGTGGCGCGGCGTAGGTGGCGTCGCGCTCCTTGCACTCGTCGACCGGCATCTTCGGGTCGGAGAACTCCGGCTCGGTGAAGGACAGGGACATGGTGCCCTGGAAGTCCTCGATCGGGGAGATCTCCTCGAAGATGTCCGAGAGGCCGGAGGTGGTGGCGACGGAGTCGTCGCCGATCTCCCGCGCGTGGGCCACGCGCTCGGCCCAGCGGGAGTTGCCGATCAGGCGGTCGAAGGACTCTGTCTGCAGGGCCAGCAGGTCCGGCACGTCCAGTGGCTCGTGGATCTTCGCGAAGGAGATCCGGCCGGCGCTGGTGCCGGAACGGGGCGAGATGTCCCCGGGAGTGTTAGCGGTTTCGGTATTTGAGGTGCTCGAGGCGACCAAGAGGGTTCCTTCCACAGACCGTCTGCATTTCCGTTCGCTCCCCTGCCCGATCCACGACGTCCGGGGCCCACCGCTATTTGAAGGCCCGGCCGGACGCCACTCCACTGGGGCTGGTCGTCCGGGCACGCCGGGACACACCGCAGGGGTGGACGGAAGGGAGACGTAAGGACTTAGCATAACCACCGCCGCGTCGGAAGTCCACTCGGTCCGCGAGTCCTGGCTGTGAATATGCTAGGAGACCCGGCTCAGCCGCTCCCCCACCACCGGCCAGTTCCCGACGCCGGCCGTCACCGCCCGCTGCAGGCGCGGCCCCAGCGGGGTCTCCACCCAGCGGTGGACCAGCCAGGCCGCGGCCAGCACCGCCGCCAGGGCCAGGACCAGGACCCACTCCTTGGGCAGGACCGGGGAGAGCAGCATGATGATCCACCAGCCCCACAGCTGGTGCAGCAGGTAGACGGGGTAGGTCAGGGAGCCGGCCAGCGTGGCCCCCGGCAGCTGCACGCGGGACAGGGGCGTCAGCACCAGCACCGCCACCACGGCGAACAGCCCCACCACGATCGCGGCGTAGAGGGCCAGCGGGTATTCATACCCGGTGAGCTCGGCGGTCTCCCGCCGCTGGATGCCCGCGGACCACCAGGCGGAGAGCACCACGTTCACGGCCACCGCGGCCCACCGGGCGGGGGTGTGCCCGAAGCGGAACAGCAGGAACAGCGCCATCCCGCCGGCGAACAGGGCGGAGTACTCGGGGAAGAACACGTGCTGCACCCAGCCGACGTCCCGGCCCGCCGCGCCCAGCCCGTAGTACAGGCCGTTGCCGAGCAGCGGCCAGGCCAGGGCGAAGGCCAGCACGCGGCGCACCGTCATGCCCACCAGGGTGAAGGCGAGGATCCACAGGTAGAACTTCATCTCCACCCACAGCGTCCAGTAGACGCCGTCGATGTGGCCGACCCCGAGCCCGCCCTGGAACATCGTCAGGTTGGCCCAGATGTCGGAGGGGTCCCGGTTCACGCCGAGCTCCGGCCAGATCACGAAGATCAGCGTGGAGGAGGCGAGCACGGCCAGCCAGTACGCGGGATACAGCCGGCCCACGCGCGAGCCGATGAACCGGGCCGGGGACTTGCCGAAGGACGAGAGCAGGATGACGAACCCGGAGATGATGAAGAACAGCTGCACGCCCAGGGCGCCCACGGCGGTGAACTGGCTCAGCCAGGGCCACGCCTCGGCGGCCGGGTCACCGTGCCGGCCCCAGTTGCCGTGGTGCCAGGCGGTCCAGTGGAACAGGACCACGGCCAGCGCGGCGAGGAGCCGGAGCCCGTCCAGCATCGCCAGCCGCGGCCGGGGCGCCGGGGGCGCCGGCGGCGCCTGCCGGGGCGTCTGCTCCGGGGTCCGCTGCTGCAGTTCCCCGCGCAGCTCCTCCTGTGGCGGTGCGACCCGCTGCATCTCCGCTGTTGCGACCATCGGTCGGCACCCTCCCCTGCTTGGACCTGGCGTCCACCGCCTTTATGGTTTCGTTACCTTAGGCACTCAATCTGGACGCTTGCTGGGAGCTCGTCTTAAACGCCACGGTCCCCTCCCTCCCGCGGGTGGCGGGACGGAGGGGACCGGTGGTGTCGGCAGCGGCTAGGCCGCACGCATCACTTCAGGGTGACGGTGGCGCCGGCGCCCTCGAGCTGCTCCTTGGCCTTCTCGGCGGTCTCCTTGTTGACGCCCTCCAGGACGGCCTTCGGAGCGCTGTCGACCAGGTCCTTGGCTTCCTTCAGACCCAGCGAGGTCAGGGCGCGGACCTCCTTGATGACACCGATCTTCTTGTCGCCGGCGGCCTCGAGGACGACGTCGAACTCGGACTGCTCCTCGGCGGCAGCAGCGCCGGCGTCGCCGCCACCGGCGGCGGGGGCGGCAGCGGCGGCGACCGGTGCAGCGGCGGTGACCTCGAACTTCTCCTCGAACGCCTTGACGAACTCGGACAGCTCGATGAGGGACAGCTCGGCGAACTGCTCGAGCAGCTCTTCGGTGGACAGCTTGGCCATGGTTGGCTCCTTTACGTACGGATTACTTCACGAATCTGGGATGGGTGGCCGCTGGGCGCGACCGGTACGTGGCCGGGACGGTGCCCGGCCGCGGGTCACTCAGCGGCAGGCGCAGCAGCGCCGCCCTGCTCCTCGACCTTCGCGCGCAGGGCGTCCACGGTGCGGACGGCCTGGGACAGCGGGGCCTGGAACATGTAGGCCGCCTTGTACAGGTTGCCCTTCATGGCACCTGCCAGCTTGGCCAGCAGAACCTCGCGGGACTCGAGGTCCGCAAGCTTCTTGATGCCCGCCTCGTCAAGGTACTGGCCCTCCATGAAGCCACCCTTGACGATCAGGGCATTGTGATCCTTGGCAAAGTCACGCATCGCCTTGGCCGCGTCCACCGGGTCACCGGTGACGAAGGCGATCGCGGACGGACCGGTCATCTTGCCGTCGAAGGCATCGATGCCGGCCTGCTTGGCCGCGATCTCGGAGAGCGTGTTCTTCACCACGGCGTAGGTCGCGTTCTCACCGAGTGCACGGCGGAGCTCGCTGAGCTCAGCCACGGTGAGACCACGGTATTCCGTCAGCACGGCCGCGGTGGAGCTACGGAACAGGTCCGCGAGCTCCGCCACGACAGCGTTCTTCTCAGACGTCGCCATGGCACTCCTTCCATTGCTTGGGGCCGGCACCCGTCCTGACACAAGAAAACGCCCCGTGCAGGTGCACGGGGCGTGGCGGTACCGTCAAGCCCATGGGCTCGCCGGGAAGGCGTTGCTCTGTCTCACCTGCGCAGGCCGCCTCCTGTCCGGAGGGCTTTACGGTCGGTTCCGCGAGGGAGCCGACGACCGGCGGTCTTTGGTCCGTCTAGGATACGCGCGACGGCGGCCGGTCACCAAATCGGGGCTCAGAGACGCTTCTGCCAGCCGGGATGGGTGGACACCGGCACGAAGCCCAGCTCCTCGTTGGCCCGCAGGATGGCCGGGTTCTCCTCCGCGGTCCAGGTGTACAGCCGCTGGGTGGTGGGGGCGACGCGCAGCAGCCGCGAGACGTTGGCGGCCTTGAGCAGCAGCGCCAGCCGCCGCCCCCGGTGGTCCGGGTGCACCAGCGTGTTGCCCTGGTAGGCGGCCTGCGGCAGGTCGCGGAAGGTCTCGATGTCCGAGTGCCCCGCCAATCGCCCGGAGCCCCGGTGCAGCGCCGCCGTGGTGACCATGGACAGGCCGATCGCCTCCCGGGCCCGCTCCTCGGCGCGCAGGCGCTCCACGTCCCAGGCCTCGGGGGCGACCTCGAGGCCCCCCGCCGGCGCATCGGCCGTCATTCGTCCCAGCAGATCCGCCATCGGCTCCGCGTACTCGTCCGGGCAGCGGCCCTGCCAGCCGATGAGCTCATAGTCCTCCCCGAGCGTGGAGGCGGACTCCACCTGCAGCGCCGATCCGGCGGCCCGGGCCAGGTCCAGCACCGAGCACCACTCGAGCTGGGCCAGGCCGTAGCCGTGCGCGGCGGCGAACGCCGCATCCGGCGCGTCGGACCGCACGGCCGGGTAGCCGGTGCCGGGCCGTTCCCCCGCCGGCGGGACCACCGGTGTCAGCCCCGTCTCCAGGGAGGCGCCGCGCACGAACACCGGCCCGGAGCCGACGGCGGCCGGGTCCACGAGGGCGTTGTCCGTCCAGGACTGCAACGTCGTGCGGCCCCGGCGCAGCGCCTCGGCCTCGACCTCGCCCAGCAGGGCCGAGCCGATACCCCGGCGGCGGAAGCCCGGGTGCACCCCGACCCACACCTCGGCCGTACTGGCGCCGGGCTCCCGGGCCAGCCCGAGGAACCCGTACCCGACGATCCGTCCCGGGGCGTCGGCGTCGTCCGCCAACCGCGCCACGACGTAGTCCATCCGGAAGTCCCCGCGCGACCGCGCCGCGGCCAGCCGGTTCTCCGGCGACTCGTAGAAGTCGTTGGTGCCCCAGAACAGGGACGTCAGGAGGTTGGCCAGCTGGGCGAGCTGGAGGAAGTCCGCGGTGGACGGGGGCATCGGCAACCGGGCCTGGTCGAGGGCCGGGGGCAGCTCGAGCCAGTCCAGGGAGACACCGTGGGTCATGCGCCCATGATGACACGGCAAGGGCCGGACCCCGGGATGCACTCCCGGAATCCGGCCCCATGCCAGACCTGCTGTGAGGATCAGGCCTCGGCGGTCACCTTGACCACGTTCGGGTCGACCTTGATGCCAGGCCCGAAGGTGGTGGAGATGGTGGCCTTGGAGATGTACCGGCCCTTGGAGGCGGACGGCTTCAGGCGCAGCACCTCCTCCAGGGCGGCGGCGTAGTTCTCGGCCAGCTTCGCGGCGTCGAAGCTGGTCTTGCCGATGATGAAGTGCAGGTTGGCGTGCTTGTCGACGCGGAAGTCGATCTTGCCGCCCTTGATGTCGGTCACGGCCTTGGCCACGTCCGGGGTCACGGTGCCGGTCTTCGGGTTCGGCATCAGGTTGCGCGGGCCGAGGATCTTACCCAGGCGGCCGACCTTGCCCATCATGTCCGGGGAGGCCACGGCGGCGTCGAAGTCCGTCCAGCCACCGGAGATCCGGGCGATCAGGTCATCGGAGCCGACGACGTCGGCGCCGGCGGCCTCGGCGGCCTCGGCCTTGTCACCGGTGGCGAAGACGACCACGCGGGCGGTCTTGCCGGTGCCGTGCGGCAGGTTGACGGTGCCGCGCACCATCTGGTCGGCCTTGCGGGGGTCGACGCTCAGGCGGAAGGCGACCTCCACGGTGGCGTCGGACTTGGACGGGTTGGTCTCCTTGGCCAGGGCGATCGCCTCGGCGGGGGCGTAGACAGCGTCCCCGATCTTCTCCTGGGCGGCCTTGTATGCTTTGCTGCGCTGTGCCATCTGCGTGTTCTCCTTATGCAGTCGTGGTCTGCGGGTCGCGCGCGACCCTGCCACTGGGGGTGTGAGGGGTTCCGTCAGCCTTCGACGGTGATGCCCATGGAGCGGGCGGTGCCGGCGATGATCTTGGCCGCGGCCTGGACATCGTTGGCGTTGAGGTCTTCCATCTTGGTCTGGGCGATCTCCTCGCACTGGGCCTGGGTCAGCTTGCCGACCTTGTCCGTGTGCGGGGTGGAGGAGCCCTTCTTGACGCCTGCCGCCTTCTTGATCAGCTCGGCGGCCGGCGGGGTCTTGGTGACGAAGGTGAACGAGCGGTCCTCGTACACGGTGATCTCCACCGGCACGACGTTGCCGCGCTGGGATTCCGTCGCGGCGTTGTACGCCTTGCAGAACTCCATGATGTTCACGCCGTGCTGACCGAGCGCAGGGCCGATCGGAGGTGCCGGGTTGGCGGCGCCTGCCTGGATCTGCAGCTTGATCAGGCCTGCGACCTTCTTCTTGGGGGCCATAATCGGGTCCTTCTACTTGCGGGTTTCCCTCGGGGCACAGGAGCGTGTCCCGGGGCTGGTGGCCGCCGTGGCGCGGCGGCCGGTCCGCCCGCCGGCCGGCCAAAGCAACCGTTCGGGGGCGAAGTCTGGATGGTCCTACCGGATCTTCGTGACCTGGCCGAAGGACAGGGTCACGGGGGTCTCGCGCTCGAAGATGGTCACCAGGACCACGAGCTGCTGCGACTCCGGCTTGACCTCGGAGATGGTGGCCGGGAGGGTCTCGAACGGGCCGTCGTTGACGGTGACGGACTCGCCGACCTCGAAGTCCACCTCGATCGCCGGCGCGGACTCCTCGGTCCCGGCGGGCGCGGGGCGGCCCTCGGCCTGGGCGGCCTTGCTGGCTTCCTGCAGCACGGAGGGGGCGATCATGTCGTACACCTCCTGCAGGGACAGCGGCATCGGGTCATGGGCGTTGCCCACGAAGCCGGTGACGCCGGGAGTGTGCCGCACGACGCCCCAGGAGGCGTCCGTCAGGTCCATGCGGACGAGCACGTAGCCCGGGATGCGCACGCGGTTGACCAGCTTGCGCGTGGTGTTGCGGATCTCCACGACCTCTTCCATGGGGACTTCGATCTCATAGATGTAGTCCTCCATCTCCTGGGTCTGGATACGCGTCTCGAGGTTGGTCTTCACGCGCTTCTCGTAGCCGGCGTAGGTGTGGACGACGTACCAGTCTCCGGGCTGGCGGCGCAGCCGGGCGCGGAGTTCCTCGGCCGGATCGGCCTGCGGCTCCGCCTCGGCGGTCTGCGCGGCCACGTACCCGTCCTCGGCAGCCTCCGCGTACTCGGTCTCGGCCGCCTCGGCCTCTTCCTGGGCGGCGTCCGTGGCGGCCTCGGCCTCGGCGACGTCGGCCTGGTCATCTCCCACGGCCTCGGCCAGTTCGTCCTCGCCCAGGTCGGCCTCGGCGTCCTCTACGGCGAAGGGATCGGCCTCGTCACGGGCGGTCGGCGCGGGCTCGACGGGTTCCCCGGCCACGGCAGCGTCCTCGGCAGTCTGGGGCTCCTGAGACGGCTGGGCCTCGTCGGCGAGGACGGCGTCCTCAACGGCCTGCGGTTCGAGTTCCTGCTCGGACACGGGTTCCTGCTTTCTTCACGCGGTCGACGTCATTCCGGCAGGGCGGGTCCTCCGGCGGACCAGCTAGGCGCTGCCGTCGCCGAAGACGAAGGAGGCGCCCGTGCCGAACACGAAGTCCAACAGGCTGACCAGCAAGATCATGAAGATCACGAACACGAGCACGATGCCCGTGAGCTTGACCAGTTCCTCGCGGGTCGGGGTGACGACCTTACGCAGCTCGTCCACGACCTGGCGCAGGAACAGGCCGATCCGGCCGAAGAGACCACGCTTCCGCGGAGTGCCGGGGGTCTTCTCCCCGGTGCTGTTCGCAGCTGCCTCGGTCACGTGGCCTCACTTGCTAGTCGACACTCAAACTGTCCTGCCGGGGGTTCCGGATCACTCCGGACCACCCTGCGCAGGGTAGACAGGACTCGAACCTGCAACCTGCGGTTTTGGAGACCGCTGCGCTACCAATTGCGCCACTACCCTTCGGGTCCGCAACGAGGGGTCTCCACGGCACGGCCCATCATGGTGCTTTCCAACACCGGGGATCCACTCTACGCCATCAGGAGGAGTGAGTCGAACCGGTAGTCTGAGCGCCATGACGTCACCCTCCCCGCGCAGTCGTGTCTCCCAGCGCATCGGCTCCATCGCCGAGTCGGCCACCCTGGCCGTGGATGCCAAGGCCAAGGCCCTCAAGGCGGCCGGCCGCCCCGTCATCGGCTTCGGCGCCGGCGAACCGGACTTCCCCACTCCCGGCTACATCGTCGAGGCGGCCATCGAGGCCGCCCGGGACCCGAAGAACCACCGCTACTCCCCCGCCGCCGGGCTGCCCGAGCTGCGCCAGGCGATCGCGGACAAGACCGCCCGGGACTCCGGCGTGAGCCTCGAACCGGGCCAGGTCCTGGTGACCAACGGCGGCAAGCAGGCCGTCTACAACACCTTCGCGACGCTGCTGGACCCCGGCGACGAGGTCATCGTCCCGACGCCGTACTGGACCACCTACCCCGAGTCGATCCGGCTGGCCGGCGGCGTCCCCGTCGCGGTCTTCGCCGGCCCGGAGACCGGGTACAAGGTCTCCGTGGACCAGCTCGAGGCCGCCCTCACCGAGCGCACCAAGGTGCTGTTGTTCGTCTCCCCCTCCAACCCGACCGGCGCCGTGTACTCCCCCGAGGCCACCGCGGAGATCGGCCGCTGGGCCGCGGAGAAGGGGCTGTGGGTCGTCACGGACGAGATCTACGAGCACCTCACCTACGACGGCGTGCCGTTCACCTCGATCGCCGCCGCCGTGCCGGAGCTGGCCGGGCAGCTGGTGATCCTCAACGGCGTGGCCAAGACCTACGCCATGACCGGCTGGCGGGTGGGCTGGATGGCGGGCCCGGCGGACGTCATCAAGGCCGCCACGAACCTGCAGTCCCACGCCACCTCCAACGTCGCCAACGTGTCCCAGCGCGCGGCGCTGGCCGCCGTCGCCGGCCCGCTGGACGCGGTGCAGGAGATGAAGGCGGCGTTCGACCGGCGCCGCAAGGCCATGGTCGAGGCCCTGAACGCGGTGCCCGGGTTCTCCTGCCCGACGCCGGAGGGGGCCTTCTACGCCTATGTGGACGTCCGCGAGGCGCTGGGGAGGACCTATCGCGGGGTGAGCCCGCAGACCTCCGCCGAGCTGGCCGGGCTGATCCTCGACGAGGCCGAGGTGGCGGTGGTCCCCGGCGAGGCGTTCGGGCCCTCCGGCTACCTGCGGCTGTCCTACGCCCTGGGCGACGAGGACCTGGCCGAGGGCGTCGGCCGCATCCAGCGCCTCCTCGCCGGGTAACCGCACCTGCGCCTCCCTGCGGCCTTCCGCGCCGCAGTTGCGTGGCATAGGGTCGGTTCATGACCCTCCTGCGTATCGCCGAGGCGGCCCGGTACCTGGGCGTGAGCGATGACTCCGTCCGCCGCTGGGTGTCCTCCGGCCGCCTGACCGCCCACACCGACGAGGCGGGGCGGGCCGCCGTCGACGGCGTGGAGGTGGCCCGGCTGGTCCGGGAGACCGCCGGCCGGGACGAGGCCGGCCCGCAGGGACCGCGCGTCTCGGCCCGGAACCGGTTCACCGGGCTGGTGACCGACGTGCTGATGGACACGGTGATGGCCCAGGTGACCCTGCAGTGCGGGCCGTTCCGCGTGGTGTCCCTCATGAGCTCCGAGGCCGCGCGCGAGCTGGGGCTGGAGCCGGGCATGCCGGCGAGCGCGGTCGTGAAGGCGACCACCGTGATCATCGAGCGCGAGGAACCGTGAGCAGGGCGCTGCCTGCCCTGGCCGCCGCCTCGGCGCTCGCCCTGACCGGCTGTGCCGGCGGCGTCAGCGAGGCGGGCGCCACCGCCGGGGACGTCACCCTCACCGTCTTCGCCGCGGCCTCCCTCGCGGACGCCTTCGAGGAGATCGGTGAGCGGTTCGAGGTCGAGCACCCCGGGGTCGAGGTGCGGTTCAACGTCGCCGGCTCCTCCTCGCTCGCGCAGCAGATCCGGGCCGGGGCGCCCGCGGACGTGTTCGCCTCGGCGGACGAGCCGACCATGGACCGGGCCGTCGAGGCCGACGCGGTCTCCGGGAGCCCTCGCCCGTTCGCCACGAACGTGCTGGCCCTGGTCACGCCCCCGGACAATCCCGCGGGCATCGCCTCCCTGCAGGACGCCGCGGCCGAGGGCGTGGACCTCGTGGTCTGCGCTCCCCAGGTGCCGTGCGGCGCCGCCACCGCCACGCTCGCCGCGGACGCCGGCCTCGCCCTGGCCCCGGTCAGCGAGGAGTCCTCCGTCACGGACGTGCTGGGCAAGGTCACCTCCGGGGAGGCCGACGCCGGCCTGGTCTACGCCACGGACGCCGCCGCGGCCGGGGACGCGGTGCACGCCGTGCGGCTGGAGCGCGCCGGCTCCGCCGTGAACACCTACCCGATCGCCGCCCTGGCGCACTCGGAGCACCGGGAGCTGGCCGAGGCGTTCGTCGAGTTCGTCCTCGGCGCGCCCGGCCGGCAGGTCCTGCGGGATGACGGATTCGGCGCCCCGTGAGCATCACCCGTGAGATCCCGGTCAGGCCGCCGCTGGCCCTGACCGTCGTCGGCGTCCTGGGCGGGGCGGCCCTCCTGCTGCCCTTCGTCGCCCTCGTGGCGGGCGTGGACCTGCGCCGGCTGCCGCGGCTGCTGACCTCCCCCGAGGCGCTCGACGCCCTGTGGCTGTCCCTGCGGACCTCCCTGACGGCCACCGCGGTCTGCCTGGTCCTGGGGATCCCCCTGGCGCTGGCGCTGAACCGGCTGGACTTCCCGGGCCGCAGCCTCGCCCGCTCCCTGGTGCTGCTGCCGCTCGTGGTCCCGCCCGTGGTCGGGGGCATCGCGCTGACGGAGGCCTTCGGCCGCCGGGGGCTGGTCGGCGAGCACCTGCACGCGCTGGGGATCGAGATCGCCTTCACCTCAGCGGCCGTCGTGCTGGCCCAGGTGTTCGTCTCCCTGCCCTTCCTCGTGGTGGCGCTGGAGGGCACGCTGCAGACCCGGGGGGAGGCCCACGAGCGCACCGCCCTGTCCCTGGGCGCCTCCCCCGCCCGCACCTTCCTGACCGTGACGCTGCCGCTGATGGGCCCGGGGCTACTGGCGGGCACCGTGCTGACCTTCGCCCGCGCCCTGGGCGAGTTCGGCGCCACCATCACCTTCGCCGGGTCCTTGCAGGGCACCACCCGGACCTTGCCGCTGCAGGTCTACCTGGAGCGGGAGACGGACCCGGAGGCCGCCGTCGCGCTGTCCCTCGTGCTGGTCGCGGTGGCGCTGGCGGTCATCACCCTGGCCTACGGCCGCAGGAGGGTGAGGCTCCCATGACGGGCCTCGACTGCCGCGTGGTGGTCCCCGAGCGCGGGGTGGACGTCGCCTTCGCGGTCCCCGCGGGACAGACCCTCGCGCTGACCGGGGCCAACGGCACCGGCAAGTCCACCGTCCTCGATGCGCTGGCCGGCTGGCTGCGCCCGGAGGCCGGGCACGCGAGGCTGAACGGACGGACGCTCTTCACCGCGGGAACCGGGCACGACTCCTGGGTCCCGGCCCGGCACCGCCGGGTCGGCTACCTGACCCAGGACGCGCGGCTGTTCCCGCACCTGAGCGCCGAGGCGAACGTCGCCTTCGGACTGGACCGGGCCGGCGTCGTGGGCCGGGCGGCGAGGCGACGGGCGGCCCGGGCGTGGCTGGAGAGGGTGGGCGTGGGCGAGCTGGCCGGACGGCGCCCGCACCAGATGTCCGGGGGCCAGGCCCAGCGCACCGCGATCGCCCGGGTGCTGGCCTCGGAACCGCAGCTGGTGCTGCTGGACGAGCCGCTGGCCGCCCTCGACGCGCAGGTGGTGCCGCAGATCCGCGCCCTGCTCGCCGAGGTGCTCACCGGCCGGACCACCGTGCTGGTGACGCACCACGCCGCGGACGCCGAGGCGCTGGCCCACGCCACGCACCGGATCGCTAGAGCAGCCCCCGCTCGCCCGCCCACCGCGTGAGCTCGTGGCGGTTGGACAGCTGCAGCTTGCGCAGCACGTTGGACACGTGCGTCTCCACCGTCCGCACGGAGATGAACAGCTCCCGCGCGGCCTCCTTGTAGGTGTAGCCGCGCGCGATCAGCCGCATGACCTCCAGCTCACGGGCCGAGAGCAGGTCCAGTTCCTCGTCCCGCACGGCCACGTCCGCCGTCCCGAAGGCGTCCAGCACGAACCCGGCCAGCCGGGGGGAGAACACGGCGTCCCCGCCGGCCACTCGCTGCACGGCGCCGGAGACGTCCGCCCCGGAGATCGTCTTGGTGACGTAGCCGCGGGCGCCGGCGCGGATCACCGCCACCACGTCCTCCGCGGCATCCGAGACGGAGATCGCCAGGAACCGCACCTCGGGGGCGAGGTCCTGGCAGGCGGTGGCCACCTCGGCTCCCCCGCCGCCGCGCCCGCCGGGCAGGTGCACGTCCAGCAGCACCACGTCCGGGCGCACCTCGTGGATGGTCCGGATGGCCGAGTCCACGTCCCCGGCCTCGCCCACCACCTGGATCGCCGCCGGGTCCAGGTCCGCCTTCAGCCCGGTCCGGAAGATCGCGTGGTCGTCCACGATGACGACCCTCACCGGTGCCCTTCCCGCCGTCGACTCCGTCATCCCTGCCGTCATCCCTGCCGCCCTTCCTCGCCGTTCCTGCCATTCTCCTCCGGGACCGGCAGGTGCAGCCGGACCTCGGTGCCGCCGTCGCCGGTGATGATCTTCGCCGTGCCCCCGGCCCGCTCCATCCGGCCGATGACCGACTCGCGGATCCCGAGGCGGTCCGGCGGGATCGAGGTGAGGTCGAAGCCCGGGCCGCGGTCCTTGACGAAGACCTCGACGGCGTCCGGCCGGGCCTCCGCGTAGACCTGGACGGGACCGGCGTGGCGCACCCCGTTGAGCATCGCCTCGCGCGAGGCCTGCAGCACGGGGTCCAGCCACGGCCCGGTGGCCGAGCCGGCGGTGACCACCTCAATGGGCTGGCCGTGGTCGTCCTCGATCGTCGCGGCCAGGTCCTCGAGCCGGTCCGTCAGGCTCCCGGTGGGCCGGGAGGGGTCCTGGTAGAGGTACTGGCGCAGGTCCCGCTCCTGGGCGCGGGCAAGCCGCACCACGGTGGAGGCGGTGTCCGCGTTCTTCTGGATCAGGGCCAGGGTCTGCAGCACGGAGTCGTGCAGGTGGGCGGCGATCTCGGCCCGCTCGGTCTGGACGGCGAGCGCGGCGGACTTCGCCGTGGCGTCGCGCCACGCCTTGAGCACCCAGGGGGCCGCCACGAGGACCACGCCGGCCAGGATGACCCCGGCCACCACGAGCCCGAGCCACAGCTCCTCGGTGCCCACGAAGCCGGCGGCCAGCGCCAGCACGCCGGCCATGACCAACAGCAGTCCCAGCACGAGCGAACTGATCCGTCCGGCCCGGCCGGCCCGTCCCGCGCCGCGCAGGGTGTCCAGCTGCAGCCAGGCCAGGGCGATGCCCAGCAACACCACGGCCGCCGGGCCGATCAGGCCCCAGTTCACCTGGACACCGAGGACCTGCAGGCCCAGGACGGCGGCCACGCCCAGCAGCACGACGCCGAAGACCACCTGCCAGCCCCGGCCCAGGACGGCGCCCCAGCGCGCCTCGGACCGCGCCTGCTCGCGGACCTGTTCCCGCGTCTGTTCCGCCGCGCCGCGGACCGGGTCACCGGCGGTGAGCACGGCCTCGTGCTCGTCCGGGACGAAGATCCACAGCCAGGCGTAGAAGACCACCCCGACCCCACTGAAGAGTGCCAGGGCGACGACCCCGATCCGCACCCACGCCACCGGCAGGCCGAGGTACCGGGCCAGCCCGGCGCAGACCCCGGCGATGATCCGGCCCTCGGCGGGGCGGGTGAGTACTCCGTGCATGTCCCCCATCCTGCCCCAGTACGGGGCCCGCGCGGACCGTTCTCCGGGGGTTCTCCGGGTCGGATCAGGGGCTTTCCGGATACCGGCGCGCGACGGCCGGGGCGACGATGGAGTCATGAACGAGAACCCCGCCTCCGGCTTCTACGCCTGGATCCACTCCCTGCGCACCGTCCGCAGTCCCCAGCGCTGGCTGGGCGGCGTGGTGGCCGGCATCGCCGACCGCGTGGGCCTGGACCGCACCCTGGCCCGCGCCCTGTTCGTGGTGCTGACCCTGCTGACCGCCGGGCTCGGCGTGCTGGCCTACGGCCTGGCCTGGATGGCCCTGCCGGAGCCGGACGGCCGGATCCACGCCCGGGAGGCCGGCCAGGGCCGCTGGACCTCCGGCATGACGGGTGCCCTGATCCTGACCATCCTCGGCATCGTGGGCGTCTTCACCCCGCCCTACGGTCCGGACCGCGGCTGGTGGGGCTTCGGCGGATTCCTCGGCCTGGCGCTGATCGGCCTGTTCGTCTGGCTGGTCGCCTCCAGGTCCTCCACCCGAGCGCTGCCTCCGGGCACCGGTGGCGCAACGCCCCCCGCGGAGGCGAACCAGCCCGTCTTCCTCGCCCCCTCCGACACCGCGTGGTACGCCAGCGGGCCCCAGCCCCCGGCACAGCCCAAGCCCCAGCCATCCGGCCCCACCGGCTTCCCCGCCCCCAGCGCCCCCGAAGGACGTGACCCCATGACCACCGCCCACCACCAGCCCCCCTACCAGCCTCCGTACCAGCCCCCGGTCCCTCTCGCGCCGCAGCCGGCACCGGTCGACCGGACCCCGCCGTCGCTGTCCGGCTCCACCCAGCTGCTGGTCATCGGGCTCGCCGTCCTGGCCGGGGCCGCCGTCGCCGGCCTGAAGTACCTGGGCGTCTTCACCGCCGGCTGGGCGGTCATCTGGGCCGCCAGCCTGGCCACGGCCCTGGGCGTGATGGCCATCGGCATCATCATCGGAGCCATCATCGGCCGCGGCGGGGGCGGGCTGACCGTCACCACGGCCATCCTGGTCGTCCCCGTCATGCTCGCCACCGGCGGGGCCTTCATCCGCGGTGACTGGGACGAGGCCTGGGACGGCGTCGTCCACGGCGACAGCCGGACCGGATACGAGCTGCGCTTCGGGAACGGGGACATCGACCTGTCCCGGGAGCCCGGCAGCACCGACCCCGCCACGGACCCGGTCCGCCTGGACCTGTCCTTCTCCACCGCCGAGCTGACGGTGCCCAATGACGTGGACGTCTTCCTCACCGTGGACAACGCCTTCAGCTCCGTGGACTACGAGACCTACGTGGCCGGCGACGGCCCGGGCCAGCGGAACAGCACCACCGACGGCCGGATCCAGATCGTGGACGCCCCCACCGACCGCGAGCTGGAGATCGACGCCGACCTCGCCTTCTCCACGCTGACCGTCCGGGTGGACGACCCCGCGACCACCACCCCCTCCCCCGCCCCCTCCACTGAGCAGGAGTGAACCCCATGACCACCCATGACCCGAACACCTACGACCCGCACGCGCAGGACCACGACCCGGAGGGCCTGGCCCTCGAGGAGGAGATCACCCGCGGCACCGTCTACGACCCGGATTACGGCACGGACACCGGCCTGGACACCGGCCACGGCTCCGGCCGGGACCACGAGTTCGACGGGACCTCCGGGCGCGGCTCGACGGCCGCCGTCGGGAAGGACACCGAACCCGACGGCATCCGGACCGGCACCCTGGTCTGGGGCATCATCGCCCTGCTGGTGGCCCTGTGGTCCCTGTCCACGACCGTGCTGGACTGGAGCATCGACCCGGCCCTCGTCCTGATCGCCCTGGCCACCCTCGGCGGCCTGGTGCTCGTGGCCGGCGGCATCGCCGGCGCCACCCGCAAGAAGACTCGCTGACCGACCCGCTGACCGACCCGCTGACCGACCCGTTGACCGACCCGTTGACCGACCCCGAGAGGAACCACCACCATGGACGCCTTCTACCGCACCCTCCGCTCCATCCCCTACCGCCGCGGCCCGAGCCGCTGGGTCGCCGGCGTCTGCGGGGGCCTGTCCGCCAAGTTCGGCTGGGACCCCACGCTGGTGCGGATCGTGGTCCTGCTGAGCTTCCTGCTGCCGTTCATCGGCGTCGGCACCTACCTGCTGGCCTGGTTGCTGCTGCCCTGGCAGGACGGTTCCATCCCACTGGAGCGGGCCTTCCCGGCCAGCCACACGCGATAGCCTTCGGTCAGGACCATCCGCACCACCCCTCGAAAGGATCCTCCAGCATGCGTGTCGGCCTCCTGACCAGCGGCGGGGACTGCCCCGGCCTCAACGCCGTCATCCGCTCCGCCGTCCTGCACGGCATCAAGACCTACGACTACGAGCTCGTGGGCATCCGGGACGGCTGGCGCGGGCTGATCGAGGGTGACGTGGAGGACCTGCCCCGCCAGCGGGTCCGGGGCCTGGCCCGCACCGGCGGGACCATCCTGGGCACCTCGCGGACGCACCCCTACAACCACCCGCAGGGCGGCCCGGAGAACATCAAGGCCCAGATGGACCGGCTCGGGCTGGACGCCGTGGTGGCGATCGGCGGCGAGGGCACCCTGGCCGGGGCGAAGCGGCTGTATGACGACGGCGTCCCGCTGGTCGGGGTGCCCAAGACCATCGACAACGACCTCAAGGCCACCGACTACACCTTCGGCTTCGACACGGCGGTCTCGATCGCCACCGACGCCATGGACCGGCTGCGCACCACCGGCGAGTCCCACCACCGGTGCATGGTGGCCGAGGTGATGGGCCGGCACGTCGGCTGGATCGCCCTGCACTCGGGCATGTCCGCCGGCGCCCACGCCATCCTCATCCCGGAGCAGCGCACCCCCGTGGAACAGGTGTGCGACTGGGTCCGCCAGGTGCACGAGCGGGGACGTTCTCCGCTGGTCGTCGTCGCCGAGGGGTTCATCCCCGAGGGCCACGAGGACCCCTTGTCCGAGAGCGGCGTCGACTCCTCCGGCCGGCCGCGGCTGGGCGGGATCGGTGAGTGGATGACCCGCGAGATCGAGGACATGACCGGGATCGAGACCCGCAACACCGTCCTGGGCCACATCCAGCGCGGCGGTGCGCCCACCGGCTACGACCGCGTGCTGGCCACCCGCTTCGGCATGGGCGCCATCGACCTCGTCGCCGAGGGGAAGTTCGGGCAGATGGTGGCCCTGGACGGCACCGAGATCGTCCGGGTGGACCTCGCCGCAGCCCTGGACGGCCTCAAGGAGGTCCCGCAGCACCGGTACGACGAGGCGAAGGTGTTGTTCGGGCGCTAGCCTTCTTCGCATGCCCGTCAACAGCCATACCCGCCAGATCATCGAGCTGGCCTGGTCCCGGATCCTGGGACTGCCGGACGGCGCGATCACCGAGGCCGCGGCGTCCCCGGGCGGCCGCCGGATCGAGATGGCCACGGACGCCGACTCGCACCCCGGCGAGGACGAGCAGATCGCCACCTTCGTGCGGCTCTACCGGTCCTCCGTGCTCTACGGTCCGCGCTGGCTGCTGGACGCCGCCCGGGACGTGGACGACGAGGTCCTGGCCCTGGAGTCCACGATGATCCGCCTCGGCGCCGGCCACGCCGCCCGGTCCCTGGGCGAGTCGGCGCTGTACTACGCCGAGGACATCCCGGAGATCGAGCGCTCCAGTTCCGTGGCCGTGTCCTATGAGTCCGCCGACGCGGCGGCGCTCGAGGCGTTGTGCCCCGCGGACGACGTCACCGAGGTGGGCCTGTCCGGCCTGGACGCCACCTTCACCCTGGTTCCCGACGACGGCTCGGGTACCCCGACCGGCGCGCCGGTCGCAGGTGCCGGGTACGAGGAATGGCAGGGGCTGATCGGTCACCTGGGCGTGCTGGTGCGTCCCGACGTGCGGCGGATGGGCCTGGGCGCCTACGCCGCGGCGATCGCCATGGAGGAGGCCTTCACGGAGGGCCTCGTGCCGCAGTGGCGGGCCGCGCTGGGCAACAGCGCCTCGCAGCGCCTGGCCGACGCCCTCGGCTTCGAGCTGGCCGGCTCGCAGACGACGGTGCTGTTCAACCAGTAGGAGACCGCCGGAATACCCTGCCGACATGGTCTTGAGATGGTACTCGACCGTCGTCGGGTCGACCGGCCACCGCCACCTGCACCGTTGGTGGGCCACGGCCTTGGACTGGTTCGTCGCCTATGAGTCCGACCTGGAGGCGGTCCTGATCCCGCGCGGGGCCGAGGAACTGCAGGACAGCGCCGGCCCGTGGCCTCCGACCCCAGGGCCGTGCGCACCCGCAAGATGGCTCGGGCGCGTGCGGACCATCGATGGCCGAGGACCCCGTCGCTGGCTGTCCCGGATGCTATCTGTCGGAGCAGACGTGGTTCCGGGGCCAGGCCACGGTGGTGAGGGGCACGGTGAGGATGGCGCCGAAGAGCAGCGCGACCAAGGCAGGGAGAATCCGTGCGTCTTCACCGGATCAGTGGCCGTGGAGAGCGTCAGGGTGGGATCTTGGCCTCGTGGTTACGTCGTCGGGCTGTGCGATGGTTGATCGGGTCCGGACCGGCGCACCGGGGGGACGTCTTCGACGTTGATGGTCCCCGAGGGGCACAGTCGCGCCGCTTGCCACACGGCCTCCCATTGCGACGCCGGGGGGTTCGTCTGGAGCAGGCGGACGAAGCCCCCGTCCCGGTCCCGGTTCTGGAAGACGTCCGGGGCGATGGCCCCGCAATTGCCCGAGGCCACGCAGGTGTCCCGGTTCACCATGACTTTCATCGAGTCGTTCTCCTTCCTGCCCCCGCCAGCAGGGCCGGCTCTCCCCATCACCCGGCGGCTGGGCTTAGCCCCGGTATTGACGGACCAGCGGGCAGGTGAACACGTCGCGGTGCTTGCGCCCGACCTGGTTGAGGTAGGGGATGATCGTGGCGTAGGCCTGGAGCAGGGTGGTCTGGGTGTAGGGGATGTCGTAGCGGGCGCAGTGCTCACGGACCATCACCTGCAGCGCGGCCAGGTTCGGCCGGGGCGTTTTGGGGAACAGGTGGTGTTCGACCTGGTATTCGAGGCCTCCCATGAAGAAGTGCACCCAGAACCCGCCGCGGATACTGCGCGACATCCGCACCTGCCGGCGCAAGAAATCTAGGGACACGCCCTGCGGAACGGTCGGCATCCCGATGTGGTTGGGCGCGAACGCCCCGCCGAGCAGGAACCCGAACACGGCCACCTGCACACCCACGAAGGCCAACGCCATGTCCACTGGCAGGACGAGGAACAAGAACGCCAGGTAGCCCACGATCCGCACTCCCATGAACAGGGTCTCCGTCCACCGGTGCGCCATGCGCTTGGCGGTGATGACATTCCACAGGGAATCGACGTGCAGCGTGAACCCCTCGAAGAACAGCAGGGGCACGAGGTAGTAGCCCTGGTACTTGCCGATCCTCGCTCCCAGCCCGGTGCGCCGTTCCGTGCCGGCGGGAGTGAAGGTCAACACCCCCGGTGCCGCATCGGGATCGATCCCTTCCTGGTTGGGACGGGCGTGGTGCCGGGTGTGCTTGTCGACCCACCAGCCGTAGCTCAGTCCGGTGAACAGGCCGGCCAGGACGCGGGCGGTCCACTCGTTCCACCGGCGGCTGGCGAAGATCTCCTGATGAGCGGCCTCGTGTCCGAGGAATCCGAGCTGGGCCATCACCACCCCCAGCAGCGCGGCCAACACCAACTGGAACCAGCTCTCACCCAGCACCGCGACTCCGACCAGGAGGGCCCCGGCGGAGAGCGTCCAGGACAGGATCATCACCCAATAGAAGCCATACCGTCGCCGCATCAAACCCGCGTCGTTGACCCTCTGAGATAATTCAAGGAACGCCTCGACGTACCCGTTGCCAGTCATCGGAACTCCCAACGCCGAAAACGTGACAGGCCATCTCGGCCCATTGAACCACCGGCCGACTGCCCCTCGGAAGAGACCCTCACTCGCCCACCCAGGCCCCCTGCCATGACCAACCTGAGACCGGTCCGGCGAGCCCGCAAGCCCCCGCCTGGCCGATGGGCACGTTACCGTTCGCGTGATCGTCCCGGGGGACACCTATCCCTCGTGGCACGTGCGCGGATAGGCTCGGTGCACCAACCCGAACGGAGTCACCGATGCTTTACCGCGTGCAACCGGGCAGCGCACTGATGTGGTCCGATACCGACGCATCCCTGGTCGATCTGGCGCGGGAAGGCGTTGACCTGGATCTGCTGGAGTGGCAGCCCGTGGACAGTGAGCATCGGCATGCCGAGGTGGTGGACATTGCCCTGCGCCACGGGACGAAGACCGGCACCGGGATCGTCTTCCCGACCCGGCTTCTGGATGCCGTGGAACGCCCGCGGAAGCTGCTGCGCGATTACGAGAACCTGCGCAAGGCCACAGGGGACCCGGCCATCAAGGCTGCCGATGCACGCCGCGAGCAAGTCTCGCCCGGCTGGATCCGGGCCGGCAAGAAGAGCGATCAGGTGGTGTGGGAATCGGTACGTGCAGCGGTACTGGATGCGGAGCGGCGCTCCGCAGAGCTGATGTCCCGGCCCGTGCGCGAAGACCTGGCCGCCTGGTGGCAGGAGCGCGGCGGCATCATCGCATAAGCCGGGCGACCTCCAAGACGCCGAGCACGGTCAGAGGGCCCGGGCGGCACAGCCCCATGACGGGCGGTCTGCGGCTAGTCCGGTGACGCGGCAGGCTCTGACGTCACGAGCGTTCGGTGTCGGCCGGCTCCGGGGGCTTGCCGCCGGCCTGGTCCTGTTCGGTGGCGCCGAGCCTGGTGCCGCGCCGTTGCTGCAGGCGCATCCGCTGGTACTTGAAGCGCTGGGCGATGGTGGCCTTGGCCTCGATCCGGTCCTTCGGGTTCAGCGGGTCCTCCCCGAGCACGGGGTCGGGGCCGGCTTGGTAGCCGGTGGCCCAGACCTGGAGCACCGCCCAGGTCACCGCGGTGTAGGGCACGGCCAGGATGGCCCCGAAGATCCCGCCCACGATGGTGCCCACGGTCAGGGCCAGCAGGATCAGCAGGGGGTGCAGGCTCAGGGTGCGGCCCATGATGACAGGCTGCAGGACGTTGCCCTCGATCTGATTGACCACGATGACCCAGGCGATCAGCGCCAAGGCGATGAGCGGGCCGTTGGTCACCAGCGCCACCAGGGCGGCCAGGGCCCCGGCGATGGTCGCCCCGATCACCGGGATGAAGGCGGTGACGAAGGCGATCACAGCCAGCGGCAGGGCCAGGGGCACCCCGAAGATCACCAGGAAGGCACCGATGAGGATGCCGTCGGCCAGGGCAATCGCCGCGGTGCCGCGCACGTAGCCGCCGAGCACCTCCGAGCCCCGGTCGATGGACTCGGCCAGCTTGGCTCGGCGTTCCCCCCGGGTCCAGCGCAACAGGAAGTTCCACATCTTCTCCCCGTCCTTGAGGAAGAAGAACAGGATGACGATGACCAGCACCGCCCCGGTGATGACCTGGGTGGCCGCGGAGATCCCGCTGATCGCCCCACTGGCGGCCGCCCCGCTGGAGAGGAACTGCCCGACTTGGCGGGCGGCCTGGTCGATGGCGGCGGTGTCGATGGGCAACGGTCCGGCGGTGACGAAGCGTTGCAGTTCCTCCCAGCCCTCCACGGCCTGGGTGGTGAGCGTGTCCCACTCGCTGCGCACGGAGAACACGATTCCGGTGATCACCCCGCCGACCAGCACGAGGATCCCCAGGAAGGCGGCCAGGGTGGCCAGCAGGTTCGACCAGCCCCTGCGCTCGAGCCACTTCACGGCCGGGGCCACCGCCGCGGCGAGGATCAGCGCCACCAGCAGGGCGACCACCACCAGCGTTACCCGCAGCAGCACCCAGACCACGCCCACCACGACAGCGGCGATCAGCAGCGTCTGGGCCGCCCGGGACCCGGCCCGACCCAGGGCGTCCGCCCAGACCCCGAGGGCCGGGGCGACCGCGTGGGCGGCCTCGCCGGGGCCGCCCGCACTCTGAGCCGCCTCGGCCGGCGTGGGACGGGACACAGTCCCGGGCACCGACGCGCCGTCGTCGCCAGGGCAGGCGTCGGACGAGGATGAAAGGCCCATCGGATACTCCTCACGGCGGGGCAGCTCTCGACAGTGCTACCGACATCAACGGCACCTGGTCCGACAATATGCGTCCCCCAGCACGCATGTCAGCCGTTCACCCCACCGCTCCGCCACCGCTGACCGAGAACGGCCCGGGCACCGGCGTCCCCGCGTCTGGGTCAGGTCAGGGTTCTGTGTTCGCCGTGCAGACCTGCAGGGCAGCCGGACGGACGGTGATCCGGGCGGCGACGATCGTGCCGAAGCTGTCCCCGTCGAGCTGCACGCGGTGGGGGACCTCGAAGCGGACCTCGAAACCCCAGCCCTGGGCGTAGGCCAGTGCCTGCAGATCCGGGGCCAACTCCAGCATGGCCCGACCGAACCGGGACCGGTGGGCCACCCCCTGGACCGCCAGGCGAGTGCCGATCCGGGCCCACCCGAACCGGCCCTTGGGGCGCAGCATGACCACGTCCAGCACCCCGTCGTCCACCTTGGCGGCCGGCAACAAGAGCATGCTGCCGGTGAGCGTGCCACAGTTGCCCACGATGATCGTGTGCGCCCGGGCGGACCGCACGCGCCCGCCATCGACCCGGTACCGCAACTGGAACAACCGATTGCGGATGATCGACTTCGCGATCGGATCCACATAGGCCAACCAGCCCAGGTGCCGCTTGGCCAGCGCGTTGGTGTCCGCCGCCATCTGGGCGTCCAGACCGATCCCGGCCATGACCAGAAATGCCTGGCTGTTGCGGTTGCCGGCCTCGTCCTCCAGCTCGGCCACTCCCACGTCGACCGGGCGGCTCTTCCCGCGGAACGCCGCCTGGACCGAGGCGTCGATGTCCCCCAGGGGCAGGCCCAGGTTCCGAGCCAGCAGATTGCCGGTCCCCGCCGGCAGCAACGCCAGCAGCGTTCCACTGCCCTGCAGGACCTCCGCGACCACCCGCACGGTCCCGTCCCCGCCGGCCACGAGCACCACCGCGGGCCGGCACGCCAAAGCCTCCTGCGCGGCCCGCCGCCCGGAGTCCTCCCGGCTCGTCGGATACCACCTCGACGGACCCCAACCGTGACGGAGTTCCTGGGTTTCGACGGCCTCCCGCACCCGGTCCAGCGGAAGCCTGCCGACCGGGTTGTAGACGATCGCGGCATGAACGGCGGCGGCCCGGGGTGACTCCATGAGGGAAGCGTAGCCCCGAGAACGCGGGCCTCAGGCCTCAACCCCCTTAGACGGGGCAAGCCCGAGCTCCCAGGGGTCACCGCCGCCCGAGAACCGTATTCGAGCATCAGGCCACGAATAACCGTGACGGGCAGGCCGCGAACGGGAAACAGTCCACAGGCACGGTGCGGGGAACTCGATCCTTACACGTGAGACACCACGGGTGCAGGCATCCAGGCTCACGGTCGGGCCCGGCCGATCAGTGCCGGCCCTAGAGGTCGTGCTCGGAGGCGGGACCGCCTTCGTTCTCCCAGGTCTCCAGCCGGTTCATCTTGGCGCGGGTCAACCGGTGCCGCACGCCATAACCGGACTGGGCATCCTCGGGGATGAACGAGACGCCGCAGTCTTCCAGGGCCCGCTGCAACCGCAGTTTCTCCCCGACCACCAGATCGCCACTGCCCCGCTCAAACGCCCGTAACCGTCCAGGATCAAGCCCGGCGCGTTCGGCCACATAGGCCCCGGACACCTGGGCCAACGCCCTGGCCGCCAGGGCCAGGTCTGCGGTGATGAGGATCTCAGAGGTCTGCATGCCCTCAGTGTGCTCACGCCTGGTTCCCGATGCACCAGTTGAGGCACGCGCGCCCGAGAACCCGGCCTCGGCACCACCGACAGGGAACAACTGACACCGGGCACCGGTACTCTCAACCCACGCAGCCGCTCGCCACGAGGGACGCTGTCACGGCAGCCCCCCCCCGTGGGCCCTGGATCCCGCGAGAGACGGCCCGCGGACCCGGAACCGTCGGGACCCGAAGCCTTATGGGAACTCGAAACCCATGGAGCGTCGAAGGCGCGGTGGACTACCGTGCCGTCGGTTACCGTCCCCGGGCATGCGACCGCGCCGCCTGACCAGCAGTCCCTGAGCGCCGCCTGACCAGCAGTCCCTGAGGTCGGGCAGCAACTCGGCGACCGCCAGGAAGGACCATGCGCAAAACCGCCTTCCTCCTCAAGCCAGTCGGCGCATGTCAGTGGGTATGGGACCTGCCATCCCAGGTAACACGCCCACTCTCGGAAGATCAGGTCACATGAGCGCCCACCCCCGTCCTCGCGTCCGGCGACTGTCCGCATTGGTGGCCTCGGCCGCCGTTGCCCTGGTGGCCGCAGGCTCCGTCCCGGCCGCTGCCGCTTCCACAGGGCCGTGGACGACCGTGTCCACGACAGCAGCAATCGGCAAGGTGGCCGAGGGCTCCGGGGCGGAACGGCATCTCTCCGAGCCCACTCCGCTCAGTATTTCCACTGCGGTTCGGCACAACGCTCCGTGCGTGCAGAACTTCACCGACGTTCCGCCGCATGGTTCTTTCTACGAGGCCATCACGTGGATGGCGTGCGAGGACATCACCGCCGGCTACGCCGACGGCTCCTTCGGCAAGGCCCGGCAGATCACCCGCGGGGAGACCGCCCAGTTCCTGTACCGGATGTCCGGGGACGAGCACCCTGCCGGCACCCGCCGGGACTTCACGGACGTCAACCCTGGCGGAGCGGGGTTCACCGCAATCTCCTGGATGGAGGACAGAGGGTACTCCGCCGGGTACGCCGACGGCCGGTTTGGCATCAATGACCCGATCAGCCGCGGCGAGCTCGCCTCCTTCATGTACCGGATGGGTGGATCGGTGAAGGCCGAGGTCCCCACCACGTCCCCGTTCGCGGACATGAAGACCACGACCGCCTTCTACACGGGAGCCGCATGGCTGAAGTCCACCGGCATGGTCGGTGGCTATGCCGACGGCACCTTCCGTCCCGGCAAGCCCATCACCCGCGGAGAGACGGCTGCGTTCCTGTACGCCCTGGAAACCCACCTGGGGGGCAAGGCGGCTGTACCCGTGTCCGAGCCGGAACCTGCCGTGACCTCGCCCCCGACGCCGACCACTACGCCGATTCCTACGCCCACCCCGACCCCGACCGCGACACCGACACCGACACCGATTCCTACGCCCACCCCGACCGCAACGCCCACCCCGAACCCAACCCCGAGCGCAACGCCCACCCCGACCGACGACTACGTCTACGCCAAGGTGAACACGAGCATCTACCAGCTCAACTCCTACTCGTCACCGCGGCTCAAGGCCATCCCGGCCCAGGCCCAGTTGACCCTGCTGGGCACCTCGGGCGAAATGACGAAGGTCCGCTCCGGCACCACGGCAGGGTGGGTCAACTCGTACCTGGTCACCGAGGGCCAGCCGGGCGGCACGCTCAAGCCGTACCAGAACCCGGAAACCTACGCACAGCACGTGGAGAACCACATCGCCGCGTGGTGCTGGGGCGTTCCGGTGCAGACCGGCCCGGGCACCCACGGCTGGGCCAGCATGCATGCCGTGGGCTGGGGCGATGACCTGGTCGTCGAGGAGTTGATCTTCGTGGGCGCGGACGCCCCGGCCGACAGTGAGATGTCCCAGGCCGTGCAGGTGCACGAGTGCGCCCACATCCTGCAGTACCGGGCGTACGGTTACGACCCGGACGCCCTCGAGACCGCCATGGCCCGCATCTACCCGAACGGCACGGCTGCCGGGGTGGAGCACATGGCCGACTGCATGGCCGACGTGATGGGCGCTCAGCGCAAGGGCACCTTCACCGACGGCGGACGCGTCTACTCGTACGAGGCCGGCTACGGCGGGACCTGTTCCACCGCTCAGCTGGACGCGGCCCAGAAGATGGTTGACGGTCAGCGGGTCTGACCGACGACCGGGCCTCGGCCCCAGAGGGGGGCCGGTGCTCCTACCGTTCGCCTGCCGTCCGCCTACCGCGCGCCGCGGCGCACGAAACCGGTGGCCCGGCCGACGGCCTTGCCGGCCTGGGGGGAAACGATGGTCTCCTGTGTGGCCGCCGTGAAGGACCAGCCCTCCTCGGCATTGCCCTCCCGGACGAGCAGTTCGGCCTCGGGATCGGTGTTGCGCTTGAGGATGGCCAGCGCGATCGGGCCCATCTCGTGGTGCTGGGCAGCCGAGGTGAGGGTGCCGACGGACCGGGCGGTGCCGGCGTCGGCGGTTCCGGACTCCGGCCGCACGATCACGTCCGCACCGGGCTCGGGCAGGGTGTGCCCCGAGCCGTCGAGCTGCAGGAACGCCAAGCGGCGCGGCGGGTGGCCCAGGTTGTGGACGCGCGCGATCGTCTCCTGGCCCTTGTAGCAGCCCTTGTTCAGGTGCACCGCGGTGCGCACCAGGTCCACCTCGTGCGGGATGGTGCGGTCGTCGGTGTCCACGCCGTGGCGGGGCCGCAGCGCCGCGATGCGCAGCGCCTCGGCGGCGAGCACACCGGCCAGCGTGAGGCCCTCGGGCAGGGACCCGGGCCAGGCGCTGAGCTCCGAGGCCGGCACCAGGTACTCGGACCAGGACCAGTCGGCGGCCGGGTGCTGCGCCGGATCGGGGTCGACGGTGTACGGGAAGCCGCCCTCGCCGATGGCCGGCCAGGGATCACGCCAGCGGACGACGTCGTCGCGCTCCTCCCACGCCGGCACGTCACCGGTGGCGCCGATCACGGCGACCTCACCGGTCCGGTCCGCGATCTCCACGCGGGCGGCGAACCTCATCTTCTGGAGCCAGTCGGCCAGGCCCACGTTCTCCCCCGGCTCCACGGTTAGCCAGGTGGTGGCGCCGTCGTCCACGAGGTGGCAGTCGTACTCGATGCGGCCCTGGACGTCCAGGAACAACGTCTCGGTGGACGTCCCGGGCAGCACCCCGTGGTCCAGCTTCTGGCTGGTCAGCACGTGCAGCCAGCTCAGCCGCTCGGGGCCGGTCACGGTCACCACGCCACGGTGGGACAGATCGACCACGGCGGTGCCGGCATCGAGGGCGCGCTGCTCGGCCACCGGCTGTCCGTAGTGTGCGGCGACGGGGGCATCGGGTCCACTGCCGGCCACCGCGCCGTGGACGGCATGCGGGCCGGAGAGCAGGGGCGAGGTGTAGGTCATCGGGGCAGCCTTCCCTGGGTGCGGTCCGGCATCCGGTCCAGGATGGCCGAGGCGTGCGGGTGCTCCTCGCCGCCGGCGGTGGCGTCCCAGCGCCAGAACAGCTGTCCGTTGACCAGGCCGAGGATCCGGGTCCCGCCCTCGTAGGGCCCGGCGGCGGAACCACGCAGCACCGAGTCCGTGCGCAACTGGACCTGGGGGCCCTTGATGACGCCGTAGTAGAGCTCCGTCAGGGAACCGGGATGGGTGATCTGCGCCGTGATCGGGAAGCTGTCGTCCTGGCGCCGGTACGGTTCGACGTCCTCGGCGGACCGCAGCGTCGGCACCACGTCGCCCGGGGACATCCCGGGCCCGGGGTCACCGTCGCGGCGCTCCCGGTCCAGGGCCCAGAACCCGGTCTCCACGGTGAGCGGGCGCAGCAGGGTGCCGTCCTCCTCGCAGAGCCACGACTCGGCGCGGTACTCCAGGAACGGCAGCTGGTGGTCCGTGAAGTCGACCCGCTGGTAGAAGATCTCGCTGTCCCTGTCCCCGGCCCCCAGCCGGCCCTGTCCCTCCCAGGAGCCGATGAGCCAGGACAGCGGAGCGAGCTCCGGCGTCAGGTCGAAGGGCAGTTCAGTGGGCACAGGCGAGGATCAGCGCTGGCCCTTGTACAGGCCCGAGACGACGAGGACGGCGAAGGCCGCCATGGCCAGGCCCGCGATGACGAGCAGGACGGTGAAGAAGACCTCAAGTGCAAGAATCGACATGCCAGCATCCTACTCCAGCCGCGTTCCCTCGGCGTCGCGGCCGGCAACGTGACGACCATGACGGACCTTGTCCAGCCAGTCGGCCACGAACTCGTCCGCCGGGTAGGTGTCCAGGTCCTTCTGGATGGCCTGCAGCACCTGGTCCCCGGACTCGGCGTCCGGGACGTCGATGCGCAGCACCTCCTCGCCGTCGTCCTTGCGGCGCACCACCACGGAGGCCCCGACCACCGCAGCCCCGTATCCGCCGAAGACCTGGGTCAGCACCCCGCCGACGAAGCGGAAGACCCGCTCCACCGGGTCGTCGCCGCCCTCCTCGAGGTCCGCCGAGTACAGCTCGCTGGCCATCGGTCCGATCTCCTCCGACATCACGTCGCCTCCTTCCGCCGGTCAGCCCGGCATGATCCTGATCACAAAGTACGCGAGCACACCGGCCACGGCCACGGGCGCGACCCCGAGCGCGACGGCGGCGCGGTTGCCCACGGGACGGCCCCGGCCCCGGTCCGGCGCGGTGCGTCCGGTGAGCACCGCCCCCAGCCCGCCGAGGGCACCGGCCGTCACGGCCGCGGGCAGGTGCAGGCCGGGCAGCAGCGGCGCCACCGCGAAGGGGGCGGCGCCGGCCAGCACCACCGCGAGCAGCGCATCCCAGGGCCCTGGTAGGCGGGCCAGGCCGGCCAGCGCGGCGAGCGCGAGCGAGAGGGCCAGCGAGACGGTGAGGGCGCCAGCGTCGTACCGGGCGAGCGCGGTCCAGCCGGCGACGGCACACACGACGGCGACGCCGGCCACCGTCCCGGCCGTGGACTCCAGCCGGTGGGGGCGTCCGTAGCCCCGGAACAGCTGGACCATGAAGGCGGCCACCGTGCCCAGGGCCAGGCAGATGGCGACCGGCTCGATGAGCGAGGCGCCGAACGCCCGCCGGGTGCCGCCGGCGTCCGGGGCCGGCCAGAGGGCCACCGCCCACGTGGCCGCCAGGCCCGAGGCCAGCAGCACGGTGGACAGGGAACGGCGGGCCGGGGCCCCGAGCAGTTGGGGCCAGCCGAGGGCCACGGCGGCCACCAGCACGGTCCCGACGGCGGCCGCGCCCCAGACGCCGAGCGCGCCGACGCCCACGAACAGGGCGGCGACCACGGCGGTGACGGCCAGCAGGGGATGCTTCACCCTTCCATCCTGCCATCGCCGCGCTTCCCTATACTGACGTGCGATACCGCTTCAGACGTGGAGGAGGCCCCATGGCCCGGTTGCTGCTGCTGAGCGGTTCGACCGCGCCGGTCCTGGAGGCCCTCGCGTTCCTCGACCACCGCGTCACGGTGGCACCGGCCCGGGCCGAGTCCCTGCTCCGCGCTCCGGAGACCGACGTCGTGCTGGTGGATGCCCGCCGGGACCTCGCCGGGGCCCGCGGGCTGTGCCAGGTGATCCGCACGGCCTCACACGCCTTGCCCGTGCTGCCGATCCTCACCGAGGGCGGACTGGCCGCCCTGTCCCCCGCCTGGGGCACCACCGACTTCCTGCTGGACACCGCCGGCCCCGCCGAGGTGTCCGCGCGGCTGCGGCTGTCCGTCGCGCGGGCCGCCGCGGACGTCGAGGGCGACGGCTCCGAGGCCGAGGCGCCGATCCGGGCCTCCGGCGTCACCGTGGACGCCGCCAGCTACACCGCGAAGGTCCACGGGGAGCCGCTGAACCTCACGTTCAAGGAGTTCGAGCTGCTCAAGCACCTCGTCCAGCACCCCGGCCGGGTCTTCACCCGCGAGCAGCTGCTGCACGAGGTGTGGGGCTACGACTACTTCGGCGGCACCCGCACCGTGGACGTGCACGTGCGGCGGCTGCGGGCCAAGCTCGGCCCGGACCAGGAACAGCTGATCGGGACCGTCCGCAACGTCGGTTACCGGTTCGTGCCCCGTGAGACCGAGCCCGGTCAGGCCCCGGACGGATAGTGTGGGGTCATGGACCGCACTGACTCGACCCCCGAAGCCCTCGAGGCCCCGGCACTGACCGTCAGCGCCGGCCGACTGGACGCCCGCATGCTGCGGGACCTGCGCGCCCTGGCGGATGCCGCCGAGGCCGCTGACGGCAATCCCCCGTTCTCGGACCAGACCTGGGTGGAGCTGCGCACCACCGACGACCCCGATCGGGTCCGCACCGTGACGGCCTGGCTGGACCACGCTCCCGGACGGGAGGGGGAACTGGCCGGCGCCGCCGTCGCGGTCTCCCCGGAGCACGGCGCCGGCCCGCACGCCGCCGGCGTGCTGGAACTGGTCGTGCACCCGAACTGCCGCTCCCAGGGGGTGGCCACCGCGATGGCCCGCGAGCTCTCCGACCTGCTCACCAGCACCCCGATGCAGGCCTGGGCGCACGGCAACCATGCCGCCGCGGCCCGGCTCGCCGAGCAGCTCGGCTACACGCCGGTGCGCGAGCTGCTGCGGCTGCGCCTGACCCACCAGGCGGATGCCGACGCCGCGGCGTGGAACGAGGACCTCCCCGAGGGCGTGACCATCCGCTCCTTCGTGCCCGGCGCCGACGACGCCGCCTGGCTGGAGGCGAACGCCGCAGCCTTCGCCCACCACCCCGAACAGGGCTCGCTGGACCAGACGGACCTCGACGCGCGGAAGGCCGAGCCCTGGTTCGATCCCGCGGGATTCCTGCTGGCCGTGGATGCGGACGGGTCCGTGCTCGGCTACCACTGGACGAAGATCCACCCCGGCCTCGACGGGCATCCGCCGCTGGGCGAGGTGTACGTGATCGGCGTGGTCCCCCAGGCACAGGGCCGCGGCCTGGGCCGGCTGCTGACCGTGCTCGGCATCCGGTACCTGCAGCGGCAGGGCGTGGCCGCCGTGATGCTGTACGTGGACTCGGACAACTCCTCCGCCGTGAAGCTGTACCGCAGGCTCGGCTTCACCCGCTGGGACACCGATGTGATGTACGCCCCGGCATCCTGACGTCGCCCTGACGTCACCCAATGTTCACCTGACAGTAGAATCACGAGAATGCCCAGCACCGCTGTCCGCTCTACCGCCTCGTTCCACGATTCCGGCCCCACCGCAGAGGTGCTGGCTGCGGGAGTGCTGCCCTGGCGCGTCAACGGCCGGGGCCTTGAGGTGCTGCTGATCCACCGGCCCGACTACCAGGACTGGTCCTGGCCCAAGGGCAAGCTCGACGACGGCGAGACCCTCCCCGAGTGTGCCGTGCGCGAGGTGCGGGAGGAGATCGGGCTGGACGTGGAGCTCGGCCTGCCCCTGCCGTCCACGCGCTACACCGTCAACGGGGGCACGTCCAAGGAGGTCTGGTACTGGGCCGTCGAGGCCCCGCGCCAGACCCCCGAGGCGGACGGCAAGGAGGTGGACCGGGTCGAGTGGGTGAGCGCCGAGCAGGCCCGCGGGCAGCTCACCAACGCCTCCGACGTCGAACCCCTCGAGGCGCTGATCGCCGCGCACCGGGACCGCACCCTGCGCACCACCCCGTTCATCGTGCTGCGCCACGCCAAGGCCAAGCCGCGGTCCTCCTGGTCCCGCGCCGAGGGCGCCCGGCCCCTGGCCCCCACCGGCCAGCGCCAGGCACTGGCCGTGTGCCGGCTGCTGGGAGCGTGGAAGCCTCGCAAGATCGTGACCTCCCCGTGGCGGCGCTGCGTGGAGACGGTGACCCCGTACGTGAAGGACACCGGCCGGGGGCTGAGGGAGAACGGTGCCTTCACCGAGAAGGGCGCGAAGTCCAAGCCCAAGCGGGCCCGCAGGGAAGCCGACGCCCTGCTGGCCAAGACGCCCCCCACCGTGCTGTGCACTCACCGGCCCGTGCTGCCCATCGTCCTGGACGCGCTCTCCGGCTGGGTGGCGAAGGACGCGCGGGACGCCATACTGAAGGCCCTGCCCCGCAAAGACCCCTACCTGAAGGCCGGCGGCGTGGTCGTGGCCCAGCAGGCCCTCGACGCCGGCGGGCAGATCGTCTCGCTGGAGGTCTACGACGTCTGGGACGACTGACGTAGGGTCATCCCATGAGCAGCCAGGACACCCCCAAGATCGTCCACGACGACCTGCGCGTCGCGCGTGACCCGGGCCGCGGCCGGATCGAGCTGTGGCAGAAGGACCAGTTCATCGGCTTCCTCGGGTACACCGAGGAGACCGTGGGCGACCAGACCGTGGTCGTCCTGCAGCACACCATCATCGATGAGGCCTTCGGCCGCCGCGGCTACGCCCGCGCCCTGGTGACGATCGTGCTGGAACGGCTCAAGGCCGAGGGGTACCTGATCGTCCCGGAGTGCAGCTACGTGCAGGACTACCTGCGGCGCTACCCGGAGTACCAGTCCATGGTCTACGAGGGCCAGCTGCAGGGCTGATTCCCGCCCTACTTAATGTGTCAATGACCCGATACATTGGCACACATGTTCACCCTCCTCGCGCTGGGGCTCGGCCTCGCCCTCGTGCTCACCCTGGCGTACGGCGTCCTGCGCACTTCCCCCTGGTCTCCCCACGACGGCGGCGCGCTCGCTTGGGCGCGACTGCACGGCCTGGCCACGGCGCTGATCGCCACGGTCGCCGTCCTGACCGCGGCCTCGTTCCTGCAGTCCCTGCAGGCGGACCACGGTCCGGAGGAGTTCAGCGTGGTCTACGGGCTCGGCGCGGAGGCCATCGCGCTGCCGGCCTCGGCCCTGGATCCCCGGCGGGGGCTGCTGGTGGCCGTGTTCCCGGGGCTGTGGCTGCTCGGGGTCTACGCCATCGCCCAACGCACCTGGCCGCGGGTCACCGGACCGGTCCGCACGGCCCGGTTGGCCCCGCGGCGCGCCACCGATCTCCTGCCGCCGGTCCTGCCCTGGGCCGCCGCCGGGATCGGCCTGGCATCCCTGGCCGCCGTCGCCCTGGCGTGGACCGCGCCGGGCGCGCCACCGGTCCACCTCTCCTACTCCACCGAGGGCTCGACCCTGGAGGGCTTCTCCGGGGG
Source organism: Micrococcus sp. (assembly GCA_029961105.1). Classification (GTDB taxonomy): domain Bacteria; phylum Actinomycetota; class Actinomycetes; order Actinomycetales; family Micrococcaceae; genus Citricoccus. The sequence goes on along the minus strand of JASBVO010000015.1, from coordinate 40,996 downwards.
TGCCCGCCCCGGGACGGAGTTCGCGCCGTGGCTGCTGCTCGCCCTGGTGGCCCTCGCCGCGGCCACCGCCTGCGTCACCGTGCTGGTGTCCCGCCGCCCCACGCTGACCGGGCTCACCGCGGACGAGGATCTCGCCGTCCGCCGCATCGCGGTGCACCGCGTGCTGCGCACCACCGCGGCCGGCGCACTCGTGGTCCTGGCCGTTGCCGTGGCCGGCTGGGCGGAGGGCACGCTGCAGGCCGCCACCCGGGCGGCGTACGGCGGCCTGGACGGGATGGCGGCGTCCTACGCGGAAGGCGTCACCCTGGACGGTGAAGGCAGCGCCCACCTGGACTTCGCCGACCCGCCGGCCACCGGTCTGCCCGCGGCCTTCGACTACGTCCGGCACGGCACTCCCGCCGCCACCCTGTTCGGCCTGGTCGTCCTGCTGCTGTGGCGGCCCCGTGGTGCCGAGGCCACGACGCCGACCGGCCTCCCGGCACATCGATGAGCGCCCAGCCGGACCCGCCGGAGATCAGCCTGGACCTGTCCTCCCCCGTCCCGCCATTCGAGCAGATCCGGGCCCGCGTCGCCGCGCTGATCGACGCCGGCACGCTCGCGCCGGGGGCCCGGCTGCCCTCGGTCCGCGCGCTGGCCGCGGACCTGGGGATCGCCGTCGGGACCGTGGCGCGCGCCTACCGCGAGCTGGAGGGAGCGGGCTACGTGGAGTCCCGACGGCGGCACGGCACCACCGTGGCCGGCTCGCCGCCGGTTCCCCCGGCGCCCAGCGAGGCCGAGCTCGACGAGGCCGCGGACCGGTTCATCGCGCGCGCCACCGCGGCGGGCCTCGGCCCCGAACAGATTGTCGCTCTGCTTCGCCGTAGACTGGCCCGGTGAGCATTCCCACCCCCTACGAGGACCTGCTGGCCGACGTGCTGGCGCACGGGACCGTCAAGGAGGACCGCACCGGCACCGGGACGTACAGCGTGTTCGGCCGCCAGTTGCGCTACGACCTCAGTGAGTCCTTCCCGCTGGTCACCACCAAGCGCGTCCACTTCCGGTCCGTGGCCCTGGAGCTGCTGTGGTTCCTGCGCGGTGAGTCGAACGTGCGCTGGCTGCAGGAGCGCGGCGTGAGCATCTGGGACGAGTGGGCGGACGAGAACGGCGAGCTCGGCCCGGTCTACGGCGTCCAGTGGCGCTCCTGGCCGGCCCCGGACGGCGGGCAGATCGATCAGATCGCGAAGGTCGTGGAGTCCCTGAGGACCAACCCGGACTCGCGCCGGCACATCGTCACCGCGTGGAACCCGGCCGAGGTGGAGAAGATGGCCCTGCCGCCGTGCCACGCGATGTTCCAGTTCTACGTGGCGGACGGGAAGCTCTCCTGCCAGCTGTACCAGCGCTCGGCCGACCTGTTCCTCGGCGTGCCGTTCAACATCGCCTCCTACGCCCTGCTGACCGTGATGATGGCCCAGCAGACGGGCCTGGAACCCGGCGAGTTCGTCTGGACCGGCGGGGACTGCCACATCTACTCCAACCACGTGGACCAGGTGCGCGAGCAACTGGCCCGCGATCCCTTCCCGTACCCGCGGCTGCGCCTGAACCGGCGGCCGGAGGACATCTTCTCTTACGCGTACGAGGACTTCGAGCTGGTCGACTACCAGCACCACCCGACGATCAAGGCCCCCATTGCCGTCTGACGAACACCCCGGCCAGCACACGCAGTCCCGGATCGGCATGATCTGGGCCCAGACCCCCGACCGGGTCATCGGAGCCGACGGCGCCCTGCCGTGGCACGTGCCCGAGGACCTGAACCACTTCAAGGAGCTCACCCTCGGCCACCCGGTCATCATGGGCCGGCGGACCTGGGAGTCGTTCCCGGCGAAGTACCGGCCCCTGCCGGGGCGGACCAACATCGTGGTCTCCCGGCGCCAGGCCATGGCGGGCCAGATGCGGGAGGCGGGCGCCGTCGTCGTGCCCGGCTTCCAGGAGGCCCTCGAGGCCGCGCACGAGGCCGACGGGCTGGACCTGATCTGGGTGATCGGCGGGGCCACGCTCTTCGAGCAGGCCCTGGACGTGGCCACCCTGGCCGAGGTCACCGTGATCGACACCGACGCCGACGGCGACACCTTCGCCCCCGAACTGGACGCCCGGTGGACCCGGACCGCCGTGGACCCGCCCGCCGGGGCCCACCAGTCCCGCACCGGGCCGGACTACCGCTACGAACGATGGGAACGGCAGGACCGACCATGAGCCTGATGCTGAACAAGACCACCCTGACGTTCATCGCGTTCATCGCCTGCCCCGTGCTCGGCCTCGTCACCGCCGTAATGGGCCTGGTGATGATCCTCTCCGGTGACGTGATCCCCGGCGTGATCTTCCTCGTGGTCCTCACCCAGGTGTTCGTCGCGGGCGGAATCTGGGCCACGAGGAAACGTAGCTCACTGACCCAGGACTCCTCCGGCCAGTAGACTGCAGGGCATGGTTTCCCCTGAGTCGACCGAAACGGCCCCCTCTGTCCTGACCACCGACACCGCCGGCACCCCCACCGTGGGGCTCATCGGCTGGCGCGGCATGGTCGGGTCCGTCCTCATGCAGCGCATGGAGGAGGAAGGCGACTTCGGCCGCATCAACCCCGTGTTCTTCTCCACGTCCTCGGCCGGGCGCCCCGCGCCGGCGTACCAGGGCATGGGCGGAGACGCCGGGACCCTTCAGGACGCCTATGACATCGACCTGCTCGTGAAGCTGCCCGTCATCCTGACGACCCAGGGCGGGGACTACACCTCCGAGGTCTACCCGAGGCTGCGCGCCGCCGGCTGGGACGGGATCTGGATCGACGCCGCCTCCACCCTGCGCATGCAGGACTCCTCCATCATCGTGCTGGACCCGGTCAACCGCGGCGTGATCGACGCCGGGCTGGCCGGCGGCGTCAAGGAGTTCGTGGGCGGCAACTGCACCGTGTCCTGCATGCTCATGGGCTTGGGCGGGCTGTTCAAGGCCGGCCTCGTGGAGTGGGGCACCGCCATGACCTACCAGGCGGCCTCCGGCGGCGGCGCCCGCCACATGCGCGAGCTGCTGACCCAGTTCGGCACCCTGAACTCCGTGGTCTCCGGGGAGCTGGCCGACCCGGCCTCGGCGATCCTGGAGATCGACCGCAAGGTCCTGGCCGCCCAGCGCGACGGGACCCTGGACGCCTCCCAGTTCGGCGTTCCGCTGGCCGGGTCCCTGATCCCGTGGATCGACAAGGACCTGGGCAACGGCATGTCCAAGGAGGAGTGGAAGGCCGGGGCCGAGACCAACAAGATCCTGCAGACCCAGACCCGGATCCCGTTCGACTCGCTCTGCGTGCGCATCGGCACCCTGCGCTCCCACTCCCAGGCGCTGACCCTGAAGCTGACGAAGGACGTGCCACTGGACGAGATCGAGCAGATCATCGCCGAGGACAACGAGTGGGTCTCCGTGGTGCCGAACACCAAGGATGCCTCCGTGGAGCAGCTGACCCCGATTGCCGCCTCCGGCTCCATGGACATCCCCGTGGGCCGGCTGCGCAAGCTGGAGATGGGCCCGGAGTACCTCTCCGCGTTCACCGTGGGCGACCAGCTGCTGTGGGGTGCCGCCGAGCCGGTGCGCCGCATGCTGATGATCGCCACCGGCAACCTGTAGACCGGCCTCCTTCCCCACCCGACGACGACGGCGGGCACCCGTGCAGGTGCCCGCCGTCGCCGTGCTGGGTTGGCGCTGGATCGAGGGCGTCAGATCGACGAGGAGACGTCCCACAAGTTGATGGAGGACTCCCGCCCGGCGATCCGGTCGATGCGGTCCAGCTCCTCGTCCGTGAAGGCGGTGTTCGCCAGGGCGCCGAGGTTCTCGTCCAGCTGGGCCGTGGAGGACGCCCCGAGCAGCACGGAGCTCACCCCGCCCTCGCGCAGCAGCCAGGCGATGGCCAGCTGGGCCAGGGTCTGGCCGCGCTCGGCGGCGACCTCCGCCAGGGCGCGCACCGTGGCCAGGTTCTCCGCGGTGACGTGCCGGGCCAGGGAGCCGCGGCCGCCGCTGGGCACGGCGTCGGCGTCGGCCAGGTACTTGTCCGTCAGCAGGCCCTGCGCCAGCGGGGTGAAGGCGATCGAGCCCATCCCCTCCTCCGCCAGGGTGTCCAGCAGCCCGTCCTCCACCCAGCGGTTCAGCAGCGAGTAGGCGGGCTGGTGGATGACCAGCGGGGTGCCGAGCTCGCGGGCGACGGCGGCGGCCTGCCGGGTGCGTTCGGCTGAGTACGAGGAGATGCCAGCGTACAGCGCCTTGCCCTGGCGCACGAGGGTGTCCAGGGCGCCGACGGTCTCCTCCACCGGGGTGTGCGGGTCCGCCCGGTGGGAGTAGAAGATGTCCACGTAGTCCAGGCCCATCCGCTCCAGGGACTCCTCCGCGGAGGCGATGAGGTACTTGCGCGAGCCGAGGTCCCCGTACGGCCCGGGCCACATGTCCCAGCCGGCCTTGGAGGACACGATGACCTCGTGCCGGTACGGGGCGAGGTCCCGGCGCATCATCCGCCCGAAGTTCTCCTCGGCGGCCCCGTACGGCGGGCCGTAGTTGTTCGCCAGGTCGAAGTGGGTGATCCCGTGGTCGAAGGCGTGGCGCAGGATCTGCCGCTGGACGTCGAAGGGGCGGTTGTCCCCGAAGTTCCACCACAGCCCGAGGCTGATCGGCGGCAGGAGCAGGCCGCTGGCGCCCACCCGGCGGTACTCGGTGGAGGCGTACCGCTCGGGTGCGGCCACGTAGGGGCGGTGGCTGTCCGGGATCACAGCGCGCACCCCACCAGAACGGGCTCCGGGTGCAGCCGCACGCCCCAGGTGCGCTCGACGCCGTCACGCACCGTGCGCGCGATCGCCAGCAGGTCCTCGGTGGAGGCCTCGCCGCGGTTCGTCACCGCCAGCGTGTGCTTGGTGGACAACGACGCGCGGCCCTGCGCCAGGTGCCGCTCCGCCTCTCCCAGCCCGTAGCCTTTGCCGAAACCGGCGTGCTCGATCAGCCAGGCGGCCGAGAGCTTGACGAGGCCCTCCCCCGCCCTGAACGCCGGGGCGCCCTCCGGGAGGCGGGACCGGAGCGTTTCCGGGACGATCGGGTTGGTGAAGAACGAACCGGTGGACCAGGTGTCGTGGTCTTCCGCGTCCAGCACCATGCCCTTGCCCGCGCGCAGGGACAGCACCTCATCGCGCACCAGGGCCAGGGGTGCGGTGTCCCCCTCCTGGACGCCCAGGGCCCTGGCCAGCTGTGCGTAGCGGACCGGGGCGGCCGTACCCGTGGCCCGGAGCCGGAAGTCCACGGAGAGCACGACCCAGCGCGGGGTGGTGGCCCCCTCGGCCGGGGCCAGGCTCTGCTTGATGACCGAGTCCCGGTAGCCGAAGCCCAGCTCCGCATTGGTGAGCTCCACGACGCTGCCGGCCCGCCGGTCCCAGGCCCGGACCGAGACCAGGGACTGGGACACGTCCGCCCCGTAGGCCCCCACGTTCTGCACGGGCGTGGCCCCGGCGGAGCCGGGGATGCCGGAGAGCGCCTCGAGACCGGACAGGCCCTGGGCCACGGTCCAGGCCACGGCCCCGTCCCAGTCCTGCCCGGCCGCCATCCGCACGGTGACGCCGTCGGCCGCCTCGGTCTTCTTCATCCCGGCGAAGGCGAGCTGCACGACGGTCCCGGGGAAGCCGGCGTCGGCCATCAGCGTGTTGGAGCCGCCGCCGAGCACGAGCAGCGGGGTGTGGTTCTCATCCGCCAGCCGGATCGCCTCGATGGCCGCGGCCTCGGAGGTGGCGGTGACCCAGTGCTCCGCGGTCCCGCCCACGCGGCTGGTGGTGTGGTCCGCGAGCCTCACTGCTCGCCCAGCCGGACCACGGCCTGCGCCTTGGTCAGCACCCGCGCACCGTCATTGCCGGGATCGGTGACGGTCAGGTCGATCCGGGCCGTGCCGGCGTCCGTGTCCACGGCCCCGACCTTGCCGGTGACCTCCAGGGTGGCGCCGCCGTCCTCCGGGACGGGGACCATCTGGGTGAAGCGTGTCTGGTAGTCGATGACCCGGCCGGGGTCCCCGCACCAGTCGGTGACGAGCTGGACGGCCGCGCCCATGGTCAGCATGCCGTGGGCGATCACGCCGGGAAGTTCCACGGAGCGGGCGGTCGACTCGGACCAGTGGATCGGGTTGAAGTCCCCGGAGGCCCCGGCGTAGCGCACCAGGTCCGCACGGTCGAAGTGGACGGTGGCCGACCCGATGGAGTCGCCCTTGGCGGGGGTGTTCATCATGCGTCCTCTCCGCGGACCAGCAGGGTGGACCGCACGGTGCTGACCGGCTCCCCGGCGGTGGTGGCGATGTCCGCTCGGGTGGTGACCATCGAGTGGCCGCCCAGGGACTTGATGGTCTCCACGGTGGCGGTGGCGACCAGTTCGTCCCCGGCCACGATGGGCCGGTGGTGGGTGAAGCGCTCGTCCGCGTGGACCACGCGGGAGAAGTCGATGCCGGAGTCCGCGTCCTCCACGACGGCCTGTTCGGCGCGCTGGGCCAGGACCACGGCGAAGGTGGGCGGGGCGACCAGGTCCGCGTGGCCGAGGGCCCGGGCGGCCTCGAGGTCCGTGTGTGCCGGGTGGCCGGCCTTGACGGCCGCGGCGAACTCACGGATCTTCTCCCGCCCGACGGCGTAGGGCTGGGTGGGCGGATAGCTCCGCCCCTGCAGGTCCGGGTTCACGCTCACGGGCGTCCCTCCTGATCGTGGGGTTGCTGGGCCGTGTCCAGCCTACCGGCCTGGCGGGTGAGGAGGACCGTCAACGCACTGACGCCACCCCCACGTGAGTGGGAGTGGCGTCAGTTCGCGTCAGCGGGGCTTACGCCCTACTGGTGGTGCGGAGTGTTCACTCAGTTGACGGTAGCGTCGAACTTCATGAGCAGCTGCGCCATCTGAGCGCGGGTGATCGGGGCGGACGGGTTGAAGTTGTCCTGGGTGTCACCAACGGAGATCTCCTCGGCCTCCAACCACGTAATGGCGTCATAGTGGGCGCCACCGACATTGATGTCCCCGAACGGGCTGGTGGTCGGAGCAGTGAAGTCCGGGTCCTCCAGGCCGTACAGGAACGCGGCGAACTGGGCGCGAGTCACAGACTTGGACGGCTTGAAGGTGCCATCGGCGAAGCCGACGGTGATCTTCTCGTCAGCGGCCCAGGTGATCGGGGTGAAGAAGGCGCCACCCGCGTTCACGTCCGAGAAGGGGGACTCCTCCGGAGCGTCGAAGTCCGCATCCTCGAAGTTGTACAGGAACGAGGCGGTGTGGGCGCGGGACACCTGAGCGTTCTTCTTGAACGTGCCGTCCGCGTAGCCCACCGAGATGCCCTCGTCGGCCATCCACTGAACGGCGTTGTAGAAGGCAGAGCCCTCGGGGTTGTCGGAGAAGGTGAGGACGTCGTCCTCGTCCTCGTCGTCCTCGTCCTCGTCGTCCTCGTCCTCGTCGTCCTCGTCCTCGTCGTCCTCGTTCTCGTCGTCGTCGTTCTCGTCGTCGTCGTTCTCGTCGTCGTCGTTCTCGTCGTCGTCGCCGGGGTTGGTCGGCGTGACATCGCGCTTGGAGTCGATAGCGCCCTCGACCGTGACCACGCCGTCCTTGATGGTGACCTTCGCGCCGGGCTCGTAGACGGTCTCGGTGACGGTACCGTCGGCCTTGGTCACGGTCACGGTGACGATGTCGTCCGCGGTGCCCACCTTGCCGTCGGCACCGGCCTTGGTGACGATCTCGGTGACGGTGTCCGAGGACTTGTCGTAGACCCGCGAGTTCAGGGTGGTCGTGCCGTCAGCCGCGGTCTTGGCGACGACCTCATGGGTCGTCTCGGTCGTGGTCTCCGTCACCGTCGTGGTCTCGGTGCCATCGGCCGCAGTCTTGGTCGCGACCTTGTGACTGCTCTTCGTGGTGATAAAGGTGCCAGTGACCTGCTGGTTGGAGAAGTCGTCGTAGGCCGTGAAGTTCGCGGCGTTCGCATCGGCGGCGCGCTTCTCCTTGGAATCCCACTTCGTCTCCACGACGACCTTGAGGTTGCCCTTTTCGTCGGTCTCGACCGGGAGCTTGACCTGGCCCGTCTTGGCAGCAGCGGCCAAAGCAGCCTGGAAATCGGGGCCAGCAGCTGCGAGCGCCTCGCTCAGGGTGACGTTCTTGAGCTCCACAGAGATGGTCTCGGTCACGGTGCCGTCAGTGGCGAGAACGGTCTTGACCTCCTTGGGCCCCGCCTTCACGACCTGAGTCACGGTGCCGTTCGGAGCAGTGACGGTCACGACGCCCTTGGCGTCGGTGACAGTCTTGGTGCCATCGGTGCTGGTTTCCGTCTTGGACACGAGGGTGTCGACCGACTCGTTGTAGACACGGTCATCGGCCTTGTTCTCAAAGACGAAGACGATGACGGTGCCATCGCTGTAGACCCGAGTCTCCTGGGCGTAGGTCTTGCCCTCGACGGTCGTGGTGGTGTACGTGGAGCTGTCGAGCTTGGCACCCTCGGCCGGAGCAGCGAAGGACGGAGCGGCGAAGGCTCCGGTCAGCGCAACAGAGAGACCGATGGCAACGGCGCCGGAAAGGCGACGAGTGGAAGTCATGTGATGACCCTTTCAAAGTGCGGTACGTACCTGAATCACCGTTAGGTAACGATTGATCCTGCAAAGAGTCCCAGTGCCCCATAGGAAGTGCGCCAAGACACCTCCATCCTAGCTTCCTCCTAGTCAACTGGGTCAAGTACTTCTTCATATTTCGACGGTCAGGTCACAGATCTGCATAGGTGTGTTTTAAAGCACCCGGCGGCTAAAACGTGAACAGCGCCTTACCGGGCGTTAGCCGTTTGCCCCTCGTTACACACGACGCCAGCTATTCCCTGCTATTCGCTGCCGACGAACCGGTCGTAGCGCTGCAGGAACGCGGAGACCTGCCCGCGGGTGATCGGTGCGGACTGGTTGAAGCGGCCCCGGGTGTCGCCGACGGTGACGCCCTCGGCGGCCAGCCATGTGATCGCCTGATAGTTGGCCCCGCCCACGTTGAGGTCATCGAAGGGGCTGGTGGCCGGGGCGGTGTGCTCCGGGTCGGCCAGCCCATAGAGGAACGCGGCGAACTGACCGCGGGTCACCGGCGTCGAGGGCTTGAAGGTGCCGTCGGCGTACCCGGCGGTGATCTGCTCGGTGGCGGCCCAGGTGATCGGGGTGAAGTGCGCCCCGCCGGGGTGGAGGTCGGTGAACGGGGAGGTGGCCGGGGCGGTGAAGTCCGGGTCGGCGTAGCGGTGCAGGAACGCGGTGGTCTCGGCGCGGGTCACCGGCCGGGTCTTGCCGAAGGTGCCGTCGGCCTGGCCCACGGCGATGCCCTCGGCGGCCATCCACTGCACCGGGGCATAGAACGCCGAGCCCGGCCGGTTGTCCGAGAACACCGGCCCAGCCGTCGGCTCGTCGGTGCCGTCCGCACCGGCTTCCCCGAAGACCTCATCGGCGTCCCCGAGGTTGAGGAACACGGTCTCGCCGGTGGCATCCTCGACGCCGTCGTTGTCCGTGACGGCGTAGACGTCACCGTTGCCGGCGATCGCCAGGCCCTCGAGCTTCTCCTGGGTCCAGCCGTTGAGTTCCTGCAGCTGGGGCAGCACGTCGAGGGCCTCGGACTTCTCCAAGACCTCCACCTCGGCGTCGGCGGTGTCCGCCGCTCCGGTGGCCGGCACGTCCACGGTGAAGACCTTCTTCAGGGCTGCATTAGGGCCGTTGAGCTTGTCCCGTTCGATGACCGCGAGGGTGTCCTCGTCCACGGCGGTGACCTCGCTCAGGCCGATCCAGTCCCCCTCGGTCTCGGTGGTGTCCAGCTGGTAGCCGAACCACTCCCAGGCGCCGGCCCCATCGTCGGCGGACGGGGTGAGCTTGCCGATGCGGGCGAAGTCCTCGCCCGCGGCCGCGCGCTGGACCACGGTGTAGAGGACCAGGTCTTCCCCGGTGCCCACGCCGGTCACGCCCTCGAGGCCCTGCCCCTTCAGGCCGGCGGCCACGTGGGCGGGCAGGTCGTAGGAGTCCAGCTCCTGGCCGTCGGCGTCCACCTGCACGATCCGGTTGCCCTCGGCTCCGGAGTCGCCCGCTGTGCCCTCGACGGCCAGCCAGAAGGTGCCGTCCTCGTCGGCCCACAGGCCCTCGACGTCGTAGCCCTCCTCCAGCACCAGCTCGGACTCGATGGTGGCCGGCCCGCCGTCGGCGGTGGTGGTGTCGATCGTGTAGATGCGGGACGGGGACAGGACGTCGTCCGGGGCGGCGTAGAGCTTGTCGTCCTCGCCCGGCACGGCGGACAGGGCGCCCAGCGCGGACCACGTGATCGGCTGCCCCTGGGTCTCCGGGTCGTCCGCGGACTTCAGGGTCGGGCTCGCGGCCGGGCCCTCGCCGAGGCGGAACACCTGGACGGTGGCGCGCACGCCGTTATCGGCGTCGTCGGTCTCCGAGGAGACGATCAGCAGGTTGCGCTCCGGCACGGCCAGCAGGCCCTCGGGCCCGTTGGTGGAGGGCAGCAGCTGGGTGAACACCGGGTCGGCCGGGTCCTCCACGTTGTAGACGGCCACGAAGTTGCCGCGTTCGGAACCGACGAAGGCGTAGTCGACGCCGTCGAACTCCTGGACCAGCAGGCCCTCGGGCTCGGCCCCCTTGTTCTCGGCACGGTGCTCCGGATACTGGCCGTAGCGGTGTGCGACGTCCTCGAAGGACGTCCCCGCATCCCACACGACCTCGCCGAACTCCTCCGACTCCGGATCCGCGTTGAACACGGTCCAGCCGCGGGTGCCGCCCAGCCAGTCCCCTTCGTTGGCGGTGGCGACGTGCTCGTCGTCGATCCAGCCGATGGCGTCCGGCTCGCGCGGAGACTCCTCGAGGGCCCCGTCCAGGGAGAGGTTGCCGTCCTCGGCGGCGTCGATGCCCTCCAGGGCGACCGCGCCGGCGTCGAAGTGGCTCAGGACCTTGCCGGCGGCGTCCAGGATGACCACGCCGTTGTTCTCCTGCAGGGTCAGGGCCGCCTTGGTCCCGTCCGGGGAGAACTTCACGTACTCCGGCTCCGGGTCCTCCGGGGTGTTGAGCCCCTCCAGTCCGGTGAGGTCGGTGTAGGTGACGGCCAGGTCCTCGACGGACTCGACGTCCAGGTCGATCACGGCCAGCTGGCCGGCGGGCAGCTGCGGCAGGCCGCCGTCGACGTCCTCGCGGTCCTCGTCGCGCTGGTTCTCCAGCGCGATGAAGGCGGTGGTGCCGTCCGGGCTGACATCGATCGAGTCCGGCTGGCCGTCCAGCTCCAGGGAGTGCAGGCGTTCGCGGGTCTCCGGGTCCCAGAACTCGACCACGCCGGAGGGGTGGGCGAAATCGCCGTCGGAGGCGTCCGTGACCACGATGATGTAGTCCTCGGTGGCGAACACCGACGTCGGGGAGCCGGCGGTCTGCACGAAGCCGTCGGCCTGCGGGCTCTCCGGGTCGGTGATGTCCACGAAGCCGATGCCACCGGCGGCGGCGTCGGTGTGGATCACGGTGTTGCCGTCCGCGGTGACGGTGGAGATCTCGGCGACGGTCTCGATGCCCCGCTCGGTGTTCTCATAGGCGGGCAGGGTGGCCAGGCGGTGGAACGCCTTGCCCCCGGCGGCCTCACCGGCGGGCTCTGCGGCCTCCTCGACGGCCGGGGCGGGGACCGGGGTCTGCGGTGCGGCGAAGCCCGGGGCGGCGAACGCTCCGGTCAGCGTGGCGGTGAGGCCCAGTGCGACGGCACCGGACAGACGACGACGAGCGGTTCCCATGGGAGACGACCTTCCGTAGTGCGAGCGCGGGACTGATCCATCCCACCCCTCGCGCTTCCGGTCCCGGTGACGCCGCCACGACGCCCCGGTGAACGTTGGAGGGCCGTGGGGCGACGGCGTCGCACGCCACCTGCCTGCGACGCCGCCCTCCCACCGGATCGACAGTGCTCAGCCGTAGGCAAGGGTGCCGGCCTGCAGGGCCGGCATGGGCGTGGCACGCCCCCTCAGGTCGCTCGCGTCGAAGTCGTACCGGTTGGGGTCGTAGTAGACGGCGATGCGGCGGTCATCGAGGTATCCCATGATCAGGCGGCCCTTTTCACCGCAGGAGACGGCATCGAACTGGCGGAAGGCCCCCCAGCCGGAGGTCCGCAGCGTGCGGGACGACCAGTTGGTGGGGTCGGCGTGGGGAATGACGTATTCGCGCAGGGCCCCTCCAGAAAGGCTGGCCAGCAGCACGTCGGCCTTCCCGCCCTTCCAGTCGATGGTCCGGTCGAAGGCGACGGTGCGCACGCTGCGGGCATTGCTGAAGACCTGGACCTTGCGAGTGGCGTCCGGGAGGTCATACCGGAACAGGTAACCGTCGGGCGTCAACCGGTACAGCTTGGTCCCGGACTTCGTGAAGTCCTCCGTGTTCTGCCAGCCGTTGCCCCAGCGCCGGTTCTCCGTCCAGGAGTTCTCGAGCACCACCCCGCCCTCTACGGTTTCCTGATGCGTCACGTCGACCAGCTGGCCGTCTGGGCTGATGGTCGTGGCGGAGTTGTAGGCGAAATAGTTGTCCTCGTCCCCATAGGAGCCCATCCCCCCGTACCACTGAAGGTCGAGCGGCTGGAAGCCGAGGTTCCCTTCGTCGAGGCTCCACGTCAGCGTCCGTCCTTCGACCAACACCTCGCCGACATCACCGCTGTGGTCCACTGTGGTCATGCCGTTGCTGCACGTGGCCGGGACAGGAGTCGCGATGGTGTACGTGCTCTCGCCAGTGGACGCGTTGGCCGGGACCGATCCGGCGATGGTCAGTGTTGCGGCAGCCGCCAGCGCGGCGGTGGAGGCCGTGGCACGGCGGACGAATCCCATGGTGTTCATATGGCGTTCCCCTCGTGTGTCTTGCGTGGTTCGCCATCACCGTACCGAGCACCGTGGCCGCTCAGCGATGGGGAGAACTCCCCATCCGGTGCCTGCGCTGCGCGTCGCGCGCCCGGATCACCTGCGCCACCAGGTGGGTCACGAGCCCACAGCCGATCAGGGCGAGGGCGGCCCACTGGACCGGCAGGGCCTGCAGGGCGCCGCCGACCACGGCCAGGATGATGCCCACCAGTATGAGACCGGTGCCGGTCAGCAGCGTGATGCGGTAGGCCTTCGAGCCGTGGTCCCAGGGGTTGAACATGCCTCCACGGTAGCGCTGAACCTTGACAGCACCAGGCGCACCAGCCCATCGGCCACGGGAACCGTATCCCACCGGCCTCGGACCGGCGGCGAGGGACGCGACGAGCGGTGGGACGAAAAAGGACCCGGATCCCCGCGAGGGGTTCCGGGTCCTGATCCGTAGCGGCGGGGGGACTCGATCCGCCGCACCCATTCAGGCCGAATGGGGCGTTTTGCCCCGGAATCTAGGGGAAGTCGAACGCCCAGGGTAAGTTCGCCCGTTCGCTCTAATGGGCGCTGTGGGGACTGATTCAGCGCCAGCTGTCCCCAGTGGGGACAGGTGTTGTGACCGCTTCGCGGTCGCCTTTCGCGGTTGGCATGACCCGAATATGTAGCCCTCTGACTTGGGGCGCCTTACGTCGTCCCTCGTCACAGCTAGGGTGCGAACACATATTCGATCTCAAGGACGAGGGGAATGCCGTGGAGATGACCGTGCGCCAGCTGGGGGACATCAGCGAGAGGCTAGGAATCAGTGCCGCCGCTCTTCTGGATACGCTCCTCGGCACGCCGGAGGAGTTCCTGCGGCGTAATCCCAAAGACGTCCGCTAACTGGCCAAGTTCGGCAATGGATATGTCCCTCTTGCCGGCTTCGTTCCTCATTACGGTCTGCTTGTCCTGGCCGACCTTTTCGGCCACCTGAATCTGAGTCATCCCTGCGGCCGCTCGCTCCGCCTTCAACTGCCTTGCCACGGCCTCTTTCAGGCGATCTCCATATGTCGTCATGCCCCAAAAAATATCACTGGGCAGACAGCGTTGGTATCCGAAATGGACAAGTCGAGTATCCGCCAACCCCGACTACGCAGTCTGCGACCGCACCGTGAGTATCCCGGTTAAGTTTGACGGTATCCAGTTTGATACCTACGCTGTATCCCATGGACATCACAGCAGGTACCGCCGCCCGTGTCAGGGAGGCCATTGAGGCTGGCGGGGAGTCGATCAACAGCGTGTCCGAGAAATCGGGCATCCCTTACGCCACGCTGTGGCGCAAGGTGAATGCCCGGGGGCCCTTCACCGTGACAGAGCTGGGGCACGTATCCGAGGCGCTGAAGGTGCGCGTCGTGGATCTTCTGCCCGTCGAGCCGGTCGATAAGGCCTCGGCATGAACCGCGGCAAGCGCCCATTCACCTCCGTCGCCGACATGGCCGAGCACTACGCCGTGTCCGCGGACGTGGTCTACCGGAAGGTCGAGACCGGTGAATGGCCGGCGTCCCGCATTGGCCGCATGATCCGTTTCTCGCCCGACCAACAGGACGAGATCGAGCGCCTCGTGGTCTCGGCCGGCGCTCGCCAGGCCCCGAAGAAGGACCGCATCACCGAGGCGCTCCTCAAACTCACCGCATAAAAAAGCCCCCGTCCTGGGCAAACAGGACGAGGACACCGATCAGTCAGCAGCAAGCAATACCAATCACGTAGGAGTCTACCGATGATCCGTCATCAGTTGAAGCAGCTGGAGTACCTCGAGCAGGTTCCCGCCGAGAAAGACGAACTGGAACGCACCACCGTGGCGGTTGCCCAGTCGGACTACAGCCAACACGGCGTGGTCACCCCAGTCTCGGGTGACCTGCTGACCCGGCAGGCCAACGGCGTGAAGGTGGTGACCGGCGATGACCTCCGTTGATACCCGATTCCCCACCGAGCGGTGGCACGCCGACGTTACGACCTGCCTGCACGCAGTGCGCGGCCGGTTCGACCACCGGTGCCCCGGTTGCGACGGCGCCCGGGCCATGCCCTGGGAGGGCATCTCGGCCGAGACGGTGCGCGATGCGCTCAGGACCGTGGCCGCCGGCCTCATGCTGGCGATCCTCTCCCTGGTGATCCCCGGCCTGATCTTCGACTTCTGGGGGGTGACCCCCTGGTGAACGTCTCCCGCTCCACCATGCCCGGTTCCGCCGGCGCCACCTTCATGTACCTCTGCCCCGACTGCGGCGAGACCATCACCGGTCTCGGCGACATGACCAGCCCCATCACCGAGATGGAGTCCTACAACCGCTGGGAGGCAGACGTCAACGCCCACGAGAACGCCCACAAACAAGAGGTCCGTCTGGACGTCGAGGCCGCGGCGCTCGCCTCTACTCCCGCCGAGGTCGTCATGCCGGTGGCCATCCACCGCGAAGCGCGCCCCGGGCGCCCCGGCAACCGCCTCATCTGCCCGTGCGGGGCCTCGGACTGGTACCCGCAGTCCAAGCACGGGTCCTTCCAGCTGCTCGCCTTCCTGGACGAGCATCTCCCCCACAGCACTGTCGCGGCCGAGTCAGTCGCTGAAGGAGCCGACTGTGATTGACACCAGCACCCTGCCGGTGCTCGTTCAGAGGGATACGACCGGCCTGTTCACCACCTCAGAGGCGATCGCTACCGGTGCCGGCGTAGAGCACCGCGCCGTGCTGCAGCTGGTCGGAAAGTACGAGGACGACCTCGCCGAGTTCGGACCTTCCGCATTTGAAATGCGGAAGTCCGAGGGCCGACCCACCCGTGTGGCCAAGCTGAACGAACAGCAGGCCACGCTGCTGCTGACCTACCTGAAGAACACCGCTCAGGTGCGGGCCTTCAAGAAGGCTCTGGTGAAGGCATTCTACGAGATGGCTGTCCTGGTTCGGGACAGCCGGCCGAAGACGCTGGAGGAACGCACTCAGGAGCTGATGGGTGAGCTGTCCGCGGTCGTGGATCGCCAGCGCGCCGAGCTCGAGGCGGCGGCCCCGAAGGTGCAGGCCTACGACCAGTTCATGGACGCCGATGGCACCTACTCCGTGGGCAACGTCGCGAAGATGCTCGGCCTGTCCCAGAACAAGCTGTTCACCGAGTTGCGCAACGCCGGCGTCCTGATCGGCAAGGGCCACATGCGGAACACCCCCTACCAGCAGTACATGCACCACTTCACCGTCAAGGCCCACACCTTCACTCGCTCAGACGGGACAGAAGGCACGGGGTACACCACTCGGATCCAGCCCGGCGGCCTGAGCTTCATTCAGCGCAAGCTGGGCCTGGTCCCCACCGCTCCCGCTCAGACCGAGCTGGCCATCGTAGAAGGAGACCTGTCGTGACCGCGATCGAGTGGAAGGCACCACCGGCCGAGGCATTCATGTCCGACCGTGACCTTCTCGTCACCGAGCTGAAGAAGCGACCCGGCGCATGGGCGCGGATCCAGAAGGGCATGAAGGCCAAGACCGGCGTGGGCAAGTGGAAGGCCCTCGGGCTCGAGGTCATCCCCGCCCCTGCCGAGTCGGATCCCAAGCGCTGGGACATCTACGCCCGGGCCCCGGAACCGGCGCAGAAGACCACGGTCGTCGTGCAGAACATCTCGCCCGGCACTGCGCAGCCGGGACCAAAGGCGAAGGAACCTCAGACAGCCTCGAAAAAGACGCCGCTGGTGGCGCAGAAGGTCACGAAGGCCCGGCCCGCTGAGGCCGAGAGTCCGAAGTCCAAGACCGGGCCGAAGCCGGCCAGGGGCGACCTCGACGCCCAGGCCCGGGTGACCGCCGACTGGCGTGGCCGGCTGGGGCACGGTCGTGGCTGAGAAGCGCCGCCGCAACCAGATCGTCCTCCAGCCCAGGGACGAGAAGCCCCTCCGCAAGCCCTACCCCTGGGT
Organism: Micrococcus sp.; assembly: GCA_029961105.1. GTDB lineage: Bacteria > Actinomycetota > Actinomycetes > Actinomycetales > Micrococcaceae > Citricoccus. The sequence goes on along the minus strand of JASBVO010000015.1, from coordinate 24,234 downwards.
GTCCTACACCGACCGCGCCGAACTGGCCCGCTCCGTGGAGAAGGCCGCCCGCCACTACTGGCCCACCGCCCGCAAGATCCACGCCGAGGTCCGCTACCCGTGGCAGGCCTGCACCGGGGAGATCGTCATCACCGCCTCCTACGGCACGGTGATCGCCCGCTTCTCCCCGGTCCGGGACGCCACCCGCCCCGACGACGAGCAGGCCCGCTCATACCAACCCATCGGCGATTCCGGCCGCTGGATCACCTGAACCCCTGGAGAACACCATGACCACCGAACAGGAATGGCTCGGCAACGCCCCCGAACCGGCCAAGAACTGGCCCAGGCCCTGGAACAGGCCCACCACCACTTCGATGAGGCCGCCCGCCTCGCCGCCCACGGAGACATCCACGCCTCGCTCGCAGCCGGCGCGACCGGCGTCGGCCTCGCAGCCGAAGCCGCACAGCTCGAACAGGACGACGCCTTCACCGGAGAGACAGAAGAAGTCCTCACGATCGACGGGGTCAGAGTCCGCACCAATCCGGCTGGACCGTCCGACGAGACCCTGGCCATCGACGCCAGCAGCGCTCGCCGTCCGGTGCCCGGGACGTCGCCGCGGGTAGTGGCGGACTACGCCCTGGAGTTGCTGAGGGAACCGCGCCCGCTGCGCCCGGTGGACCGCTATGTCTTCGGGCGGGATGGGGGTGCCCGGTGAGTGCGACGTACGAGGTGATGCTGGTGGACAAGCTGCGCCCGCATCCGAAGAACATCCGTCACGATGTCGTGGCGCCTGCGCAGCTGGTGGCGTCGGTGAGGCACGTCGGCATTCTGCAGCCGCTGGTAGTTGCCCCGCACCCGACTCTGGACGGGGATTACACGCTGATCGCCGGTCACCACCGTCTGGCGGCGGCGAAGAAGGTCGGATTGCTCGAGGTGCCCGTGATCATCCGTCACGACCTGGGCGGCGATGAGCAGCAGATCCCGGCGATGGTGGCGGAGAACATCCACCGCAAGGGTCTGACGGTCACCGAAGAGGTGGACGCGGTCCAGCAGATGCTGACCTTCGAGGGCTGGGACGCCAAGCGGGTGGCCTCGGCCACGGGCCTGTCCCAGACCCGTGTCCGAGAACGCGCGAAGTTGGCCAAGCTCGGCGACGAACACCGCGAAGCGCTGGACGCCGGCCAGCTGACGATCGAGCGCGCCCTGGTGATCGCCGAGTACGCCGGTCACCCGGACCTGCAGGCCGGCCTGGTCAAGGCGGCCGTGGCCCAGCCGTACAACTGGGAGTACGAGGTCCGGAACGCGAAGACCCTCTCGGAGTGGAGGGAGAAGGTCCCCGCGCTGCGCGACGTCCTGACCCGAGTGGTCGGCATGGAGATCGTGGACCGGCCCGAGGTGCAGCGGTGGATGACGGACTACCCCTTCGAGCCCGTGACGGCGGAGACCGCCGAGGAGGCCAAGAAGCTCGGCGCCGTGGCCATCCTGGACGACGAGTGCGCCGTGCGTGGCAAGCCGGAGTACGTCGTGCCGAAGGGCACCCACGCCAAGGCCCAGCAGGCGGACGAGACCGAGGAGGAGCGCACCGCACGGGAGAAGGCCGAAGCCGACCGCGCCCGGGTGGAAGCGGTAGAGGCCAAGCTGGCCACCCTGACCGCCGTGGAGGACGACTGGATCCGCGGCATCGTCTCCAGCGCCGCCCGCGACGAGCGGACCACCCGCGTCATCCGCCGCCACGCCGCCGAGACCCTCGCCGGCCACGTCTTCGGATACAACTCCGCCTACCGGGCCGCCGAGTACCTCGCCGCCTACTTCAGCATCGAGAACACACACGGCGCCCTGACCCAGGACGTCCAGGACAAGCTGGCCGGCCTGACCGTCGTGGAGCTCACCACCCTGCTGACGATCATGCTCAAGCGCGAACGCCTCACCAGCATCAACGCCTTCAAGCCCGCCGTCATCACCGGCGACAACTCCATCGAATGGTGGCTCGCCTTCCGCAACGAGCTCGGCTGGGAAACCACCGACGTGGAGACCGAAGCCATGGCGCTCGCCGCCGAGCTCTGGCCCGCCGCCCCCACCACCGAAGAGGACAGCCAGGCATGAGCGACTTCGTCAAGGTCTACCCCCGCGCTCGCGTCCGGTACACGCCGGCCGACATCGCCGGGAAGACGTGGGCGCACGCCCGCTGGTGGATCACGTGGGAGACCGCTCCCGGCCGCGTCGTGGCCTACGACCGGCGCGAGGAGGACCCGGCCGTCGAGCGTCACGCGCTGCTCACCCGGGCCCACGCCGAGGCCACCCGATCTGTCGCCCGGATCCGCCGGATCACCCACGGCATGCCCGGGTACGGAGGTGCCCTGTGACCGCCCTGATTGACCCCGTGACCGACCACGCCTTGCTGGTGATCTGCCAGCAGGACCCGGACCTCTGGTTCTCGAACCTCCCCAGCGACCGAACCGTCGCCCGAGAGCTGTGCGAGGAATGCCCTCTTCAGGAGACCTGCATCCGCGTCGCCCTCGATATCGAAGGCGGGGCCGCCGTCCAGCACCGCCACGGCATCTGGGGCGGCCTCGACCCCGTCCAACGCCGCCGCCTCGCCGAAGAGACCGGCCTGACCCACACCCCGGAAGGAGAAGCAGCATGACCACCACCACCGACACCGCGCTCGCCGAGGGTATCTACACGGTCACCTTCCCGGTGGACGACCTGGACCGGCCGCTGGGCCAGCTCAAGGCCGAGGCCGCCGAACTGACTCGAGAATCCGCCGACGAGCACGGCCTGCGCCGTGTCAGCAAGGTCCAGATTCACGTCACCCGCGGTGCCTCCCCGCTGATCACCACCCGCGTGAAGGTCACTTGGGTGGGCCCTCAGCCCGTCATCAAGGGGTACGTCTGATGTCCATCACCGCTACCCGACCCAAATCAGAACGCACCCTCGGCGACCGCCAGTACCGGTGCGGCATGTGTGGCGGGGTCCGCAGCTACACGAGCAGCCGGGCCAAGCCGGAGTACTGCGGGGATTGCCGGCCAGCGGCCGTCGAACTCGGATGGGCCGAGCCCCTGCCACCACGACAAAAGCGACGCACCAGAGAACAGATCAAAGAGGACGCAGCATGACCACCATCCCCGGCTGGCTGGACCCCCACCAGATCCTTGCCCTCCACCCTGACGAGCGACCCGACGCCACGGCCGCGAACTTCGCCGCCATCGACGCCCACCACCTGGCCCGACTGGCCAGCAACGGAGACCAGGAGACCCAGGCATGAACACCGCTTACACCCCGGAGGATTTCCGCAACGCCCTGCGCCTATCCGGCGTCCAGTACCTCGGCCTGAATGATCAGCAGGCCCGTGACGCCATGGCGCTGCTCGGCCTGACGGTGAAGGAGCCCAAGCCCGAGCGAGGCACATGGCACCGCGTCACCGATGGGGTCTATTCGGGCCAGTGCGCCTACGTCAATGGCCACGGCAGCCTCATGATCTTCACCGACATCGGCGATTACGACGTCCTCGCCGCCGATCGGGAATGGCCCGCCCTCACCCTTGCCCAGATGGTCCTCGCCGAGGCGGTAGAGGACGCCAGGGACGTAGCAACTGTCGTCATTCGGGATGCTGTCGAGGGATACATCCGTACTCACCTGAACATCGCCGACACAGGCGGTGAGAACGCCCACAGCGGGACCATCAACACCATCCGTCATCTGCACCTGCCCGAGCCGCACCTGCCCGCCGTGGAGGCCGTGGACAAGCTCGCCGCAGCCGGGCTGCTGACAGGGCAGGGCGGTCCACGCAAGGGCGATGTCATCGGGCACATGGTCCCCGCTGATGCGCCCGAAACCGCCGATGAGCAGGTGCAGGAGGACGCCAACGTGGAGTGGGCCGCGTACCGCAAGAACTACGGCATTAGCCCGGTCGCCATTGGCTCCGCGCACAAGGCATTCCACGCCGGTTACCGCGCTGCCCTCCCCAAGTCCGGGCACGGCGCCACCGCTCCCAACCGTGACCAGGTGTCGGATGCCATCAGGACCTCGCTCGGTGTCTACATGCTGCCTTCCAAGCAGCTCGCCAAGATCGCCGACGCCGTCATGGCCCTGTTCAAGGGCGGCACTAAGTGACCACCGTGACCACCTGGGTGAAGGGATGCAAAGAGACAACCTTCGTCACGCGCCAGTTCGATGACCACGCCGAGGCCCTCGCGGTGTTCAACCACCTGCATCGCATGGGCCGGCCCGCCAGCCTCTCACCCAAGGAGACCCGATGACTGACTACCGCCGCCAGTTGGAGAAGGCCGTCGGTGCCGTATACGCCGAGGCTGACCTCCGCCTGGCACGTGCCCAGATGGACCTCCTCCACCCCGAGACCGCCCCGCACAACCCCGGAGACGTCCAGGGCGCACGCCGCGCCCAGGAGAGGCTCCGAGCCCGAGAGAACGCCCGCGCCGTCGGCCGCTACTACGGCGGGATCTGGAACAGCCTCAACGAGGCCATGCAGCAGATCGCAGAGGGGTTCCGCCAAGCCCAGGCCGGCGCCCGCCAGGCAGGCCAAGACGCCCGCACCGCCTACACCCTCGGAGGCCCCAAGTGACCACCCCCGTCGATCTGGGCGCCGCGACGCGGGCATGGAACGTCGTCCGGGAGTCACTCCAGAGCTTCGTGTCCGGGGTCGTGAGCATGTGGGACCTGATCCCCGACGAAGTCCGCCAGTCCGCGGCTGCGAACGCCGGGATCCGGTACTGGACCGACCAGCAGGGACGCGCTCGCCGCACCACAGGAATGAAGCCTCTACTCCACAACGGGAGGAAGCCATGACCACCACCGAACACACCCCCACCACCCACCAGATGCCCCGCCCAATCACCCTGGACGCGCTCGCGGGCCTGCGCGATGGGGCGGTCGTCTTCTACCGGCAGACGAGCACCGGGAAGGAGTCGGTCATGATCCGGCGCCGGGGCATGTGGGAGCCGGCAGGGATCGCGAAGCCGGTGACCGACTTCGCGCTGATCGAGCATCCGAATGCCGAGGACCTGCAGAACGTCGAGTTCTGGGTGCTGTCGCGCCCATGGGCCCAGACGAGTACGACGCCCAGTGGGTCTGCGCCTACTGCGGCAAGCAGCACGTAGTTCGATCACTGGTCCGCGATTGCGAGGCCCGCCATGAGAGGGAAGAGACCGATGAAGGTACAGGCTGATGCGGAGGCGCTGCTGAAGGCGTTCAAGGCCCTGGCCCCGTTCGTGGCCACGGACAAGGACGCCGGCCCGGCCGGGATGGTCCACCTGTCGTACGTGGCCCACGGCGGGCTGATCGCCACCGCCTACAGCGAGGCCGAGGCCGCCGCGTGGATCCCGGCCGAGACGACGGACGGTGACCTGTCGGCCTTCGCCGTGGAGCTGGCCGACGTGAAGATGATCGCCGCCGCGTTCCGGCGCGCCATCGGCACGATCGAGATCGATGTGCAGGCCAAGGTCCTGAAGTCGGTCACCGCCGGCGTGCAGCTGCTGGACGGTGAGGAAGTCGAGACCCGGGAGGAGCGTCCGGAGACGGCGTACTCGATCACGTTCAATGAGGGCTCTGGCCTGTTCGGGAACCGCCTGGTTAAGGTCTCCACCGCCGCCCAGCCAGAGGTGAACCTCGAGGACGTCTGGGCCCGTCTGCAGCGCCCCATGGTCGAGCCCATGCCGCCCATGGAGGAGTGGAGCACCTCCGCGTCCGCCATCGGCCTGTTCAAGCCCGCCGAGCGCGCCTACGGCGATGCCCTGCGCATCGAGGCGGCCACGCTCGGCGGGTCCATGATCGTCCGCGTCGGCCCGGACTTCATCGGCCGGATCTTCGGCACCGGGTCCTCGGCCGAGTCCGACGAGCACAAGGAGGCGTGGGCCTACCGCCTCGCGGCCACCGCGGCGCGTGCAGCATGAACGCCGAGACCATCTACTGGACCGCCGTCACTATCGGCTGCCTGGCCACCACTTGGGCATTGCTCAAGGGTGCCCGCAAGCACCTCCCGGTCAAGGACCGCGACCAGCAGCAACCGAGGACCATCCGTGCGACCGTGACGCCGGGCGCCTACACCGAGCAGTGGTGCGACGGTTGCAACCGCACCCATGGCGTCGTGACGCTCTACGCCTACCGCGACGATGATCCGACCACGGCAAGGCCCGTCGGCATGATCGTGATGGACGAAGACGAGGGTGATGCCTGAGTGGCATGGCTGAAGACATCCGACACGAGCGCCAACCACCCCATCGCGCTCGCGGCCCTCGAGTTCGAGGACGCCGACGACCGGTTGCTGAACGAGCTGTGGGGGTTCGCGGCGCGCTGCGCGGTGATGTCCGCGCAGCACGAGCAGGACTACGTGGTCACCATCGGTACCGCCCGCGCCGTGGCCGGATCCATCGCTCGCTACCAGGTACTGTCGGCCGCCGCGGTCCGCGCCGGGTACTTCACCCACGTGGAGGTCGAAGCGGAGGACGGGAGCGCGCGGCCGGCGTTCAAGCTGGTCGAGGACGAGGACCTGTTCCACATGATCCTGAAGGACGAGCGCGCCTGGACGAACCAGCGCAAGCGGGACACCGGGAACGCGTCCCTGACGGTCCCGATCCGTCTGCGCGACGGTGACGCTTGCCGTTGGTGTGGTCAGGTCGTCGTCTGGTCCGGGGACCGCAAATCGGCCCGCGCCGGCACCTACGATCACCTCACGCCCGGCGAGGGCGCCCGGACGCCGGCCGACATGGTCGTGGCCTGCAAGGGCTGCAACTCGGCGCGAGCCGATGAGGAGAACACCTGGGACAAGCAGCTCATGTCCCCGCCCGAGAACCCCTACTACAGCAAGGCCTCCGTCACCTGGCTGGCCAAGTACGGCAAGTCCGTCAAGGCCACCGAACGCCGCCGTCAGTACACACCGGCTCCTGCAGCAGCGACTGGCAAGCATGCCTCTGTCGAGACCCAGGCTGTCGAGACCCCCACCGTCGAGAACCCGTCCCGTGAGCGCCCCCAGGGTGCAGCTCCGGCCGCGGGAGCTCCGGTGGCTGGGGCTCCGGCCAGGGCTCCGGAGGAAGCGCCGAGCAGCGCGGTCGAGACATGTGCGTCCGAGGATCTGCCAGCCCCGGCAGATCAGCGGTATCCGGAATCTGGATTTGTCGGGTCGGGTCGGGACGGGCTGGGTAGGGCTGGTACTGGTCAGGCCGGGACTGCTCTGGCCGGGCCAGGCAGGGACGGGAGCCGCGCTGGTTCTCCTCTGGCTGGGGCTCGGAAGAAGAGACGTGGGAAGCGAGGGGGGAAGCGATGAAGGTCGAGGAGTACCGCACCATCCTGGCCAAGGGGATGAGCGAGGACAGCTTCCAGGATGAAGTGATCAGGCTGGCCAAGATCCACGGGTGGAAGTACTACCACACCCATGATTCGAGGCGCTCGGTTGCTGGCTTCCCTGACCTGGTCTTGGTCCATCCCTCTCGCGGTGTGCTGTGGCGGGAACTGAAGAAGTGGAACGGCCGAGTCTCCAAGGAGCAACAGGAGTGGCTGGACCGACTGGCTGACGCTGGTGAGGACGCTGGCGTGTGGCGTCCGATGGATTGGCTGGATGGAACGATCGAGAAGGAGCTGAGGGGATGGCCGAGGGAGCGATGTCCCTGTCGGCGCGAGTGATCACTGCGGTGGATCGGCTGACGTTGACGACGAAGCAGATGACGAAGGTCGGTGAACGGACGGTGTTCTATGACGCCGAGCCGCTGCTGTCGGTGCTGCGCCAGGAGGTCACCCCCTCGGGCGAGTCCGGAAGTGGATCGTCGGAGTCGGTGGGTTCCGGGGCGCCCGCGGCCCTGGGTGTGCTCGATCTACTGGTGGAGGTCGAGGGAGAGATCAACCGGGCCTACTGGCTGATGCGGGATGCCACGAGGCGCCCCGGCTTCGGCGGGTACACCTTGGAGGAACGGTTGCGGTACACCGCGGCGAAGGCCCTGGACGCTGGCCGGCCGGAGCTGCTGGCGGATGCCCCTGCATGGGTCGAGAGGATCGAACGCCTGTTCGACCCGCCGAAGGTCGTCCCTCTGATCGGACACGCCTGCCCGATGTGCCGGCAAGAGAAGGCCACCGTTCAGGTGGAACCTGGGGAGTTCGTCCAGGCTCCGGCGCTGTCGGTGGTTCTGGGAGACAAGGTCGCTGCCCGGTGTGCGGAGTGCGGATCGTCGTGGCCGGCAGACCAGTTGGTCGATCTGGCTATGGCTCTGGGCGGCGACACGCAGGCGCTCGTGCACCTGTTTGAACTGCGGGGTGCCGGACGTGTAGCCTGAGGGCACTTGCTACAAGTGTCTCTTCAGACAGATCGAAGGCCCGGACCGATTGGTCCGGGCCTTCGGCGTTCCCGGGAGGTTGTCATGTGATGCAGCCTGACGTGAAGCCATGGGCCGGACGTGCGAGAGCCGATGCGCTGGCCAGGGTGAAGGCTGAGGGCCGACGCAAGGGCAGCCCGTGCGTGATCTGCCGGTTGGCGATCAACTACTCACTGGAGTACCCGGACCCGCAGTCCTGTTCGGTCCAGCACATCAAGCCCCGGAGCACCCACCCCCACCTGACCTGGTCCCCTGGCAACTGGGCTCCGTCCCACCTGGAGTGCAACCAGTCTCTGGGCATGAGGGACTGGCAGGGTCTGGGCGTGATGTCTGAGGAGTGGTGAGGAATGCGCCTGGTCGTGATCCTCTGCGGACCGCCCGGTGCTGGCAAGACCACCGCGGCCCGGCAGGCCGGCCTGACGGTCTTCGACCGGGACGACCCACAGTGGCACAGCGAGAAGGACTTCACCGATGCCCTTGCCCGGCTGGCCGAGGACCCGAGGGCCATGGCCGTGGTCATCCGCTCCGGCGCGACCAGCTCGGCCCGCCGTCGCTGGTCGCGACTGGTCAACGCCACTCACGTCTACGTCATCACTACGGAACAGCATGAGGCACGACGTCGAGTGCATCAGAGGTCACGTGGTGATGAGCGGGTATCCATGACCGCGATCACTCAGTGGTTCGACCGGCACGACCGCGACGATGGCGTGCAGGACTTCCCGGGCTGGTCCGCACTCTGGTCCCCCTCAATCGGACTGACCTCCACCGACTGGTGAGGGGTCCCCCGAAAAAATTCGGGCTGAGAAAATCCCGGCCCCTTCCCGCCGGCACCGACCTCTCCCCCCGGCGATTCGGAGGGGGGGGCCCCAGATTCCGCGGACCTACGCCGAAAACGGACCCGCCCACACACCCCATGAGGAGCCCCGATGAACCCCGAGCAGAAGCTGACCTGCCGGTCACCTCGCAATCACGTTCGAGTCCTGGACCGCACCGGATCAGACGTCGCTCACGTTGCCAGGACGCTGCTGATCGACGGCACCGCGGTGCCGTTCGACTACCTGTCCGTGTTCTCCACACCAGAGGGCGCCACGGAGCTGCGGGTGCGGGTCCCCCGGGAAGTGGTCACAGTCCACAGGGACGACTCCCACAAGCCGAAGGCAGTGTTCCTGCGCCGCGATTCCATCCTCGGCGAGGACGATCGCGTGGGAGTCAGCGTCCTGGTGGCTCAGCACGGTCTGGAACTCGTGGAGGACTCCGACGGAAAGAGGTGGGCGGACCTCACCCTGCTGCCCACCACCGTCCGCTTCGACCGGGACGAGGCCTGATGAACCGCTTCGTCGCTGAGGGCATCGCCGCCGAGGCAACCGAGGGTAAGAAGGTCGTCTACTGCGGCCGCCGCGTCGAGGGGCTCGAACTACGGGACCAGATCGAGCACCTGTGCGGTGAACACCTCGCTAGGGTCACGAAGACCAATGGCAGGGAAGAGATCACCACAGTCAGCGGAGGAAGGGTCATCTTCGCCGCGAGCCCCTCGAGGCTCAGGGGACACACTGCGGACGTGGTCTTTATCGACTACTCCGCTGACCAGGGAAGCCTGTCCCAGGAATGGTTGGAGAACGCCGTGATCGCCACAGCCACCGGCGGGTCAGTCATCCGAGCGTAGGAGGCCCCGTGTACCTTCGCGCCCCGATCCGTGAACGGCACGCCGCGGGCGAGCCGATACGGGCGATCGCTCGCGAGATGGGGATCTCCCGCAACACCGTGCGCCGTGCGATCGATCCCACCCGGCCCGCCCGGTACGTCCGGCGCTCGCAGCTGGACGAGGTCACGGACCAGATCCGTGAGGTGCTCGCCCGGTGGCCGCACATGCCGGCCGTGGGCATCGCGCACCGGATCGGTTGGCGCGGTTCGATGTCAACGTTCACCCAGCGGGTGAATGTATTGAGAAGGGAGCGGTTGTATGGAGCCCCCGGAGCATCTGCGTGAGGATCTGCGCCGGGTCTGGACCCAGATCGTGGACCAGATGCCGACCACGCGGCGGATCAACCCGATACGGTTGGAGGCCTACTGTGAACAGGTTCAGATCCTGCGCGACGCCTCGTACAAGGTGATCGAGGAAGGCCTGACGATCCAGGACGCCACCGGTCGAACGGTGCGCAACCCGGCAACGGACATCATCCAAGGCATGCAGAAGGCACTGTCCGCGTGGGGCGATGAGTTCGCCCCGGCTTCGGTGATCCGCCGTCGGCGCGGGCCGATGTACGACGCCACCCGCAAGTCTGTCGCCGCAGCGGACCACCTGAAGGACAAGGACGAGTTCTCCGGCCCGGTCGAGGCGGTCTGCACTCTGGCCTGGCTCATCGATGAGGCACAGCGTGCTGGCATCGAGGAGCTCCAGAAGGCCGCGTTCGGCACGATCCCGACCTACCTGAAGGCCTGCGCCGCATTGCAGATCACCCCGGCCGACCGGCCCGACGTCGCGAAGAAGCCGACATCAGGATCAGGGCGCAAGGGCAAGCTGGCCGCACTCCAGGGAGGGATCGCCAGCTAGCACCACCAGGAGGTGACCCGTGGCCGCAGCAGCGCTCGCCGAAATCGATCCGGGGCCGCTGTACTGGGACACGGTGGCCGAGACCCAGCCGACGGGCAAGGGCAAGCGGTACGGAAAGGCCGAACCGCGGATCTGTACCCCGCCGCTGCGCCCGCTGACCCCGGAGAGCTCCTGGGGATACTCGGTGATCGAGTTCGCCCGGGACATCCTCGGCGTGGAGCTGATGCCCTGGCAGCGGGCCCTGCTGATCCGGATGCTGGAACTGCTGCCGGACGGGGGACTGAGGTTCGCCACCGTCGTGGTGCTCGTGGCGCGCCAGAACGGCAAGTCCACTGTCTCCCAGGTGCTGGCCCTCTGGTTCATGATGGTGGCCGGCTGGCCGTTGGTCCTCGGCACCGCGCAAGACCTGGAGACCGCCGAGGAGGTCTGGGAAGGCGCCGTCGATCTGCTGCTGGACAGCGGCGACGAGGACGAGGACGACGAGGGCCTGGCCGACTACGTCGAGAAAGTCATCAAGGTCAACGGCAAGAAGTCGCTGGTCCTGACCAACAAGACCCGGTACAAGGTCAAGGCCGCGAACCGGCGGGCTGGCCGCGGGTTCTCTGGCAACCTGATCATGCTGGACGAACTGCGCGAGCACCAGAACTGGGCCGCCTGGGGAGCGATCACCAAGACGACCCAGGCGCAGCTGTTCTCCCTGGTGCTGGCCCTGTCCAACGCTGGCGACGCCACCTCGGTGGTTCTGCGCTACTTGCGGATGATGGCGCACAAGGCGATCGGCGACCCGGACGGCATCTGCGCCGACGAGGACGCCGAAACCGCGGCCCCCACGCCGCACGACTTCGACCTGGACGGCGAGCCCACCGAGGAAGAGCAGGACTTCGCCGAGTGGGAACAGGAGATGGACACGCTCGGCCTGTTCGAGTGGTCCGCTCCCCCGGAGTGCGACAAGTGGGACCGGGACGGCTGGGCACACGCCAACCCCGCGCTCGGACACCGCATCCAAGAACGCAAGGTCGCCTCGGACTGCGCGACCGACCCGGAGCACGTGTTCCGCGTCGAGGTTCTGTGCCAGTGGATCGACGGCGTCCTGGACGGCCCATTCCCTCCCGGAGCGTGGGAGAAAGGCCAGAACCAGCCACTGGAGATGGTGGACGGGTCCAAGACGATCCGCGACGAGGACAAGATCGTCGGACCCGTCGTGGCCTGCATCGACCGGTCCTTCGACCGCGGCCAGACATACGTGGCGTTCGCCGGCCGCCGCGCCGACGGCAAGCCTCAGGTCGAGATCGTGGTCGCACGCTACGGGACGGACTGGATCAAGGACTGGCTGATGGACGGCCGCCGCCGGCACCGCATCACCGCGGTCACCGGGCAGGCCAAGGGCGCGCCGATCTCACCACTGCTGAAGGAACTCGCCGACGACCCGACGTTCACCATCGAGGTAGTCGAGTGGTCCGGCGGTGACCTGATGGCCGCCTGCGGGCTGACGTTCGACCAGGTGAAGGACCAGACGGTCCGTCACAACCCCCAGCCCCCCCTGGACATCGCGGCCGGCTCGGCCCTGAAGAAGACCCTGGGCGATGGGTTCGTGTTCGACCGGAAGAACTCACCGGCCGACGTCGCCCCGCTGATGGCGTTCGCAGGGGCCCTGTGGCTGCTGCTGCTGCGCCGAGCACCCCCACCCCCTGCACCACCTCCGCCGGCCGCCCTGAGCACGGGCGGCGGGTCGGGAAGTCCTCACGACGAGGACGACGACGCCGGCGCCGCCGGATGGACAAGCGATCTGAACGGCATCGGGTTCTGACCTGGTGTGAAGGGAGGCCCTCTGATGGCTGCACCTGAGGCCGAGATCGGATACCAGAGCGGGAACGCCAACTGGTGGACCGAGGACACGGAGAAGACCCCGGAGCTGCGGTGGCCGCTGAACATCGATGTCTACGACCGGATGCGCCGGCAGGACGCCCAGGTGATCTCGGTCTTGCGGGCCGTGACCCTGCCGATCCGGCGTACGACGTGGCGGATCGACCCAGCCGGGGCCCGGCCGGAGGTGGTGTCCTTCGTGGCCGACAACCTCGGCCTGCCGGTGGTGGGCCAGAAGGAAGAACCGGTCGCCCGCACTCGTGACCGGTTCTCCTGGAAGGACCACCTCTACCACGCGCTGCTGATGCTGCCGTTCGGTCATTCCTTCTTCGAGCAGGTCTACCGCATCGATGACGAGGGCATGGCCCGGATCCGCAAGCTCGGCTGGCGCCCGCCCCTGACGGTCTCCAAGATCGAGGTAGCCCCCGACGGCGGGCTGGTAGCGATCGAGCAGCACGGCCGGGTCAACGGCAGGACCGTCAGGATCCCCGTGGACCAGCTGGTGGCCTACGTCAACGACCGGGAGGGCGGGAACTGGCTCGGCCAGTCCCTGCTGCGCCCGGCGTACAAGTACTGGCTGCTGAAGGATCGCATCCTCCGCGTCCAGGCTCAGGCCGTGGACCGCAACGGACTGGGCATCCCGGTCTACGAGGCATCCACCCCACCGGCGAACTTGCAGCCCGAGGACTACACCAAGCGTCAGCAGGAGGAGATCCGCGAGGGCTTGAAGCTGGCCAAGGGGCTGCGCTCCGGAGACAGTGCCGGGGCCGCTATCCCGGCCGGGGCCAAGCTCACCATGAACGGGGTCACCGGCACCCTGCCCGATGCAGACAAGCCAATCCGTTACTACGACGAGCAGATCGCCCGGGCCGTCCTCGCCCACTTTCTGAACCTCGGCACCGAGACCGGGTCCTGGGCGCTGGGGTCCACCTTCGCGGACTTCTTCACGCTCTCGCTTCAGACGGTGGCCGGGCAGGTCGCGGACACCGCCTCGCAGCACATCGTGGAAGACCTGGTCGATCTGAACTTCGGTGAGACCGAACCGGCGCCCCGGGTCACCTTCGATGAGATCGGCGCTCGCCACCCGGCCACGGCCGAGTCGATCCGGGCGCTGATCGACTGCGGGGCCATCACCCCCGACGCCAAGCTCGAGCAGCACGTGCGCACCGCGTACGGGCTGCCCGAGGCCGATCCGGACACCGCCCGCCCGAGGCTCCCTGCCGGCACCGCGCCGGAGGAGGCCGACCAGTCAGCGAGCCCGTCGGCGCAAGCCGGGGGCTGGCCGCCGCACTTCATTCCCGAGGAGGAATCGTGAAGAAGACCCCGTTCGGCCTGCAGATGGCCACGCATAAGGACTGGTTCCGGGTCACCCGGAACGAGGACACCACCGACGAGGCCGACGTCTACATCTACGACGTCATTGACTCCTGGTACGGGGTCTCGGCCAACGAGTTCGTCCAGGCTGTCTCCGCCCTGGACGTCACCCAGCTCAACGTCTACATCAACTCCCCCGGCGGATCGGTGTGGGACGGCATCGCGATGCTGAACGCCCTGCGCCGCCACAAGGCCAACGTCACCGTCTACGTGGACGGCATCGCCGCATCGGCCGCCAGCTTCATCGCCATGGCCGGCGATGAGGTGGTGATGGGCCCGAACAGCGAGCTGATGATCCATGACGCCTGGGGCCTGTGCGTGGGCAACGCCGCGGACATGGACGACATGCGCGATCGACTGGACAAGATCTCCGGCAACCTCGCCTCCATCTACGCCTCCCGTGCCGGTGGCAACCCCACCGATTGGCGAAACGCCATGCTCGCCGAGACCTGGTACTCCGCCGAGGAAGCGGTCTCCGCCGGGCTCGCCGACCGGATCGCGGACACCCTGCCGACCAAGATCACCGAGGACGAGGACGCCCAAGACCGCTTCGACCTGTCGATCTTCGCCCACGCCGGCCGCCGGGACGCCCCGAAGCCGAAGATCCCCGCCCGCGGCCCCCGCCCCGACGCGCATCGTGCCTTCGACGCACTCGCGGTTGCCGCGGGCCTGCAGACCACCCCCGCGCTGGGAGCCGTTCAGGCGACCGACGCGGGGGCACCCAAGCCTCCGGCCGAGCCGGCGGAACCCACCCACCCATTGAATGAAAGCGAGGACGCTATGTCCGAGAAGATCATCAACGGGCTCCGTGAGCGGCTCGGCATCAAGGCCGACGCTCAGATCGATGAGGACGGCCTTCTGGGCGCCCTGGACGAGGCGCTGGACGAGCGCGCGGAAGCCCCCACCCAGAACGGCGAACCGGCCCCGGGCACCGTCACCCTCGATGAGGAGACGTACCAGTCGCTGCGCGCCGACGCGGACGCTGGCCGCCAGGCCCGCGACCAGCAGATCGGCGCCGAGCGTCAGGCCACCGTCCAGGCCGCCATCGACTCCGGCCGCATCCCCCCGGCTCGCCGCGAGCACTGGGTGAACCTGCTCGCCGCAGACCCGGGCGCCGAGGAGGTCCTGAACGGGCTCCAGCCCGGCACCGTCCCGCTCGCGCCCGCGGGCTACACCGGTGGCGTGGACGAGGCCACCGACGAGGACCGGAACTACTCCAAGTTCTGGCCGTCCAACACCACCGAGGAGGACTGACCCATGGCCGACTACCTGCCCCTGTTCAAGCCCGGAGAAGCCGTCACCTACCAGGCGTCCGCGGACATCACCGGCGGCCAGCTGGTCGAGGTCACCGGCGACCGCACCATCGGACCGGCCGGCGCGGACTCCGCCAAGTCCGTCGGCGTGGCCGGTTTCGATGCCGCCACCGGCGACAACGTCACCGTCTACTCCGGTGGCATTCAGCGCCCCGTCGCCTCCGGTGCGATCGCCGCCGGTGACCGCGTCGGACCCGCAGCGGCCGGCCGCGTGGCCACCGCAGCCACCGTCAAGATCGGCACCGCGCTCGCGGCCGCCGCCGACGGTGAACCCGCCCAGATCAAGCTGGACAACTGAGAGGAGACCGGAAATGTCGTACACCTACCCCGCAGCTCCCCCGAACGTCAGCGCTGACCTGACGGCGGTGGAGATCCATCACCTGATGAAGACCCCGACCATTCTGCGCAAGCGCCTGGCGGACCTGCTCCGGAACAAGTTCATCGCGGACTTCGTGCTGGCCGGCCGGTTCCAGGCCGTCGGCGGTGCCATCCTCTACGAGACGGGCGAGGAGATCTTCCCCGCCGACGCTCCCGAGGCCATCGCCCCCGGCGGCGAGTACCCGCTGACCGCCCTGACCTCCGGTGAACTCACCGCGGCCAAGACGGTCAAGTGGGGCCAGGACTCCATCGTCACCGACGAGGCGATCTCGCGGCTGCTGATGGACCCGGTCAACCGGGCCCTGCTGAAGCTGGTCA
Organism: Micrococcus sp.; assembly: GCA_029961105.1. Taxonomy (GTDB): domain Bacteria; phylum Actinomycetota; class Actinomycetes; order Actinomycetales; family Micrococcaceae; genus Citricoccus. The sequence goes on along the minus strand of JASBVO010000015.1, from coordinate 8,140 downwards.
ACGGCATGGTCCGCCACGTCGATTCCGTCGCGCTCGCTGTGATCGGCTCCAAGGTCACCCAGACCTACGCCTCCGGCGCCTGGACCTCGGCCGAGGCGATCATCGAGGGTGTCCTGACCGCCAAGGCAACCGCCGAGGAGGACCACGCCGGCGAGAACTTCGACTACAGCACCGTCGTGCTGAAGCCGACCCAGTTCGCCAAGGTCGCCGCCAAGCTGATCTCCTCGCAGCTGGTCCCGAGGGAGTCCCAGAACGCCGTCCTGACCGGGGTCATCCCGGACTACCTCGGCGTCACCTGGACGACCTCCAGCCACGTGCCCTTCGGCGACCCGCTGCTGGTGGACCGCGACCAGCTCGGCGGCATGGCCGACGAGAAGATCGCCTCCCCCGGGTACACCGCCCAGGACGGCGTCGAGGTCAAGTCCATCCGCAACGACGAGGAGGACAAGTACCGCCTGCGCGCTCGCCGCGTGACGGTGCCCGTCGTCCTGGAACCGCGGGCTGGCCTGCGCCTGACCGGGACGGGGGTCTGATCCATGGCTGTCAAGTACCAGGTGAAGGCCGCCGCCGCGGTCGTCAAGCTCAAGGACGGCAGGCCCTCGGAGACCTACCTCTACCGAGGCGGGCTGCTCCCGGCCAACGCCGACCCGGCCCACGTCAAGCACCTGCTGGACACGGGCCTGATCACCAAGGTCACCGTCGCAGACCCGGCGCCCGCGGGCACCGGAGACGCCCCGGCCACCGAGGGCACCGCCCAGCCGACCGGCACCCAGCCGGCCGGTGCCACCGCAGCGAAGAAGTAAGGAGGTGAGGGACCGCCATGACCCAGACACCGACTGAACCGGCGCAGTACGCTACGGCCGCGCACGTGAGCCAGGCATGGCGGCCCCTCACCCCCACGGAATCGGAGCGGGCCGAGTACCTGATCGGCATGGCCGTCCGCCAGCTCCGCCGCCGGTGGCCGGACCTGGATGCCCGGGCGGCCTCCGGCGCCCTGGACCTGGATGACGTCCGTGACGTGATCGTGTGGATGGTTATCCCGGTCCTGGGCGGCCCGCCGATGCCCGGGGCCAAGTCCTGGCGGGTCGCCGCCGGGTCCGAGTCCCAGCAGGTCGATATGGGATCCGGCAACGCCAACCCGGACCGCCTGATGGTCATCGCAGCCTGGATGGTGGAGATCTTCGAGGGTGACGAACAGCAGCAGTCCGCGGCGCTGCCGAAGTTCCACGCCCCGCCGGCTGGCCGGTACGAGCGGGTGTTCCCGGAGTGGCCCGAGGAAACCGCACACCGGGGGTGGCCTGGATGAGCCTGTTCAGCCCGGCCCTCGGCGGGCTCCTGCACCGCGAGACCATCACGGTCGTCACGGTCACCGAGGGCGAAGCGGACCCCTTCGGCGAACCCACCACCACCGCCAGCGAGAAGGACCACCCCGGGTACAACGTCCAGCCCGTCGGCACGACCGAGTCTGTCGGTGATCAGACCGTCATCACCCGCCGGTACCGCGTATCCGGGCCGGCCATCACCGGCATCACCGAAGCCACCCGGATTCGGTGGCGCGGTCAGGACTACGAACTCGAGGGCGACGACCAGCAGTACGTCTCCGGCGCCCTGGACCACATGGAACTGATCATCACCAGATCAACACCCGGCTGACCCGCCGGGCGCGCGCAGGCGGGAGGCGGTGGCCATGGCCCGACAGCAACAGGTCCGGCTCTCAGCACAGAAGGCGAACGAGATCCTGGCGTCCCCGAAGATCCGGGCGGCGTTGGAAGCCAGAGCCGAACGGATGCTTCCCCGGGCCCGGTCGATCGCCCGCGGGGCGGGAGCTGACGCGTTCGCTGACGCGCTGAAAGTCGAGTCGGGCACTCGGCCCGGTACCAACTCCCCAACGGGCCTGAAACGGCCATACGCCCGCATCACGGCCGACATCACCGAGGAAGTCCGGAACGAGGACTGGGGAGCCGACCTGTCACGGACGAAGATCCTCCGGAGGGCCACCAATGCCTGACAGCACCATCCCGAACCACGTCCGGGACCGGGCCCTGCAATGGCCCATGGTCGAGCCCTCCGTCCTCGCCTGGCTGCGCACCTGGACCCTGAAGCCCGTCTACACCAGGGAGCCGACGAAATACCCGGAGGACGGCTTCTATCAAGTGACCGCCACCGGAGGCCCCGGATCGACCGGCCAACTCGGCATCGAGAGGGCCTTCAGCGTCGAGGTGGACTCGGTCCACACACAGCTTGGCGAGATGTGGGCGCTCGCCGGGGAGGCTTCCACGGCCATGCTCGCCCTGGGCGGGAACGGCCTGCATGTGGCCAGCCCTATCGGGCCGTTCTACGTGGACTCCTGCGAGGAGACCTTCGCCCCGGCACGGGAGGACCCACCGCCGACCCCGGGATTCGCCCGGGGCACAGCCACTTACCAGCTCGTGCTCCGACCCCGTCATCAGTAGTTCCAACCACGCAAGGAGGCTCTCATGCCTGATGTTCAGTCCATTCTCCAGACCAACGACGCTGAGGTCCGCAAGTGGGCCTCGCTCCTCTTCTTCCTGATGGACCCGGCCGTACCGGCGCCCACCCAGGAAGACTTCTGGGGAGCCGACTACCTGCCGATCGTTCCCGCCGGGGCGCTCCAGCTCGGTTACATCACCACGGACGGCATCTCGGATTCGACCGAGATCTCGGCCGAAGACACCACGATGCTCCAGAAGCTGCAGCCGGTCCGCAACGACATGACCGGGCTCGTGCAGACCCTGGCAGTGTCGTTCGGTGAGTCCAACGCCTACACCCAGGCGCTGCGCCACGCAGTGCCCTTCGAGGACTTCCCGATCGAGAAGGACGGCCCCTGGCACTTCGACCAGGAGATCACCGAGTTCCCCGAGTACCGGGGCGGGTTCATCGGCCAGGACGGTGTCGGATCCCAGGCCGTGTACCGCGTCGAGTTCGGCTACCGGATCAAGGTGGTCGGCATGGAAGGCCGCACCCTGAACCGCACCAATCCCGAGGTCCACGGGTTCACGTTCGGTCTGTTCCCGGACATCGTCACGGGCCAGCCGTCCTACCGCGGCCAGGACGCCCCGCGCTACCACCCGGTCGCGCCCTGATGAGCCGGTGGCGGCCGGGCAGTAATGGGCACATGGGGTCCCACGGGGGCCCGGCCGTCACCCTCCATCCACTCAACCCCGGAACCCCCTGATCCCCGATAACCCCAACCCCGAGAGGAACCCCCATGAGCACCCGTCAACCCGCAGACCGCAAGGTCAAGATGTCCGAGTTCAAGGCGCAGGTCGCCGAGAAGGTCCTGCCCCCGGACGGCACCGTGAAGGTCGAGATCGCCCAGGACACCGTCGTGTACCTGTACCTGCCGCTGTTCCTCAGCGGCCAGGAGCTCACCGACTTCCAGCAGCAGGTCCAGCACGCCGCCGACGGCGAGGAGCGTGCCCGCCTGGTGTTCTCCGCCGAGCACGGCAAGTCACCCGAGGAACAGTGGGAGGACTGGCAGCTGGCAGGTTACGACAGCGAGGACCTGGCCCTGCTGTTCTCCGCCGAGTACCGGGCCGCTGGTGAGCGCCTGGGGGAATTCCGCTACAGCAGCTCCTGAACCTGATCGGGCACGCCCCGGAGGCCGTCGAGGCCGCACTCCAGCAGGAGTACCCGGGGCGTGACCCGCTCACGGAGGTGCTGCTAGGCGAGATCACGTTTCGCCAGTTCCGCGTCATGGTCGAGCACCTGCCGACCGGCCACGCGGCCGCCCGACATCTGGGCGACCCGTCCTGGACCGAGCAGCTGCTGTGGGACATCGCGTACCACGTGCGCGCGCAGATCGTGCAGACCGACAACGTCTACCGGCCCAAGGGCACCCAGGCCCGCAAGCCGGAGGGACTGCCCCGGCCATACGAGGACATGATCCGCCGGCACGAAGAGGCCACCGAGGCCGAGCAGGTCGCCGTCCAGCGCGCCGAACTCGAAGCAACACTCGCCCGCCCCCTTCCCGCACGTGCCCCGGCGCCAGCCGAGACCACGACGCAGGACGAGGGCGCCGTCATGGAGGAGGAGGACTGATGACCGGTTCGCAGGATTCAGTCTGGATGGATGTCCTCCCCTCCATGGCGGGGTTCGGCAAGACGCTGAACAAGGAGTCCTCCAAGGCCGCCAATGCAGCCGGCAAGACCGCCGGCAGCGCTTGGTCCGATGCCTTCGGCAAGGAGTCCGCCGGCGCCTCCACCACCGTGGTGGACGAGCTCGAGGACGCCCAGAAGAAGTCCGCCGGGATCATTCAGAAGCTCACCGGCCAGGTCTCCAGCGCCTACCAGGCCCAGAAGAAGTCCGCGGCCGCCCTCGTGCTCGAGGAGCAGAAGCTCGCCGATGCCAAGGCCAAGTACGGCGACGACTCCGCCCAGGCCACCGCCGCCGAGCTCCGCCTCGAGGCCGCCCGGGACAAGTCCGCCCAGTCCACCCAGAAGTACGAACGCGCCCTGTCCGCCCTCAAAGAGGAACAGCGCACCAGCAAGACCATCGCCTCCCAGCTGGAGACCGCCCAGTCGGACCTGAATCAGGAAGCCGGGAAGTCACCGACCCTGTGGGGAAAGGTCACCGACTCCCTGAAGTCCGCCGGATCCCGGATGACGGACTTCGCGACCTCCACCGAGGGAGCCATCACCCAGCTCGCCGGCGCCGCCGGCGGCACCGCCCTGCTCGTGGACACCCTTCAAGAGGCCATCGACCAGGAACTGAACACAGACAAGATGAACGCCGCGCTCGCGGCCACCCCGGCCCAGGCCGAGCGGTACGGTGCCGTGGCCGGCAGCCTGTACGCCAGTGGCTACGGGGAGTCCATGGAGGACATCACCACCTCGGTGGACGCCGTCGTGTCCTCCATGGCCGGCATGCGAGATGCCTCCGAGGCTGACATCTCCCGCATCACCGAGAAGGCGCTGGCGATGTCGGACGTCTTCGGCACCGACGTCGCCGAGGCCACCACCACGGCCGGAGCCCTGATGAAGAACGGGCTCGCGGCCGACGCAGACGAGGCTATGGACCTCATGGTCGGTGCCATGAACAAGATCCCCGCCGGGCTGCGCGGGGAGGTCATGCCCGTGGTGGATGAGTACGCCAAGTCGTTCTCCGCTCTCGGCATCGACGGGGAGACGGCCATGGGCATGATCGTGGCGTCCTCGGCTGATGGCGCGATTGGCATGGACAAAATGGGGGACAGCCTCAAAGAGTTCACGATCCGGGCCACCGACATGTCCAAGTCCACTTCGGGCGTGTACGAGCTCCTCGGCCTGGACATGCAGGACATGACGAACCAGCTGCTGGCCGGCGGGGACGTCGCTGAGGGGGCCATGGCCCAGATCGTCCACGGGCTGCAGGGGATCGAGGACCCGGGCGAGCAAGCAGCCGCCGCGATCGCGCTCTTCGGCACGCCCCTCGAAGACCTGTCCGTCGATCAGATCCCGAACTTCCTCGGGATGGTGGACCCGATGGGCGATGCCTTCGGCTCCATGGAAGGCTCAGCAGGCCAGCTCACGGACACGCTCAACGACAACCTCGCCACCTCCCTGGAGACCACCAAGCGCCAGTTCCAGGATGTCCTGTTGGACGGCGTGCAGCCGATGCTGGGCCCTCTGAGTGACTTCCTCCAGTGGGCCATGGACACCCCGGCGTTCATGCCGGCCGTCTACACCGGGGTCGGTATCCTCGCCGCGGCCTTCGTCGCCCTGGGGATCGCCTCGGCGGTGGCCTCGATCGCGGCGTCCCCCTGGATCGGGATCGCGGCGCTCATTGGCGCCGGCATCGCCGCGGTGGTCGCCCTGGTCATGAACTGGGGCGCCGTCATGGGCTGGCTCGGCGGAGTGATTTCCGACGTCTGGGAAGCGACCCTGAAACCGGTCTGGGACCAGATCGCGGCCGTGGCCACCGACGTCTGGGTGACCTACCTCCAGCCGATTTTCTCGGCCATAGGCACGGCGTTCTCGGGCATGGTCTCCTGGGTCGCCGGCGTCTGGGCCGAAACAGGTGCGCCGCTGTTCGCCGCCATCGGCGAGGTAGCGACCTGGCTGTGGCAGTTCGTCATCCAGCCCACCTTCCACAACATCGGCCAAGCCTTCGGGCTGCTGGTCGATGTCCTGGCATTCGCCTGGCAGGAATACGGTAAGCCGGTCTTCGACGGGATAGCCTCGCTGGCGCGCTCCGTCTACGAGGATCACCTGCAGCCCGTGTTCCGCGGGATCGGCGACGCCTGGGGCGGAATGGTCAACGGGATCCGCGACTGGTGGAATTCGCACCTGAAGCCGGTCTTCGAGACCTTCGGCTCGTTCCTGCACAAGCACATCGTCGGAAAGTTCGAGCAGGCAGTCGGCATGATCGGCAGCGCCTGGGAAGGACTGAAGCGGCTCTTCGCCACACCGATCAACTGGGTCCTGACCAACGTCTGGAACAACGGCATCGTCAGGGCCTTCAACGCCGTGGCCGACGCCGTCGGATCCGACAACAAGCTGGGCAAGGCCGGACTCATCGCCACCGGTGACTCCGGAGGATCCCGGGCCAAGGTCGGCCGCAGCCACGGCATCACCTCCGTCCGGGCCCGCGCCAAGGGCGGTCACACCCCGACAGGCTGGACCCTGGTCGGCGAAGAAGGCCCCGAGCTGGTGGACTTCACCAGCCCGGGCCGCGTCTACACCGCAGCGCAGACCGCCGAGGCGCTCGCCGCCGGGCAGGACCTATCCCCCGTGCTGGCGCGTCAGGCGGCGGGCGGTTCTCCGCGTGAGGCGCTGGCGCCGATGGGCGACTTCAACTGGGATGCTGCCACCGGGGAGCTGCGGCGCAGCCTCGGCATCGGGCGGGTGCTGGGAACGGAACAGCTCTCGGCCGGGATCGGTCAGCTGGGGGACTTCGCCAGTGGGATCCTCGATCCGCTCGTGGCCTCTGCCCGTCAAGCCATGGGCGGGTACGGGGCAGTCGGTGATGTTGCGTTCTCGGCGGCGGAGAAGGTCGCCGGGATGGTCGTGGGCTGGTCGAAGGAGAAGGACACGGCCAGTGGCACCTTCGGTGGGCTCTTCGAGGGCGCGCCGGGCGGGTTCCGTCGTCCCTCGGCAGGGCCGATCACCTCGAGGTACGGGCCCCGCTGGGGCCGCATGCACGAGGGCATCGACATCGCCGGCGGGGGCCCGACCTACGCGGCCTGGAACGGTGTGGTCGCCGAGACGGGCTGGAACATCGGACCGGGCAGGACCGGCCTGGGGATCTTGCTAAACCACGGCCAGTCGCTCTGGTCGTACTACGGGCACAACCCGGTCGGGGGCATCCAGGTGCGTCCGGGCCAGAAGGTCAAGGCCGGTCAGCACATCGGTTACCAGGGCGCCACGGGCAACGTGACCGGGGTGCACCTGCACTGGGAAGCGCACAAGGGCGGGCCGTGGAAGTCGGTCAACCCGAGCGGGTACCTCCACGATGACGGCGGTTGGCACGAGCCGGGCACCTGGTCCTACAACGGGCTGGCCAAGCCGGAAGCCGTGCTGACCGAGCCGCAGTGGCAGCTGCTCGAGCGCTATGCCAATGCTGGCCTCCAGGGTTCAGGAGTCACCATCACGAACCACAACGTGCTGATGGACACGAGCGAGGCCGCTGACCGGATTGCACAGAAGCAGGCCTTCCAACTTCGAGGGGCGGTGCTGGCGTGATAGTGCAAGATGGCGTGTCCGTGACTCTGGGGACCTTCGATGTGCTGCGGCCGGGGATCGCGGGAGTTCTGGCTTCCACGGTCTCCGGCCTGCCGGGTTGGTGGTCTACCCCGGACACCAAACACGACGATCAGGAACGCTCGGTCGGTGACGGGGACTTCCCCTCTCTGCGCCGCTACGCGGCCAGGGTGCTGTCCATCGAGGGCGACGTCACTGCCCGGGACCCGCATTCGCTGGGGGACTTCCGGAACCGGCTGGCCGGTCTGCTCGGCAGCGGCCCGGAAACGCTGACCGTGCACGGGTTCTTCGGCCCGACGCAGCAGGCGACCGTGTACCGGGACGGAGGTCTCCAGTGGGAGCTCAAGTCACCGGTCGCCGCGCGCTGGCAGCTGCCGCTGAAGGCCCCGGACCCACGCAAGTACGGGCTCTCCGAGTACCGGGAGGCCGCCCGGTCCGGG
>JASBVO010000014.1 GCA_029961105.1 Micrococcus sp. | reverse complement strand
TCCAGGGCTTCTGTGTTTAACCCACCCCCGCCCCCACACACCCCACCCCACACACCCGCACACCCACCAGCCACTGAAGCGCCCTGGGTTTCGTTCCGAGTCTCACGAAGGAGAATCGGTTCATGCCCAAGAAGTTCACCCCTGAGTTCCGCGATCGAGCGGTCCGGATGGTCTTCGATCGTCAGGCCGCTGAGGGCGGTCCCCGGGCCGCGTCCATCCGCGCGGTCGCCGAGGCCCTGGGCTGCGGCCCGGAGACTTTGCGGAACTGGTGCCGTCGAGCGGAATCGCCCGACCTCACCTCGGTAGCCGTGCCCAGTAGTGCGAGCCTGGAAGAAGAGAACCGGCAGCTGCGCCGGGAGTTGGCCGAGACCCGACGGGCCAACGAGATCCTGAAGAAGGCCTCGGCTTTTTTCGCAGCGGAACTCGACCGCCCCACGACGAGATGATCCGGTTCATCGATGAGAACCGCGGTCAATTCGGGGTCGAGGCCATCTGCCGCACCCTGGGTGCGACGGCGTGTGGGTTCATCACCTCCCGCGGCTACCGCGCCGCGAAGACCCGTCCGGCCTCGACGCGGAGGCTGCGCGATGCGGTCCTGATGGAGGAGCTGCGGCGGATCCACGCCGAGAACTACGGCGTCTACGGGTACCGCAAGATGTGGCATGCCATGCGCCGGGCCGGCTGGGATGTGGGCCGTGACCAGGTCGCCCGCTTGATGAAGGCCGCCGGCCTGACCGGTGTCCGGCGCGGCCGCAAACCGATCACGACGAAGCCCGCAGTCGAGCCGGATCACCGTCCGGACCTGGTGAAGCGGCAGTTCGCCGCGCACGAGCCGAACCGGCTGTGGGTCGCTGACATCACCTATGTGCGGATCCTGACCGGCTTCTGCTACGTCGCGTTCATCACCGATGCCTGCACCCGCAAGATCGTCGGCTGGGCCGTAGCGGCCACGCTGCACACACAGGCGCTGCCGCTGCAGGCCCTGGAACACGCGCTGCTGAGCACCGACGCCAGCCTACGAGATGGGCAGCTGGTCCATCACTCGGATCGAGGCGTGCAGTACGTCAGCCTGGCCTACACCGACACGCTGGCGGCCTACGGTGTCACCGCGTCAGTCGGGTCCGTCGGCGATTCGTATGACAACGCCCTCGCCGAAGCCGTGAACGGCCTCTACAAGGCGGAGATCATCCATTCTCAACGGGTCTGGCCCTCGGTCACGGCCGTGGAAATGGCCACGATGGACTGGGTGCAGTGGTGGAACACCCGCCGACTGCACGAGAACCTCGACTACCGAACCCCGGCAGAAGTCGAAGCCTCATACACTCAACAACTGACAGCCGCGCCCGCGGTGGTCTAACCACGGAACGAAACCCAGGGCGCTTCACACCCCACCCCACACACCCGCACACCCACCAACCACCCGCACCCCGGGGGCCACGGACGGGCGACCACCACGGGGACCAACATCGGGCCCCACCACGCGCGCCCAGGAGGAGGTGGGAGGATGGAGGCCATGTCCGACAGCCTCTTCCTCGATCCCTTCGCTCACCCGCCGTCGCGGGAGCCCGCGGACTCCACGAGCATGGGCGGGGACCGGGCTGGTGGGTCAGCGCCTGCGTCTCTGGCTGCCGACATCCCGTTGCCGCCAGAACGTGCCGTCGAGGCGTTCCTGGAGTACGTGCACCTCTGGTGGCCCGTCACCCTGCGAGCCTGTGGCGAGGACAGCCACCTGGGCTTCGAGGACGGCGCCCTGCTCGAGGAGGGACTGGACGGCACTCAGTACCGCTGGGCCAAGGTCGTCGGGATCGAGGGCGCGTCACTGGCCCTGCGCTGGTTCGGCGCCGCGCACGGACCTGCGGGCGGCGCCGGTGTGGACGTGGCCGTCACCTTCGCCGCTGAACCCCAGGGGGAGACGCGCGTGGGCGTCCTGGGGAGCGGGCCGGCGTCGTCCCTGGAGGACTGGCAGCCGGCGCTGGAGGGCTTCGCGCGGTTCACCGGAGGCACGGTGCGCACCGCTGGGGCGTGAACGTGGGGGCAACCGGGCTGCGCAGATTCGTCGGGGTGGACCTGGCGGCCGCCCCCGAGCGCACCGGACTGGCCGTGCTCGTCGAGGTCCCGGCGGACGGAACCCTCCGCGTGGAACGGGCGATGCTCGGCGCCGATGACGACGAAATCGTCGGCACCATCGGCGCTGGTGACCGGGCCGGGGTGGACGTGCCCTTCGGCTGGCCCGAGTCCTTCGTCCGGTTCATCGCGGCACACAGTGAGGGCACGGTGACACCCGTCGCGGGCACCGGTCCTGACTGGCGGAGGAGCCTGGCGCTGCGCGCCACGGACCTCGCGGTGCGGGAGCTGACCGGGCTGAACCCGCTGAGCGTCTCGACGGACCGCATCGCCTATCCCGCACTGCGCTGGGCCAACCTGGCGGCCCGGCTCCGGGCAGCGGGGCATCCGGTGGCGCCCGACGGCGGCGGGCCGGCCTGCGAGGTCTACCCGGCGGCCGCGCTGCGCGCCTGGGGTCTGCCGCACCGCGTGTACAAGAAGGACGCGCACCGCGAGGCCCGTGCGGCCTTGGTCGAGGCGCTGGAAGGGCTCCTTCCGTGGCTCGACTTCAATGGGTACCGGGAGGCCTGTCTGACGCATGACGATGTCCTGGACGCGGTGCTGTCCGCCCTCGTGGCGCGGGAGGTGCACCGGGGTCGGACCCACCGCCCACCGCCGGACCTGCTCGGCACGGCACGGCGGGAGGGATGGATCCACGTCCCCGCCGGTCCGCCGTCGCCGCCCGCGTCGCCTGAGGCCCGGCCGACCCACTCCTGACCGCCTCGCGCCTCTCGGAGGCCGGCGGCGCGGGTGTCCCGCGGGCGCGGCCGGGGACCACGGTGCCGTCTACAGGCCGTGCTCCTTGAACATCTTCAGGTCGCCGTCCTCGAACTTCTGCTCCAGGACCCGGCCGTTGGCACGCATCGCCTCCAGGTCGTGCTGCAGGACGGAGCGCCGGCTGGCGGCCACCTCCGTCCCCAGCAGCTTGAGCTGGGAGATCCACTCGGGCGCGGCATGGGGCTTGGCGGAGTCGGGCAGGCGCAGGAACACGTCGAGCGTGTTCGGCAGGTACTGGTAGACGATCGACTCCAGGGCCATCCGCTGTTCGGGGGCACGCTTGACGTCCTGCCAGCGGTCGATCATCTCGCGCAGGGACAGCACGATGATGCCCAGTTCCCGGTCGGCCTCCGGCGGGATCCGCCCCCGGTTGGTGCGCACGGACTGCTGGAAGGCGGAGAGCCGTCCGGCCATCTCCTCGCCGGTGGCACCGTGCACGGGGATGCCCGAGGCGTAGGTCCTGCGGTCTGGCGGGGCCATGAAGTAGCCGGCACCGTAGCCGAGGAGGGCGGCGATGACGGCGGCCAGCGGTGACTGGGAGACGAGCATGACGGCGATGAACACGGCCAGGAAGGCGGCGAGGCCCACCAGGTTGGGCCGCGAGCCCAGGAACGCGCCGAGTCCACCAGGCGTCTCGTCACTGGTAGCCACGGATCTCCTTGACGCTTCTCTCGGTGCCGGCTCCGGTGCCGCCGGGAACGCTGCGGCACCGGATGTAGCCCCAGTGTAGATCCAGGCCCTTCCCGTTTCCCCGGGTCGGGGCGGGACGCTCCGCCTACCATGGGTCCATGCAGCAGACGGATCCCCACGCCCCTGTCCATTCCGCCGACCTCCGGGCTGGAGAGGAACTGCGCCGCGTCCTGGCCGAGGCCTTCGAGCCCTCTCTCCTGGACCTCAGCGAGGAGGGCCGGCAGTCCTGCGCCACTGACCGGGGTCCCCGTACGGCCTGGACGCCGGCCGTGCCGGAGGCGGTCGTCTATGCCGAGTCCACCGAACACGTCCAGCGGCTCATGCGCCTGGCCAGCCAGCACGGGTTCCCGGTCATCGCCCGCGGGGCCGGAACGGCCCTGTCCGGGGGCGGTCATGCCCTCCCCGGTTGCGTGGTGCTGTCCCTGGAGCGGATGGACCGCATCCTGTCGATCGATCCGGAGGACTGCTCGGCCACCGTGGAACCGGGCGTCATCAACTCCCACCTGGGCGACGCCGTCGCGCCCTACGGCCTGATGTACGCTCCCGACCCGGCCAGCTACCGGATCTCGACGATCGGCGGCAACGTCGCCACGAACGCCGGGGGGCTGCGCTGCGCCAAGTACGGGGTGACCCGGGACTCGGTACTGGCGCTCGACGTCGTGCTCGCCGACGGCACGCTCATCCGCACCGGCACCCCGACCCTCAAGGGGGTCGCCGGCTACGACCTCACCGCGCTGTTCACCGGCTCCGAGGGCACCCTGGGCATCATCACCGGGATCACCGTGCGGCTGCGGCCGGCCCCGGCGCGCGTGGAGACCGCCGCGGCCTGGTTCCCGGACTTCCCGACGGCGGCCGCGGGCGTCCTGGCGATCGGTGCGGCCCGCGTGCAGCCGGCGATCCTGGAGATCATGGACCGGGGCACCATGCAGGCCCTCGACGGCGCCCACGGCTCGACCCTGTGCGAGCGGGGCTCGGCCATGCTGCTCGTCCAGACCGACGGCTACGGGGCCCTGGAGGAGATGTCCGTCATCCGGGCCGAGCTCGAGGCGCTGGGCGGGACCATGACGCCGGTCGGTGACGCGGAGGCCACCGGCCTGGTGGACCTGCGCCGGCACGCCCGCGGGGACGACGTGCCCACGCTGATCGCCGTCGGCGAGGACGTGGCGGTGCCGCGCTCGCGGCTCGTGGACTACGTGCACGGACTGGAGCGGATGGCCGTGGACCACCGGGTCAGCCTCAAGGTCGTGGCACACGCCGGGGACGGCAACCTGCACCCCTCGTTCTGGATCGCCGCGGACGAGGAGGGCACCGCGATGGCGAGGCTGGATGCGGCCCTGGACGAGTCCGTCCGGCTGGCACTGGACATGGGCGGGACCATCACCGGCGAGCACGGGATCGGCTCCTACAAGCTGCGCTGGCTGGAATGGGAGCAGTCCGGCGCCGTAGTCGAGATCCAGCGAGGCATCAAGAACCTCCTTGATCCGGCCGGGATCCTGAACCCGGGCCGGGCGATCCTCTGACGTCGCCGCCCGTGTCCGACACCGCCGCACGCCTCGTTTTGGCGTTTCGGGGTGGCGGGGACTAGGATGGACCACTGTGGTTCCCCGCCGGGCACGGTGTGGAACCGCGATCCACGGGGTGTGGCGCAGCTTGGTAGCGCGCGTCGTTCGGGACGACGAGGCCGCAGGTTCAAATCCTGTCACCCCGACCAGCAGGTCTCCCGGCGGAGGCCATCACGGCGAGAGCCCGGACCCACAGGGTCCGGGCTCTTCTCGTCTCCTCCCGTCCTCGGGACCTCACCACAGCTCGGGACTGTACGGCTGGGACCACAGTGCCACCGTGAGCGTCACCGCCTTCTGCCAGGCCGTGTGCATGGCGTCCACGGTGGCCGCGTCATCGCCGCCCTGTTCGAGGAACGGCCGGACCGTGACGGTGACCGGCACCAGCAGGGCGATCAGGTGACGCAGCGGGACGTGCCTGGAGGGGGAGTCGACGTGGTCGGTCTCGTTCTTCTTCGTCGTGTGCCGCCGTGCGATCTCCTGCTGGTAGGCCAGCCAGTGCTCGTCGAAGTCACGGGTGCACAAGTCCACGATCCAGCGCTCGAAGCGACCGCGGACGGCCTCCAGGTAACCGGCATCGGGCTGCCCGCCCTTGCCGGCGAAGACGCTGACCAGGTGCGGGGTGCTGCCGACGAAGCCGTACCAGACGTCCAGGATCTCGTGGGTCTTCGGCGTGAGGATGTCCCCGGCCCGGCGCAGGGCGACCGCGTCGTCCTCGCTCCACATGACGGAGGCGAGCAGTTCCTGCAGGTCCCGGGTGGAGACCGGTGACGCGGGGAGATCGGCGTCGTAGGTGTAGCCGGATGGAGTGGTCATGGCAGGGTCCTCGGCTCGTGGGGTGTGGGGCGTGAACCACACCTTACGACTCCGCGGGGGCACGGAGAACGTCCGGTAGGCAGGACGCGCCGTCCCCGCCCGGTCACCTCCGCCCGGTCACCCTTCTCCGCTCACCCCTTTGTCCGGTGACGGGCCTCCGCGGCCTCCCGGCGCTGGAGGGCAAGGGTCCCGCGGGGTGTCAGCGCCGGTCCAGGGCCTGCAGGTGGTCCGGGGTCGTGGGGACCACGTGCTCCTGGTACTCGGGGTGTTTCTTCACCCAGGACTGCACGTAGGGGCAGACCGCCACGATCTGGAAACCCTCGGCGATCGAGGCGTCCAGCGCCTGGCGGACCAGCGTCGAGGCCAGGCCGTGGCCGCCGAACTCCTCCTTGACCTCGGTGTGCGGGAAGATCCGCTGCTTCACGCCGTCGGCTGTCTCGATGTCCTTGATGTAGGTCTTCCCGGCCGGCTCGCCGGAATCGTCGACGTGGATCTCGAAGCGCGGCTTCGTGCCTCGGACGACCTTGGGATTCTCCAGGGTGGGTGTCTGGTGGGTGTCCTGCTCGGTCACGGTGGTTCCTCTCGACCGGTGCTCTCGTCCGGCGCTCTCGTCTGGTGTTCTGGTAGTTGCGGCCGTCACCGGGACGGCGGGTTCGCGCGCGGCTTCATCCGGGTGGTCGGCAGCGGTGGTGCCGGGATGGGTGCCGGCTGGCCGGGCGGGAAGTTCCCGTACTGGGGGAAGGGCCGGCCATCGTCGTAGACCCGGCCCAGCAACCGGTCCAGGCGCTCGCCGGACACCGGCGCACCCAGGGCGGCGACGCCGTCGGGCTGGGCCGGGGAAGCGCCGGCACCGACCAGCGGGGAACCGGGCTCGGGGGCCTCGAAGCCCATCTCGGCCTGGTAGGCCGCACGCCAGGCGGCGATCTCCTCGTGGGACCGCCCCACGAAGTTCCACCACATGACGATCTGCTCGTTCAGCGGTTCCCCGCCGATCAGCAGGGCGGTGACCGGCTCGTCACCGGCGGTGATGGTGATCTGTTCCCGGCCGGTGCCGACGTAGCCGAGGTGGTCCTCGGGGAGGTTCACCCCGTCCAGGGACACGTCCCCGCTCACCCGCAGCAGTCCGTGCTCGTGGCCGGCCGGCACCTCGATGCGCATCGACGTGGCCGGCTCCAGCAGCAGCTCGACGCCGGTCAGCGGGATGTGGGTCCTCACCGGTGAGGTGTATCCCAGCAGCGAGCCGAGGAACACCCGTGCGGTATACCCATCTCCGGTGACGGGCTCGGGGCGGTGGGACTCCAGCGAGGGGGCGGTGAACCGCGCGTGGTCCGGGAAGGCGTACCAGAGCTGGGCGCCGTGCAGCACGGTGGTGTCCGCGGTGGAGAACTCGGAGTGGGTGATGCCGGTGCCGGCGTTCATGAGGTTCACCTCGCCGGGGCGCACGGTGGCCCAGTTGCCGGCGGAGTCGATGTGGTCCACCCGGCCGGTGAACAGCCAGGACACGGTGGCCAGCCCGGTGTGCGGGTGGCGGGGGACCTGCATGCCGCCGGTGCCCGAGACGTCGTCCGGGCCGTAGAAGTCCAGGAAGCACCAGGCGCCGATCAGCGACCGCGCCCGCTGCGGCAGCGTGCGCTTGACGGTCATGGCCCGCGGTCCGCCCAGGGGCACCATCCGGGGCTCCAGCAGCTCGACCGGTCCGGACCGGCCGTCCAGGGCGCTGACGCCGTCGGACAGTCCCTCGGTGAAGCGGGGCCCGACGGCGTCCCGCGCCGGGGCCGGTGGCGGACCGCTCTCGCAGATCCGTTCCTCGGGGTGGGTCTCGGTGTTGCTCACGGCGTTCCTCCGTGGTCTCGGCGGGGGGTGGGTGGGAGGGGCGTGGGGACGGGCCGGCTCAGAGCCCCGGCGCCTCCGGGGGGCGTCGCACCGGGTGGTGGGACAGGATCGAGATGCGGTTGGTGACGTTCATGGTGATGGCCAGCCACTGCACCGCGGAGTATTGCTCGTCCGTCAGGTAGGAGTGGGAGAGCATCTGGGTGGCATCCCGGTCCTCGGTGTCCGGGAGGGTGGTGACCACCTCTGCCAGGGCCAGGGCGGCCTTCTCCTGGTCCGTGTAGATGTCGGCGTCCCGCCAGGCGGACACCAGCCCGCGGCGCTGGTCGTCCAGCCCAGCCTCGATCGCCTTGCGCGTGTGCACGTGCAGGCAATAGGCGCAGCCGTTGACCTGGGACACCCGCAGGTTCACCAGTTCCACGAGCTGATCGTCCAGCCCGGCAGCGCGCGCCGCGTTCTTGGCGGCCAGGGACAGGCCGCCCATGGCCTTCCAGGACGCGGGGTCGGACTTGTCGAGGAAGAAGGCCAGCGGGTCCTGGCGGTGGGCGGATTCAGAGGTCATATAAATTTGAACCAATCTGTGCGGCTGGGCATTCCCGGTGAGGACTGCAAGGGGACCGGCCCGGCCGGAAATCCGGTGCGCCGGCTCGTCATGGCCTCACGGTACTCCGCCGCCCCGGGCCCGGGAACGCTGCCCGTCAGGCGTCCGGCAGGCCCAGCGCCCGACGCAGTCCCTCTGCGGACAGGGGCTGGTTGAACACCGGCCCGCCCGGCTCCAGGGACCGGCCGGCTGCCAGGCCCGGCAGCACCACCGGATCGAAGCCCAGCCGCCTGGTGAGGTCCGCGACCTGCCGGACGGCGCCGTCGTCGTCCCCGGCCACGCCCAGCGCGCGCCGCTCCGTGCCGGCGGCCCGACCAGCGGTGTCCAGGTCCCAGTGGCTGATGTGGTTCAGCCCCTTCACCACGGCCGCTCCCGGGAACCGGGCGGCCAGCGCCTCCGAGCTGGACCGGCCCTGGCGCAGCGCTTCCGCCAGCCAGCCGGGCAGCGGCTCGTCCGACCAGCGGTTGGTGGCGTCCACCAGGACCGTGCCCCGCACCCACTCCGGGTCCACGGCGTCCATGTCCTCCTGCGGCACCATCAGCACCACGAGCGGCCGGATGCCGGAGCCGGCGGGGGAGTCGTCGGGGTGGCCGCCGGGAGCGTCGGCGATCTCCGCCGCCTCAACGGCCGTGGCGCGCGGGGCATACTGCGCCAGGTGCAGCCGCAGGGCTCGCGGGGGCCTGCTCGCGGCGATCCGCACCGGGATGCCGGCCGACTGGGCGGCCCGGGCCAGCGCGGTGCCGGCGCGGCCGGCGCCGAGGATGCCCAGGCCCACCGGTCCGGCGGGAGGGCGAGGAGGCGGAGGCTGGGAGAGATTCATGGGTGCCACGGAACCGCGCGGGCCGACCGGCCCTCAGGCGGCCGGGGTGACGAGGATGCCGTCCTCGTCCGCCCAGAGTTTGGCCCCGGGGGTGAAGACCACGCCGCCGAACTCCACGGTCACGTCCAGTTCACCGGCGCCGTCCTTGGCGGACTTGCGCGGGTTCGTGCCCAGCGCCTTGACCCCCAGCTCCAGGGTGCCCATCACGGCGCGGTCCCGGATGGCGCCGTTGATGACGACGCCGGCCCAGCCGTTGCGCACGGCAGCGGCGGCGATCAGGTCACCCATCAGGGCGGAGTCCAGGGAGCCGGCCCCGTCCACCACCAGCACGGCGCCGTTCCCCGAGGAGTTCAGGACCTGCTTGACGAGTCCGTTGTCCCGGTGGCACCGGATGGTGCGCACCGGGCCGCTGAACCGGGCCCGCCCACCCAGGTCCCGGAACTGCAGGGAGCAGGACTGCAGGGTCTCGTCCGCGTCGAACAGGTCACAGGTGGTGAAGCCGGTGCCCTCACCGCTCGCGCTGGTCTGGCCGGCCGGGCTCACCGGATCTCGTTCCGCTGGGCGCCCAGGCCCTCGATCTCGGTCTCCAGGACGTCACCGGCCTTCAGCCACGGCCGGCGGCCCTGCTCGTCCTTCCGGGCCAGGGCCACCCCGGCCGGCGTGCCGGTGAGGATGAGGTCCCCGGGCAGCAGGGTGACGATGTCCGAGATGTAGGAGACGAGCTTGCGGGCGTCGAACACCAGGTCCCCGGTGGAGTCGTCCTGCATGACCTCCCCGTTCACCTTGGTGGTGATCCGCGCGCCATCCGTGAACTCGTCCGGGGTCACCAGCCAGGGCCCGACCGGGGTCATCTCCTCCCAGGCCTTGCCCTGGGTCCACTCGGTGGTCCGGCCCTGGTAGCCGCGCACCGAGACGTCGTTGGACACGGCGTAGCCGGCGATGTGCTGGTCGGCGTCGTCCTCGCGGATCCGGCGGCCCGGCTCGCCGATGACGATGCACAGTTCGCCCTCCCAGTCGAGGCGGTAGTCCTCCTCCGGGACCTCGATCGGGTCGTTGGCGCCGGTGAGGGACTGCGCGAACTTCGTGAAGATCGCCGGGTACTCGGGGAGGTCCTGGCCGGTCTCGAGGATGTGGTTGCGGTAGTTCAGGCCGATGCAGAACACCTTGGTGGGGAAGGGGATGAGGGTGGCCGGCTCCAGCTGGGTGGCGTCCAGGACCCGCGTGGGGTCCTCCTCGGCCGCGGCGAGGGCCGACTCCACGAGCTCGGCGCGGGTCGGCTCCGGCTGGGACAGGAAGTCCCCGACGTCGATGATCCCCTCCAGCTCGACGGCCGCGGTGGCGCGGGAACCGTCCGTGCCGGTGACGATGGCGGCGAAGGTGGCTCCCGGGGTCTCCGGGTCTGATCCAGGCAGTCGGTACGTGGCGAGCTTCATGGTGATATCCCATCACACCGCCGGGCGGGACGGGACCGTCGGCGAGTCCCTGTGGCTTATGTCACCCGCCGGTGACTTGGGTGGGATATCATGCACGCGGCGGGGAAGGGGAATCTCTCCGCCCATCACTCCACCGACGAAGGGCGACCCTGTGTCCCGTCATGCCCATGCCCGCCCCGCGAACCGGGGGCGCATCCTCGCCACCGCACTCAGCCTGGGTCTGCTGCTTCCGGGGGTGGCCGTGGCCACCCCCGCGGCCGCCGACTCCGAGATCCTCAACCCCCTGGACCAGGCGACTGAGTTCGACCAGTCCCTGCCGGTGCTCGACGAGTCCGTCCTGGAGTCCCTCCAGGACCCGGGCGCGGCCGGTCCTTCACCCGAGGGCACCGTGCGGTCCGGCAGGCACGCAGCACCGGCTGCTACGGCCCACCTCGGACCGTGCAAGCAGGACTTCATCGACGCGCCGCCGAAGGGCTCGTTCTACGATGCGATCACCTGGATGGCCTGTGAGGGCATCACCGCCGGCAACGGTTCCGGGCACTTCGGCAAGACCCGGGAGATCACCCGCGGTGAGACCGCCCAGTTCCTCTACAAGTACTCCGGCGAACGGCATGTCCCGGGCACGACCGATGATGCCTTCACCGACGCCGGGCCGGGCGACCCGTACTTCACCGCCATCTCCTGGATGAAGGAGAACGGTTACACCTCCGGGCAGGCCAACGGGGCCTTCGGCACTGACCAGCGCATCAGCCGTGGGCAACTGGCCCAGTTCATGTACAAGGCCTCCGGCGTGGCCGACTACGAGGCACCGGCCAGGTCCCCCTTCACGGACAGCGGACCCGGTTCGGCGTTCTACACGGCGGCAGCGTGGTTGCAGTCCACCCGCCTGGTGGCAGGCTACGGGGACGGGACCTTCCGGACCGGCCGGGACATCGTCCGCGGTGAGACCGCCCAGTTCCTCTACGGCCTGGAGACCTACCTGAACGGCAAGCCGGCACCGCCGGCCACCGCCCCGAAGCCGGCCCCCACGCTTGCCCCGGCACCGGCGCCGAAGCCCGCCCCGGCACCCGAGATCCCGCTGGCCTACCGTTACGTGGTCATCGCCGATGACGGCCTCAACGTGCGCAGGTCCCCGGGGACGCAGCACCCGAAGGTCACCTCGCTGCTGCGCAACGCCAAGGTCGTCATCACCGGCCGCAGCCAGGTGGCCGGTGGGGCGACCTGGCGGGAGATCATCGCCGGCGAGCACCGCGGCTGGGTGCACGGCGGTTACATCATCAAGGACTTCGAGCTGGGCAACGCCAAGTCCGCCCTGGCCCGGACCGGCACGCTGCGCAAGCCCACCACCCGGAACGGCGTCACCGTGCTGGACACCACCTGGGAGGCCCAGCCCAACGGATACTGGTGCGGGCCGGCATCGATCAAGATCGCCCTGGAGGGCTTCGGCATCGAGACCACCCAGGCAGCCATGGCCAAGGAGGCCCAGACCGACCGCGACGGCACCTGGCTGCACCAGGTGGCCCGCGTGCTGGACTACAACGCGCCGACCGATGTCCGTTACTCCGTGACCACCATCCGGGGCCAGGACTCGACCGAGGAGGACCGGATCCGGATCCGCGAGAACCTCAAACGGTCCATCAAGGCCGGTGTGCCGGCGGTGGTGAACATCGCGGCCACCCCGGATGAGCAGCCGCCGCTCCAGCGCCAGAAGACCGGCGGGCGGTTCACGCTGCGGCACCACATGCCCATCGTGGGCTACAACGAGAACAACAACACCGTTCTGGTGCAGGACCCCTGGACCAAGCCGTTCTGGATCAGCGTGTACCAGCTGGCCGACATGGCGGGAACGCGCGGCTATGCCTCGCTGAAGTAACCGCGGGCGCAGGCCGGCCGGCGCCTGAGCCGGTCCGCCGGGCGGTCGCGATGGGCGCGGATGGCCGGGACAGGATAGGGGAATCGTCATCCCCCGTTCATGTCCCGGCCATCACCGTGTCCGGGGCCGGTCCCTACCATCGGGGCAGCCCCGGCACGGGGCGCCGACTGCCCGGGCCCCCGGGGCAGCACAGGAGAGGGGAACCACCATGCCGACCATCCGCAGGACCACCGCCGCCACCGCAGCACTGGTGCTGGCCGCGTCATTGTCCGGAGCCGCCGCCGTGCCGGCCACCGCCGGGCCGGCCGCCGCCGCGGCGGCCACGGCCGGGCCCGCAGCCGGGCACGGACCGGCGTCGAAGCACGACGTGCGGGTGGCCACCTACAACGCCTCACTGAACCGGGGTGCCGAGGGACAGCTCCTGGCGGATCTCTCCACCCCGGACCACGAGCAGGCCCGGGCCGTGGCCGAGGTCATCCAGCGGACCGCCCCTGACATCCTGCTCATCAACGAGTTCGACTACGTCGCCGGCGGCGCCGCGGCCGAGGCGTTCCGGGACAACTACCTGGCGGTGGGACAGAACGGCCAGGCCCCGGTCGACTACCCGTACTACTACACCGCCCCGGTCAACACCGGTGTGCCCTCCGGTCACGACCTGAACCAGGACGGCACGGTCGGCGGCCCCGACGACGCCTGGGGCTTCGGGCTGTTCCCGGGCCAGTACGGCATGGTCGTGTACTCGAAGTACCCGATCGACGCCGAGGACGTCCGGACCTTCCAGGACTTCCGCTGGGCCGACATGCCGGACCACCAGATGCCCGAGGACTACTACACGGACGAGCAGGAGCAGGTGCTGCGCCTGTCCTCGAAGTCCCACTGGGACGTCCCGGTGCGCATCGGTGACAAGACCGTGCACGTGCTGGCCGCACACCCCACCCCGCCGAGCTTCGACGGCGCGGAGGACCGCAACGGCCGGCGGAACAACGACGAGATCCGGTTCTGGGCGGACTACGTCACCGGCGGCGCCACGGCGTCGTACATCTATGACGACGCCGGCCGCCGCGGCGGCCTGGACCGCCGCGAGCGCTTCGTGGTCCTGGGGGACTACAACTCCGACCCGCACGACGGCGACTCCTACCCGGGCGCGATCGACCAGTTGCTGGAGCACTCCCGGATCCAGGACCCGCAGCAGTCCTCGGCGGGCGGCGCCGAGGCCTCGGAGCGGCAGGGCGGGGCCAACGCCGGGCACGTCTCCGACCCGGCGTATGACACCGCTGACTTCAACGACGTCCCCGGCCCCGGGAACCTCCGGGCCGACTACGCCCTGCCGTCGGAGAACCTGCCCCTGCGCGGTGGCGGGGTGTTCTGGCCCGAGCAGGGCGAACCGGGCTCGGAACTCACCGGCGAGTATCCCTTCCCGACGTCGGACCACCGGTTGGTCTGGGTGGACGTCAAGGTGCCGGGCCGGCGCTGACCAGCGGCGTGGTGGGCGGGGCCGACGCCGGCCGGCGGCGGGTCGCGGTTCCTCCCGGCCGCCGGTCCGGCATCCTAGGTGCATGACCAGGACGATCCTCGGCTGCATGGGCTGGGGCGGCGGCTGGGCCCCCGAACCACTGAGTCCCCAGGGCTGGCGGGACGCGGAGGACGCGGCCCACCAGGCGCTCCGTGCCGCCCTCGACGCCGGCATCTCGACCCTGGACACCGCGGACATCTACGGCCATGGCCGGTCCGAGCAGGCCCTGGGCCTCCTGCTGGCGGCCGAGCCGGGGCTGCGGGAGTCGCTGCGGATCCAGACCAAGTGCGGGATCCGGCTGGGCGGCTCCCCGCTGTACGGCTCAACTGGCGGCACCGGGACCACCCGCTACGACTCCTCGGCCCGGCACCTGCGCACCGCGGTGGCCGGGTCCCTGGAGCGACTGCACACGGATCATGTCGACACCCTGATCATCCACCGCCCGGACGTGCTGACCGACCCGGCCGAGACGGTCGGGGCGTTCCTCGAGCTCAAGGCCGCCGGCGCCGTCGGTCACCTGGGGCTCTCCAACATGGGCCTGGCGTGGGTACGGCGCTTCGACGATGCCCTGCGCGAGGCCAGCGCCGGCACCGAGACGCTGGCCTGCGTCCAGCTCGAACTGGGCCTGCATGCCCGGACGCTGATCGAGTCCGTGGTGCTCGCCAATCACCCGGAGGCCCCGCCGTCCGGGGACACGGAGGGGATCGTCGAGTTCTGTACCGCCCGCGGCATCGAGCTCCAGGCCTGGGGTCCCCTCGGCCGGGGCCGGTACACCCGGCCCGACCCCGAACCGGCCGATGCCCGGGCCGCCGCCGAGGTCGGTCGCGTGGCCGAAGAACTGGACGTCCCGGCCGACGTCGTGGTCCTGGCCTGGCTGATGCGCCTGCCCTGGGGCATCCGCCCGGTCGTGGGGACCATCCGGCCCGGGCGCATCGCCGCCAGTGCGACCGCCGACCAGGCCGCCCGTCGCATGGATGCCGACCAGTGGTACCGGATCTGGACCGCAGCCCGAGGAGAACCCCTGCCGTGACCTCCGTGCCGACCGTCGTGACGGTCTGCGTCGGGGAGGACGGGGATGACGGGGAACCGCTCGCCCGAGCGGACGTCCTCTCCGGGGCGCCCGGGGCCTGAGCGCCTCGTCACTGCGCGAAAGGCCGGACGGGGAGACAATGGAAGGCATGTACGCACCGATCGACCTCCAGACCCCGTTAGTCGCCCAGTGGATCGGGATCCTCATGGTGGTGGCCGGCGCGGCGGTGATGGCGCACGGTCTCTGGCGACGCCGGCGCTACCGCCTCCACCTGGACGACCAGGACGCCCGGTACGCCGGCCCGGACCGGATGCGCGACTCGATGCGGGAGATCCTGGCCGCCGCCGGCGTGCTGGTGATCGGGCTCGTGGCCATCAGCTATGCGGTCTTCGGTTCGTCCCAGGCCAACGTGCGCATCGTCGAGAACCTGCGGGAGAAGTACGGGGTCGAGGCCGTCCACCAGGAGAACTGGCAGGGCAATGCCCTCATCGCCGACCTCACCATGCCGGACGGCACCGTCCACCAGGACGTCGTGGTCATCTTCGAGGACTCCGGCGAACCGCTGATCCGCCGGGACCTCACCGCGCCGGCGGGCGGTTAGCCGGGACGCCGTCGTGCGGCGGCCGCCGGCCCGCGGCCGGTGACACGGCTCCCGTCCGGCCACCCTGCTACCGTGCACACCGTGACCAGTCCGCAGAGAGTCCCCGCGTCCACCTACCGCCTGCAGCTCACCGGCGACTTCACGCTGGACGACGCCCGTGACGTCCTGCCGTACCTGAGGGACCTCGGCGTGGACTGGGTGTACCTCTCGCCGATGCTCGGTGCGGAGGAGGGCTCGACCCACGGCTACGACGTGGTGGACCCGACCGCCGTGGACGACGCCCGAGGCGGGGAGACGGGGTTGCGCGAACTCGCCGAGGCGGTCCACGAGGCCGGTGGCGGGATCCTGGCGGACATCGTCCCGAACCACGTGGGCGTGGCCACCCCGAAGGACAACGCCTGGTGGTGGGACGTGCTCAAGCACGGCCGGGCCTCGAAGTACGCCATGGCCTTCGACATCGACTGGGCCGCCGGGGACAGCCGGATCTGGCTGCCCGTGCTGGGGGACGGCACCGAGGAGGACCCCGAGGCCGAGCTGTCGAAGCTGCGGATCGTGGACGGGGAACTGCACTATTACGACAACGTCTACCCCCTGGCCCCGGGCACCGAGGAGGCCGCCCGGGCCGCGGTGGCGGCGCGCTCCGAAGCCGGCGCCGGTCCCGAGGGCGGTGCAGCCGGCTCCGACGGAAGGGGCGCCGCTGCAGGACCCGCGGGTGAGGATCGGCCCGAGGAGGAGCGCCTGGCCCGGGCCGTCCACGAACTGCAGAACTACCGGCTGATGCCCTGGCGCGAGGCCGACGAGAACCTCAACTACCGCCGCTTCTTCGCGGTGAACTCCCTGGCGGGTGTCCGGGTGGAGATCCCCCGGGTGTTCGCCGAGACGCACCGGGAGATCCTGTCCTGGGTGCGCGAGGGGCTCGTGGACGGACTGCGCGTGGACCACCCGGACGGGCTGGCCGACCCGGGCGGGTACTTCGAGAACCTGCGCCAGGCCACGGGCGGGATCTACCTGCTCGGAGAGAAGATCCTGGAGTCCGGGGAGCGGCTGCCGGCGGCCTGGGCCGTGGACGGCACCACCGGCTACGACGCCCTCGGTGAGGTGGACCGGGTGCTGACCGATCCCGCCGGGGCCCCGGAACTGGACGCCGTGGCGGCCCGCCTGGGCGGCTGGGACGAGGCCGGCGACGACGCCGAGGTGGTGTGGGCCGAGATGATCCACGGCACCAAGCGTGCCGTGGCCGACGGCATGCTGCGCTCCGAGGTGGAGCGCCTGGCGCGGCTGGTCCCCGGGCTCATCCCCGGGGACGAGGACCCCGGCGCCGAGGACGCGGGGCAGCACCGGCTGCAGGACACCCTGGCCGAACTGCTGGCCTGCTTCCCGGTCTACCGCTCCTACCTGCCCACCGGCCGGGAGTACCTGGACGCGGCTGCCGCGGAGGTCCGGCGGCGCCGCCCCGAGCTCGTCGACGTCCTCGAGGCACTGCTGCCGCTGCTCGCGGACCCGGACCACCCGGTGGCCGAGCGCTTCCAGCAGACCTCCGGCATGGTCATGGCCAAGGGGGTGGAGGACACGGCCTTCTACCGATACTCCCGCCTGGCGTCGCTGAACGAGGTCGGCGGGGACCCGTCCTCGTTCGCCCTGGAGCTGCAGGAATTCCACGCCGCCCAGGCGGACCGGCAGGCCCGCATGCCGCGCACCATGACCACCCTGTCCACCCATGACACCAAGCGCAGCGAGGACGTCCGTGCGCGGATCGACGTCCTCTCCGAGATCCCCGAGCAGTGGACGGGCGCCCTGGGCCGGTTCCGGGAGCTGGCCCCGCTCGGGGACGGACCGTTCGAGAAGCTGCTGTGGGAGACCGTCGTCGGCGCCTGGCCGGTGGGCGGCACCGCCCTGGAGACCGAGCGGCTGGCCGACTATGCGCTCAAGGCAGCGCGCGAGGCCGCCACGCGCACCACCTGGACGGAACCGGACGAGGAGTTCGAGGCCCGGCTGGCCGACCTGGCCGAGCGGGCCACCCGAGGCGATGGCGCCCTGCGCGAGGCCGTCCAGGTGGTCGCCGACCGGATCGCCGCGGCCGGGGTGTCGAACCAGCTCGCCATGAAGCTCATCCAGCTCACCATGCCCGGGATTCCGGACGTCTACCAGGGCACCGAGGTCCCCTTCCCCACGCTGGTGGACCCGGACAACCGCCGGCCGGTGGACTTCCGCGAGCGGGCGGCCCTGCTGGCCCGGCTCGACGGCGGCTGGACGCCACGGTTCCCCGCCCTCGAGGATCCCGACGACGGCCGCGCCGGCTCCGACGGCCCCGCCTGGCTCGAGGGGATGCGCTGGCGCAACGGCCCGGTGTGGGCCAGCGGCACCGCGCTCGCCGAGTACGCCGCGGGCCTGAAACTGCTGGTCACCTCCCGGGCGCTGCGGGCCCGGCGGGAACACCCGGAGTGGTTCAACCGCTACCAGGAGCTCGACGTCCTGGGGGAGGCCGCCGACCACGTGGTCGCGTTCTCCCGCGGGGGCTGCATCACCCTGGCCACCCGCTGGCCGCTGGGCCTGGCCGACGAGGGCGGCTGGGGGGACACCGCCGTGGTGCTGCCCCGGCAGGCCGTGGTGGACCTGGTCACCGGTCGCCGCTTCGGCGGGGCCTTCACGGACGGCACCACCCGCCTGGCCGAGATCTTCGAACACCACCCGGTCGCCCTGCTGGTGCCGGAGGAGGGGAACACGCTGCGATGACGGACCGGAACACGCTGCAGGGACAGGACGCATCGCCGCACCCCCGGGACATCCCGCTGTCCGTCTGGGCGCCGGAGGCAGAGGGCGTCGAGCTGGTGGTCACCGACCGCGAACCGGGGGCCGTCCACGGCAGTGACGACCGCTGGGCCGGCGCCGAGGCGTTCCCGATGGAACCGGCCGGGGACGGCTGGTGGGTGCCGGGGGCGGCTGGTCCGGAGGGCACCGGTTTCGGCTACGGCTACCGGGTGGACGGCGAGGGCCCGTTCCCGGACCCGCGCTCGCGGTGCCAGCCCGACACCGTCCACGGCCCCTCACGGCTGGTGGACGCCGGGGCCCATGACTGGCAGGACGGCGACTGGCCCGGCCGGTCGCTGCGGGGCGCGGTGGTCTACGAACTCCACGTGGGCACCTTCACCCCCGGGGGCACCCTGGATGCGGCCGCCGAGCGGCTGGACCACCTCGTCTCGCTCGGGGTGACACACGTCGAGCTGCTGCCCGTGAACTCCTTCGGCGGCCGGCACAACTGGGGCTATGACGGGGTCGGGTGGTACGCCGTCGACGCCTCCTACGGCGGGCCCGAGGCCTACCGGCGCTTCGTGGACGCCTGCCATGCCGCCGGGCTGGCGGTCATCCAGGACGTCGTCTACAACCACCTGGGCCCCTCCGGGAACTACCTGCCGACGTTCGGCCCGTACCTGACCGAGAAGTCCACCGGCTGGGGCAGCGGCCTGAACCTGGACGGCCCGGACTCGGACGAGGTCCGCCGGTACATCCTGGACAACGTGCGGATGTGGGTCCAGGAGTACCACGTGGACGGGTTCCGCCTGGATGCAGTCCACGCGCTGCACGACACCCGCGCGGTGCACCTGCTCGAGGAGATGGCCACCGAGGTGGACGCCCTGTCCGCCCGGGTGGGCCGGCCGCTGGTGCTGGTGGCCGAGTCGGACCTCAACGACCCGCGGATGATCAGTGCGCGCGGGGAGGGCGGCGCCGGAGGCTACGGGCTGACCGGTCAGTGGTCGGACGACTTCCACCACGCCGTGCACGTGGCGCTGACCGGGGAGACGGACGGATACTACGCCGACTTCGCCTCCCTGGACGCCCTCGGCAAGGTCCTCAACGAGGGATTCTTCCACGACGGCACCTACTCGTCCTTCCGCCGCCGTCACCACGGCCGTCCGCTGGGGGAGCACATCCCGGCGGAGGCGCTCGTGGTGTGCACGCAGAACCACGATCAGGTCGGCAACCGCGCCACGGGAGACCGGCTGACCGCGTCCCTGGACGAGGGGCGGCTGGCCATCGGGGCCGCGTTGCTGATGGCCGGGCCCTTCACGCCCATGCTGTTCATGGGCGAGGAGTGGGCGGCATCCACGCCGTGGCAGTTCTTCACGGCCCACCGGGAGCCGGAGCTGGCCGAGGCGGTGACCCAGGGCCGGCGTCGGGAGTTCGAGCGCATGGCCTGGGACCACGACGCCGTGCCGGACCCGCAGGACGAGCGGACCTTCCGGGATTCGGTGCTGCGCTGGGAGGAGGCCGGCATTGGTCGGCACGCCCGCCTGCTGGAGTTGCACCGGACCTTGGCCGCCGTGCGTGCGGACCGGCCCGAGCTGACCGACCCGGACCGCTCGACCACGCGCGCCACCGTCGACGCCGACCGGCTCCATCTGCGCCTGGACCGTGGCCTGCGGAAGGGCGCCGCCGACGTCGGGACCGGCGTGGGAGCCTCCCTCGAGGCCGGCGGGCACGGCTCGGGCTCTGTGGTGCTCCTGTCCGCCTTCGGCGAGGACCCGATGCCGGTCCCCGCCGAACTGGCCGGCTACCGGCTCCTGGCTGGGCACGGCAACGACGGGCCCGTGCCGGCCGCTCGCGCGGACGGCGAGGGGGCTGGACGCGGCGACGACGCGCCACCGGCATCCGTCCCCGCGCCCGGCTTCCTGCTCCTCGGCCGTCGCTGACCGGACGTCCGGCCCCACCCAAGGCGCCGGCCGCGCTCGGGGGGAACAGGTGCACGCGGGCCGGAGCGGGGACCACGGTCACCACGGCCTCCGTCTCCGGGACCGGTCACCGGGGCCAGCGGCCGGCGCCGGGCCTCACAGGCCCGGGGTCTGCGCCGACTGGGGGCTCCAGGAGCCCTCCGGTCCCGCGGACCGCGGCGGCACGGCCCGCAGCATGGTGGTGGTGGGGTGCAGGGCCAGGGCGTCCTCGTCCCGGCGCGTGGGCAGCACGGTGCTGATGTAGGACTGCAGCGCCTCGGTCAGCGGCACGGACCGGTTCTGGTTCTCGGACAGGTACCAGCGGTGCTCCAGCAGCTGGTGCATCACCTCGGCCGGCTCGAGCTTGCCGGACAGCTCCGCCGGGATGGCCCGGGTCACGAGGTCGAACACCTCCTCGACCCACAGGTGGGCGGCCTCCTGCTCCTCCAACTCCGGGTGCCGGTCGGCGCGGTACTGGTCGATGTCCCGCAACAGCCGGCGGGCCTGGTTCTCCTGGACGTCCAGCCCGGTCAGGCCCAGCAGGCGCCGCTGGTGGTGGCCCGGGTCCACCACCTTGGGCTGCAGCACCAGCTCGGAGCCGTCCGCGGTGGTGCGGATCGCGTACTCCTCCACGTCGAAGCCCAGGGCGTTGAGCCGGCGGATCCGGTCCTCCACCCGCCAGCGTTCCTCGACGCTGAAGGACATGTCCCCGGTCAGCTCGTCCCAGAGCCGGCGGTAGGCGTTGATGATCAGCTCGGAGGTCGTCACCGGCTCCACGTCCGGGTCCACCATGCCCCCGCTCATCAGGTCCATCAGTTCCCCGGCGATGTTGACGCGGGCGATCTCCAGGTCGTGCTCGCGCTGGCCGCGGGACAGGGAGGGGTGCAGCTCCCCGGTCTCGGCGTCCACCAGGTAGGCGGCGAAGGCTCCGGCGTCGCGGCGGAACAGCGTGTTGGACAGGGACACGTCCCCCCAGTAGAAGCCCACCAGGTGCAGTTCCACCAGCAGCAGGGCCATCGCGTCGATCAGCCGCGTCACGGTGTCCTGGTGCAGGCTGCGGGAGAACACGGCGCGGTAGGGCAGGGAGAACCGCAGGTGGCGGGTGACCAGCACCGTGGGCAGCGGCTCACCGTCCGTGGTGGTGCGGCCGCTGACCACCGCCACCGGTTCCACGCAGGGCAGGTTCAGGCGTTCCAGGCGCCGCAACAGCTGATACTCCCGGCGCGCGGACTCCTCCGTGGTCTCCTTGACGGCCACCACGGCGCCGGCCAGGTGGGCGAAGCGCACCACGTGGCGGGAGATGCCGCGGGGCAGGGCCGCGAGGGTCTGCGCCGGCCAGTCCTCCAGGGAGATGGTCCAGGGCAGGGCCAGCAGGTCCGTGGTGCCCAATTCGGATGACACCGAGGTGGTGATGTCCAGTCCGGTCCGTCGGGCCATGGGGCAGCTCCTTCCGTCTCGGGGGCGTCCAGCAGGCTCGCGCGCAGGGGCGGGGAAGACGGCCCCTGCGTCGCTCAGGTCCGCCGCTCAGGGGGCCCGGGCTCCCGTGCCCGCAGTGTCCTCCATGAGCCGGCCCGAGTCCAGCCGGAGCACCCGGTCCGCCACGGAGGCGAGGGGCCCCGGATCGGCGGTGGCATGCAGGGTGGTGACGTCCAGGGTGCGCACCAGCGTGCGGATCAGGTCCGCGGTGTGGTCCTTCAGGTCCGGGGACAGCATGGCCAGCGGGTCGTCCATCAGCAGCACCGCCGGCCGCCGCACCACGGCCCGGGCCAGCGCCACCTGCTGGCGCTGGGGGCCGGTGAGCTCGTCCGGGCTGTGGTCCAGCCGGTCCGTCAGGTCCAGTAGCCGGGCGGCCTCGAACACCCGTTCCCGGCGTTCGTCGTCCGGGACGCCGGCCACGCGCAGGGCGAAGCTCATGTTGTCTCCCACGCTCATGTGCGGGTAGAGGGCGTAGTTCTGGAACACCAGCACGGCGTCGCGGCTCTGGGCGGGGACGGCGGTGACGTCGACCCCGCCGATCAGCACCCGCCCGGCCGTGGGTTCCTCCTGCCCGGCCACCACGCGCAGCAGGGTGGACTTGCCGGCGCGCGGCGGACCGACGATCACCACGAACTGACCGTCCCCGGCGTACAGGTCCAGCCCGTCCAGGGCCGGGGTGGCGGCGTCCGGGTAGCGGACGGTGACACCGTCCAGGGTCAGCGACGCCATCGGGCCACCGCCTCCAGCACCGCGGCCAGTCCCGCCGGCCCGCCGATCCGGAACCGGGCCGCCGTGGGGCCGTCGCCGACCTTGATGCCCACGTCGGTGCGCGGGTCGAGGCGGGCGAAGCCGTGCTCGTCGGTGACGTCGTCCCCGGCGAACAGCACGGCCTCGGCGCCCGTGGCCCGGCGTAGCAGCTCCAAGCCCTGGCCCTTGTCCGCGCGCACCACGGAGACCTCGTACACGTCCTTGCCGTGGCCGGGGTAGATCCCCTCCCGGTCCGCCAGCGCCGCCTCGGCCTCGGCCACCGCCTGCCGCTTGGCCTCCTCGGTGGCGGCCAGCCGCACCTGCAGCACCCGGCCGGCCGGCTTGTGCTCCACCCAGGAGTCCGGGTAGCGCGCCGCGATCTCCTCCAGCACGGTCCCGACGTCAGCCAGCGCCGCCCGCTGGTCCTGGTCGAGTTCCAGCGGGGGCGCGTCCGGGCCCAGACGCCGCTCGGCCCCGTGGGAGCCGATCAGCAGGGTCGAGTCCGGGGGCGTGGCCACGGTGATGAGCGAGTCCAGGGCCCGCCCCGAGACCAGGGCGGTGTGCACGCCGGGCAGCCCGGTCAGTGACCGCAGGGCGGCGGCGTTCGCCGGTACCGGCCGGGCGTCCTCGGCGCGGTCCACGAGTTCGGACACGACGCCGTCGAAGTCGAGGGCGACCAGGACCGTGTCCCGTGCGGCGAAGTCACGCAGGGCGCGTTCGAGGTCCGGGGCCAGGCGGTCCGTCACCTGCCTCCACCGTCCTGTGCCTGGGGGGAGTAAGCCTCTTCGACCCGCGCTGCCTCTTCGACCCGCGCTGCCTCTTCGACCCGCTCGGCGTGCTCGTAGTCGCGACGACTGCGATCGTCATCCGTGTCCATGAAGGCCGTCGAGCCGGAGCCCTCTTCCCGGCCGATGGTGCGGCGGGACCGACCGCCCAGGCGGTCGAGGAACTCCCGGGACCACTTGTTCACGTCGTTCGTGAGGACCTGGCGATGCATGGCCTTCATCCGCTTGCGGGACTCCTTGGGGTTCATCTCGATGGCCTCCATGATGGCGTCCTTCAGCCCGTCGATGTCGTGCGGGTTGACCAGCAGGGCCTTGCGCAGCTGGTCCGCGGCCCCGGCGAACTCCGAGAGCACGAGCACCCCTCCCCAGCCACCGCGGGCCGCCACGTACTCCTTGGCCACGAGGTTCATGCCGTCGCGCAAGGCGGTCACGAGCATGACGTCGGCGGCCAGGTAGAGGGCCACCATCTCTTCCACGGGATAGGAGTGGTGCAGGTAGCGGATCGCGGTGTGGCCCATGGTGTCGAAAGTGCCGTTCACCCGCCCCACGGACAACTCGATCTCGTCCCGCAGTTCCCGGTAGGACTCCACGTTCTCCCGCGACGGGCTGGCCACCTGCACCAGGCACGCCTGGTCCACGGTCAGCCGGCGGTCCTCGAGCAGCTCGGCGTACGCCTTGATCCGGTGCCGGATGCCCTTGGTGTAGTCCAGCCGGTCCACGCCGAGCAGGATGGTCTGCGGGTTGCCGAGATCCTCCCGGATCTGCCGGGCCCGGGCCTGGATCTTCGGGTCCTTCGCCAGGGTGGTGATCGTGTCCGTGTCGATCGAGATGGGGAAGGCCTCGGCGCGCACGGTGCGGGAGCCGCCGTCGTGCCCGGGGACCTGCAGGGCGCCGGACCGGAAGGTTCCGCCCACGATGCGTCCCACGGCGCGCTGGAAGTTCGACACATCCGAGGTGCGCTGGAAGCCGATCAGGTCCGCTCCCAGCAGCCCCTCCAGCACCGGGCGGCGCCAGGGAAGCTGGGCGAAGATCTCCACCGGGGCGAACGGGATGTGGTGGAAATAGCCGATGCGCAGGTCCGGGCGGAGCCGCCGCAGCATCCGCGGGACGAGCTGGAGCTGGTAGTCCTGGACCCAGACGGTGGCGCCTTCCGAGGCGGTGGCGGCCGCCGCCCGGGCGAACCGGGAGTTGACCTGCTGGTAGGTGTCCCACCACTGGCGGTGGAACTCGGGGCTGGCGATCACGTCGTGGTAGAGCGGCCACAGGGTGGCGTTGGAGAAGCCCTCGTAGTACTCCTCGATGTCCTGTGCGGACAGCGGGACGGGCACCAGGTGCATGCCGTCGTGGTCGAAGGGCTCCCAGTGCTCCTGCGCGCTCTCGACGTCCTCCTCCACGTCGACGTCCTCGGTTCCGTTGACGTCGTCGTCCATTGCGGAGGAGGCCGTGGGGGCGCCGTTCCAGCCGATCCAGGCGCCCTCCTCGCGGGCCATGATCGGGGCCAGCGCGGTCACCAGGCCACCGGGGGAGCGCTGCCAGGTGGCGTTGCCCTCATCATCCACCACCCGGTCTACCGCCAGCCGGTTCGAGACCACCACGAAGTCGTACTGGCCGGGCGCCGGGGACTCCCCGGCGGAACGGTCCACGAACGGTACGGTGCCAGTGGGTATTCCGGTGTGCATGACGTCGCTCACGACGGACCTCCTCGTCCTCATCTGCGCCGCCCGCGCAGCACAGGCGACCGGGGCGCCGGACGGACCGACGGCCCTCGTCAACCCTATCGTCCGCTGGCGCGTCACTGGTGTCCTGACCACGCGCGGAGGGTGATCGGCAGCCGGTGCCGTCCGGGACGGGTTCTCAGGAAGGGCCGGTAGGCTGACTCCCGGCCCGGAAGAGGTATCAGGGGGTACCGGCCGCCGGCACCGACCAGACCGCAGCTCCACCGACAGGCAGGACGATGGCTTCCAACAGCAAGCAGACCAAGGCAGAACGACAGCAGAGTGCCCGTGAGAAGGCCCGCCAGATGCAGGAGGAGCAGCGGCGCCAGGAGAAGCGCCGGTCCCTCATGGTCCGCTGGGGCGTCGTCATCGGCGTCGTGGTGGTGGTCGCCGTGGTCGTCGGGGTCATCTTCATGAACTCGTCCCGGTCCATTCCCGACGCCGGCCCGGCACCGACCGTGGGCAACGAGTACGGCGGCGTGGTGATGACCTCGACCACCGAGCTGGCGCCCAGCGAGTTCGGCGGCGAGCAGGTGGACGCCAGCGCCGTGGAGGTCCCGGAGACGCCCACCCCGATGGAGACCGTGCCCGGGCTCGAGGAGCGCGGGGCGGATGACCCGGCCCAGATCATCATCTACGCCGACGCCAACTGCGTGCACTGCGCCAGCTTCGAGGCCGAGAACGGCCAGCAGCTGAACGAGTGGCTGGACGCGGGCAAGGCCACCGTGGAGTACCGCCTCCTGGACTTCCTGGACAACCCGGCCACCGGCAACTACTCCTCGCGCGCCGCCAACGCGGCTCTGTGCGTGGCGGAGGACTCCCCGGAGCACTACAACTCGTTCGTGACCCAGATGTTCGCCGCCTACACCGGTGAGGGCATGAGCGATGACGACCTGAAGTCGATGGCCTCCGGCCTGGGCGCGGACGTCAACGGCTGCGTGGACGGCAACACCTACCGCCCCTACGTGAAGTACACCGGGGCGACCGCCCGGGCCGACGGGGTGACCGGCACCCCGACCGTGTTCGTCAACGGCCAGAACTGGGCGACCGCCGCCCAGGAGGGCCAGTCCTTCACCGACTGGGCCCAGACCGTGATGGAGAAGCAGGCCTGATCGCCTGACCACTTCGGCGACGGCCCGTCACGGGTCGATCCGCTACCCTTGAAGGGCCGGTCTCCCGGTGCCGCCACGGCACCCCGGGAACCGGCCCTTCACGCCTCCTTAGCTCAGCTGGCCAGAGCACCTGTCTTGTAAACAGGGGGTCACCGGTTCGAATCCGGTAGGGGGCTCTGTGATCACCCACCGTGGACGCCGCGGTCGCCGTGCCGGAGGGGGCCGGGCCTGCAGAAGATGCCGCCCGGTCAGCCCCGGCGGGCATACTTGACGGGGGGACGCGCGCACGGACGCCGTGCGCCCAGAACGTCCCGTTGACCAGGGGAGTATCACCGTGCCAGTCCGTTCCGCCCCCTTCCGGGGGCCCGCTCTTCCGCCTGCCGCCACGACACCGTCCGGTGGCCGCCCCGCGCCACGCCGACCGCTGAGGAGCCTGCTCGCCGCGGCGCTCATCGCGGCCCTGGCCCTCCTGGTGGCCCCGGTGGCAGTGCCGTCCGGGTCCGCCCAGGCCGCGCCGCGCCTGTGCACCCTGCCGGACTTCACCGACGCGCCGGTGGGGACGCCCTTCTACGACGACATCATCTGGATGGCGTGCAACGACATCACGGTGGGCTACGCCGACGGGGCCTTCAAGCCCGGCAAGCAGGTCACCCGTGGCGAGATCGCCGCCTTCCTGTACCGCCAGGTGGACCCGGACGTGAAGGTGGACCAGAAGAGGGACTTCTCGGACGTGAACCCGGGCGGTGCCCACTTCGAGGCGATCTCCTGGCTGGTGGACGCGGGGGCGACCGTGGGCCGGGCGGACGGCACCTTCGGCCCGAACGATCCGGTGACCCGCGGCGAACTGGCCGCGTTCCTGTACCGGCTGGCGAAGGCCTCCTTCACGCCGCCCTCGAGCAGCCCCTTCACCGACCTCGGGCCGGGTTCAGCCAACTACCGGGCCATCACCTGGGCCGCGGCGCAGGGCATCACGGCCGGCTTCGCGGACCAGACCTTCAAGCAGCAGCGGAACATCACCCGCGGCCAGGCCTCCGCGTTCCTGCACCGGGCGGACTCCCACCTAGTGGCGAACCGGCCGCCGTTCGATCGCGTCCCGCCGAGCTTCACCGTCAAGGGCGCCGGCTGGGGCCACGGGGCGGGCATGAGCCAGTACGGCGCGCGGGCCATGGCCGCCGGCGGCCACTCGGTCGAGCAGATCCTGCAGTACTACTACACCGGCGTGGACGTCACGCAGTCCACGTTCCGGGCGGCCAGCAACATCCGGGTCCACCTGGCCTCCCCGGAGACGACGACGATCCAGTCCACGAAGCTCAACAGTGGCACCGCGGGCCTGCAGCGGGTCCGGATCGCCGGTGCGGTGCTGGAGACCCGGGGCGCCGTGCGCATCGACGAGGACGGCGGGGACGTGCTGGTCACCATGCCGGACGGCACCCGGAAGCGGTCCTCCGCGGCCATCGTCGAGTGGCCCGGGACCCGGTTCTGGTCACCCGATTCGTCCGAGGCGGCCACCGTTCGGGTGCCGGCCGCCAACGGCAGCCAGCCGCTGGACCTGCGCCACGGCAAGCTCCTCGTCACGGTGATCAACGGGAAGCTCAACGTGGTCACCGAACTGCGGATGAACGACGAGTACCTCTACGGACTGGCCGAGATGCC
Source organism: Micrococcus sp. (assembly GCA_029961105.1). GTDB lineage: Bacteria > Actinomycetota > Actinomycetes > Actinomycetales > Micrococcaceae > Citricoccus. The sequence goes on along the minus strand of JASBVO010000014.1, from coordinate 126,176 downwards.
CTCGTCCTGGCCCGCCGCGGCGCTCCAGGCGCAGGCCGTGGCCGGCCGCTCCTACGCCCTGCGGAACATGAACTCGCTCAAGGCCGAGTGTGGCTGCCACGTGTGGGACGAGGTGCGTTCCCAGAAGTTCACCGGCTGGGCCAAGGAGAACGAGGGCGGCGGAAGCTACGGTGACCGCTGGAAGGCCGCCGTGGACGCCACCCTGGTGCGCGTGGACCCCCGCGACCCCACCTCGACGGTGAAGACCGCCAAGAGCCTCTGGTACGACGGGTCGATCGTCGACGCCACGTACTTCTCCTCCAGCGGCGGCCACACCCGCTCGGCGCGGGACGTCTGGGGCAACGCCGTGCCGTACCTGCAGGGCAGGCCGGATCCGCACAGCCTCGCCGCCGCCGCCAACAACCCGAACGCCTCGTGGACGCAGTCGGTCAGCCAGTCCACGATGGCCCAGGCCTTCGGGCTGCCGAACGTGAGCACGGTCCGGTTCACGCTGGACGACGCGGACTCCGTCCGGTACGTCACGGCGACCGCCACGAACGGCGACACCGCCCGGATCACCGGCAATCAGCTGCGGGCCCGGGCGGGACTGAAGTCGACCTGGATCTCCTCGATCACGGCCCCGTGAGCTCCTGACCCGCGTCCGTCCTGGCGTCCTGGCGACCGGAAGTCCGGAGGGGGTCGAGCCGGGAGGTCCCGACGGCGGCGCGCACCTCGCCCCCCGGAGCGCCGCCGTCGGGATCAGGGGAAGCCGAGCAGGCGCAGTCCGGCGGCGGCCAGGGCCCCGGTGATCACCACCACGAGGAACGGGGCCCGCAGCGCGAGGGCCACGGCGGCCGCCACGACGGCGCCGAGCCGGGCGTCCAGCAGCAGTCCCTGGCCGGCGGCCGCGGTGTTCATCACCACCAGCGCGGACAGCAGCCCGATGGTCACCGCATTGGCCGTGCGCAGCATCCTCGGGTCGTCCAGGAGCGTGGCGGGCACCAGGTAGCCCAGAAGCTTCGTGCCGAAGGCGATCGCGCTCGCCAGCAGGATCCAGCCCCACATGCTCACGCCACCGTCCTCGCGCCGGGCCGGCTGTCCTCCGGCCCGGCCGCGTGGCCGTCCTCCGGATCCCGGTCCCTGCGCCCGGTGGGGCCGAACCAGCCCCACAGCCCCGCGACGGCACCGGCGACCAGGATGGGGATCCCGGAGGGCAGCAGCGGCAGCGCGATCGCGGTGACGAGGGCCGTCACGGCCGCCAGTGCCCACGCGTCGCCGCTCTTCAGCCGGGGCCACAGCAGGCCGAGCATCGCCGCGGCGGCGGCACCGTCCAGTCCCCAGGCCTTCGGGTCTCCCATCAGGTCCCCGGCCACCGCGCCGAGCGCCGTGAAGGCCACCCACAACGTCCAGACCCCGACGCCGGCCGTCCAGAACCCGACGCGGCGCCCGTACGGATCGGGCTGGGCCATGGACGTGGCGGCGGACTCGTCGATGGTCAGGTGGGCGGCCAGCGGCTTCAGGACCGGACCGGGCCGCATCATGGCGTTGAGCTGGATCCCGTAGACCGCGTTGCGGACGCCCAGCAGGCCGGCCGCGCCCGTGGCCGCCGTCCCGCCGCCCCCGCCGGCCAGCACCCCGACGAAGGCGAACTGCGAACCGCCCGTGAACATCAGCGCGCTCAGGGCGATCGTCTGCCACACGTCCAGCCCGGCGGCGACCCCCAACGCGCCGAAGGAGATCCCGTAGAGGCCCGTGGCCACGGCCACCGAGGCACCGGTCCGGAAGGCCGGGTGCCTGCCCAGCCGCGTCATGGAGTCCATGCCGTTCATCGTAGGCGTGCCGCTCGAGCCGGCCGTCCCCACGGCCTCGAGCCGGCCGTTTTCAGGTTGGCCCTGGACTCTGCTAAGCTTTCATAGCTGTCGGCCCCTGTAGAGGAAGACGCCGGCACGCTGTTGGATCTTTAGCTCAGTTGGTTAGAGCGTTCGCTTCACACGCGAGAGGTCGCTGGTTCGAGTCCAGTAAGATCCACCATCCCTGAAGGGCCCGGAGCGGGCCCTTCAGTCGTTAATGGGGACACTACAGTGGGGTGTGGCCCGCCCCTGGCCACCCCGGAACGGACGTGCGGGGTGGCCTCGGAGGACACAGCGGACGAGCCGGCACGGCATCACGGGCGGGCGCCGCAGCCGGTACGGACGGGACAGGAGGACAGGGGCGTGGACGACGAGATCAGGACACGGACCGGACGCCGGAGCATCCAGGAACCGCCCGTGGAACTGGCACAGATCCCGATCATCCGTCCTGCCGCGCAGACCGCTGCGGGCGCACGCGCCGGCGGGCACCCTGCCTCGGGCGGGCCCGCCGCCGAGGAGGCCGCCCCCGCCACGAGCTCGATCACCGACTTCCCGCTGGGCCCCGCGGCCGAGGCCGCCGGCCACGTGTCGACCGGCCCGACCCCCACCGCCGCCCCGGCCGTCCGTCCGGTGACCGGCCCGGAGCCCGACGGCGACGGTGCCGTGCCAGCCGAGAGCGCCGACGTCGGGCCGGTCACCGACACCCCGATCACCGAGCCGCCCAGCTCCGTGCCGGTGCCGCAGTCCGTGCTGGCCCCCTCCGAACCGGCCACCGGCGAGACGCCGACGGTCCCGGTCGCCAAGCCCGGGCCGAGGAAGGCCCGGCTGCGGTTCTCCGGCAGCTCGGCCTTCCGGCGGATCATGCATTCCGAGCCGCTGCCGACGCAGACCCTGTCCATGGTGGACCGGATCGCCGGCAGCCCGTACGCCAATCCCTACCTGCGCACCACGCGGCTGGCGGACGCCGATGAGCGGGCCACCCTGGACTTCACGCTCAAGCTGGCGGAGACCCTCTTCCGCTTCGGCGCCGGTGCCCTGGAGGTCGAGACCTCGATCATCGTGGTGACCCAGGCGTTCGGCGTGCACGAGACCGAGGTGGACATCACCAACCAGTCGATCTCGCTGAACTACGCCCCCGCCGGCAAGACGCCGTACACGCTGCAGCGCGTGGTGCGGTCCTGGTCCCAGAACTACGCTGGCCTGGCCCTGATGCACCGGCTGGTGTCCTCGATCGCCGCCGGTGAGGTGGACCGGGACGAGGCCCAGCAGCGGCTGGCGGACATCCGGCACCGGCCCAAGCCGTTCCCGAAGTGGCTGAACACGCTGGCGGCCGGCCTGTTCGCCGCCACGTTCGTGCTGTTCATCGGTGGCGACCTGGTCGGCGCCGGGGTGGCCCTGCTGTCCACGTCCCTGCTGATGGGCGTCATGGACGTGATGGGGCGCGCGCGGATCCCGGAGTTCTTCGCCACGATGGCCGGCGGCTTCATCGCGACCGTGATCGCCCTGGTGCTCTACGAACTGGACGTGCCGCTGGCGCCGTCCCTCGTGGTGGCCGGCGGGATCATGCTGCTGTTGCCGTCCGGGCGCTTCGTCTCGGCCGTGCAGGACGCGATCAACGGCTTCCCGGTCACGGCCGCCGGCCGGTTCGTCTCCGCCGCGCTCATCTACGCCGCGCTGATCGCCGGGATCATGTCCGCCGTCGTGGTCTCCAGCCTGCTGGGCTTCGCCGAGCTGGACGTGGACGCGGCCAGCTCCTCGGCCTATCCGGTCTGGTTCACGGCCCTGCTGGTCTTCTTGGCTGCCGTCTGGGACTCCATCTTCGAGCAGTCCGAATGGAAGCTGCTGGTGCCCACCGCCCTGGTGTCCCTGACCGGGTACCTGGCCTACGCGGCGGCGGACCTCCTCGGCGTCGGGCCCCGGCTGACCCCGGCGGTCGCCGCCGTGGTGATCGGCGCCTTCGGCCGGTACGTCGCCCTGAGGATGGGCGCGCCCCAGTTGGTGGTGGCCGTGCCGGCCATCCTGTTCCTGCTCCCCGGGCTGACGATCTTCCGCTCCATGTACGGCATCGCCATGGACACCGGGTCCCTGGAATCCGGCGTGGTGGGGCTGTTCAACGCCTCGGCCACCATCATGGCCATCGCCGCCGGAGTGGTCCTGGGCGATACGCTCGCCCGGCCGTTCACCACGGCGCTGCAGGCCAACGAACGGCGCCGCATCGGCCGTCGCTGACCGGCCGTCGCTGGCCTCTCGTCACGGGCCGGTCCGCGACGAGGGTCAGGAGTGATCGACGCGCCAGTCGACCGGGTCCGCGCCCCATTGTCCGAGCAGCTCGTTCGTGCGGCTGAACGGGCGGGAGCCGAAGAATCCCCGACGGGCCGAGAGCGGGGAGGGATGGGCCGACTCGATGACGCCCAGGGGAGCGTCGGCGGGAGCGTGCCGTCGCAGCACCGGGGCCATCTTCCGGGCGTCGGCGCCCCACAGGATCGCCACCAGCGGGGTGCCGCGGGCGGCCAGGGCCTCCACGGCCGCCTCGGTCACCTGTTCCCAGCCCAGTCCGCGGTGACTGGCCGGCTGGCCGGCGGCCACGGTCAGGACCCGGTTCAGCAGCAGCACGCCTTGCCCCGTCCATGCGGTGAGGTCGCCGTGCGGGGCCGGGGGGATGCCGAGGTCGTCGGACAGCTCCTGGTAGATGTTCGCCAGCGAGCGCGGCAGCGGGTTCACGTGACGGTCCACGGCGAAGCTCAGCCCGATCGGGTGTCCCGGGGTGGGGTAGGGGTCCTGCCCCAGGATCAGCACCCGGACCTCGTCGAAGGGTTGCCGGAAGGCCCGCAGGATGTTCTCCGGCGCCGGCAGGATGTGCTCGCCGGCCTTCCGCCGGGCCTGGACCTCACGCCCGACGGCGGCCAGGGCCTCATCCTGGGGCGCCAGCGCGCGCTCCCATCCGGGATCCAGTGGTTCACGCAGTCTCATCGGGTGAAGACTATCGAATGACACCGCTGTAGTTCACCGGAGTAGACTGTGGAGTACTCCGCCCGGCGCCTGGATGGCTGCGCGGCGGGGAACCACTTCCCGGAAGGACCCCCCCCATGACTGCAGCTGATCCCGTCCCCCCGGAGCGCGAGGACGACGCACGCGCTGACCGGGGACTGGACGACGGGAAGGACGGCGCGCGCGGGCAGGACACCCCAGGGTCGCCGTCGGAATTGTCCGAGCGGGACCGGGACATCCTGGACTTCGAGGACCAGTGGTGGAAGTACGGCGGCGCGAAGGACCAGGCCATCCGTGACCGGTTCGCGATCTCGGCCACCACGTACTACCAGGTGCTCAACGGCCTGCTCGACCGGCAGGAGGCCCTGGCCCACAAGCCGATGCTGGTCAAGAGATTGCGTAGACTACGGACGACTCGCCACCGGGCCCGCAGCGCCAGGCGGCAGGAGGCCTGAGCGTCACGGTCATGCGGCCGTGGCCATGTCCCGCGGCAGCCACAGCGGCGCCGCCCGGCGTCGAAGATCTGGTGATGATGGTCCATGACTGAGTACCCGCGCGATCAGTTCGATGACGTGCCCGAATACCGCGACCGCCAGGGCAGCCACCGGGCCGTGGCGGAGCCGTCCGGCGGCTCGGGGCCGTCCGGACTGACCTGGATCTCGTTGGCCGCCGCCCTGGCCCTGGCCATCGGCGCCTTCTCCTTCTTCATCCTGCCGACGCTCCGGTCCACTGACGGTGCCGGGCCGGAGGCCGCGGGAGCCTCGAGCTCGGGGACGGCCTCGGCCTCCGCGTCCGCGGCTCCGGGGGCGCCGACGGAGGACCGCACGCCCGGTGCGCCGGGCGTGACGGAAGCCGGGGCAGGCGACGGCAGGACCTCCGAACCGGATGAGGCCGCCGCGTCCGCCGAGCCCCCGGCCGCGACCGCCGGGTCGGGGTCGCCGGAACCCAGCGAGTCCCCGGAGCCGACGGCAACGCCGGAACCGACGCCGTCGCCCGAGGAGACCGAGGAACCGGCTGTGGTCGACTACTCCCTCCCGGTGGAGGTCTACAACGCCTCCCGGGTCAACGGCCTGGCCGGCCGGGTCGGCGGCGCACTCGCCGGTTCCGGGTTCACGGTGGCCACCGCGGACAACTGGGCCGGGTTCCCGGTGACCTCCTCTGCCGTGTTCTATTCCTCGGAGGAGGCCACCGCCCAGGCCGTCGCCGCCCGGCTCGGGCTGCCGGCGGTCTACGACGGAAGGATCCCGGGGATCGCCGTGGTGGTCACCGCCGCATACGCGGGCTGAGTGGTCCGTCCCGCCGCCGGGCGCCGATTCCCCTGCCCGCTGAACAACCGCCCGCACCCTGGACGGATGTTTGCACTCGGGTGGGTCGAGTGCTAAATATGGACTAGCACTCGGTGGTTCGGACTGCCAAGCCCGCAGGCATGCGGGTGGTCCGTGCCACGGAGTTTGACCTGAACGTGGTGAGGCCCGGTCCAGGGCCGTCCGTCGCGGGCACTGCACAGGTCGGTTGAACACTGCCAAGCAACGCCAAGGTCCAGAAAGGACAGTGCACACATGGCCAAGACCATTGCATTCGACGAAGAGGCGCGCCGCGGCCTGGAGAAGGGCCTGAACACCCTTGCCGACGCCGTCAAGGTGACCCTCGGCCCCCGCGGCCGCAACGTGGTGCTGGAGAAGAAGTGGGGCGCCCCCACCATCACCAACGACGGTGTCTCCATCGCCAAGGAGATCGAGCTCGAGGATCCGTACGAGAAGATCGGCGCCGAGCTCGTCAAGGAGGTCGCCAAGAAGACCGACGACGTCGCGGGTGACGGCACCACCACCGCCACCGTGCTGGCCCAGGCCCTGGTCAAGGAAGGCCTGCGCAACGTGGCCGCCGGCGCCGACCCGCTGTCCCTGAAGCGCGGCATCGAGAAGGCCGTGGAAGCCGTCACCGCCGAGCTCGTCGCCTCCGCCAAGGAGATCGAGACCAAGGAGCAGATCGCCGCCACCGCGTCGATCTCCGCCGCCGACCCGCAGATCGGCGCCCTGATCGCCGAGGCCCTGGACAAGGTCGGCAAGGAGGGTGTCGTCACCGTCGAGGAGTCCCAGACCTTCGGCCTGGAGCTGGAGCTCACCGAGGGCATGCGCTTCGACAAGGGCTACATCTCCGGCTACTTCGTCACCGACGCCGAGCGCCAGGAGACCGTGCTGGAGGATCCCTACATCCTCATCGTCAACTCCAAGATCTCCAACGTGAAGGACATGGTGTCCCTGCTGGAGAAGGTCATGCAGTCCGGCAAGCCGCTGCTGATCATCGCCGAGGACGTCGAGGGCGAGGCCCTGGCCACCCTGGTGGTCAACAAGATCCGCGGCACCTTCAAGTCCGTGGCCGTCAAGGCCCCGGGCTTCGGTGACCGCCGCAAGGCCATGCTGGCGGACATCGCCATCCTCACCGGCGGCCAGGTCATCTCCGAGGAGGTCGGCCTCAAGCTGGAGAACGCCACCCTGGACCTGCTGGGCACCGCCCGCAAGGTCGTCGTCACCAAGGACGAGACCACCATCGTCGAGGGCGCCGGTGACGCCGAGGAGATCGCCGGACGGGTCAGCCAGATCCGCGCCGAGATCGAGAACACCGACTCCGACTACGACCGCGAGAAGCTGCAGGAGCGCCTGGCCAAGCTGGCCGGCGGCGTGGCCGTCATCAAGGCCGGTGCCGCCACCGAGGTGGAGCTCAAGGAGCGCAAGCACCGCATCGAGGACGCCGTGCGCAACGCCAAGGCTGCCGTGGAGGAGGGCATCGTCGCCGGCGGCGGCGTCGCCCTGATCCAGGCCGGCACCAAGGCCTTCGACTCGCTGTCCCTCGAGGGCGACGAGGCCACCGGGGCCAACATCGTCAAGGTCGCCATCGAGGCGCCGATGAAGCAGATCGCCCTCAACGCCGGCCTGGAGCCGGGCGTCGTGGCCGCCAAGGTCAAGGGCCTGCCCGCCGGCCACGGCCTGAACGCCGCCACCGGCGAGTACGAGGACCTGCTGGCCGCCGGCATCAACGACCCGGTGAAGGTGACCCGCTCTGCCCTGCAGAACGCCGCCTCCATCGCCGGCCTGTTCCTGACCACCGAGGCCGTCGTGGCCGACAAGCCCGAGCCGGCCGCCGCCGTCCCGGGTGGCGACGACATGGGTGGCATGGGTGGCATGGGCGGCATGATGTGATGACCTGCTCCTAGCAGGCATCGCCGGCCGTCCGGGCGGGTCTGTACCCGCACCGCACGCCAGTGACGACGAAGGCCCGGTTCCCGGTCTGTTTCCCGGGGGCCGGGCCTTCCTGTGTTCCGGGCCTTCGTGTGTCCTCGGCTCTCCGGTGTTCCGACCGTGCGAACTGATGGTCCCGTCAGTGCCGGGACCACAGGCGGGAGGTCGGGTGCAGTTCCGCCGAGAGGTTGCGCCGGGCCGCCCTGTCCCAGAGCCGGCGGCCCGTCTCGGTCCGGTACAGCGGGTCCGCGTCCAGCAGCGACTGCACGACGGCGGCCCGGCCGGCGGCGAAGGCGTCGTCCGGTACGTGCGCGAAGTCCTGCCGGACGGCCGCGAGGTACCGGCCGTAGTCCCCGCGGGACCGGCCGAGGACCTCCAGGTCGGCGTCGCTGAGCACCGCACCGGCGCGGTCCTCGGGATCCGGGTCGTGGGTGATGGTGAGCCGGACCAGGCGGGCCGTCTCCGCGATCTCCGGATCCGGCAGCCCGAGGTCCGACAGCACCGTCTCCGCCAGCACGGCGGAGTCCTCCTCGTCCTGCCCGGGCGGCCGGGCCGGGTCACCCCGGTAGACGGCGTCGTGGAACCAGGCCGCCAGCTTGACGGCCCGGTCCCAGCGGCCGCAGTCCTCCCCGTGGCGCAGCAGCAGGTCGATGCCCTTCAGCACGGCCAGCAGGTGGCTGCGGTCGTGGTAGTGGCGGTGCGGCTCGGACCAGCTGGCCAGCAGGTCGGCGACCACGGGGTCCCGTTCCAGCGGGGAATGGCCGGGCAGTAATCGGTTGAACCGCTGGGTGAGGACCTTGTCCAGCTTGCCCGGCCGGTGGCTGGCCGGGATACGCAGCCCGGAGGCGACGAGCCGACGGACGAGCTCGGCGCCGCTGACCTCCTCGGCCCCCTGCGCGACCAGGTCCCGGTACCGCTCCACGGGGACGTCGTAGTGGTCCCCGTCGAAGGCCCGGCGCGGGATCCCCGCCTCCTCGGCGAAGGCGTGCAACTCCGCCAGCGAGTGGTCCGAGACCAGGTGGGAGAACACGGTGCCGTGGGCTGGCCACCGTGCCGGATCGATCAGCACGGCCATGGTCCCCATCCTAGGTTTCAGCCGGGTGGGCGGGGGCAGATTGCCTCGCCGCCGCCCACCCGGCCCCTGCAGGGGGACGGGGGTCAGCCGCGGAACATCGAGGCGTTCGCGGTCTCTGCGTCCAGGTACTGCTGGGCGGCGTGGGTCATGGCCCCGCGGATGGACACCAGGGACTCCTCGACGCGGGCCTGGGTGGACCGCCACTCGGTGAGGATGGTCTGGAAGTTGTTCGCGGCCTGGCCACGCCAGGTGTCCTGGAGCTGGCGGAGGTTGGCCTCCATCGCGTTGACCTCTGACTGCAGCCGGCCGATGGAACCCTCCACGGCCTGGCTCTTGGCCATCAGGTCTTCGGTGTCGATCTGGACGAGTGCCATGTTCACTCCTGTGGGTGAGGGATCTGGAGGCCGGTCAGAGCGCCGGGAGAGCGCCGGACCGGCTGGCCGGTGGCTTCCGGCTCCCTTGCCACGCTAGGGGCCTCAGGGGGCGCCCGGCAGGGCGTTCCTACTCCGCTGTGGAGGGTGACGGCGCGCCGGGCGCCTGTGCAGGACGCGGCGGGATGGCCGGCTTCCGCCGGCCGCGCATCACCCCGTGACCGCGACCGCCGCGTGCCGGCTTCCCCGAGGTCGCCTGTTTCCCCGTGCCCACCGGCTGTCCCGCGCTCGCCGTCTTACCGGAGCCCGACTGCTTCCCCGGCTTCGGCTGTTGTCCCTGGGCCGCCAGCTGGCCCGCCGGCCCGTCCCCGTCCGCCGGTTGGTCCGGCTCGGGCTGATCCCCGGCCGGTGGTTGATCGGCTCCGGGCGTCCGTCCCTCCCCGGGGTGCTCGTCCTCGCCCCCCTGCCCCCGTTGGTCCTCCGGACCCGGGATCCACGGCAGGCGCACGGAGAGGGTGGCGCCACCCCCGGGCGTCTGGGTCAGCCGCACGGTGCCGTCGTGCTGGGCGACGATCGCCGCCACGATCGCCAGGCCCAGGCCCGTGCCGCCCGTCTCGCGCTGGCGCGAGGAATCGGCCCGGTAGAAGCGCTCGAAGACCCGGGCGGCGTCGTCCTCGTCGATGCCGGGACCATGGTCCCGGACCTCGATGACGGAGTCCCGTGAGCCGTGCACCTGCTGGCCGTCGGAGTCCACCGACCCGGGCAACACGTCCACCGTGCCGACGGCGATCTCCAGCGGCGTGCCCTCCGGGGTGTAGCGCAGCGCGTTGGTCAGCAGGTTGGCCACCACCTGCCTCAGCCGGCCCTCGTCCCCGGTGGTGGGCGCGGAACCGGCGCGGCCGCCGTCGAGGCCCTCGAGCCTCACCTCGCGGTCCGGCGCGTTCACGCGGGCGTCCAGGACAGCGTCGTTGGCCAGCATCAGCAGGTCCACCGGTTCATGGTCCAGGGGCCGTTGCTCGTCCAGGCGGGCCAGCGTCAGCAGGTCCTCCACGAGCTGGCTCATCCGCTTGGCCTCCCCCTCGATCCGGCCCATGGCGGCGTCCACGTCCTCCTTCTGGGAGATCCCGCCGTGCCGGTAGAGCTCCGAGAAACCCCGGATCGTGACCAGGGGGGTGCGCAGTTCGTGCGAGGCGTCCTGGATGAACCGGCGCATGCGCTCCTCGGACTGCTCCTTGGAGCGGAAGGCGGTCTCGATGTGGGCCAGCATGGCGTTCAGGGACCGGGACAGCCGGCCGACCTCGGTGTCCGGTGCGCCCATCTCCACGCGCTGGGAGAGGTCACCCGCTGCGATCTGGGCCGCCGTGCGTTCCACCCGCAGCAGGGGACGGAACGCCCGGGTGGTCACCGCATAGGCGATCAGTGAGGCGCCCGCGGTGGCCAGCAGGCCGATGGTGGCCACGAGCGAGGTGACCCGGTCCACGGAGCTGTGCACCGGCTCCAGCGGCAGGGCGATGGCCAGGGAGCCCTCACCGGACTCCAGCCGGTAGACCTGCACCCGCCAGCCCCGGGAGTCCTCGCGCGTGCCGGGCACCTCGAACGCCTTGGTGCCGCGGGCCACGACCTCCTCGGCCGACAGGGAGGGGATGACCGGACGGTCCTCGTCCGCGCCGGTGAAGGAGGAGTTCGTGGTGGTATGCCCGTCGTTGTCCTGCAACTCGCCGTAGAAGCGCAGGATGGACTGGGGGGAGGAGAAGTACCCGGTGTCGGTGCCGAGGCTGGTCAGGTAGACCGAGACGTTGTTCCGGTTGGCGAACAGGTCCTCGTCGATCTGCCGGACCAGCTCCTGCCGGAACAACGAGGCCGTCAGCGCGGCGGTCACGGCCACGGCCAGGAGCATCAGGCCGCTGGTCATGACCACCAGTTGCGTGCGCAACGAGGAGGTCTTCCATGTCCGGGCGATCTCGTGGAACGGCCGGAAGCGCCCGTTGTGGTTCACGGGTGAGGGCATGCCATCAAGGATACGGACGTCACGGAACCGGGGGCACGGGCCGGCGCGGGGACACGGTCGGGTGCGGGAGCGCGGAGCGGCACGACGCCGGCCGGCCGGTCAGCGCTTGTCCGCGGACCGCAGCAGGTAGCCGACCCCGCGCTTGGTCTGGATCATGTCCGGCAGGTCCGGCCGGTCGATCTTCCGGCGGAGGTAGGAGATGTACGACTCGACGATGGAGGCATCGCCGTTGAAGTCGTACTCCCAGACGTGGTCCAGGATCTGCGACTTGGACAGGACCCGGTTGGGATTCATCATCAGGTAGCGCAGTAGCTTGAACTCGGTGGGGGACAACTCCACCACCTCGCCGGCACGGCGCACCTCATGGGCGTCGTCGTCGAGCTCGAGGTCGTCCACCCGCAGGACGGCGTCATCGCCCTCGGCGGGAGCCGTGCGGCGCAGCACGGCACGGATGCGGGCGACCACCTCGTCGAGGGAGAACGGCTTGGTGACGTAGTCGTCCCCACCGACCGTCAGGCCGGTGACCTTGTCCTCGGTGTCATCGCGGGCGGTGAGGAAGACGACCGGGAAGTGCCGTCCGGCGGCGCGGAGCTTGCGGGTGACGGTGAAGCCGTCCATGTCCGGCAGCATCACGTCCAGGACGGCCAGGTCCGGCTGGTCCTTCTCGGCCGCCGCCAGTGCCTCGCGGCCGTTCGCGGCGGCCACCACCTCGAAACCGGCGAAGCGCAGGGACGTGGACAGCAGCTCGCGGATGTTGGGCTCGTCGTCGACGACCAGGAGCTTGGCTTCAGGCTCTTTGGACTTCATGGCTTCCATCGTCCACCCGTTCGCTGAGCGTTTCCTGAACATTCGCTGAGTGTGGATTCCAGGAGCCGTGACGCTCGTGTCTGGCGAGGAGCGCGGAACTCCCCGCTAGGGCCGGGCCAGGTCCGCGGCGTCGACGATCGTGTACGCGTACCCCTGCTCGGCCAGGAACCGCTGCCGCTTCTGGGCGTACTCCTGGTCCAGGGTGTCCCGGGAGACCACGGTGTAGAAGTGGGCGGACTTGCCGTCCTGCTTCGGGCGCAGCAGGCGGCCCAGCCGCTGGGCCTCCTCCTGGCGGGAACCATAGGAGCCGGAGACCTGGACGGCCACCGACGCCTCGGGCAGGTCGATCGAGAAGTTGGCCACCTTGGACACCACCAGCGCGCCCAGCTCCCCGTCCCGGAAGGCGCCGAAGAGGCGCTGGCGCTCCGCCACCGACGTGGAGCCGGTCAGCACGGGGGCCTCCAGGAGCTCCCCGAGTTCCTCGAGCTGGTCCAGGTACTGCCCGATGACCAGGACCTGCTCACCGGGGTGCCGCTCGAGGATCGAGCGCACCACCGGCAGCTTCACCTCGGAGGTGGAGCAGAGGCGGTACTTGTCCGCGTCCTCGGCCATCGCGTAGGTCACCCGCTCGTCCCGCGGGAGCTCGACCCGCACCTCGATGCATTCGGCCGGGGCGATGTAGCCCTGCGCCTCGATGTCCTTCCACGGGGCGTCATAGCGCTTCGGCCCGATCAGCGAGAACACCTCCGACTCCCGGCCGTCCTCGCGCACCAGGGTGGCGGTCAGCCCCAGCCGGCGCCGGGCCTGCAGGTCCGCCGTCATCCGGAAGATCGGCGCGGGCAGCAGGTGCACCTCGTCGTAGATGATCAGCCCCCAGTCGTGGTCGTTGACCAGTTCCAGGTGCGGATAGATCCCGCCGCGCCTGGTGGTCAGCACCTGGTAGGTGGCGATCGTGACCGGCCGGACCTCCTTGACCGCACCGGAGTACTCACCGATCTCGGACTCGGTCAGCGTGGTCCGCCGCAGCAGCTCGGCCTTCCACTGCCGTGCGGAGACCGTGTTGGTCACCAGGATCAGCGTGGTGGCCCCGGCGGTCGCCATGGCGCCCGCCCCCACCAGGGTCTTGCCCGCCCCGCACGGCAGCACCACGACGCCGGACCCGCCGGCCCAGAAGTTCTCCACCGCCATCCGCTGGTAGGGGCGCAACTGCCAGGGTTCCGTCGGCCCGACGTCGGCCGCGCCGCCTGCCGCTACCGCGCCGCCTCCCGCAGCCGGGGCACCCAGCCCCGGGGCGCCGTCGGGCACCTCACCGGTCTGCGGCACCTCGGTGAGCGCGATGGGATAGGGGGTGCCGTCCACGTAGCCGGCGGCGTCCTCGGCTGGCCAGCCCAGCTTCAGCAGGGCCTGCTTGAGCTGGCCGCGGCTGGCGGCGTGGACGACCACGGTCTGGCCGTCGATGCGCGGACCGAACATGTCCGCGGTCTTCTGGGCGTGCAGGACCTCCTCGAGCACCGGGTAGTCGTCGGTGCGCATGACGAGGCCGTGGACGGGGTCGTTCTCCAGGCGCAGCCGGCCGTAACGGCCCATGGTGTCGTCGATGTCCACCAGCAGCGCATGGGGCACCGGGTAGCGCGAGTGGGTCAGCAGCACGTCGAGCACGCGCTCGGCATCCACCCCGGCCGCGCGGGCGTTCCACAGGCCCAGGTTCGTGATCCGGTAGGTGTGCACGTGCTCCGGCGCGCGTTCGAGCTCGGCGAACGAGGCCAGCGCGTGCCGGGCCTCGGTGGCGTCCGGGTGGTCTACCTCAAGCAGCACGGTCTTGTCCGACTGCACGATCAGCGGTCCGTCGGGCATGGGTCCTCCTGGGCGGTCGATGGGGTCAGCCATTGGTGGGCGCGGCGGGCTCGGCGGACACGACGCGGTGCAGTGGCACCACCGTCTCGGCCTCGCGCGCGGGGACGAGACAGCGGACGCGTCCGCCGGCCACGGCCAGCGGCACCACCCGCAGGGACTGGCGGTGGCCTCGCTGGTCCACGGTGACCAGGTCCACCTCGGTGCGCTGGCGGGCGGCATGACGCAGCAGCACGACCGCCTCCTCGGTGCCCGGGCCGGTGGGAGCCGGACGGGGAGCGGCCCGCAGCCGTGCGACCTGGGCGGCCAGCTCCTCCTCGCTGGGCGCCCATCGCACCGCCCGGACGGGAGCCGGGAAGACGGAGTCCACGGCACCTGCCACCAGCGACGACGGCCGGGGCCCGGAGGCCTCGAGGCCGGCCGTACCGGTCCCGGGGTCTGCCGCCGTACCCGAGCCGCCCTGCGCGGAAAGCCGGCGGGCCGCACGGTGCCCGGCGGCGGTCAGCATCCGGTGCAGGTCACGCTCGCCGACGGCGGCCACCACCACCGTGGGCGCCACGCGCTCCAGCCCGGCGCCGGCCAGGGCCGGATCGGCCACGATCGCCTCCAGCAGGGCCTCGTCCTCAACGCGCAGCCAGGACCCGGCTGTGCCGACGGTCAGCGCCCCGTGCCGGCGGGCCACGTCCCGGACCAGGTAGCGCAGCGACTGCGGCAGCTCGTCCTCGGAGTGGGTGTCGAGGAACTCCTCGATCGCGGCCGCGTCCAGTCCGGAGTCCAGGGCACGGTGTAGGGAGTCGTCGGAGAACCGGTAGACCCGCGCCGCCCCGTCACCCTCGGCATCGGCCATCGACGCGAGCTTCGCCGCCACCCCGGGATCCAGGTACCCGGGCGCCACGGCCGTCAGGTCGCCCTGCAGGCGCACCCGGGTCAGGGGCGCGGGCAGCGCTGTCCCGACCGCGTCGGCGGCCTCATCGAGGCACCCCTCGGCCACGAGGGCGCCGGCCGTGGTGAGGGCGCCGGCGCCGGTCAGCCCGAGGCGGGCGGCCTCGGCGAGCAGCGGTGCGGTGAACACCGCGGTCCGGGCGGACTGGCGTGGGCTACGCCAGTGCAGGCGCCGGGCCACGGCCTCATCCAGTCGCACGCCCGGGCGTTCCTCCTCCAGTTCCAGGGCGGTCTCCAGCACCGAAGCGCGCAGCCGGGGCGCATCGGGTCGGTTCCGGTCCGCGGCGAGGGCGCGGCCGCCGCCCGCCGGGGAGGGCGTCGCACGCGCGGCGGCGGGGGCGCCGGAGACGGACGGGGAGCTGCCGGTCGTGGGTGCGGGGCCCAGCATCGGGGCGCGCCCGCTGCCCAGCCACCCCAGGACCAGGGCCTCCCACTGCAGGTGGCGCCCGCTGCGCCACCAGTCCGCTGACTCGGCGGCCACGACCCAGCGCGAGGTGTCCGGATCCAGCACGATGAGCCCGGCGGCGGCGAGCAGTTCCAGTAGCCAGGACGTGTCCTCGGGCGTCGACCCGGTGGAGTCGGCCAGCCGCTTCAGCTCCCGGACGCCGACCCCGCCCGAACGCAGGGTGGGCAGTCCCTCGGCCAGTGCGGTCAGCAGGTCGGCGCAGCCGCGCAACAGGTCGGTGATGGCGGCCAGGGCGGCGTTCGAGGACAGTGCGGCCGGGACGCTGCCGTCCGTCGGCGCGGGCGGGACCGTGTCCACGCAGCGTCCGACGGTGCCGTCTCGCCACGCCAGTCCGGCTTCGAGCGGGTGCTCGGCCAGCGTGGTCCCGTCCGGCAGGTGACCGGTCCGGATCAGCAACCCGGCACGGAGGAGCAGGTCGTGGACCGGCCCCGGGGGGACGGGCAACCGCGCGACCGGAGCGGACTGCAGGGCATCCAGGGCCGCAGTGGCCCGGGCCAGCAGTTCCGGGTCGTCCGTGCGGTTGGCGAGGTCAGCCAGGATCCCGGCACGGTCGGCGGGGTGTTCGGCGGCCGGGACCTCGGGACGGTCGGTGAGGTGTTCGGTGGCCGGGACCTCGGGACGGTCGGTGAGGTGTTCGGTGGCCGGGAGCCCGGCACGAACCCGGGGCTGTTCACCGGAGGAGGCGGAACCGTCGTCGGGAACGAGCACCGCCCGGCTCCGCCCCAGGCCGAGGGGGTGGGGACCGAGCGCGGTGGCGACGGCCAAGGGGAGCTGCCAGCCGTCGTCGACCGGCAGGACGAGGGCGGACTCCGCCAGGTCCGTCAGGACCGCGTCCACGGGATCGGCCCCGCAGTCGTCGGGTCCGGCCGCGCCGAGGAAGTCGGCGAGGCGGGCGCGGCTGGTGACTTGGCCGGCGTCGGGGACCTGACTGGCGCCGGAGACCTGGCCGGCGTGGACGATGAGGCCGGCGCCACGGATCCGGGCCATGGCCGCGAGGGCCTCGAGGACGTCGAGGTGGGCCCGGTCCAGTCCGTCGAGGGCGCGCAGCACGGACATCTGGGTGCTCGCCCTGGCCGCGAGCGCGGCGAAGTCGGGCACGGGTGGGTGGCAGAGATCGGGCCGGAGCAGCAGGAGGCGGTGCAGTCGGTGGTCAGGCCACCGCGCGAGGTGGCTCGTCAGCGAGGCGGCCGTCATGGCTTCGGCGGCCGGGGTCAGGCGCGGCGCCTGAGCACCGCCTTGATGACCACGTAGGAGAGCATCAGGACGAAACCGAGCGGGAGCCCGTAGAGCCCGAACCAGTAGAAGACCGGCCAGGCCGTGATCTCGAGGAAGTAGGACGCCAGCAGCAGGACCATCGCGGCGAACGAGAGCGCGGTCAGCGCTCCGCCGAGGACCAGGAGCGCACGCAGCCAGGGTGAGGACTCGGGGTTCGAGTCGGCGGCCGGACCGGTGGCGGAGGCATCAGGAGAGGTCGCGGGACGAACGGACATGGCGACCAGTCTACGCCCGCGGCTGGCGGCACCGCCGGGGAAGGGCTCGGGCTAGGGGCGAGAGGGTATCCTTGAGGTGCTACAGACTTTCCCTTCCGTCCGGCACGCGACGGAGGCGGGGCTGCCCGGAGCGGGACGTCCACGACGACTCCCGAGGTCATGCCCGCCCGTCACGCCGGCACCGCCGCAGGGCCACCAGGGGCCGCCGGACCGTGAACACCCGGCACCGGGACCCCAGCAGTCGGCCCGGTCCATCCGGACCGACCGGGCGGCCACGGCACGCAGCCACGGCCGGAAGGGTGCACCGAGGACAGAGAAGGACACGAGTTATGCCCACCGGCAAGGTAAAGTTCTACGACTCCGCCAAGGGGTTCGGTTTCCTGCACACCGATGACGGCAGGGAAGTGCACCTGCCCGCCTCGGCCCTCCCCGCGGGAGTGACCGAGGTCCGCGCGGGTACTCGCATGGAGTTCGGCGTGGCCGAGGGCCGCCGCGGCCCGCAGGCCCTCAGTGCCCGGATCCTCGACGACGCCCCGTCCGTGGTGCGCGCCCACCGCCGCAAGCCCGAGGACATGGCGGTGGTGGTCGAGGACCTCATCAAGTGGCTCGACATCGCCTCCAACGGCCTGCGCAAGGGCAAGTACCCCCAGCGGTCCCAGGCCGAGAAGATCGCCATGGCCCTGCGCAAGGTTGCGGACGACCTTGAGGCCTGAGGCAGCGGTGACCCCGCGAACGGCAGAGGTCGAGGCAGGGACCGCTGGGAGCGGGACCGCCCTGGACGGGACCGCCGTCAACGAGACCACCCTCAACGAGACCGCCGGGGCCACCGGAACGGGGACGGCGGAGGGCACGTCCGGCACGCCAGGGACCGTGCAGACCGCCACGGGCACCGTGCGGATCCCGCCGAAGCCGACCCGCGCGCCCCGGCGCCGCGCCCCGAAGCTCGACGAACTGCTGGCCGCCGCCGTCGACGAGGCCCGGGCCGCCTTGACCGCGGAGACCGGACTTGCCGAGGACGGACAGGTCGGACCGCATGCGGGCGTCGTGGCAGACGACGACCGGCTCGTCACCCACCGGTTCTCCGCCATGCTGCCCGGATACGGCGGCTGGGAGTGGTTCGCCACCCTGGCCCGCGCGCCGCGCAGCAAGGTCATCACCGTGTGCGAGGTCGGCCTCCTGCCCGGCAAGGACGCGATCCTGGCCCCCGACTGGGTGCCGTGGTCCGAGCGGGTCAGCCAGGAGGAGAAGGTCCGCCTGGACGCCATCGCGGCCGGAGAGGACCCGGAGAAGGCCGTGGCCCGCGCCCGCGGCGAGGCCGGCCAGGGCCCAGGCCCGGGTCCGGAGCACGCCGAGGCCCAGGCTGAGGCCCAGGATGACGGAACCGCCCAGGACCGCACGGACCGTCAGGCCGCGGCGGACCTGACGGACGAGGAGACCGATGCGGCCGACGCAGACGCCGGAACTGACGCCGCCGATCCTGACGCCGGCGATGAGGCCGACGCCCAGGCCGGGAGCGAGGAGCGGCCCTGGTGACCTGGGGGACTTCGGGGCGTCGATCCTGACGGACCCCGGTGACCGGACGAGAACGGCGGGGCACCCGGGTGGGTGCCCCGCCGTCGTCGTGCCGGCCGGTTGACCTGCGTGCAGGCGTTCCGTCTCAGCCCAGTTGCTCGACCACGTGATCGATGCAGGCGAGCAGGGCGGTGACGTCGTCCGGCTCGATGGCGGCGAAGGTCGCGATGCGCAGCTGGTTGCGGCCGAGCTTGCGGTAGGGCTCCACGTCCACCACGCCGTTGGCGCGCAGGACCTTGGCCACCGTGGCGGCGTCGACATCGTCGGAGAAGTCCACCGTGGTGATCACGGCGGAGCGGTCTTCCGGGCGGGTCACGAAGGGCGTGGCGAAGGACGAGCCCGATGCCCAGGTGTAGACGCGGTTGGACGAGTCGGAGGTGCGGGCCGTGGCGAAGTCCAGCCCGCCGTTGTCATTCATCCACCGCACCTGGTTGTCCAGCATCACGAGCGTGGCCAGGGCCGGGGTGTTGTAGGTCTGGTCCTTCAGCGAATTGTCCACCGCGGTCTTCAGGTCCAGGAAATCCGGGATCCAGCGGCCCGAGGCCTTCACCTGTTCAACGCGCTCGAGGGCGGCGGGGGAGAACAGGGCGAGCCACAGCCCGCCGTCGGAGGCGAAGTTCTTCTGCGGGGCGAAGTAGTAGGCATCGGCCTGGGACACGTCCACGGGCAGCCCGCCCGCGGCGGAGGTGGCGTCGATCAGCACCAGGGCGTCGTCGTCGGCCCCGGCCACGCGCTGCACCGGGGCGGCCACGCCGGTGGAGGTCTCGTTCTGCGGCCAGGCGTAGACGTCCACGCCGGCCTCGGCCCGCGGCTCGGGCCGGGTGCCGGGCTCCGCGGTGAGGATCGAGGAGGCCTCCAGGAACGGTGCCTTGTCCGTCGCCTTGGCGAACTTGGAACCGAACTCACCGAAGGACAGGTGCTGCGCTCGGGAGCGCACGAGGCCGAACGAGGCGGCGTCCCAGAAGGCAGTGGAACCGCCGACGCCGAGGATCACCTCGTAGCCTTCGGGCGCGGAGAACAGCTGGGCCAGTCCGCGGCGCACGCTGCCCACGAGGTCCTTCACCGGCGCCTGGCGGTGGGACGTGCCCAGCAGCCTCGGCCCGGCCTCGACGAGGGCCTGGACCTGGTCCGGGCGGACCTTGGACGGTCCGGCGCCGAATCGTCCGTCCCGGGGAAGCAGCTGTTGGGGGATGGTCACCTCGGGTGTGCTCATGCGATCTCCTGACTGAACGGTCGTCCCACAGCGGGGCGTGCGACCCGGGGGCGGGCGGTGATACCACCACGCCGGTCGCGACATCCCATTGTCCCGCATCGTGCTCCGACCTCGGCATTCATGTCGGTCCCGGTGCGCAGGCCCCCGGCCGGCCCCGGCCCCGGACCCGCCCGCGGCGGCGGAAGTCCGGTGTGATCCCGCCCTTGGCTAGGATGGTTGGTGCGGTCCCGCGTGCGGGCCCGGCCCGACTTCCCGGCCGGGCGGTCACGGACGGACCACAGGGACCTGGAGAGGAAAGTCGGACGTGACGGATCTGATCGACACCACCGAGATGTACCTTCGGACCATCCTCGAGCTCGAGGAGGAGGGGATCGTGCCCCTGCGTGCGCGCATCGCCGAACGCCTCGAGCACTCCGGGCCGACCGTCTCGCAGACCGTGGCCCGGATGGAACGGGACGGTCTGGTGCACGTCAGCACCGATCGGCACCTCGAACTCACGGACAGGGGCCGGGCCAAGGCCGTGCAGGTGATGCGCAAGCACCGCCTGGCCGAGCGGCTGCTGTCCGATGTCATCGGGCTGGACTGGGCCTATGTCCACGAGGAGGCGTGCCGCTGGGAGCACGTGATGAGCGAGAAGGTCGAGTTGCGCCTGCTGGACCTGCTGGGCCATCCCGTCGACTCCCCGTACGGCAACCCCATCCCCGGGCTCGACGAGCTCCACGCGCCGCTGAGCGGCAGCAACTCGACGCTGGAGCGGGGAGTGGCGCTCTCGGTGGCGGCCGGAAGCCCGGGCCGCTACACGGTGGTCCGGCTCACGGAGGCCATCCAGACCGACCCCGAACTGCTCTCCGAGCTCGCGCTGGCCGGGGTCCGTCCCGGGCAGGACATCGAGATCGCCCCGCACGAGGGCTATGTCACGGTGCGTGCTGCGGACGCCACCCAGGGCGGCGTCGCCCTCGAGGTCTCCGAGGACGCCGCCGCGCACATCCGCGTCGAGCGCAGCGCCGGCTGACCGAAGCGTCTGCTGATCGGCACGAACGGCCGTGAGGCGGCATAGGTCACGGCATAGTCACGCAGAACGGCGTCAGCAACCGTGAGGGAAATCACTTCGTCACCTTTCCCTGTGGCCTGCCCGCGCATGACGAGGGCATTTTCGGGGCCAAGCGGTCATCGTCCGAAGTTGTCCACAGCTCGTCGTGACCTCAGTGTGACATTTATAAACGTTTGATATACCTTGGAGCCCGGCGCTTCGAACGGTATCGCAGAGAAGAGCCTGCCGGTGTCTTGCCCATCCCCCCGCAGCCCGGTGCCCTTTCAGCAGTCATCGTTCATGGCGGGGGCGGGCTATGCCCGGAGGCACGTGAGAGAGGTCCAACCGTGTCGAAGCGCAACTCCGTTGCACGCCACCGCGCCACCCCGGTCAACCACAACCCGCTCGAGGCCATCTCGAAGGCCGTTTCCTCCAACGCCGGCACCGTCGGCCGCCAGGCGGCCGTCGTCGCGGCAGCCTCGGGCCTGGTCCTGACCATCGGCATGCCGGCGCAGGGCGCCGCCCCGGCCGTCCGGGCGACCACCACCATCCCGGCCCCGGCCCTGGACATCGAGCGTGCAGCCTCCGTGGCCGCCGTCAACGTGACCGCCGCCAAGGACGTCGAGGTGGACCTGGACCGGGCTACGGTCGCCGCCAAGCCCGCTCCGGAGCCCGAGCCGGAGCCCGTCGTCGAGGCCTCCGCCGCTCAGCCGGCCGGCGCCGAGACCACCACCCGTTCTGCCGGGACCGAGCGTCCGGCCCAGGCCGAGCGTTCGACCCAGCGCGCCTCGCAGGCCCAGCAGTCCACGCAGCGCGCCACCACCACCCAGGCCGCGCCGAAGCCCGCCGCCCAGCCCGCGCCGAAGAAGGCCGCGCAGACGGCAGGCCTCAGCGGAGTGGTGGGTGCCGCCTACTCCGGCGTGGGCGTGCCCTATGTCTACGGTGGCAAGACCGCTTCCGGCTGGGACTGTTCCGGCTTCGTGTCCTGGGCCTACCGCCAGGCCGGGATCAGCATCCCGTCCTCCACGTCCGCGATCCGCGGTTCCGGCCTGTTCGTGCCGACCTCCAACCCGAAGCCGGGCGACCTGGTGTTCCAGAACGGCGGCGGCCACGTGGGTATCTACGTCGGCAACGGCCAGATGATCGGCGCCCAGAACCCGTCCGTGGGCACCTTCCAGCACCCGGTGACCCGCAACCCGCTGTACGGCTACTACACCTACGTCGGCTGACCACCGACCACCTCTCACGGCCAGCGGCCGTGTGATGACTGCTACGAGGGCCTCTCCGGACACGGAGGGGCCCTCTGTCGTCTGTGCCGCCGCGCGGCGGCCGCCTGCCGGCGCTGGCCTGCCTGTGCCGGCGTCGATGCGTGCGCCGGTGAGCGCGCCGGCATGAATGCGGCGTGAAGGGACCGTGAACAGTCCCGCGGACACGCCCGATGCCGGGTGCCGTGGTCACACGCCTGGCGGCGCGGCGCGTATCCTGAACCTGATCGTCAACCCGATGCACCCCGCAGACGCCGGATCGCCGGGTCGTTACCCGGCAGGCGGTCCGGCGCCCGCGGCACCCACGAGCCGCGAGGTACGTCCCATGCGCACTCTGGTCCTGAACGCCGGCTACGAGCCGCTGTCCGTCGTCAGCTACCGCCGTGCCATCCTGCTGGTGGGAACCGGGAAGGCGAGCGTGCTCGCCGACGGCGGCGACCCCGTTGTCGGGCCGACCTGCACGGTGATGCGCCCGGCCGTGATCCTGCTGAACCGCTATATCCGGATTCCGCATGCGGACACCGCCGCGGTCTCCCGGCGCGGGGTCCTGCGGCGGGACGGGCACCAGTGCGGATACTGCGGGCGTTCCGCCACGACGGTGGACCACATCCACCCGCGGTCCCGCGGCGGCGAGGACACCTGGGAGAACCTGGTGGCGTGCTGCCTGAGCTGCAACAACGCCAAGGGCGACCGCACGCTGGCGCAGATGGGATGGACCCTGCGGGTCACGCCCGCCCGCCCTCGGGGACCGCAATGGCGGATCCGGGAGCTGGAGCGCCCGGCCGAGCAGTGGACGGACTTCCTGGCCGCCGTCGCCTGAGCCCGGCCGCCGGATCCGACCGCCGACCTAGACTGGTGCGGTGCCCCAGAACATACCCGCCCCCTCCCCGCAGAGCCCGGTCCCGCAGGACCCCGCCGGCTGGCCCCACCGGCTGATGGCCGCCCTGGAGATCGACGGCACCCGCCCGGACGTCGCCCGGCTGGCCCGGACCGCGCGGCTCGCCGCGGCGGCCTCGGGGCAGGACGACGACGCCGCGGCGACAGCGTTCATCGCCGGCTACGCAGCGGGGCTGGCCGAGGGGACGGGGCAGGCCCCGTTCGACCGCGCCCATGCCGCCTCACTGCGCGCCATCGAACGGCTGCTGGCGGCGGAGGTCACCGGAGGGTCCGGATCTCCCGCGAGTCCCGGCCCCGCCGCGGCCGCTGGGGCGGCCGAAGGGAAGGGGGCCCGGCCATGAGCATGGAACGGGCCGCCTGGATGACCATGTACCGGATGAGCCGGGGCGCGGACCAGGCCGGGAAGTCCCTGCGGCCGGGCACCGTGCGGCGCACCCTGGACTTCGTCCGCCGGTACAAGGGCAAGCTGCTGTTCTACCTCATCCTGTCCGTGGCCGGCGCCTTCCTGGGCGTGGCCTCGCCCATCCTCGCCGGGGACGTGGTGGACGCGATCGTCGGGGACGGCAACGCGCAGGTCATCGTCCGCCTGGCCCTGCTCATCGCGCTGGTGGCCGTGCTGGACGCGATCCTCGGCGTGGCGACCCGGTGGCTGTCCTCGGACCTGGGGGAGCGGATCATCTACGACCTGCGCACGGTGGTGTTCAACCACGTGCAGACCATGCCGATCGCCTTCTTCATGCGCACCCGCACCGGTGCCCTGGTCTCCCGGCTCAACAATGACGTCATCGGCGCCCAGACGGCGATCTCCCGCACCCTGTCCGGCGTGGTGATGAACGTCGTGTCCCTGGTGCTGACCCTGGTCGTCATGCTGACCACGTCCTGGCAGGTCACGCTGGTCTCCCTGGTGCTGCTGCCGCTGTTCCTGATCCCCGCGCGCTTCATGGGCGGCAAGATCGCCGAGCTCAGCCGCAGCCAGGCCCAGTACAACGCGACGATGGGCGACCAGATGACCGAGCGGTTCTCCGCCGCCGGCGCCACCCTCGTCAAGCTCTTCGGCGATCCGGCCCGCGAGTCTGCCGAGTTCGCCTCCCGGGCCGACAAGGTCCGCGCGGTCGGTGTGGGGATCTCCGTGCGCCAGTCCGTGTTCATGACCGCCCTCACCCTGGTCTCCGCGCTGGCGCTGGCCGCCGTCTACGGCGTCGGCGGGCTGCAGGCCGTGGCCGGGACGCTCAACGCCGGGGACGTCGTCACCCTGGCCCTGCTGCTGACCCGCCTCTACGCCCCGCTGACCGGCCTGGCCAGCGCCCGGGTGGAGATCATGGGTGCGCTGGTGTCCTTCGACCGGGTCTTCGAGGTGCTGGACCTGCAGCCGCTGATCCGCCAGAAGCCCGACGCGCAGGCCATCCCGGCCGGCCCGGTCACCCTCGAGGTGAAGGACCTCAGGTTCTCCTACCCCAGCGCCGACCAGGTCTCCCTGGCCTCGCTCGAGGAGGCGGCCGTGCTGGACCGCCGGGGAGGGGCCGAGGTGCTGCACGGGATCTCCTTCACCGTGCACCCCGGGCAGACCTACGCCCTCGTCGGCACCTCCGGTGCGGGCAAGTCCACGATCGCCTCGCTGCTGGCCCGGCTCTACGACGCCGACTCCGGCTCGATCCGCTACAACGGCCTGGACGTGCGGGACGCGACCTTCGTCTCCCTCAAGGAGACGGTGGGCATGGTCACCCAGGACGGGCACCTGTTCCATGACACGATCCGCGGGAACCTGACGCTGGCCCGGCCGGAGGCCACCGAGGCCGAGGTGTGGGAGGCCATCGACCGGGCGCGGCTGCGCGAGGTCGTCGAGGCCCTGCCGGACCGCCTCGACACCGTGGTGGGGGAGCGGGGCTACCGGCTCTCCGGTGGTGAGCGCCAGCGCATGACGATCGCCCGCCTGCTGCTCGCCTCCCCTCGCGTCGTGCTGCTGGACGAGGCGACGGCGGCCCTGGACTCGACGTCGGAGAAGGCCGTCCAGGCGGCGCTGGCCGAGGCGCTGCAGGACCGCACCGCCGTCGTGATCGCCCACCGGCTCTCCACCATCCGCTCGGCCGACCGCATCCTGGTCGTCGAGGACGGACACATCGTCGAGGAGGGGCCGCATGCGGACCTGCTGGCCTCCGGAGGCCGGTATGCCGAGCTGTACCGGACCCAGTTCGACGACCCCGTGGCCAGCTGACGCCGTCGGCCGCCGGGGCCTGCCCGGACCCCGGGATCCCGCCGGGGGTGGATAGATGGCAGCCGAGGTCATAGCCTCCTGACGTGAGCATTTTCACGCCGTCCGAGAAGGACACCTCGCCACGGCCGGTCACCATGTTCGGGCCCGACTTCCCGTTCGCGTACGACGAGTGGCTGGAGCATCCCGGCGGTCTCGGCGCCGTGCCGGAAGCGGTCCTCGGGCGCGAGGTCGCGATCATCGGCGCGGGGCTGTCGGGCATGGTCGCCGCATACGAGCTGATGAACCTGGGCCTCAAGCCGGTGATCTACGAACCGACCAGGATCGGAGGCCGGCTGCGCACACACCGTTTCGACGGCGCCCACGGTGTCGTGGCGGAGCTGGGCGGGATGCGCTTCCCCAGTTCCGGCAGCACCTTCTTCCACTACGCCGAGCTCCTGGGCCTGCGGCACCGGCCGTTCCCCAACCCGTTGACGCCGGCCGCCGGCAGCACCGTCATCGACATCGGCGGGCAGACCTTCTACGGGCAGACGCTGGCCGACCTGCCCGAGGTCTTCACCAGGATCTCGGACGCCTGGGACGCCGCGCTGGAGGAGATCGGGTACAGCGAGATCCAGGAGGCCATCCGCGAGCGCGACGTCCCCCGGCTCAAGCAGGCCTGGGACGCCATCGTGGCGGACTGGGACGACCGCACGTTCTACGACTTCATCGCCCGGTCGAACGCCTTCGGGTCGCTGTCGTTCCGTGACCGTGAGCTGTTCGGCGTCGTGGGCTTCGGCACGGGCGGGTGGGACTCCGACTTCCCGAACTCGATGCTGGAGATCCTGCGGGTGGTCCTCACCAATTGCGACACGGACCAGCGGCTCATCGTGGGCGGCGTCGACCAGCTGCCCCGGGGACTGTGGGAGCTTCCCGTTCGCCCCGGCAGCCCGTGGCCCGGCGGGACGACGCTGTCCTCGCTCCACCAGGGGGCCACGTTGGCCGCAGCCTCGGCCATCGGCCGGGACGAGGAGGGCCGCTTCTGCGTCCGGGACCGGTGGGGGACCACGCGCCGGCACCACGCCGTGGTGGCCACCTGCCACAGCTGGCTGCTCACCACGGAAGTGGACTGCGACGAGAGCCTGTTCTCCCACGACCTGTGGATGGCGCTGGACCGGACACGGTACATGCAGTCGACGAAGACCTTCGTCATGGTCGACGAGCCGTTCTGGCTGCGCACGGACCCGGAGACCGGCCGGCATCAGATGAGCATGACCCTCACCGACCGGCTGACCCGGGGCACCTACCTCTTCGACGACGGCCCCGGTCGGCCCGCCGCGATCTGCCTGTCGTACTCGTGGATGTCGGACTCGCTGAAGATGCTCCCGCACGCGGTGGACCGCCGCGTCGACCTCGCCCTGAATTCCCTGGCGAAGATCTACCCCGCCGTGGACATCCGCAGCCACATCGTCGGCGAACCCGTCACGGTGTCCTGGGAGGACGACCCGTTCTTCCTCGGCGCTTTCAAGGGGGCGCTGCCCGGGCACTACCGGTACAACCACCGGATGTACACCCACTTCATGCAGCGGGGCCTGCCGGAGAGCCAGCGGGGGATCTTCATGGCCGGAGACGACGTCTCCTTCACCCCGGCCTGGGCGGAGGGCGCGGTGCAGACCGCACTCAACGCCGTGTGGGGTGTCATGGACTACTTCGGCGGCTCCAGTCCCGTGGACAATCCCGGACCGGGCGATCTCTTCGACGAGATCGCACCCGTCGCGCTGGCGGACTGAGTCCCGTGCGCATCGCCGTCTGGCAGTGCCGGCCACACCCCCTCGACCGCGAGGAGAACCTCGCCCGCCTCCGCTCCGCCGCGGGCCGGGCGGCAGGGCAGGACGCCGACGTCCTGGTGGTCCCGGAGATGTTCACCACCGGGTACGACATCACGCCGCAGGACACCCACCGGCTGGCCGAGCCGTTCGACGGCCCGACCGCCCGGCGGATCGCCGGGTTGACCACGCGGACCGGGATCGCCGTGGCCTACGGCTATCCGGAACGCGCTGCCGACGGGACCGTGTACAACGCCGCCCAGCTCATCGCGGACGGCAGGACGGTCCTCCGGCACCGGAAGATGCACCTGTTCGAGGACCTGGACCGTACCCGCTTCGCCGCCGGGGACCAGCCTCCCGCCGTGGCGGACTTCCGCGGGCATCGCGTGGCCCTGCTCATCTGCTATGACGTGGAATTCCCGGAGTCCGTACGAGCGGCGGCGGTCCGGGGTGCGGACATCGTCCTGGTCCCGACGGCGAACATGGTCGGCTACGAGATCGTGTCCCGAACCCTGGTCCCCGCGCGGGCCTACGAGAACGGTGTGCATGTGGCCTACGCCAACTACTGCGGCAGCGAGGGGGACCTGGACTATGCCGGGCTCAGCGTCATCTGCGGTCCCGACGGGGCCGCGGACTCGCTGCCCGCGGCGGGCGAGGACCTGCTCGTGGTGGAGGTCCGCGACGTCGCGGGAGGGCCGCCGTACCTGGCCGACCGCCGGTCCGACCTCCTCGGCCCTGGCGCCCCGGGAGGCTGACGACTCTCCTCGCCGCGGGACGCCGCGCGCGCGGGGCGCTCGCCGCAGGGATGGTGCCCCCGACCGGAATCGAACCGATGGCCTACCCTTTAGGAGAGGGTCGCTCTATCCTACTGAGCTACGGGGGCTGGGGACCGGGATGCCCGCCCGCACGCGCGAGGGCTCCGGTCCACCCGAACATCCTACGCGGTCCACGGCCGGACGTGCGTCACATCCGGAGCCTGCCGCTATCTGCGCCGCACCTGCCGGGTCAGCGCCTCGGTGCGCTCGCGGACGGAGCGCCGGATCCGTCCGGCGAGCATCAGCACGATCCACGCCGTGATCGCCACCAGCAGCACCCAGCGCGCGGACGTGAACGCCGAGGCCATGCCTGCGCCCTCGCCACCGGCCCGCAGCGCCGACTCGATGAGCATGTTCTCCACGATGTCCACCACCGCGAACACCGCACCGGCGGCGTAGGAGAGCCACCGGCCCCAGCCGCGCGGCAGGCACCAGGCGGCGACGGCGGACACGGACAGCCCCACCGCGATCGGGAAGATCACCCCGGCGGTCTTGTGGACCCAGTTGAGCTGGCCGTGGGCCGGCTCGTCCATGGCCGCGTCCAGGCCGGCGAGGTCGGCGGCGCCGTAGGAGAACTGCTGGTCCGGCATGGACAGCCCGCCGGTCAGCTGGCTCATCTGCGGCAGCACCAGCAGGTGCAGGTAGAAGAACATGAACACCGTGGTGCCCAGCAGGGCGGCCACCAGCATCCCGGGGCTGCCCTCCTTCTGGCCGGAGGCCTCCAGGTCCTTCCGGACCTGGTCGACCGAGGGCCGGGGGTGCCGGACCGGCCCGACGGCGGCCGGCGAAGCCTTCTTCCCCTCGCCCTGCCGCGGTGCGCCGGACGCGGAACCGGGCCGGCCGGCGT
The DNA here is from genome assembly GCA_029961105.1 of Micrococcus sp. Classification (GTDB taxonomy): domain Bacteria; phylum Actinomycetota; class Actinomycetes; order Actinomycetales; family Micrococcaceae; genus Citricoccus. The sequence goes on along the minus strand of JASBVO010000014.1, from coordinate 97,460 downwards.
CGGGCCTGGTCCTGCGCTGCGACTTCTTGCTCTTCTTCTGGGACACGTGAACCTCCAGCGTCCCATTATCCCGGGTGCGTGGCGGGCCGGAAACCGGGGCTGTGGACAGCCCCTCTGGACGTCCGTGCCCTCGGTAGACTGGAGGCCACCATGTCCCAGGATTTCCAGACTGCCCTGCCCGGCCTGTTCACCGCCCGCGCCGCCGATCCGTTCTCCGCCGACCCGGAGGCCGGATTCGCGTCCACAGCCGGCTCGCACCGGGCGCCCAGCGCGGACGAGCTGCTGGAGGGGCTGAACGAGCAACAGAAGCGGGCGGTGGAGCACACCGGTGCGCCGCTGCTGATCGTGGCCGGTGCCGGCTCGGGCAAGACCCGGGTCCTGACGCACCGGATCGCCTATGCCCTGGCCACGGGACGGGCCCGTCCGCACGAGGTCCTGGCGATCACCTTCACCAACAAGGCCGCCGCGGAGATGCGCGAGCGGATCAGCGCCCTGATCGGGCCGGCGGCGCAGAAGATGTGGGTCTCCACGTTCCACTCCTCCTGCGTGCGGATCCTGCGCCGGGAGGCCACCACGGTGGGGCTGAAGTCCAACTTCTCCATCTATGACTCGGCCGACTCCCTGCGCCTGGTCACCTCGATCGCCAAGGCGCACGACCTGGACCCCAAGCGGTTCGCGCCCAAGGCGATCCTCAACAAGATCAGCGCCCTGAAGAACGAGCTCGTGGACTGCGAGGACCACGCCGCCTCCGTCCCGCCGTCCGAGCCCTTCGCCCAGGCCGTCGCCACCGTCTACACGGAGTACACCGCCCGGCTGCGCCAGGCCAACGCCATGGACTTCGACGACCTGATCGGCATGACGGTCAACATGTTCGAGGCGTTCCCGGCGGTGCTGGACAACTACCGCCGGCGTTTCCGGCACGTGCTGGTGGACGAGTACCAGGACACCAACCACGCCCAGTACCGCCTGGTGCGGCTGCTCACCGGCCCGGCCGGGGAGCCGGCGGGCGTGGAGACCGGCGGCGGAGAGCTCACCGTGGTCGGCGACTCGGACCAGTCCATCTACGCCTTCCGCGGCGCGGACATCCGCAACATCGTGGAGTTCGAGCAGGACTACACCGCGGCCGAGACCATCAAGCTCGAGCAGAACTACCGCTCCACCCAGACCATCCTGGACGCCGCCAACGCGGTGATCTCGAAGAACCCCCAGCGCCGGCCCAAGAACCTGTGGACCGCCGAGGGCGAGGGGGAGAAGATCGTCGGCTACGCCGCCGAGAACGAGTCCGCCGAGGCCGAGTGGATCGCCGCCACGATCGACCGGCTCCAGGACGAGGAGGGCATCCGCCCCGCGGACGTCGCCGTCTTCTACCGCACCAACGCCCAGTCCCGGTCCCTCGAGGAACGCCTGGTCACGAAGGGCATCCCCTACCGGGTGGTCGGCGGCACGCGGTTCTACGACCGCAAGGAGATCAAGGACGCCCTGGCCTACCTGCGCGTGCTGGACAACCCGGACGACGACGTCAACCTGCGCCGGATCCTCAACGAGCCCAAGCGCGGGATCGGCGACCGCGCCGAGGGGGCGGTGGCGGCCCTGCAGGCGCGCAACCGCTCGACCTTCTTCGAGGCGCTGCGCCAGGCGGACCAGGCCCCGGCCATGGCCAGCCGCTCGCTCAAGGCCGTCAACGGCTTCGTGCAGATGATGGACGACCTCACCCAGGTGGCGGCCTCGTCCGGGCCGGCCACCGTGCTGGAGGCCGTCCTGGAGCAGACCGGCATGCTCGAGGCACTGCGCTCCTCCGAGGACCTGCAGGACGAGTCCCGCGCCGACAACCTCGGCGAGCTGGTCGCGGTGGTCCGCGAGTTCGAGAAGGCCAACCCCGAGGGCACCCTGGGCGACTTCCTGGAGCAGGTGGCGCTCGTGGCCGACGCCGACCAGCTGCCCGACGCCCCGGACACCGAGGGCGCCGCCCTGGCCGACCAGCTGGGCCAGGTCACCCTGATGACCCTGCACACCGCCAAGGGGCTGGAGTTCCCGGTGGTGTTCCTGACCGGGATGGAGCACGGGGTCTTCCCGCACTCGCGGTCCATGACGGACGAGAAGGAACTGGCCGAGGAACGCCGGCTCGCCTACGTGGGCCTGACCCGTGCCCGACGCCGGCTGTTTGTCTCCCGCGCGGAGGCCCGGTCCCTGTGGGGCCAGCACCAGTTCAACCCGCCGAGCCAGTTCCTGGGCGAGATCCCCGAGACGCTGCTGGTCTGGGAGCGCGAGGGTTCCACCCGCCCGGCCGGCTTCGGGAGCGGCTTCGGCGGCGGGTCGATCGGCGGCCACGGCGGCTCTCGCTACCCCCAGCGGTTCTCCGGCTCCCACTGGGGAGCCGGTACCGCCTCCAACCGGCCGGCTCGCGCGTCGGGAGCCTACGCGGAGGACGCCCAGCTGACGGTGCCGAACCGGGGCGCCAAGCCCACCCGGGTCCAGCCCAACAAGGAGATCATCGCCCTGGCCCCGGGAGACGCGGTGGACCACGGCACCTTCGGCCGCGGCACCGTGCTGGCGCTGGCCGGTGCCGGGGACAAGACGGTCGCCACGGTCGATTTCGCTGGCACGGAGAAGCGCCTGCTGCTGCGCTATGCGCCGCTGACCCGGGTGGACTGAGGCCGCAGCCGGGTGCTGCCCGCGGAAATGGACGGCCACGGTGTGGCGTGGACTAAGGTAAGGACTGGAATGCCCGGGGTTACCCGGGCTTCCGGCCGGCTTCCGCCGAGCCGGACACGCATCACTCGATGTCAGGGGTCGGATGGCCCTTCAGTGTCGGGTGCTGCCGTGCCCTGATGCCGCCCGCGGAATCCGTGCCGTCCCCGTTTTCGACGTAGAAGGACTCCAACCCGTGGACCTGTATGAATACCAGGCGCGCGATCTGTTCGAGGCACACGGTGTTCCCGTGCTGGCCGGCATCGTGGCGCAGACCCCGGAAGAGGCCAAGGCGGCCGCTGAGAAGATCGGCGGCGTGACCGTCGTCAAGGCGCAGGTGAAGGTCGGTGGCCGCGGCAAGGCCGGCGGCGTCAAGGTCGCCAAGACCGCCGACGAGGCCTTCGAGCACGCCAAGGCCATCCTGGGCATGGACATCAAGGGCCATACCGTCCACCAGGTCATGATCGCCCAGGGCGCCGACATCGCCGAGGAGTACTACTTCTCCGTGCTGCTGGACCGCTCCAACCGCACCTACCTGGCCATGTGCTCCGTGGAGGGCGGCATGGAGATCGAGCAGCTGGCCGAGGAGCGCCCCGAGGCCCTCGCCAAGGTGCCCGTGTCCGCGCTGACCGGCATCGACGCCGCGACCGCGGACAAGATCGTGGCCGAGGCGAACTTCCCCGAGGAGCTGCGCGGCAAGGTCGCCGAGGTCCTGGTGAAGCTGTGGGACGTCTTCGAGAAGGAGGACGCGACCCTCGTCGAGGTCAACCCGCTCGTCAAGACCGGTGCCGGGGAGATCGTGGCCCTGGACGGCAAGGTCACCCTGGACGACAACGCGGAGTTCCGCCAGGAGGGCCACGGTGCCCTGGTGGACGAGCGCAGCGAGGACCCGCTGGAGGCCAAGGCCAAGGCCAACGACCTCAACTACGTCAAGCTCGACGGTGAGGTCGGCATCATCGGCAACGGCGCGGGACTGGTCATGTCCACCCTGGACGTGGTGGCCTACGCCGGCGAGAACCACGGCGGCGTGAAGCCCGCCAACTTCCTGGACATCGGCGGCGGCGCCTCCGCAGAGGTCATGGCCAACGGCCTGGACGTCATCCTCAACGACGCACAGGTCAAGAGCGTGTTCGTCAACGTCTTCGGTGGCATCACCGCCTGTGACGCGGTCGCCAACGGCGTCGTGCAGGCCCTGGAGATCCTCGGCGACAAGGCCACCAAGCCGCTGGTCGTGCGCCTCGACGGCAACAACGTGGACGAGGGCCGCCGCATCCTGCGCGAGGCCAACCACCCGCTGGTCACCCAGGCCACCTCCATGGATGAAGGCGCCGACAAGGCCGCCGAGCTCGCCAACGCCTCGGCACAGAAGTAAGGACGGACTGCACACATGTCGATCTACCTGAACAAGGATTCCAAGGTCATCGTCCAGGGCATCACCGGCGGGGAGGGCTCCAAGCACACCGCCCGGATGCTGCACGCCGGGACCAACATCGTCGGCGGCGTCAATGCCCGCAAGGCCGGCACCACGGTGACCCACCGGGACAACGCCGGCAAGGACGTCGAGCTGCCGGTCTTCGGCTCCGTCGCCGAGGCCATGGAGGCCACCGGCGCGGACGTCTCCGTGATGTTCGTGCCGCCGAAGTTCGCCAAGGACGCCGCCATCGAGGCGATCGAGGCCGGCATCCCGCTGCTCGTGGTCATCACCGAGGGCATCCCGGTGCAGGACAGCGCCGAGTTCTTCGCCCTGTCCCAGGAGAAGACCGGTGCCGACGGCAAGCCGGTCACCCGCATCCTGGGCCCGAACTGCCCCGGCATCATCACCCCGGGTGAGTCCCTGGCCGGCATCACCCCGGCCAACATCACCGGCAAGGGCGGCGTGGGCCTGGTCTCCAAGTCCGGCACCCTGACCTACCAGATGATGTACGAACTGCGGGACCTGGGCTTCTCCACCGCCATCGGCATCGGCGGCGACCCGGTCATCGGCACCACCCACATCGACGCCCTCGAGGCGTTCGAAGCCGACCCGGAGACCAAGGCCATCGTGATGATCGGTGAGATCGGCGGCGACGCCGAGGAGCGGGCCGCGGAGTTCATCAAGAACAACGTGACCAAGCCGGTCGTCGGCTACGTGGCCGGCTTCACCGCCCCGGAGGGCAAGACCATGGGCCACGCCGGCGCCATCGTCTCCGGCTCCTCCGGAACCGCGCAGGCCAAGAAGGAGGCCCTCGAGGCCGCGGGCGTGAAGGTTGGCAAGACCCCGTCCGAGACCGCGCACCTGCTGCGTGAGATCTACCCGGAACACGAGGAGAGCTCCGCGCTCTGATCCCTCAGCCCCTCACGGCAACGACGACGGCCCCCTTCCGCACGCGGAAGGGGGCCGTTCGCTGGGGGGAGGACGGTGAGGTCTGGCCTACCCCGACTCTGGCTTGGGTAACGAACTCAGAGGGACGAGACGATCCAGATGATCAGGGCGATCGCCAGCAGGATTCCGACGATGGTCCAGACAAGACTGCTACCACGCATGATGTTTCCTCCGTTCTCCGCGCTCTGCGGTTCGTTCCCGATTATTGGCACAACAGCCCCCCTCAGTTCAAGTTCGGCCCGGCTGTGAATCCCCAAGCGGCACCGGAAATGGGGGCCGGGATGGGGACGGGGATGCGTGCTCCGGGAACCGGGGTATCGACGGTGGCGCCCGTGCCCGGCGGCGGTTCGAGGACTGGCCGCCGGGGAACCGGCCCCGGATCCCGTTCCCGCCCGGCGCCGGCCCCGCCGGCAACGTGCACCCGCCCCGACGGCGCACGGGACGATCCGGCCACCGGCCTGGTCAGGGCAACCCCCGCCCGTGCAGGCCATCATCATCCTGCGGCGGTCCGGACCGCTCCCGTGACCACCACGGTAGGCCCGGGGGCCACCCGGCGCGATGGGGAGAACTACCCATGTGGGACGGGTGCACCGCACCGGCCCGCTAGGCGAGGGTGGTGCCGAAGGCCAGGCCGAGCAGGTAGGTGACGGCGGCGGCGCCGTAGCCGATGCACAGCTGGCGGATCCCGCGCTTGAGCGGGGAGGCCCCGGAGAGCAGCCCGACCACCCCGCCGGTGAACAGCAACGCGATCCCGACCAGCACGGCGGCCAGGATGATGGCGGCCATCCCGGAGATCCCGAACAGGTAGGGGAGCACCGGGATGATGGCCCCGGAGGCGAAGAAGGCGAAACTGGACCCGGCCGCCGTCCACGGGCTGCCGATCTCCTCGTAGTCCGCGGAGCGGTCCACCGGGCCCTGCGAGCCGTCGGGCCGGGCCGAGAAGGACGGGTTGCAGTCACAGCCGAAGTACCCCAGGCGCTCCTGGGCCCGGTGCACGGCGTCCTGCTCACTCATCCCCCGGGCCCGGTAGACCAGCACCAGCTCGTTCTGGTCCAGGTCCAGGTGCTCGGCCGCCTCCAGGGTGACCTGCGTGGGCGCGGAGGCCTCCAGCAGCTCGCGCTGGGAGCGCACCGAGACGAACTCCCCGGCCGCCATGGACAGCGCCCCGGCCAGCAGCCCGGCGATCCCGGTGAACAGCACCACCTGGTTGGCCACCCCGGTGGCCCCGATGCCCAGCACCAGGGCCAGGTTGGACACCAGCCCGTCGTTGGCCCCGAACACCGCGGCCCGGAAGCCCCCGGCCAGCTTCTCCCTCCCCCGGGAGGCCAGACCGCGCACGACCTCCTCGTGGATCGCCTCGTCCGCGACCATCGCCGGGGTGGCATGCTGGTCCTGGGCGTACGGGGAGTCGGACTCGGCCCGCTGGGCCAGGGCCAGCACGAACACCGAGCCGAAGACCCTGGCCAGCCAGCGCAGCAGCACCCGGTGCGCCGAGGGCCGCGGCGGGTTCTGCGCATGCCGGCCCAACAGGGTGCGCCAGTGCTCCTCGTGCCGGCGCTCCGCCGCGGCCAGGCCCAACAGGATGTCCCGCTCCGGCCCCGCCTTGCGGCGGGCGATCTGCCGGTAGACCTGCCCCTCGGCGATCTCATCGGCCAGGTACCGCCGCCACCGCCGGACCTGCTCCCGGCTGGGCCCGGCCTCCGGGGGGCGGCGGTCTGCGGTCGGGAAGGAAGATGCGTCAGGCATCGAGAAGGCGACTCCGTCTCGGGAAGGCAATGGTCCGGTCGGCCGGGCCATCCCCATTCTACGATGGGGCCTATGACATCATCCGAGGACACCCGCATCCCGTCACGGGGGCGCCTGGCCTCCCGCTTGCTCGCCGGTGGCCGGGAACCGGACCCGCGGTTCACGCTCGCCAATGAGCGCACGTTCCTGGCCTGGATCCGCACCTCCCTGGCCCTGCTGGCCGGCGGGATCGCCGTGGAGGCCTTCACCGGATCCGTGTTCGACCCGCTCACCCGCAAGGTCGCCGGTTCCGGGCTGCTGCTCATCGCCGCCCTGCTGGCCGCCACCGCGGGCTTCCGGTGGATGCGCGTGGAGCGGGCCATGCGGCAGGGCCACCCCCTGCCGTTGCCGCTGCTGGTGCCGGTGCTGGCCACCGGCGGGGCCGTCGTCGCGGTGGTGCTGTTCGTGTTCGTCCTGATGCGGCCGGCCTGAGGCGCGCGGAGGCACCGGGGATGGCACTTTCCAGCGCGACGGCACTGCATCAGGATCCGGGGCTGCAGCCCGAGCGGACGGTGATGAGCTGGGACCGTTCACTGCTGGCGCTGGTGGTCGCCGCGGCGATGTTCCTGCGCTGGTACGGCACCGTCGGCCCGTTGGCCCTGGCCCCCGCCGTGCTGTGCGCGGGGGCCGCCCTCGTCATCCACTGGACCCAGCGGCACCGGTACGGGACGCAGGCGGCCGGCATCGCGCAGGAACGGGTGCGCGCCGATGCCTGGGCGGTGCTGTGGTTGGTCGCGCTCGTGATGGCCCTCGCGGCGCTGGGCATCACGGCGATCTGGTGGACCTGAGCGGACGGGCGACATGCTCGGCCGGCGGTGCTGCTCGGGGGCGCCCCCGCCCGGTCCAGGGCCGGGGCGCGATGACCCCGCGGCCAGGCAGGATGTGTTGTCGGTCACGCCGGCGGCCGATACGGTAAACCTATGTTTCCCCAGGGACAACACCCTCCGGCCCGGCACGGGGAGGTACCCGCGGCGCTGCCGGGCGCGGTGCACCTGCCCTGGACGGACCTGACGCGTACCGTCCGCACGGGGATGCCGGTGTACCCCGGGGATCCCGCGGTGCGCATCTCACCGGCCCTTCGCCTGGCCGAGGACGGGGTCGAGGTCGCCCACCTGCGGCTCGGCTCCCACACGGGCACCCACGTCGACGCCCCGGCCCATACCGTCTCCGGCGGTCGCACCGTCGACCGGCTCCGGCTCGACGAGCTGGTCGGCGACGCCCTCGTCCTCGGCTTCGAGGGGTTGCCCGCCGACGCCGTCATCACCGCCGGGATGGTCGCCGCGCTCGTGGGCGACGACGCCGCACGGGTCCCGGAGCGGGTCCTGGTGGCGACGGGCTGGGACCGCGTCTTCCACGACCCGGAGCAGAGCCTGCACCACCCGGTCCTGACGGCCGAGGCGGCCGAGGTGCTGTGGGGTGCCGGCGCCCGGCTGCTCGGGGTGGACACCCTCAGCCCGGACCCCACCGTCCCGCCGGATCGCACCGTCCCGGCAGACCAGCCCGGGCTGTCGGTCCACGAGGTGTTCCTGGGGCGGGACGGGGTGATCGTGGAGAACCTCACCGGCCTGGCCGGGCTGCGGCGTCCCGACCACGATGACCCGGGCGCCACCGATCGTGGGGCATCCTGGTCGGCCCCGGTGTGGTTCGGAGTCTTCCCCCTGCCGGTCCATGAGGGCGACGGCGCACCGGCCCGGGCGGTGGCCCGGCCTCATCCGGGAAGCGCCCTCGTCGACGGTCTGGCATGAAGGCCCTGCCCATCCAGCCCGTCGGTGGCCAGCCGGCCATCGGCCGGCGGCTGCGGGCCCTGCGCCAGGAACGGCGGCTGACCATGGACCAGGTCGCCGAGTTCACCGGGCTGACCAAGGGCTTCCTCTCCCGCGTGGAGCGCGACCTGACCAGCCCCTCGGTGTCCAGCCTGGTGACCATCTGCCAGGTGCTCGGCGTGACGCCCGGCGAGGTGCTCGCCTCCGCGCAGGTAGCCGTCGTCCGGCTGGCCGAGGCCCCGCGGGTGAGCCTGGGCGGGGAGGGGATCACCGAGCAGCTGATCACCCCTCCCGGCCAGCGCGAGCTGCAGGTCATCCGGGCCGTGGTGGCCCCCGGCGGCCGCGGCGAGGCGGACCTCTACACCATGGACTGCTCCGTGGAGAGCCTTCACGTGATGGAGGGTCCCTTCGCCCTGGTCACCCGGGAGGGTGAGCTGGCGCTGCGGTCCGGGGACACCGTGACGTTCCCGGGCACCGAACCGCACTCCTGGCACAACCCGGGCGATCGCGCCGCCGTCGTGCTCTGGATCCTGGCCGGGCGGCGCGCGAGGTGACCGCCGACCTGTCCCTGGACCCCCGACCGGCCCCCTCGACCCGCACCCTCGATCCACCCATCGGAAGGACCCGACATGCTGGAGATCCCCCGCGTCACCGAGAACGGCAACATCGGCCCGGTGAACTCGGCCCTCGTGCCCCGCTTCGGCGGAGCGCCCACCTTCGCCCTGCTGCCCACGGCCCAGGAGGCCGCGGCGGCCGGCCGGACCGCGGCGGTCACGGTGGTGGGCGTCCCCTTCGACTCGGGGGTGTCCTACCGGCCGGGCGCCCGCTTCGGCCCCGGGCACGTCCGGCAGTCCTCCCGGCTGTTGCGGCCCTACAACCCGGCCACGGACACCTCCCCGTTTGCCCAGGTCCAGGTGGTGGACGCCGGTGACATGGCGGTGAACCCGTTCAACATCCCCGAGGCGATCGAGGCCATCCAGACCGACGCGCTGGCGCTGACGGCCGAGGGGGCCTCTCTCCTGGCGATCGGCGGCGACCACACCATCGCCCTGCCGCTGCTGCGGGCCGCCGCCGATCGCGCCGGACGGCCCGTCGCCCTGCTCCACTTCGACGCCCACCTGGACACCTGGGACACCTACTTCGGCGCCGAGTACACCCACGGCACCCCGTTCCGCCGTGCCGTGGAGGAGGGCATCCTCGACACCGAGGCCCTCAGCCACGTGGGCATCCGCGGGCCCCTGTACGGGCGCAAGGACCTGGAGGACGACCGTCGCTTCGGGTTCGGCATCGTCACCAGCGCGGACGTGTTCCGCCAGGGCGTGGACGAGGTGGTGGCCCGGCTGCGCGAGCGCATCGGCGACCGCCCACTGTACGTCTCGGTGGACATCGACGTCCTGGACCCCGCCCACGCTCCGGGCACCGGCACCCCGGAGGCCGGGGGGATGACCAGCCGGGAACTGCTGGAGATCCTGCGCGGGCTGCGCGGGCTGGACCTGGTGGGGGCCGACGTCGTGGAGGTGTCCCCGGCGTACGACCACGCCGAGCTGACCGGGGTGGCGGCCGCGCACGTGGCCTATGACCTCATCGGGCTGATGGCCGGCCTGCGCGCCTCCCGCGAGGGGACGGCGTGACCCCGGCCCGCAGCGGGAGCGCGGCTCGGGAGGCCGGCCGGGCCCGCAACGGCGGCGACCTGGTCGTGGAGACCCTGCACGCTCTGGGCGCACGCACCGTCTTCGGCATCCCGGGCCAGCACGCCCTGGCCCTGTTCGACGCGCTGTCCCGGTCGGAGCTGTCGTTCGTCTCCAGCCGGGTGGAGAACAACGCCGCCTTCGCCGCGGACGGCTACTCCCGGGCCACCGGCAAGGTCGGCGTGCTGTTCCTGTCCACCGGGCCCGGTGCGCTGACCGCCCTGGCCGGGCTGCAGGAGGCGTACGCCACGGCCGTGCCGATGGTCGTCGTCGCCTCCCAGATCCCCGTCTCCGGGCTCGGGGCGCGCCGGAAGGGGATGCTGCACCAGCTCGACGACCAGAAGGCCTCGGCGCAGAACGTGACCAAGGCGCAGTTCACCGTGCACCATGCCTCCGGCATCCCCTCGGCCATCCAGGACGCCTGGGCCGCGGCGATCACCGTGCCGCAGGGGCCGGTGTGGGTGGAGGTGCCCCAGGACGTGCTGCTCGGCGAGGTCGTGGTGCCCCCGGTGCGAGACGCGGTCGCCATCCCGTACGACCACCCCCCGCGCGAGGAACTGGTGGCGGAGTCGGTGCGCTGGCTCGCGGCCTCGGCGCGCACCGCGATCGTGGCCGGTGGGGGAGTGCGGCGGTCCGGGCCCGAGGCGCAACGCCGGCTGCGCCGCGTGGCCGAGCTGTTGGACGCCCCCGTGGTGTGCAGCCCGGGCGGCAACTCGGCCTTCCCGGTGGACCACCCGCTCTCGCTGGGCTCCTGGGTGGAGGACCGGCACGTCACCGAGGTGCTGGAGGACGCCGAGGTGCTGCTGGTGATCGGCTCCTCCCTGGGCGAGATCACCTCCAACTACTTCACCCTGGAGCCGCGCGGCCGGCTCATCCAGGTCGACGCCGAGCCGCGCGTGCTCGAGTCGAACTTCCCCGCCCTGGGTGTGCGCGCGGACGCGGGCCAGGCGCTGTCAGCGCTCGCGCAGGCGCTGGAGCGGACGGCGGGCGCGGCGGACGCGGCTGCCTGTCGGGACGCCGGGCGGGAGGCCGGGCAAGGTGCCGGGCCGGGTGAGGGATCGGGGGCGGGGCCGGGTGGGGAGCCGGGTGGGGGACGGGGCGGCGGTCCCGACGACGGCGGCTGGGTCCGCGCCGACTGGCACGGCCGCAGCGCGGCGCAGGTGGTGGCCGAGGCGAACCGCCGCGTGCAGGAGCGGCTGGACGGGCAGGACCTGGCCCGGGAACGGCGGTTCATGGCCGACGTCCGCGCCGCGGTGCCGGGGTCCATGCAGACCTACTGGGACATGACCATCGCCGCCTACTGGGCGTGGAACGTCTGGGACGCGCGGTCCGGCCAGTTCCACTCGGCCCAGGGGGCCGGCGGGCTGGGGTACGCCTTCCCCGCGGCGTTCGGCGGGGCGGTGGGACTGGCCGGGCAGGGCCGGGGCGGGACCGACGCGCGGGTGCTCGCGGTGGCCGGTGACGGCTCGGCCATGTACTCGATCCCCGAGCTGGCCGCGGCTCGCCAGCACCACGCGGCGGTGACCTGGCTGATCGTGGACGACGGCGGCTACGGCATCCTGCGCGAGTACATGGAGGAGACCTTCGGGCAGGCGACCGCCACCGAGCTGGAGCGGCCCGACTTCGTCGCGCTCGCCGCGTCCTTTGGGATCCCCGCCGAGCAGGTTGCGGTGGAGGACGTCGGCCCGGCACTGGAACGTGCCCTGGCCGCGGACGGGCCGAACGTCGTCGTGGTGCAGACCCGCCTGCGGATGTGGGCGCCGAGCCACGCGGCGGGCTGACGCGGGCCTCCCGGGGTTCCGGGCACGCTCGATGGTGGCTGGTCCGGCGTGTCCCGCCACCGAGCGTGCACGTAACGGGTGACTCCGCTCCGGACGCACCTGACCCCCGGCGAGCGCGTCAGCTGCCGGGGGTCAGGTGGTTGGGTGATCATCCGGCTGCTAGTCGAAGCGCTCTGGATGCTCACCGAAGACGAAGTGCCGACCGGTGACCCGGTTGACGTTGACCTCTACGAAGAAATCTTTGTACGTCGGAACCCAGGGGTCAATACCCAATGACTCGGCGTACTCGACCTCGTCGTCCTTCTCGAGCACCCGGGCATGGCCGCGGGCCAGCACGGACCAGGCCTCGTCGGAGAGGATGCCGTCCGCCTCGAAGATCACCTTGGGATTGATGGTCAGCTCCGCCAGCTTGTTGCCGGGCGCGGTCCGGAAGTAGATCCGCTGGTCCCGGGCCACGAAGTTCACCGGGACCAGGTCGAGCTCGTCGTTCACCCGCAGCCCGAGCCGGCCGTGCCGGGTGTTCTCCAGGACCCGCCAGCACTGGTCCTCGTCCAGCACCAGGATCGGCTCGTCGTCAGGGTGGTCGAACATCATGGCCCGGTCTCCTGTGTCCTCATGGCCGGCGTTCTGGAGCGCCGACGCCCGTGCCCGCTCGGCGTCCTCGGTCCGGGACGCCCCGGTCAGCGGGCACTTCCAGTATTCCGTGCCCGCCGCATTCCTGCCAGTGCCCTCAGCGGACCGGCTGTGGACCGGTCGTGGCCCGGTGCTGCCCGGCCGCCCGGCGGGCGGTGACGGTCTCCTCCACGATGCGTACCGCCGTCGGGGCCGTCCGTCCGGGCGCGATCGCCACGTAGCACGGTGCCAGGTGGGGTTCGCGTCGCTCCGGCCCGTCGGTGTCGTAGAAGCGCGCCAGGTAATGGCCGCCGGCCCGGCGCACCAGCAGCTGGCCGACGCCCACGTCCCACGGGTTGGTGTCCACACCCAGCGTCACGTCCGCCCAGCCGATGGCCGTGTAGGCGAGCTCCAGGGCGCCGGAGACGGTGCGCCGCACGGTGGCATAGGTGTCCACCAACCGGCCGAAGCGGTCCAGGGCCGCCGGGCCGTCGATGGCCAGGGCCTCGGCGGAGGGATAGGACGTCACCAGGTTCAGCGCCTGCTCGGCGGTCGCCTCGACCGTTGCCTCGCTCGCGCCGGCCCTGGCGCCGTCGGCCGGTGCGTCCGTCCGGGCCCCGGCGTGGCCGAAGCGTTCGCCGTTGAGGTAGGCGCCGTCGTCGTCCGCGGAAAACTCCAGCCCGTTCACCGGGTCCAGCACGACGCCGGCCACCACCACCCCGTCCACGGCCGCGGCGACGGAGATCGAGAACATCGCGAAGCCGTGGGCGAAGTTCGCCGTGCCGTCGATCGGGTCGATGATCCACTCCAGGGTGTGGGCCGGGGCGGCGGCGTCGGCCTCGGCCGGGGTGAGGGCATGCTCGTCGACCCGTTCCGGCCCGGTCTTGTCACCGCTGCCGGCACCGCTGCCGTCGCCCGACCCGTCCGGACCACGCGAGCCGCCCTCCTCGCCGACGAACCGGCTGCCCGGGACCGCCGCACCGAGCAGCCGCACCAGTTCGTCCTCGGTCGCCCCGTCGTGCACCGTGACCAGGTCGTGGGAGTTGCGCTTGGTGGCGAGGTCGAGGGCGGCGGGGGTCGAGCGGAAGGCCCGGGCGAGCCGTGGTGCGCAGGCGGCGGCGGCCTCGACGGCGATCCGGCGCAGCTCACGGGGGGCGGGAACGGAGGTGGGCATGGCGCCACCCTAGCCGGACGCTCCGGACCGTCGGCAAGATCACAGCCCTACGGTTTGTTGCCTCCAGCAACTATCCCTAGAATTAGTTGCCGGAGGTAACTACATGACTGAACCCGGTCAGGCGACGCTCGCGCGTCCAGACGACGGTTCCCTCGGCCGGGACACGGCCGACAAGATGCTCACCGCGCTGCAGGCGTTCGAGCGAGTGGTGCGCTGGGGCTTCCGCAGCCACCAGCACCCGGATGATCCGGGCCCGGCCGCCCAGGCGACGCTGTTCTTCCTGCAGCGCCATCAGCCGGTGCGCGCCAAGGACATCGCCGACTGGCTCGGCATCGGGGCCGCCCCGATGTCCCGCCAGCTGGCCGACCTGGAGGCGCAGGGACTGGTGGTCCGCACCCCGGACCCGGACGATGCGCGGGCTGCGCTGACCAGCCTGACGGCCGCCGGCCAGGATGCGGTCCGCGACCTGCGCGACCGCCGCGTCACGGTCCTGCAGCAGGCCCTCAGCGGGCTGGACGAGGCCGAGGCGCGCCGGTTCATCACGACCATGGGACGCGTGCTGGAGGAGTTCCGCCATGGGCTCGATTCGATGGGGAAGGAAGGACGTCCATGACCGAGCAGATCGCGCCGGCCCCGGCGAAGCTCATGACGCACCGCGAGATCCTGGAGGCCCTGACCGGGATCCTGGCCGGCTTCTTCGCGGCCATGCTGTCCATCAACATCGTGGTCACCGCCCTGCCGGTGATCGTCCACCACCTCGGCGGCGACCAGATCCAGTACTCCTGGGTGCTGACCGGCACCCTGCTGGCCAACGCGGCCACCACCCCGATCTGGGGCAAGCTCGCCGACCTGGTCGACAAGAAGCGGCTGATCCAGCTCACCCTGCTGATCTTCATCGCGGGGTCGATCGTGGCCGGCGCCGCCCCGGACATGAACCTGCTCATCGCCGGGCGCGTCATCCAGGGCATCGGCGTCGGTGGTCTGGGCGCGCTGTCCATGGCGATCATGGGCGCGATCATCGCCCCGCGTGAACGCGGCCGCTATGCCGGCTACATGGGCGCGGTGATGGCCACGGCCACGGCGGCCGGGCCCCTGCTGGGCGGACTGATCGTGGACACCATCGGCTGGCGCTGGACGTTCTGGCTGGGCGTGCCGCTGGCCGCGCTGGCCATGGTGGTCATCGCCAAGACGCTGACGCTGGTCCACGTCAGCAGGCCGGTGCACATCGACTGGTGGGGTGCCACGGTGCTGGCCCTGGCCACCTGCCTGATGCTGATCTGGGTGTCCTTCGCCGGCAACCCCGTCTACTTCGCCTGGGTGTCCTGGCAGTCCGCGGCCTTCCTGGCCGCGGTGGTCGCGCTCGTGACGCTCTTCCTGTGGATCGAGTCCCGCTCCGTGGAGCCGGTGATGAACCTGCGGATCTTCCGCAACCGCACCACCGTGCTGGCGATCGTGGCCTCCGTCTGCTCGGCCGTGCTGATGTTCTCCATCCCGGCCTACCTCGGCCTGTACTTCCAGAACGGCCGGGGCCTGGGCCCCACCGAGTCCGGCCTGCTCACGCTGCCGCTGATCCTCGGCAACCTCATCGGCTCCATCGTCACCGGGCAGCTGATCACCCGGTACGGGAGGTGGAAGCCCTACCTCGTGGTCGGCTCCGTCCTGGCGGTGGCCGCGACGTTCTGGGTCGCCTCGGTGGACGCCACCACGGCCTTCTGGCTCATCGGGATCAAGATCTTCCTGATCGGCCTGGGCCTGGGCATGATCGTGCAGAACGTCATGCTGGCGGTGCAGAACACGGTCACCGTGATGGAGATCGGTTCCGCCTCCGCGGCCGTGACCTTCTTCCGGACCGTCGGCGGGGCCATCGGCAACTCGGTGCTGGGCTCGCTCATGGCCATCCAGTTGCTCGGCGCCACCACCGCCGCCCAGACGGCGGACACCTACGCCAACGGCTCGGGCACGCTGTTCCTGGCGGCCGCCTTCATCGCCCTGCCCACCGTCCTGGCCGTCTCCCTGATCCGCGAGGTGCCGCTGCGGCGCACCGTCTGACGGCCGGCGTCGTCCCGTGGGCCGCCGGCGGCCCGGCGGCCGGGTGACCCGATGATCCGGCATCCCCCGTTAGCAGGTGTGAGACAGACCCTGCCGGTGGGGGATACTGGTCTCTATGGCCGAACGGACTCCTGCATCCCCGCCTGCCCCGGACGCCGTGCCGTCCCCGCTGATCGAGGACCGGGAGACGCTGGTCACCGAGCACATAGCGACGCTGCTCCAGGACCGCTGGCACCGCTTCCGCTACGCCGGTGCCCTGCGGCGTGGCCATGAGCCGACCGTGCTGTCCTTCACCGGCTACGGCACCACCTCCTGGATCCGGGTGTTCTCCCGCGTGGTGATGGCGCCGGAGGATGCCTTCGAGAACGGCCGCCGGCTCTCCAGGGTCGTCGAGGACGGCCTGAGGGGATGGCACAACTTCACCTCCCCGCCGGTGCCCTACGCCGAGGTCAAGGTGCTGGCGGGCGGGACGGCCTTCACCGTGCGCGCCGATCGCGGGGGCGTGGTGGACGCGCTGATCGAGGTGGAGATGGAGCCGGGCTGGCAGACCGTCACCCTCACCTCGGACGGCAGTGAGCAGGCCACCTCGGACGTGTACATCGTCGAGGACGGCACGGTCACCGGCGTGGTCTCGGACATCGACGACACCGTGGTGGTCACCTACCTGCCCCGGCCGATGCTGGCGGCCTGGAACTCCTTCGTCCTGGACGAGCACGCCCGCACCGCCACCCCGGGGATGGCGGTGATGCTGCACCGCCTGCTGGAGCAGAAGCCCACCTCCCCGGTGGTCTACCTGTCCACCGGGGCCTGGAACGTGGCCCAGACCCTGTCCCGGTTCCTGTCCCGCAACCTGTATCCGTCCGGTCCGCTGCTCCTGACCAGCTGGGGTCCCACGGAGGACCGCTGGTTCCGGTCCGGACTGGAGCACAAGGTCACCCAGTTGGAGCGCCTGGCCCGGGAGTTCCCGGAGGTCCGCTGGCTGCTCATCGGCGACGACGGCCAGCACGACCCGGAGATCTACGCGGACTTCGCCCGCCGCCACCCGGACAAGGTCCGGGCGATCGTGATCCGTCAGCTGACGCCGTCGCAGGCCCTGCTGGCCGGTGGCCGTGCCACGGACACCCGCGAGACCACCCCCGGGGTGCCCTGGTGCTACGGCCCGGACGGTGCAGCGTTGTCGGCCCAGCTGGAGGAGCTGGGCATCCTCGAGACCGGCCGCTCCGCCGCTGCGCTGCTCAACTGGCCGCGCCATGCCCAGGAGGCGGGCACCGGCCCGGAGCCGGAAGGACACGACGATGCCCGCTGAGCCGGCCCGGGGCACGACCGGTGCAGGGGGCACGGTGACCGCTGAGCACGAGGCCGGGACGGCGGTGAGCTGCGGGGCCTCGGCTGCGGTGACCGGCCGGGTCGAGGACCGTCCCGACGGCGGCGGAGCGGCCGTGCGCGTGGACGTCCACCTTCGCTGGGGGGACATGGACGCCTACGGCCACGTGAACAACGTGCGCGTGGCGGCGCTCCTCGAGGAGGTGCGCATCCTGGCGTTCGGGGTGCCGGCCGGCACGGGGGCCGCGGGAGCCCAGGCGCCGGTGACCCTGCTGGACGGGATGCCCGACACCGTTCAGGTGCTGATCTCCGAGCACCGGATCCGCTACCGGCGTCCGCTGGAGTACCGCAACGTCCCGGTGCAGGCGTGGGTCTGGGTGGACGCGGCCAAGGGAGCCTCGATCGAGGTGGCGTACTCGCTGCGGGACGGGGTGGACGGCACCGAGTGCGTCACCGCCTCCACCACGATGGTCTTCGTGGACTCCGCCACCGGCCGCCCGGTCCGGCTGAGCGCCGAGCAGCGGCACGCCCTCACCCACCTGGTCCCCTAGACCCCCGACGCCACCGGCGGTCGGAGACGCAACTGGCGGTCGAAATCGCCCCATTCTCCACGGTTACCCGCGAGTATTCGGTGCGCTTTCGACCGCCAGATGCACGATCGGGGAGGGGTCAGATGACGCCCTGGGCGAGCATCGCGTCGGCGACCTTGACGAAGCCGGCGATGTTCGCGCCCACCACGTAATTGCCCGGGGTGCCGTACCGGTCGGCGGTCTCCAGGCAGCGGTCGTGCAGGTCCGTCATGATCTGCTCGAGCTTGTCATGGGTGTACTCGAAGCTCCAGGTGTCCCGGCTGGCATTCTGCTGCATCTCCAGGGCGGAGGTGGCCACGCCGCCGGCATTGGCGGCCTTGCCCGGGCCGAACAGCACCCCGGCGTGGATCAGATGCTCGGTGGCCTTCTGGGTGCACGGCATGTTGGCGCCCTCGGCCAGGGCCACCAGGCCGTTGTCGATCAGGGTGAGCGCGGCCTTGTCATCCAGCTCGTTCTGGGTGGCCGAGGGGATGGCCACCGTGCCGGGCACGTCCCAGACGCAGCCTCCGGCCACGAAACGGGACCGCCCGCCGCGCTGTTCCGCGTACTCGGCGATCCGGGCCCGCCGGACCTCCTTGATCTCGCGCAGCAGCTCCAGGTCGATGCCGTCCTCGTCCACCACGTACCCGGAGGAATCGGAGGCGGTCAGCACGGTGGCACCGAGCTGCTGGGACTTGGCGATGGCGTTCAGGGCCACGTTGCCGGAGCCGGAGACCAGCACGGTCTGGCCGTCCATGGACCGGCCCCGGGTGCGCAGCATCTGGTCCGCGAACATCACGGCCCCGTAGCCGGTGGCCTCCGGACGGACCAGGGAACCGCCCCAGGACATGCCCTTGCCGGTGAGCACGCCGGACTCGAAGCGGTTGGTGATGCGCTTGTACTGGCCGAACAGGTAGCCGATCTCGCGGGTGCCCACGCCGATGTCACCGGCCGGGACGTCGGTGTACTCGCCGATGTGGCGGTACAGCTCGGTCATGAAGGACTGGCAGAAGCGCATGATCTCGGCGTCGGAGCGGCCGGCCGGGTTGAAGTCGGAGCCGCCCTTGCCGCCGCCGATCGGCATGCCGGTCAGGGCGTTCTTGAAGATCTGCTCGAAGCCCAGGAACTTGATGATGCCCAGGTAGACGGAGGGGTGGAACCGCAGCCCGCCCTTGTACGGGCCCAGCGCGGAGTTGAACTCGACGCGGAAGCCGCGATTGATCTGCACGTGACCGCTGTCGTCCACCCACGGAACCCGGAAGATGATCTGGCGCTCCGGCTCGCACATGCGGCGCAGGATGCCGGACTCGACGTATTCGGGGTGCCGGGTCACCACGGGCCCGAGTGCCTCGAACACCTCGGTGACGGCCTGGTGGAACTCGCTCTCGCCGGGGTTGCGGCGGAAGACCTCGTCCCGCAGTTTCTCCAGACCAGGCTCCATGTCCGTCCTCGCTTTCCTCAGTGGCGTCCCCTCACCGGGAGGGCATCCCCGGGTAGGGACGGGCCGGGACTACTGTACCGGCCGGTCGGGCGCAGCCGGAAAGCATGACGGGCCGCGCCCTCAGCCGGCGGGGGAGTCCTCGGTGTCGATGGTGGACCGCTGGCGTTCGCTGTACCGGTGACCGCGCACGGTCGAGTGGTTGATGATCGCGTCCAGCCGGGTGACGTCGGCGGCGGTGAGTCCCACCTCCTGCGCGGCGAGGTCCTCGCGCAGGTGCGCGGCCGACGTCGTGCCCGGGATGGCCACCACGTCCGGTCCCTGCGCCAGCACCCAGGCGATGGACAGCGCGGCCGGGGTGGTGCCCAGCCTCGCCGCCTCGGCGCGGAACGGGTCCAGCAGCGAGCGGTTGGCCGGGTAGTTCCCGGCCGAGAACCGGGGCATGGCGTGGCGCATGTCCCCTTCCGGCAGGGCCGAGGGGTCGTCCAGGGTGCCGGTCAGGAAACCTCGGCCCAGCGGGGAGAACGCCACCAGCACGGTGCCGGTGCGCCGGCACGCCTGGAGCAGGCCCCACTCGGGGTTGCGCGTCCACAGCGAGTACTCGTTCTGCACGGCCGCCACCGGGTGCACGGCGTGCGCGCGCTCGAGGGTGGGGCCGGAGACCTCGGACAGTCCGTACGCGCCGATCTTCCCCGCCTCGACCAGCTCCGCCAGTGCGCCCGCGCTGTCCTCCACCGGCACCTCGGGGTCCAGTCGGTGCAGGTAGTACAGGTCGATGAACTCGGTGCCGAGCCGGCGCAGGGAGTCCTCCACCTGACGGCGCAGGGTCTCCGGCCGGCCGTCGACGGAGCGGCCGACGCCGCCGGCGAGCCCGCCCTTCGAGGCCAGGAACACCTCCGAGCGGTGCCGGCCGAGGGCCCGGCCCACCAGTTCCTCGTTCCGGCCGGTCCCGTAGAGGGTGGCGGTGTCGAAGTGGTCGACGCCGGCCTCCAGGGCCGCGCGGACCAGGGCCACGGCCTCGTCATCGGACAGGAAGGACGAGTAGCCGTGGTTGAGGTTCATGCAGCCGAGCCCGACGGGCCGGACGGTGCGGCCGGCCAGGGCGCGGGGTGAGGACAGGTCCGTGGTGACGGTCATGCCGTCGACCCTAGTGGAGGTCCGGGTGCACGCCGGCCGCTCAGCGCTGGACCAACCAGCCGTCCCAGCCGGTGGACTGCTCCAGGTAGGTGCGCACGAACACGTGGTTCTGCCGGTTCCGCACCCGGACGGCGCGCTCGTAGTAACCGACCAGCTGTTCGCACAGCACGGGCCAGGTCCGGCCCTGCACGGTCCGGTACGCGGCTTCGGCGAAGGCGGATCGCTTGATGTCGTCGTAGACCAGGTCCCGCACCCGGTCCCGCAGCCCGGCCAGGTCACCGGGCCGGTACAGCCATCCCGTGCGCGAGGGGTCCACCAGGTCCAGGGGCCCGCCACGTCCCACGGCCACCACCGGGACGCCGGAGGCCATGGCCTCCTGGATGGTCTGGCAGAAGGTCTCGGACTCACCCGGGTGCACGAAGAGGTCGAGGCTGGCCATGTGCCGGGCCAGGTCATCGCCGCCCTGGAACCCGGCGAAGTGCGCGCCGGGCAGCCGGCGGGCGAGGGACTCCTTCAGCGGCCCGGAGCCGACGATCACCAGGCGGGTGCCGGGCAGGTCGTTGAGCACGGCCAGGTCCTCCACCTGCTTCTCGGAGGCGAGCCGCCCGACGAAGCCGATGAGCCGCTCGCCGTTCGGCGCCAGCTCGGCCCGCAGCACCTGGTCCCGCTTGGCGGGGGAGAAGCGGGCGGTGTCCACGCCCCGCCGCCACAGATGTACGCGCTGGACCCCGCGGGCATGCAGCTGGTCCACGCAGAAGGTGGACGGGGCCACGGTGAGGGTGGCCAGGTCATGGATGCGCTCCACGTGCTGCCAGAGGACCTCCTCCAGCCAGGGGAAGCCGTAGCGGGCCGCGTAGTTCGGCACCTCGGTCTGGTAGATGCAGACGCTCGGCACCCCGAGGGCGTTGGCGGCCTGGACCGCGCGCCAGCCCAGGATGAAGGGAGAGGCGATGTGGACGACGTCGGGGGCGAAGTCCGCCAGGATGCGCCGGACCCGGTTGACCGTCCCGGCGGCCACCCGGACGTTCGTGTAGCCCTTCAGCGGGATCGAGGGCAGCCGGTGGACGGGGTAGCCCTCGACCTGGGCCGGGGCCTCTTCATCCATCCAGGACGAGGACGGGGCGATCCCAGGACCTCGTCGCCGCGGGAGCGCAGGTGGCGGATCACCTGCAGGATCGAGTGGGTGACACCGTTCATGTGGGGCAGGAACGATTCGGCGACGATGACGACTCTCACGGTCCGGACGCTACGGTCCGTCCTTGTCAGGCGTGATTCGGTACGGTGGCAGCCAAGTGGCTGGAGGATGAACAGTCGGTACGGCGCCGGGCGTGGCGGCGTGGGCGCCCGGCCGCGCCGCTGGCATTCGGCCCCCGGGCCGGGTGGCACCATGGACGGTGACATGAATGCTCGTACCGCCCGCGCCCTGAAGCCGCTGCCCCTGCCCCTGTGGGTCCAGGGGATGATCGAGACCCTGATCGCCGCCGTGGTCTCGGCCATCCTCGTCGTGGTGCCCCTGGTGGGCATCTGGTCCATGGCCGGCTTCGCGGCCACCCAGGTCGACTTCATCGCCCGGCTGGGCGGCCAGGCCTGGCTGGCGCTGCACGGTGTGCCGCTGCACCTGACGCTGGAATCCCCGACGAGTACCGCGGACACGATCACCGGTACGTTCTGGTTCCTGCCCTGGGGCCTCGTGCTGATCCCGCTGTCGCTGGGCTGGCGGGCCGGCCGGCGCCTGGCGCGCGCCTCCTACCGGGACCAGATCTGGCAGCCCCTCGCCGGCGGCGCCGCGGCCTACGCCCTGTTCTGCCTGGTCACCTCGCTGCTGGTGCCGAGCGAGTCGGTGGCCATCAATCCGTTCTGGGGCACGCTGATCCCCACGGTGCTGATGGTGGCGGCTCTGCTGACCGGGGCGCGGAAGGAGGCCGGCTCGTGGGGCCGGCTGATCGGCGTCGACGCCGCCGAACGCATCGCCACGTGGTCCCAGGCCTCCCGCTGGGCCGGGTCCTACGCCTGGTCCGTGGTGCGGGCGGGATTCGTGGGCCTGATGGCCTCCTTCGCGCTGGCCTCGGTGCTACTGGCCGTGCAGGTCGCCCTGAACTGGGCGGACATCGCGGAGGTGTACCAGCAGGTGGACGCGGGCATCTGGGGCGGGAGCACCCTAACCGCGGTGCAACTGGGGATGATGCCCAACCTGGCGATGTGGACGCTGGCCTGGTCCACGGGTGCCGGGTTCTCCCTCGGCGAGGGATCCGTGGTCACCCCGCTGCTGACCGCCGTCGGCCCGCAGCCGGCCATCCCGGTGCTGACCGCCGTCCCGGTGGGCCTGGACCCGGCCTGGTCCTGGCTGTTCCTGCTGCTGCCGGTGGTCGGCGGCTTCATGGCCGGCTGGTGGCTGCTGCGGGAGGGGGAGAACCACTTCGACGAGTGGCTGGCCACGCGCGTCGAGTCCCGCTGGGCCTCCCTCACCGTCTCGACCCTGGTGCTCGGACTGCTGGTGGCCCTGGCCACGGCCCTGCTGTCCCTACTGCCCTTCGCGTTGTCGGGCGGGTCGCTCGGGGTGGGCCGGCTGACCGGTCTGGGCCCGAACCCCTGGATCGCGGCGGTGTTGCTGGGCGCCCTCGTGGGGCTGGGCGCGATGGTCGGCTACCTGGTGGCCCCGTGGTGGGAGCGGGACCGGTTCGTGATGCCGGAGGAGTGGCGCGACGAGGCGGAGGACGCCGAGGGCTTCGGGGAGATCGGTGAACCGGAGGATGACGACGACGGCCCGGCCGCCGGTCGCCGCGATGCCGAGGACGGGGACGGCGGGGCCTCGCGCCATGGCCCGGGCCGCTTCGCCTGAGGCCTCCTGCCCGAGGGGTGGTTGACGGTAGCTTGGGGTACCCGATGCCCCAGCGAGAAGGAGTGCGGCCATGTCCCCCATCCACGGCCAGGACAATCAGGACGGCCAGGACGAGCAGATGAAGCGCGAGCAGGACCAGGGCGAGCGGACCGGGGCGCAGCCGGAGGAGATCCTCCGAGACGGAGCCGGCCAGGGCTCGATCTCGGACGAGGAGGCGGTGCTCGCCTACAACGCCAATGCCGAGGACGGAGGCCCGGACCCGGATGCCACCGGGGAGGAATAGGACCTCGACTCTGGCACTCTGCGCCGGAGAGTGCTAAATAATTGCCGAGGCCGCAGCCACGGCCCGCCGGCCCGGAAGGTCCGGGTCCGGTCACCGTACGGAGGTGATTACTGTGGCTAACCATATGGATCCCTTTCGCGAGATCGACCGGGTGCTGAACGGCGTCCTCGGCCAGATGACCTCGTCCGCGCGGACCCAGGCGATGCCGATGGACCTCTACCGGAGCGAGGACCACTTCGTCCTGAAGATGGACCTGCCGGGGGTCGACCCCAGGTCGATCGACGTCGACCTCGAGGGCCGCATCCTGACCATCCGCGCCGAGCGGCAGGACGAGGAGACGGGCCAGATCCAGTGGCTCGCCCGGGAACGCGGGACCGGTACCTTCGCGCGGCAGCTGACCCTCGGGGAGGGCCTGGCGACCGACTCGATCGAAGCGTCCTACACCGACGGCGTCCTGACGTTGCGGAGCCCCGTGGCGGAGGAGGCCAAGCCGCGCCGCATCGAAGTCTCGCATTCGGCCAACCGGGGGGCGATCGGGCAGTCCGCCTGATCCGATCGCCGGCCCGGCCCCCGGGGGCCGGTGCCGCCCCCTGCTGACCACGACCGCCCGGCCCCTGTCGGCTGGCCCCGTGAGGGCCGGGCGGCCACGGCCTCCGCGTCGCGCAGGCCGGAGGTCGCGAGACCTTCACCCGGCCTGCCGGCACGCGAGATGATCGGCCCATGGCTGACCGCCATCCAGGCGTCATCTCTGAGAAGGGCAGACCATGAGCACCACCCCAGGCCGTCCCACGACCGGCCGCGCGACCACGGGGGACACCGTCTCCCGGAGTCCGGTCCAGGTCGTGGCCTTGCTCTACGGAATCGTCTTCCTGCTGGTGGGCATCGCCGGATTCATCCCGGGGATCACCACCGGCTACGGCACCCTGCAGTTCGCAGGACACCAATCCGAGGCCATGCTGCTGGGCATCTTCCAGGTCTCGATCCTCCACAACATCGTGCACCTGCTCTACGGCATCGCGGGCGTGGCCCTGTCCCGGACGGGCACCTCCGCGCGGCACTACCTGCTGTGGGGCGGCATCGTGTACCTCGTGTTGTGGCTCTACGGCCTGTTCATCGGCCACGATTCGCCGGCGAATTTCGTGCCGCTGAACAATGCCGACAACTGGCTGCACCTCGCGCTGGGCATCACCATGGTCGCCCTGTCCTTCCTGCCGCGCAGGCACCGGGCGGACGACTATCCATCCACCATGAGCCGGCCCTGACCGGCGTCCCGGAGAGGACCGCGGGAAGAGAATCTCGGGAAAGGAGAACCATGAAGACCGCACGTGATGTGATGACCGCCGGAGCCGAGTGCATCGGCGAGAACGAGACCCTGGAGGAAGCCGCCCGCAAGATGAAGCAACTGGACGTCGGCCAGCTGCCCATCTGCGGCGAGGACAACCGGCTCAAGGGCGTACTGACCGACCGAGACATCGTGGTGAAGTGCCTGGCCGAAGGCGGCGACCCGCGCCAGACGAAGGCCGGCGAATTGGGCGAGGGCAAGCCGGTGACCATCGGGGCCGATGACAGCATCGAGGAGGCCGTCAGGACCATGAAGGAACACCAGGTGCGACGTCTTCCGGTCATCGACGGCCACGACCTGGTCGGCATCGTGAGCCAGGCCGACATCGCCCGGAACTGGCCGGACGAGCGGGTCGGCGACCTGGTGGAGGCGCTCTCACTGGACTGACCGCTACCCCCTCCCGACTGCGACGGTGCCGGCGCCCGCGAGGCGTCGGCCCCGTCGTGTCCGCGCCGGGCCCGGCAGCGGTCGCCGGTCAGCGCGCGTCGGCCGGAACGGTGAATCGGGCCAGGTGCTCGGTGTACTCCTGGCTGCACCGCTCCAGCGCGCGCTCGGTGATCGCCCCGGCGGTGCAGTCCTCGAACGCGGTGGTCGCCTCCCAGAACACGATCTGGGAGGCGGCCACGAATCCGAAGAGGGCGCAGCCGGCCATGCCGGCCACCGCGCCCACGCGCAGCAACCACGGTGCGGGGAGCCGGGCGGTGCGGACGAGCGCCAGGATGCCGAAGGCGATCCCGGCGGCGGCGAAGGCCAGGGACACGACCTTCCACGGCAGGGGCAGTACGGAGGCCAGGTAGGTCAGCAGCAGCATCCCGGCCAGCCAGACCAGCGCGTCCCGCAGGGAGTGGTACCGGGCCAGCCGGTGGTCGGTCGATGTTCCGGGGGCGGTCTGGCTCACCGCTCCAGCCTACTGGGGTGTCAGGCCAGTCCCTGGCCGGCCAGCCATTCCTCCGCGATGTCCGCGCTGGAGGCCTGCTCCTCGACGGACTGACGGTTGAGGCCGATCAACTCCTCCGCGGTGAGCTTCGCATTGACCTCGTCGATGACGGCGGCGGCCTCCTCGTCCACGGCATCTGAGACGATCGGGGTGACGTTCTGCGGCAGGATCAGGTTCTCCGGGTCCTCGAGGGTCACCAGGTCCTCGGACTCGATCGAGGGGTCGGCCGAGTAGATGTCGGCCAGCTGGACGTCGCCGTCCACCAGCGCCTTGACGGTCAGCGGGCCACCGGAGTCCTCCACGGGCACCACGGTGACGTCCACTCCGTACGCCTTCTTGAGTCCCTCGGGACCGTAGGGGCGGGTCTCGAATTCGGAGTTGGCGGCCACCTTCAGCGGCTCGTCAACGTTCCGCAGGTCCGCCAGGGAGGTCAAGGAGTGCTTCTCGGCGAACTGGCGGGTGACGTTGTAGGAGTCCTGGTCCGTGGCCTCGGCCGGCTCCAGTGGGCGCAGCCCCTCCGGCAGGGCCTGGGCCAGCGCGGCGTGGATGTCCTCCGGGGAGGTGGCGGTGGCCTCGGCGTCGTAGTACTGCAGCAGGTTCCCGGAGTATTCGGGCATGACGTCGATGGCCCCGGACTCGACCTCCGGCAGGTACACCTCGCGCTGGCCGATCTGGTACTCACGCTGCACCGTGTACCCCTCGGCCTCCAGGGCCTGGGCGTAGAGCTCGGCGATGATCTCGTTCGAGTAGTACTGCTGCGATCCGATGACCAGGGTGTCCGCACGCGCTGTGCCACCCGTGCCGCCGGTTCCGGCGGGCGAGCCGGATGCCGTGTCCCCGCCACCGAGCGGGTCGGAACTGCCGCAGCCGGTCAGTGCCAGGGCGGCGACGGCGGCCAGGGCCAGGGCAGAACGGCGGGTGGGGTGCTTCATGGGAGGTCCTCTTTCGGTGGCGGGCGCTGCTCTGAAACCTACGCGGTGACCCCGCGGCGCGCCACCGTCACCCCGCGAGGCACAGCGGCCCGGCCGGCCAGGGCGAACACCCCGTCCAGCACGAGGGCGAGGGTGACGACGAGCAGGGACGAGCCGAGCATCATGGCGTAGTCCTGCGTCTTCAGGCCCAGGAACAGGTAGCGGCCCAGCCCCCCGGCGCCGACGTAGGCGGCCAGGGTGGCGGTGGCCACCACCTGCAGCGCGGCGGAGCGCAGGCCGCCGACCAGCACCGGCAGCCCCAGCGGCACCTCGATCCACCACAGCACCTGGGCGCCGGTGTAGCCCTGGGCCCGGGCGGCATCGATGACGCGGCGGTCCACGGCCTCGAAACCGGCGTAGGCGGCGGCCAGGATGGACGGGATGGCCAGGATGACGAAGGCGGTCATCGGCGCCACCAGCCCGATGCCCAGCAGCAGCCCGGCCAGGGTGAGCACCCCCAGGGTCGGCAGCGCCCGGGCGGCCCCGGAGACGGCGACGGCGGCTCCGCGCCCCTTCCCCGTGTGGCCCACCCACCAGCCGATCGGCACGGCGACGGCGGCGGCGATCAGCACCGCCAGCAGCGTGTACCCGAGGTGCTCGAGCGACCGGGCCGCGATCCCGGACGGACCGGTCCAGCGGCCCGGATCCAGGCACCAGAGCACGGCCTCCCACAACTGGTTCATGCACGCGCCTCCCGGTCCATGTGCGCCTGACGGTTCATGCGTCCACCCCGGCGGCCTTCCGCGTCCAGGGCATGGCCAGCCGGCCCAGCGCCACGAGCAACCGGTCCAGCACCAGGGCGAGCACCGCGGTCAGGAGAATCCCGGTGAGGATCTCGGCCATGATGCCGCGCTGGAACCCGTCCGTGAAGAGCAGCCCGAGCGAGGGGATGCCCAGGACCGCACCCACCGTGCACAGGGACACCGTGGAGACGGCCACCACCCGCAGCCCGGACAGGATCACCGGCCCGGCCAACGGCAGGTCCACGGTGAGGAACCGGCGCAGCGGCGGGTAGCCCAGGGCCACGGCGGCGCTGCGGGCCTCCGGTGGCACCCCGTCCAGCCCGTCGGCGACGCTGCGCACCAGCAGGGCCACCCCATACAGGGTCAGGGCCACCATCACGTTGACCGCGTCCCGCACGCCGGTGCCGATCAGCACCGGCAGCACGATGAACAGCGGCAGGGAGGGGATGGCGTACATCAGGCCGGCACCGGTGAGGACGGGGCCGTTGAGGGCCCGGTAGCGGTGGGCCAGCCAGCCCAGCGGGACGGAGACCAGCAGGGCGGCCAGGATGGCGGGCAGCGACGTGGCCAGGTGCGCCCACGTCCGGTCCGCGATCAGTGGGAGGTTGTCCAGGACCCAGTTCATGCGGTGGGCGCGTCCTGGCTTCCGGGCCGGGGCCCGGCCTCGGCCGTGGCACCCGGGTGCGGGCCGGCGTCGGGCTGGTCCTCCGGCTGGTCTCCGGGCTCCGCGAGCACTCCGGCAGGCCGGCCGTGGGCGTCCACCACCACGACCGAGCCGTCCGCGGCGCGCTCGCGGTGCAAAGTGCGCTGGCCGCGGTCCAGGCCGAGGAAGGTGCGCACGAAGTCGTTCGCGGGCTCGGCGACGAACTGCCGCGGGGTGCCCTGCTGGTCCACCTGCGCCCCGGTGCGCAGCAGGACGATCTGGTCACCGAGGGCCAGGGCCTCGTCCATGTCGTGGGTGACGAACAGGATGGTGGTGCCGATCTGGCCGTGCAGCTGGCGCAGCTGGCGCTGCAGCTCCGAGCGCACGAGCGGGTCGACGGCGCCGAAGGGCTCGTCCATCAGTAGGATGTCCGGATCGGCCGCCAGTCCGCGGGCCACGCCCACGCGCTGCTGCTGGCCGCCGGAGAGCTGGGCCGGGTAACGGTCGGCCAGCTGCGCGTCCAGGCCCACGAGGTCCATCATCTCCCCGGTGCGCCGCCGGGCCGCCCGGCGGTCCATGCCGTTGAGCCGTGGGACGGTGGCGATGTTCTGGGCGACCGTGCGGTGCGGCAGCAGCCCCGAGTTCTGCATCACGTACCCGATGCGCCGGCGCAGGGCCACCGGGTTCCGGCCCGCCACGTCCTCGCCGTCCACGAGCACCTGCCCGGAGGTGGGGTCCACCATCCGGTTCACCATCCGCATCAGGGTCGTCTTGCCGCAGCCGGAGGACCCCGCCAGGACGGTCAGGGAGCCGCGGGGGACCTCGAGGCTGAAGTCCCGGACCGCGACGGTGCCGTCGGCGAAGCGCTTGGTGACTGATCTGTAGGAGATCATGGGTTCACCCTACGTGGACCTACGATGGAGACCATGCGCATCGTGGCCTTGGTCTCCGGTTCCGGCACCAACCTGCAGTCGGTGATCGACGCCGTCGCGGCCGGCCGGCTGGACGTGGAGATCGCCGCGGTGGGGGCGGACCGCCCCGACGCCGGCGGGCTGGCCCGCGCCGCGGCCGCGGGCATCGAGACGTTCGTGGTGGACTTCGCGCAGTTCGCCGACCGGGGCGCCTGGAACCACGCGCTGACCGCCAAGACGGCCTCGTACGCACCGGACTTCGTGCTCTCCTCCGGTTTCATGCGGATCGTGGGCGAGGAGTTCCTGGAGGCCTTCGGCGGCCGGTACCTCAACACCCACCCGGCCCTGCTGCCTGCCTTCCCGGGTGCCCACGGGGTGCGGGACGCGCTCCGGTACGGGGTCAAGGTGACCGGGTGCACCGTGCACATCGCCGACGCCGGCGTGGACACCGGCCCGATCCTGGCCCAGGCCGCGGTGCCGGTGCTGGACACGGATACCGAGGAGGTCCTGCACGAGCGGATCAAGGTCCAGGAACGGCACCTGCTGCTCACCGTGCTCGGGGAGCTCGCCGCCGGGAAGCGCCCCGAGGACTACTTCGCGGTCAGCAACCGCTGAACCTCCGGGCGGTTCAGGATCGTCTGGCGGAAGTCCGCGCTGACGTTCTCCAGGTCCGTCCAGCCCCGGTCCGAGTCGGAGGACGCGATGGCCTGCCGCGCGTAGACGACCTCGAAGTCGTGGGCGAAGGCGTCCCGGCCCGTGGCCGAGACGCAGGACTCGGCGGTGACGCCGGCCAGCACGAGCCGACGGGCGCCGACGTCGCGCAGCTGGTCGAGCAGGTCGGTGCCGAAGAAGGCGCTGTCCCGGGTCTTGGCCAGGTGGCGGGCCGGCTCCAGGTCCAGGCCGTCGAGCAGCCCGGCCTGGCGCGTCCCCTCGAAGTTGAAGCCCTGGTCGTCCTCGAGCATCTTCAGCGTCCAGGTGGACCTGTCCTCCTGGTGGACCGTGCTCACCACGAACACCGGGTGGCCGCCGGCGTGGGCCTGGGCCGCCAGCCAGTTCGACTCCTCGACCATCAGGGCCCGGTTGTCGTGCAGGTCGGGGAATTCGAAGAAGCCCTCCTGCAGGTCGATGAAGACGACGGCCGTGGGTACGCCGGGGTCCGGAAGGTCAGGGGTGTCAGGCATGGAGGCAGTCTAGGACCGCAGGCGCCGGGAGGGGGACGCCTGGCTACATCCAGGTGACGCCCTCGTCCTCGTACTCGCGCAGCCGCGCCAGCATCATCCGTTCCAGCACATCGTGCGGCGCCGGCTGGCCGTAGAACAGCTTCACCGAGCCCTTGCCCGTCTCGAAGTTGACCAGCTCGTCCTCGAAGGCCTCGCGGACGCTGGGCGTGAAGACCATGCTGGCGTGCGCCTGGTGCCCGGAGAGCTGGAACAGGATGGTGCCCCGCGGGTGGACGTAGGCCGAGGCGTTCCACTTCAGCGTCTCCGTGGCCTCCGGCACGGTGGCCCGGGCCAGCTCCCGCAGTTCCGTCAGCAGGGCGCGGGCCACGTCCGGGAAACCGGCGATGTAGGCGTCGACGGCGGCAGAGCCGGTAGGTGCGGCGGCCGAGCCGGACGGGGTGGCTGACGGGGCGGACGGCTCGGCACCGGGGCCCGTGGGACCGGAGCCGGCGGGATCCGGGGCGGAGGTGGAGTCGGTGCCGGTCATGGACTCAGCGTAAGCGGTGCACCGGGCAAGGCGAAGGCCCCGGCGGAGGGGAATGCCGGGGCCTTCTGTCATCATCACTCGCACCTTGTGACGTCTTCGACGGTACGGCCCCAACCTTGGCACATACTGTGCGCAGTCGCAGAGAACTCTGCGGGCGCATCCCTGGCCCGGCCGTCCGCGCCTGCTGCGCTCGGATGCAGGACCCGCCGCTTCCGTGCCCTGCGGACGACACGGGCGGTGTGGGATAGTCATGGGAGCCCTGCGCCGTGATTGAACCGTTACCTTCGGCGGGGTCTGCCGGACGTGAAGGAGCCCCATGAAGAACCGACCGGTCCTCGGGGCCGTGCCGCTGCTGACCGCCCTGCTGGCCCTCACCGCCTGCCAGGCGCCCGCCCCCGGGCCGGCTCCCGGTGCGTCGTCCCCGGCTGCATCCACATCCGCCGCCCGGAGCCCGGCTCCCAGCCCGTCCGTGGGCGTGGACCAGGGCGGTACGCCGACGGCCGGGGCGCCGTCACTGGACCAGCACGCCGTCAGCGCCGCCCACCCGGCAGCCGTCGACGCGGGGATGAAGGTCCTCAACGAGGGCGGCAACGCCGCCGATGCCGCGGTGGCCACGGCCTTCGCGGTGGCCGTGGTGGAACCCTATGCATCGGGCATCGGCGGGGGCGGGTCGGCCCTCCTGGCGGCCCCGGGCGAGGAAGCCACCGGCTATGACTACCGCGAGGTGGTGGCCCAGGACGGACGGATCCCGGCCTCCGGCACCGGCGTCCCGGGGCTCGTGGCGGGGCTCGGGCAGATCCATGCCGAGCACGGGGCCCTGGACTGGGAGCAGTTGCTGCAGCCGGCGATCGGCCTGGCCCGGGAGGGCTTTCCCGTCTCCGACTTCCTGGCCCAGCGGATGCGGGCGGACTTCGGCCCGGCCTCCATCGAGGGGCTGGCGCACTATCACTCCGCCTCCGGCGAGCCGCTCGCCGCGGGGCAGACGCTGGTGCAGGAGGACCTGGCCCGGACCCTGACCACGATCGCCGAGCAGGGACCCGAGGCGTTCTACACCGGGAGCATCGCGGACCAGCTCGGCGAGGTCGACGGGCTGGACCGCGCGTCCCTCGCGGCCTACGAGCCCGAGCAGGTCGACCCGGTGGGCGGGGAGTTCGGTGACTACGAGGTCCTCTCGGCCGCCCCGCCCTTGCCCGGTGCCGCCCTCATCCAGCAGCTCCAGGTCGCCGAGGCCCTGGGGATCGGCGAGCACGAGCCCGGGACGGCGGGCTACGTGGACCGGCTCTCCGAGGCGTGGATCGCTGCCGAGGGGTCGGTCACCCACTTCCTCGGGGATCCCGACTTCGTCGACGTGCCGGTCGACCAGCTCACCGATCCGGCCCGCAACGCGGGCATCGCCGACCGCGTGCGCCTGCTGGCCGGCGGGGCCGGCGTCGGGACGTCCGGGCACGACGGCGGCGCGGCCCCCGACGATCCGCGCGGCACCGGGGCTGCCGGGGCGCCGGCGGGAGCCGTGACGGCGGCCGGCCCGGTGACGGCGGGCAACACGACCCACCTGACGGTCGTGGACCGGTCCGGGTTCACCGTGTCCATGACCAACACCCTGACGAGCTTCTGGGGCGGCAGCGAGTCCGCCTACGTGGGCGGGTTCTTCCTCAACAACCAGCTCTCGCGCTTCGAGAGCGAGGCATCCGCGGCGAACCGGCCCGAGCCGGGCCGCAAGTCCGTGAGCTGGTCCGCCCCGAGCCTGGTGCTCGATGACCAGGGCCGCCCCGTGCTCGGGCTCGGCAGCCCGGGAGGGCACCAGATCCCCAACATCCTCTCCGGGGTCCTCGTCACCT
This sequence comes from Micrococcus sp., assembly GCA_029961105.1. GTDB lineage: Bacteria > Actinomycetota > Actinomycetes > Actinomycetales > Micrococcaceae > Citricoccus. The sequence goes on along the minus strand of JASBVO010000014.1, from coordinate 64,877 downwards.
GGGCACTGCAGGACGCTTCCCTGCAGGAGGCCGTCGACGCGCCGCGGTACCACCTTGAGGACGGCGTGCTGGCCGTGGAGCAGGAGCCGTCCGGGGAACTGGCCCGGCTCATCGACCAGCGGGACTGGACGCTCCAGCGCACTGAACGTGAGCAGGCGATCTTCGGCTCGGTCCAGGCCCTGGAGATCGACTACGCAAGCGGCGAGATCACCGGGGCCACCGACAGCCGCCGGGAGGCCGACGTGGCCATCGCTGACGCCGCGGCGCCGATGGGTGAAGGATGACCACCATGGGCACCGTCCCCCCGTCCTTCCAGCAGCCCGGCGACGACCGGCCCGTCCAGCGTTCCCCGGGTGACGCTGGAGAGGCCGCCCGTCACGCCGGCCGCGTGGTCGGCCTGGATGCCGCGCGGGCGCTGGCGATCATCGGGATGATCGCGGTCAACGTCGGCCCCCGGGGCGAGGCCGGGCCGCTCGGTACGCTCTACGACGCCCCCCTGGGCCGGTCCTCGGTGCTGTTCATGCTCCTGGCCGGTGTGGGCATGTCCATCCTCACCCGCTCCGCCCGGGGGCCGGGCGCGGGCCACCTGCCCTGGCAGACCGTGCTCTGGCGGGCGGCGCTGCTGCTCGTGGGCGGGCTGGCCCTGCAGATGGCCGGGCACGAGGCGAGCGTCATCCTGCCGCTCTACGGGCTGCTGTTCATCGTGTGCCTGCCGTTGCTCCGGGCGCCCACCTGGCTGCTGACGGTCCTGTCGGCGGCCTTCGTGCTGGTGGGTCCGCTCATCTGGCTGGCCGTGCGCCGTGGCACCGACGCGTTCGCGATCAAGGAGCCCACGCTCGCCGACCCTCCGCTGGAGATCCTGGACGACATTCTGTTCGCCGGGTCCTATCCGGCGGTCGTCTGGGTGGCGCCGTTCCTGCTCGGGATGGCTCTCGGCCGGCTCGACCTGCGCGACAGGGGCCTGCAACGGGTCCTCCTCGTGGGCGGGGCCGCAGCCGCCGTCGGGGCCTACGCCCTCTCCCGCCTGCTGGTCCTGCTGGTGGGGGAGCCTGGGCGGACGGTTGACTGGGACCGGCTGGTGTCCGTCACCGGCCACTCCCAGATGCCGCTGTGGCTCATCTCGAGCACCGGCGCCGCCCTGTTCATGCTCGGCGCGTGCCTGCTGGCGGAGCGCTTCCTGGCCCGCCGGGCTCCGGCGCTGGCTGCCATGGGCCGGCTCTCCCTGACCGTCTACGTGGGCCACCTGCTCGTCCTGGCCGCCGTGGTCCGGCCGGGACCGGACTCGCTGGCCGGCGGCCTCACGGTCACCACCGTGCTGTGCCTGGCGTCCCTGCTCTTCGCCTGGCTGTGGACCCGCCGGTTCCGGGTGGGTCCGCTCGAGGCGTTGATGCGGCTGCCGCGACGACGGTAGGCGTGCCGGGGACACCGCACGTCCCGGGAACCGCCGGCCCGTCCTGGGGATGGGCCGGACTACGAGTGGCGGGTGATGAACTCCAGCACCGGAACGGCCAGGTCGGCGCCGGTCTGCTCCTGGCCACGGCGCTCCCGCGGCACCTTGAAGGAGTGGTCGGCCTCCGCCACGCGGTGCACGACGGCGTTGGTGCCGATGCGCCTGGCCACCGGCTCCAGCTCGCCGGGCAGGGCGAACGGGTCACGGGTGCCCTGGAGGAAGAGCATGGGCAGCTCCAGCCCGTAGAGGTGTTCGTCACGCAGCTTCTCCGGCCTGGCCGGCGGGTGCAGCGGGTAGCCGAGGAAGACCAGCCCGGCGGCCGCCATGCCCTCCGCCACCGCCATCGAGGCCATCCGGCCGCCGAAGGACTTGCCCGCCGCCCAGACCGGCCCGCCGCCGGCGCGCTCGCGGGCCGCCTCCATCACCGCCCGCCACGTGGCGATGGCCACCGGTGCGCGGTCGGGGAACTTCTTCCCGGCCTCCGCGTAGGGGAAGTTGAAGCGCCACGTGGCCGTGCCGGCGTCGGTGAGGGCGCCGGTGAATCCCGTGAGGAACGGGTGGTCCATGCCCGCCCCGGCGCCGTGCGCGAGCACCACGGTCGGCGGCGTTCCGGGCCGGCCGGTCGTGTGCGCGGTGCGGGCATGGGCGGCGGTGACGGTGCCCTCGCCGACGGGGATGCTGAGGCGTTCCTCCCGGGTGTCCATGGCGTCCATGGTCCTACACCGTCTGGCCCACCAGGGCATTGGCGCGTTCCGCGGAGACATCCGCACCGATCTCCGCGCGATCCTCCGGGTGTGATGCATAGTGCCGGAGGGTGCCGACCCCGTCGAGCAGGATCCGGGCCTGCCGGGAGAACCGCAGCGAGGTCCCGGGCTCCTGTGACCAGCTCACTGCGTACTCCAGGTAGGTCCCGGGCGATCGCGCCAGCTGGAGGGTCACCGCCGAGGAGAACAATTCCTTCGTGCCCGGGTCGACCTCGATACCGAGGATGTCGGCCCAGGGGATCCGGTACCGGCCCTCGTAGGTGTCCACTGTCAGGTGGTCGGTCTCCACGACGTACTGGGGTGTCGCCCTCCGGATGGACCGGCGTTCCTGCCACAGGATCCCGGCGGGGGAGAGGATGAGCACCAGGGCGGTGAGGAACAGGATCGACTGCGGAACCCGGGAGGCGCGGCCCGTGCCGCCCTGCGAGGTACCGGTCAGGATGTCCTGGCCGACGCCGAACGCCATCCAGCCACCGAGCAGGCAGAGCGCGGCGCCGAGGAACACCAGGCCCCACGGGATCCGCGCCGTACTGCCGGGAACGGAACCGGGCAGGGCGAACACCAGCCGTGTACCGTCGGCATACCACTGGAAACCCGATCTCGCCCTGCCCATGCGGCGACTCTAGCCCGGAGGCTGCCATGTCAGAGCCCAGTACCACGCCCGTCGCCGTCACCGGCGCCACCGGCCGGCTCGGCGGCCGCGTCGCCCGGCTGCTGGCCGACGTCGGGACCCCACTGCGGCTGCTGGTGCGGGACCCGGCCCGGGCGCCGGAACTGCCGGACGCCACCGTGCACGCGGCCCCGTACGCGGACTCCGACGCCGTGACGGAGGCCCTGGCCGGCGTGGACGTGCTGTTCATGGTCTCCGCCTCCGAGTCCGAGGACCGCCAGGCGGAGCACGAGGCCTTCGTCGCGGCGGCGGCGCGGGCCGGAGTGGGGCACGTGGTCTACACGTCCTTCCTGGGGGCGAGCCCCGAGGCGACGTTCACCCTGGCCCGGACGCACGCGGCCACCGAGGTGGACCTGGCCGCCTCGGGCATGGACTACACCTTCCTGCAGGACAGCTTCTACATGGACCTGGCCCGCGCGGTGGTGGGTGAGGACGGGGTCATCCGCGGCCCGGCCGGGCAGGGCCGGTGCGCCTTCGTGGCCCACGACGACGTCGCCCGCACCGCCGCGACCATCCTGCGGGACCCTGCCCCGCACGCCGGGCGGGCGTACCGCCTCACGGGGCCGGAAGCCCTGAGCTTCGAGGAGGTCGCGCGGATCATCTCCGAGGTCGAGGGGACCGGGGTGCGGTTCCACGACGAGACGGTGGAGGAGGCGTACCAGTCCCGGAAGGCGTGGAATCCACCGGCGTGGCAGGCCGACGCCTGGGTGTCCACCTACACCGCGATCGCCGCTGGTGAACTGGACGTGGTCAGCCGGGACATCGAGGCGGTCACCGGGGTGGTGCCGATGACGTTCCGGGAGTTCCTGCAGGGACCAGGACGCTGCTGCGCGCCCGGCGGGGCGACACGTCAGTAGGCCGGGAGAACAGCCCCTGCGCCGGCTCGTCCGTCATGGCCGGGGCGCGTCAAGCCGTGACGCGGTCCGGATGGCCGGGGTGGTGACTACCTCCGGGTGGTCTCGAGGTGCTCCACCAGGGCGGTGACCGAGCGCTGGATGTGCTCGTCAAGGGCCTGTGCTGCGCCGTCGGCGTCCCGGGCGAGGGCGAGGTCCGCGATCCTCTGGTGCTCTGCCGGGACATCTCGCGTGTCGTCGTGGGTCAGCTCCCGTGACCAGTGCACGAACAGCTCGGTGCGGTCCCGCAATCCGGTGGCCACCTCGGTGAGAGTGCGGCTTCGGCCACCGGCCAGCAGCACGTGGTGGAACTCCCGGTGGGCCCGGTCCCACGCTTCGGTCAGGTGGCCGTGTGAGTCGGTGGACTGGGTGTGATGGAGCCGGTGGTGGGCGGCCATGACGGTCGATTCCCAAGCCAGGTCACCATCTTTGATGGACTCGCGCAGGGCGGTGGTCTCGATGAGCCGCCGGGCCAGTGACAGGTCCTCGAGGACTTCCACGCTCAGCTCCGGGACGGAGAACCCCCGCTGCGGGTTTGCGCGCAGCAACCCCTGCTGGGCCAGCCGTGCCATGGCCTCGCGCAGGACAGAGGCGCTAACGCCGAAGCGGCTGGCGATCTCCCCGATCAGGAGCTTGGCGCCCGGCGCGAAGTCCCCGCGGAGCAGTTCCGTGCGGAGGCGGTCATAGACCTCCACGGACAGCGTCTTCTTCACGGGGCTCACGGTCATGGCCCCAGTGTAGGCCGATGAGGCGATTATCTCGGCTTCTGGGTGGAATATCTTTTTTCTCTTGCCATGACGAGATTGCGTGCGTAAGGTCTGTGAGCAGCGTCACATAGACGCCCACTCGTCGACCACGAGATTCACGGCCACGCTGAGGCCGCTCGTACTGGTCGGCCGGCTCTAGGAGGCACCCATGTCGGATACCCATGTTCCCGTGTTGATCATCGGCGGGGGAGGCGCGGGACTGGCCGCGTCCATGAATCTCTCCAGGCTCGGAGTGGAGCACCTGCTGGTGAGCTCCCTCCCGTACACCTCGAAGCTGCCCAAGGCGCATGTGCTGAACCAGCGCACCATGGAGATCTTCACCGAGGTGGGCGTGGCCCCGGAAGTGTACAAGCGCAGCACTCCTGCGGAGAACATGAAGGCCACCGGTTGGTACGCCGGCCTGGCGGGCGACCATGAGTACAACGGCCGGCGGCTGGGCCATCTCGAGGTCTGGGGTGGCGGCTACACCGATCCCGACTACATCGCCGCCAGCCCCTGCCGCACCTGCAACCTGCCCCAGATCCGCCTGGAGCCGGTGATGCTCGAGCATGCCCGCAAGATCCACGCGGATCCCCGGGGCATCCGCTTCAACAACGAGGTCGTCGGGATCGAGATGCAGGAGGACGGCAGTGCCCTCGCCACCGTCCTCGACAAGGACTCCCGGCAGCAGTACACGGTGCGGGCCCAGTACGTGATCGCCGCGGACCGCGGCCGCACGGTCGGCCCGGCCCTGGGGGTCGGCATGACCGGCCCGACGGATTTGATGATGATGGTCTCCGTCCACTTCTCCGCCGACCTGACCGAGTGGGCCACGGACGACGACGTGTTGATCCGCTGGCTGGTCAACCCGGAGTTCGGCGGGTCCTGGTCCTCCGGCGTGTTGGTGGCCATGGGGCCGGAACACTGGGGGCCGAAGTCCGAGGAGTGGGTGGTGCACCTGGACTACGCCACCCACGACCCGGACGCCCTCCAGGACGAGAAGGTCATCGACCGGCTCAGCAACGTCCTGGGCGTGGACCGCTCCCTATTGACCGTGCACAAGGTCTCGCCCTGGGTCATGGAGGGCGTGGTGGCCGAGAAGTTCCGGGTTGGCAACGTGTTCTTCATCGGCGACGCGGCGCACCGGCACCCACCCACCGGTGGGCTGGGCCTGAACTCCGCCATCCACGACGGCTACAACCTGGCCTGGAAGCTCGCCCTCGTCCTGCAGGGCAAGGCTGGCGACGCGCTGCTGGACACCTACGAGGCCGAGCGCCAGCCGGTGGACCAGGACAACGTGGATACCGCCGTGGCCTCGGCCATGAACCACTTCACCATCGACAAGGCGCTGAACCTGTCCCCGGAGAACACCCCGGAGCAGAACTGGGCCGAGGTCATGCCTCTCTGGGACGACTCCCTGCCGGGTGCGGCCGAGAAGCGGCATGCACTGAACAAGGCCGTCGGTACCCAGACCATGGAGTTCCGCCATCACAACGTGGAATTCGGCTATCGCTATGACTCCACCGCCGTCGTCGACGACGGGTCCCCGGCCTATGTGCCCCTGGACCCGGTACGCCTCTACGAACCCTCGACCAAGCCGGGGCATCCGCTGCCCCATGCCTTCGTGGAGCGGGAGAACGAACGGGTGGCCCTCGGCGACCTGGTCTCGGGTGGTCACTTCCTGGTTCTGGCCGGTGAGGACGGCCAGGACTGGGTAGACGCCGCACGAAAGCTCGCCGAGGACCGTGGCCTGCCCGTCAAGGCGCACACCGTGGGCCTGGAGGGCAGTGACTACGTGGACGTGCGCATGGCGTGGACCAAGCATCGCGGCATCAACCGCGGCGGCGTCGTCGTCGTCCGGCCCGACCGGTACGTGGCCTACCGCTCCCTGGACGCGGTGCAGGACCCCGAGCGGGCCCTCGCCGCGGCGTTCGACACCATCCTGGCCACCGGCGACGACGCCCCCGCCACGACTGCCGAGACGGGCCGGAACTGGGCGCCCATGGATTCAACCGACCGGGTTCCCGCACTGGACGCCGGCTGACCCGTCCCACCGACGACCCATCCTTCCCAAGCACACACCCCAGGAGAGCACGTCATGACCGAGAAGAGCACGTACGCGTCCACCCGCCGCCCCCGGCCCATCAACCCTCCGCAGCTGCACCACGCCACGTTCATGACCCTGGATGTGGACGCCATGGTGCGCTGGTACGAACTCGTGGCCGGCCTGCAGCCGGTCTTCTACTCCGAAGGCGCCGCCTGGCTGACGAACGACGCGGCGAACCACCGCATCGCGCTGCTGCGTCTGCCCGGCACCAAGGTCCCCGTGGACAAGCCGCACACGGCCGGCCTGCACCACACCGCCTTCGAGTACGCCGACTTCGACCAGTGGCTGGACAACTACGTCCGGCTGCGGGGCGAGGGCATCGTCCCGGCCCTGAACCTGCACCACGGCATGACCATGTCCATGTACTACGTGGACCCGGACGGCAACGGCGTCGAGATCCAGGTGGACGTATGGGGCGACTGGCTGAAGTCCAAGGAATGGATGTGGGCCTCCCAGGAGTTCGCGGCAGACCAGCTCGGCGCCCAGTTCGACCCGGACCTGTTGGTCGAGGCACGCGCGCAGGGCCTGAGCGTGGACGAGATCCAGAAGCGCACCTACGCCCGTGAGTACCTGCCCGCGGAGGAGAACACCGTGAACCTGCCCGATGTCTGGCCGGCACGCCTCCAGGAGCAACCCGAGCTGACCGAGGGGGTCCTGGAGGGGTCCAGCGGCACCCTGCCGAACCGCTGAGCCCGCCGACATCCCACCCACGTACTGAACAGGAAGAGACGACATGAGACTAGCCAACCTCCGAGGACGAGCCGTGCTGCTGCGTGACGGCACCGCCCTGGACGTGGAACGAGCCTCGGGCGGCCGGTTCCCTGCCGATCCGATGGCCGCCTTCGACGACTGGTCCGCCTTCGTCGAGTGGGCCGCTGACGCGGATTACTCCGCAGCCGAGCCCTACGCCGAGGAAGACCTCGAAGCCCCAGTTCCGCACCCGCGCCAGGTCTTCGCCATCGGGCTGAACTACCGGGACCACGCCAAGGAGGCCAACCTGGGCTTCCCGGACTACCCCGTGGTGTTCACCAAGTTCCACTCTTCCCTCAGCGGCCCTGTCACCGACGTGACCGTCCCGGGGGCCACGATGGACTACGAGGCCGAACTGGTCGTCGTCGTGGGCCGGGAACTGGGCCACGCGGACGAGGCGACCGCGCTCGCGGGGGTGGCCGGCTATGCAGTGGGCCAGGACTTCTCCGAACGCGCCGTGCAGCAGCGGCCCCCGGCCCCGCAGTTCAGCCTGGGCAAGTCGTACCCCGGGTTCGGGCCCTTCGGCCCGGCCGTGGTGACGGCGGATGAGCTGACGGATCCGGCGGCGTTAGGGGTGCGGTGCGCCATCACCGGCCCGACGGCGGCCGATCGGGGCCTGGAGGAATGGGTGCCCCAGGAAGGGAACACCCGGGACCTGATCTTCCCCGTGGGGCCGTTGCTGTCCTATCTGTCCGGGATCGTGACGCTGTACCCAGGGGACATCATCTTCACCGGCACCCCGGCTGGCATCGGCCAGCCGCAGGGCGTGGCCCTGCAGCCCGGCGACGTGGTCACGACCTCCATCGAGGGACTCGGCCAACTGGTGAACACGATGGTGTGAGTCCCCGGCAGGGGCGGGCGCGTAGAGGGCGCGGCAGCGGGGTCACTCCGTTGCCGCGCCCCGCGTGTGCTCGAGGATCATCCGGGCGACGTCCTGCCAGTCCGCCCGCTGCAGCCCGTGGCCGGCCCCGTCGAGCTGCCGGAAGCGGGCGCCCGGGATCTCCTCGGCCAGCGCCATCCCGTGGGCGGGCGGGAAGAGCGGGTCGGCGCTGCCGTGGATGACCAGGGTGGGGGCGGTGATCGAGGACAGCGGTGGCCGGCGGTGGCCCCCGTCATCGAGCAGGTCGTGGTTCTGGATCGACCGGATGTCCCTGGCCCGGGCGATGTCACGGGCCACGAGTCCCTTCACCCCGGCCGCATCGAACGGGCGCTCCGTCCCGGCCAGCACGCGCTCATAGTCCACGAGGTAGTCGGCCACGGAGGCGGGGTCGGACCAGTCGACGTCCACGGAGGTGGCGAACTGCAGGAATGCGCGCGTCGGTGGCGGCAACGTGCGGTCCGCTGGCTCGGCGGGACTGGTGCTGATGAGCACCAGCGAGAGCACCCGGTCCGGGTGGTCGAGCGCGAGCAGCTGGCCCAGTCCGCCTCCGGCGGAGAGGCCCACCACGTGGGCGGCCGGGAGGTCGTAGGCCTCGAGCACGCCAACGGCGTCGTCGACCAGGTCCTGGCCGCTGTACCCGGGCCGGCCGGGCGGAGAGGTCGCCGAACGCCCGGTGTCCCGGTGGTCGTAGCGGATCACGAAGCGTCCTGCGTCGGCCAGCAGCCGGCAGAAGGCCTCGTCCCACCAGAGCATCGAGGCACCCAGGCCCATGATGAGCAGCAGGGGAGGGTCCTCCGGATCGCCGAAGGACTCGGTGCAGAGTTCGGCGTCGCCGGGCCGGATCATCCGCTCCGTCATCGATCGCTCCTCAGGGGGCTGGGGGAGTCGGGCGGTCTCACGCTAGCCGGGCCGGTCGGGGACGCAGAAGTCCCGGTGATCGGGACGGTCCGCCGTGAATACCACGGGGGAGGGTCTGGATCACCGGGACCTCGGTCCGATGGCCGCCGGGCCGGCCGTCGTCACCCCGGAAGCGTCACTCCGTCACCTCGAAGGTGATCTCCTCGGTGAACTCGCGGCCGTGCACGTCCGTGGCGGTCACCTCGGCGGTGTGCTCCCCGACGGCCAGGTCCTCCGGCAGCTCCAGGCGCCACAGGTGCGAGGTCCGGTCATGGAGGCCGCCGCCGTGGACGAGCTGTTCCAGGGTGGCCGACGGGTCGGTGTACTCGGCACCGACCTGGGGGACGTCGTCCGCCGTCATGGACTGGGTGCGGACCGCCTCGGTCGCCTTGCCGCCGTCGATGGAGACCTTGACGGTGGAGCCGGTGGAGCCCATCCAGAAGTTGGTGGTCAGCCAGGTCCCGGTCAGCTCGTCGCGGGAGACGGCATTCGGGTTCTCCGGAGCCGGGGCCTTGCCGCGCTGGTTCTTGTACTGGTCGAACCAGGAACGGTAGGACGGGGAGTTGATGCCGAGGGCCATCTGGTCGGAGCCGTCGTCGCCGATGGCGGTGAAGCGCTCGCGGATCTGGGTGTTCTTCGCCTCGAGGGTCAGCACGCCGGGAGGGGTCCCGTCACGCTGGATGGCGGTCGGGTACCCGTCCTCGAGCACACGGCCGTTGTACCACTGGCCGGAGACGGCCGGGGCGGTCAGGTGGGTGAACGGCAGGCCCTCCTCCCCGAAGGTGTCGGTCCAACCGGCCATCATGTCCCCGGCACGTAGGTTCTCGGACATGTGGGTGTGCCCGGACACCGCGACGACCTCCCGGCCCTCGAGGATCTCGTAGATCTCCTGGACCTGGTCATGGGTGTAGCCGTTCGAGTAGTAGAACTCGGTCAGCGGGGCGTGCGAGGCCACCACGATCGCCCGGTCCTCGGGCACCGCGGCGATGTCCTGGCGCAGCCACTCCAGCTGGCGCTCGCCGAGGCCGTAGCTGTAGTTGCTCTTCTTCGGCGGGGTCGTCGTGGGGTACTGGATGTTGCTCAGGGCCACCACGTGGACCTTGCCCGCGTCGTAGGAGTAGTACTCCGGGCCGAGCTGGGCACGGAACGTGTCGAACTCGTGCTCGCCGTCCCAGGCGTCGAAGTCCAGGTCGTGGTTGCCCGGCAGGAAGCGGGCCGGGCCGTTGAGCATGCCGGTGAGCTCGCGGGTCTGCTCGAAGAGGGAGAGGTCATCGCCCACCACGTCCCCGGCGAACAGGGCGCCGCAGCCGGCGTAGTCCGTGCGGGCGGCCAGGTCGGAGAAGACGCCGGCGCGGGCGAACTCGACCTCCTTCTGGTTGTAGGTCTGGACGTCCGCGCCGATCACGCAGGACTGCTCCGGTGACTGGGTGTCCGCGGACTTGGCCAGCGGGAAGTTCACGGCCTCGGGCAGCGCGCCGGTCGGCTCGAGACCGCCGTACTTGAGCTCGGGCGAGCCCTCCGGCGAGTGGTGGTAGAAGAACTGCGCGACGTTGTCCTCGTCCACGGGGACCTGGTAGCCGCGCGGCTGGGTGACGAACACGGTCATGTTGTCGTAGGCGGGCAACTCGTAGCGGCCCTGCCCGTCGGTGGTGACGACCTCGCGGCCGTTGGAGACGGTCACGCCCGGCCGTCCGGGTTCGCCGGCGTCCTGGGTGGAGTCCCGGTCCTTGTCCTCGAACACGACGCCCCTCAACACCTCGGTGCTGGAACCCTCCCGGGCTGGGACGACCTCGACCTGTCCCCGGAAGGCCGAGTCCTCCCAGCTCTGCGCCGCGGCGGCCGTGCCGGCCTGCCCGATGACCTGCCCGGTGGCCTGGTCGGCCGGGGCGGCCCCGGCGCAGCCGGCGCCGAGGGTGGCGGCCGCGATGATCGCCAGCGTTGCCGCGCTGAGCTGAATGCGCCGTGCCCGGCGCACCGTGGTCCTCTGTACTGTCATGGATCTTCCTCCGCTCCACTGCTCCGGACACCCGTTGCCCGGCCCACCCACCCTTGCGTCCGAAGGTGACGCTCGGGCTACCCACAGGTTGCGCCCAGGAAAGGAAGCGGTGCTCCCCGCGGCGTGGTGCAGGAGACTCCCGACGACGGCCGGCGCGGACGCAGACGGGAGCGGACGCGCGAGGAGGGCGGGGACTCAGACGGGAGGGGCGCGGTGGCAGGCCGACCTGCCACCGCGCCCCTCCGGCGTCGGGCACCGGTCCGGTCCCCACGCTGGCGCGCGGACCGGACCCGGCGACCGGACTGTTACTCGGTCACCTCGAAGGTGATCTCCTCGGTGAACTCGCGGCCGTGCACGTCCGTGGCGGTCACCTCGGCGGTGTGCTCACCGACCTCCAGGTCGGCCGGCAGCTCGAGCTGCCACAGGTGCATGGAGCGGTCCGCCAGGGAGCCTCCGTGGACGAGCTGCTGCTGCACCGCGGCCGGGTCGGAGTACTCGGCGCCCACGAGGGACGCCTCGCCCTGCAACGTCTGGGTGCGGGTGGCCGCGGTGGCCTCACCGCCGTCGATCGAGACCTCGACCGTGGAGCCGGTGGAGCCCATCCAGAAGTTGGTGGTCAGCCACGTGGTGTCCGCCAGGTCGGCCTGGGAGACCTGCAGCGGGTTCTCGAAGGCCGGGGCCTCGCCGCGGTCGTCCTGGTACTGCTCGAACCACTCGCGGTAGCGCGGGGTGTTCACGGACAGGGACATCTGGTCGGAGCCGTCGTCGCCGCGGACGGTGAAGCGCTCCGTGACCTCGGTGTTCTTGATGTCCAGGGTCAGGACGCCCGGCATGGCCCCGTCACGCTGCACGGCCTCGGGGTATCCGCCCTCGAGCATGCGGCCGTTGTACCAGTCGCCGGAGATGGCGCCGGCGGTGATGTGGGTGAAGGGCAGTTCGTCCACGCCGAACAGGTCCTTCCAGCCCTTCATCGAGTCACCCGCCCGCAGGTTCTCCAGGGAGTGGGTGTGGCCGCCCAGGGTGATGACCTCGCGGCCCTCGAGGATCTCGTAGATCTCCTTGACCTGGTCGATCTGGTGCTTCTTGCTGGACTCGTCGGCGAAGTCCAGCAGCGGGATGTGACCGGCGAGCACGATGACCTTGTTCTCCGGGGTGTTGGCGATGTCGTTGCGCAGCCACTCCATCTGGCGCTCGTCGATGCTGCCGTTGTAGTCACCCGGGCGGGCGTTCTCCTTCATGGGGAAGTCCACGGTGCTCAGCGCGACCACGTGGGCCTTGCCCGCGTCGTAGGAGTAGTAGGACGGGCCCAGGTTCGCCCGGAAGGTGTCCGTGGAGTGCTGGCGCTCGGTCGCGTCGAAGTCCATGTCGTGGTTGCCGGGCAGGAAACGGGCCGGGCCGTTGAGCATGGAGGCCAGCTCACGGGTCTTCGGGTACAGCGAGAGGTCGTCGCCCACCACGTCACCGATGAACAGGGCGCCGCAGCCGGTGTAGTCGGTGCGCTCGGCCAGGTCGGCGAAGACCCCGGCACGGGCGTACTCGACCTGCTCCTCGGTGTAGGTCTGGATGTCACCGCCGATGACGCAGTGCTGTTCCGGGTCCTGGGTGAGCTTGCTCTTGGCCAGCGGGAAGTTGAGCGCAGCCGGCACGGCGCCGGTCGGGTCGATGCCACCGTACTTGAGCTCGGGCGAGCCCTCCGGCAGGTGGTTGTAGGAGAACTGGGCGACGTTGTCCTCGTCCACGGGGACCTGGTAGCCGCGCGGCTGGGTGACGAACACGGTCATGTTGTCCTCGACCGGCAGCTCGTAGTTGCCCTGGCCGTCGGTGGTGACGACCTCGCGGCCGTTGGAGACCTCCACGCCCGGCACACCGGGCTCGCCGGCGTCCTGGGTGGAGTCCCGGTCCTTGTCCTCGAACACGGTGCCGGAGACGGTCTCGCGGTCGGTCCGGTCATCGCGGACGACCTCCACCTGGCCGCGGAAGGCCGAGTCCTCCCAGCTCTGCGCCGTCGCGGACTGACCAGCCTGGTCGGCCGGGGCGGCCCCGGCGCTGCCGGCGCCCAGGGTGGCGGCCGCGATGATCGCCAGCGTCCCGGCGCTGAGCTGCACGCGTCCTGCCCGGCGCGACGTGGTCCTCTGTACTGCCATGGATCTTCCTCCGCTTCACTGCTGCCGGACACCCGTTGCCCGACCCCTCCACCGTGACCCTCCAAGGTGGCGTTTCGGGAACGCCCGGGTAACGCTCGGGCATGTGCCGGTTTACTTCCACCGAAGGCACCTGGGGCACCGGGACATCAGGGGGCGCAGTCCGGCCCTCCCTACGCCTCCGTGACCTCCAGCTCCCGGCCCCTGGTCTCCGGGGCCATGGACATCATCAGCAGCACCGCCGCCACCACGAGCACTCCGGTCACCACGAAGGACCACACCAGGCCCAGGGCCGGCACCAGCCACGTGACGAAAAGCAGCGGGCCCACGCCGGCGGCGATCCGGGACACGGCCGAGGCCCAGCCGAAGCCGGAGCCGCGCAGCTCGGTGGGGTAGAGCTCCGAGACGTAGGTGTACAGCACGGGGATGGCCACCTGGACCACGAAGCCGAAGGACAGCACCAGCGGCAGCACGGCGGCCGGCACGTCCAGCACTGCGGCGAGCACGGCCATCAGGAACGAGGACACCACGGCGGTGACCGCCAGCAGCCACTTGCGTCCGGTCTTCTCCACCAGCCACGCGGCCACGATCACGCCCAGCAGCCCGACGGCGGCCATGGCGCCGGTCATGATGAACGCCCGTGCCTGCTCGTAGCCGGCGTCGATGAGGAAGGTCGGCATCCACTGCAGCGCGATGTAGTACACGAGCATGATGGTGAAGAACAGCGCCCAGGACACCAGGGTGACCTTCCAGGAGTACCGCCACAGTGCGGCCAGCTGCTCACCCAGGGAGCCGATGGTCAGCGGCTTCGGCCTCGGCACGGGTGGCAGTACGTACTCGCGCGCCGGCTCACCGGTGCGCCGGACCATGTCGTCGATGACCCGGCGCGCAGCGGCCTCGCGGCCCTGCTGGATGAGGAACAGCGGGGACTCGGGGACCATCAGCCGGACCAGGAACACCAGCAGCGCCGGCAGGATCATGACCAGCAGGGGCAGCCGCCAGTCACCCCAGGTGCCCACCAGCCAGGCGGACAGGAAGCCGCAGGCCGCCGCCCCGATCGGCCACCAGCCGTCCATGGCGGTCAGCACGGTGCCCCGGTGCCTGCGCGGGGTGAATTCCCCGACCAGGGCGTAGTCCACGGGGATACAGCCGCCCAGGCCGAAGCCGGCGAGGAACCGGAACAGCACGAACCAGCCGATGCTGCCGGTCAGCGCCCCGGCGAGGGTGCAGAGGGAGAAGACGAGCAGGGTGGCCGCGAAGGCCTTCTTGCGCCCGATCCGGTCCGCGATGGTGCCCCAGACGAAGGCGCCCAGGGCCATGCCGATCAGGTTCGCGGTGCCGATCCACGCGGCCTGGCCGGCGCTCAGGGCCCATTCCTCGCGCAGCAGGGGGATCAGCACGCCGTTGAGGGAGACGTCCCAGGCATCGAACATGAACCCCAGGCCGCCGACGATGAAGACCCGGCCCTGGGTGTTCCACCGCCACGGCAGGTTCTGGACGATCTCCTCGCCGGTGGGCAGGGTGGACGCGGGACTGGTGCTGGACGTGCTGGTGGGACTCATCATTTCTTCCTGGGCAGGGGCGCCGCGACGCCATGAGCGGTCGGGCGCGGAGGGCCCGACGAGGTTCGGACCATTCTTTCGCACTAAGCCGTGCGTTCCCGCACCGTGTCCGGCCCAGGGCCGCCCGCCCCGCCCTCCGCAGTCGACCCATGAGGCTCCGACCCGGGATAATGACCGGCATGAGTGACGCAGTCCATGTGGAGATCGAGCGGAAGTACGACGTCGACGGGCAGGCGTCCCTGCCCCGGCTCAACGGAGTGGGCGGTGTGGCCCAGGTCCGGTACCGTCCGCCGGTGGCCCTGGAGGCGGTCTACTTCGACACCGTGGACCGGGACCTCTCCGCCAACGGGGTGACCCTGCGCCGGCGCACCGGGGGCACCGACGCCGGCTGGCACGTGAAGATCAAGTCCGGGGAACACCGTCTGGAGCTGCAGTCGCCGCTGGGCGGGGATGACCGCAACGACGGGGTGCCCGGTCCCGAGGGCGTTCGTGTCCCGGGCCGGATCCTGGACCTCGTCCAGGTGCACGTGCGCGGCAAGGCACTCGTGCCGATCGCCCGGCTCAACACGCTGCGTTCGGTGGTGGACCTGATGGATTTCCACGGCCGTCTGCTCGCCGAGGTCTGCGATGACCAGGTCGCCGCCATGTCCGTGGGATTCCGCGCCGAGTCCCGGGTCCAGCACTGGCGTGAGTGGGAGGTCGAGGTCGTCGACGCCGACCTGCTGGACTCCGCGCTGAAGGTCCGCGAGGTGACCGGCCCGGCGGACAGCGCCGCGCTGGAAGCCGCCGCGACGGCGGACGGCGCGGCCGGTGACGGGCACGAGCGCCGGCCCGCGGAGGAGGCGGCCTCGGGCTCCGCGCGGTTCCTGGACGCCGTCGGGACGGTCCTGCGGAACGCCGGGGCGCGGCCCTCGGCCGCCGGCTCCAAGGTGGAGAAGGTGGTCGGCAAGGCCGCCGACCCGCTGGACCCCCACGCCCTGGACGGCCCGGACGGGAGCACCCGGGGACTGCACGCCGTGCTGGCCAAGACCGTCCGTACCGAGATGAAGGTCCTCAAGGGGTGGGACCCGCTCGTGCGCCGGGACGTGGAGGACTCCATCCACCAGTTCCGCGTGGTGTGCCGCACCCTGCGCTCCACCCTGCAGACCTATGCGCCACTGCTGGACCCGGACGCCACCGCCGGGGTCAACAAGGACCTGCGCAGGCTGGGCCGGCTGCTGTCCGTGGCCCGGGACGCGGAGGTGGTCCGGGACCAGGTGGACGAGAAGATGGCGGACCTGCCCGGCGGGGCCGCCGGCCCGGTGGCGGACATGGTGCCCGGCAAGACGGTGAAGCGGTTGCGCAAGGTCAAGGCGGACGAGTACACCGCCGCCCATGACAAACTGCTCAAGCGCATGCGCACGCCCTGGTACTTCGAGGTCATGGACCGGCTGGACGCCTTCGCCCGGGACCTGCCGCTGCACCCGGGCCTGGAAGCGATCCAGCTGGTCGACGCCGCCAAGACCATGGAGCCGCTGGCCGCCGAGCAGGTGGACGCCGTGCTGGACCTGGCCGAGCGGGCCGCCGCCGAGCAGGACCCTGAGCACCGTATCGAGCTGATGCACGAGGTCCGCAAGGAGGCCAAGCGGCTGCGCTACGCGGTCAAGGCCGTCCAGGACGCCACCGGACTGGACCTGGGCGCCCATCTGGTGGCGCGCATGAAGACGGCCAAGAAGCTGCAGGAGGCCCTGGGCGAGCACCGGGACTCCATCATGTTCCAGGAGCACGTGCTGGCGACCGCGAAGTCGGCCGCCCGGGCCGGCGAGGACACCTTCGGCTACGGGATGCTGTTCGCCGCCGAGTTCGGGCTGCAGCACCGGGCCGAGGAACGCGCCTCGACGCTCGTGGAGCACCTGGCGCAGTCGCACGGGCAGTGAGGCCCTGGCGGGCGGGGGCCCCTGGCCGTCCGGCACCGGCCGGCCGTCCCCGCCTGTCGTCCCGGCCCGGCCCGTCATCCCGGCCCGGACCGTCATCCCGGCCCGGCACGCGCCGCGCCCACCTACACTGGATGCGGCGTCCGGCCCGGCCGGCACCCCGCAACGCACCCCGCCGTACCGGACCGAATCACCCAGGAGCACACCAGTGACCATCCAGCTCGACCGGGTCCCGCTCAAGCGGGCCCTCATCTCCGTCTACGACAAGACCGGGCTCGAGGAGCTGGCCACCGGGCTGCAGGCCGCCGGGGTGCAGATCGTCTCCACCGGCTCCACCGCGAAGCGGATCGCCGCCGCCGGGGTCCCGGTGACCGAGGTCTCCGAGGTGACCGGGTTCCAGGAGTGCCTGGACGGCCGGGTGAAGACCCTGCACCCGATGGTGCATGCGGGCATCCTGGCCGACCGCCGCCGTGAGGACCACGTGGCCCAGCTCGAGCAGCTGCACGTGCAGCCCTTCGACCTGGTGGTGGTCAACCTCTACCCCTTCGTGGACACCGTGCGCTCCGGCGCCGGACAGGACGAGGTGGTCGAGCAGATCGACATCGGCGGGCCCTCCATGGTCCGCGCCGCCGCCAAGAACCACCCCTCCGTCGCGGTCGTGGTGGACCCGGCGAAGTACGGGGACGTCGTCGCCGCCGCCCAATCCGGCGGCTTCGACCTCAAGGCCCGACGCCGGCTGGCCGCCCTGGCCTTCGCCCACACCGCCGCCTATGACAACGCCGTGGCCTCCTGGACCGCCGCCCAGTTCGAGGCGGACGACGACGTCGAGGCCGGTGCCGCCGCCAGCGGTGCCGGACCGATCGCGCAGGACGTGCCGGTCCTCACGCCGTCCGCGCCGGTCTTCCCGCCCTACGCCGGGGTGACCCTGCAGCGCGCCGAGACCCTGCGCTACGGCGAGAACCCGCACCAGAAGGCGGCCCTGTACGTGGAGGACGGCGCGTCACCCGGCATCGCCCAGGCCGAGCTGCTGCACGGCAAGCCGATGAGCTACAACAACTACGCCGATGCCGACGCCGCCCTGCGCGCGGCTTACGACTTCGACCAGCCGGCCGTGGCCATCGTCAAGCACGCCAACCCCTGCGGCGTGGCCGTGGCCCCCGAGACGACCGGCCCGGTGGGCGAGGGCAACGACCCGATCGCCGAGGCCCACCGCAAGGCCCACGCCTGCGACCCGGTGTCCGCCTTCGGCGGGGTGATCGCCGCCAACCGGGAGGTCACCGCCGGCATGGCCGCCACCGTCAAGGACATCTTCACCGAGGTGGTCATCGCCCCGTCCTTCTCGGCCGAGGCCCTCCAGATCCTCTCCGCCAAGAAGAACCTGCGCCTGCTGCGCCTGCCCGAGGGCTACGCCCGGGACACCGTGGAGTACAAGCAGGTCTCCGGCGGCATGCTGCTGCAGGCCCGGGACGCGATCGACGCGGCCGGTGACGACCCCGCCACCTGGACCCTGGCCGCCGGTGCCGCCGCGGACGATGACACCCTGGCCGACCTCGTCTTCGCCTGGCGCGCGGTGCGGGCCGCCAAGTCCAACGCCGTGCTGCTGGCCTCCGGCGGAGCCACCGTCGGCGTCGGCATGGGACAGGTCAACCGCCTGGACTCCTGCCGGCTGGCCGTCGAGCGCGCCAACACCCTCGGGGCCGCCTCCACCGGCGCCCAGGACGTGGGGGCCGGCGCGGGCACCGATGCCGCCGGCATCGGGACCCCGGGTGCGGAGATCACGACGGCGGGCGGCGCCGAGAACGTTTCCGGCGCCGGGGCGCCGGAGCGGGCCCGCGGCGCCGTGGCGGCCTCCGATGCGTTCTTCCCGTTCTCGGACGGCCTGCAGATCCTCATCGACGCCGGCGTCCGTGCCGTGGTGCAGCCCGGCGGGTCCATCCGTGACGAGGAGGTCATCGCCGCAGCCGAGGCCGCGGGAGTCACCATGTACCTCACCGGCGCGAGGCACTTCTTCCACGGCTGAGCACCGGAGCGGGACAGGGCGGGGAACCGGGCCCTAGCCTGTGGGCATGCCTCCGACCCCGGCCCGGCCCGCCACGTCCCGAGGGGCCCCGTCCCGACGGGTCATGTCGCGACGGGTCCCGTCCCGCCCTGTCCCGTCCCGGCTCGCACCGGTCGACGAGGCGAACCTGGTGCTCGACCACGATGGCCAGGTCAACGTGTTCCTCGTGGCCGCCCTGCTGGCCCCTGGCGGTGTCGTCGCCTCGGATGGGACGGTGGACCTAGCCGTCCTGCGCGCCGTGCTGCGAGAGCGGGTCGCCGCGATCCCGCAGCTTCGCATAGTCCCCGTGCCTACGGGACGCCGGCACCGCTGGGCCGAGGTCACCCCCGACCTGCAGCATCATGTGCGCGAGGCCGGCCGGGTCGAGGGGTGGGCCGGGCTGGAGCGGCTGTGCGGGGAGCTGATGTGCGCGCCCCTGGACCGCGGCCGCCCGCTGTGGGAGGTCCTGCTGGTCCCGGGCGCGTCCCCGGGCCAGGCCGTGGCCGTGCTGCGCATCCACCACGCCATCGCCGACGGGATGGCGGCGGTCGGGATCGTCCACGAGCTCTTCGACCCGCCCGCGCCCGCGACGGAGGCGGTGACGGCGACGGAGGCAGCGACCGCGGAGGGCAGTAGATCGGCTGCGGAGGGTGGGCCGGCCGCGGAGGGTGGGCCGGCCGCGGAGGGTGGGCCGGCCGCGGACCCGGTCCGGCCCGCGGAGGCGTCGGGAACCGGGGGTACGGCGGCGGCTCGGGGCCGCGACCCGTGGCATGTCCTGGGCCGGATCCGGTTCGGGCTGTACCGACTGCGGAAGACCCTGCTCGCCCGTGGAGTCGGTCCCACCGTGCTGCTCGGTGAGCGCGGGCCGCACCGCGGCGTGGTGTTCCTGAACGCCGATCTCGCGGCGCTCGAGGCCTGCGGCCGGTCGTCCGGCGCCACGGTCAACGACGTCCTGCTCGCCGCCGTCGCCTCCGGCTACCGGGCGGCGCTGGCCGCCGCGGGCGAGGCGCTCCCCGCCTGGCTGCCCGTGTCCGTGCCGGTCTCGCTGGCGCGCCACGGCTCCTCGGCGAACCAGGTCGGGGTCATGCTCGTGCACCTGCCGCTGGGGGAGGACGGACCCGCAGTCCGCCTCCGTCTCATCACCGGGCAGACCCGGCGGGAGAAGGCCCGGGCGAGGGACCAGGGGACCCTGGAGCTGATGCGCGGGCCCCTCGGGGCGCGGATCATGGACCGGGTGGCCCGCCGGCAGCACCTGGTCGCCGGGTTCGTCACCAACGTCCCCGGTCCGTCCCGGGAACTGGGCCTGGCGGGCGCACCGGTGACGGCCGTCTGGCCGGTCGCCGTGCTGGCGGCCAACGTGCGCCTCGGCGTCGCGGCCGTCTCCTACGCCGGCCGCCTGTGCTGCGGAGTGCACTTCGATGCGGACCGAGTACCCGGCACGGCCTTCGCCCGCGCGCTGGACGCGGCCCTGACACCCCCGGAGAAGCGGTCATCGGAACGGCGGATCGGCCTCCCTCCGGTAGATTAGGGCCGGATTGACCCATCACCACGACCCGGCGAGGCCGTCACCCGGTTGCGCCCTGTGAGGAGAGCGACGCTTCATGTCGAAGATCATCTACACCCATACCGACGAGGCACCCATGCTGGCCACCGGCTCGCTCCTGCCGCTGGTCCAGGCCTTCGCCTCGACCGCCGGCGTGGAGATGGAGACCCGGGACATCTCGCTGGCCGGCCGCATCCTGGCTGCGTTCAACGATGTGCTTCCCGAGGACCAGCGCGTCAACGACGCCCTCGCGGAGCTGGGTGAGCTGGTCAAGACGGACGACGCCAACGTCATCAAGCTGCCGAACATCTCCGCCTCCGTGCCCCAGCTGAAGGCCGCCGTCGCCGAGCTGAAGTCCCACGGCTATGCCCTGCCGGACTACCCGGACGAGCCGAGGACCGCGGAGGAGAAGGACGCCCGGGCCCGTTACGACAAGGTCAAGGGATCCGCGGTGAACCCGGTGCTGCGCGAGGGCAACTCGGACCGCCGGGCCCCGCTGTCGGTGAAGAACTTCGCGAGGAAGCACCCCCACTCCATGGGCGCCTGGTCCGCCGACTCCCGGACCAACGTGGCCACCATGGGCTCCGACGCCTTCTTCCACAACGAGAAGTCCGTGGTCATCCCCGAGGACGGGACCATCCGCATCCAGTTCGTGGACGGCGACGGTGAGACCACCGTGCTGAAGGAGGACTTCAAGGTCCTGGCCGGGGAGATCGTGGACGGCACCTTCATGTCCGCCACGGCGCTGGACGAGTTCCTGGCCGCGCAGCTCAAGCGCGCCAAGGAGGAGGGCGTGCTGTTCTCCACCCACCTGAAGGCCACCATGATGAAGGTCTCCGACCCGGTGATCTTCGGGCACGTGGTCAAGGCGTTCTTCCCCCGCCTCTTCGAGCGCTACGGCGCGCAGCTGGATGCCGCCGGCCTGAGCGCCAACGACGGCCTGGCGGCCATCCTCTCCGGGCTGGACGCCCTGTCACCGGAGGACGCCGAGGGCGTGCGCGCCGAGATCGACGCCGCCTACGCCTCCGGACCGGACCTCGCCATGGTCAACTCGGACAAGGGCATCACCAACCTGCACGTGCCTTCGGACGTGATCGTGGACGCCTCCATGCCGGCCATGATCCGCAGCTCCGGACACATGTGGAACAAGGACGGCCAGGAGCAGGACACCCTGGCCGTCCTGCCCGATCCGTCCTACGCCGGCATCTACCAGGTGGTCATCGACGACTGCAAGGCCAACGGCGCCTTCGACCCGACCACGATGGGCACCGTCCCGAACGTCGGGCTGATGGCCCAGAAGGCCGAGGAGTACGGCTCGCACGACAAGACCTTCATCCTCGAGTCCGCCGGCACCGTCCAGGTGGTCGACGGCTCCGGGGCCGTGCTGATCGAGCACCAGGTCGAGGCCGGGGACATCTGGCGCGCCTGCCAGACCAAGGACGTGCCGGTGCGCGACTGGGTCAAGCTGGCCGTGACCCGTGCCCGTGCGTCCCAGACCCCGGCCGTGTTCTGGCTGGACGAGAACCGCGCCCACGACGCCAACGTCATCGCCAAGGTGACCGAGTACCTCGCCGAGCACGACACCGACGGCCTGCAGATCGAGATCATGGCCCCCGAGAAGGCCACCGCCTTCACCGTGGAGCGCATCCGCCGCGGCGAGGACACCATCTCCGTGTCCGGCAACGTCCTGCGTGACTACCTGACGGACCTGTTCCCGATCCTCGAGCTGGGCACCTCCGCCAAGATGCTCTCGATCGTCCCGCTGATCAACGGCGGCGGGCTGTTCGAGACCGGTGCCGGCGGCTCGGCCCCGAAGCACGTCCAGCAGTTCCTGGGGGAGAACCACCTGCGCTGGGACTCCCTCGGTGAGTTCCTCGCGCTGGCCGTGTCCTTCGAGCACGAGGCCGTGGCCAACGGCAACGCCCGCGCCCAGGTGCTGGCCGAGACCCTGGACCGTGCCACGGGGACGTTCCTGGAGGAGGGGCGGAACCCGTCCCGCAAGGTCGGCGAGATCGACAACCGCGGCTCGCACTTCTACCTGGCGATGTACTGGGCCCAGGAGCTGGCGCGGCAGTCCGAGGATGCCGAGCTGGCCGCCAGCTTCAAGGACATCGCCGCCGAGCTCTCCGGCAACGAGCAGGCCATCATGGACGAGCTCAACGCCGTCCAGGGATCCCCGGTGGACATCGGCGGCTACTACCACCCGTCCACGGAGAGGGTGTCCGAGGCCATGCGGCCCTCGGCCACCCTGAACGCCATCGTCCAGAAGATCGTGGACAAGCTCGCGAAGTGATGCTCCGCCAGTGAGCTGACGCCTCGCGCAGCCGCGCGACGGGCCGCACCCCTGCCGGGGTGCGGCCCGTCGTCGTTCCCGGGGCCGGACGGACCGGCCGATCGGGTCAGTTGTTGGGATCCACCTGAGGGGTGGACTGGCCCTGCTGGTCCTGTCCGCCGGTGTTCTCGGTGGCGGTCGCCTGGATGTCCTGGGCGCCGTCGCCGGTGGACACCTTGACCTTGCGCGGTTGGGACTTCGGCGAGACCGGGATGGTCACCTTCAGCACGCCGTGCTCGTAGGTGGCGGAGATACTCTCCAGGTCCACGTCCTGGCCGAGGTTCAGCTGACGGACGTAGCTGCCGGTCTCCCGCTCGCGGGTCATCCACTGGACGCCCTCGCGCTCGCTCACCGCCGACTTGCGTTCGGCGCGGATGGTCAGCAGCTGACCGTCCACGTCCACGTCGACGCTGGAGGGGTCGACGCCGGGCAGGTCGGCCTCCACGATGTAGCGGTCGCCGTCCTTGTAGAGGTCCATCGGCATCTGCCGCAGGCCGCGCACCGGGCTCAGCAACTGCCCGGCGAGGCGGTCGAGTTCACGGAAGGGGTCGATACGAGTGGCCATGGTTACTCCCTTGTCTGTGTCTGGTTGCGTGTGTCTGGTTCTCTCCGGACGAGCGGGGCTCTGGGGCGCCCGGCTCGTGTGGGGCGGCCGGTGCTCTCCGGCCGTGCACCATGCATAACACCACAGACCTGAGCTTTATTCACTCAAGTCTCGTGAACAGTGCCTGAACTCTTGAGGATGGCCGCCGGCCACCGGCGACGTCAACGCCCCGGAGGCCGCGGTGGCAGCTGCTCGTCCTCGCCGATCCTGAGGTCACCGACGGGCGTCCCCTCCTCCCGGTTGGTCGCCTTGTTCACGAAGTGGGTGAGCACCCACAGGAGGACCCCGAGGACCATCAGGCCGCCCGCGATCTGGTAGACGATGGGGTCCCGCTCCACCCAGGGCCCGGCCAGGAACAGGGAGAGGGCCGCCGCCAGGAACGGCACCACCCGCGGGGAGGTGAAGGCCTGTAGGTCCTGCCCGTCCGTCCCGCGCCGGCGCCGGAGCACGATGCACGCCACGTTCACCACCGCGAAGACGCACAGCAGCAGCAGGGCGGTGGTGCTGGAGAGGTTCGCCACGATGTTGCTCTCCGGGTCCGAGGTGACGTACCAGATGAGGGCCAGGGCCAGCAGGGTGGTGAAGAGGATGGCGGTCCACGGGGTCCGCCGGTGCGGCAGGACCCTCCCCAGAGGCTTCGGCAGCACGTTCTGCCGGGCCATGCCGTAGACGAGCCGGCTGGCCATCAGCATGTTGATCAGGGCGGTGTTGGCCACGGCGAACACGGCGAGGAACGGGAAGATGCGGTCCACCGGGAAGTCGGGGGCTCCCTTCTGCACCACTTCCAGCAGGGCCCGCCCCTCGGCCTCACCGATCCTTGCCAGCTCGGTGGGGGACAGGACGGCCACCGCGGAGATGGCCACCAGCATGTAGAACAGCACCGCGATGCCGAGGCCGGTGAGCATGGTCCGCGGGAAGATGCGCCGGGGATCCTTGGTCTCCTCGACCATGTTCACCGCGTCCTCGAAGCCCACCATGGCGAAGAAGGCGATCGAGGTCGCGGCGGTGACCGCCAGGAAGAGCCCCTTGTCCCCGCTGTCCTGGAAGACCATGATCTGGCTCAGGTCGGAGCCGCCCTGGGCCATCGCGAAGAATCCGACGCCGATCACGATGCACAGTGCCGTCACCTCCACCAGGGTCAGCACCACGTTGAACTTGATGCTCTCGCCGACGCCCCGGAGGTTGACCAGGGCGAGCAGCACCATGAAGCCCAGGGCCAGGGCGGTCACGGCCCCGCCCTCGACCGGTCCCGACCAGCCGTTGACCTCCAGGCCGCCGAAGAAGTTCTGGGCGAGGACGTTGGCCGACGTCGAGGCGCTGGTGATCCCGGAGCACACCACGGCGAAGGCCACCAGGAAGGTGAGGAAGTGGATGCCGAAGGCCTTGTGCGTGTACAGCGCGGCCCCGGCCGCGTGCGGGTAGTGCGTGACCAGCTCCAGGTAGGACAGGGCCGTCATGGACGCCACGACGAAGGCCAGCAGGAAGGGCAGCCACAGGATGCCCCCGACGATCCCGGCCATCGGGCCCGTGACCGCGTAGACGCCGGCGCCGAGGATGTCCCCCACGATGAACAGCAGCAACAGCTTCGGTCCGAGGACGCGCTTGAGTTGTCCCTCCTCGCCCTTCGCGACATCCGGGACGTGGTGCGAGGTGGTGGCCACGGGAACCTCCGGAGTTCGTCGAGGTCGGACGGTCATCGCAGTCTGGCCCCGGTGGGGAGCCGAGTCAAGGGATACGGGGCGCGATGGAGGTGAGCCTCACCTTTCTGGAAACCGCTGCGACTCCACGAGAAGATGAAGCCGCAGAACAGGGATTTCCTGGGCGCTTCGGAAGGGAGCGGCATGAGGTTCTCGTTGGTCCGGTCCTACCCCTGGGTGGTGGCCACCCTGCTGGCCCTGGTGGCCACCCTCGTGCTCGAGTCCTCCGGCGCGACGGGCCCGGCGCGGTGGCTGGCCACCGGCTTCGGCACCGCGGTGGTCCTCTACACCGCCGTGGGCATGGTCAGGGACCTGCTCAGGGGGCACTGGGGGATCGACATCCTGGCCGTCACCGCAATCGGTGCCACGCTGCTGGTCGGGGAGTACCTCGCCGCGCTCGTGGTCTGCCTCATGCTCACCGGCGGCGAGGCGCTCGAGGACTATGCCGCCGGCCGGGCGAAGCGCAGTCTGACGTCCCTGCTCGAACGGGCTCCGCAGGTGGCGCACCGGCTGGATCCCGACGGCGGCACGCAGGACGTCCCGCTGGAGGAGGTGGGCGTCGGCGACCGGTTGCTGGTGCGCCCCGCCGAGGTGGTCCCCGTGGACGGCGTCCTCATCCCCGGCGGCGACGGCGCGGGCGTGGAGGCCGATTTCGACGAGTCCTCCCTGACGGGCGAGTCCCTGCCGGTGACGCGCCGGTCCGGGGACCGGGTGCTCTCCGGTGCCCTCAACGGCCAGCAGGCCGTGGTGCTGCAGGCCACCGCCCGCCCGGCGGACTCCCAGTACGCCCGCATCCTGTCCCTGGTCCGGGAGGCCTCGGAGTCCCGCGCGCCCATGGTGCGCCTGGCCGACCGCTACGCGGTCCCGTTCACGCTGGTCGCCTACCTCATCGGCGGCATCGCCTGGTGGACTTCGCAGGACCCGGTCCGCCTCGCGGAGGTGCTGGTGGTGGCCACGCCGTGCCCGCTGCTCATCGCCGCGCCGGTCGCCTTCCTCGGCGGCATGTCCCGGGCTGCGAAGAACGGGGTCATCGTCAAGTCCGGTGGCGTCATCGAGACGCTCGGTACCGTGCGCACGGCGGCCTTCGACAAGACCGGGACGCTCACCTACGGCCATCCAGAACTGCTCGAGGTCCGGCCGGCACGCACAGCGGACGGAGGCGCGGGCCTCAGCGCACCGGAGCTGCTGCGGCTGGCAGGATCGGCCGAACAGTACTCGGTGCACGTGTTGGCCGATTCCATCCGCTCGGCCGCGGAGGACCGCGGACTGGAGCTGATCACCACCTCGGACGCCCGTGAGGAGGCGACCAACGGGGTCACGGCGGTCCTGGACGGCCGGCGGGTGATCGTCGGCAAGTCCGCCTACGTCCGGGACCACACCACCGGCCTGGTGCCGGCAGAACTCAGCCCCGGGGAGTCGGCCGTCTACGTGGGCGTGGACGGCGTCTTCGCCGGCACCCTCATCCTCTCGGACCGGCTCCGCGCCAATGCCCCGGCCACCCTCGCCGAGCTGGACCGCCTCGGCGTGGAGCACCGGATGATGCTCACCGGTGACGCCGAGGCCACCGCCCGGCACATCGCCGCCCAGGCGGGGATCACCGACGTCGAGGCCGGCCTGCTGCCCGAGGACAAGGTCCGGCTGGTCCGCCAGGCACGCCCCGGCCCCGTCATGATGGTGGGCGACGGCGTCAACGACGCCCCCGTGCTGGCGGTCGCGGACGTCGGGGTGGCGATGGGAGCGCGCGGCTCAACGGCCGCCTCGGAGACGGCCGACGTCGTGATCATCCGGGACGACATCTCCCGGGCGGCCGTGGCCGTCTCGGTGGGCCGGCGCACCCTGCGCGTGGCCAAGGAGTCCATCTGGGCCGGCATCGCGCTGTCCCTGGTGCTGATGCTGATCGCCGCGACCGGTGTGATCCCGGCGATCGTCGGCGCGCTGTTCCAGGAGGCCGTGGACGTGGTGGCGATCGCCAACTCGCTGCGGGCGATGCGGGCCGGGCGGCACGAGATCAAGGACTTCGGCTCGCTGCGGGACGACTCCGCCGAGGCCCGGGCGGAGATCGCGGTCAGCTGAGGCGCGCGGCGGCTCAGTCGTTCCGGGCCCCGGCCTCGCGGGTCATCTGCTCGACGGTCGTGTAGGCGTCCCGGGCCAGGGCGGACCAGAGCTTGATCGCCAGCTGCGGGTCGGTCTCCTCCAGGGAGGAGATCATCTGGGCGGTGAGCACGCGGGTGCTCACCGGGCCCACGGCGCGGACGGTGGTGATCTGCC
Source organism: Micrococcus sp. (assembly GCA_029961105.1). GTDB lineage: Bacteria > Actinomycetota > Actinomycetes > Actinomycetales > Micrococcaceae > Citricoccus. Next base: position 37,626 of record JASBVO010000014.1, on the reverse strand, counting down.
GACCGGCCTGGCCCAGCGCGATCTCACCGAAGATCATCCCGGGGGACAGGAACACCTGCCGGTAGCGGCGGCCGCCGGCCCCCTGGCTGGTGAGCTCCACTTGCCCGGAGGTGATGAAGTAGATCCCGCCGAAGGGCTGGCCGGCGCGGCGGATGACCTGGCCGGCGCGGAACTCGCGGGTCTCCATCAGGGTGGAGAGGGTCTGGGCATCCTGCTCGTCGAACAATTCCAGCAGCGGGGACCGGGCCGGCTCCTGCCGGCCGGCCGGCACCAGCTCGGGGGCGTGGCGGGACAGCACCCGCATCTCCATCCACTCCACGGCCAGGGACCGGGAGAGGAACAACCGGAAGGCGGGGCCGGCGCCGGCCGGGTCGTGGGTGCGTCCGTCCGGTTCCCCGGCCTCCGCGAACGGGCTGGGGAGCGGGCCGTAGGGGGAGTCCTCGGCGTGCTCGACCATGACCTCGGCCAGCCGGCGGTCGTCGTCGACCAGGACCAGGTCCCGCCCCTCGGACAGGAACACGCGCACCACCTGGTTGAGCATCCGCACGGCGGCCCGGCCGAAGTCGTCCACCTTGGACACGTCCACCATCAGCGTGCGCACCGTCTCCGGCAGGGCGGTGGTGGACCGGGCGAGCGTCTCCGCCTCCGCGAAGCCGATGTCCCCGCCGATCTCCACGATCCGGCACTCGCTGCCATGCCGTTCCAGCATCTGGAGGGCCTCGGCGCTGCGCGGCACGCCGGAGGGAGCCTCGGCCAGGTCGTAGGAGGCGCGGATGGTGGACCGGCCCACCGGCGGGGCGTCACCGTAGTGCAGGCCGAGGTCGGTGGCCAGCCGCTTGACGGTGGCCGCCCCGCGCACGGAGGTGCCGTGGTGGTCCAGCGGCGGGGAGAACACGCCGATCCCGATCTGTCCGGGCACCACCACCATCAGGCCGCCGCCGACGCCGGACTTGCTGGGCAGTCCGACCTCGATCGCCCAGGTGCCGGCGTCGTCGTACATCCCGCACGTGGACAGCACGGACAGCACCCAGCGCACCGTCCGGGCGGCGAACACCCGCTCGCCGGTCACCGGGTTCACGCCCTGGTTGGCCAGCGTCGACGCCATGACGGCCAGGTCCTGGACGGTGACCAGCACCGAGCACTGCCGGAAGTAGTCCTGGACCACCGGTTCGGGGTCCGATTCGAGGATGGCGAAGGAGCGCAGCAGCCAGGCCAGCGCCCGGTTGCGGTGGCCGGTGCGGTCCTCCGACCGGAACACCGCATCCGAGACCTTGAGCTCGCGTCCGGCGGCCTCGGAGAAGGTGTTGAGGATCCGGCCCATCCGGTCACGGCCGCCGCGGCCCTTGATGAGGGCGGTGGTGGCGATGGCCCCGGCGTTGATCATCGGGTTCTGCGGACGGCCGCTGCCGGCCTCCAGGGAGATCTCGTTGAACGGGTCCCCGGAGGGCTCCACGTCGATCTTCTCCTGGACCTTCTCCGGGCCCAGGTCCTCCAGCACCATGGCGTAGGTGAAGGCCTTGGAGATCGACTGGATGGAGAACTTCTGCTCCGTGTCCCCGGCGGCGTAGGAGTGCCCGTCCACGGTGGTCAGCGCCACCCCGAACAGCTCCGGGTCCATGTCCGCGGTGGCCGGGATCGCCTGGTGGGGCAGCCCGGCATCCAGGGGCCGGATCTCGTCCAGCAGCCGCTCGAGGTAGTCCTGCACCGGTGATCTCATGGCTCCCAGCCTATGCCGATCGGCCTCGGCCCATGCGCCGGCCCGCACTCGGTGGCCGGGCCGTCGCCGCTGCGTCGTCGCGGGGGTGTGGCTCAGTAGCCACCGGCCGGATCCACCAGCCCCTCCAGAGCCCCCCCGGTGCTCCGGGCCGCGAGGTTCCGCCCGATCCGGGCGTCCAGCAGCGGGATGCACATCTCAGGGGTGTCCGCGGTGTGGGGCGTGATGATGCAGCGCGGCTCGGTCCAGAGGGGGTGGCCCTCCGGCAGCGGTTCGGGGTCGGTGACGTCGAGCCCTGCACCGCGGAGCGAGCCGGCGGCCAGGGCGGCCACGAGGGCGTCCGTGTCCACCAGCGTGCCGCGGGCGACATTCACGAGCACGGCGTCCGGGTCCATCAGCTCCAGTTGCCGGGCGCCGATCATGCCGCGGGTCAGGTCGGTGGCGGCGGCGGCCACCATCACGACGCCGGCCCCCGGGAGCACCTCGTCCAGCCTCTCCTGGGTGACGGTCCGGTCGGCCCCCGGGACGTCACCGGCAGTGCGGCGGACGATCGTGACGCGGGTGTCCCAGGCCTTGAGCAGCCGCAGGTACTCCCGGGCGATCCCGCCGCCGCCGATGACCACGCAGTCCATGCCGTTGAGCGTGCTGCCGCCGGCCGGGGCCCAGCTGGTGGCGCGGATCCGGGTGGGCAGCTCCCGCAGCAGGGCCAGCGTGAGCATCAGCGCATGCTCGGCCACCGGCGGGGCGTAGGTGCCCTTGGCCGAGGTCCAGCTGATGCCGGACCGTGACCGGATCAGCGGCACGTACGGCTCGATCCCGGCGAAGGGCAGTTGGACCCACGTGATGCCCAGGTTCGCGTCCAGGGCCGCCTCCACCTCGTCGACGGGGATCGGGCGGACCAGCACCAGCGCGGTCGCCGAGCCGTCGCCGACGGGCTCCTGCGCGCTGTTCGCCACCACCGCGCCCCCGGCCTCCAGCACGGCCCGAGCCGGGCCGGCGTGGGCCCTGGCGTACGGGGTGCCGGCGCGCTGATCGGTGGGCGGGAGGATGAGCAGGCGGTCCGCCCCGGTGTGCCCGGCCGGGGCGGGAGACAGCGGGGTCGTGGCGTCGGCGGTGGTCATGGCCCCCATGGTGCCACGTCTGGTCAGCCCCTCCTTGTCAGCCCCTCCGCCGCGTCCCTAGGGTCGAAAGCATGACCGACACCGAGAAGAACAACAGCGCAGCCAACACCGTGGACCAGCTGGCCGGCGGTGACCCCACCACCAAGTTCCCGAAGGTCTCCCCGCCCGAGCAGCACCAGCCCGAGCCGGGACTGGACGTGAAGACCGAGCCGGTACCGGACATCGGCCTGGAGAGCTACCGTGGCCTGGGCCGCCTGCCAGGCCGCAAGGCGCTGGTGACCGGTGGCGACTCGGGCATCGGCGCCGCCGTCGCCGTGGCCTTCGCGCGGGAGGGCGCGGACGTGGCGATCGCCTACCTGCCGGCCGAGGAGGAGGACGCCCGGCGCGTGGTGAAGGCCATCGAGGAGGCCGGGCGCACCGCCGTCGCCCTGCCCGGGGACCTCATGGACGCCGACTACCGCAACGGCCTGGTGGACGCCGCCGCCGAGCAGCTCGGCGGCATCGACATCCTGGTGAACAACGCCGGCAAGCAGGTGGTGTCCGAGACGCTCGAGGACCTCACCGACGAGCAGGTGGACCAGACCTTCCAGGTCAACATCAAGTCGATGTTCACCCTCTCCCGGGCGGCCCTGCGGCACATGGGCCCGGGGTCCACGATCATCAACACCACCTCCGTGCAGGCCTACGAGCCGAGCCCGACGCTGCTGGACTACGCCTCCACCAAGGCGGCCATCAACAACTTCACCAAGGGCCTGGCCCAGCAGGTCGGCGAGCGCGGGATCCGCGTGAACGCGGTGGCCCCCGGGCCCGTGTGGACGGTGCTGCAGGTCAGCTCCGGCCAGCCGAAGGACAAGCTGCCGGTGTTCGGGCACAACACGCCGCTGGGCCGCGCCGGACAACCCGTGGAGATGGCCCCGGCCTACGTGTTCCTGGCCTCCCCGGAGTCCAGCTACGTCAACGGGGAGACCCTCAACGCCAACGGCGGCACCCCGACGCCCTGACGCCGGTCCGTCCCGCCGTGGAGGGGGCGGGATCCGGGGCCGCCGGCCGGTGGCAGGCGAGAATAGACCGATGACCACCGTGCCCGGATCCGTGCCCTTCGACCTCGAGACCCTGGGCGCCGGACTCGTCTTCGCGCAGTCCCTGCCGGAACTGCGGAGGGTGCTCGCGGACGAGGGCGTCGCCGTGGTCCAGGCCCCGCCCGGTACCGGCAAGACCACGCTGGTTCCGCCGGCGGCCGCGAGGTTCCCGACGCCGGCCGACCGCCTTTGAAGGTCGTCGTCACCCAGCCGCGCCGGGTCGCCACGCGGGCGGCGGCCCGCCGGCTGGCGAGCCTGGACCTGCCGGCGGGGTCACGCGGAGCCGGCAGGTCCGGCGCCGGGAGCCGCACCGGGTACACGGTGCGGGGGGAGCGGACGGCCTCTCAGGACACCCTGGTGGAGTTCGTGACCCCGGGCATCCTGGTGAACCGGCTGCTGGCGGACCCGGAGCTGGCCGGGACCGGTGCCGTGATCCTGGACGAGGTGCACGAACGGGACCTCGAGTCGGACCTGCTGTTCGGCATGCTCGGCGAGGTCGCCCAGCTGCGCCCCGAGCTGCTGCTCGTGGCGATGTCCGCCACCCTGGACGCGGACCGCTTCGCCGCCCGGCTGGGTGAGGGGACCGGACGGGACTCACCCGCGCCGGTGGTCGACTGCCCGTCGGCGCTGCACCCCGTCGAGGTCGCCTACCGACCGCACGCCGGTGCCCGGCAGGACACCCGGGGTGTGACCCGGGAGTTCCTGGACCACGTCGCCCGGTGTGCGGTCCAGGCCCACGCCGGGGCGCTGGCGGCTGACCCGGCCACCGACGCCCTCGTCTTCGTCCCGGGCGCGCGCGAGGTCACGGTGACCTGTGAGCGGATCGCCCAGCTGGCCCCGGGCACCGAGGTGCTGCCCCTGCACGGCCAGCTCACCGCCGCCCAGCAGGACCGGGCCGTGGGCGGACGGGAACCCGCCGGCGCTCCGCGGATCATCGTCTCCACCTCACTGGCCGAGTCCTCCCTGACCGTTCCCGGGGTGCGGCTCGTGGTGGACTCCGGGCTCGCCCGCGAGCCCCGGCGGGACACCGTCCGCGGCATGACGGGACTGGTCACGGTGGCCTGCGCGCAGTCCTCCGCCGACCAGCGGGCCGGACGCGCCGGCCGCCTCGGGCCCGGAACGGTGGTCCGCTGCTACGGCCGCGCCACCCTGGGCACCGCGCCCGCGCACCCCACCCCCGCGATCCAGGTGGCCGACCTGACCGGGGCGGCACTCGTGCTGGCCTGCTGGGGCGCCCCCGGCGGACAGGGGCTGGTGCTCCCGGATCCGCTGCCCGGGGACTCCCTGGCCGAGGCGGTGGCCACGCTGAGGGCACTGGACGCCATCGACGCCGCGGGCCGCGCTACCGACCACGGCCGCCGGCTCGCGGCGATCCCGGCCGAGCCACGGCTGGCCCGCGCCCTGCTCGACGGGACCGGGCTGGTCGGGGCACGTGCCGCCGCCGAGGTCGTCGCCCTGGTCTCCTCCGACATCCGGCCGGACGGGGCAGACCTCACGGGCGCGCTGGCTGCACTGCGCTCCAGCGGAGCAACCGGCGGGGCTGGCGCCCGGGGCGGGGGCAGCGCCCGCTGGACGCAGGACGTGCGCCGGTTCGAGGACCTGGCGGTATCAGCCGGCAGCCCGGGCGCGGCACCGGGCCGGGGCCCGTCTCCCGCCACCCGGGTGCCGGGAGACCTGGTGGTGGGGGCAGTCGTCGGGCTGGCCTGGCCCGAACGGCTGGCCCGCCGGGTGGGCACGTCAGCACCGGCCGCGGGAGCGGGCCGGGGAGCGGCGGCACGCCCCGGATCCGGCGCCGAGGTCTACCTGCTGGCCTCCGGCACCCGGGCTGCCCTGCCGCCGGGCAGCACCCTGGCGGGGGCCGAGTGGCTGGCCATCGCCGAGGTCTCCCGCACCGAGGGCCGGGCCGCCGCCGGGACGGGCGCGCTGATCCGTGCCGCGGCCCCCGTGGACGGTGAGCTGGCCCAGCGGCTGGCCGGAGCGTTGCTGGTGGAGGAGTCCACCGCCCACTGGCAGGGCGACCGGGTGGTCGGCAGGCTGCGGCGCGCCCTGGGGGCGATCGTGCTGGCCGAGACCCCGGTGAAGCCGGCGCGCGAACAGGGCCGGGCCGCCGTCGTGGAGATGCTGTGCACCCAGGGGCTGGGGCCGCTGGGGGTCTCGGATGCCGCCGAGACCCTGCGCCGGAGACTGGCCCTGCTGCACCGGGAACTGGGCGATCCGTGGCCGGACGTCTCCGATGCCGCGCTCTCCGCGGGCTGGGAGGCCTGGCTGGCACCCGAGGTGGAGAGGCTGTCCGACGGGGCGAGGGCGGGATCCGTGCACCTGGCCGATGCGCTGCGCCGGCTGCTGCCCTGGCCCGAGGCCGTCCGGTTCGACGAGCTCGTCCCCGAGCGGCTTCCGGTGCCCAGCGGCCGGACCGCCGCCGTGCGGTACCCGGCGGTGAGCGCGGGGGCGGGGGATGACGACGCCGGCGCGCCCGTGGTGGCGGTCAAGCTGCAGGAGTGCTTCGGGCTCGCCGAGACCCCGCGGCTCGTGGACGGGCGGGTGCCGGTCGTGTGCCACCTGCTCTCCCCGGCGGGGCGGCCGCTGGCCGTGACCGGGGACTTGGCCTCGTTCTGGTCCGGGCCCTACGCACAGGTGCGGGCCGAGATGCGCGGACGGTACCCGAAGCATCCCTGGCCGGAGGACCCCTGGACGGCACCGGCGACGGCGAGGACCAGGAACCGCAGCTGAACCGGGCGTGCGTGCCGTAGCCTGCACGGGTGAGACCAGAGATGCCCTCCTCCGTGGACGCCCTCGTGATCGGCGCCGGTCCCGCCGGACTGTCCGCGGCCCTGTGGCTGGGCCGCTATCAGCGGGCCACTCTCGTGGTGGACGCCGGTGAGCCGCGGAACCGCCATGCCGACCTGGCGCACGGCATCCCGGGCCGGGACCCGGTCGCCCCGGGGGAACTTCTGGCCGCGATGCGCGCCGAGGTGGAACGGTACCCGGAGGTCTGCCTGCGCCCCGGCACGGTGACCGACCTGCGGGGGGACTGCGAGTCCGGGTTCACCGCCGTGATCGACGGCTCCGACCGGGTGACCGCGGCCCGGGTGGTGCTGGCCTCCGGCGTGAGCGACCAGCTCCCGCAACTGGAGGGCTTCGAGGAGCACTACGGCACCGACGTCCACCACTGCCCGGCCTGCGACGGGTATGAGATCCGCGGCCAGGACGTGATCGTCCTGGGGTCCGGTGACCAGGTGCCGGCGTTCGCCTCCGAGCTGCTGGACTGGGCAGGCACCGTGCGGATCATCACCGACACCACCGGGCCGGCCTTCGACGCCGGGCAGCGCCGGGCCCTGGACGAGCACGGGATCGAGGTGGTGGACGGGCCGGCCACGGCGCTGGTCGGGGAACCCGGGGCACTGACCGGCGTCCGGCTGGAGAACGGCACCTGCGTGCCCGGCACCTCGGTGTTCTTCTCCTACGCCCACCGCCCCGCCCATCAGCTCGCCGCCGGGCTGGGATGCGAACTGGACGACGACGGGCAGATCGTCGTCAACGGCTTCCAGCTCACCAGCGTGGACGGGGTCTACGCCGCCGGGGACCTCACCCCGGGGCTGCAGCTGGTGATCATCGCGATGGGCCAGGGCGTCTCCGCCGGTGTCGCCTGCGCCACCTCGTTGCGGGGCCGGGGGACCACCGAGGCCCGCCCGGATCCTGCGCCGCCCACGCGCCGTTTCGCCGCGGGGCATCAGCCGGCTGCTCGCTGATGCCTCCGCGGGATACTCATCCGCGGGATACTCATCGTCGCTGAATCCGGTGTGTCGGCCTGCCAGCAGGGACGACACGCCGGATCCACCGACGATGGACGGCCGCCGCCGGGAACCGCCCGACCTCCGTCAGTCCGAGGGGTGGGCGGGTGACGAGGCCTGGGGCGGGGAGTCCTGGGCGCCGGTGCCGATCCAGTACCGGCGGATCCGGCGCTGGCCCACCGGACGGATGTCCTCGAGCACCCCGCCGTTGGCCTCGATCACGGCCGCGGACCCGGCGTTGTCCTCGTCGCAGGTGACCAGCACCCGGTCCACGCCGAGCGCGGCAAGCCGTGCCACTGACTGGCGCAGGATCTCGGTGGCGTAACCGCGGCGCCGGTGGCCGGGGGCCACCGCGTACCCCACGTGCCCGTTGACCTCGAGCAGCTGCTCGTTCAGCTCGTGCCGGATGGAGACCCGTCCCACCACGACCCCGCCGACCTCGGCCACGAGGAAGTCTGACCGCACCCACTCGGGCGGCAGGTCCACCCCGGCGGCCTGCTTGCGGAGCGTCTCGAGGATCTCCTCCCAGGTGCCGTTTACCAGCAGGATCTCGAACCCGTCGGCCAGCACCTGCTCGTGCATCGCGCGCAGGGCCGCCTCGTCGTCGGGCCGCGGGGGGCGCAGGATCAGGGGCATGGCCCCGATTCTCGCACCGCCGCCCACTACACTCACCCCATGCCCCGCTCCCGCGCCTTCGCCCAGGTCGATGTCTTCTCCGCCGTCCCCTACGGCGGCAACCCCGTGGCCGTGATCCTCGACGCCGACGGCCTCGGCGATCAGGACATGGCCCGGATCGCACGCTGGACCAACCTCTCCGAGACCACCTTCGTGCTGCCGCCGGGCACGCCGGACGCCGACTACCGGCTGCGGATCTTCACCCCCGGCGGGGAGTTGCCGTTCGCCGGGCACCCCACGCTCGGCTCGGCCCACGCCTGGCTCGAGCACGGCGGTGAGCCCGGCACGGCCGGTCGCATCGTCCAGGAGTGCGCCGCCGGCCTGGTCACCCTGAGGCACGACGACGGCGCCCTCGCCTTCCAGGCCCCGCCCACCATCCGCTCGGGAGAGCTGGAGCCGGCGGACCTGGACCGCGTCATCGAGGCCCTCGCACTGCGCCCGGACCAGGTGCTCGCCCACCAGTGGGTGGACAACGGACCGGGCTGGGCCGTCGTCGTGCTCCCGGACGCCCAGGCGGTGCTGGACCTGGTGCCGGACCTGTCCCGGATCCCGGACCTCCCGCTCGGGGCCATCGGCGCGTACCCGGCCGGGTCCCGGTCCGCCTTCGAGATCCGGGCGTTCGTCCCGGGCATCGGCGTGACCGAGGACCCGGTGACCGGAAGCCTCAACGCCTCCGTGGCCCAGTGGATGCTCCGCACCGGGGCGGTCAGCGGGAGCTACCGGGTCTCCCAGGGCACCGTGCTGGGACGTACGGGCGAGGTGGAGATCACCTGCGCCACGGACGGCGAGGTCTGGGTCGGCGGGGCGACCACCACGTGCTTCGCCGGTACCGCGTTCGCCTGAGCAGCCGGCCGCGGGACCCGAGCGGGATCAGCCCTCCGGCAGCGTCCAGGTGTGCACGGGCTCGCCGCCGCGCATGTGCCTCCCGTACTCCTGCACCACGCGGGCCAGGGCCTTGCCCCGGGCCAGCCCTGCCTCCTCGAACCGTGCCAGCGCGCGGGCCATCCACGTGGCGCCGTTCTGGCCGGTGCGGATCCGCCCGGTGAGCACGTCCAGGTAGCGGTCCGCCACCCCCGCGTCCACCTCCAGCAGCTCCAGGCCGCGGCGGGCCGAGGGGAGCAGGTACCGGTCCAGCAGTTCGGTGACGGGCAGGTCGCCGAACCCCGGCCAGTAGACGGAGGCGTTCAGCCCGCGCCGGGCGCACTCGTAGAAGTTGGTCCGGGCCACGGAGAAGGACATCCGCTCCCACGGGTTGTCCCCGCTGTCCACCAGGTACTTGACCAGTCCGAAGAAGAACGCCGCGTTGGCCACCATGTCCACCACGGTGGGCCCGGCCGGCAGCAGCCGGTTCTCCACCCGCAGGTTGGCCGGCCGGGCGGGAACGGTGCCGGCCTCGCTGGTCGACTCATCGCGCCCCGGATCGTAGATCGGGCGGTTCCAGCGGTACACGGTGCCGTTGTGCAGCAACAGCTCGGGCAGGGCGGGGGCCCCCGAGTCCCGCCGGGCGGTGTTGTGCGCCCGTTCGGGAAGCAGGGCCGGGAAGAAGGCGATGTTCTCCTCGAACAGGTCCTCGATGCCGTCGATCCAGCGCTCGCCGAACCAGACCCGGGGGCGGACGCCCTGCCGGGCCAGCTCCGGCGCCCGGGTGTCGACGGCCTGCTGGAACACCGGGATTCGGCTCTCCGCCCACAGCAGGGACCCGAGGAACAGCGGGGAATTCGCGGCCAGCGCCACCTGCGGACCGGCCATGGCCTGGGCCGCGTTCCACACGGGTCCGAACTTCTCCCGGGTCACCTCCAGGTGCAGTTGCATGGACGTGCAGGTGGACTCGGCAGCGATGTCCTTGGCGTAGTAGGACAGGTGCTCCGGGCCGTCGATGTCGATGAGGATGTCCTCGCCGCGGGCCTCGAGCACCGCGGTGTTCAGCGCGGCGTAGCGGTTGCCCTCGCTGATCCAGCCCTCCCCGGCCAGGTCGTCCCCGTCGATCGTCGGCAGGATCCCGACGGTGTACAGGTGCGCCCCGGCCCGCACGGCCCGGTCCGCCGCCCGGACGAGCTCGGCCCGCAGGGACTCCTCCATCTCCTTGAGACCGTGGCCGTGGATGGTCAGGGATGGGTGGTTCAACTCGATGTTGAAGCGGCCCAGCTCGGTCTGGAAAGCCGGGTCGTCGATGGCCGCCAGCACCTCGTGGTTGTGCGGGGCCGGCTGGAAGTCCTCGTCCACCAGGTTCAGTTCCAGCTCCAGGCCGATGCGCCCGGCGCCGGCGAAGTCCTCCGTGGCCAGGTAGGCCTTCAGCTCCTCGAGGGAGGCCTCCAACCGCTCCCGGTAACGCGTCCGTTCAGAGCGGGTGTACGTACTTGACTCGACCTCGGTGCCCATGGTGTGAAGCGTAGGGCATCGGGCAGGTCGCCAGCACATGGGAGCACGCCGGTACGGACCGCCGGGCAGCGCGAGGCGGGCGGGGTCGGTGGGCGCAGCCTCATACGTGGCGCAAGTGCACCATGGGGCGTACGTCTATTGCTGTGTATTCGCCGCCACGTCTTGGGAAAACTCCCAGTTCATGCATAGGCTGTCCCTCCAGACGGTACCCCGTGGCACGGTGGAACCGGTTCCTTACTGGGAGCCCTTCCGCGGGAGGGCCGTGGGGCTGGAACCGGACCGGAGGTGCGCGACTGATGAGGCAGACCCGAGGCAGAGGCGGTGCGGCGCGCCGTACGGCGGGGATGGCGATGCTGGCCTCGGCGGCGCTGCTGCTTGCCGGCTGCGGCCCCGCGGACGACACCCCGGTGCTCACCTGGTACACCAACCCGGACGACGGCGGCCAGGCCGAGCTCGCCCAGCAGTGCACCGAGCAGGCCGGCGGCGCCTACCGGATCGAGACCTCCGTCCTGCCGAACGATGCCGCCTCCCAGCGCGAGCAGCTGACCCGCCGGCTGGCCGCCGGTGACACCTCGATGGACATCATGTCCCTGGATCCACCGTTCATCCCCGAGCTCGCCGAGCCAGGATTCCTGGCACTGCCGCCCCAGGACGTGGTCGAGGCCACCACCCAGGACACCCTCGAGGGCGCGCTGGCCGGGGCCACCTGGAAGGACACGCTCGTCGCCGTCCCCTTCTGGGCCAACACCCAGCTGCTCTGGTACCGGAAATCGGTGGCCGAGGAGGCGGGGCTGGACATGGACAAGCCGGTCACCTGGGACCAGCTGATCGAGGTGGCCCGGGACCAGGGCAAGGACCTCGGCGTCCAGGGCGCCCGGGCAGAGTCCATGACGGTGTGGCTCAACGCGCTCGTGGAGTCCGCGGGCGGGCAGATCCTCGAGAACCCCGAGGCCCCCGCGGACCAGGTCCAGACGGGCCTGGACACCGACGCCGGCCGCAAGGCCGCGGAGATCGTCTCCACCATCGGCCAGGAGGGCCTGGGGGGCCCGGGCCTGGCCACCCAGCAGGAGAACGAGGCGATGCTGCTGTTCCAGGGGGACAACGGCTCGTTCATGGTCAACTGGCCCTTCGTCTGGCCGGCCACCAACGCCGCCGTGGAGGACGGTGTGCTGCCGGAGGACCTGCCCGAGGACATCGGCTGGACCCTCTACCCGCGGGTCAGCGAGGACACGGAACCGGCCCCGCCGCTGGGCGGCATCAACCTCGGGGTGGGGGCCGCGTCCGAGCACCAGGACCTCGCCTGGGACGCGATCCAGTGCATCGTCTCGCCCGAGCACCAGACCCAGTACTTCGTGACCAATGGCAACCCGCCCGCCAGCGCCAGCGCCTTCGACGACCCCAGTGTCCGGGAGCAGTTCCCGATGGCCCCGGCCATCCGCGACTCCCTGGATCTGGCGGTCCCCCGGCCGCAGACGCCCTACTACAACGAGGTCTCCACCGCGATCCAGCAGCGGTTCACCCCGCCGGTTGACGTGGACCCGGCGACCACCCCGGCCCAGACCGGCCGGTTCATCCAGGAAGTGCTGCGAGGGGAGTCGCTGCTATGAGCTCTGTTCCCACCAACGTGCCGTCCGTCGCCCCGGACGTCGGCCCGGACGTCACCCCGGATGCCGCTCGGGACCGGGGCGCGGGCCGTGGCCGCCGCAGGGAGCTGCAGGCGGCGCCGAAATCGGCGCGGACCAAGGCCGAGGCCAGGCTGGGCTGGTGGCTGGCGGGCCCCGCCTTCGTCATCATGGTCGCCGTCATCTTCTACCCGGTGCTGCAGGCCCTGTGGGACTCGCTGTTCAGCTACCGCCTCACCGCTCCGGACGAGCGGGAGTTCATCGGCCTGCAGAACTACGCCACCATCCTCACGGACGGGGTGTTCTGGAGCGCGCTGGGGGTCACCGCGCTCATCACGGTCATCACGGTGTTCGTCGAGCTGATCCTGGGCTTCATCCTGGCGATGGTCATGCACAAGGCCATCAAGTCCACCCGGGGCCTGGTCCGCACCGTGATCCTGGTGCCCTACGGCATCATCACCGTGGTCTCCGCCTTCGCCTGGTACTACATGTTCAGCATCGACTCCGGGTACGTCAACAACTGGCTCAGCTGGGTCCCCGGCTTCGACGACCAGCTCAACTGGTTCGCCCAGGGCGGCACGGCGCTGTTCGTCATCATGTTCTCGGAGATCTGGAAGACCACCCCCTTCATCTCGCTGCTGCTGCTCGCCGGCCTGGCGCAGGTCCCGGAGGACCTGTCCGAGGCCGCCGCCGTGGACGGGGCCAACTGGTGGCAGCGACTGTGGAGGGTCATCCTGCCCAACATGAAGGCGGCCATCATGGTCGCCGTGCTGTTCCGGGCACTGGACGCCTTCAGGGTGTTCGACTCGATCTTCATCATGACCAACGGCGCCTACGGCACCGAGGTCCTGTCGCTGCTGGCCTACCGCACTTCGATCGGGCGGCTGGAGATCGGCCTGGGCTCGGCCATCTCGGTCGTGCTGTTCCTGCTGGTGGGGCTTATCGCACTGATCGCGGTCAAGGGGTTCAACGTGGACCTGGCCGGTGGACGGGGAGGACGCAAGTGAGCACCAGCACCGAGGCCCTGACACCGGACGAGGTCGAGGGACAGAAGCGCGCCCGCCGGGCCCGGCGGAACACGACCATCGGATGGTGGGTGATCACGATCGTCATCGCCGTGTGGTGCCTGTTCCCGGTCGCCTCCATCCTCTCGACCAGCTTCAAGACCCCGGGGGAGCTGGCCAACGGCAGGTTCTTCCCCGACAACCCCTCTTTCGTGAACTACGAGGAGATCCTCGTCGGGGACTCCCGGGAACTGTTCCTGTCCGCGCTGCGCAACTCGATCGGCATCGCCGTGATCGCCACGCTGATCGCCGTGGTGCTGGCCACCCTGTGCGCCTACGCGATCGCCCGGCTGAACTTCCCCGGCAAGAAGGCCGTGCTGACGGTCTCCCTGATGGTGTCCATGTTCCCGGTCATCTCCCTGGTGACCCCGCTGTTCAACATGTGGCGGACCCTGGGGCTGTACGACACCTGGCCCGGACTGATCATCCCGTACCTGTCCCTGACGCTGCCGATCTCGATCTGGACCCTGGCCGCGTTCTTCCAGCAGATCCCCTGGGAGCTGGAGCAGGCAGCACAGGTGGATGGCGCCACCCCGCTGCAGGCCTTCCGCAAGGTGATCGTGCCCCTGGCGGCGCCCGGCGTCTTCACCACCGCCATCATCGCCTTCTTCATCGCGTGGAACGACTTCGTCTATGGCATCTCACTGACCTCCACGGAGGCGGCCCGGCCCGTTCCGGCGGCACTGGCGTTCTTCACCGGCGCCTCCCAGTTCGAGTCGCCCACCGGAGCGATCTCGGCGGCGGCGATCATCGTCACCATCCCCGTGGTGCTGCTGGTCATGCTCTTCCAGAAGCAGATCGTCGCGGGCCTGACCTCCGGCGCGGTCAAGGGCTGAGCGGATCACAGCGTAGGAAAGGAAAGGGAACCCCAGATGGCCTCCATCACCCTGAACAACATCGTCAAGACGTACGATGACGGCTTCTCCGCCGTGAACAACGTGTCCATGGACATCGCCGACGGGGAGTTCGTCATCCTCGTGGGACCGTCCGGCTGCGGCAAGTCCACCCTGTTGCGGATGATCGTGGGCCTGGAGGACATCACCTCCGGTGAGCTGCTGATCGACGGGGAGCGGATGAACGAGGCCGCCCCGAAGGACCGCAACCTGGCGATGGTGTTCCAGAACTACGCGCTCTACCCGCACCTGACCGTGTATGAGAACATCGCTTTCCCGCTGCGCCTGGCCAAGGACGGCAATGGCGGGAAGGCCGGTGGGTCCGTGGACGAGAAGGTCCAGCATGCCGCCCGCATGCTGGAGCTGACCGAGCACCTGGACCGCAAGCCGGCGAACCTCTCCGGCGGCCAGCGTCAGCGGGTGGCCATGGGGCGGGCGATCGTCCGCGACGCCGACGCGTTCCTGTTCGACGAGCCGCTGTCCAACCTGGATGCCAAGCTGCGCGGGCAGATGCGCTCCGAGATTGCCCAGTTGCAGCGCCGCCTCGGCGTGACCAGCGTGTACGTGACCCATGACCAGACCGAGGCCATGACGCTGGGGGACCGGGTGGCCGTGCTGAAGAAGGGCGTCCTGCAGCAGGTGGCCAGCCCGCGGGAACTCTACGAACAGCCGGTCAACCTCTTCGTGGCCGGGTTCATCGGGTCCCCGTCGATGAACTTCCTTCCCGCGACGCTCAAGGAGGGCGCCGGCGGGTCCGTGCTCTCGTCGCCGATCGGGGACATCCCGGTACCGGCCGAGCGGGCGGCGAAGGCACAGGGGAAAGGCCTGGTGCTGATCGGGCTGCGTCCGGAGTTCTTCGAGGACGCGGCCCTGGTGGACGAGGCCAAGATGTCCAAGGGGTCGGTGTTCACCGCGGAACTGTCCCACCTGGAGTGGCTGGGCCACGAGCAGTACGGGTACATCGAGTTCGAGCCCGACGAGAAGACGGGCCGGTTGCTGTCCGACCTGGCTGCGGACATGGACGCCGAGGAACTGCGGCCCCAGGTGGTCACCACCCTCTCGGCGGAGTCCCGGGTCCGTCCCGGCCAGCCGGTGGAGTTGTGGGTGGACACCTCGCGGATTCACATCTTCGACCCGGAGTCCGGGGAGAACCTCACCCGGGACGCGGAGGCCGGCGCCGAGCTGACGCGGCGGGCCGGACAGGAGCGCGAACGCGAGCTGTCCCTGGCGAGGGATCGGGACGCGCAGAACGCCTGACCCGCCCCTCGGGGGGACGGGTCAGGCGGTGGTCTCCCTCCGGGGGATGGATCAGGCGGTGGCCTCTCGGTGGACTGCGGCCAGCTCCACGTAGTGCGCGGAGTTGGTGCCCAGGGAGGCGACCTCCTCGTCCGTCAGCTCGCGGCGGACCTTGGCGGGAACGCCGGCCACGAGGGATCGCGGCGGGACCACGGTGCCCTCGAGCACCAGGGCCCCCGCGGCGACCAGCGACTGGCTCCCGATGACCGATCCGTTCATGATCGTGGCGGACATGCCCACCAGGCAGCCGTCCTCGACCGTGGCGCCGTGGACGACCGCCGAATGGCCCACCGAGATGTCATGGCCCAGCGTGCAGGGGAAACCGGCGTCCGCGTGCAGGACCACGTTGTCCTGCAGGTTCGTCCGCTCGCCGACGCGGATCGGGGCGCTGTCCCCCCGGACTGACACGCCGTAGAAGGCGGAGGACTGTGGGCCCATCGCCACGTCACCGGACAGGGTGGCGGTGGGGGCCAGGAAGACGGACTCGTGGACGGACGGCGTGGCGCCGGCGATCGTGATCAGGTGTGCCATGTCACCAGACTAGGGGTGACCTCGGCCGTCGCCCAGCCGATCAGTCGAAGACGACGGTGCGGTTGCCGTCGAGCAGGACGCGGTGCTCGGCGTGCCAGCGCACGGCCCGGCACAGGGTGGAGCCCTCGACCTCGCGGCCCATGTTGACGAAGTCGCGGGCGGACTGGGCGTGGGTGACGGGCTGGACCTGCTGGGCGATGATCGGGCCCTCGTCCAGGTCCGGGGTGACGTAGTGGGCGGTGGCGCCGATGAGCTTGACGCCGCGTTCGTGGGCCTGGTGGTAGGGGCGGGCGCCCTTGAAGGAGGGCAGGAAGGAGTGGTGGATGTTGATGGCCTTGCCCCCGAGCGTGCGGCACAGGTCGTCGGAGAGGACCTGCATGTAGCGGGCCAGCACCACCAGTTCGATGTCGTGCTCGGCGACCAGGTCCAACAGGCGGGCTTCGGCCTCGGCCTTGTTGTCGCTGCCGTCCTCGCGGCGGGTGACCGGGACGTGCACGAAGGGGATGCCGTAGAAGTAGGCCATCGGCTGCAGTTCGAGGTGGTTGGAGACGATGACCGGGATGTCGATGGGCAGGGTGCCGGCGCGCTGCTGGAAGAGCAGGTCGTTGAGGGTGCGCCCGTCCTTGGAGCACATGACCAGGGTGCGGGTCTTGCGGGAGGCCTCCCACAGGCCGATCTTCATGTCGAACTGCTTCTCGACCGGGTCCAGGGCCTCGCGGACCCGCTCCAGCGGTTCGGGCGTGGTGAACTCCACCCGCATGAAGAAGCTGCCGGACTCCGGGGAGTCGAACTGCTTGGACTCGGTGATGTCCCCGTCCATCGAGAGCAGGGAGCCCGAGACGGCGTGCACGATGCCGCGGGAGTTGGTGCAGGACAGGGTCAGCACCATCTTGGTCTGGGACGCAGTCGAGGGAGAAGCGCTCATGCTCGGATCCTATACCTATCCCCATAGTGATGTACACCACCCATCCCCGGTGTTCCCGGGGCGGGCCGAACGCCGGGTCAACGGTCCGGCGCGGAGGGGGAGAACTCAAGCATGGGACTGGACTGCCGCCTGTGGCACAGTAAGCCTCGTGAGGTCACCGACGGCCGTGCCGCGGTGACCGGCGTCGGGCGACCGGGCCCGTCGTCGCCGCAGCAATTGCAAAGGATACGTCATGAACGACCAGATCCTCTGGCTCATCCTCGCCCTGGCGGTGGTCCTCCTCATCGTGGCGATCGTCGTCGTCATCTGGAGTCGCCGGCGTGCGCGCAAGCGCGAGGCCGACCGGCGGGAGGCGGAGCTGATCCGCCACCAGGCCGCACGGCAGCAGGACATGGTGGCGGCGGAGGCAGAAGCCGCCGAGGCCGCCCAGCGGGAGGCCGAGGCGGCCGAGGAACGGGCACGGCAGTTGCGGGCCGAGGCCGACGAGCGGCAGCAGGAGGCCGACTCGGCCGCCAGCGCACTTGACGCCCAGTTGCGGGAGGCGGACCGGAAGGATCCCTCCGTGGCGACCGATCGCGAGGGCCGGCGGCGGGATGGCTCGGATCCCCTCGAGGAGCTGTCCGAGCAGGACCAGCCCGGTGCCCACGTCGTCGAGGGGCAGGCGGGGTACGACGGTGGCGCGCCGGGTACGGGGGACGAGCGCTGGGCGAGGCGTGACGTCGATGGTTCCGTGCGACGCGACGAGGACGGCCGGGCCGTCATCGACGGCCCCTCCGACGAGGCTCGCCCGGTCGGAGAGGCTCGCCCGGCCGACGAGGCGGACCTGGCCGGGGAGCCCGTGCGGGAGGACCGCCGGGACCTCGGCGAGGCACGCGGCGTGGACGGTGACGAGGACGGCAGCGGGAGCCACGCGGCGGGGCGGTGAGCCGCTGACCGCCGGCCTGTGACACGGCCATCGGAAGAGACGGCACGCTCCGGGAGAGGACGGAGAAGGGCCGGTACCTGCTGTCAGCAGGTACCGGCCCTTCCCACGGGTGGGTCATCGACTGGCCGAGGAGTTCACCCGGGGAGCGGGAGCAGTCCTCCGTCGGAGCGGCGATGTCCGGGTCAGTTGACCGAGGCGCCGACCTTGTCGTCCTGGTCCACGCCCATGCCCGGGACGGTGCTGCCGCCGAGCTTGGCCCTGACGGCGTCCTCGATGCGCTGGCCGATGGTGGCGTCCACGTTCTTCCAGTACTGGAAGGCGTTGGACAGGACCGGCTCCTGGACGCCGTCGAGGGCGCCGGCGACGGTCTGCACGAACCGGCTGCGCTGGGCGTCGTCGAACACCTCGTTCAGCAGGGTGCGGGGCTGGCCGAAGTCGTCGTCCTCAGCGTGCAGCGCGTAGGCCGAACGGACGAGCTCGCCGTCGTTCTCCCAGCTGACGTCCACGGCGCCGGTCTCATCGGACCACGGGCTGCCGAAGGAGTTCGGGGCGTACACCGGCTTGGCGCCGGAGTGGTCGTACCACATGTTGCCCTCGAAGTTGTAGGTGTGCACCTCGTTGATCGGCTTGTTGACCGGCAGCTGCTGGAAGTTGGTGCCGATGCGGTAGCGCTGGGCGTCCTGGTAGGCGAAGTTGCGGCCCAGCAGCATCTTGTCCGGGCTCATGCCCATGCCCGGGACCATGTTGGCCGGGGAGAACGCCGCCTGCTCGATCTGGGCGAAGTGGTTCACCGGGTTCTCGTTCAGGGTCATGGTGCCGACCTTGATGCGCGGGTAGTCCTTCTTGGACCAGGTCTTGGTCAGGTCGAAGGGGTTGAACCGGTAGGTCTTGGCGTCCTCGTACGGCATGACCTGCACGTACAGGTCCCACTGCGGGAACTCGCCGCGCTTGATCGCCTCGAACAGGTCCTGGCGGTGGTACTCGGCGTTGGCGCCGGCCAGCCGTTCGGCCTCCTCGTTGGAGAGGGACTCCACGCCCTGGCGGGACTCGAAGTGGTACTTCACCCAGAACTTCTCGCCGGCCTCGTTGACCCACATGTAGGTGTGCGAGCCGTAGCCGTTCATGTGACGCCAGGTGCTCGGCAGGCCGCGATCACCCATCAGGTAGGTCACCTGGTGGGCCGACTCCGGGTTCTGGGTCCAGAAGTCCCACTGCATGGTGCCGTCGCGCAGGCCGGAGTCCGGCAGGCGCTTCTGCGAGCGGATGAAGTGCGGGAACTTCATGGGGTCGCGCACGAAGAAGACCGGGGTGTTGTTGCCGACGAGGTCGAAGTTGCCCTCTTCGGTGTAGAACTTCAGGGCGAAGCCGCGCACGTCCCGCCAGGTGTCCGGGGAGCCCAGCTCGCCGGCCACGGTGGAGAAGCGGGCCAGCATGCGCACCGTGGCGCCCTTCTGGAACAGGGCGGCCTTGGTGTAGCCGCTGACGTCCTCGGTGGTCTCGAAGACGCCGAAGGCGCCGGAGCCCTTGGCGTGCGGGCGGCGCTCGGGCACGTTCATCCGGTTGAAGTGCTGCAGCGTCTCCACCAGGTGGCTGTCATGCAGCACGATGGGGCCGTTGCTGCCCACGGTCAGCGAGTTGCGGTCGCTGACGGCCGGGATGCCGGCCTGGGTGGTCGAACCCGTGGCATGCGGAGTGGTTTCCGTCATCACGTTCTCCTTGGTCGGGGATGGTGGTTGGTGGGTGGAAGGCCCGGTCAGCCCTGGTGGGCGTCCCGGGGGCTTGGGGTGCCGGGGGCCGCGTCGGCCTCCCGGCGCGCGCAGTCGGCGCACAGTCCCTGGTAGACGACATCGGCCACCCGGATGGCCATGCCGTGCGTCTCGGCGGGCGTCAGGCAGGGCGCGTGCCCGACGGCGCAGGCCACGTCCTCGATGCGGCCGCACTCCGTGCAGACGGCATGGTGGTGGTTGTCCGCCACCCGGGTCTCGTAGCGCGCCGGGGAGTTGGCCAGGTCCAGCTGGCGCAGCAGGCCGGCGTCCGTCAGGGAGTGCAGCACGGTGTAGACGGACTGGACGGTGATGTCCGGCAGGGACTGCCGCACCCGATCCAGCACCTGGTCCGCCGTGGCGTGCGGGGCGTGGTCCAGGGCGTCGAGCACGGCCAGCCGCTGCTTGGTGACCCGCAGGCCGGAGGCGCGGACCCGGGCGGCCCAGGGCAGGGAGGCGGCGCCGTGTGCGGCGCTCTGCTCCGGTGCCCGGCCGGGCTCGTGGGGACTCGCGGGACTCATGGACTTCATCATGCCATATTTTGAGTAGCTCATAAAAAGGACGAGGGGTGAATCCGGGGTGAACGGCACGAGACCCCGGGCGTGAGGGGCGCCCCGGGGCCTAGGGGCCGTGGCCGGCGTGCGAAGCCCTCGGCTCCGTCAGAGGTAGGCCGCCGCCTGGACCGCAGCCCGGCGGCCGGCCCGGGTGGCGCCGATCGTCGAGGCCGAGGCGCCATAGCCGACGAGGAACAGCCCGGGCATCTTCGACACCGCCACGCCGTCGCGGTCCATCCGCACCCCTCCGCCGCGCTCACGGACGTGCAGGGGCGCCAGGTGGTCCAGCGAGGCGCGGAATCCGGTGGCCCACAGGATCGTGTCCACCGGCGTCTCCCAGGTGGTCAGCGGGTCCTCCGAGGACAGGACCGTGCAGGCCCGTCCGGGCAGTGAGGGCACCCGGTCCAGGCCGCCGGACGCGGTGCCGCCCGGTGCCAGCAGGCGGTCGGCGACCTCCCCCTGGGAGGGGACGGCGCCGCCGTCGGGCCCCGGGCCGTCCAGGACGGCCCCGGTGGGGGTGATCCGGCGCAGCGGCCCGCGGCTGACGAGCACGCCCGAGGCCATCCCCGCCCGGTACTGCTCGGTGACGGGCAGGCCGGTGGCGGCGACCACGGACAGCGGCGGCAGGCCCATGGTGGTGCGGGCGGACACCGAGGTCTCCACGTCCACGCCCCAGGAGGCGTCGAAAAAGCGGTCCGTCCAGTCCGGTGGGCGGCGGGTGGTCCACACCGTGGCGGCACCGGCCTCGTGCAGCTGCAGCAGGAACTGCAGCGCCGAGGTGCCGCCGCCGACCACCAACACGCGCTGGCCGGTGAAGTCCCCGGCCGCCGTGAACCCGCGGGTGTGCAGCTGACGTCCGGTGAAGTCGGCGATGCCCGGGTAGTAGGGCACGTACGGGCTGTCCCAGGTGCCGGTCGCGTTGATGACGGCCCGCGCGTGCCATTGCCGGCCGTCGGCGGCCGCGACGGTGAAGACGCCCGCGCGGTGGTCCACGCCCGTCACGTCCACCGGCCGGATCACGGGCAGTCCCAGCCGCTTCTCGTAGGCCCCGTAGTACCGGGACACCACGCGACTGGCCGGTTCCCGGGGGTCGGGCGTCTCCAGCGGCATCCCGGGCAGGTCGTGGATCCCGTGTGCGGTGTCGAAGGTCAGCGAGTCCCAGCGGTGGCGCCACGCCCCGCCCGGCCCGTCGTTGGCGTCCAGCACCACGAACCCGGTCCCGGGCTCCACCTTCTTCCGCAGCAGCTGCCCGGCAGCGCTGAGCCCGGCCTGACCGGCTCCGATCACGACGACGTCGAGCAGTTCAGGGGTGGAGGTCACGACCTGCAGTATTGCAGGCGTCCGGTCCCGGGAGCCACGCTACGATGGGGCGCAGGCCGCGACTGGCGCAGGTGGACCACCACCGGGAAGCGGCGATCCGTGGGGCCGACGCCGTCGGTCCCGGGAGGCGCCCGGACCGCCCGCCTGGGTCCGGCCGCCAGACCAGAGTCCCCAGACCACGCCAGCAGGAGCTTCTTGTGACCGAGCCGAACACCACGACGTCCGTGTCCCTCAGCAATCGTCCCCTGACCGACGTCGACCCGGAGATCGCCGCCGTCCTCGACCAGGAGCTGGGCCGCCAGCGGGACACCCTGGAGATGATCGCCTCCGAGAACTTCGTGCCGCGGGCCATCCTGCAGACCCAGGGGTCGGTGCTGACCAACAAGTACGCCGAGGGTTACCCCGGGCGGCGGTACTACGGGGGCTGCGAGTACGTGGACGTGGCCGAGAACCTGGCGATCGAGCGGGCCAAGGCCCTGTTCGGGGCCGAACACGCCAACGTCCAGCCGCACGCCGGGGCGCAGGCCAACGTCGCGCTGATGACCGCGCTCATGCAACCCGGGGACACCCTGATGGGCCTGTCCCTGGCGCACGGCGGCCACCTGACGCACGGGATGAAGCTGAACTTCTCCGGTAAGACCTACACCATCGCCGCCTACGAGGTGGAGCCGGACACCTACCGGATCGACATGGACAAGGTCCGCGAGAAGGCGCTGGCCGAGAAGCCGGCCGTGATCGTGGCCGGCTGGTCGGCCTACCCCCGGCAGCTGGACTTCGAGGCGTTCCGCTCCATCGCGGACGAGGTCGGGGCGAAGTTGTGGGTGGACATGGCCCACTTCGCCGGGCTGGTCGCCGCGGGGCTGCACCCGAACCCGGTGCCGCATGCCGACGTCGTGACCTCCACCGCGCACAAGACCCTCGCCGGGCCGCGCTCGGGCTTCATCCTGTCCAAGGAGGAGTACCGGAAGAAGATCGACTCCGCCGTGTTCCCGGGCCAGCAGGGCGGCCCGCTGATGCACGCGATCGCCGGCAAGGCCGTGGCCTTCAAGATCGCCGCCTCGGAGGAGTTCGCCGAGCGCCAGCGCCGCACCGTCGAGGGCGCCCAGATCCTGGCCGAACGGCTGACGGGGGCCGACGTGGCCGAGCACGGGGTCTCCGTGCTGACCGGCGGCACCGACGTGCACCTGATCCTGGTGGACCTGCGCCACGCAGAGCTGGACGGACGCCAGGCCGAGGACCTGCTCCACGAGGTCGGCATCACCGTCAACCGCAACTCCGTCCCCTGGGACCCGCGGCCGCCGATGACCACCTCCGGACTGCGCATCGGCACCCCGGCCCTGGCCACCCGCGGCTTCGGCCCGGAGGAGTTCGCCGAGGTCGCGGACGTCATCGCCCAGGCCCTCAAGCCGGGCCCCGACGTGGCCGCGCTGAAGTCCCGCGTGCAGCGGCTCGCCGCCGACTTCCCGCTGTACGAAGGCCTCGAGACCTGGTGACACACTCCACGCGACTCACTATGGTGCTAGGTATTGTCCCGGTCGACCCCCGCAAGGAAGCGTGATCCAGCCATGACCGCACAGAAGCTCGATGGCCGCGCCACGGCGGCCGCCATCAAGGAAGACCTCACCCGGCGCGTGGAGGCCCTGCGCGGTCAGGGCGTCGTGCCCGGGCTGGGCACGATCCTGGTCGGTGAGGACCCGGGCTCGCAGTCCTACGTGGCGGGCAAGCACCGCGACTGCGCCGAGGTGGGCGTGGCGTCGATCCGCCGGGACCTGCCCGCCTCCACCACCGAGGAGGAACTGCTGGCCGTGGTGGAGGAGCTGAACGCGGACGAGGCCTGCACCGGGTACATCGTGCAGCTGCCGCTGCCCAAGCACATCGACACGGACCGCATCCTCGAGGCGATCGACCCGGACAAGGACGCCGACGGCCTGCACCCGATGAACCTGGGCCGCCTGGTGGCCTCCGTGGGCGGGGAGCTGGACTCGCCGCTGCCGTGCACGCCCAAGGGCTGCGTGGAGTTGCTGAGGCACTACGGGATCGACCTGGACGGCAAGGTGGTCCTGGTGATCGGCCGCGGGGTCACCATCGGCCGGCCGGCCGGGCTGGTACTGACCCGCCGGGACGTCAACGCCACCGTGGTGCTGGCCCACACCGGCACGAAGGACCTGAAGGCCGAGCTGGCCCGCGCGGACGTCATCATCGCCGCGGCCGGGGTGGCGCACATGGTCGGTCCGGAGGACGTCAAGGACGGCGTGATCGTGCTGGACGTGGGGGTCTCCCGCGTCGAGGGCGAGGACGGCAAGGCCAGGATCACCGGCGACGTGGACCCGGCCGTGGCCGACAAGGCGTCCTGGATGGCCCCGAACCCCGGCGGCGTGGGCCCGATGACCCGGGTGATGCTGCTGGCCAACGTGGTCGAGGCCGCCGAGCGTGCCGCGGCCGCCGATGGCTGGACGGAGCCCGAGCGCAACTGAGCCGGCGCGCGGAGCCCGAGCGCATCTGAGCAGGCGCGCGGTTCCCGGGTCACGAACCATGGGTGGTGGACGCTGTGACCACCGGTTTGCGACCCGGGAACCCGCCCCGCGAGGCCCGTCCCGAGCGACCCGTCCCGCGCGAGCCGTCCCGCGTGACGGGACGGCTCAGGCGGAGACCGTCTCCCGTTCGGGCGCCCGGTCGAAGACCGTGGCCCCGGTCTCCTGCTCGGTCTGGTTGTGGATGGACAGGTCGATGCCCTTGCGATCACGCACGAGGCTGACGGCGGCCAGCGCCACCAGGACGGCGATCAGCAGGTAGGCCGAGATCGCCGTGGAGCCGCCGGTGCGTTCCAGGAGGGCCTGGGCGATCATCGGGGCGAAGGCGCCGCCGAGGATCGCACCGATCGCATAGGAGATGGAGACGCCGGAGAAGCGCACCGAAGCCGGGAAGAGCTCGGAGTAGAGCGCGGCCTGGGGCCCGTAGGTCAGCCCCGTGCCGACGCAGACCAGGAACAACGCCAGGTAGAGCATTCCCAGCTCGCCGGTGTTGATCAGCCAGAACAGCGGGAAGACGCACAGGGCCAGCCAGGCGTACCCGATCTGGTAGGTCAGCTTCCGCCCGATCCGGTCCGGGAGCAGGCCCGCCCCGAGGGTGGAGCAGAACCACACGGCCGCGGCGAACGTCATCGCCACCAGCACGTCCGTGGAGTCGAGGCCGACGGCGTCGCCGGTGGCATAGGAGGGGATGAACCCGCCCGTCGACATGTAGCCCACGGCGTTGTTCCCCACGAAGATCAGGGCCGCGATGACCACCAGGTGCCAGTACCTGCGGAACAGCTCGACCACGGGCACGGACTCACGCTGCTTGGCCTCGGCGATCTCCTGGAAGACCGGGGACTCGTCCACGGCGATGCGCACCAGGTAACCGACGGCGATCAGGATGATCGACGCGATGAACGGCCAGCGCCAGCCCCACTCCATGAAGGCCTCGCCCGGGGAGATGACACCGGTCATCAGCGCCGTGACGCCCGTGGCCAGGAGCAGGCCCAGGGGGACGCCCAGCTGCGGGACGGCGCCGGCCAGTCCGCGGCGTTCGGCCGGGGCGTGCTCGACCGCCATGAGCACGGCGCCGCCCCACTCGCCGCCGGCGGAGATCCCCTGCAGGACGCGCAGCAGCAGGAGCAGCAGCGGCGCAGCGATCCCGACCGCCTGGAACGTGGGCAGCAGGCCGATGAGCGTGGTGGCCCCGCCCATCATGACCAGGGTGACCACGAGGATCACCTTCCGGCCGAGCTTGTCCCCGTAGTGGCCGGCGAGGAACGCCCCGAGGGGCCGGAAGAGGAAGGAGATGCCGACCGAGGCGAAGGTGACGATCTGGCTGAAGCTCTCACCGGCGGGGGCGAAGAACAGGTCGCGGAACACCAGCGCGGCGATCGTGGCGTAGATGAAGAAGTCGTACCACTCGATGGTGGTCCCCACCAGGGTGGCCGCGGCGACTCGCCGCTGATTGGCCCGGGGCCTGGTCGTCATGCTGGAAGCTGTCACGTCTCGTTACCTCAGTGGTGGATGTTCAGGTGGCCGGCCCCTCGGCGGGGCCGGTGTCGGCGGACCGTGAGGTCCATCACGCCGCCCCTAGGATCGTATATGATCCTGGTCTCCCGTGCGTGAGATCTGCGTCACGGGATCGTCATGGGCCGGGGTGTGGCGGTCTGGCGCCGCGGCCGGTACCCGTCGGGCGCGGGCTGGGCTAGGATCGCGCGGGTGAGCCGTGAGACGAGTGATGCCCATCACGCAGGGGCCGTGGCGGTGACCGGCATGGACCCCGAGCCCGCCGCCGCCGTGATCGAGGCCCGCGGACTGGTGAAGCGCTACGGGGACTTCGCCGCCGTCGACGGCATCGACTTCGCCGTGCGCCCGGGGGAGTCCTTCGGGTTGCTCGGCCCCAACGGGGCGGGCAAGTCCACGGTCATGCGGATGATCGGCGGCGTCTCCCAGCGCACGGCCGGGACGCTGTCCATCATGGGGCTGGACCCGGAACGCAAGGGCCCGGAGGTGCGCGCGCACCTGGGCGTGGTGCCCCAGCAGGACAACCTGGACGAGGAGCTCACGGTCCGGGACAACCTCATCGTCTACGGCCGGTACTTCGGCCTGCCGTACTCCTACCTGCGCCCCAAGGCCCTGGAGCTGCTGGAGTTCGCCCAGCTCACCGACCGGGCCGACACGAAGGTCGATGACCTCTCCGGCGGCATGAAACGGCGGCTGGTGATCGCCCGCGGACTCGTCAACGAGCCTCGGATCCTGCTCCTGGACGAGCCCACCACCGGCCTGGACCCGCAGGCCCGTCACATCCTCTGGGACCGGTTGTTCCGGCTCAAGGAGCAGGGCACCACGCTGGTACTCACCACGCATTACATGGACGAGGCCGAGCAGCTGTGCGACCGGCTGATCGTGGTGGACCGGGGGCGGATCATGGCCGAGGGCTCCCCGGCCCAGCTCATCCGCGAGCACTCCAGCCGGGAGGTGCTCGAGGTGCGGTTCGGCACGGACCGCAATGCCGGCGTCGCCGCCCGGCTGGAGCGCGAGCTGCCCGGCCGCCTCGCCGGCTCCGGCGCCCCGCTGGCGGACCGGATCGAGTCCCTTCCGGACCGGGTGCTGGTTTACGCCCACGACGGCGAGACGGCACTGGAGGCCGTCACCGGCCTGGGCCTGGAACCGATCACGTCCCTGGTGCGCCGGTCCTCGCTCGAGGACGTGTTCCTCACCCTGACGGGGCGGAGCCTCGTTGACTGAGCCGCCCACCCCGGTCCGGGGGTCCGGGCGGGCCGGGGACGCCGAGACCGTCCTCGTGGAACGGATCCACCGCAGCGGCACCCTGCCCCTCACGCCGGCCGAGTCCGCAGACCGGGCGCGCCGGGCCGGTCCCTGGTACTACGCCGAGCACTACCTGCGGACCATGCGCAAGTACGCCGGGGTGATCGTGGTCCAGGCCCTCGGGGAACCCCTGGTCTACCTGCTCGCCATGGGCCTGGGCCTGGCCTCGCTGATCGAGGGCGGCGAGCAGGTCCTGGACGGGGTGGGCTACGCGGCGTTCATCGCCCCGGCCCTGCTGGCCTCCGGTACGCTGATGGCCGCGGCGGTCGAGTTCACCTATTCGGTCATGGACGGGTTCAAGTGGCACCGGCTCTACTACGCCCCGCAGGCCTCACCACTGCAGCCGTGGCAGATCGCCGCCGGCCACGTCACCGCGGTGCTACTGCGTTTCATGGTCCAGTCGGCCCTGTTCCTGCTGATCATGATCCCCTTCGGGGTCGTCAGCAGCCCCTGGGGCTGGGTCCAGGTGTTCACTGCCACGCTGGGCGGCCTGGCCATCGGCCTGCCGATCATGGCCTTCGCCGCCTCCCTGAAGCGCGACGCCGGCCAGTTCTCCCTGCTCCAGCGGTTCCTCATCATGCCGCTGTTCCTGTTCTCCGGGACGTTCTACCCCCTGCAGACGCTGCCGCCGGCGCTGCAGTGGATCGGCTGGCTCTCCCCGCAGTGGCACGCTGCCCAGCTGGGCCGCGTGGCCTCCTACGGCATGGACGAACCCCTCTGGCTGACCGTGGCGCACGTGGCCTACCTGCTGGTGCTCGCGGCCGCCGGGTGGGCGCTGGTGGTGCGCATCTTCACCCGCCGGCTGGGCTGGGTGCCGGGCCGCCAGGACCCCGACGCCGGCCCCGGCGGCCCGTCCGCGACCGCCCGGCTCCGCGGCCTGCTGGCCGGCACCCGCGCCGCCGTGGACGCCAGCGCCCGTCGGGCCGACAGCACCGGCGGGCCGGGCGCCTCGCCGGTGCGGCCGCCGTCGGGCCCGGCCGGGGCCGCGGGTGCGGTGACGGGAATGACGACGGGAACGACGGCGGAACTGGTGACAGGGACGGGAGCGGGGACGGCTGCCGGAGCCGAGGCCGCCTCCGGGCACCGGGTGCCGCCGATGCCGCCGGTCCGGGTCCGCACCGGACCCGGCGCCGGGATGTACGGCGGCAACGTCCGGGCCGTGCTGGGACGCGGCTTCCAGGCGCTGAGGACGTCCAACTGGGCGATCTTCGCCTCCGGGTTCTTCGAGCCGGTGCTGTACCTGCTGAGCCTCGGGCTGGGGCTGGGCGGGCTGATCGGGCAGGTCGAGGGCCCGGGCGGGCCGGTGAGCTACGGGCAGTACATCGCCCCGGCGCTGTTGGCGGTCTCCGCCATGAACGGGGCGATCTACGACTCCACCTGGAACGTGTTCTTCCGGATGCGGTTGTCCAAGCTCTATCAGACCATGCTCAACACCTCGCTGGGCCCGATGGACGTGGCGCTGGGGGAGATCACCATGGCCCTGATCCGCGGGGGGCTGTACTCGGTGGCGTTCCTCGTGGTGATGGCGGCACTGGGCCTGGTGACCAGCTGGTGGGCCGTGCTGCTGATCCCCGCCGCGGTGCTGGTCGCCTTCGCGTTCGCCGCCGTCGGCATGGCCGTGACCAGCTACCTGACGACCTTCCAGCAGATGGACTGGATCATGCTGGTGCTGATGCCGATGTTCCTGTTCTCGGCCACGTTCTTCCCGCTGTCCGTCTACCCCGAGCCGGTCCAGTGGCTGATCCAGGCCCTGCCGCTGTGGCACGGGGTGGAGCTGATGCGCCAGCTCAGCGCCGGTGTGCTCAGCCCGTTCACGGCCGTGCACCTGCTGTACTTCGTGGTCATGATCGTGCTTGGGCTGCTGTTCACCGCGCACCGGCTGCGGGCGCTGTTCCTGCGCTGAGGCGTTGCCCGCCCGGCGGAAGGGATCGCGGGCCGGCGGAAGAAACTGCGGGCCCGGCGGCGCCGGTCAACCGGTGGGCGGATCGTCCTGCAGGGACAGAGTCCCGTTGCGGCGGCGCCGGACCAGGTCCACGATGCCCGCGAGGAGTGTGACGGACAGGAAGCCGGCCACCACCACCACGGCGGCGACGGCGGCCTCGCCGTAGACCGGCTGGCCCGGCTCCGCCCCGGCGTGCCGGACGCCGAGGGAGGCGTAGAAGGCTGCCGTCACGGCCGCCAGGCCGATGGCCGTCATCACGCGCTGGGCGGTCTGGGAGACCCCGCCGGCCGCACCGGCCGCACGCAACGGGACGTCGTGCATGGTCAGGACCTGGGTGCTGGTCATCACCAGGGCCTGGGCCGGTCCCAGCAGGGCCAGGCAGGCGGCCAGGGTCCAGTACGGCCAGTCCCCGGCGGCGATCTGGCGGAAGGCCACCCCGCTCAGGACCATCGCCAACAGGGACAGTGCCGCGCCGATCACCACGAACACCGGGCCGAAGCGGTGGACGAATCCCCCGATGCCGGGGGAGAGGACCATGATCAGCACGGAGGCGGGCAGGCTGGTCAGGCCCGCCGCCAGGGCGGGCAGTCCGAGGCCCTGCTGGGTCACCATGGCCTGGACGGCCCACAGTCCCGGGGTGGCGGCCAGGAACGCCGCCGTGGCCACCGTGCCGATCGTGAACGAGGGGATGCGGAACAGCCCGGGGTCCACCATGGGTGCCCGGCCGGTGGCGGCCTGGCGGGATCCCATCCGGGCCTCCCACCACCACCAGAGCGCGGCGGACAGCGCCGCGGCCACCAGCAGGTACCAGGTCCCCGGCAGGATGAACGGCACCATGATCCCGACGACGGCCGCGGCCAGCAGCAGGGCACCCACCGGATCGAGGGCGGCCAGGGAGCGGTCCGCCTTCGCGGCCCGCGGGCGGGCCGGCGGGCGCAGCCAGTAGGCGGCCAGGGCGGCCGCGACCAGGCCGATGGGCACGTTGACCAGGAAGGTGGAGCGCCAGCCCCACTCCGGGCCGAGGAGGTCGATCAGGAGTCCGCCGAGGGTGGGGCCGATGGACACGCCGAGCCCGACGACCGTGCCGAGCATCCCGTAGGCCCGGCCGCGCGCGCGGCCATGGAACACGTTCTGGATGATCCCGATGATCTGGGGATTGAGCAGGCCGGATCCCAGACCGGTCAGGACCCGCGCCAGGTTCAGCACCAGCGGGTCCCCGGCCAGTCCGGAGGCCAGGGACCCGGCGGCGAAGACGAGGATCCCGGCGATGAAGAGCTGCTTGCGCCCCCACAGGTCACCGGCGCGGCCGGCGGGGACCATGGACACGCCGAACGCCAGCGAGTACCCGGCCAGGACCCACTGCAGGTCGGAGGCGCTCGCGCTGAGGCCCTGCTCGATCGCCGGCAGGGCGACGTTGACGATGCTCACGCTCATCAGGGACATGAACAGCGGCACGAGCAGCACCGTGAGGATCCGCGCCCCGCCCGGTGGCAGGCGGGTACCGGCACCGTTGCCCTCGGCGGGTGGAGGGCCGGCGGGCGGTGTGGTCACGGGCTCTCCTGTGCGGGGGTGGGGGCAGGGGTGGGGGCAGGGGTGGGGACGGGGACGGCGGGGCGGCGGAGGTGACGGCCCTGGAGGAGCCAGTACACCGGGACCAGGGCCAGCAGGACGGCGGCAAGGACCCAGTACAGCCCGGCGGTGCCGTGCCACTGGACGAGGATACCGGCGAGCAGCGGGCCCAGGCCCATGCCGGCGTCGATGCCCAGGAAATAGGTGGACGCTCCCATGCCGGCCCGGTCGCGCGGCACCTGGGTGACGCAGATGACCTGTCCGGCGGACTGCAGCTGGCCGTAGCCCAGGCCCACGAGCACGGCCGCCACCAGCAGCGCCACCACGTTCGGGGCCATGGCGACCACGGCTAGCCCCGCGGCGAAGAGCACGAACGCCGGCAGCATCACCACGTTGGCGCCGCGGCGGTCCATGAGCGTTCCGGTGAACAGCCGGGAGACCAGCACGGTGGCCGCGTACACGGCGAAGAACAGGCTCGCGGTGGTCCCGAACCCCCGCTCGAGGGTGAGGGTCGCCAGGAAGGTGACGATCCCGGCGTAGCCCAGGGAGTACAGGGCGCCGATGACCGCGGTGGGCAGCGCGCCGGGCTCCACGAACCGGGCCCAGCCGCGCCGGGATCCGCCCCCTGACGCGCCATACTCCGCGCCCTTCCTGCTGGCCCCGGCGACCGGGTCGTGCACGCGCGGCGGGCCGTCCGCACCGGCCGCGGGTGGCAGGCCCTCCGCATCTGCCGCGGGTGGCGGGCCGGGGGCATCGGCGTCGGCCGCTGCGTCCCGGGGGCCGTAGTCCATGACGAGCGCGAGGAGCAGTCCGAGCAGGGACACTGCCGAGGCGGTGGCGGCCATGACGCCGAAGCCGGCCCCGGACAGGGCCAGGCCGACCATCGGCCCGGTGGCGACCCCGATCAGCGTGGAGGAGGAATAGTGGCTGGTGCCCTCTGACAGCCGCGTCCCGGGGATCCGGTTGACGGCGGCGGCCGCGATCACCGAGGACCCCACGCCGAAGGTCATGCCGTGGACCGTGCGCACCACCAGCAGCGTTCCGACGGTCGGGGCGGCCCAGTACAGCAGGGGTGCGGCCACGAACGCCGCGAAGGAGACCAGCAGCAGGGGACGGGCGCCGAAGCGCTCGATGAGGGGGCCGGCGAAGAACCGGGCGACGAGCGTGCCCATGATGAACACGGAGGCCACGGCGCCGCCGACCGAGTCGCCCACCAGGAACCGGCCCACCACGTAGCCGGCCACCGTGGACAGCAGGAAGTGCACGTTGAAGAACATCATGACGTTGGCCAGGCAGGCCAGCACGAAGCCCCGGTTCCACAGGCGCCCCCCGGCCGGCCGGACCGGGACGGGCCCGGCGCCGGGAGCGGAGTGCGTGCGTGACATACCTAACAGGATAGGCACTGGCGCCCCTCGGCCGGCGGTCCGGGACGGGCGCGACGTCCGCGATGCGACGTCCGGGCACCGGGTGCGGGATAATCGAGGGCATGCAAGCAGTGGAGAGTGGATCCCCCCGTCATGACAGCAGCCCGGGCAGCCGCACCCGGAACTGGGCCTCGAGGGGCAGCGGCATCACGTTCGCCGTGATGGTGGTCGTCCTGCTCGTCGCGCTGCTGTTCGCGGCCAACCAGAACGACGTCATCGGCTGGCTGCTCGTCGTCATCTCCGCCGGCTGGCTGCTGCTGGCGGTCCTGGTGGTGCGGGGCGTGCGCCGCGGGGCGAAGTCCGTGGACCGGCGGATGAAGGACATGTCCGCCTCCCTGGCCCCGCGGGCTCCCGAGTCGGCGACCACCCGTGTGGCCGCGGGGCAGGCCGCAGCGGACCCGATGCGCGACACCAAGCTGGACCACTCCCTCAAGATCGTCCAGGTGCAGACCCGGGTGGTCACCGAGGAACTGGACAAGGGCGGGGCGGCCGACTCGGACATGATCGCCCGCGCCCTGGAGACCATCCACATCACCGCCGCCAACGCCCGGGACATGCTCAAGGAGCCCGGTGCCGGGACCGACGGACCGGGCCGGCCGGCGTCGGGCGCCGGACAGGACGCGGGCCGCGGCACCGGTTCCGTGCGCGGCTCCGGCCAGGGTGCCGAGGGGCCGATCTCCGGCGAGGTCATCAACTGAACCGTGCCCGGCCGACCCGGGACCTCGGCCGCCCGTGGTCGGCGATAGGCTGGAACGCGTGACTTCTTCCGCTGCCGAACCGACCCAGAACGCACCCGCCGGCCCCGAGTCGACCGACGCCTCGCCCGTGGTCCACGCCAATGCCAACGCCCCCAAGGCGCCCGGCGCCCTGCGCGTGGCCACCGTGAACGTCAACGGCATCCGCGCCGCCCACCGCAAGGGGATGGGCGCCTGGTTCGCCGGTCGCGGCGTCGACGTGCTGACGCTGCAGGAGGTCCGGGCCCCGCGCGAGATCGTGGAGGAGCTGCTCGAGGACATCACCGGGCAGGACTGGCACGTGGTGGAGACGGAGGCCGCGGCCAAGGGCCGCGCCGGCGTCGCCATCGCCTCCGTCCTGGAGCCGCAGGAGGTCCGCGTGGGGATCGGGGACCCCTACTTCCACGACGCCGGCCGGTGGATCGAGGCCGACCTGCCCGCCCCGGACGGCGGGGTCCTCACCGTGGTCTCCGCCTACGTGCACTCCGGCGAGGTGGGCACGCCCAAGCAGGTGGACAAGTACCGGTTCCTCGAGGAGATGGTCCGGCACCTGCCTGAGCTGCGAGCCGAGAAGGACTACGCGCTGGTCACCGGTGACCTGAACGTGGGCCACACCGAGCGGGACATCAAGAACTGGAAGGGCAACGTCAAGAAGGCCGGCTTCCTGCCGGAGGAACGCGCCTACTTCGACCGCTTCTTCGGTGAGGAGATCGGCTACCGGGACGTGCACCGGGACCTCGCCGGGGACGTGGACGGGCCCTACACGTGGTGGTCCATGCGCGGCCAGGCCTTCGACAACGACACCGGCTGGCGCATCGACTACCACATGGCCACCCCCGAGCTGGCCGCGAAGGCCACCGACGCGGTCGTGGACCGCGCCCCCAGCTGGGACACCCGCTTCTCCGACCACGCGCCGCTCGTGGTCGACTACCAGTTCTGAGCTTCAGGAGCCGAGATGACCGAGACGACCACGCCCCGTACCACCGCACGCCCCACGCCGGCCGACGTCCTGGCCCGCGACACCTCGTCCACGGCCCACCTGGCCGGCGCCGGCACCCGGCACCGCGTGCTGTCCGGCATGCAGCCCTCGGCGGACTCGCTGCACCTGGGCAACTACCTGGGCGCCCTGGTCAACTGGGTGAAGGTCCAGGACGACTTCGACGCCTACTTCTTCATCCCGGACCTGCACGCCATCACGGTGCCGCAGGACCCCGAGGCCCTGGTGCAGCGCACCCGGATGGCCGTCGCCCAGTACATCGCCGCCGGTATCGACCCCGAACGCTCGACCCTGTTCGTGCAGTCCCAGGTGCCCGAGCACTCCCAGCTGGCGTGGGTGCTGATGTGCATGACCGGCATGGGCGAGGCCCAGCGGATGACCCAGTTCAAGGACAAGGCCGCCAAGCAGGGTGCCGAGGCGGCCGGCGTCGGGCTGTTCGCCTATCCCATGCTGATGGCCGCGGACATCCTGCTGTACCAGCCGCACGGCGTGCCCGTGGGTGACGACCAGCGCCAGCACGTGGAGCTCACCCGGGACCTGGCCCAGCGGTTCAATTCCCGCTACGGGGAGACCTTCGTGGTGCCGGAGGGCTTCTACCCGGTCAACGGGGCCCGGATCTACGACCTGCAGAACCCCCTGGCGAAGATGTCCAAGTCAGCGGAGTCCCCGAACGGGCTGATCAACATCCTCGACGAGCCCAAGGTGATCGCCAAGCGGATCAAGTCCGCCGTCACCGACGACGGCACCGAGATCGGCTTCGACCGCGAGGCCAAGCCCGGGGTGTCCAACCTGCTGTCCATCCTGGCGGCGGTGTCCGAGCGGTCGGTCCCGGAGCTGGAGGAGGCCTACGCCGGCAGGATGTACGGCCACCTGAAGGTCGACCTGGCCGAGGCCGTCGTCGAGCGGCTGGCCCCCATCCGCACCCGGGCCCTGGAACTGATGGACGACCCGGCCGAGCTGGACCGGCTGCTGGACCGTGGGGCGGCCAAGGCCCGGGAGGTGGCCTCCCCGGTGCTGGCGGACGTCTATGCGAAGGTCGGCTTCCTGCCCCCGGCGCACTGAGGCTTCACCGCACGTTCACCCGGCCCCACCTGACAACGGCCGGATGCAGGACCCCCTCCGTGGATAATGAGAACGGCACCACACCCGCATCCATGGAAGGGATCCCATGTCAGCACCCGTTCTCGAGACCGAGAACCTGGTCAAGGTCTATGGTCGCGGGGAGTCCCGCTTCGATGCGCTCAAGGGGCTGACCTTCGGGATCCAGCAGGGCGAATCGGTGGCGATCGTCGGCAAGTCGGGTTCGGGCAAGTCCACCCTGATGCACCTGCTGGCCCTGCTGGACGAGCCGACGGCCGGCGTCGTGGCCATGAACGGCCGCCCGGTCAGCCAGCTGAAGCCGGCACAGGTCTCCGAACTGCGCAACGACACCTTCGGCTTCGTGTTCCAGCAGTTCTTCCTCAACGCGAACCAGACCGTGCTCGAGAACGTCATCCTCCCGCTGAAGATCGCCGGCGTGGGCAAGGCCGAGCGCAAGCGGCGCGGCATGGAGGTC
The DNA here is from genome assembly GCA_029961105.1 of Micrococcus sp. GTDB lineage: Bacteria > Actinomycetota > Actinomycetes > Actinomycetales > Micrococcaceae > Citricoccus. The sequence continues at coordinate 2,408 of JASBVO010000014.1, read as the reverse complement.
CTGGAGCAGCTGGACATGGCGGACAAGGCGGGGAACCGGGCCACGGACCTCTCCGGCGGCCAGAAGCAGCGCGCCTGCATCGCCCGCGCCCTGGTCAACGGCCCCTCCGTCCTCTTCGCGGACGAGCCGACCGGCAACCTGGACACCGCCACCGGCGAGGTGGTCGAGGACATCCTCTTCGGCCTGCACCGGGACCGGGGCATCACCCTCGTGATCGTCACGCACGACGACGACCTGGCCGCGCGCTGCCAGCGCCGCCTGCTGATGCAGGACGGGATGATCATCGCCGACGACTCGGGCGAGGCCGTGCGCTCCGCCGGGGCCGGCGTCGGGCAGCCCTCCCGGCAGGGATCCCGCCGCGTGGGCGGGCCCGGCAGGCACGCGGCGCCGGTCGTCGTGGACGGGCGCGGCCCGGACACGGGCCAGGGCAACGACGGGAATCAGGGCAACGACGGGAACCCGGAGGGCCAGGCATGAGACCTGCCGACATCGCCGGCACCGCGCTCGGCAACACGATGCGGTCCAAGACCCGGACCTTCCTGACGGTCATCGCGATCGTCATCGGCGCCTTCACCCTGACCCTGACCTCGGGGCTCGGGGCGGGCATCAACAAGTACGTGGACTCCATGGTGTCCGGCTTCGGTGAGGTCAACCAGGTCTTCGTCATGCCCGGCGTCGACGCCTCCGCCCAGATGCCCGGAAGCACCGGGCCACAGGAGTACGAGCCAGGGAAGGCACAGGCCACCGGAGAGTTCGGCATGTCGATGCTCACCGAGGACGACATCGCGACCATCGGCCAGGTCGAGCACGTCACGAACGTCGATCCCATCGTGTTCGTCGCGGCCGAGTACCTGCAGACCGCCGAGGGGGAGCAGTTCACCCTGGACTCGCTGGGCCTGCCCGCCGAGACCTCTGGGCTGGAGCTGGCCGCCGGTGAGGCACCGGACCGGGAGGCCATGGAGCTGACCGTCCCGGAGAGCTGGCTCGAGGCCTTCGGCACCGAGGACCCGGAGGCGGTGCTCGGGCAGACCGTCACCATCGGGATCAGGGACCTCACCCAGGAGGTGCACACCGTCGACGCGGAGATCGTGGGTGTCTCCCAGGCGGCGATCTCCGGTGTGGGGGGCAGCCCCATGCCGTCCAACGCGCTCAATGAGGAGCTCTACGCGCTCCAGACCTCCGGGCTCGAGGTGGACCAGCCGCAGGCCTATGTGCAGGCCGTGGCCGACGTCGAGGACCTCGCGGCCCATGAGCAGGACGTCAAGGCGGCCCTGAGCGAGGAGGGCCTCATGGCGATGACCGTGGAGGACCAGCTCGGGGTCGTCACCGGCATCATCGACACCGTCACGTGGGTGCTCAACGGCTTCGCCTTGATCGCCCTGCTGGCCGCCAGCTTCGGCATCGTCAACACCCTGCTGATGTCCGTGCAGGAACGCACCCGGGAGATCGGACTGATGAAGGCCCTGGGCATGAGCGGGGGGAAGGTCTTCGGCCTGTTCTCCATGGAGGCCGTCATGCTGGGCATCATGGGATCGGTGATCGGCGTCGGCCTGGGGATCGTGGTGGGCCTGGTCGGCAACGCCGCGCTCGTCAACGGCCCGCTGAGCGGGGTGGCGGGGCTGTCCCTGTTCGCCGTGGACCCGGTGTCCATCGGGCTGATCGTGCTGCTGATCCTGGCGATCGCCTTCCTGGCCGGCACCATGCCGGCGGCACGGGCCGCGAAGAAGGATCCGATCGAGGCACTGCGGTACGAGTGACGATCGGCCGTGGCCCGGCACCCGGGCCCGGAACGGATGAATCACCGACAGAGAGGGGAACACCCATGACCGAGAACCCACACCAGCCAGGCGCGCCCACCCCGGGCGGCCAGCAGGCCCAGGCGCAGCCGCCCTACGCTGCGCCGCAGCAGCAGCCGCACGGGGCCGCACCGCAGCAGCCGTATTATCCTGCGCCCGGAGACCAGGGCTCCAAGTACGGAACCACCGCGTACAACGCCGGGGCGGTGGCCCAGGACATGGCTGCGCCGAAGGGCCTGGGCCGGCTGCGCACGCTGACCCTGGCCTCCCTGGCCATCTACGTCCTGTCCTCCATCATGGGGATGCTGGTGGCCGGCAACGAGGACTATCTGGACGCGCAACTGGATGCCCAGGCCGGCATGGGCATCCCGCGGGAGCAGCTCGAAGAGGCCGTGGCGGCGAGCATGGCGTTCGCCATGGTGTTCTCCATCATCGTCCTGGTCATCGCCGTCGCCCTGTACCTGGTGGTCTACTTCGGCCTGAGGGGCGGCAAGAACTGGGCGCGGATCCTCGGTACCGTGCTCGCCGCGATCGGCACCCTGTTCACCGCCTGGAGCTGTCGACGACGCGTGAAAGATGACCCCTTAGCGGCGGGTGAATCTTGACCCCCTC
>JASBVO010000013.1 GCA_029961105.1 Micrococcus sp. | reverse complement strand
GAGTGGATGGAGGCCCGCCGGGCGCTCGACGAGCAGCAGACCACGCTGGCCGCGCTGCTGAACCGGCGCGGCCACGGACTGCGGACGGACCTGCTGCGGGCGGTGGGGCGCTGGCACAGCCCGCACTTCGCGCACCGCCGCTTCGACACGCAGTACTTCGCCGTGGCCGTGCCGCCCGGCCAGGACACCACGCTGCTGGCGGGCAAGGGCCTGTGGGCCGAGTGGATGCCGGCCGGCTGGGTGCTCGCCGGCCGGCAGGGCACGCGCCTGGGGGACGGGATCGGCCGGCCTGAGACCATCGGCCGCCGGCTGGGGACCCTGACCGTTCCGGCGGTGGAACTGCTGCTGGAGAGAATGGCCGCGGCCGGGTCCACCGTGGAGTTCCTCATGGGCCTGACGATCCGCGGCAGCGTGCCGGAGTACACCCCGGAGCTGCTGGACACCCTGGAGCTGGAGGTCACCCTGCCGGGCGGCCGCTGGGGGAATTGAACCCCCCTGAGTCTCAGCGGGAGCGCTGGCGCAGGCGCTGGAGGTCCAGCACGACGACGGCGCGGTTCTCCAGGCGGATCCAGCCGCGCTGCACGAACTCGGCCAGCGCCTTGTTGACGGTCTCGCGGGAGGCGCCGACCAGCTGGGCCAGTTCCTCCTGGGTGAGGTCGTGGGCCACCAGCAGGCCGTCGGCGGCCGGGCGGCCGAAGCGGTCGGCCAGGTCCAGCAGGGCCTTGGCCACGCGGCCGGGCACGTCGGAGAAGACCAGGTCCGCCAGGGACTCGTTGGTCTTGGTCAGGCGCTGGGCCAGGGCCCGCAGCAGCTGCATCGAGACCTCGGGGGTGGACTGGATGACCTTGCGCAGATTGTCGTGACGCAGACCGGCCAGCCGGGTGGCGGACACCGCGGTGGCCGAGGCGGTGCGGGGTGCGGGGTTGAACAGGGCCATCTCCCCGAAGACCTCGCCCGGGCCGAGGATGGCCAGCAGGTTCTCGCGGCCGTCCGGGGCCGTGCGGCCGAGCTTGATCTTGCCGGACATGATGACGTAGAGCTGGTCGCCCTGGTCACCCTCGTGGAAGGCGGACGCTCCCCGGGAGAGCTCGACCTCGGTCAGCTCCGAGGTGAGGGCCGAGAAGACCTCGTCATCCAGGTTGGTGAACAGCGGGGCCTTGCGCAGTACCTCGAGATCCATGTGTCCTTCGTCCTCACTGTCGACTGGCGTGTACGGGCATGCCGTGAGACCCGACATGCCTTGACTCACTGACCATTCTGCCCCATGCCCGGACATCGTGACGGTAAAATGGGATCTCACGCGTGCGCCGGGGGCGGGGCGCAGGATGGAGAGGTACTTGGTACTGGGACTGACCTGGCTGGACTGGGTGCTGATCGTCGTCCTGCTGGTCTTCCTCGTCGCGGGGTACCGCCGCGGCTTCTGGATCACGCTCGGCACCGTCATCGGGCTGATCGCCGGTGCCGCCGCCGCGTTCTTCTCCATTCCGCTGGTCTCCGACTGGGTGCCGGACCCGGCCTGGCGGCTGATCGCGATCATCGCAGCAGCCCTCGTGCTGGTGCTGATCGGGCAGGCCATCGGCGCCGGGATCGGCCGGTCCATCCGGTTGCGCATGGCCCTGCCGGCCCTGCGCACGGCGGACCGGCTGGCCGGGGCCGTGGTCAACACCGGCGTCGCCGCGGCGCTCATCGCCCTCGTCGCCTTCTCCGCGTCCTCGATGGGACTGCCGCCGGTGACCAGCGCCATCTCCCAGTCCCGCGTCATCACGGCCATCAGCTCCGTGGCGCCGGACTCGGCCAAGACGATCATCGCCCAGGTGCGCTCCGCCGTCGCCGGCTCCGCCGTGCTCCCCGAACTGGCCGAGCCCATCGTCGCCGAGAAGCCCACCGCCGACCCCACGGCACCCGCGCCGGACGATGCGATCGAGACGGCCCGGGCCTCGGTGGTGCGGATCAGCGGCACCGCCTTCGTCTGCGGCCAGAACCAGACCGGTTCCGGCTTCGCCGTCACCGGTGACCGCGTGGTGACGAACGCGCACGTGGTCTCCGGGCTCACCGAGCCGTCCGTGGAGGATGCCGCCGGCACCGTCTACGCCGGCCGGGTGGTCCACTTCGATGCCGAGCGTGACCTGGCCGTCATCGCCGTCGACGGCGCCGACCTGCCCACGTTGGACCCCGGCGCGGACATGACCGACGGTGACAGCGGCTACATCATGGGCTACCCCTCCGGCGGGCCGTTCTGGATGGGTCCGGCCGAGGTGCAGGCGCGCGGGAAGGTCATGGTGAACAACATCTACGGTGCCGACCCCGGCCGGCTGGACATCTACCAGCTGAACGCCGACGTCCAGCTCGGCAGCTCCGGGGGGCCGCTGCTGGACGAGTCGGGCGACGTGGCCGGCGTCGTCTTCGCCCGCGCCGCGGGGGACGTCAAGGTCGGTTACGCCATCACCGGGGACGAGGCCGAGGACGTGCTCACCGGCGCCGGGCAGATGGAGGACACCGTCTCCACGGGCCAGTGCATCCAGGGCGGCTGAGCACCCCCTCCTGACGTGCGGGGACCGCGCGCGGTGTGTGTACGTCGCGCGGCCGACTGCACTAGTGTGGTCGCCACCATAAATCCGCACCGCAGCGCCGGACCGTGCCGCACCTCCATCCTCAAGGGCGGTCCGCGGTCCTGCGCGGCCGAGGCACTGACCGGGAGGGACCGTGTCAAGCACCACCGCATCACCCCAGAAGGCGAGCCGTGAGCAATTCGCCGGCCGCTGGGCGTTCATCTTCGCCGCCATCGGGTCCGCCGTCGGGCTCGGCAACATCTGGCGCTTCCCCTACGTGGCCTACGAGAACGGCGGCGGCGCCTTCATCGTCCCGTACCTGGTCGCGCTGCTGACCGCCGGGATCCCGCTGCTGTTCTTCGACTACGCGATCGGCCACCGCTTCAAGGGCTCCCCGCCGCTGGCCTTCCGCCGGCTCAGTCGCTGGACCGAGTCCATCGGCTGGTGGCAGGTGCTCATCTGCTTCGTCATCGGCGTCTACTACGCGGCCATCATCGCCTGGGCGGCCATGTACACCTTCTTCTCGATCACCGAGGCCTGGGGGGATGACCCGGAGGCCTTCTTCTTCGGCGACTTCCTGCAGGTCGCCGAGGACGTCACCCCTAACCTGCAGTTCGTGCCCGGGGTGTTCTGGCCCATGCTGATCACCTGGGTGATCCTGCTGGTCATCCTGGGGGCCGGCGTGCAGAAGGGCATCGCTCGAGCCTCGCTCATCGGCATCCCGGTGCTCGTGGTGATGTTCCTGATCCTGGTGGTCGTCGCCCTGACCCTGCCCGGGGCCTGGCAGGGCCTGGACGCCCTGTTCACCCCGAACTGGTCCGTGCTGACGGATCCCTCGGTGTGGATCGCGGCCTACGGCCAGATCTTCTTCTCGCTGTCCGTCGGCTTCGGCATCATGATCACCTACTCCTCGTACCTCAAGCGCCGCACCAACCTGACCGGTTCGGGCCTCATGGTCGGGTTCTCCAACTCCAGCTTCGAGATCCTCGCCGGCATCGGCGTCTTCGCCGCGCTGGGCTTCATGGCCCAGGCGAACGGGGTCGCGGTGGCGGACGTCGTGACCAACGGCATCGGGCTGGCCTTCATCGCCTTCCCCACGATCATCTCCGAGGCCCCGCTGGGCGCCCTCATCGGCATCCTGTTCTTCGCCTCGCTCGTCTTCGCCGGCTTCACCTCGCTGATCTCCATCCTGGAGGTGGTCGTCTCGGCGGTGAAGGACAAGCTCGGCTGGAGCCGGTGGACCACGGTGGGCGTCGTCGTCGGGATCTCCGGCCTGATCTCCCTGCTGCTGTTCAGCACGACCTCCGGCATCAACCTGCTGGACGTCACGGACGCCTTCGCCAACAACTTCGGCATCGTGGGTGCGGCCCTCGTCGCCGTGGTGGTGGTCTCGTGGGTGCTGCGCCGGCTCGGCGGGATGGTGGACCACCTCAACGCGGTCTCCTCGTTCCGGGTGGGCACCGTCTACAAGGTCCTGGTGTCCGTGGTGATGCCGATCGTGCTGGCGTACATGTTCTTCGCGGACGTGGTGAAGAAGGCCAACGAGGGCTACGGCGGACTGCCGTCCTGGTTCGTCGGCACCTTCGGCTGGGGCATGTCGATCGCCCTGATCGTGGTCGCCATCATCCTGGCCCTGCTGCCGTGGGCGCCGAACTCCGCGCTGCACCGGGAGTACAACGAGAACCTCGAGCCTGCCGATGAGGGAGGTCACGAGGGCCTGGGCGTGAAGTGGGGCGACGTGCCCGGCGGCCACGCCGCGGCGAGGTCCACGGCCGCCGGTCCCGCGGATCCCACCAGCACCGGAATCAACGACCCCAGGAAGGGAGCCTGAGATGAGCCCGATCGCGATCCTGTTCATGATCATCGCCATCGTGGTGGTGTGGGGCGGCATGGTCGCCTCCCTGATCCACCTGCTGCGGAACCCGGATCACCTCTCGGGTGACGAGGGCATCGCCCCCGGCCCGACGACCTGACCGGCGCCCCGCCGGCCACGCAAGAAGCCCCGGACCTCGGTCCGGGGCTTCTTGCGTCTGGCGCCTACTTCCGCAGCGACTGGGCGATCTGCTGCATGATCGTCGGGTCGGACAGGGTCGAGGCGTCGCCCGGGTCGCGGCCCTCGGCCACGTCCTTGAGCAGCCGGCGCATGATCTTGCCCGAGCGGGTCTTGGGCAGCTCGGGCACCACCAGGATGTGCTTGGGCTTGGCGATCGCGCCGATCTCGGAGGCCACGTGCGCCCGCAGCGTCTGCTCCGCCTCGGCCGGGTCCACCTCTCCAGCCTCCTCGGTGACGATGACGAAGGCGACGACGGCCTGGCCGGTGGTGGCGTCGGCGGCCCCCACGACGGCGGACTCGGCCACCATCGGGTGCGAGACCAGGGCGGACTCGATCTCCGAGGTGGACAGCCGGTGGCCGGAGACGTTCATGACGTCGTCCACGCGGCCGGTGACCCAGATGTCCCCGTCCTCGTCCTTGCGGGCCCCGTCTCCGGCAAAGTACATGCCCTCGAACCGGGACCAGTAGGTGTCCTTGTACCGCTCCGGGTCGCCCCAGATGCCGCGGAGCATCGCCGGCCACGGGTCACGGATCACCAGGAAGCCGGCGGAGTCGTTGCCCAGGGAGTTGCCGGCCTCGTCCACCACGTCCACCGTGATGCCGGGGACCGGGACCTGGGCGGAGCCGGGCTTGGCGGCGGTGACGCCGGGCAGCGGGGCGATCATGTGCGCGCCGGTCTCGGTCTGCCACCAGGTGTCCACGATCGGGGCCGGGTCCTGCTTGCGGGGACCGGGGGTGACGGAGCCGTCGTCGTTCTTCGTCCCGGCCCCGGCGTTGGACCCGATGACGTCCCGGTACCACATCCAGGCCTCGGGGTTGATGGGCTCGCCCACCGAGCCCAGGACCCGGACGGAGGACAGATCATAGGAGTCCGGGATCGACCGGCCCCACTTCATCATGGTGCGGATCGCGGTCGGCGCGGTGTAGACGATGGTGATCCCGTACTTCTCCACCAGTTCCCACCAGCGGCCGTTGTGCGGGAAGTCCGGGGTGCCCTCGTAGAGCACCTGGGTGGCACCGTTCACCAGGGGGGCATAGGTCACGTAGGAGTGCCCGGTGACCCAGCCGATGTCGGCGGTGCACCAGTACACGTCCGTCTCCGGGTGCAGGTCGAAGCTGTCCCGGTGGGTTACGGCCGTCTGGACCAGGTAGCCCCCGGTGGTGTGCAGGATGCCCTTGGGCTTCCCCGTGGTGCCGGAGGTGTAGAGGACGAACAGCGGGTGCTCGGAGTCGTGCCAGACGAGCTCGTGCTCGTCGGAGGCCGAGTCCACGACGTCGTGCCACCACAGGTCCCGCCCGTCGGTCCACTCCACCTCGTGCTCGTTGCGGCGCACCACCACCACATTGGCCACGGAGTGTCCGGGCTCGGACAGGGCGTGTCCACCGGGTTGAGCATGAGGGCTTGCCGCGGCGCCAGGAGCCGTCCGCGGTCACCACGAGCTTGGCCTCGGCGTCGTCGATGCGCGAGCGCAGGGCGTCCGCGGAGAAGCCGCCGAAGACCACGGAGTGCACGGCGCCGATCCGCGCGCAGGCCAGCATGGTGATCACGGCCTCGGGGATCATCGGCAGGTAGACGGCCACGCGGTCGCCCTTGGCCACGCCGAGGGACTCGAAGGCGTTGGCGGCGCGGCGGACCTCGGCGGCCAGCTCGGCGTAGGTCCAGCTCCGGGTGTCCCCGGGCTCACCCTCGAAGTGGATGGCCACGCGGTCGCCGAGGCCGGCCTCCACGTGCCGGTCCAGCGCGTTGTACGCGGCGTTGGTGGTGCCGTCCACGAACCACTTCGCGAACGGGGCCTCGGACCAGTCCAGGGTCTGGGTGAAGTCCTGCTCCCAGTGCAGCACCTGGCGTGCCTGGTCGGCCCAGTAGCCGAGCCGGTCGGCCGCGGCCTGGTCGTAGCGGTCGGCGGTGGCCACGGCCTGCGCGGCGAACTGTTCGGAGGGCGGGAACGTCCGCCTCTCCTCCAAGAGGTGGTCCATGGTGCCGGCCGGGGCGGATTCGCCGGAAGCGGACGTCGACATGCGTACTCCTTCAGTGCGGAGGGACTCGGGCCGGACCGCGCCTGAGGCGTCGTGTAACGCCCATCACAGGGTCCGCAGGGACAGCCTAACGTCCGAGGCCACCCTGTGGAGAGGATTGCGGGTGACAACTGATTGAATGGTGCCTTGAACGATCAAGGACCTGAGGGGGTCCGAGGGGACACAGGAGGAAGCACATGAGCACCGCAACGCACCCTGACCGCGAGGTGCCCGCGCGCACCCGCGGGGGACTGATGCTGGACCGCTGGGACCTCGGCTTCTTCGCCGCCGTCCTGGTGATCCTCGTCGGGTCGGTCGTCCCGTTGGGCACGCTGCGGCAAAACCTGTGGACCACCCCCGGGGTGTTCTTCCTGGGCGTGGGCGTCGTGCTGCCCCTCGTGGCGGCCGGCCTCGTCCTGGCCCGCGGTGTCAGCGGCCTGGAGGGCCCTCGCGTGGGGTCCCTGTCCACCGCGCAGTTCGCCCACGTGGCGTCCTGGCTCGCGCTGGCCTATTTCTTCAGCAGCTTCGTCACCGTGCTGCACCCCGTCTTCCTCATCGGGCTGCTCGGCGCGTTCGGGATGGTCCTCACCTCCCCGCTGCGGGGCCTGATGGCCCGCGCCCTCGCCTCCTCCGCGGACCGCCGCTCCCGGCCGGCCGCCGTCGGGACCGCCGGCACCCCCGAGGCCTCCGAGGGCCCGACGCCGGCCCCGCAGGCGGCGGCGACGGCCCCCGCCGCGTTCGTCACCCCCGCCGCGGCCGCCGCCCAGCACCGGGAGGCCACCCCGGCGCGCGGCCCGGCCCCGCTGGCCGAATCCGGCCAGCCGTCCGGGGCCGAGATCGACGAGGACCTGGGAATGACCCGCCTGCGTCCGCGCACCACGGAGGAGGCCGAGGCCTCCGCGACCGCCGCGTTCGGCGCTCCCGGCACCGACCACGTCGAGTCGACGCAGGCCACCGCGGAACCGGCGGTCACCGCGGAACCGGCGCCCGCCGAGGAGCCGGCGCCCGAGGGCGCAGCGCTCGCGGGGGAGCCGGTCACGCCCCGCGGGACCGAGCCGGCGGGCTACGAGGCCTTCTGGTTCGCCGTCGGGTCCCCGCGGTCCACCGTGAATCCCGAGGACGGCAGCCCCGCGTTCGGGCTGGAGCCCGGAGGCTGGATCCTCGCGCTCGAGGACCGCGGCCACGAGTTCCTCGTGCAGAACACCGACGGACGGACCGGAGTGCTGCGGGACCTGTCCGACATCGAGCGCGCGTGAGCGAGACCCGGCTGGCCCTCACCCGCCGGGCCCGCAAGATCAACCGGGTCCTGGCGGAGACCTACCCCTACGCGGTCGCCGAACTGGACTTCACCACTCCCTTCGAACTGCTCGTGGCCACCGTGCTGTCCGCCCAGACCACGGACGTGCGCGTCAACGAGACCACCCCCGGGCTGTTCGCCCGCTTCCCCGATGCCGAGGCGATGGCCCACGCGGACGAGCGCGAACTCCAGGAGATCGTCCGGCCTCTGGGGTTCTACCGGAACAAGGCGGCGGCCATCCAGGGCCTGTCCCGGGCCCTCGTCGAGCGCCACGGCGGCGAGGTCCCCGGCCGGCTGGACGACCTCGTGGCACTGCCGGGGGTCGGGCGCAAGACGGCTTTCGTCGTGCTCGGCAACGCCTTCGGGGTTCCCGGGCTGACCGTGGACACCCACTTCGGCCGGCTGGCCCGGCGGCTCGGATTCACCGGGCAGCAGGACCCGGTGAAGGTGGAGCACGAGGTGGCCGCTCTGTTCGAGCCGCGGGACTGGACCATGCTCTCCCACCGGCTGATCTTCCACGGCCGCCGGGTGTGCCACGCCAAGCGCCCGGCCTGTGGCGCCTGCCCCGTGGCGCGCTGGTGCCCGGCCTACGGGATCGGGGAGACGGACCCGGAGGCCGCGGCACGGCTGCTGAAGTATGAACTGGCCCCGGGCCGTGAGGAGCTGCACGAGAGGATGCTGGCCGGGGCCACGCGGGCAGAGCTCAGGGCCGAGGGCTACAGTCTGGGAGCATGATGCAGATCGACGGAGCGCTGGCGGACCTGCGGGCCCTGGTGGCCCGGTACGGTGCCCTGGGCCCCGGCCTGGGACCGGTCGGGCGCCCGGACCGGCTTCCGGACGACGGCCGGGGCTGGGAGTTCGGCGTGGACCTGACCCCCACGCCCGCGGCCGGGACGCCGTCCGAGTCGGCCGTCCTGGTGCTGTTCGGGGCCCTGGACCGGCGGCACTCGCACTTCCACACCGACGCCGTCCCCGAGGACCTGGACCTGTTGCTCACGCAGCGCTCGCTGACCCTGCGCAAGCACCCCGGGCAGGTCGCCTTCCCCGGGGGCCGGAAGGATCCCGAGGACGCCGACCACGTGGCCACCGCCTTGCGCGAGGCCCAGGAGGAGACGGGCCTGGACCCGGCCGGCGTCCGGGTGCTGGGCAGCCTGCCCCCGGCACCGCTGACCGTGACGAACTTCCGGGTCACCCCCGTGGTCGGCTGGTGGGACCGGCCCTCCGACGTGTTCGTGGTCGACGAGGGGGAGGCCACCCGGGTGTTCCGGGTGCCCGTGGCCGACCTCGTGGACCCGGCCAACCGGATCACCACCAGCCGCAGCGCCGAGCCCTCCGTGGGTGCCCGGCGCTTCCGCAGCCCCGGGTTCCTCGTCTCGGAAACCCTCGTGTGGGGCTTCACCGCGATCGTCATCGACCGGATCCTGGACCTGCTGGGCTGGGCCCAGGACTGGGACCGCGACCGGGTGATCGACATCAGCGGCTGGGACGCCTCCCAGCCGGTGCCCGTGCTGCGGCACTGAGCACGCTCTCCGGCTGTGCGGGCTCTCCGGCTGCGCGGGCGGCCCGCTCCTGCACAGGGACCCGCCCCACGGGTGCCGTCCCCAGTACGCCCGGACGGGACTGCCCCGCGCCCGCCGGGACGGGCAGGCTCGGACCATGACCAGTCCCGCCGCGGCTCCGCTCCCCGTGCTGTACCTCCCGCCACCGGACCCCGGGATGCTCTCCGACCTGCTGCTGCATGAGGTCGCGGCCTGCGTGGCGGCCGTCGGCCACCGGCTGCACGTGCTGCCCCGTCCGCCGGGAGCCGTCCCCAGGACCGTCCCGGATGCCGTCGCAGAGTTCTCGGCCGGCCACGGCCGGGAACCGGTCATGGTGATCATCGGCCGCCTGGGCGCCGGGCTGGAGGCGCAGTCCCGGACCGGTGACGTCACGGTGACGCTGGACGGTGCCGGCCCGGCGGAGGCTGCCGCATCGGCCCTGACGCTGCCCACCCGGTCGCGGTCCCTGTGCCGGATGCTGGCCCGTAGCGCGGACCCCCCGCTGCCAGGCCGGGCCCTCGTCCTCGCCCACCGTGGTGACGGCGCCGGTGGCGACGACGGGTGGCCGGGGCTGTCCTGGGGTCTCACCCTGCTGCTCGGCGGACCCGGCCGCGGCGTGCTCGTGGACCTGCAAGGGACCGGGGGCGGGCTGGGCTCCCGTCTCCGGACCGCCACTGGCCGCATCCGGCCGGACTCTGTCCCCTACGCCGGTGCCTCCGTCCCCTACGCCGGTGCCTCCGTCCCCGTCGTCGAGGCAGCACCCGGGGCAGCCCCCGCACCCACTCCCGCACCCACGCCCGGACCGGCGCTGGCGGCCCGGCTTCCGGCGGCCGGCGGGGTGCGGTGGTGGAGCATGGCGGGACCTGTGGCGGACCTGCTGCCCGGGGTCGGTGCCGCCGTGGACACCTTCCAGTGCACCGTGCTGGACGTGGGCCGGAACGAGCGGTTGGCCCAGGACCTGGCCGCCGAGGGGCTGCCCGTGCTGTCCGTGACGGGACAGGACGGGACCTGCTGCCTCGAGCCAGTGCCCGGGCCCGGGGACCGGCTGGCCGTCGAGCCCTCCCTGTGGACCGGACCCGCCCCCGCCTCCTGGGCCCGGGCCGCCCGCCGTCGGGTCTCCATCAACCTGGCCGCGAGGCTGACGATGTCGCTGTCCCGCGAGCGGGCCGAGGTCCGCCGGTGACCCGGGGCTGGGCGCCGTCGCGGCCGCCGTCGCCCTCCCGGCAGGAGACGGCCCGCCGCTGGCTGGCCTCCCGCGTGGCGGGGTCCGGCCGGCGGGACGGCACCGGCGGGGTGGGCCTGCCCCCGGAGCTGCTCGGCGAGGCGGTCCGCCGGCACCTGCCCGTCCACACGCCGGAGGAGGCCTCGCGCCAGATGACGGCACTGGCCGACGGTCTCACCGGTCTCGGGCCGCTGGCGGAGCCCGCGCGCCGCCCCGGCGTCACCGACGTCCTGGTCGATGCGGCCGGCGACGTGTGGACGGACGGACCCGAGGGCCTGCAGCGCACCGGCCACACCCTGCCCCCGGCCGAGGCCCGCCAGCTGGCGGTTCGGCTGCTGGCCCAGGGTGGGCGACGCCTGGACGAGGGCCAGCCCTACGGGGACGCCCAGGTGGCCGGCACCCGGGTGCACGCGGTGCTGCCGCCGATCGCGGCCGGCGGGCCCCAGATCAGCGTGCGCCTGGCCGCCTCCGAGCCACCGGCGCTGGACCGGCTGGCGGCGCGGTGGCCCCACGGCGAGCGGTGGCTGTCCGTGCTGCGCCACGTGCTGGCGGTGCGGGCCAACCTGCTCATCAGCGGAGCCACCGGATCGGGCAAGACCACGTTGCTCAGCGCACTGCTCGCCGAGGTCCCCGCCGGTGAACGCATCATCACCGTGGAGGACACCCGCGAGCTGCGGCCGGACCACGGGCATGTCGTCTCCCTGCAGGCCCGCGGTGGAAACGCAGAGGGGGCCGGCTCGGTGACCCTCGCCGACCTCGTCCGCCAGGCCCTGCGGATGCGACCCGACCGGCTCGTGGTGGGGGAGTGCCGCGGCGCCGAGGTGGCCGACTTCCTGGCGGCCATGAACACCGGCCACCGTGGCGCGGCCGGCACGCTCCACGCCAACTCCGCCCACGACGTCCCCGCCCGGCTCCAGGCCATGGGCGCGCTGGCCGGGCTCAGCCCCGAGGCGACGGCCCTGCAGGCGGCCAGCGCGGTCGACGCCGTCCTGCACGTCGAGCGCACCGCCGCCGGCCGCCGGCCCGTGGAACTGGCCGTCCTGGACCGGCCGGCGGATTCGGCGGGCCGGATCCTGACCGTCGTGCCCGCCGTCACCGCCACGACGGACGGTCTGTGCTTCGGCCCGGGACTGGACGCGCTGGAGTCACTGGCGGGCTCCTCCGCGGTGGGGGCAGGCCGGGGCGGTGGTCGCCATGCGCTGGGCCGCTGAGCTCGCCGGACGCCTGCCGGGATGGCTTCCCGGCAGGGCGCGACGGCGGCGCGAACGCCAGGCGGAGGACTTCATCACGCTGCTGCGCCAGTCCGCGGCCCTGTTGCAGGCCGGTCGGCGGCCCGAGGGCCTCTGGGCCGAACTGGCCGGACTCCACGAGCCCTGCCGGACCGGGAACCGGCACCCCGCCTGCTGCCTGCACCACGCCCTCGCGGACGCCGACGCCACCGTCCTGCTGGGCCGGCCGCCGTGGCACGACGCCCCCGGGCCGGGGGAGCAACGCCACTGGCAACAACTCGCCGGCTGCCTGGCGGTATCGCGTGAGGCAGGGGTTCCCCTGGCCGGGCTGCTGGACCGGCTCGCCGATGCGCTCGAGGACGGGCAGGACGCCCACCAGGCCCGGGAGGCGGCCTCGGCGGGACCGCGGTCCACGGCCCGGCTGCTCGGCCTGCTGCCCGTGGCCGGCCTGGGACTGTCCGCGCTCGTCGGGGCCCCGCCGACGGACCTGCTGACCGGGCCGCTGGGCTGGCTCGTGGTGGGCACCGGCGTGGCGCTCGCCGTCGTCGGTCACCTCTGGACCCGCGCGCTGGCGCGCCGTGCCGAGGACGGCACCTGATGGACGCCGCACTGGCCCTGGACCTGCTGGCCGGACTGCTGGAGAGCGGGCAGGGGCTCGTGCCCGCCCTGGACCTGCTGGGGGCACACCTGCCGGGAGCCGCGCCGCTGTGCCGGGTCGCCGCCCTGCTGCGGGTCGGCGTGGACTGGGACGAGGCCTGGGCGAGTTCGGACCCCGACCTGCAGGAACTGGCCCGGGAACTGCGCTTCGCCCACCTGACCGGGGCCCCGACCGCGGAACTGCTGCGGTCCACGGCGACCTCCCTGCGGCGGAGCCGTCGCCGCCGGGCCGAGCAACGCGCCGCCGAACTGGGCACCCGGCTGGTGCTTCCCCTCGGGCTGTGCCAGTTGCCCTCGTTCCTGTGCCTGGGCATCGTCCCCCTGGTGCTGGCGCTGCTTCCCTAGGACCTGCCCGGTCCTCCACACCGCACCGATGACCGCCCGCCGTCCAGAAGCGGCACCCCTCCGGCCCCACGCCGCAGTCCGGGCCAGCAGGCTGGGAACGGGCGGCCGAAGCACTCGTCTGTCCCATCCACCACGAATCACCCGAGGAGACACCATGAACCCTTCATCCACCACCGAGACCGAAGCCCCGACTACCGCCCCAACCGCAGACCGGGACGCCGCCCCCGGCCTCGACTGGTCCGACGAGACCGGGGCCCAGACCGCCGAGTACGGCATCGTCACCCTCGCCGCCGTGGGCTTCGCCGGAGTGCTCGCCGTCGTCCTGGCCGGCACCGACGTCAAGGGCCTGCTGCTGGACATCGTCAAGAACGCCCTCAGCTTCGGCTGACCCACCGCCCCCAGGCTGCGGGGCCCTCCGGCGCCACCCCCGCGCCGGAGGGCCCCGGAGCCGCAGCCCAGGAGGACACCATGGATCCATCACCGCATCCAGCGCCGGCCGACCGGGGATCTGTCACCGCCGAGTACGCCGTGCTGCTGCCGGCCGCCGCCGTCGTCCTGGCCGGGGCCCTGCTGGCCGGGGCGGCCACGCTGCAGCAGATCCGCCTCGAGGAGGCGGCGGCTGCCACCGTGCGCCAGCTGGCCCGCGGGGAATCCGATGCCCGGGCCGTGGACACGGCCCGTCGCATGGCCGGGGACGGTGCCCGGCTGAACAGCTCCCGCAGCACCGGCTGGGTCACCGTGACGGTCGCCCACACCCCGCCCGGCCCGCTGGCCTGGTGGGACGGCTGGGAACTCCAGGCCACCGCCCACGCCCCGGACCAGTGGATCGTGCCGCCCGCGGGGGTGCGGTGAGGGCCGCGGACCGGGGCGCCGGCGCGGTGACGGTGCTGCTCACCGTGTTCGTGGCCCTGGTCCTGGCGGCCGGCGCTGCCGCGCTGGGCACGGCCGCCGTCGCAGCGGCCCGGGCCTCGGCCGCCGCAGACCTCGCCGCCCTGGCGGCGGCGGACGCAGCGCGCGGACTGGTCACCGCCGATCCCTGCGCGCTCGCCGGTCAGGTCGCCGGCCGCCACGGCGGACGGGTCACCGAGTGCTCGATGGCCGCCGGCGGTTCCGTCCTGGTACGGACCCGCTACCCCTCGCCGCTGCCCTGGCCCGCCGAGGGCGCCTCCCGGGCCGGCCCGCCCCCGGCCTCTTCGAGGGCCTCCTCGACGGGGTGACCGCGCAACCGGCCCAGGACGAACTCCAGCAGCGTGGCCGCGCCCTCCTTGTCCAGGGGGTTGTTGCGGTTTCCGCACTTGGGGGACTGCACGCAGGACGGGCAGCCCTCGGTGCAGGAACAGGACCGGACCGTGTCCAGGGTGGCCCGGAGCCAGACCTCCGCCTGGGCGAACCCCCGCTCGGCGAAGCCCGCGCCACCGGGATGGCCGTCGTAGACGAACACCGAGGGCTCGCCCGTGTCCGGATGCAGTGCCATGGACACGCCACCGATGTCCCAGCGGTCGTTGGAGGCCACCAGCGGCAGCAGGCCGATCATCGCGTGCTCGGCGGCGTGCAGGGCCCCGGGCAGCCGGTCCATGGTCAGTCCGGCGGCCACCAGTTGCTCGGAGGGACAGTGGAACCACACCGCGGTGGTGAACAGCTCACGGGCCGCCAGTTCCAGCGGCTCCTCGCCGAGCACCTCACCGGAGACCAGGGCCTTGCGCTGGAAGGAGACCACCTGGGTGGTGACCTTCACCGGCCCCGTGCACCACTGCAGCTCCCCGCCGTCGCGGCGGCGGACGGTGTCCAGGATCTCGATCTCAGTGATGTCCCGGGCCTGGGTGTAGTAGTCCGGCCAGGCCCGTGTCACCAGGACCGCATGGGCGTCCTCGTCCAGGTCCTCCACCAGGTAGGTCCGGTCCTGGTGGACGTACACCGCCTCGGGGTGGGCCTGGTAGTGGGTCTGCGGCGAGCCCATGGTGCCCAGCAGCGCCCCGGTCTCCGCGTCGATGATGTCCACCGGGCCGCCCCCGTCGTCCCGCAGGGACACCAGGGCCGCCGCGTGCTCGGGATGGGTCCAGAACCAGCCGGCCGGCCGGCGTCGCAGGTAGCCCTGGTCCACGAGCTCGTCCACGAGGCCGCGCACCGTGCCCGGCTCCCCGAAGGCCGCCAGGCCGTCCGGGACCAGGGGCAGCTCGGCGGCCGCGGCGCACAGGTGGGGGGCCAGGATGTGCGGGTTGGACGGGTCCGTGACCGAGTCCTCCACGGCGAGCTCGAACACCGCCTCCGGGTGGTGCACCACGAAGGTGTCCAGCGGGTCGTCGCCGGCCACGTACACGGCCACGGACTCCTGCCCGGCCCGGCCCGCGCGGCCGACCTGCTGGAAGAACGAGGCCCGGGTGCCGGGCCAGCCGGCCACCAGCACCGCGTCCAGCCCGGCGATGTCGATGCCGAGTTCCAGCGCCGGCGTGGAGGCCACGCCCAGCAGCCGGCCCGTGCGCAGGGCGGTCTCCACCTCCCGGCGTTCCTCCGGCAGGTACCCGGCGCGGTAGGCGGCCACCCGCGGCGGGAGGGACGGGTCTACCTCGGCCAGCTCGCGCTTGGCCGCCGAGGCCATGGCCTCGGCCCCGCGGCGGGAGCGGATGAAGGCGATGGTGCGGGTGCCGGCCACCGCGAGGTCGGCCATCATGCCGGCCGACTCCGCGGTGGCCGAACGGCGCACCGGGGCACCGTTCTCCCCGCGGGCGTCCGTCAGCTCCGGCTCCCAGAACCCGACCGTCACCGCGCCGTGGGGCGAGGCGTCCTCGGTGACGGCCACCGCCTCGGCACCGATCAGCCGGGAGAACGACCCCGCCGGGTCCGCGCTGGTGGCCGAGGCGCCGATGAACACCGGGCCGGCGCCGTCGGGCCCGGACCCGTAGTGCGCGCAGACCCGCGCCAGCCGGCGCAGCAGCACCGCCACGTGCGAGCCGAAGACGCCCCGGTACACGTGCGCCTCGTCCACGATGACGTAGCGCAGCCGGCGGAAGAACCGGCCCCAGCGCTCATGGTGCGGCAGGATCCCGACGTGCAGCATGTCCGGGTTGGTCAGCAGCACGTTGGCGTGGTCCCGGGCCCAGGCGCGGTCGGCCGGGGCGGTGTCCCCGTCATAGGGGGACGGACGCAGCCAGCCGGCGCCGTCCCGGGCCAGGGCCCGCCAGGCCACGAGCTGGTCCGCGGCGAGGGCCTTGGTGGGGGAGAGGTACAGCACGGTCCCGGCCGGGTCCTCGGCCAGGGCCGTGCCGGCGGCGAGCTGGTAGCCGAGGGACTTGCCCGAGGCGGTGCCGGTGGCCAGCACGACGTGGCGCCCGGCGGCGGCCAGTCCGGCGGCCTCGACCTGGTGCTGCCACGGCTCGAGCACCCCGGAGCCGCCGAAGGCCTGCATCAGCCCCGCGGGCGTCCCCTCGGGCCACGGTTCGGTGCGCGCCGGACGCTCCGGCAGGTACCGGACGTGCACCAGCTGGGCGGGGACTGCTGGCCGCCCCAGGGCCCGGGACAGGTTCTCGGCATCCCGGGGATCGTCGGTCCGGACTCCAGGGCTCAGCTGGCGTCCGAGTGGGAGGGGTTCTCGGTGTGGTCCTCGAGGGCACCGAAGACGGTGACGTCGGCGAGCTCGGTCCAGCCCAGGTGCCCGTACAGGGCCTGCCCCTCGGCGCCGGCCACCAACAGGCCCTCCTGGACATCGTGCTCGAGGGCGAGCGAGGCCAGGTAGCGCATCACCAGCGAGCCGAGGCCCTGGCGCCGGAACTCGGGGGAGGTCCAGATCCGGTCGAACACGGCGTAGCCGTTCACGGCGGCCACCCGGCCGCGGGCGGCCACCGCACCGGCGCCGGCGGTGTGCTCGTCGGAGGTGGTGATGGTGAGCCGGAACCAGTCCGGCTGGTTGCGCTCGACGGTGGCCTCGAACTCCTCGGGCACGATCGGCGCCTCGACGTCCTGGCCGGTCATGTCCACCACCATGAGCTTCTCGCCCGCGGAGACGCGCTTCAGCGGCACGCCGTCCGGGATGGCGGGGGTGGCGCCGACCACGGTCAGCAGCCGGCCGGGGTGCTCCTGGACCTCGGCCGAGGCCGCCCTCAGCGCATCCTGGTCCGGATTGGCGAGGACGTACTCCCAGTCCTGGCCGTCCGTGGACTGGTGCCCCGTGCGCAGGGAGGCGTGGACGGGGCCGTCGTGGCGTACCTCGTAGTGACGGCACCGGGACCAGCCGGTGACCCAGGTGCTGACCAGAGCGTCGTTCAGGGCAGAAGTCATGGCAAGAGACTAGCCCGTGACGTCGGGGGACCGCACGAGCGGACCGG
Organism: Micrococcus sp.; assembly: GCA_029961105.1. Lineage (GTDB taxonomy): Bacteria > Actinomycetota > Actinomycetes > Actinomycetales > Micrococcaceae > Citricoccus. Next base: position 85,739 of record JASBVO010000013.1, on the reverse strand, counting down.
AGATCCTGACCAAAACGTCACTCGTGGGTAGTCTGCGCCCTGCGCGCCCGGCTGGCAACCGCCCGCCGGCCCCGCACTACCCTTGATGCGGTGAGCCAGTCCAAGATCGCCCTCTATTACCGTTTCGCCCCCGTGACCGACCCCGAGGCCGTGCGGCTCTGGCAGCACGCCCTGGCCGAGCGCTGGGGGCTGACCGGCCGGATCATCGTGGCGCCCCACGGCATCAACGGCACCGTCGGCGGGCCGATCGAGGCGGTGAAGCAGTACGTCAAGACCACCCGGACCTACCCGCCCTTCGCCGGCCTGGAGGTCAAGTGGTCGGACGGTTCCGCCGCAGACTTCCCCCGGCTCTCCGTGAAGGTGCGCCCCGAGCTGGTCGCCTTCGACGTCCCCGGGGAGCTCACGGTGACCGAGGACGGCGTGCGGGACACGGGCACTCACCTGGCCCCGGAGGCCCTGCACCGCCTCGTCGCCGAGAAGCAGGCCGCCGGCACCCCGGTGGTGTTCTTCGACGGCCGCAACGCGGTGGAGGCGAAGATCGGCCGGTTCCGCGGCGCCGTCGTGCCCGACACCACCACCACGCGGGACTTCGTGGCCGAACTGGACTCGGGCAAGTACGACCACCTCAAGGACCAGCCGGTGGTCACCTACTGCACCGGGGGCGTCCGTTGCGAGGTGCTCACCGCCCTGATGCACCATCGCGGCTTCGGCGAGGTCTACCAACTGGACGGCGGGATCGTCCGTTACGGCGAGGCCTTCGGGGACACCGGCCTGTGGGAGGGCTCGCTGGCCGTCTTCGACCGCCGGATGCGCGTGGAGTTCTCGGACCAGGCCGCCGTGGTCGGCCGCTGCAGCCTGTGCCGGGCGCCCACCGCGGAACTGCGCAACTGCGCCGACCCCTCGTGCAAGACCCTGGACACCGTCTGTGACGGGTGCGCCGAGGCGGACCCCGCGCGCGTCTGCGCGGCCTGCCGGTGAGAATGGACCCATGACCCCGATGCGCCCACCGTTCAACCAGCCCATGCCGGCACCGCCGCCGTACGGCCCGGGCGCGGACCTCATCGCCCGTCTCGCGGCCGACCTGCGCGCCCTGCCCTACACCACGGACGCGGTCGGGGACCTGCTCGGCGAGACGGCCGGCGCCGCACTGGAGCGTGAGCAGGCCGAGCCGGCGCGGCTGCGCGTCGGCCAGGTGATGCACGACGACGGCGCCCCAGCCTCCCAGCGTGCGCTCGCCGCCGTCGTGTCCTGCTGGATGCTGGGCGACGCGGTGCCGGCCGGGGCGCTGGACGCCGCCCTGCCGTCCCTGGGGGCCGCCGGCGCCGCCGGGCTGGGGCTCTGCCGGATCCGCGGCGGGCACGTCCACCCCGTCGTCGACCTCTCGCCCTACTCCTCCGACGACCTGGGCGAGGTGTGGATCGCGAGCGACCAGACCGCGTTGCAGACCCGCAGCGTGCTGCCGCCCTGGCATGTCCTGGGCATCGGCCGGGCCTCGCTGACCCTGGCCGGGAACGTCATCCGCCGGCCGGTCGCCCGGGCCCTGGACCTGGGGGTCGGCTGCGGCATCCAGACCCTCCACCTGCTCGCGCACGCCGACCACGTCACGGCCACGGACCTGTCCGCCCGCGCCCTGGCGTTCACCGCCTTCAACCTGGTGCTCAACGCCGGGGCCCTGGGCCTGGACCCGGACGAGGACCCCTTCGCCCCCGGCGGCCGGGTCACCCTGAGGTCCGGGGACCTGCTGGACCCGGTGGCGGGAGAGCGGTTCGACCTGGTGGTCTCCAACCCGCCGTTCGTCATCACCCCGCGGGCCGCAGGCCACGAGGACCGCATCAACACCTACCGCGACGGCGGCCGGGAGGGGGACCGGCTGCTCGCCGGCCTCGTGCGCCGGCTGCCGGAGCACCTGGAGCCCGGCGGGACGGCACAGCTGCTGGGCAACTGGGAGATCCACCAGGCGGACGGGGGCTGGGACGAACGGCTGCGCGGCTGGATCCCGGACGGCGCCGACGCCTGGCTCGTCCAGCGCGACGTGGCCGATCCGGCCGGCTACGCCGAGACGTGGCTGCAGGACTCCTCCGAACAGCACGACCCGGACGCCTACGCGGCCGGCTACCGGCGCTACCTGGCGGACTTCGCGGCCCGGGGCGTGGCCGCCGTCGGGTTCGGCTACCTGTGGCTGCGCCGCCCGGACGCACCGCGGGCCGGGCGGGTGCGGACCGAGGCCCTGACGGGGGAGCTGCAGCGGCCGCTCGGCCCGGCCTGGGGGGAGGCGGTGGACCGGTGGGACGTGGTGGAGGAGCGCCCCCTGCCCGGACTGCACGTGCGGGTCCTGGCGGACGTCACGGAGGAGAGGCACCAGCGCTTCGGGGCGGACCACCCCGAGGTCATCCTGGCCCGCCAGGGCGGCGGGTTCCGCCGGGTCGCCCACCTGGACACCGCCACCGCCGGCTTCCTCTCCGCCGCGGACGGCCAGTTCACCATCGGGCAGCTGACCGGGGCCGTCGCCGGGCTGCTGGAACTGGACGCGGAGGCCGAGCGGGCACTGACGGCGGCCGTACGGCAACTGGTGATCGAGGGATTCCTCGAGGTGCTGTGAAACGGCTCACGCGATATGTGAAACAACTGCCTAGAATGTACGTCCATGACAGAACGTGAGACCGCTCCGCCCCCCGGGAGCGAGTCGGACCCGGGCGGGCGCCGGCCCGTCGTCATCTCCGACCCGCAGGCCATCCGGGCGCTGGCCCACGAGGCCCGGCTGGAGGCACTCGAGGAGCTGTACGCGTCCCAGTCCACCCGCACGGCCACCGAACTGGCCTCCCGCTGCGGACTGTCGCCCTCGGCCATGAGCTATCACCTGCGCGCCCTGGAGAAGTACGGCTTCGTCGAGCGTTCGCCCTCGGAGGGGGACGGCCGGGAACGGCGCTGGAAGGCGGCCGGGTATTCCCTGCTGGTGGACTCGCTGAACCACACCCCGACCTCCAAGCTGGCGTTCATCGACGTCCAGCTGAACACCTTCCGGGACCGGATCATGAAGGAGGTCGCCCGCCGCGAGGCGGAGGACCAGGAGGCCCGGGAGGCGGAACGGCCCGCGCCGGGCCGCCGCCCGCCGGTGCTGTCCACCGGGATGATCTTCGTCAACGCCGAGCAGCGGGCGGAGTTCCAGGACCGGCTGGCGGCCCTGATCGACGAGTTCGAGGAGCTCAATCCCGCCGCGGAGCGTTCCGTGGACGCCGAGCGCGTCTACTACCTGGTCTCCGTCCTGGCCGACTCGGGATCCGGCCCCGCTGACACGGCCTGATCCGGCATCGGTCGCAGGTGCCGTTACATTAGAGGGGCACCGGGCGGTCCGCCTGGCAGTGAAGCGGCGGACGATCCACCGCTCGGCGACCCCAGAAGGAGCCTGAGTGTCAGAGAAGGTCGACGGGACCAAACTCGTCATCGTCGAGTCCCCCGCCAAGAGCAAGTCCATCGCCAAGTACCTGGGCGAGGGATGGGTGGTGGACGCCTCGGCCGGTCACATCCGCGACCTCCCGCAGCCCTCCGACCTGCCCGCGGACATGAAGAAGGGCCCCTACGGCAAGTTCGCCGTGGACACCACCAACGGCTTCGAGCCCTACTACGTGGTGTACCCGGACAAGAAGAAGCGGGTCACCGAGCTCAAGCGTGAGCTCAAGGACGCCTCCGCCCTCTACCTCGCCACCGACGCCGACCGCGAGGGCGAGGCCATCGCCTGGCACCTGCTGCAGGAGCTCAAGCCGAAGGTCCCCGTCTACCGGATGACCTTCACCGAGATCACCAAGGAGGGCATCGCCCGCGGCCTGGAGAACGTCCGCGAGATCGATGCCGACCTCGTGGACGCCCAGGAGACCCGGCGCATCCTGGACCGGCTGTTCGGCTACGAGATCTCCCCGGTGCTGTGGCGCAAGGTGGCCCGCGGGCTCTCGGCCGGACGCGTGCAGTCCGTGGCCACCCGGCTGGTCGTCGAGCGCGAGCGCGAGCGGATGGCGTTCGTGCCGGCGTCGTACTGGGACCTGGACGGCACGTTCACCGCCGAGGAGGGCACCGGGGCGGGGGAGTCCTTCACCGCACGGCTGGCCACCGTGGACGGCCGGCGGATCGCTAGCGGCCGCGACTTCACCGACCGCGGCGAGCTCAAGCCCTCGGCCGAGGGCAAGGTCGCCACCCTGACCGAGGCCACCGCCACCGCGCTGGCCGCGGGCCTGCAGGACGCGGCGTTCTCCGTGGACTCGGTGGAGGACAAGCCCTACACCCGCCGCCCCGCGGCCCCGTTCACCACGTCCACGCTGCAGCAGGAGGCCTCCCGCAAGCTGCGGTTCTCCTCCCGGGTCACCATGCAGGTGGCGCAGCGGCTGTACGAGAACGGCTACATCACCTACATGCGTACCGACTCGGTGACCCTCTCCGACGAGGCGATCACCGCCGCCCGCCGGCAGGCCACCGAGCTCTACGGCCCGGAGTCCATCCCGCAGGCCAAGCGCGTGTACAAGGCCAAGAACGACTCGGCGCAGGAAGCGCACGAGGCCATCCGCCCCGCCGGCGACTCCTTCCGCACGCCCGGGCAGGTCTCCGGTGCGCTGCGCGGGGACGAGTTCCGCCTCTACGAGCTGATCTGGAAGCGCACGATCGCCTCGCAGATGGCCGACGCCAAGGGCTACACGGCCACCGTGAAGCTCTCCGGCACCGCCACCGGCGGAGAGGTCGCGGGGTTCACGGCCTCGGGCACGGTCATCACCTTCCCCGGTTTCCTCGCCGCCTACGAGGAGGGGAAGGACACGGACACCGAGAAGCAGGACGGCAAGGACAAGCGCCTGCCGGACCTCGCCGCGGGCCAGGCCCTCACCGGCCGGGACGTCATCGCCTCCGGCCACGAGACGACCCCGCCGCCGCGGTACACCGAGGCCTCCATCGTGGCCGAGCTGGAGAAGCGCGAGATCGGCCGGCCCTCCACCTACGCGCCGACCATCTCCACGATCATGGACCGGGGCTACGTCACCAAGCGCGGCAACGCCCTGGTCCCGTCGTGGACGGCCTTCAGCGTGATCCGCCTGCTCGAGGAGCACTTCGGGAAGTACGTCGACTACGACTTCACCGCCCGGATGGAGGACGACCTGGACCGGATCGCCGCCGGGGAGCTCGAGCGGGAGGCCTGGCTGCAGGCCTTCTACTTCGGCGCCGAGTCCGGCACCGAGGGCCTCAAGGCCGTGGTGGACAACCTGGGTGACATCGACGCCCGGGCCGTGAACTCCATCCCGGTGGCCGAGGGCATCACCCTGCGCGTGGGCAAGTTCGGCCCGTACCTGGAGAAGGACCTGCCGGCCGACGCCCCGGAGGGCACCGACCCGGAGCGGGCCAACGTGCCCGAGGACCTGGCCCCGGACGAGCTGACCCCGGAGAAGGCCGAGGAGCTCTTCGCCACCGCCGGGCCGTCGGAGCGCGTGCTCGGCGTGGACCCGGAGACCGGCCGGACGATCGTGGCCAGGGACGGCCGCTACGGCCCGTACGTCACCGAGGTCATCGAGGAGATGACGGAGGAGCAGCTGGCGGCCTGGCTGGAGGCGCAGCCGACCGAGTACTACAAGAACGGCAAGCCCAAGCCGAAGAAGAAGCCCGCCAAGGCCAAGCCGCGCACCGGCTCGCTGTTCAAGTCCATGTCCCTGGACACCATCACCCTCGAGGACGCCCTGAAGCTGATGAGCCTGCCGCGCGTCGTGGGCCAGGACGCCGAGGGCACCGAGATCACCGTGCAGAACGGCCGGTTCGGGCCCTACCTGAAGAAGGGCACGGACTCCCGCTCGCTGGAGTCCGAGGACCAGATCTTCACCATCACGCTCGACGAGGCCCTGGCCATCTACGCCCAGCCCAAGCAGCGCGGCCGCGGTGCGGCCAAGCCGCCGCTGGCGGAGTTCGGCGAGGACCCGGTCTCGGGGAAGAAGGTGGTGGTCAAGGAGGGCCGCTTCGGCCCCTACGTGACGGACGGCGAGACCAACATCACGGTGCCGCGAGCGATGGACCCGGAGTCGCTGACCGCCGCGCAGGCCTACGAGCTGCTGGCGGACAAGCGGGCGAAGGGCCCCGCGAAGAAGCCCGCGCGGAAGCCGGCCGCGCGGTCGAAGACCGCGGCGAAGAAGTAGTCATGCGCCTGGGCGTCCTGGACATCGGCTCGAACACCGTCCACCTGTTGCTGGTGGACGCCCATCCGGGCGCCCGCCCCTCCGCCTACGCCGACCACAAGCGGTCCCTGTCCCTGCTGCAGCACCAGGACGAGAGGGGCCGGATCAAGCCCTCCGGACAGGACGCCCTGATCACCTTCATCAAGGAGGCGGTCACCTTCGCCGTGGCCAACGGCGCGGAGGACATGATCGCGTTCTGCACCTCCGCCATCCGCGAGTCCGCCAACGGTGCCGAGGTCCTGGACCGGGTGACCCGCGAGACCTCCGTGCACCTGACCGAGCTCTCCGGGGACCAGGAGGCGGCCATGACCTACTTCGCGGTCCGCCGCTGGCAGGGCTGGGACGTGGGCTCGATCCTGAACTTCGACATCGGCGGCGGGTCCTTCGAGATCGCCTACGGCACGGACGAGCTGCCCAGCCACGCGGTGTCCATTCCGCTCGGCGCCGGCCGGCTGACCCGTGACTGGCTGCCCGCGGACCCACCGACCCCGAAGTCCGTCAAGAAGCTGCGCAAGCACATCCGCTCCTGCATGGACGAGGCTGCCGCCGGCTTCCCGCCGATGACGGCTCCCGTGCTGGTGACCGGCACCTCCAAGACCTTCCGCTCCCTGGCCCGGATCACCGGCGCGGCGCCGCTCGCGGCCGGGGTCTTCGTCAAGCGGTACCTGCGCATCGAGGACCTCCAGCTGTGGGTGCACCGGATGGGGGCGATGACCGCCAAGGAGCGTGCCGGGCTCCCGGGTGTCTCCGAGGTCCGTGCGGCCCAGATGCTGGCCGGAGGGCTGGCGGCGGAGGCCGCCATGGAGCGGTTCGGCGTGGCCCAGTTGGAGATCTGCCCATGGGCCCTGCGCGAGGGGTTGATCATGCGTAGGCTGGATGCCCTGGTCCAGGAGGGCATCCTGGGCCAGGAGACGGTCCGGGGTGTCGGCAACGTCCGGCTCAACCCGGACCCGATGCTGCCGGGCTTCTCCGTGGGGGTGACCATTGACTGAGAGCGCTGACGAGATCGCCGCCCGCGCCGAGCAGGCGGCCGCGGCGGCCGCCGCGGCCGTGGAGCGGGAGTCCGACGCCGAGCGCCACACCGGCCCGTGGGGCGGGGCTGTCGCCGAGCGCGAGGTCCGCCCGGCCCGGGTGCGGGAGGGGGCCACGGCCACGCTGGGCGGGGCCGCCCGGCCCGCCCTGGGACCCGGCCGGCTGGCCGCCGCCCTGGAGTCCGCACGCCCGCCGGCCGGACAGGAAGCCGGACCGGCCGACGTCGGGCCCCAGGTTCCGCGGGACATCCCCGTCACGCTCTCCTCGTCCTCCGTGTTCCCGCTGGGCACCCAGGACGTGTTCGCCACGGCCGAGGACCTCGGCTACGACGGCGTGGAGGTCATGGTCACCCACAACTCGTGGTCCCAGGACGGGCTGCTGCTGAACCGCCTGGCCCAGAAGCACCGGATGCCGATCCACTCGGTCCACGCCCCCACGCTGTTGTTCACCCAGCAGGTCTGGGGCTCGGCGTGGAACAAGCTGGCCAAGAGCGCGGACTTGGCCCGGGAGGTCGGGGCCGAGATCGTGGTGGCGCACCCGCCGTTCCGCTGGCAGGGCAACTACGCCTCGGGCTTCGCCGCGGGGATCGAGGAGATCATGGACGCCACCGGGGTGAAGATCTGCGTGGAGAACATGTACCCGTGGCGTGCCGGGGCCCGCGAGGCCAAGATGTACCTGCCGCACTGGGATCCCGTCTCGCAGTCCTATGAGCACGTCACCTGGGACTTCTCCCACGCGGCGATCGCCCAGGCCGACTCGCTCGAGGCCTTCCAGGTGCTGGGTGAGCGGCTGCGCCACGTCCACCTCACGGACGGCACCGCCAACGGCAAGGACGAGCACCTGCTGCCCGGCGACGGCGACCAGCCGGTGGCCGCCTCCCTGGAGTTCCTCGGGGAGACCGGCTGGGACGGGGCCATCTGCGTGGAGGTCGGCACCCGGAAGGCCAAGTACGCCGGCCAGCGCGAGGAGATGCTCGGCTACTGTCTCGAATACGCCCGAACCCACCTGGCCGCCGGCATCGAGCGCGCGGCCGCAAGGAGTGCCCAGTGAAGATCGCGATGCTCGGACTCGGCAACATGAACGGGGCCATCCTGGCCGGCATGCTGGCCGCCGGATCGGACCCGGCCGGGCTCTGTGCCACCGTCCACTCGGAGGACAGCGCCCGGGCCGGTGAGGAGCGTTACGGCGTGGCCGTGCACTCCACCGAGCGCGATCCGGAGGCGAACCGCAACGCCGCCTCCGGGGCCGACGTCGTGGTGCTGGGGGTGAAGCCGAGGTACATCCTGACCCTGTGCCGGGAGATCTCCGCGGCGCTGGCGCCGGAGACGGTGGTGGTGTCCGTGGCCGCCGGGATCACGACCGGGGCGATGGAGCGCAACCTGCCCGAGGGGCAGCCGGTGGTGCGCACCATGCCGAACACGCCGCTGACCGTGGGGATGGGCGCGGTCGGGCTGGCCGGCGGCCGGGCCGTGACCGAGGAGCAGCTGGCGCTGGCTGAGGGGCTGTTCGCCGGATCCGGGTCCGTCCACCGGGTGGCCGAGGAGCAGATCGACGCGGTGGCCGCGGTCTCCGGCTCCGGCCCGGCCTACGCCTTCCTGCTCGCCGAGTTGATGGCGGCCGGGGGAGTGGAACTGGGCCTGGACGAATCCCTGGCGAGGGACCTGGCCCGGTCCACCGTGGCCGGCGCCGGGCGGATGCTGGCCGATCCCGGCGTGGACCCGGCCGCGCTGCGGCGGGCCGTGACCAGCCCCAACGGCACGACCGAGGCGGCGGTGAACTCGTTCCTGGAGGCCGGACTGGCGGGGCTGATCGCGGACGGCATGCGGGCCTCCGCGGCCCGCGGCCGGCAGATCAGCGAGGAGTCCGGGGCCTAGGGCCGGGCGGCGAACCGCTCCAGCAGGTCGGTGTGGCCGGAGACGATGAGCGTGTCCCGGGGGCCGACCTTGGTGTCCGGCTGGGCGTAGGTGAAGTCCTCGCCCGGGGTCTTCACGCCCACGATCGTCACCCCGTACTTGGCGCGGATGTTGGACTCGGCCAGGGTGAAGCCCACGGACTCGGTGGGCGGGTACATCTTGACGATCGCGAAGTCGTCGTCGAACTCGATGAAGTCCAGCATCCGCCCGCCGACGAGGTGGGCGGCCCGCACGCCGGCGTCGTGCTCGGGGTAGATCACGTGATGGGCGCCGATGCGGCGCAGGATCTTGCCATGGGCCGGGGTGATGGCCTTGACCCAGATGTTGTTCACGCCCAGGTCCACGAGGTTCACGGCGATCAGCACGGAGGACTCGATCGAGGTGCCCACGCCCACCACGGCCGTGGCGAACTCCTGGGCGCCGAGCTGGCGCAGCGCCTCGATGTCCGTGGCGTCGGCCTCGACGACGTGCGTCAGGACCCCGGCCCACTTCTGCACCAGGCCGGGATCCCGCTCGATCGCCAGGACCTCCCGGCCCTGGGCCACGAGCTGTTCACCCACGGCGGCACCGAAGCGGCCCAGGCCGATCAGCAGCACGGGTGCATGCGGGTCCGGACGGTTCTCAGCCAATGATGGGCCTCTCCTCGGGGTACCGGAACAGATTGCGGCGCTGGCGCAGCGCTAGCGCGGACGCGAAGGTGATCGTACCAACTCGCCCGGAGAACATCAGGGCGGTCAGCACGTACTTTCCGGACGGCGGCAGTTCCTCGCTGAGCCCGGTCGACAAGCCGCACGTGGCGAACGCGGAGAGCACCTCGAACAGGGGCCGCTGCAGGGGTTCGTCGGCGATCGCCACGAGGGCCATGGTGCCGGCCAGCACCAGGGTGGCGCCCAGGGCCAGCACGGAGATGGCCACGCGGAGCGATTCGGGGGTGATGGTCCGGCCGTGGGCGGTGACCTCCCGGTCGCCGCGGGCCTCGGCGACGATGGCCAGGAACATGACCGCCAGGGTGGTGACCTTGATGCCGCCGGCCGTGGAGGCCGAGCCGCCGCCGGCGAACATGAGGGCATCGGTCAGCAGCAGGGTCTCGGGCGTCTGGGCGTTCATGTCGAAGACAGAGAATCCGCCGGACCGGGGCATGACTGAGGTGAACAGGGCGTACTGGATCCGGCCCGCCGGACCGAACTGGCCGAGGGTCTCGGCGTTGTTCCACTCGAAGATCCCGATCAGCACGGCCCCGCCCACCAGAAGGGCCATGGTGGTGTTGACCGTCAGCTTGGTGTGGAGGTTCCAGCGGGAGTAGTGCCAGCGATGCTGCATGAGCACCATCACCACGGGGAAGCCCAGCGCGCCGGCGAAGACCCCGGCCATGATCGTCCAGATGATCCACGGGTCGCCCATGAAGGACTCGAGCCCGTCGACGTGCACGACGAAGCCGGCGTTGTTGAACGCTGAGACGGCGTAGAACACGCCGTTCCACAACCCTTCCCACAGCGACCCGGTGTGCACCATGAACCGCGGCACGAGCACTAGGGCGAGGATTCCCTCGAGCGTGAACGACGTCAGGACGACCACGCGCAGCAGCGAACCCACCTCGCCGATCCGTCCGGTGGTCATGCCCTCCTGGGTGATGAGCTTGGACCGCACGCCGAGCCGCTTGGACACCGCCAGGGACAGCAGTGCCGCCATGGACAGGATGCCCAGGCCACCGACCTGGATGGCGACGAGGATGATGACCTGCCCGAAGAAGCTCCAGTGCTCCGCCGTGTTGACGGTGGTCAGCCCGGTCACCGACACCGCGGAGGTGGCCACGAACATCGCGTCATGCAGCGGCGTGACCCGTCCACTCTGACTGGCGACGGGCAGGGACAGCAGGGCCGTGAACAACAGGGTGACTAAAGCGAACGCGGTCAGCGCCGCCCGTGCGGGGGAGGCGCCGGCAGTGGCGGAGATGAACCTGCGCAGCCGCAGGACGGCGCCGCCCAGCCCGGTCGCGGCCTGCGCGGGGGCCAGCGGGCCGCCGGGCGCGGAGGCGGGGCGCACCATGGGACCCGATGACGGCGTCGGGATCCGGCCCCCGGCACGACGCCGGAGCCTGAGGACGGGATTATGCCGGGTCACGTCGTCCATCATCCTCCATTGGTCGCTGATCCCGCCGCAAGGCGTGGTGCACGTCATGACGGGCGCAGGCCGTGCCCGGAGGCCTAGTCTGTCAGTGATGACCAGCACATCCACCGAAAGCGTTCCCGCCGCCGTCGTCTGGGACGAGGCGCTGCTGAAGTACGAGTTCAGCCGCGCCCACCCGATGGCGCCCGTCCGGCTGGACCTGACGCACCGGCTCTCCGAGGCGCTGGGCCTGCTCGACCGCGAGGGGGTGCGGATCATCCGTCCCGAGGTGGCCTCCGATGAACTGCTGGCCTCCGTCCACGACCCGGAGTACGTCCGCGCGGTTCGCTCGGTGAGTTCAGGGGAGGTGCCGCATCGCCGGGACGTGGGGCTGGGCAGTGACGACAACCCGGTGTTCCCGCACCTGCACGAGGCGGCCGCCCGCATCCTCGGTGGATCCGTGGCCGCGGCCGAGGCGATCTGGGCCGGCGAGGTGAAGCACGCGGTCAACTTCGCGGGTGGTCTGCACCATGCCGGGCGAGGCCAGGCCAGTGGCTTCTGCATCTACAACGACTGCGCGGCGGCCATCCAGCGGCTGCTGGACCTCGGGGCCGAGCGGGTGGCCTACGTGGACCTCGACGCCCACCACGGGGACGGGGTGGAGTCGATCTTCTGGCACGACCCGCGGGTGCTGACGATCTCCGTGCACGAGACGGGGATCTCGCTGTTCCCGGGCACCGGCTTCGCCAACGACGTCGGCGGCCCGGAGGCGCTGGGATCGGTCGTGAACGTGGCGGTGCCGCCGGGCACCGGGGACTCCGGGTTCCTGCGCGCCGTCCACGCGGTGGTGCCCCAACTGCTGCGGGTGTTCGCCCCGGACGCGCTGGTCACCCAGCACGGCTGCGACGGGCATCGCGAGGATCCCCTGACGAACCTGACGATGTCCGTGGAGGGCCAGCGGCAGCTCGCCATAGACGCCGCCGACTGGGCGGCGGACTTCGCCCACGACCGCTGGCTGGCCACCGGGGGTGGTGGCTACAGCCCGTTCTCCGTGGTGCCGCGGACGTGGAGCCATCTCGTGGCGGTGGTGACGGGCCAGCCGGTGCGGACGGACACGCAGATTCCTGAGTCGTGGCGCCGGTACGCGGCGGTGGCCGCTGGGCTGCAGGCGTCCCGGCCCCCGGAACAGGGTGGGATCCCGCACGTGATGTCGGACGGAGTGGACGTGTGGTGGCGCTCCTGGGAGGTCGGCTACGACCCCTCCGATGCGATCGACCAGACGATCATGGCGACCCGGAAGGCGATCTTCCCGTATCACGGATTGGACCCCTGGTTCGACTGACGCGCCGATCGGGGCTCTGATCCCGTGCACACCGTGACTAGAGTGTGCCGAGTATTCGCTATGATGCTCGAGGATGCCCCGCCTGGCGTGGCAGACGTCGAACGACGCCAGGGCCGTGGAAATGAGGAACTCACCGTGGGTGCTGCCGGTAACTTCACCGAAGCGCGATTCATGACCGTCACGGAGGTGGCGGAGATGATGCGCGTGTCCCGCATGACCGTGTACCGCATGATCCATGCCGGTGAGCTCCCCGCTGTCCGGTTCGGCCGCTCCTACCGGGTGCCCGAGTCCGCCGTCGAGCAGATCCTGCAGACCGGGACCACGGATGTCCGTGCCACCGGCACGGAGGACCATCGCGGCTGATTGCTCCGGCCGCCCGCGTTCCCGGTTCGTGACCGCGCCCGTGTCAGGGTAAGGTGTTAGGGAACGTTTTGACCTATGACGCCGGATCGCCAGCAGTCGCCTGCTGACGATCCACTAACCAAGCAAGAGGTTTCCCTATGGGTTCTGTGATCAAGAAGCGCCGTAAGCGTATGTCCAAGAAGAAGCACCGCAAGCTGCTTCGCAAGACCCGCCACCAGCGCCGCAACAAGAAGTGAGCTGAGTCCTCGCTCGCTGACTCTCGTTGGCTTCCGGGGCCGTCCCGCCGCAAGGCGGGGCGGCCCCGTTGCGTTCGGCGGTGATCCTGTTGCCTGCCGGGGTCTGCCTACGATGGCGGGGTGAAGAGTTCCCCTGATGTGGTCCTGCTGGTCAAGGACGGCTGCCACCTGTGCGCCGATGCGATCGCCGTGGTGGATGAGGTCTGCCGCCGGTTGGGCGTGCCCTGGCGGGAAGTGGACATCGCCGGGCACCCGGACCTGGCGGCACGCCATGCCGAGGAGATCCCGGTCCTGATGGTGGACGGGATCCAGCGTGACTTCTGGCGAATCGACCCGGTCCGGCTGGAGCGGCTACTGGGGGCGGAGCGTCCGTGACCGGGGGGCCGCCGACCGGCTCGGGTCCCGAGGCGCGCACTGCTGGCCCCTCACTGTCCCGCCGCACGGTGGGGCGGCTGCCCGTCTACCTGCGTGCCCTGTCCGCCCTGGCCGCCGAGGGGGTCACCCGGGTGTCCTCCGTCGTGCTGGCCGAGCGGACCGGTGTGGGTCCGCCCCTGGTCCGCCGGGACCTGGCGGGGCTCGGGCACCTGGGCCGGCCGGGGGTCGGCTATCCGGTGGGAGCGCTCCAGCGTGCGATCAGCCAGGTCCTCGGACTGGCCGAGGACCAGCCCGTCGTCCTCGTCGGCGCCGGCCACCTGGGGTCGGCTCTGGCCGGATACGACGGGTTCGCGGACCGGGGCCTGCGCATCTGTGCCGTGCTCGACGCCGACCCCAGGTTGATCGGCCAGAGGCGCGGCTCGAGCGTGATCAGGTCGATGGACGACCTTGAGGACGTGGTGACCACCACCCGTGCCCGGTTGGCGATCCTGGCAGTCCCCGCTCACGCGGCGCAGTCCCTGGTGGACCGTCTGGTCGCTGCCGGCATCCAGGGACTGCTGAACTTCGCGCCCGTGGAGTTGGCGGTCCCTGACGGGGTGTCCGTCCGGGCCGTCGACCTGTCCACCGAACTGCAGATCCTGGCGTTCCACCAAGCCACGCTGGATGCCGACTAGGTCCTATCGGCGGCCCCAGCCGAGTGGGTCGCCGGAGCGGCAGCACGCCTGCAAGGCCTCAGCGGCGGAGCGCCTTCTCCCAGGCCTTGCCGCGGATGTACTCGTTCGACGGGCGCAGGTAGGCGAACACGATGCCGGCCACGCCCAGGGCCACGTAGATGATGCCCAGGCCGAAGACGGCCGGCAGTGACATCACCGCGAAGATGGTGCCGAAGATCCGTGCGACGTTGGATCCCTTCCGGATGCCCGTGGCGATCAGCCAGTACAGGCCGGCGATGATCACCGTGAATACGATCGCCATCACGCGCGTGGATTCCAGGAGCTCGGCGACATCCACCGTCAGGCCCGCGGCCTGGAATTGCGACTCCAGCTCCTGGATCATCTCCGGCGTCAGCCCCATGGTCGGCGAGAACGCCGCCAGCAGCTCGACGATGAGGAAGGCGAGGCCAGCAGCGAGGATCAGCCAGTACGAACGGTCGATCTCCTTCGGCTTCTGCAGCGGGCCCATGGGCTGTTGCCCCTGGGCCGGGTAGCCGTAGGGCGGCTGGCCCGGCTGGCCGTAGGGGGACTGGCCGTAGGGCGGCTGGCCCGGCTGGCCGTAGGAGGACTGGCCGTAGGGCGCTTGGCCCGGCTGGCCATAAGGGGACGACGTCGGCGGGCCCGGCTGGCCGTAGGAGGGCGCCGGATACCCCGGCTGGCCGGGCTGCCCCGGCTGGCCGCCGGGCGACGGCTGCCGGGCCTGGTGCTCCGCCAGCTGTTCCGGGGTCAGCCGCACGCCGTACCGTGGCTCGCCGGCAGCGTCCTCGAGCGGCTGGCCCGGCTGACCCGGCTGCGGCTGGCCCGGCTGCTCGGCGTTGGGCTGGTCGGGGCGGTTCTGCTCGGTCATGTGGGTGCCTTCCTGGACGGGGCGCGATCGTGGGGGTCTGCACACCACGGTATCGCCACTGGCTGGAGATCGGCTGGCCGGCGCCCGCAGACGCCCGCCGGCGCCCGCAGGTGCGGGCCCGCCCGAACCCGTCTGCCAGACTGGACGCATGCCAGTCGCGACCGTCCACCTCGTCCGCCACGGAGAAGTCCACAACCCGGACCGGGTCCTCTACGGCCGGATCCCCGGCTACGGACTCTCCGAGCTCGGTCAGCGCATGGCCTCCGACGTCGCCGACTGGTTCGCGCAGCAGGCCCAGCGCACCGGCCGCGCGCCCACTCTCCTCGTCTCCTCCCCGCTGCAGCGGGCCCGCGAGACCGCCGCGCCGATCGGGGCCGCCCTCGGCCTGGAGGTCGGCACCGACGACCGCGTCCTGGAGGCCACCAACCGTTTCGAGGGGCTCTCCGGCGTGGCGGGCCAGCTGAGGAACCCCCGGTACTGGCCGCTGCTGCTCAACCCCTTCCGCCCGTCCTGGGGCGAGCCGTACCGCGCCCAGGTGGCGCGGATGGCGGAGGCCATCCAGGACCTGCGGGACCGGGCCGTGGCCCAGGGTGGTGCCGGTGCCGAGGCAATCATCGTCTCCCACCAACTGCCCATCTGGGTCACCCGCCTCTCGGCCGAGGGCAGGCCGCTGTGGCACGATCCCCGCCAGCGCGAGTGCACCCTGACCTCCATCACCTCGCTGCACTTCGACGCCGGACGTGCCCTCCCGCGCGTCGAGTACCGGGAGCCCAACGCGGCCCTGCTCTCCCAGGCCAGCAGCCTGCCCGGCGCCTGAAACGTGCCGGCGGGAGTCGGGCAGGTCACAGGATTCCACCAGCTTCTACTACGACCGGTAGAATCCATGGGACGCCCCGCCCTCGATGGAAGTTCCCAGAGCCCCCATGACAGCCCCACACCAGCCCCGTGACGCCCGCGGACCCGCACTGAGCCGACGCAACGTGCTGTCCGGACTGGCTGGACTCGCGGCGCTGCCGGTGCTGGCGGCCTGCTCGAACGCCGACGACCCGCTGGCCGCCCAGGCCGGCAACGCCGACGGCAAGAACTACATCGCCGGGGACGGTTCCGTGCTGGAGATCGCCCCCGAGGAGCGCGGCGAGCCCGTGCAGTTCACCTCCACCCTGTTCTCGGGGGAGACCCTCGAGGCCGCCGACCTGGCCGGGCAGCCGGCCGTGCTGAACTTCTGGTACGCCGCCTGCGCGCCCTGCCGTATCGAGGCCCCGGACCTGCAGGCCCTGCACGAGCAGTTCGAGCCCGCCGGCGTGCGGTTCCTCGGCGTCAACGTCCGGGACACCGCCGCCACCGCGGAGGCCTTCGAGCGCAACTTCGGGATCACCTACCCGTCCCTGGAGGACCGCGGTGGCCAGGTGCTGCTGGCCATGACGGACTACGTCCCTCCGCAGGCCGTGCCGACCACGATCGTGCTGGACCGCCAGGGCCGCGTCTCCTCCCGGATCCTGGGCGTGGCCGAGCCCTCCACGCTCAAGAGCCTGATCACCACCGTGGTGGACGAGCAGGCCTGATCCCCTCCATGCTGCAGGCCGCCACCGTCAACCCGTTTGCCGAGATCGTCATGGACGGCTCGCTGCTGCTGGCCGTGCCCGTCGCGCTGCTGGCCGGGCTCGTCTCCTTCCTCTCGCCCTGCGTCCTGCCCCTGGTCCCCGGCTACCTCGGCTACGTCACCGGCCTGACCGGGGCCGACCTGCAGGACCAGAAGCGGGGCAGGATGTTCGCCGGGATCGGGCTGTTCGTGCTCGGCTTCTCCGTGGTCTTCGTGCTGGTGGGCATCGTCTTCTCCCAGGTCACCATCTGGCTGCAGGGCGACGGCGAGTGGCTCACCCGGGTGCTGGGCGTCGTCGTGATGGTGCTCGGCGTGGTGTTCATGGGCGGGTTCTCCTTCCTCCAGCAGGACCGCCGCATCCACGCCCAGCCGAGGGCGGGGCTGTGGGGCGCGCCCGTGCTCGGGATGACGTTCGGCCTGGGCTGGGCGCCGTGCATCGGCCCGACCATGGCCGCCGTGCTGGCCATGTCCACCGCCGGGTCCACCAATCCCGGCAAGGGCGCCTTCCTGGCGTTCGTGTACTGCCTGGGCCTCGGCGTGCCGTTCCTGCTGATCGCCCTCGGCCTGCGCCGGGGGATGGGGGCGCTGGCGTTCTTCCGGATCCACCGCGTGGCTGTGATGCGCGTCGGCGGGGGACTGCTGATCGTGCTCGGCGCGCTCATGGTCAGCGGGCTGTGGAATGACTGGGTCGTGCAGCTGCAGACCTGGTTCGCCAATGAAGTGAGGCTGCCGATTTGAGCCAGCAGGACAACGTGAGGGTCGCCCGGGACGAGCAGACCCGCTCGGACGGGCCGCAGAAGCCCGAGGTCGAGCTGCCCGCCCTCGGCTTCGTCGGCACGCTGCGGTTCATGTGGACCCAGCTGACCTCCATGCGCACCGCGCTGATGCTGTTGCTGCTGCTGGCCGTCGCCGCGGTGCCCGGGTCCCTGTTCCCCCAGCGTCCGGCCGGGCCGGAGATCGTCAACCAGTACCTGGAGGACAACCCGGTCCTGGGCCCCTGGCTCGACCGGCTCCAGATGTTCGACGTCTACTCCTCGGTCTGGTTCTCGGCGATCTACCTGCTGCTGTTCGTCTCCCTGATCGGCTGCGTGTTCCCGCGCGCGGTCAAGCACGCCAAGGTGCTCCGCTCGGCCCCGCCGCGCACCCCGCGCCGGCTGTCCCGGCTGCCCGAGCACGGCACGGTGCTGCTGGAGCCCACCGGCCCGGCGCCGGCGGTGGCCGTGGACCAGGCGGCGAAGTACCTGCGCAAGCGCGGCTACCGCGTCGAGGTGCGCCAGGAGCCCGACGGCGGCGCCTCCGTGGGCGCCGAGCGCGGCTACGTGCGGGAGGTGGGCAACATCGTGTTCCACCTGTCCCTGATCGGCGTGCTGGCCTTCATGGCCGTGGGCTCCCTGTTGAGCTACAGCGGGCAGAAGATCCTCGTCGAGGGGGAGGGCTTCGCCAACACCCTCGTCGCCTACGACTCCTTCACCCCCGGCAGCGCCTTCTCGGAGGAGCGGCTGGTGCCGTTCTCGATGTCCCTGAAGAGCTTCGAGGCCGTCTTCGACCGCGAGTCCCAGACGCACTACGGCCAGCCGCTGGACTTCACCGCGGTCATGGAGGTCCAGGAGGGCACCGACGGCGAGCCCCAGGAACGGATCCTGAAGGTCAACCATCCGCTGGACATCCAGAACACCCGCGTCTACCTGGTGGGCAACGGCTACGCCCCGGAGATCACCGTGCGGGACGGCAACGGGGACATCGCCTTCCAGGGGCCCGTGGTGGCGCAGGTCCAGGACAACGTCTACACCTCGCTGCTGGTCATCAAGGCGCCGGACGCGCAGCCCGACCAGCTCGGCTTCGTCGGATTCTTCCTGCCCACCGCCTATACCGGCGAGGACGGGGTGGCGGTCTCGATCGACCCGGAGCTGTACGAGCCGGAGCTGAACCTGAACTCCTACTACGGCGACCTCGGGCTGGACGAGGGCGTGCCGCAGAACGTCTACGTGCTGGACACGGACGAGCTCACCGAGCTGAACTCCCGGAACCTCGAGGCCGGCGGCATCACGCTCACGCCCGGGGAGTCCTATGAGCTGCCCCAGGGCAAGGGCTCCATCAGCTTCGACGGGGTGAAGCGCTACGTCGGCCTGGACATCCACCACGACCCGGGCAAGTGGGGCGTCGGCTTCTTCGCCGTCCTGGCCCTCGTGGCACTGACCGTGAGCCTGTTCGTGCGGCGCCGCCGCGCGTGGGTGCGTGGCACCACCGGCCCGGATGGGTCCACCATGGTGGAGTACGGGCTGCTGGCCCGTGGCGAGGACTTTGGCCTGCGCGAGGAGAACCTTGCGCTGCGCCGCCAATTCGAACGGATGTGGCCGGTGGTCGCACCCGAGGACCCCCAGAACCGACCGGAGTAACCCATGCAGCCCATCAACCTGCAGCTGGCCAGCTACAGCGACCTGTTCATGCTGATCGCCGCTCTCGTCTACGCCGCCGCCTTCGTCCTGTTCGCGCTCGACATGGCGAACTCCTCCAAGACCATCCGCACGCTCGAGGCCGAGCTGGCCGAGGACGCCGCCCGCGAGCGTGAAGGCCAACTGGTGGGCGCCGGCGTCGGGACCTCGCCCAACGGCCAGGGCCCGACGGCGGCGCGCACCGCGGGTGCGGGGACCGAACCCGAGCTGGTGGACGAGGACATGGACTACCTGGGCACCGCCCGGCGCCCGGTGGCCAACGTCGCGGTGGCGCTGATGGTCATCGCCGCCGCGGTGCACGTCTTCGCCGTGGTCGCGCGCGGGATGGCCGCGCACCGGGTGCCGTGGGGCAACATGTACGAGTTCTGCACCACCGGCGCGATGCTGGTGTCCGTGGTGTACCTGCTGTTCCTGATCCGCAAGGACATCCGCTTCCTGGGGACGTTCGTCTCGGGGCTCGTGGTGATCATGATGTGCGCCGCGACGATCGGCTTCCCCACGCCGCTGGCGCACCTGCAGCCGGCGCTGCAGTCCCCGTGGATCGTCATCCACGTGTCCATCGCGGTCCTGGCCTCCGCGCTGTTCACCCTGACCTTCTCCATGAGCATCCTGCAGCTCATCCAGCACCGCCGCGAGGCCAGGATCCGGGCCGGGGGCTCTGCCAGGCTGGCCTTCATGCGCCTGGTGCCGTCCGCGCTGAGCCTGGAGAACTGGTCCTACCGGATCAACGCCGTGGGCTTCGTGATGTGGACCTTCACCCTGATCGCCGGCGCCATCTGGGCCGAGCAGGCCTGGGGCCGGTACTGGGGCTGGGACACCAAGGAGGTGTGGACCTTCGTGATCTGGGTGATCTACGCCGGGTACCTGCACGCTCGCGCCACCCGCGGCTGGACCGGGGAGCGCGCCGCCTGGCTGTCGATCATCGGCTTCGCCGCCCTGGTGTTCAACTTCACCATCGTCAACACGTACTTCCCCGGCCTGCACTCCTACGCCGGCATCCCGGAGTAGGCGTCACGGCGTAGGGATCACTCCGAGGGCGCCGGCAGGGGCCGGGGCGTTCCGTTGGTGAACTTCGAGCGGTCGTCGTTGGGGTACATCGGGTCCGGGGATCCGTACATGGGGTCCAGCTCGGAGCGGGCCATGGTGTGCCCGGCCGGCTTCTCCAGGCAGGGCGAGGTCACGGAGAGCCGGACCTGGACGTCCTCGCCGCCGTCGTCGGCGTCCATGACCAGGGTGAGGTCCTCCCGGACGGCGGAGTAGAGCCGTTCCAGGCTCGGGTGGGCCGCCTCGCGGTCCTGGGTCTGCCACCCCTGGGCCTCGGCATGCTGACGCACGGCGTCGGCCAGGGCCCGGGCCTCCTGCTGCGTCGGGACCGAGGTGGCCGTGGACGCCTCCCACCGGGTGTTCCTCGACGCGGTCTCCGGATCGGGGCTGGAGGTGCAGCTGGTCTCGCTGAGCGTGCCGACGCTGTCCTGGCCGAACGCCCGCACCAGGCCGGGAACGGCCGCCGAGATCTGTTCGCCGTGCTGTGCCGTCGCCGCCACGTTGTCGTCCTGCTGGCTGTTCATGCATCCTCCCAAGTTCAGAACGCCGCTGATGAGCAGGGCTGGTGCCGCCCAGCGGATGGTGTCTCGTCGTCCCATGGCCTTCACTCTTCCAGATCCCGCACGGTGGTGACCTGTTCGTCGTCCCACCGGCCGGCGGAGAGCTCGTCCTGGCGCTCGACGATCGGATCGGTCGTTCCGGCGCGGGGACCGGGGATGTCCTCCTTCTCGTGGTAGAGGACCACCTCCCTGTCCCCGCCGTGGACGACCGATTCCAGGTTCTGGGCGGACGTGGAGCCGGGGTCGAAGTACAGGGAGTGGCCGCCCGCGAACCCGTCGTCCTTGCCCATGACCTCGCCGCTGGCCAGGTAGCCGGACTCCAAGCGGGTGGCGCCCATGTGGCCGTCGATGTCCGATCCCTGCCACCAGGACGGCCCGTGCCCGCCACCGCCGAGGTCCTGTGCGAGGTGGATGCGGTCGTAGTTGGTCTGGATCCAGTAGCGGTGGGCATCGGGGTTGGCCGTGTCGGAGGGGGAGCCGACCTCGTGTCCCTGGCCCGCCGGCGCCACGTACACGATGGTGTCCGAGGTCAGTCCGTCCGGTCCCCGCTCGGCGGTCCCCAGCATCGACCCGCCGGCGGAATGCCCGATGGCCGTGGTCCGGGCGGACGGGGGGATGTCGAGGTCCGCTGCGTGGTCGAAGGCGGCGAGCAGGGGCGCCCCGCGCTCGTTGAAGGTCGAGTCCCTGTTGTCCCACACCAGGGCCTGCGGGAAGTCGGTTCCCGCCCAGTAGATGGACACCGTGCCCGCGGGGTCATGCCGGCCGTCGATGGCGTCCAGCCTCCGGTTGTACCCGTCCACGCTGGCGATCGTGGTGCCGGTTCCGGGGACGAAGGTCGCCACGCGCTCGGTGCCGGCCCCCGGGGTGCCCCTCATGGTGGCGATCCGGCCGTTGCCCTCCGTGGACACGGACAGCGTCGTGTACCCCGCAGGCACCGGGGACGGCGGCGGCGGGAACTGGTCGCGCCCGTAGGCGGCCCAGGCCTGGTCCAGCCCGTCCCGGACGGTGGCCAGTCGATCGTGCTCCGCCTGCCAGGCCTCACGGTCCGCCTGCCAGAGGTAGTACGTGCCCTCGTGATGGCCATGGGTGTCCAGGTAGTCCCGGTAGTCCGGGGCATCCCCGAGGGCGGCCAGCCTCTCAGCGGTCTGCGCCCTCAGGCCGGCGACGGTGACCTGGTTGGTCTGCCCGCGGGTGGCCAGCGGCACGCCGTTGAGATTGCCGATCACCCCGGGGAACAGCAGCATCAGCCGCTCGCGCTCGTGGTCCTCCAGGCCCAGCCAGGCCTCGCGGATCCCGGTGATGCCGTCCCGCGTGAGGGGTGCGTCGCCGGCCATCGCCCGGGCCATGACGTCCTCGGCGGAGCCGGGGGCCGGATGCCGCGGGAAGGCGTTCTCCGCCAGCGCCTGGGCGGCCTCCGGATTGGCCTCGAGCCAGTCCCGCAGCTCCTCCCCGGACAGGCCCCTCAGGTCCCGCCAGATGGTCCTGGGATCGAGCTCACCGAACGACGTGTCCAGCTCACTGGTCATTGCGGCCCAGTCCAGGGCCCCGGTGGACACGGTGCGGGGTGCGCTGACGACCGCCAGTCCCTCCGCGGTGCCACCGCCGATGGCCCCCAGCGCGGCGACGAGGGTGTCCTGAGCGGCGTCCCAGTCCCTCGCCAGGTCCGCGACCCGGCCATTGAACGTGAGGATGTCCCCGCGGACGCGGTCGATCTCCGCCTCGTCGTCCGAGGCCAGGGCGCTGGACCGGTCACCGGCGAGCCGGAGGCGATCGTCCTCCAGGGCCTCGCGCAGGCGTTGGAGAGGTTCACCGGTGGTCACGAAGTCGTCGATCGCGTCCTTGGCGGAGGACAGCGCGGCAGCCCAGTCCTCGGCGGGCTGCCCGAGGGAGTCCAGGCCGGCCCACACCTGCTCCGAGGTGCCGTCGTGCCGGTAGCCGGTGCGCAGCCCGGCCCAGGAGGACTTCGCGTCCAGCAGCGCGTCCCGGGCGTTGCCGGCCTCGGTCCTCAGGTCCGCCGCGGAGTCCGCGAGCGTGCCCCAGTCGGCCCGGACCTCGGGGACGGCGCTCAGGGCCGGCAGGCTCATGTCAGGGATCCCATCGCCGAGAGGGCATCAGCGGTCATCTCGCCGTCCGAGTCGATGAAGGCATCCGCGGCCTGCGCCACGCAGGTGGCCTGGTGCAGCACGAGCGCGGAGATCCGCTCACCCGTGGCGGAACGGGCGGACCAGAAGCCCGCGAAGGCCGCCGCCGCCTCCGCCGCGGTGCCGTAGGCCCCGCTCAGGGCGTCCCCGGCCGCCTGCGCCGCCAGGGCCGCCGTGTCCAGGGACTGCCCGTCCCCGGCGACGCGGACGAGCGTTGAGTGGACCGTTCCGGGTCTGATCTGGTGTGCCACGTGGCCAGCGTGCCATGGGCACGCACGGGCGGCGATGGGGAGAACTACCCATCTCAGGACGTGGCGGGACCGCCGTCCTCTGGTTTCTCGGCCGTCTCGCCGGTCTGGTGCTCGCGGGCCTTCAGCTCCGCCTCGCGCCGGTCCAGCTCGGCCTGGCGGGCCTGCTGCTGGCGCTGGATGTCGAGCTGGCGCAGGAAGGCGGCGTCGTCGTCGGGAGAGGACGGTCGGCGCGGCGCGGCCGGACGGGCGCCCGGGGCCCCACCGGCACCGCCGCGGCGGGAGCGGACCCGGCCCAGGAAAAGCCACAGCAGCGCACCGAGCAGCGGGACGAGGAGGATGATCAGCGCCCAAGCGGCCTTGGGGAACGCCCGCACCTGGTGCTTCGGGGTCATCAGGCACTCGATGAACGCGTAGATGATGACGCCGACTGCGACGATGCCGAGGGGGATCAGGAAGCGGGGCATGCACTCCATTCTACGGACCCCGGTAGACTACCGGGGTGCGTCTGCTCAAGTATGCTCTGATCCGCCTGGCCATCTTCTTCGTGGTCTGGGGTGCCTGCATGCTGCTCAACCTCGGCTGGGTCTTCTCCACCATCGCGGCGGCCATCATCGCCCTGGCCGCCGGGTACCTGTTCTTCAACGACCTGCGCACCGGTGCCGCCCAGGACGTGGCGGACAAGTGGGAGGGCCGCGGCCGTGGCCGCGCCGAGCGGGGCAGGACGGAGCAGGCGGACATGGACGTCGAGGACGCCTACACCGAGGGCCGGTACTTCGACCCGGAGCAGCCCAAGGACGACGGCCAGCGCTGACTAGAGCAGCAGGCCCGCGCTGAACAGCACGGCGTAGGCCAGGCCCAGGATGCCGGTGAGCTTCAGCACCGGGATCAGCTCCCGCCGCTCGGTGGCCTTCAGCATGGTCAGCGAGGGGCGCACGGCCACCGCGCCGGCCAGCAGGACCAGCCACAGCCACGGGTGCCCGCCCGTGAACAGCAGCGACGCCACGACGGCGGCGGCCACCATCACCACGTAGGACCAGCGGGCCGCGGTGTCACCCAGCCGGACCGCCAGCGTCATCTTGCCCGTCTGGCGGTCCGTGGGGATGTCCCGGACGTTGTTGGCCATCAGCAAGGCGGTGGAGAGCAGCCCGCAGCCAACGGCGCCGGCCCAGGCCGGCCCGGAGAGCGCGAGGGCCTGCGTGTAGGTGGTGCCCAGCACGGCCACCAGGCCGAAGAAGATGAACACGAAGACCTCGCCCAGGCCGAGGTAGCCGTAGGGCTTCTTCCCGCCCGTGTAGTACCAGGCGGCGGCCACGGCCAGGACCCCGACGGCGATCATCCACCAGGTGCCCGCCCAGGCGATTAGCGCCAGGCCGGCGATGCAGGCCACCCCGAAGCAGGCGAAGGCGGCGGCCTTGACCGTGGCGGCCGGTGCGGCGCCGGAGCCGGTCAGGCGCAGCGGGCCCACGCGCACGTCATCGGTGCCGCGGATGCCGTCCGAGTAGTCGTTGGCGTAGTTCACGCCCACCTGCAGGGCCAGGGCCACGATGAGGGCGAGCACGGCCCGTCCCAGGTGGAACCCGCCGAGTGCGGCGGCTGCGGCGGAGCCGATCATGACCGGCGCGATGGCCATCGGCAGGGTGCGCAGTCGCGCGCCTTCGATCCACTGGGCGGCGGTGGCCATGTACGGTCCTCCATCAGGTACGGCATGCGGGCGAGTCAGCCTCCCATTCTCCCACCCGGGCGCCGCCGGCTCTGCTCCGGGGTCGC
This sequence comes from Micrococcus sp., assembly GCA_029961105.1. Classification (GTDB taxonomy): domain Bacteria; phylum Actinomycetota; class Actinomycetes; order Actinomycetales; family Micrococcaceae; genus Citricoccus. The sequence goes on along the minus strand of JASBVO010000013.1, from coordinate 60,802 downwards.
AAACCGTGAATGTGACGTTCGGACACACAGCGTTTGCGACCCGGGAGCGAGGAGAGGGGGGCGGGGAGTCAGTCGGGACGTGGTGCGGCGAAGCCGGCCAGCAGCGCCTGCCGGTCGACCTTGCCGTTGGGCAGCAGCGGCAGCTCCGCCAGCACCCCCCACTGCTTGGGGACCGCGGGCGGGCCGAGCGCGGAGCGGACCGCCTGGCGGGCGGCGGACTCGTCCCAGCGGGCGGGCGCGCCGGGCTCCAGCGCCACGGCGGCGCAGACGCGCTGGCCCCACTCGTCGTCGGGGACCCCGCCGACGAAGGCGGCGCGGACGCCGGGCAGGGACTCCAGCACCGCCTGCACCCGCGCCGCGGAGACCTTCACCCCGCCGGTGATGATGACGTCGTCCACGCGGCCGGTCACGGTGAGGCGCTGGTGTCCGGGGGCGCCCTCGACGGTGCCGGTGTCCTCGGTGAGGTACCAGCGCCGTTCACCGTCCACCCGGAAGTGGGCGGCCGTGCGGTCCGGGTCGTCGAGGTAGCCGGCCGCGACCATGGGGCCGGCCAGCCGCAGCCGGGGGGTGTCCCCGTCGACCAGGCCGGCGGTGACGCCGTCCAGCGGCACGCCGTCGTAGACGCAGCCGCCGCAGGTCTCGCTCATGCCGTAGGTCAGGTGCAGGGCGATGCGCGCGTCCGCCGCCGCCGCGCGCACGGCCTCGGGCACCCGGGCGCCGCCGACCAGCACGGCGTCGAAGGTGCGCAGCGCGTCCACGGCCGGGCCGGCGTCGGGGGCCAGCAGGCGGGCGAGCTGGGTGGGGACGAGGGAGACGGCGCGGAACCCGGTGCCACGCTCCAACCGGTCCGTGGCCTCGGCGAAGCCGCGGGGCGTGAACGGGCCGGGGGCGGTGGGCACGGGCGTGGTCCCGGCGTGCAGGGACCGGGAGAGCACGGCCAGTCCGGCCACGAACTGCAGCCCGACCGCCAGCAGCCACTGCCCCTTACCGCCGATGCGCGCGGCCGTGGCGGCGGCGGAGGCGGCCAGGGCATCACCGGTGAGCAGGGTCTGCTTGGGGGTGCCGGTGGAGCCGGAGGTCCGGACCACCGCGACGACGCCGGCCGAGCCCCCGCGCGCCGGGTCGGTGGCCTCGGGGCGGGGGAGCACCCGCCCGTCCGCGGTGAACTCCACCGGCGGCCCGGACCCCTCCAGCGCGGCGGCGAGGGCGGCACGGGCGGCGGCGAGCCGGGCGTCGGTGAGGGGCATCAGAAGTAGTACGGGAAGGAGGACCAGTCCGGGTCCCGCTTCTGCAGGAACGCGTCCCGGCCCTCCACGGCCTCGTCGGTCATGTAGCCCATCCGGGTGGCCTCGCCGGCGAAGACCTGCTGGCCGGCCATGCCGTCGTCGGCCAGGTTGAACGCGAACTTGAGCATCCGGATGGCCTGCGGGGACTGGCGGTTGATGTCCGCGGCGTATTCCAGGGCGACCTCCTCGAGGCGCTCGTGGTCCACGGCCTCGTTGACGGCGCCCATCTGGACCATCTGCTCGGCGGAGTACTCGCGTGCCAGGAAGAAGATGGCCCGGGCGTTCTTCTGCCCGATGTGGCGGGCCAGCAGCGCCGAGCCGTAGCCGGCGTCGAAGGACCCGACGGTGGCGTCGGTCTGCTTGAACCTCCCGTGCTGACGCGAGGCGATGGTCAGGTCCGCGACCACGTGCAGCGAGTGCCCGCCGCCGGCGGCCCAGCCGTTCACGACGGCGATGATCGGCTTGGGCGTGGTGCGCATCAGCCGCTGGACCTCCAGGATGTGCAGGCGCCCGGCCTGCGCCGGGTCGATCGTCTCCGCGGTCTCCCCCTCCGCGTAGCGGTAGCCGTCCCGGCCGCGGATGCGCTGGTCCCCGCCGGAGCAGAAGGAGTGCCCGCCGTCCTTGGGGGAGGGGCCGTTGCCGGTGAGCAGGATGCAGCCGACGTCCGGGGTCATCCGGGCGTGGTCCAGGGCGCGGTAGAGCTCGTCCACCGTGCCGGGGCGGAAGGCGTTGCGCACCTCCGGGCGGTCGAAGGCGATCCGCACGGTGCCCAGGTCCGTGACGACGGCGCCGGACGCATCGCGCTCGACCTGCCGGTGGTAGGTGATGTCCTCGAAGTCGAATCCGTCCACCACGCGCCAGCGGGTCGGGTCGAAGACGTCGGAGACGCGGGCCGGGAGGTCGGGGTGTTCTGCAGTGCTCACCCGGCCGAGTCTAGCCAGCCGGGGTCGTCACCCTCTCGTCCGGGTCCGGCACGTCGTCGTCGTGCTCGTGGTGATCGTCGTGGTGCACGGCCACGCCGCCCCGGCCGGTGGCGGCCGCCTCCCTGGCCTCGGCGGCCACGGCGAGCATCACGTCCTCCTCCATGGACCGCTGCTCGGGCTGGCGGCCCTGCTCCAGCGCCGTCTCGGCGGGGGAGCCCGGGACCACGGCCGAGCCGACGGCGCCCGGGATCTCCGAGCCACGCAGGGAGGCCCCGGCGGTCTCGCGCATGAACCACACGCTGACCAGGCCGACCGCGCAGGCGGCCATCATGTAGTACGCCGGGAAGCGGATGTCCCCGGTGACCCCGATGGCCCACTCGTTCACCAGCGCCGCGGTCCCGCCGAAGATCGAGGTGGCGATGTTGTAGGTGATCGCGAAGCCGGAGAACCGCGCCTGGGTGGGGAACATCGCCGGGAAGGTGGCGGTGATGGTGGACAGCTGCGGGATGTAGAGCAGGCCCAGCACGGCGAAGCCGAGGATCGCCAGCCCGAAGTCCATGCCCATGAGCATGAACATGGGGATGGCCAGCAGGATGATCCCGCCCAGGGAGAAGTACCAGGACGGCTTGCGGCCGAACCTGTCGGACAGCCCGCCGCTCCAGGGCATCAGCGCCATCATGGCGATCTCGCCGATGAGGATGACGGCCAGCCCGGCCGAGGCCGGCAGTCCGATCTGCTGCTCCAGGTACGTGGGCATGTAGGACAGCAGCGTGTAGTTGACCACGTTCACGGAGATGACCAGTCCGGTCATCACCAGCATCGGCCTCCAGTGCCTGCGGAACAGCTCGGCCAGCGACGGAGCCTCGACCGACTCGGCAGGCGGCGCGGTCTCCGTGGCCGGGGCGTCGCCGTTCATCTCCTCGTACACCGGGGTGTCGTCCAGCTTGGACCGCAGGTAGAAGCCGATCAGCCCCATCGGGGCGGCGAGCAGGAAGGGCAGCCGCCAGCCCCAGGCGCTCATCTGCTCCGGGGACAGCAGCAGCTCGAGCAGCAGCATGATGGCCGTGCCCAGGGCGAAGCCGCCGAGGGTGCCGAACTCCAGGAAGGAGCCGAGGAAGCCGCGGCGGCGGTCCGGGGCGTACTCGGACATGTACGTGGCCGCGCCGCCGTACTCACCGCCGGTGGAGAAGCCCTGGACCATGCGCAGCACGATCAGCAGCACGGGGGCCAGCACGCCGACCTGCTCGAAGGTCGGCAGCACGCCGATCAGGAACGTGGCCCCGGACATCAGCAGGATGGTCAGCGCCAGGATGCCCTTGCGCCCGATCCGGTCACCGAGCGGCCCCCAGACCAGCCCGCCCAGCGGGCGCACCAGGAACGAGACGGCGAAGGTGGCCAGTGTCAGCAGCATGCCCTGCTCACCGGGGAAGAAGTGCTGGGTGATGTACGCCGTGGCCACGGCGTAGACGCCGTAGTCGTACCACTCGGTCGCGTTGCCGAGCGCGGAGGCGGCGGTGGCCTTGCGGATGGCCGCCGCGGGCGTCTTCTTCCGGGGCGGCCGGCTCGGCCTCGAGAAGCGATTGCGGACGGAGGACTGGTGCGGAGTGCTGGACACGAGGGTCGCTTCCTGTGTGGTTCACCCCGTCAGGGGTGTTCCAGGGCCGATCCGGCGGTAGGCCCAGGCGTGAGGTCCTGGGGGCGCGGGAGTCGGGTCCGGGGAGGACGGCGGCCGGGATCGTGCATCGGCCGCCCACCTGGGGGTGTCAGTCGCCTGACCCTAACGGGGCCGGGCGGAGTCGATCAAATCGGGCCGGACGGTGCACAGTGGTGTCATGAACTGGGACGGAGCGGTGAACGCCCACCACGTGCTGGGCCTCATCTACCGGATGGGCCGGCAGGAATGGCTGACGGAGGACGGCTGGCGTGGCCTGCGCGAGGACGGCGTGACCACGGTGATCGACCTGCGCAATGCCCCCGAACGCACCCGCCGGCCCACCGACCCGACGGTGGACGATGCCGCCCGGGCGGGCATCGACGTCGTGCACTGCCCGGTGGAGGACCAGGACGTGGCGGAGTACATGGCTCCGGCGCTCGCCGCCGGCGCGCCGTACCCCAACCACCCGCGGTACTATCCGTCCAACCTGCGGTACTTCCCGGACCGGCTGGCGCGGGTGTTCAGCGCGATCGCGGCGGCCCCCGGCGCGGTGGTGCTGCACTGCTCGGCCGGCCGGGACCGGACCGGGCTCGTGGTCACGCTGCTGCTCCTGCTGGCCGGGCGGCGTGACCTGGTCGTCCCGCAGTACGACGCCGGCGCACGGGGGATCAACGACTGGCACCGGATCAGCCCCGTGCGTCACCCCCACGAGCGGCACCTGAGCGGTGCGGAACTCGAGGAGTTCCTCGCCGGACGCCTCGAGGCCCTGGAGGAGTTCATCTCCTGCTGGCCGGACGCCGCGGCGGTCGCCGGGCTGCTCCTGGCGCACGGGGTGACCGAGGCCGAGCTGGAGTCGGTGCGGGCGAAGCTGGACGCTCGCCGGCACTGACCCGGCCCGGCTCCCGGCCCCCGGCGCTCAGCGTTCCGGAGTGAGCGTGCGGGTGTACTGCACGGTGCCGTTCGCGTCGATCAGCTCGACCGTGAACTCCTCGCCCTCCGGGGCCACCTGGACGCGTCCGAAGAACTGCCCCGTGCCGTCGCGCGGCGAGCCCATCGCCGGGCCGGCCTTCTGGAAGTCCACGTGGGGACCGAAGGTGTGGTCCATCTCGTTCGGTCCGAAGGACCCGGCGTTGATCGGACCGGCCACGAACTCCCAGAAGGGGTTGAAGTCCTTGAACTGGGCCCGCTCGGGGGAGTAGTGGTGGGCCGCGCAGTAGTGCACGTCGCCGGTCAGGAACACGACGTTGCGGCTGTGCTGCCGCTTGATGCCGGACAGCAGCCGGGCCAGTTCCAGCTCGCGGCCGAGCGGCTTGCCGTGGTCGGCGTTGGAGATGGACTCCTGGCCCTTGCCGTCCGGGACGATGATGCCCAGGGGCAGGTCCGCCAGGATGACCTTCCAGGTGGCCTTCGAGGTCTTGAGTCCCCGCAGCAGCCACTGGAGCTGCTCCTCGCCGAGGATCTCCGTCGCGTGCCGTTCCAGGCCGTCCGTGTTCTCGCCCTTGTGCGTGCGCATGTCCAGCACGAACACGTCCAGCTCGGGCCCGCGCTCGATCTTGCGGTAGATGCGGGCCGGCCCGAAGCCGTTGCCCCGGGACATGGCGCGGCGGTCGGCGATCGGCATGTACTCCTGCCAGGCGCGGCGTCCGCGGGCGGCGAGGGTGTTGACGTCCCGGACGGTGTAGCGCTCGTCGGTGAGCACCTCGCCGGCCCACCAGTTGTTGGTGGTCTCGTGGTCGTCCCAGGTGGCGATGACCGGGACCTCCGCGTACATGGCCCGCACGTTGGCGTCCATCAGGTTGTACCTGTGGCGGCCGCGGAATTCGCGCAGGGTCTCGGCCACCTTGGCCACCTCATCGGTGACGACGTTGCGCCAGATGGTGCCGTCCGGCTCGGCCATGGTCTCGGAGATCGGGCCGTCGGCGTAGACGGTGTCCCCGGCGTGCAGGAAGAAGTCCGGCTGGAACGAGCGCATGGTCTCGTAGCCGAACATGCCCCCGACGTCGGGGTTGATGCCGTATCCCTGGCCGGCGGTGTCCGCCGTCCAGACGAAGCTCTGCGCGCCGTCCGAGCGGCGGCCCGGGGCGGTGCTGAAGCGGCCGGTGCCGAGCTCGCTGCGGCGGCCGTGCTCGTCCTCGAAGAACAGCTCCAGGTCGAACGCGGTGCCGGAGGGCAGGCCCTCGGCCTGGATGCGCGCGGTGAAGTCGGTGTCCGCGGTGGCCCACGGGCCGCGCAGGCGGATCGGCTCGCCGTCCCGGCCGGCCCCATGACCACGACGCCGGCCCCCGGACCGCAGGCGGTCGCCGTCGGAGTCGAGGGCGTGCAGGACGGCATGCAGGCGGCCCTGGCCCGAGGCGCGGGACCACAGGACGGCGGAGTGGGAGGTGACGTCACCGGTCTGGATCCCGGAGGGCAGGGTCAGGCGGGCCGCGGAACGGCGGGTGGCCACGGCCGGGGCGGCGGCAGCCGGTCCGGCGGTGAGGGCGGTGGGCAGGGTGGTGGCGAGTGCAGCCGCGGCGGCGCCCTTGAGCAGGGTGCGACGGTCCGGCGTCGGGAGGGTTTCCATGCGCACAGTGAAGCCCGGCGCCGTGAAACCCGCATTGCCTGCGGGTGAATTCCTGCGGACCGCCCCGGCCTGAAGAGTTCAAGTGTCAGGGCTTGACGCGGCACCGCGGGAGAGAATGGATCGGTGAGCCCCTCGACCAACCCGCTGCCCGTCATCACGCCCGGGCCGCCTCCTCGTGCCGCCGGACTCGCCCCGCGCTCCCTGGCCACCGGTGTCGCGCTGGTGATCGGCGCCTGCGTCTCCCTTCAGTTCGGCGCGGCGGTGGCCGTGCAGCTGTTCCCGGTCCTGGGCTCGTGGGGCGTGACCGCGTTGCGGCTGGGCCTGGCAGCGGTGGTGCTGCTGGCCATCGTCCGGCCGCGGGTGCGGGCGTGGACGCGCGCGCAGTGGCTCGCGGTGGTCCTGTTCGGGATCTCGATGGGGGCCATGAACGGGACGTTCTACGCCGCGATCGAGCGGATCCCGCTGGGGGTCGCGGTCTCCATCGAGTTCCTCGGCCCGCTGGTGCTGGCCGCCGTCCTCGCCCGGCGCTGGCTGGACGGACTCTGGGTGGGCGTGGCCCTGGCGGGCATGGCCCTGCTGGCCGTGGACAGCGCCACCGGCAGCGAGGCGCTGGACCCGCTCGGCGTCGTGCTGGCGTTGGTCGCCGGGGCGTTCTGGACGGCGTATATCCTCACCAGCAAGCGGGTCGGGGCCCTGGTGCCGGGCGGCGGGGGACTGGCCGTCGCGCTGGTGGTGGCCACCGCCGTCGTGCTCCCGCTCGGCGCGCCCGGCGCGGCGGCCGCCGTCACGGACCCGGCTCTGCTGGGGCTGGGCCTGGTGGTCGCGCTGCTGTCCTCGGTGGTGCCCTACTCCCTCGAGCTCAACGCGTTGCGCCGGCTGCCGCCGGCGGTGTTCAGCATCCTGCTGAGCCTGGAGCCGGCCTTCGCCGCCCTGTTCGGGTGGCTGCTGCTCGGCCAGCAGTCCGGGCTGCTGCGCACCCTGGCGATCGTGCTGGTCGTCGCGGCCAGCGCCGGGGTGACGCTGACCGCCCGGCGGATCACACCGGCTCGGTCGCGCCCAGGGCCGTGAGCAGGAACGCGTAGTCCCAGGCGCGGTCCTCCCAGGCCCGGTAGCGTCCCGAGGCCCCGCCGTGGCCGCCGTCCATCTCGGTCTTCAGCACGATCGGCGATCCTCCCTCAGCCAGGGGGGTCTGCTGGTCCGAGGTCACGGTGCGGCGCAGCTGCTGGACCCACTTGGCCGGCTCCACGTACAGCACCCGGGTGTCGTTCAGCGAGGTCACGGCGGCGATGGCGGGGTAGTCCACGGCCCGCACGTTCTCGTACGGGGCGTACTCCGCCATGTACCGGTACACCGCCGGATCGGTGATCGGGTTGCCCCACTCCTCCCATTCCAGGGCGGACAGCGGCAGGTCCGGGTCCAGGATGGAGGTCAGGGCGTCCACGAACGGCACCTGGGCCACGCAGGCCCGGTACAGCTCGGGGGCCAGGTTCAGCACCGCCCCCATCAGCAGGCCGCCGGCCGAGCCGCCCATGCAGGCGATCCGGTCCGGGTCCACCCAGCCGGACTGCGCCACGAAGCGGGTCGCGTCCACGAAGTCGGTGAAGGTGTTCTTCTTGTGCAGCTTCTTGCCGTGCTCGTACCAGGTGCGGCCCAGTTCGCCGCCGCCGCGCACGTGCGCCACCACGTAGACGACGCCGCGGTCCAGCAGGGACAGCCGCGCCACGGACAGGCCCGGGTCCATGGACATCTCGTAGCTGCCGTAGCCGTAGATGACGCAGGGGTTGGAGCCGTTCCACTCGGTGTCCCGGCGGCGGATGACCGTCAGCGGGATGGTGACGCGGCGGTCGGTCGACTCGGCCGGGGCCCACCAGCGCTCCACGAGGTACTGCTGCGGGTCGTAGCCGGGCACCTCGACCTGCCGGCGCAGGTGCAGGGCGCCGTCGGCCACCGCGTAGTCCAGCACCTGGGAGGGCGTCACCCAGGACGTGTAGGACAGCCGCAGGAACGGCGACTCGTAGGGGGCCCCGGCCAGCTCGCAGGAGTACAGCTCCTCGCCGAAGTCCGGCTCCACCGGCTGCCCCTGCTGCCCGGTGCCCAGCCCGGCCAGCGGCATCACCAGGGTGCGCGGGGTCGTCTGGCGGCGCACGCCCAGGGCCAGGTGCGTGGCGGTGACGGCGGCGCCGTCCACCTTGGTGGTGTCGGAGTGCCCGACGACGGTGCGCCAGGACCGCGGGTCCGTGACCGTCTCGCGGGCGGCCAGGGAGACCATGTTGTTCGGGGCCGGTGCCGGGCCGTGCCCCGGCTCCTCGGTGGTGAAGTCCTTGTTGTGGACGATCACGTAGTGCCGCTGCCCGTCCAGGGTGACCGGGTCCACGCCGTGCAGCATCCCCAGGGAGCGGTCCACGAGCACGCGCAGCTCACCCAGCGGCTCGTCGGCGGTCTCCGGCAGGTCCAGGGCCCGGGTCTCGGCGATCTCGGAGTTGCCGATGGACACGACCAGCTCGGTGCGGTCCGCGGACAGCCCGAAGCCGGACCACATGCCCGGGTCGTCCTCCTGGAACAGCAGCTGGTCCTGCTCGTTGGGCGTGCCCAGGGTGTGGGCGAGGATGCGGTAGGGGCGCCAGGACTCGTCCGGGACGGTGTAGAACACCCGGGTGCCCGTGCGGTCGAAGACCACCCCGTAGGACACGTCGGGGATCTCGTCGGCCAGGTCCTGACCGGTGCGCAGGTCCCGGATGCGCAGGGTGAAGCGCTCGTCCCCGGTGTGGTCCACGGCGTAGGCCATCAGGTTCCCGTCCCGGGACACGGCCAGGCCGCCGAGGGAGAAGAAGGGGTGGCCCTCGGCCTCGGCGTTGCCGTCCAGGATGACCTGTTCGCCGGGGACCGGCACGCCCGGTTCGATCACCGGAGGGGTCCAGTCCGCGGCCGTGTCCCCGGTGTCCTGCGCCCGGACCCGGCAGTGCACGCCGTACTGCTTGCCCTCCTCGGTGCGGGCGAAGTACCACCAGTCGTCCTTGCGGGAGGGCACGGAGAGGTCCGTCTCCACCGTGTGGGCCTTGATCTCGCCGAAGATGGCCCGGCGCAACGGCTCCTGGTCCGCGGTGACGGAGGCCGTGTAGGCGTTCTCCGCCTCGAGGTGCGCGATGACCTCGCCGGACTCCTTGTCCCGCAGCCAGTCGTAGTCGTCCGTGAAGACCTCGCCGTGGTGCTCGCGCGGCACGGGGCGCCGTTCGGCGATCGGTGCCCGGGCGAGCGCGGGCTGGGAGGCGGGGACCGGCGTCGTGGTGTCCGAAGAACTCATGGCCACCATTCAACCGCACGCGGGCCGGGCGGGTTACAGCCCCAGCAGCCCCCGGAAGACGCCCATGCCGAAGTAGAGCACGAAGGCGGCGGCGACCACCCACAGCAGCGGGTGCACCTCGCGGGCCCGGCCCTGGGCGGTGCGGATCACCGCGTAGGCGATCATGCCGGCGCCGATGCCGTTGGCGATCGAGTAGGTGAACGGCATCAGGATGAAGGTCAGGAAGGCCGGCAGGGCCGCGCCCCAGTCGGTCCAGTCGATCTGCACCACCTGGGTGGCCATCATGAACCCGACCACCACCAGCGCGGGGGCCACCGCCTCGAAGGGCACCAGGTAGATCAGCGGGGTGAGGAACATGGCCAGCAGGAAGAGCACGCCGGTGACCACGGAGGCGAAGCCGGTGCGCGCGCCCTCGCCGATGCCGGTGCCGGACTCCACGAAGATCTGGTTGGCCGAGCCGGAGGCGCCGCCGCCGGCCGAGACCGCCAGGGCGTCCACCATGAGGATCCGGTTCAGGTGCGGGATCTCCCCGTCCTGGGTCACGTTGCCGGCCTCCCGGGCCAGGCCCACGGAGGTGCCCATGGCGTCGAAGAAGACGGACAGCAGGATGGCGAACACCAGCAGGGCCGCCATCAGCGGGCCGACCTGGACGAAGGCGGCGAAGACGTCCGCCTGGCCCACGAGGGACAGGTCCGGGGCGCTCCACTCCGGCACGGAGGGCGCCACCAGGGACCAGCCGGTGGGGTTGACGTTGCCCTCGGCGTCCACGGACGGGCCGATGTGGAACACCGCCTCGAGGATGTTCGCCAGCACGGTGGCCACGATGATGCCGATGAGGATGGCGCCGCGGGTCCTGCGGATCACCAGCACGGAGGTCACCAGCAGCCCGACGATGAAGACCAGCACCGGCCAGCCCTCGAGCTCTCCGCCGGTGCCGAGTCCCACCGGGACGGTGGTGCCCGCAGCGTCCGGCACGCGGCGGATGAACCCGGCGTTGACCAGGCCGATCAGGGCGATGAACAGGCCGATGCCGACCACGATGCCGGTCTTCAGGGCGTCCGGGACGGCGTTGAACACCGCGCGCCGGAACCCGGTGGCCACGAGCACGACCATGACCAGTCCGGCGATCACCACCAGGCCCATCACGGCCGGCCAGGTGAGGCCCTCGGTGGTGGCGATGGTGATGGCCACGAGCGCGTTGACGCCGAGCCCGGCGGCCAGGGCGAAGGGATGCCGGGCCCAGACGCCCATCGCGATGGTCGCGATGCCGGCCACCAGGGCCGTCACGGCCGCGACCCGTCCCACGCCCAGGGTGTCCCCGTTCGCATCCGCCCCGGAGAGCACGAGCGGGTTGAGGACGATGATGTAGCTCATCGCCAGGAACGTGGCCAGCCCGCCGCGGACCTCCTGGGCGACCGAGGAGCCGCGCCGGGAGATCATGAAGAACCGGTCGAGCCCGTTGCGGGGTGGGGCGGCCTCGGCGGTGTTGAGGGTGGTCAGGGCAGCATCAGGCGTCGATGTTCCGGGCGTGGGCATGGGGACATGGTAGCGGCGCCCGGGGCCGGCCGGTCACCTGCCCGGGTTCAGCCCGGCGATCCCGGCCGTCGGGGCCGTGGCCCCGGCGGTAGTGTGACCGGGTGAGACGCCGCCCCCATCCCCTTGCCGCGGCCGTCCAGGTCTACGCCCCCTCGGCCGTCTACTCGGCCGGCGTCGGTGCGATCACCCCGGCCATGGCCCCGGCGGCGAGCGCCTTCGGGGCCTCGGTGGCCGTGGCCGCCGCGTCCGTCACGCTCGTGGGCATCGGCTCGCTGCTGGCCAACGCTCCGGCCGCGCACCTGGCCTTCCGGGCCGGGGAGCGGGTGACGATCGTCGCCTCCGCGTGGACCGGGGCCGTGGGCGCGCTGGTGGCTTGGGCCGCCGTCGCCGGCTGGCTGCCCGTGCCCGGTGCCGCCGGGCTGGCCCTGTTCTTCGGTGGGCTGTTCGTCGTCGGCATGGCCGGGGCCGGGTTCAACCTGGCCCGGCAGTCCTACCTAGCGGTGGCCGTCCCGGTCAGCCACCGGGCCCGGGCGATGTCCACCCTCGGCGGCACCATCCGCATCGGCCTGTTCGCCGGGCCGTTCCTCGGCGCCGGCCTGCAGGCGTTGCTGGGCCTGCACGGGGCCTTCGCGGCCGGCACCCTGACCATGGCCCTGGCCGCGGCGGGCAGCTTCGCCATCAGGGAGCTGCCCGTGCCCGGCCCCGCCGGCGGTGGAGCCCCGGGCCCGGCGCCGGCGGTCCCGGACGCGCGGCCCACCCTGCGCTCGCTGGCCCGCCAGCACCGCCGCGTGCTGGCCACCGTGGGCGTCGCGGTGGTCTGCCTGTCCGCGACCCGGGCCTGCCGCTCCGCCGTCATCCCGCTGTGGGCCACCCACCTGGGGCTCTCGCCCGCCGCGGCCTCGGTCATCTACGGCCTCACCGGGCTGGCGGACCTGCTGATGTTCTACCCCTCCGGGCTGCTCATGGACCGCCGCGGCCGGCGCCTGGTGGCGGTGTCCTGCCTGGCCGGGCTGGGCCTGGGCATGGCCCTGATCCCGCTGACCGGTGAGCCCGGGTGGTTCACCGCCGTGGCCATGGTGGTGGGACTGGGCAACGGCTTCGGCTCCGGGATCGTCATGACCCTCGGCGCCGACTACTCCCCGCCGCACGCCCGGCCACAGTTCCTGGCCCTGTGGCGGCTGCAGGCGGACGCCGGGATCCTGGCCGGACCGGCGGTCCTCTCCGCGGTCACGGCCCTGGCCGGACTCGCCGCCGGGATCTGGGTGATCGCGGTGATCGCCGGCGCCGGCGCGGTGGTCTTCGCCCGCTCCCTGCCGCGCGGGACCGGTCCGGTGGCCTGAGCCCGCAGCTCTTCTAGCGGCGTCCGGACTGCCAGCGGAAGAACGTGGCCAGGAACCCGAAGACGAGCAGCCCGGGGCCCACCGAGAACAGCAGCCCGGCCAGGAAGTGCCACCCGGAGTGCCGTTCCGGGCCCGGGGCCAGGGCGGGCACGCCGCCGGCGGCCTGGAAGGCCAGCCACGCCCCGGCCACGGAGAGGAGCCCGCCGGCCCATAGCGCCACGTCCCAGCCGGGGTGGCCGGCCGGATGCGGGAACCGGGCGTTCGCCCGGCCCACGGTGTTCCAGTCCGCCCCCGTGCGCAAGATGACCCACCCGGCCGCCAGTGCCCAGCACGCGGCCACCAGGTAGGCCGCCGCCATGTCCGCGGGCCGGTGCCAGGCCTCGACGAAGGTGCCGGCACCCACCGCGGTGGCGAACAGTGCACCGACCGCGGCGGTCACCGGCCGCCAGCGCGGGGCCACCATCAGGAACACGGCCAGGGCAGCGGCGGCGGCGAAGGTGGTGTGCCCGGAGGGCAGCGAGTTGCCCGTGTAGTACGGCACCCCATTGTCCAGGTCCGGGCGGACGAGCACCACGTTCTTGAGCACCTGGGTGGTGAGATTGGCCCCGGCGAACCCGGCCGCCGCCACCAGGGAGGCGAACCAGCGCCGGCGCCAGACCGTGAGCACGAGGAACGCGGCGACGCCGACCACCCCGGCGATCTCCGGCAGCCGGTCCAGGACCACGGTCACCGGCCCATGCAGCGAGGCGAGGCGGTGGGTGGCCGCCTCCAGGGCCATGGACTCCGCGAGCTGCCCGGTGGAGGTGGTCACGAAGGCCGTGAAGACCGCCAGGAGCAGCCCGGCGCCGCCGGCCATCGCCAGCAGCCAGGCCCAGGGGTCGCGGGCCGGCCGACGGGCCGGCCGGACCGGCAGCGTGTCGGGAACGGCAGAGGGCATGGCCACCATTGTGGCGCAGCCGGCTGGGAGGACCCCGTCACCGGCATGTCGACGAATGGTCGCCGAACGGTCATGCGGGCGTCGGCTGGACGGTCTATCCTCGGGCCCATGGCCAACATCGCGGGGACCACGCCCGAGCATGTCGCAGCACGCCAGGCGCTCGCCGTCTTCGGGCCGGTCAGTCGCCAGGAGCCCATCGAATGGGCCGGTGAGACGCCCTTGGCCCCGCAGCTGGCCCGGTTCTACCGGGAGGTGGGCCCGGAGTGGATCGAGATCGACACCGCGGGGCTGCCCTTCCTGTTCTTCCCGCTCGAGCGGCTCTGGGACGAGCAGGCCGGCTACCGCTGGAACCGCCGCACCGCCGCCCAGCTGGTGGACTGGAACGAGGAGTGGACGGTGGTGGCCAAGCAGGGCGCGGACCCGTTCATCCTCGACGCGAACACCGGCAAGGTCCTCACCGCCCCCGGGGACGACGGCTGGGAGGACCGGCTGGACGACCCGGAGCCGACCTTCGACTCGCTCGAGGAGATGGCGCTGGCCCTGGCCGCCACCGGCAGCGCCTGGGCCCGCTGGGACGAACCGTTCACCGCGGAGTGGTCCCTGCGCCCGGAGACCACCGCCTCCGTGGTCCAGGCACTCGAGTCCGTCCTCGGTGACCGCGCCCGCGCGGTGGCCGTGGCCCGCAAGTTCGGCTACTACCAGGCCCGCTGAATAGGCTGGGGCCATGATCCCGCCCCTGCTGGCCGGGCTGGCCCTGCCCGGAGTCGATGAATTACTGGAGGGCGCCGTCGTCGTCGCCCAGCCGATGCACACCCGCTTCCGCGGCACCACCGTGCGCGAGGCGATGCTGCTGCGCGGACCGGCGGGGTGGGCCGAGTTCTCCCCGTTCCCCGAGTACGGTGCGACCGAGTCCTCCCGCTGGCTCGCCGCCGCGATCGAGGCCGGCTGGCACGGCTGGCCGGCGCCGGTCCGGGAGTCCGTCCCCGTCAACGCGACCGTCCCGGCGGTCCGCCCGGCCGACGTCGGACGCGTCCTGGAGGCGTACGGCGCGGTCCCGGCCGTCAAGGTGAAGGTGGCGGAGCAGGGCCAGGGCGTCGACGATGACGTGGCCCGGGTGGCCGAGGTGCGCCGCCTGCTGCCGGACGCGGCCGTGCGCATCGACGCCAACCAGGGCTGGGACCACGACACCGCGCTGGCCGCACTGGGCCGGCTGGCCGGGTACGGACTGGAGTACGCCGAACAGCCGGTCGCGGGCATCGAGGGGCTCGCCAGGCTGCGCGAGGCCCTCGTGCGCGCCGGCATCGACCTGAAGCTGGCCGCCGACGAGTCGGTCCGCAAGGAGACCGACCCGGTGGCCGTGGCCCGGGCCGGTGCCGCGGACCTGGTCGTCGTGAAGGTCCAGCCCCTCGGCGGGGTGCGGCGGGCCCTGGGGATCGTGCAGGCCGCGGGACTGGACGCCGTGGTGTCCTCCGCCCTGGACACCTCGGTGGGCATCGCCGCCGGGGTGGCGCTCGCCGCCAGCCTGCCGCGGCTGCCGCACGCCTGCGGGCTGGGCACCGTGGCGCTGTTCGCCCAGGACGTGGCCGTGCCGTCCTGGACTCCCGACGCCGGCCGGCTGCGTCCCGGCCCGGCGCCCGTCCCGGACCCCGCCGCCCTGGGCGCCCTGCGCGTCGCCGAGGACCGCCGGCAGTGGTGGTGCTCACGTCTGCGGGCGGCCCATGGCATCCTCGCACGTCAACTCGAGACGGGTGATTCGGCCCCATCGGCGTGACCTAAATTCCGCTCACGGAACGTTCACCATCCCGTTACCCGGGGCCTGTCGAATGGCGAAGCGAAGCACTGCTGCCGGTGCTCAGTCATCCCACCGTCTTGGAGGACATCATGCTCAAGCGACACCTGCCCATGGTCGGCCACACCCGTGGCAACCGTTCTGCCGTCACCTGCGCCCTGAAGTGCGGCAACGCCTGCGCCCATCCGGTCCCGAACACCTCGGACAACGCCCACTTCCGGGACATCGCCTCCGCGGCCATCTCCCGCCGTGCCGCCCTGGGCCTCGGCGGCGGCCTGGCTGCCGCCGTCGTCGTCGGCGCCAACACCGTCTCCACCGCCCCGGCCGCCGTGGCCCACAGCAGCGCCCACCCGAAGGGCGGCGGCAAGCTCCCCTTCCAGGCCCTCAACGGCGTCCCGAAGACCGTGGACGATGTCACCGTGCCCGAAGGCTACGACTGGAAGGCCATCATCCGCTGGGGCGATCCGCTGTTCGCCGACTCCCCGGAGTTCGACATCACCGCCCAGACCGGTGAGTCCCAGGCCAAGCAGTTCGGCTACAACAACGACTACCTGGACGTCATCACCGACGGCCGCAACGACCGCCGCGGCTACCTGGTGTCCAACCACGAGTACACCAACGAGAACATCATGTTCTCCCCCGAGTACATCGCCTCCCACCCGAAGGACGTCGTCAACGCCGGCATCGCCGCCCACGGCATGTCCGTGGTGGAACTGAAGCGCGAGGGCAAGGGCCAGCCCTGGGAGTACATCCGCGGCGGGCGCCGCAACCGCCGCATCACCGGCTTCACCCCCTTCACCGTGGACGGCCCGGCCGCCGGTTCGGGCCTGCTCAAGACCGTGGAGGACCCCGAGGGCACCACCGTCCTGGGCACCCTGAACAACTGCGCCGGCGGCACCACCCCGTGGGGCACGGTGCTCTCGGGCGAGGAGAACTTCGACCAGTACTTCGTCGGCACCGGTTCCGCCGAGGAAGCCCGCTACGGCCTGGGCACCAAGCCCACGCAGCGGAAGTGGGAGACGGTGTACGACCGGTTCAACCTCAACAACGAGGGCTACGCCAACGAGGCGAACCGCTTCGGCTGGATCATCGAGATGGATCCGGAGGACCCCACCTCCACCCCGGTCAAGCACACCGCCCTGGGCCGCTTCAAGCACGAGGCCGGCACCGCGGTGCTGTCCCGGGACGGCCACGCCGTGGTCTACTCCGGTGACGACCAGAAGAACGACTACCTCTACAAGTTCGTCTCGCGCAAGAAGTACCGCAAGGGCGACAAGGCGCACAACATGACCCTGCTGTCCGAGGGCACCCTGTACGTGGCGCAGTTCGAGGGCGACTCCCCGGCCTCCGAGATCGACGGTTCCGGGGACGTTCCCTCGGACGGCGCCTTCGACGGCCGTGGCCGGTGGATCCCGCTGGTCAAGAACGACCGGTCGCTCGTTCCCGGCATGACCGTGGAGGAGGTGCTCGTCTACACGCGCCTGGCCGCGGACAAGGTGGGCGCCACCAAGATGGACCGCCCCGAGGACGTGGAGACCAACCCGGTCACCGGCAAGGTCTACATGGCCCTGACCAACAACGACAAGCGCACCGTGGCCACCGTGGACGAGGCCAACCCGGTCGCCTACACCGACGGCAAGCTGGGCAACCGTGACGGCCACGTCATCGAGATCACGGAACGGCGCGGCGACCACACGGCCGAGCGCTTCGGCTGGAACATCCTGCTGCTGGCCGGCGACCCCGCGAAGTCCGAGTCCGCGTACTTCTCCGGTTACCCGAAGGACAAGGTCTCGCCGATCTCCTGCCCGGACAACCTGGCGTTCGACTCCGAGGGCAACCTGTGGATCTCCACCGACGGCGCCCCCGGCAAGATCGGCTACGGCGATGCCCTGCACAAGGTGACCCTCGAGGGCCGCGATCGCGGGCGCGTCGAGCAGTTCCTCTCGGTCCCGGTGGACGCCGAGACCTGCGGGCCGGTCATCCACGACCAGGACAACTCGGTGTTCGTCAACGTCCAGCACCCGGGCGAGGACGGCGACTGGGGCAAGCACACCTCCTACTTCCCGGACTTCCTGCCGGCCGGCGGCCCGGTGCAGGTGCGGGACAAGGTCGCGGTCCCGCGCCCGTCCGTCGTCCAGGTCTTCTCGACCTCCGGCAACAACGGTGTGGGCAAGCACGAGCGCCGCCAGGGTCACTGAGTCGTCTGATCCTCTCGTGAACCCCGGCTGACGCCCTGCTCCCGGGTCACCAACGGTGGATGTCTCCCTCGCGGACCCACCGTTGGTGACCCGGGAGCGGCCGGTTAAGGACTCCTTGCGCATGCCCGGCGGTTAACCTCCTGATCAGGCGGGGTCCGTAGGATGTGCCCATGGACCCCTCCCTGGACTCCCTGCAGGTCGCCCGCACGGTCACCGAGGCGTTGCTCGACGGCGGGCTGCGCGAGGCCGTCATCGCCCCCGGCTCCCGCTCCGCCCCCCTGGTGTACGCCCTCGCCGAGGCCGAGCGCGCCGGGCGGGTGCGGCTGCACGTGCGCATCGACGAACGCGTGGCCGCCTTCACCGCGCTGGGACTGTCCCTGGCCTCGGGCCGGCCGGTCGGCGTCGTGACCACGTCCGGGACCGCGGTGGGCAACCTGCTGCCGGCCCTGATGGAGGCCGACCACGCGGGCGTGCAGCTCATCGCGCTGACGGCCGACCGCCCGGTGGAACTGCAGGGCACCGGGGCCAACCAGACCACGGACCAGGACGGGATCTTCCCGCTGCACCTGCGCTTCTCCGAGACGCTGTCCGGGGACGTGCCGGTGCCCCTGGACCAGGACGAGATCCCCGCCTGGCTGGCGGCGGAGGCCGCCGAGGTCTCCGGCCCGGACGCCGACCCGCTGGCCGCCGCCCTGCGGGAGCACCGGGCACGGCTGGCCAGCACCGTCTCGCGCGCGCTGCTGGCCGCGAACGGCTTCGACACGGAGGACGTGGAGGGCTTCGGCGGGGTTCCCGGGGTGGCCATCCGCGAGTCCGCCCCCGGCCCGGTGCACCTGAACCTGCGCTTCCGGGCCCCCCTCGTGCCGGACGAGCCCGGCCAGCACGGCGCCGGTTGGGACGCCGGCGCGGGCGAGGAGCTGCTCACCGGACCGGACGGGGAGCTGGTCATCAACCCCGTGGACCTGACCGAGCAGCTGGACCTGGAGGTCTCCGAGCTGCACGAGGCGCGCACCGTGGTGGTGGCCGGCCACGGCTCCGGGCCGCTGCCGGCCGCCTTCGCCTCGGCGCTGGGGCTGCCCCTGTTCGCCGAGCCCGGCTCCAATGCCCGGTTCGGCCCCAACGCGATCGGCCCCTACCCGCTGCTGATCGGCTCGGCCGGGGGGCTGGGGGAGGACGCGCACCCGCTGGCCGGCCAGATCGAGCAGGTCATCCTGTTCGGCCGGCCCACCCTGACCCGGCAGGTCACCGCCCTGCTGGGGCGCCAGGACCTGCACACCGCGTTCCACCAGCCCGAGCCGGTGGCCTGGTTCATCCCGGGCACCCGGCGCGAACGCCCGGTGGAGGAGCTGGAGGAACTGGCCGTCGTCGCCGGCCGCGGCCCGGCCGGCTGGCTGGCGGACTGGCAGCGGGCCGGCAACCGCGCCCAGTCCGCCCTGGACGAGGCGCTGGCAACCCGGCACGACGACGTCGGCCACCCGGGTGCGCTGCGCACCGGCCAGCTGGTGGCCACCACGGTGCGCGGCCCGCTGGTGCTGGGATCCTCCTCCGTGATCCGGGACGTGAACCTGTCCTGGCGGCCCCCGACGGCCCCCTCCTCGGTCGTGTACGCCAACCGCGGACTGTCCGGGATCGACGGCACGGTCTCCACGGCCAGCGGCATCGCCCTGGCCACGGGCCGGCGCACCGTGCTGCTGTGCGGGGACCTGACCCTGCTGCACGATGCCGGCGGTCTGCTGACCGGGCCGGGGGAGGCCGAGCCGGACCTGGACATCGTGGTGGTCAACGACCGTGGCGGGGCGATCTTCGCCGCCCTGGAGCACGGCGAGGTGGCGCAGCGGCCCGGCATGGGCCCGGTGGTGGAACGGTTCTTCGGCACGCCCCACGAGGTGGACGTGCAGGCGCTGTGTGCGGCCTACGGCGTGGAGTGGGCGCCGATCGACAGCGAGCGGGACCTGATCGCCGCCCTGGGCCTGGGCACCCCGGTGCGGGGACGCCGCGTGCTGGAGCTGCGGTCCGACCGGGCCGCCCGCCCGGAGGTGCGCCGGCTGGTGGAGCAGGCGGTCCGGGCGACCTTCTAGCTTCTAGCGGGCCGGTCAGCGCAGCGGGTCGAAGGGCACGATCGCCGGGTCGGTGCGGCCGGTCACCATCTGCTCGGCCAGCAGCTTGCCGGTGGCCGGGCCCAGCACGACGCCCCACATGCCGTGGCCGCCGGCCACGAACACGCCGGGGGCGCGGGTGGCACCGACGATCGGCAGCCCGTCCGGGGTCACCGGCCGGGAGCCGACCCACTCGTCCCGGCGGTCGTCCAGGTCCATGCCGGTCATCAGGGTCCGGGCCTGGTTGACGATCGCCTCGATCCGTCGGGGCTGCAGGGGCTCATCGGGCCCGCGGAACTCCATGGTGCCGGCGATCCGGAACCGCCCCTGGTACGGGGTGCACGCGATGCGCTGGTACGGCAGGTACACGGGGTACTCCGCCGGCTCCTCGGTGGCCACCGTGAACGAGTAGCCGCGGCCGGCCTGGACACGCACCTTCACGCCGCAGTCGCGCACCAGCCTCGGCAGCCAGGCGCCGGTGGCCACCACCACCGCGTCTGCGCCCAGGGTCTGGCCGGTGGACAGGACCACGCCGGGGTGGGCGCCGCCGGTGGTGAGGGAACGCACCTCGGTGTCGGTGCACAGGATCCCGCCCCGGGCCACCACGGAGTCGGCCAGTGCCTGGACGAAGGGCCCAGGCTCGATGAACCGCTGCCCGCCGAGGCGGTACGCCACGCCGACCGCTTCCGAGAGCTGCGGGGCCAGCTCGCGGGGGTTCTCCAGCCGCTCCAGCGGCACGTCCTGCCCGTGCCGGACGACGCCCTCCACCTCCCGGAGGAAGCCGGTGGCGTGGCGCTCCTCGGTGAACCCGACGACGAAGGGCCCCTCGCGCGTCCACGAGTCCACCCCCGAGCCGGTCAGCTCGTCGAAGGCCTCCAGGGCGAGCTGGTCGATCGGGGTCAGGGCGGCCATGGTCCTGTCCCAGGTCCGGTGCGTGGCGTGGCCCATGAACCGGGCGAAGAAGGACCACGTCGCCGGGTCCCAGCGGGCGGGGACGTGCAGGGCGGCGTCCGGGTCCAGCAGGGCGGTGGGGCCGTAGGTCCACAACCCGGGCTCGGCCAGCGGGATCGTCTTGCCGGGGGAGAGCCAGCCGGCGTTGCCCCAGGAGGATCCGGCGGCCACGCCGTCCCGGTCCAGGACCGTGACGTCCACGCCCCGTTCCTGGAGGTGCCAGGCCGTGCTCAGGCCCACGATGCCGGCGCCGATGACGAGTGCAGTGTTCATGCTGACCAGCGTGACAGATCTCACCTAGGCTGGGGATGCCGTCGGCGGAATCCTCACGATCCGCCCCGAAATCGAAGGAATCCGCCATGACCGACGAGATCGACCTGGCACTGCTGCGGGTGCTCCAGCGCAGTGGCCGGATGCCCCTCAGCGAGCTGGCCACCCGGGTGGGGATCGCGGAGTCGACCTGCCACAAGCGGGTCCGGGCGCTCGTGGCCTCCGGCGCCATCTCCGGCTTCCACGCCGCCGTGGACCCGGCCGTGCTGGGGCTAGGCCTGGAGGCGCTGATCTCGATCCGCCTGCACTCCCACGCCCGATCCGGGCTGCGGCGGTTCCAGGACTACCTGGAGCGGCTGCCGGCCACGCAGCGGGTGTACTTCGTCTCCGGGGACCGAGACTTCCTGCTGCACGTGGCCGTGAAGGACGCCGCCGAACTGCGCACGCTGGTGTCCGAGACCCTGAGCGTGCGCGAGGAGGTGGCGGCCACGAACACCTCCGTCATCTTCGAGCACGCCCCCGGGCGGCTGGCGGGCTGACGGCTCAGGCGCGCAGGCCCAGGGCCTGGAGCATGGGCCGCATCTTCGCGGTGGTCTCGGCCAGCTCGGCCGCCGGGTCCGAGGCGGCCACGATCCCGCAGCCGGCGTAGAGGCGCACCGTGTGCTCGTCCTCGACGACGGCCCCGCGCAGGGCGATGCCGAACTCGCCGTTGCCGTTGCCGTCCAGCCAGCCCACGGGGCCGGCGTAGAGGCCGCGGTCCATCCCGCGGTCCTCGGCCTCCAGTCGGTGGATGAGCGCGGCGGCGGTCTCCCGCGGGGTGCCGCACACGGCGGCCGTGGGGTGCAGGACCTCGGTGAGGGCCAGGGCGCCGGGTCCGGTGCGCCGGGCACCGTCCGCCCCCACGAGCCGCGCCGTGACGTCGGTGGCCAGGTGCCAGACGTTGGGCAGCTCGAGGACGAATGGCTCGTGGGGGGCGTCGAGGGCGGTGGTGAAGGGCGCCAGCCGCTCCGTCAGGGAGTCGACGGCCAGGCGGTGCTCGTGGCGCTGCTTGGGATCCTCGGCGAGGTGCCGGCGGGCGTGGTCGGCGCCCTCGGCGCCGGTCGGCGCCCCGTCCCGGTCCAGGGTGCCGGCCAGCACGCGGGCCCGGGCCGAGTCGCCGTCCACCTTGACGAGCATCTCCGGAGTGGAGCCGATCAACCCGCCCACCGCGTAGGTCCAGCAGTCCCGGTACCGCTCCGTCAGGGTGCGCAGCACCCGGGGGACGTCCACGGTGCCGGTGACCAGGGCGTCCCGGGCCAGGACGAGCTTCGTCAACGTCCCCGCCTCGATCTCCCGCAGCCCGCGCGCCACGGCCTCGCGGTACCCGTCCGGGGAGATGACGCCATCACTCAGCTCGAGGGCGGGCGCAGCACCCGGCCGGGAACGGGGCGAGGCCGCGAGCAGCGCGGACAGCCGCTCCTCGGCCTCCTCCACATCGGGGCGCCAGCCGGCGGCCGCACGCCCGGCATACTCGGGGGCGTCGAGGTCCACCTGCCAGGACAGCCAGGACCGGCCTCCCGCCGAGCCGACCACGAACTCCGGGACCACCAGCACCGAGTCGACGGGGCTGTCGTCGGCGAAGGCGAACGCGGCGAAGGCGAGGGGGGAGCGGCGGGGCAGGCCGGCGTCGGGCACGGCGGTCCGGGCCGTGTCCGCGGCCTCGGCGGCCGTGGCGGCCATCCACCAGCGCCGGGCGGCCTTGAAGCGGTCCGGACCGGTGGTGGTGAACCGGGCGGCCGCGCCCAGGCCGACCAGCCCCTCGCCGAAGCGGATCCAGGCGCACTCGTCGCCGGTGCCCAGCAGGTCCGCCAGTGCCGCGCCCCCGGGGACGGGGCGGGGGAAGGTGATGGACGCCAGCCGCGGTGCCGGCGCCCCGATACCGGAGCTGCTCATGACCCGTCAAGACTACCGGCCCCGGCAGACCCCAGGGGGTTCTGGGAGAATGGCCGGGTGGAATCTGCAACGAGAACCCGGGTGCTGATCGCCGGTGGCGGCCCGGCCGGGGCCACCGCGGCGTGGCACCTGGCGAACGCCGGCGTCGAGGTCACCGTCCTGGAGAAGACCGCCTACCCGCGCGAGAAGGTCTGCGGGGACGGGCTGACGCCGCAGGCGGTGCGGGAGATGGACCTGATGGGCCTGGCGCACGCCCCCGAGGACGGCTGGCAGCACATCCGCGGGCTGCGGCTGGTGGCCGAGGGCCGCGCGGTCGAGGTGCCCTGGCCGAAGACCGAGACCTGGCCGGACTACGCCCTGGTGCGCACCCGCCACGACTTCGACGAGCTGCTCGCCGCCCACGCCCGCGCCGCCGGCGCCACCATCCTCGAACGCCACTCGGTGGGCTCGGTGCTTCGGGACGGGTCCGGCACCGTGACCGGGCTGCGCGCCGAGCTGCTGGACGACCGCGGCCGCAAGACCGGTGAGTTCCGTGACTTCCACGCCGACGTCGTGATCGCCGCCGACGGCAACTCCACCCGCACCGCCGTCTCGGCCGGGCTGGCCAAGCGCGACGACCGTCCCATGGGCGTGGCCGTGCGGGCCTACTACGCCTCCCCGCGGCACGACGACGAGTGGATGGAGTCCTGGCTGCAGCTGCCGGACGCCCAGGGCAACCTTCTGCCCGGCTACGGCTGGCTGTTCCCGCTCGGGGACGGCACCGTCAACGTCGGGCTCGGCATCCTGGACACCTCCCCGCAGTTCGGCAGGCTGGACTACCGCTCGATCCTCAAGGACTGGACCGGGGCCCTGACCGAGAGCTGGGGGCTGGGCGAGGACACCCGCGAGTCGAGGATCCTGGGCGCGGCCCTGCCCATGGGCTTCAACCGCACCCCGCAGCACGTGCCCGGGATGCTGCTGGTCGGGGACTCCGCCGGCATGGTCTCCCCGTTCAACGGGGAGGGGATCTCCTTCGCCATGGAGGCGGCCCGGCTGGCCGCGGACGTCACCGTGAGCGCGTGCAAGCGCCCGACGGCGGCTGGCCGCGAGGCCGAGCTCGCCCGGTACCCGCTGCTCACCCACCAGGCGTGGGGCGGGCACTTCGCCCTGGGGACCTCCTTCGCCCGGCTCATCGGCCACCCCGCCGTGCTCCGGGCCGCCCTGGCCACCGGCATGCGCACCCCTGCGCTGCTGCGGCGCGTGGTGCAGGTCATGGGCAACCTCGTGGACTCCGACGGCACCGCGCCCGTGGACCGGCTGGTGCGGCTGCTGGAGTCCGCGGTGCCGGCGGCCACCACGATGGGGGCCGATGCCGGCAGTCCGGGCAAGGTTGGATAGGCTGTTCCGGTGACATCCCCTGAACCCGACGCCTCCGTGGGCAGCCTGGCCCTGCCGCCCGGCTTCGAGCGACTCGCCGAGCACGGCGAGCTGCTGGCCACGGTGACCGGCGCCTTGGAGCAGGTCGAGCAGGAGCTCGCCGAGGCCGTGACGAACGCGGACCAGCTGGCGGACCACACCAGCCGGCACCTGCTGGAGGCCGGCGGCAAGCGGATCCGCCCCCTGCTGACCATCCTGTCCTCCCTGCTGGGCGATCCCCAGGTCGCCACGGGGCAGGTCGGCGAGGTGGCTGCGGAGGTCCGCTCGGCCGCCGTCGTGATGGAGCTGACGCACCTGGCCACCCTGTACCACGACGACGTCATGGACGAGGCGCCCGTGCGCCGCGGGGCGCCCGCCGCCCATGAGGTGTGGGGCAATTCCGTGGCCATCCTCGCCGGTGACCTGCTCTTCGCCCGGGCCTCGCTGCTGATGGCCTCGCTCGGCCCCGAGGCGGTGGCTATCCAGGCCCGCACCTTCGAACGGCTCGTGATGGGCCAGCTGTGGGAGACCGTGGGCCCGGAGGAGGGCGAGGACGCCCTGGAGCACTACCTGCGCGTGATCTCCGGCAAGACCGGTTCGCTCATCGCCGCGGCGGGGCGCCTGGGCGCCCTGTTCGGCGGCGCCGACGAGGCCACCGTGGAGATCCTGGCGGACTACGGCGAGAAGGTCGGCATGGCGTTCCAGCTGGCCGACGACGTGATCGACCTGACCAGCGCCTCGGACACCTCGGGCAAGGTCCCGGGCACCGACCTCAAGGAGCGGGTGCCCACCCTGCCGGTGCTGCTGCTGCGCCAGGAGGCCGCCCGCGGGGACGCCGCGGCCCGTGCCGCCGTGGAACTGGTGGACGGTCCGCTGGACACCGGCGCCCAGCTGGCCGAGGCCGTGGCGGCCGTGTCAGCGCACCCGGTGATCGGCTCGGCCTGGGAGATCACCCGCGGCTGGGCCGCCGACGCCCGCGCGGCCCTGGCGCCGCTGCCGGCCTCGCCGGTGAAGGAGGCCCTGGAGGCCTTCGCGGACTACGTGGTCCGCCGGGACGCCTGAACCGATTCCGTCCCGGCCAGGACGTCCTCCAGCGTCGTGGCCAGCTCGCGGGCCTTCAGGGCCCGGACCTCCGGCTCGACCGCGTGCCGCATCTGCCGGTAGAGCATGTCGTCGCTCCAGCGCGGGAACACGTGCAGGTGGTAGTGCCACACGTGCTGGTTCCCGGCCGGCTCGTTGTGCTGGCGGGTGGAGATGCCCTCCGGTGCCCAGGCCCGCTTCATGGCCAGGGCGACGTTCCGGGCCATCAGCGCGATCTTCTGCAGCACGTCGTCCGGCAAATCGTAGAGCGTCTCGTAGTGCCTCGCCGGGGAGATCATCGCGTGGCCCTCGTAGGGGCCGAAGCCGTCCACGGCGATGAACACGATGACGTCCTCGTCCTGGTACACGAGGTCCTCGAGCTCACAGCGGTTGCCCGGGTCGGAGACGTCGCCGTCGACCAGGCCGCAGAACGGGCAGACATACCCTTCCGGGGCGTGGGAGGCGATCACGCGTCCTCGCCCTCCTCCTCGAAGGTCCACTCCAGCAGGTCCAGGGCGAACTCGCTGAAGGTGCCGCCCTCGCAGCTCCACTCGCCGTGCTCCTCGTCCGCCCCGGTGGTGCGGCGCCAGACCAGGGGGTCCGGCAGTTCGGCGTCGGCCACCGGCAGTCCCCAGACGGTGCTCTCCTCCGCATCCTCCAGGAACATCAGGTAGCCGTCCCTGACGTCCAGCTCGTCGGCGTCCCAGAAGAAGTGCTCGGTCTCCAGCAGGTCCGGGCAGTTGCCGAGGGCCTGGTGGAACTCGTAGAGCGCCAGCGGGACGCGGAAGGTGCCGCCGTCGGCGCGGGCCGACTGCGCGGCCGGGGAGGCGGAGAGCAGAGCGTCCAGTTCGCCGGCCTCCAGGCCGTCCTCGGGCGACCACGGGGCGTCGAGGTGGGCGGGGACGAGGTCCTTGAAGCGGGAGAGGAAAACGGGTTCTGCTGGCATGGTCCCAGTCTAGGCTCCGCCCTGTTGGCCGGAGGGGTCGCGGCGCTACGCTCGCCTCCATGACCATGGACTACCGGCTCGAACAGAAGCGCAGCCTCCGGACCGATGTCCCGGGACCGCGCTCGGCGGCCCTGGCCGCCCGCCGCGAGAACGTGGTGGGCGCCGGCGTGGCCTCGGCCCAGCCCTTCTACGTCCAGGACGCCGACGGCGGCATCCTGGTGGACGTGGACGGCAACGCGTTCATCGACCTGGGCTCCGGCATCGCCGTGACCAGCGTCGGCGCCTCGGACGCCGCGGTGGTCGGGGGAGTGCGGGAACAGGCCGGGCACTTCACCCACACCTGTTTCCTGGTCTCGCCCTACGAGGGGTACGTGGCGGTCTGCGAGGCCCTGGCTGAGCTGACCCCGGGGCGCCACGCCAAGAAGGCCGTGCTGTTGAACTCGGGCGCCGAGGCGGTGGAGAACGCCGTCAAGGTCGCCCGCATCGCCACCGGCCGGTCCGCGGTGGTCGCCTTCGACCACGCGTTCCACGGCCGGACCAACCTGACCATGGCACTCACCGCGAAGAACGCGCCCTACAAGGGCGGCGACGGGACGACCTTCGGCCCCTTCGCCCCGGAGATCTACCGGGCACCCATGAGCTATCCGTTCCGGGAGGAGAACCCGGAGATCACCGGGGCCCAGGCCGCCGAGCGGGCGATCCGGATGATGGAGAGCCAGATCGGCGGCCATGGGATCGCGGCGATCATCATCGAGCCGGTCCAGGGCGAGGGCGGGTTCATCGTCCCGGCGCCCGGATTCCTGCCGCGACTGGCCGAGTACGCCCGCGAGCAGGGCATCGTGTTCATCGCCGACGAGGTCCAGACCGGGTTCTGCCGGACCGGGGCGTGGTTCGCCTCCGAGCACGAGGGGATCGTCCCGGACCTCATCACCGTGGCCAAGGGCATGGCCGGCGGCCTGCCGCTGGCCGGGGTGGTGGGGCGGGCCGAGCTGCTCGACGCCGTCCACGGCGGCGGCCTGGGCGGCACCTACGGCGGCAATCCGGTGGCCTGCGCGGCGGCGCTCGGCGCGTTCGGCACCATGCGCGAGGCCGACCTGAACGGCCGGGCACGGCGGATCGAGGAGATCGCCCGTCCCCGCCTGGAGGCGCTGGCCGCCGAGACCGGCGTGGTCGGGGACGTGCGCGGCCGCGGCGCCATGCTCGCCCTGGAGTTCGTGACGCCGGGCGGCACCGAGCCGGACGCGGAGATCGTCAAGAGGATCATCGCCGGCTGCCGGGCCGAGGGCGTGGTGATCCTCAGCGCCGGGACCTACGGCAACGTCATCCGGCTGCTGCCGCCCCTGGTCATCGGTGAGGACCTGCTGGCCGAGGCGCTCGACGTGCTGGCGGCGGTCACGCGCGCGGCTGCCGGCGCGCTGACCGCCGGCTAGAGACCGGCCGGCTCCCAAGAGCCCTTGGGGGAGGGGGCAAAGAGCCTTGCCGGCACCGAGCGCGTGGACGACCAGACCTGCGAACGGTGTAGTGCGCTGGAGGCAGCCAACCATCCATCGGTTGAGAGCACGTAGTACCCGAGTGCCTGCCCCGGTGTCCTTGGGCAGGAGCACGCTCCTAGCGTGGGCAGAGTCCCCGCCACCCCGCCGAAGGAGTGCCCGATGCCGACCCGGAACCGCTTCGAGGACTGCACCGTAGAACGCACCGCGCTGATCGCCGCCATCTCATCCCGCCGTTCGGCGATGAGGCTGCTGACACCGCTGCGTGCCCGGCAGGCGAGCATGGCCGCCCCCCCGTCCTGGCGGGGTCGATGACCCGAGGCCCGCTACCTCTGACACCGTGCCCGGTGGGCCCCGGAGCGGGCACGTGATGCACGCCCGGAGTCAGGCCCGATGATCAGGACTGCGGGGACAGCTACTGGCCGGCATCGTAGCGGCTGAGGAACACCGCGAACTCGCCACGGGTGATCGGCTTGGACGGGGCGAAGGTCCCGGACTTGGTCCCGGCGGTGATGCCCTCGGCGGCCAACCAGGTGATCGCCTCGTAGTTGGCCCCGCCGGGCTTGATGTCCTTGAACGGTGAGACCTTCGGAGCGGTGTGCTCGGCACCGGACATCCGGTAAAGGAATGCGGCGAACTGCCCGCGGGCCACCGGCTTGGACTGGCCGAAGTTGCCCCGGGTGTCCCCCGTGGTGATCCCGCGCTTGGCCATCCACGAGATCGCGTTGAAGTTCGCCCCACCGAGCCTCACGTCGTTAAACGGGGAGGAGATCTCGACATCCTCGCCGCGGCCTGCGTACCGGTGCAGGAAGGCGGCCGCCTCCCCGCGGGTGACCGGCTTGTTCTTGCGGAAGGTGCCGTCGGCGTAGCCGGCGGTGATGCGATTGTCGGCCATCCACGTCACCGCGGTATAGAACGCCGAGCCCGGGGCGTTGTCCTTGAGCACGACCCATGTGTCCATGCCACGCTCCATCAGCTCCCACGGGTCGCCGAAGTCCCACGGGTAGTGCATGACGTCACGGAGCCATTCCTCCTGCACCGGATGGTACTTGAAGCCCTGGTCCTCGGCGTCCCAGTTGTCGAAGTAGGACTCCGTGGTCATCCACAGGTTTCCGCCGGTGTTGGAGGCCACGACCTGCCACAAGTCGTCGTTGATCTCGGCCACGGCGGTGCGATCCTGCTCCTTGGCGGCGGCCAGGAAGGTGATGTGGACCCGGAACGGATTGTCCATCTCCTCGAAGATCTCCCCGTTGCGCACTCCGTAGTCGCGCCACAACTCGGTGACGCCCCCGGTGAGCTCGTGGTCGACGACGGCCACGGGCACCCCGTCGCGGCCCAGGGTGACCTTGACGTCAGCGGACCGGAAGGCGTCCTTGAGGTCCTCGGCCATCACTGACGGGAAATGCTGGGCGACGGCCATGGCCATGTAGTTGTCCAGCTTCTCGGGTGTGGTTTTCGCGGTCAGGTGCTTGACGTCCCAGGCGAACTTGCCCTTGGAGATGTCCAGGCTGAATGCCGGGTAGTCCACCCGCATCTTCAGGGCCCGTTCGAGCTCGCTGGTGTCGACCGGTTCGAACTCGGTGTCGGTGGACACCGAGAGGACCTCCAGTCCGGTATCCATGGACGCCACGTGCTCCGTCGGCCCCTTCTCCTGGACCTTCACCGCGTGCTCGGCGACCAGGGCCGAGGGGTCCTTCACATCCTCGATGTACTGCTCGTTGACACCGGCCCACCATGTCAGCGGATCGGAGTCCAAGATCAGGTACTGGCCGTCGAAGGACACGCCCGGTCCATATCGGTCATCGGCAACTGCCGGGCTCACCAGCACCACAGTGGACAGCACGGTGACGGCAGTGGCGGCGGCCAGGGTTCGGTTCATCGTCTTCATCGAGAGTTGGCTTCCGGGGTTGGGTGACTCCGGTCAGACCCTCTGGCCAGCGACCAGCTTCCTCGCCGCCTCCAGCTGCGCAGTGGAGCAGGTCCCGCCGTAGCCGGCCTCGTAGGAGTAGAGGTGGCCGTCCTGGGCAAAGGTGCCCCTGCGCTTGGCGCCCATCACGTCGGCCATGCAGTCGGCCATGTGCTCGGCGCCCTCGTACTGGCCGTTCGGGTAGATCCGCTCCATGGCGGACTCCATGTCCTCCGGCTCGTACTTGTACGCCCGGTACTGCAGGATGTGGGCGCACTCGTGGATCTGCACGGCCTTGGACACGTCGGACGTGGCCGGGTGGTCAGAGCCCACGAAGATCAGCTCCTCGACCACCTGGTCATCCCCGGTGCCGAAGGCCTGCATGGTGGCCCAGCCGTGGGTTCCCGGTCCGGTCGTGACCGGCACGCCCCAGCACCACCGGGCGATGTGATTCTCCACCTGCTGCGCGTAGGTCTTCGGCGAGGAGTGCGGCACGGCCAGCCCGCCGGGCTGGCCGGCGGAGAGGAAGTAGGAGTTCACCCACCCGGACGTGGTGCCGTGCTTGACCTTGGTCATCGACCCGGACGAGCCGAGCTTGGCGACCCTGGCCTGGGCCGGCAGGGTGGCGAGCTTCTTCGAGCCGTAGCTGCCGTGCTCGTAGATGCCGGTGGTGACGGTGGTCCACAAAGAGACCGTGGACACCGGGGCGGCCTGCCTCGGGTACGGCTTCGGCGCGGTGGCCGGGGCGGCCGGCGTGCCGTTGAGGTAGGACTCCAGGGCGTAGAGGAACTGGGAGGCCTCCCCGCGGGAGATGTCCTTGCCCCGGCGGAAGGTCCCGTCGGCGTAGCCGGAGACGAGGTGGGTGGACTTCAGCCAGGCCGCGGCGTTGCTGAAGGCGCCGCCCCGCGTCACGTCGGTGAACATCTCCGCGGCCGGGTGCTGGTAGGTCTCGCCGGAGAAGAGGTAGAGAAACTGGGCCAGCTCGCCGCGGCTGATCGGGTCACTGGGCCCGAACCGTCGGTCGGCGTACCCGGTGGTGATGCCCTCCTCCTTCAGCCAAGAGATCGCGGTGAACCCGGCGCCGCCGGGGTTGACGTCCTCGAAGTCCCGCTGGGTGCCCGGCTTGTGCGTCTGCCCGGACATCCGGTACATGAACTGGGCGACCTCGCCGCGGGTGATGTGCTTGCCCTTGCCGAAGGTGTGGTCGGAGTACCCGGCGGTGATGCCCTCGCAGGCCATCCAGGTGATCGCCGTGTAGAACGATCCGGCCGGTGGCGCGTCGGCGAAGTCGTAGGCGCACGGGGCGAAGGCGAACGCGGCGTTCGACCCGCCGAAGGTGTCGGCGGCGGTGGACGGGTCCACGGCACCGGGGATCCGCTCGACGTTGGTGGGGGTGCGCTCGGAGGTGTGGCCGTCGGTGGGCCCGGCGGTGGCAGCGACCGGGGCGGCGGTGGCCGGGGCGGCGGTGAGCAGCAGGGCCGCTGCGGCCCCCGCTGCTGCCACCCGGGCAAGGAGTGATCGGGTCATGGAGAGGTCCTTCGGGGGCGGTGCGGGAGCGGGGCGTGCGGGGTGTGACATGGGCAGACTACGCGGTGGCCGGCCGCGACCAGCGCAGCACGCCGCACTGCGGTCGTCGCTGGGCTCAGCCCGGGTGGATGGAGCGGATCCAGGCGGCGCGCACCGGCACCAACTGGCGGAAGCGGTCGCCGCTCAGGGTCGCGGTCCTGCCGGCGCGGGAGGTGGCGGTGATGGTCTTCGGCGTGCGGTCGGCGGCGTGTTCGATGCTGACCCTGACCACGTCCGGCAGCCCGAAGGCCTGGCGCATCCTCGCCTGGGGCACCGAGGTGGTCCAGCTCGCGTACGGGTTGTTCGCCGAGGCGGCCAGGCTGTACGGGTCCGGGGTGGCCGTCAGATACGGCACCACGGAGGACCACACGTCGTGGGCATTGCGGGTGTGCCCGCCGGAGGAGGAGAAGTAGGTGGCGTCGGCCACGGAACCGTTGTGCCACAGGCTCGTGGCCGCCGTCGGGGTGCCCGAGGCGTTGCGGGTGATGGTCGCATCCACCGCCGCGGTCCACCGGGCACCCCAGTGGACCGCGCCGGAGCGTTCGTTCTCCTTGCCCCAGCCGGTGTACTTCTGGCTGCGGACCTCGTCCCACACGTGGCACCCGCAGGCGGTCTTCAGCGAGGCCATGTTCCGCAGCGAGTAGGACCGGGAGGCCACCGCCTGCGCCTGCAGGGCCGCTGCCGGCCAGGAGGAGGGCATCTCGGCCAGCCCGTAGAGGTACTCGTCGGTCATGCGCAGCTCGTTGACGATGTTCAGCGTGCCGTTGATGACCGTGATGACCAGCTTGCCGTGGCGCACGGTCAGGGGCCGGGAACCACCGTCGGCGTCCGGGACGGTGATCGTGCTGCCCCCGCCGGCCCAGAAGCGGGTGCCGGGCCACTCGATGATCGCCGAACCCGCGGTGGACCGGGTGCCGTCGGGCAGGGCGGCGACGACCTGACCGTTGGAGACGCCGAGCCTGATGTTCCCGGAGGTGGCGTGGAGCTCACCGTCGATGCGGATCCGCAGCTGGCCGCTGCCGGCCAGGGTGGTCGAACCGACGGAGTGCAGGTGCACGCGGATGTTCTCGGCGGCCCGGTGGGTGCTGTCCACGGCCCGTGCCGGGGAGTAGTAGTGGCCCAGGATCTGGGTCACGGAGGACCCGGCGGCGGCCATGGCGCGGGCCCCGTACTGGCTCATCCCGACCCCGTGGCCCCAGCCGGAGCCGGTGACGGTGAACGTGGCGGGGATCTGGGACGGCGCCGGGGGCGCCGGTGCCGGGGGTGCCGGTGCGGCCGGTGTCCGGGAGGGCTCCGGCCGGGGCGTGGGGGACGGTGACGGAGCCGGCTGGCCGACGCCGGTGAGCGGACGTTCGAGCTTGCGGAGCATCGCGGCCACCTCCCCGCGGGTGATGGGCTTGCCGGAGCGGTAGGCGCCGTCGCCGTAGCCGGTGGTGGCCCCGGTGGCCTTCAGCCAGGAGATCGCCTCGTAGTGTCCGCCCCCGGCGGCGACGTCGGTGAAGGCCCGGGCCCCGGTAGCGGTGAACTCGGGGTCGGCGGCCAGGTAGAGCATCGCGGCGGCCTCGCCGCGGGTGATGGGCCGGTTGGGGCGGAACGTGCCGTCGGTGTAGCCGGTGGAGATGCGGGCGGCGGCCATCCAGGAGATCGGCTCGTAGAACGCCCCGCCGCCGGCGGAGACGTCCTTGAACGCGCTGGCCTTCGGCGCGGTGAACGTCGGCTTGACCGTCCGGTACAGGAACGCGGCGAACTCGCCCCGGCTGATCGGCCGCTTGGTGCCGAAGGTGCCGTCGGCCTGGCCGCCGGCGATCATCTGGCAGGACACCCAGGTGATCGCGGTCTGGAAGGGGCTCCCGGGCTTGACGTCCTTGAACGGGGCGGCCGAGCACGCGGTGGTGGTGGCCAGGGCGTCATGGCGCGCGGCCGGCGCGGCCGACGCGGCAACAGCGGACAGGCCGGTCAGGGGTGCGGCCACCACCAGGGCGGCCAGCGCGGTGGTGGTGCGGGCCAGGCGTCGTCGAGGCGTGGGCAAGGCGGTGTCTCGTTTCGTGGTCGGCGCGCGGGCGCGCCGGGTATCCGGGGCACTTTCGGCTCCGACATGGGATGGAGCCGCGGCGTCGCGCCAGGGACGATCCTACGGGCAGGCAGCGGTCAGCCGGTGAACCTATGCCGGGACCCTCGGCCCGGGCGTCGGGCTCGAGACCGTCTAGCCCGCGCGTGGCTGCCGCCGTGCAGCCCGCAGCGAGTCCCAGCTGAGGACCAGCAGGGCGCACCAGATGAGGATGAATCCGGCCCAGCGGCCCGTGCTCATCGCCTCGCCGAAGACCAGCAGGCCGATGAGGAACTGGATCACCGGGTTCAGGTACTGCAGCAGTCCCAGCAGGCTCAGCGGCAGCCGGGACGCGGCCGCGCCGAAGAGGATCAGGGGAACGGCCGTCACCACCCCGGAGGCGGCCAGGATCCAGAAGTGGCCGGCCCCGTGGGAGAGCATGGTCAGCTGGCCGGTGGCGGCCAGCCACCACATCCCGGCCGCGAACACCGGCACCAGCAGGATGGTCTCCGAGGCCAGGGACGCCACCGGGCTGACGGAGGTGGCCAGCCGGCTCTTGACGATGCCGTAGCCGCCGAAGGTCAGCGCCAGGCCCACGGCCAGCCAGGGGAAGGACCCGTGGCCGAGCATCATGACCACGACCGCGGACACGGACAGCCCCACGGACAGCCACTGGGCCCGGCGCAGCCGCTCGCCGAACATCACCACGCCGGCCAGCACCGAGACCAGCGGGTTGATGAAGTACCCCAGCGCCGCCTCGAGCGTCTGGCCGGAGACCACCGCGTAGGTGTAGATGGCCCAGTTCCCGCTGATGAGCACGGCCGCCAGGGCCGTGGCACCCACCCGCCGGGCGCTGCCCAGCTGCCGGCCGACGTCGGGCCAGCGCCGCAGGGCGGCCAGCAGCACCGCGCAGGTCACCAGCGTGAAGCCGATCCGGGCGATGACGATCTCCCAGGCGGTGGCCGGCGCGGTGGCTGCCATGTACAGCGGGAGCCCGCCCCAGAACAGGTAGGCCGCCGTCCCGTAGGCCAGGCCCGCCGGGGTGACCGGTCGCTGTGCGGGCGTGGTCACTCCGAGGCGCCGTCGAAGAAGGTCTGGACCGTCATCACCGGCCGACCCGTGACGAGCAGCTGGCCGCGCCCCGGCGGCAGCCTGCGTGCCTTGACGCCGTTGATCAGGCTGCCCTCGCCCTTGTCCCCGGACAGGATCAGCGCCGAGGTGCCGTTGTCCCGCAGGGTAGAGAAGAAGGTCTCGTACATGCCGCGCGAGGACCCGCGCACGCGCCGGGTGAGGACGTAGTTCATCTTCAGGTCGGCGGCCATCGGGATGAAGGGGACCAGCGGTGCCAGCGGGGACTGGCCACCGCCCACCGTGAGGATGTCATAGTCGTCGATCAGCGCCACCATCCGCGCGCTGCGCTGGGGGATGGACTGGTCTTCCTTCGGGTCCTGGCGCTTCTTGATCTCCTGCAGCACGGCGTTGGTCAGCTGGGCGCCCACGGCCGCGTTGGTGGCGTAGCCGCCCAGGTAGTCCTCCGGCACCTCGTCGCCGAGCACCCGGCGCGGGTCCCAGACCACGAAGAACAGCTCCTCGTCGGTGTGCGTGGCGGTGAACCGGCGGATGACGTTGCGCAGCAGGTTCGTCTTGCCCGTCTCCTCGTCGCCCATGACGATGAGGTTGCGGTCCTTGTGCTCCAGGTCCAGGCACTCCACGCCGAGGTCCAGTTCGCGCAGGCCCAGCGGGAACAGTCCCTGCTGCTCGGGCGTGGGGCACGTCGAGGCGTCGACGACGGCCGGCAGCACCCGGACCTTCATCGCCGAGCCGGTGGTGAAGGACCCGACCTGGCCGACCAGGTCCTTGAGCCCGTCGGTGACGGACCCGGCCTCGGCCTGCCCGTCGATCCGCGGCAGGGCCACGTGGGCCTGCAGCTTCGCCGCGGTCAGGGCGCGTCCGGGGGCCTCCGGGTTGACGTTGTCCGCCAGCTTGCGGTCGATGGTGGACTCGCCGGCATCGGTCAGGCGCAGCTCGATCCGGTGCGTGAAGAAGGACTGGTGGGTGGAGCGGACCTCGTTGTTCCGGCTCACGGTGGTGACCACGTGGATGCCGTAGCCGCCGCCGCGGGTCATGATCGTGGTGACCTTGGGCACCAGCTCCTCGAACTCCTCGGCGAACTGGCCGTGGCCGTCGATCACCAGGAAGATGTCCGCGCTGGGCAGTTCCCTCAGGCGGCCCTCCGCGTGCATCCTGCGCATGGTCGCCAGCGAGTCGATGGCGTACTGCTCGAAGATGCGCTCGCGGTGGGCGAGCATGCCGGCCACCTCGTCCACCGTGCGCGTGATGACCTCCCGGTTGGTGCGGATGGCCACCCCGCCCACGTGCGGCAGTTCCTGCAGCGGCAGCATCCCCGCGCCGAGCAGGTCGATGCAGTAGATGCCCACCTGCTGCGGGGAGTGGGTCAGCGCCAGCGAGCTGACCAGGGTGCGCAGCGTGGTGGACTTGCCGGACTGCGGGCCGCCGTGGATCAGCAGGTTGCCGGAGCCGATGGTGAAGTCGATCTCCCACAGGCCCTGCCACTGGCGGGCGGGGTCGTCGAGCAGTCCGATGGGTACGGTGAGATCCCCGCCGGCGGGCAGCCGCAGCCCGTCACCGGCGTTCTTCGGTTCGCCCACGGCCTGGTCCAGCGTGATGGCCGGCGGCAGCGGCGGCAGCCAGATCGGCTTCACCGAACGGGGGAAGGTGCGCAGGGTGTCCATCATGGTAGACATCACCGTGGGGCCGGTGGTCCGGCGGGCCGGGCCGTCCTTCGTCGCCGGCGGGGCCTGGGTCCCCGCGGCGCCGCGGGCCTCCTCGAGCACGAGGGCGTAGTCGGGCGCGGCCAGGACCGGCGGGATCTCGTCCGCCGGATCCACGGCGACCTCGGCCTCCTCCTCGAACACCTCGTCCTCCAGCGGGCCGGAGACGTAACCGGCCTTGAAGCGGGTGTACACGGTGGTGTCCACCTTGAGATAGCCGTAGCCGGGCAGCGGGGGCAGGTGGAAGGCGTCCGGGGTGTCCAGCACGGTGCGGGACTCAGACTCCGAGAGGGTGCGCAGCCCGAGCCGGTAGGACAGGTAGGTCTCCAGCCCGCGCAGCTTGCCGGCCTCGATGCGCTGGGAGCTCAGCAGCAGGTGCACCCCGATGGAGCGGCCGATGCGCCCGATGGACAGGAACAGGTCGATGAAGTCGGGGCGGGCGGTGAGCAGCTCGCCGAACTCGTCGATGATCACCACCAGGTGCGGCAGCGGCTCCACGTGCCGCCCCTTGGCCAGTTCCTCCTCGCGGTGGATCTGGTAGTCGGTGATGTTGGCGATGTTCCCGGCGGACTTCAGCACCTCCTGCCGCCGCAGGATCTCCCCGTTCAGGGAGGCATAGACGCGCTCGATCAGCGTGAGGTCGTCCGAGAGGTTGGTGATGATGCCGGTGACCTGCGGGGCGCCCTCGAAGGGGGCGAAGGTGGCGCCGCCCTTGAAGTCGACCAGCACCATGGCCAGCACGTCGGGGGAGTGGGTGGCCAGCAGGCCGAAGACCAGCGAGCGCAGCATCTCGGACTTGCCCGAGCCGGTGGCCCCCACGCAGAGCCCGTGCGGGCCCATGCCGAGCTGGGCGGCCTCCTTCAGGTCCAGCAGCACCGGCTTGCCCTTGTCGTCCGGTCCCAGCGGGACGCGCAGGAAGTCGGCGTGCGGGCGCGGCTGCCACAGGCGCTCGACGTCGGTCCGGTCCAGTTGCGGGGACAGTTCCAGCATCTGCAGGAAGGACCGCGAGGCCGCGGTCTCCGCCCCCGTGTGCTCGAGGGAGTCCAGGGAGAGCCGCAGGGGCGCCAGCTCGGAGACGATCCCGGCGGCGGTGTGCTCGTCCAGCGGGTCCAGCCCGCCCTCGGTGCGCTCGGGGTTGCCCTGGTCCCGGGTGCGGTCCTCCAGCAGGAAGCCGGTGCGGCCGTCCTCGCGCAGGTCCTGTTCCGAGAGGCGCAGGGCGACCTCCGAGGGTTCCTGGACCCGCTCGGCGCACAGGTGCAGGGCGGTGATGCCGCGCGCCTGGAGGCTGAAGTGGGAGTCGCCGAAGTTCAGGTCCGGGGAGTCGGCGCCGTAGCCGTCGACCACGACGACGAGCCGGGACAGGCTGGGCGGACCGGAGGTGAGCTCGGTGCCGAACCGGGTGTTCTCCCCGGCGACCTTGGAGCGGTACTGCAGGTCGGCGTCGAGCAGGTCCATCAGGGAGGCAGCGTCCGGCGCGAGGAGCTTGACCGCGCCGGTGAAGTGCTGGGTCGAGGTGTCGTCCAGGTGGGGCAACAGTTCCAGCCAGTCCCAGTCCGGGCGCCGGTCCGGAGGCGTGATCACCGCGATGCGCAGGTCCTCGGGGGACTGCAGGGCCGCGGCGCCGGTCAGCAGGGACCGGCTCACCTGCAGGGCGAAGCCGCGCGTGCCCACCACGGAGATGTTCCCGGCGGAGTCCAGGGGCACGGTGACCGGCATGTCCGGGGAGGCCTCGAAGCGGCGCTGGAGCACCTCGGCCTCGCGCACCATGAACTCGTCCTGGATCGCCGTGGCCGTCTCCAGCAGGTGCACGCCGATGTCCCGGGTGGGCAGGCGCCCGGAGCCGATGCGGCAGTGCAGGAAGTCCTCGTGGTACCGGCGCCGCTCCCAGAGCCGGGCCGGGTCCCGGACGATGTCGAACAGGGCCGCGGGCGGCGGGCTGGCGGCCCGGGCGGCCTGCTGCGCCTCGATCTCCTCATCCCGCAGCCGCACGCGGGTGCGTTCCAGGTACCGGGTGTAGGTGTCCCGCAGGATGGTGCGCTGCCGGGTGGCCTTGCCCCGGTTGGAGATGAACATGACCACGCCCACCACCACCGAGACCATCATGGCGATGGCGCCCACCGCGGCGAACGGGCTCTGCCGGAACGTCATCATCACCATCATCGAGCCGCCTGCGGCGAGCATCGGCAGGATCGTCATGATGCTGCCGGTGCCGGCCTCGGCGGCCGCCGGGTCCACCGGCTGCGGGCCCTCGATCGAGAACGGCCGGAACCGGCGCGCCGGGGCGGAGGTCCGCGCCGGGCGGTGGACGACCTTCTGGCTCACCGGTGCCCTCCCGGCGCGTCGTTGGCCAGGCCCAGGACCCGGCCGGACAGTTCGGCCACGGCCATCCGGTTCTCCGGCCGCGCCAGCGGCAGGGACACCCCGACCCCGGTGGCCAGGTGCCGGTCGTGGCGCAGCGCCACGGACAGCACGCCGACGCGGCTCAGGGCCGCGGCCTGGGCCAGCGGGTCCAGGATCCCGTCCGCGTCGGTGGCCACGACGGCGGCCGCCACCGGCACCGAGGACAGGAACGGGTCGTCCAGCCAGTGCCGCAGGTAGCCGGTGGCCTCGTCGACGCCGGCGGGCGTGGCCGGCACCACGAACACGGCGGCGTGGCTGCGGGCCAGCGCGGCGGCCGTGTCCGGGGAGTCCGGTCCGGTGGGGCAGTCCAGCACCGTGACCGGGAAGTACCGGGAGAGGCCGGAGAGCAGCGTGGTCGCGGCGGCGTTGCCCAGCGGGCGGCCGGCCACCCGGGGGCCGGTGTGGAAGAGGTCCTCCCCGGACACCGCCATCCGGGAGGTCACCGCCTCGAGGGTGGTGGTGGTCATCGCCGCCAGCTCGGCGGCGAGCCGGTCCGCGCCGGGGGCCGGGACGGACAGGGTGGTGCCGCCCAGCCGCAGGCCGAGGGAGCCCAGCCCGGGATCGAGGTCCACGGCGGCCACCGGTTCGGGGCGCAGGGCCGAGAAGGTCCGGGCCATCAGGGCACTCACGGTGGTCTTGCCGGCACCGCCGCGCAGGGACACCACCGCGATCCGGCGCCCCGTGGTGACCGGTGCCTGGACGGCCCGGGCATGGGCGGCCATCCGCTCGGGCGTCGGGTCGTGCCGGAAGAGGTTGCCCAGCGCCCGGGCCGAACGGGTCCACAGGGACAGGGCCGGGCGGCGGGCGTACCGGCGTGCGGTCCGGTCGGAGACCGGTTCGAAGCCGGCCAGCGGGTCGTCCTGGGCGCGGGCCACGTCGGCGCGCAGCTCGGCGGCCGTGGACCACTGGGACTGCGCGGCACCGGGCACGGAGCCGGGACGGGGGCGGGCCGGGGCCGGGCCGGCGTCGGCCCAGGGATCGGTCAGGCGGGTCATCAGAAGGTCTCCAACAGTGAGGCGTAGATCCCGAAGTAGCCGATGAGCAGCGGGATGACGGCGAACAGGGCGAGGGCCTCCAGGGCGTCCCCGGTGCGCCGCATCCGGGCCTGGGAGTGCTCGGGAAGCGTCACCGAGAGACCGGCCCCGGCCAGCAGGGCGAGGACGAGCAGCACCAGCAGGAACACGGCGTCGAGCTCGGGCAGGAAGTCGATGGCCAGGCGGACCAGGGCCAGCACGCCGATCCCGGCCGCCAGGTACAGCGGGATGCGCTGGGCGGCCAGCGGGAAGGACCGGGCCCGCAGGCCCACGGCCAGGGCCAGGAACGCCAACAGCGGCAGCGAGAAGGCGTGCATGCGGGTGTCGGCGCCCACCAGCCACACGGCCAGGGCCAAGGACGCCGCGCACACGATCGCGCTGGCGACCAGGCCGCCGTGCGCCGAGTCGATCGCCCGCCGGGCGTCCGTGCGCAGTACCGGCCGGCCACCGGCCTGGCTGTCGTCCAGTCCCGCCAGCCCGGAGGCGCCCAGGGCGATCTTCGGCAACAGTCCCAGCACCAGCAGCGTGACCACCCCGGCGATGCCGGCCGCACCGACGGACACCTCCGCGTCCCGGTCCCCGATGGCCCAGGCGGCGATCACCGGGGACACCCCCCACGTCAGGGTCAGCCCCCCGGTCACGGCGGCGGCGATGAACATGGACAGCGGGCGGCTGGCCACGAAACCGAGGAATCCCAGCACCAGTGCGGCCAGTGCCCCCAGTCCCACCGCCAGCCAGGACTCCTCCAGGCCCATCCGGGACAGTCCCGTGGCCGCGAACAGCGCCCCGGTGCCGACCAGGGTCCCGGCGACCGCCTGCATCCGCCCCGGGGCGGACAGGGACGCGCCGGCGATGAGCAGCACCGCGGCCAGGCCGAAGCAGGTCCACCCGGTCCAGGCGTCCTCGGCCAGGAAGCGGTCCAGCAGCCCGACGACGGCCAGCCAGGCCCCGAGGGCCGCCAGCGTCCCGGAGATGAGGAACCGGTAGGCGTCCGACCAGCGTCCGCGCACCGTGTCGGTGGCATCGGAGACGGTGTCGTTCAGGTCGTAGATGATCGGGGCCGGCGGCGCCTCGGTCTGCGAGACCAGCGCCAGGCGCTCGCCGTCGAGCACGCCGGCCTCCGCGAAGGTCTGCACCGCGGGCACGGTGTCCCCGCCGGGGCGCACCAGCACCTTGGCGCCGAGGGACTCCTGCGGCCGGTCGTCCAGGATGTCGAGGATCTGCGGCATCAGCGCGCCGACGGGGGTGTCGGAGGGCAGCAGCAGGTCGGCGTTCCGGCGCTCGCCGGACAGGGAGATGCGCGTGTAGGGGTGGGGCACGTCAGGACCTTCCGGGGAACGGGGGGAGTGCGGACGCCGGGGCCGGCATCGACTGGCCCTGCTGCTGGCGCTGTTGCTGCTGCTCGCGCTCGGCGCGCTCGTCCTGCCAGTTGGTGATGACCATGACCACGAAGGAGATCGCGACGCACAGGGCGCAGGCCAGGGCGGCGGTGGCCACGCCGTAGACGAGGATGCGGCTGCGCTCCTTCCACCGCCGCTCGGTGGGGTTGGCGCCGAAGAGCAGGGCCGAGGTCAACCGGTTCCGGCGCACCTCCACCGACTCGATCAGCTGCGCGTCAAAGTCCATGGCCATGGGCTGCGGATCCCCTTTCGTGTCCCGTCACCGACTCTGCCTATCATTCCAGTCCCCGCAGGCCAGGGCGGACACGTCAGGCGGCAGGACATGGGGAGTTCTCCCCATCGGAGTCGGTTGACTCCCTCCTCGCCGGGCTCCGAGGATGGGACTACACGCCAAGGGGCCACTGCCCCAAAGACACGCAAGGGGATGAATCAGCTCATGAAGCTCGAAATGACGGACATCGATGTCTTCCACAAGTCCATGCAGGACTCCGGGGACTCCGGGGAGCAGCTGCTGGCCGAGGTCGTGAACCTCGAGAACGCCGTGGAACAGCTCAAGCACACCTTCAAGGGTTCCGGCGCCGTGGCGTACAACAACTTCATGGTCGAGGTCGACGCCTGCGAGAAGAAGCTGTACGAGGCCCTGGGCCTGATCAACGTCGGCCAGGGCGAGATGTACAAGTCCTACGTCGAGCAGGAAGAGACCATGACCTCGGACGCCGAGGCCCAGCCGGTCGACTTCCCGATGGGCCGCTGAGCCGCACGGCTCACCCCGCACACACCTGACACCCCACCAGACTTCCCCGGGATCCCCGGACCGCGAAAGGACCACGACCCATGAGCACCATCTCCTACGACTCCGGCGCAGCCGCCTCCTACGAGGCCGAGGTCGCCGCCATCACCGGCCGCATCGAGGGCATCATCGGTGACCGCGAGTCCCAGAAGAACTACGTCGCCGCCAACTACCAGGCCACGGACAACGACGCCGACTACGACACCGTCGAGCAGAAGTGGCTCGAGGCCGCCGACGCCGTGCGTGCCCTGGTCGTCCAGGCCCGTGAGCTGATGGAGAAGAACGACGACACCGCGGCCACCGCGCACTCCCGCGCCTCCGGCGCCA
The DNA here is from genome assembly GCA_029961105.1 of Micrococcus sp. Taxonomy (GTDB): domain Bacteria; phylum Actinomycetota; class Actinomycetes; order Actinomycetales; family Micrococcaceae; genus Citricoccus. Next base: position 18,853 of record JASBVO010000013.1, on the reverse strand, counting down.
TCGCCGGCATGCGCGCCTGATCCACTCCGGCACTCCGGTCTCGCCGCAGGGGCGGTGACGTGCACCATAGAGGTGCAGGTCACCGCCCCTCGTCGTGGCGGCGGGGGATAGACTGGAGCGCTGTCTGCTCTCTTGTCTTATGGAAGGACACTTCGTGACCTCTGCCCCCGACCGCCCCCTTCGCCTCGCGATCGTCGGTGCCGGACCGGCTGGCGTGTATACGGCAGACCTGTTGACCAAGGCCGAACGGGACTTCGAGCTCAGCATCGACCTGTTTGACCGCTACCCGGCCCCGTACGGGCTGATCCGCTACGGCGTGGCCCCGGACCACCCGCGGATCAAGGGCATCGTCAAGGCCCTGCACAAGGTGCTGGACCGCGGGGACATCCGCTTCCTGGGCGGGGTGGACTTCGGCACCGACCTGACCCTGGAGGACCTGCGCCGCCACTACGATGCCATCGTCTTCTCCACCGGCGCCATCCGGGACGCGGACCTGGACATCCCGGGCATCGGGCTTCAGGGTTCCTTCGGGGCGGCGGACTTCGTGTCCTGGTACGACGGGCACCCGGACGTCTCCCGCGAGTGGCCGCTGACCGCGAAGGAGGTCGCGGTGATCGGCAACGGCAACGTGGCCCTGGACGTGGCCCGGATGCTGTCCAAGCACGCCGATGACCTGCTGGTCACCGAGATCCCGGAGAACGTCTACGCCGGCCTGAAGGCCTCCCCGGTCACGGACGTGCACGTCTTCGGCCGCCGCGGGCCGGCCCAGGTGAAGTTCACCCCGCTGGAGCTGCGCGAGCTGGCGCACTCCAAGGACGTGGACATCGTGCTGTACCCGGAGGACTTCGAGTTCGACGCCGCCTCGGAGGAGGCGGCCACCACCAACAACCAGGTCAAGACCATGGTGGGCACGCTGACCAACTGGCTGGTGGAGGAGCAGGACACCGGTGCCTCGCGCCGGCTGCACCTGCACTTCCTGCAGCAGCCGGTGGAGGTCCTGGGCGAGGACGGCAAGGTCGCCGGGCTGCGGATGGAGCGCATGGAGCTGGACGGCACCGGCAACGTCAAGGGCACGGGGGAGTACACCGACTACCCGGTCCAGGCCGTCTACCGCGCCATCGGCTACCACGGCTCCCCGGTGCCCGGGCTGGCCTTCGACTCCCGGCGGGGCGTGATCCCCAACGACGCCGGCCGCGTCCTGGGCGAAGACGGCGCCCCGGTGCCCGGGGTGTACGCCTCGGGCTGGATCAAGCGCGGCCCGGTGGGCCTGATCGGCCACACCAAGGGCGATGCCCTGGAGACGATCGGCTGCCTGCTGGAGGACCAGTCCGAGCTGTGGACCGCCGAGGTCACGGACGAGCAGGCGGTCCTGGACCTGCTCGCCGAGCGCGGCGTCGAGTACACCACGTGGGAGGGCTGGCTGCGCCTGGACGCCCACGAGCTCTCCCTGGGCGCGGCGGCCACCGGCACCGGCCCGGTGGAGCGCGAGCGCGTCAAGGTGGTCCCGCGTGAGGACATGGTGCGCATCAGCCGCGGCGTCTAGCGGGCCGGGGCCGGTGGACCTGCGTGCCCGGCCCTGCGTGCCCGGCCCCGTGGGCCGAGGGGAATCCCGCGAGGTCGGGCGGCGTTGTAGCGGGTACGAGACACGAGAGGACGTGGGCGTGCACCGCCACCACAACGGACTGAAGACCACCCTGCTGTTCGCCGGCCTGTTCGCCGTGCTGTTGGCCATCGGCGGCGTGATCGCCGCCGGGACCGGACGGGCCGGATGGATCTGGGTCTTCGCGCTCATCGGCGTGGCATCCACCGCCTACAGCTACTGGAACAGTGACAAGATCGCCATCCGTTCCATGCACGCCTACCCGGTCGCGGAGGCCGAGCAGCCGGAGATGTACCAGATCGTCCGCGAGCTCTCCGAGCGCGCCGGCCAGCCCATGCCGCGGCTCTACGTGGCGCCCACGCCGTCCCCGAACGCCTTCGCCACCGGGCGCAGCCCGCAGCACGCCGCCGTGTGCTGCACCGAGGGCATCCTGCGGATGCTCAACGCCCGGGAACTGCGCGGCGTGCTCGGGCACGAACTGATGCACGTGTACAACCGGGACATCCTGACGTCCTCCGTGGCGGCGGCCGTGGCCGGCGTCATCACCTCGGTGGCGCAGTTCCTGATGTTCTTCGGGGCCGGGCGGGACAACCGCAACGCCAACCCGCTGGCGCTGATCGCCCTGTCCCTGCTGGCCCCGGTCGCGGCGTCCGTGATCCAGATGTCCATCTCCCGGACCCGCGAGTACGACGCCGACGAGGACGGGGCGAGGCTGACCGGGGACCCGCTGGCGCTGGCCTCGGCGCTGTACAAGCTGGAGCACGGGATCCAAGCCGCGCCCCTGCCGAAGGAGCAGAGGCTGGAGAACGCGGCGCACCTGATGATCGCCAACCCGTTCCGCAACGCGCGGAACCTGTTCTCCACGCATCCGCCGATGAGCGACCGGGTCCAGCGGCTGGAGGGCATGGCCCACCAGCTCGGCCAGGGCTGAGGCCGGCCGGGCCCGCCTACTCCGCCGGGGCCAGCCCGCCGGCGCGCTGCCACGCCCGGACCAGGTGGTCCTGCACGGGATCCTCGGCCAGCTCCCGGGCCCTCTTGTCGGCCTCGCGCAGGGCGCCGTTCGAGGCCTGCCGGGCCTCCTCCGCGACGGCCCGCTCGTGCCGGAACCAGGCCCGGTCCTCGAACCGGGGCTCGTCGGCGATCGACTCCAGTTGCCGGGTCACCAGGCGGTGGTTCTGCTGGGCGGCCCGCAGCCGCTCCGGCTCCGTGGCCTGCTCCACGAAGCCCCCGTGCACCACCAGGCCCGTGCGCGCAGCGATCCCGTGACGCAGGGCCAGGGCCAGCAGCCGCTCGGGCTCCACCGTGCCCAGGTCCAATTGCCAGTCCAGATCCGCCAGCCGGCGCCGGCCGGCCTTGTCGTCGGCCAGGGCGAGTCCGAGCTCGACGTCGGCGGTGTAGACAGTGCTGTCCGGGGTGATCAGGTAGAGCATGGCGGTGCCTCCAGTGCGGTCAGCGGACGGGTCAGCGGAAGTTGATGAACTGCAGGTCGGCGTCCTCGAAGCCCTTGAGCAGGGCGATGGTGTCCTGCAGGTCGTCGCGCGACTTGGAGGACACCCGCAGCTCGTCGCCCTGGATGGTGGCCTTGACGGACTTGGGCCCCTCGTCCCGGATCAGCTTGGTGATCTTCTTCGCGGTGGGCTGGTCGATGCCCTCCTTGATGGAGGCCTCCAGGCGGTACTCCTTGCCGGAGGCGTAGGGCTCGCCGGCGTCCAGGGACTTCAGGGAGATGTTGCGCTTGACGAGCTTGGACTGGAACACGTCCAGCACCGCCTTGACGCGCTCCTCGGAGTTCGCCTTCATCAGGATGGTCTCGCCGCTGAAGTCGATCTCGGCGCCGACGCCCTTGAAGTCATACCGCTGGGCGATCTCCTTCTGGGCCTGGTTCAGCGCGTTGCTGACCTCCTGCTTGTCGACCTTGCTGACCACGTCGAACGTCGAATCGCTGGCCATGTCTCCTCTTCCGTGGTGGGGGCGGTTTTCCGTGTCCCGGCCAGCCTACCCGGCGCGGATTTCAGATTCAGGGCAGGCCTCCGGTAAAGTGAGTACTCGCTTGCTACACGGACACGTCCGGGTGGGGCGCACGGCAGATTACCCGAGCGGCCAAAGGGGGCTGACTGTAAATCAGCTGGCATTGCCTACGGGGGTTCGAATCCCTCATCTGCCACTAGTGTGATGTCTCGCGACATCGTTGACAGATGTCTCAGTACATCGTTGTCGGGAAGGCCCCGGACCAGGAATGGTCCGGGGCCTTCTGTCATGTCCGGGGGTCGGTGCCGGGCTGAACGCGGGGCGGTTGGGGCTGGTAGTCGCGGGCCGGGTCGATGGTGTGCTCGGCGATGATCTCTCCGGTGGCCGCGTCCGTGGTGGTGACTTGACGGTCCTGGATGAGCAGCAGGACCGGGCACCCGGCCCAGGCCCGGCCGATGCCCAGATGGCGCATGCGGCCGGCGTAGCGCAGGCTGATCTTGCCGTCGCGGTCCACGGTGTCGGTGCGCACGCGGTGCTCCGGGGTGCCGGTCGTGCCGGCGCTGGCCTTGGGCAGGGCGGTGTAGGCCTGTTCGGGGGTGCGGCGGCCGATGGCCCGGTGGGGCCGGGCGGTGTTGTGCCAGCGCCGGAAGTCGTCGAGCAGTCCCTGCAGTGCCGGCAGGTCGGCGGGCCGGGGGCGGGCGCTGAGCCAGTGCTTGAGCGTCTGGTGGAACCGTTCGATCTTGCCCTGGGTCTGGGGGTGGTTCGGGGCCCCGTTCTTCTGGGAGATCCCCTCGGCGGCCAACAGGGTCTCGAAGCCGTTGCGGGCCCCCCGGCGTCCGGCCAGCCGGGCGGTGAAGACCAGCCCGTTGTCGGTCAGGGTCGCCGCCGGAGCCCCGTACGTGCTGATCAGGCCCGTCATGGCCCCGACCACGTCGGCGCCGGTGAACGCGGTCCGGGCCTGCAGGTGCAGCAGGAACCGGGAGTGGTCATCGAGGAAGTCCAGGATCTCGACCCGGGTGGCATCGGCCAGGTACCAGTGGGTGATGTCCGCCTGCCAGCAGCCATTGGGCAGTTCGGCCTCGAACCGGTGCCAGGCCGAGCGGGGACGCTTCTGGGGCTGGGCCGGCACCAGTCCGGCCGCGGCCAGGATCCGGTGGATCGTGGCCCGGGACGGGGCGGTAAGGCCTTCGGCGCGCAGATGCCAGGCGATGGTCTCGGCGCCGTTGTCCGCCCCCTGGCCGGCGAGCTCGGCGCGCAGGGCCAGGATCCGGGCCCGTACCGGGGCCGGGGTGGTCTGCGGGTTCCGGTGCGGGGCGCGCGAACCGGGCTCGAGTCCCGGCGGGCCGGCGGCCTGGTAGCGGCGGATCAGCTCGTAGATCCACTGGCGCGACAGACCGTACTTCCGGGCCGCCTGCCCCACCGTCAGGCGCTGGTCCAGTACCGAGCGCACGATCACCAGATTGCGGTTCTTCGATCCCATGCCCGGGATGATGCCCACCCGGTGACAACGATGTCCCGAGACACCTGTCCACCATCACCGACCCGGAACCGACAGCAATGTCCCGAGACACCTGTCAACCATCACCAGCCCCACCAACCGTCAACCATGTTTTGAGACCAGACACCTCATCTGCCACTAGTCCGGGAGACCGGAAGAAAAGGCCCGTCAGAACTTCAGCAGAAGTTGTGACGGGCCTTTTGCGTGGTGCGCGGCGTCAGCCCCGGGCTGAGGAGCGGGGTGTCGGTTAAAGCAGACGACCGCCCCTGCGCGAAAACGGCATTCCGCAGGGGCGGTCGCGCCGCGACACTGAAGAGCTATCGCGGCGGCGCCAGCAGGCGGTGAAAGGGCGAACGACGCCTGGAGGACACTGTGAGATTAGCAGCATCAGACAGAAAAGGTCTCTGACATGCATTGTTACGTCTGAGTGGGGCAGAGGGCACCATGGTGACCATGGAGCACATCACCGACCGGCTCATCAGCTGGGCCTCCCTGCTGGACGAGCAGACCCGTGAGCAGGCCATCGACACCGCCCGGCTGCCGTTCATCCACCCCCACGTGGCGCTGATGCCGGACGCCCACCTGGGTAAGGGCGCCACGGTGGGCTCGGTGATCCCCACGCTCGGGACCATCATCCCGGCCGCGGTGGGCGTGGACATCGGCTGCGGCATGATCGCCGTGCGCACCCAGTTCTCCGCCGCCGACCTGCCGAAGGACCGCGCCGCGGTGCGGCGGGCCATCGAGCGGGCCATTCCGCTGAGCGCCGGGCACTACAACAAGAAGATCAGCCCGACGGCGGCCCCGCGCCTGGACGAGCTGGTCGACCGCGCCGTGGCGGCCGGCTTCGACCCGGCCACCTATGCCGCCAATTGGGACCTCCAGCTGGGCTCCCTGGGCTCGGGCAACCACTTCATCGAGGTCTCCCTGGACGAGCAGGACCGGGTCTGGACGTTCCTGCACTCCGGTTCCCGCGGGGTCGGCAACAGGATCGCCCAGCACCACATCCAGGTGGCGGCGGCCCAGGCCCGCCGGTCCGGGGCCAGCCTGCCGCACCCGGACCTGGCCTACCTCGAGGAGGGCACCGAGGAGTTCGACCGGTACATCCGCGAGCTGCGCTGGGCCCAGCACTTCGCCCTGCTCAATCGCGAGGAGATGATGGACCGCGTCCTGCGCCAGGTCTCGGAGTGGGCGGGCACCGAGGTTCAGGAGCAGGAACGGATCAACTGCCACCACAACTTCACCGAGTCCGAGTACCACTTCGGCCGGCAGGTGTGGGTCTCCCGCAAGGGGGCGATCCGGGCCACGGCGGGGGAACCGGGGCTGATCCCCGGGTCCATGGGCACCGCCTCCTACGTCGTGACCGGCAAGGGCAACGCGCTCTCGCTCAACTCCTCCCCGCACGGCGCCGGGCGGACGTACTCCCGCAAGAAGGCTCGCCGGACCTTCACCCTCGCGCAGCTGCGCGAGGCCATGGCCGGCATCGAGTACCGGGACACGGAGGCGTTCCTGGACGAGATCCCGGCGGCCTACAAGCCGATCGACCAGGTCATGGCGGACTCCGCGGACCTGGTGTCCGTCCGGCACACCCTGCGCCAGATCGTCAACGTCAAGGGCGACTGAGCGTGTGCGGCCGCCCGGTCCTCCTGCAGGCCGGTCCGCCTACAGCACTGCGATCCCGCGGTAGGTGCCGCTGCCTCCGGCCTGGGCCCGCACCGTGGCCCGTACGGTCGAGTCACCGTCCAGATGCAGGACGGCCGAGACGGCTCCACCGGCGCGCGTGACGCCGGCGTACTCCACCTCGGCCGTGGTGGGCGTTCCGGCCACGTCGCCCTCGAAGTCCCCGGAGAACCGGAAGGTGTCGGCAAAGGTGCCCGGGGGCATCGTCGTCACCTCGGAGCAGGGCGCGTTGACCCGGGCCACGGTCTCACCGACGGCCGTTCCCTCCACCGTGCCGGAGAATTGCAGGGTCACGTCAGCGGTCAGCACACACCGTGTGCCCCCGGCCGCCGGCGTCGCCGAGATGCTGCCGAGGTCCACCTGGACGTCGATCGTCCCCGTCACGGGGATGGCGGCCGGCGTCTGGTGCGGCGCGCCCGCCGACGGCGCAGCGCGGGGCACCGACGCCGTGGCTGGAGGTGCGGCGGCCAGGGGGCCAGCCAGGGCTGCGCCCAGCATCACGGCTGCCGTCGTACCCGCCAGGACGCGGGACGGCCAGGAGTCCAGGGAGCCCATGGTCAGTCACCTCCGTTGTGATGGACGCCAGGATGGCTGGGACTATACTCGCGCCCCGCTCGTGCGGCACGGGTCTGCCGACGGGGCCCGATCACCGTCAACCGGGCCCCGGGCGCCCTCGGCCGCCCCCGCCCGGTACTGACATCCCCCGGGCGCCGCCGTGCGTGCGCGCCACCGGGTGCGGCGGGTGGAGGGAGCCTCACGCCGCCACGGGCAGGGGCATCACGTCCCAGATCGTGCAGAAGGCCTGGTCCGGGGCGCCCATCACGGCCTGGTAGTACGCCCATGCCCAGGCCGGGGCGCCGTTGGAGTCCGGCGGAGCCACCGGGCAGTCCCCGGGATGCAGCCAGGCGCCGTCCACGCAGATGAAGTCCAGGTACTCGGCCACCGAGCCGTCGCGGGGAGGCCGGAGGTTCTCCTTGAGGTCGGACGCCTTCGCCACGCCGTAGAGTTCCGTGGCCTGCGGGTCCAGCACCAGCCCGCAGTCGCGTTCAAAGGCCTGGACCCAGTCCATCGACTCCTGCAGCGCCTGTTCCGGGTCCGGCCGCTCCACCACCACCATCACCGTCGAGCGGCGTCCGGGCAACAGCGGTCCGGGACCGTCGGGGCCGCGCTTCTCCCCGGCCGGTGTCCTCGGTGCCTCCGGTGTCTGCGGTGTCGTCGTCATCGTGTCCTCCTGAAGGGTTCGTGGCCCCGAGCGCCGGGGCCGGTGACTGACACGCTAGGAACGAGTGCCCGCCGCCCGCCCGGCCGCTCCGGCCGACCGTGGGGGACCGGCGGAGACTGGGGAACTGTGGAGTTCGGCGCCGGACCGCGCGCCGGTGCCTCCTGTGCGTTCACTGGCAACCTGTGGATACCGCTGACCCGTCCGGCGGCCGCGCGGCTAGGGTGGAGGGATGGCAACCACCGACATCACCGAAGCCGACTTCGAGAAGACCCTCACCGAGAACGACGTCGTCCTGGTGGACTTCTGGGCTGACTGGTGCGGCCCCTGCAAGCAGTTCGCGCCCGTCTACGAGCAGGTCTCCGCACGGCATGAGGACGTGGTGTTCGCCAAGGTGGACACGGAGGCCGAGCGCAACCTGGCCGCCGCCGCGAACATCACCTCGATCCCCACCCTGATGGCGTTCCGGGACAAGGTCCTGGTCTACGCCCAGCCCGGGGCCATCAACGCCACCCAGCTCGAGGAACTCGTCTCCGCCATCAAGGGCCTGGACATGGACGAGGTGCACCGTCAGGTCGCCGAGCAGCAGGGCCAGCAGCAGGGCCAGCAGCAGTAGCGCTCACCGGCGCCGGTGGTCCGCCGGTGCCAGCCGCGGCCCGAACCGGCTGAACCGGTAGCCGGCCAGGCCGATCAGCCGGACCACGCGCTGCCGGTGCCCCGCGTAGGGGGCCAGTAGCCGCAGCATCCCGGCATCGTCCGTGCGCCGCCCCGTCAGGGCCTCGCCCACGTGGTGGGCCAGGTGGTAGTCGCCCACCGCCACCGTGTCCGGGGCCCCGTGGGTGCGCTGGACCGTCTCGGCGGCCGTCCACGGCCCGATCCCGGGCACCGTGCACAGCCGCGACACCACCGACGCCGGGTCGTGCTCGGCGCCCAGCTGCGCGGCCCCCAGCCGGTCCAGCGCGGCAGCCCGCTCGGCCACCCGGACCATCGCCCGCGACTGCGCCGGTTGCACCCAGCCGGCGTGCCAGCCCCAGCTGGGCACCCGGCGCACCGCCTCCGGCGTGGGCACCAGCAGCATCCCCTCCGGCGCCGGGGCCGGGGGCTTCTCGCCGTAGCCGCGCACCAGCCAGCGCCATCCGGAGCGCGCCTGGTCGTGGGTGACCTTCTGCTCCAGCACCACCATCAGCAACTGGTCCACCACCCGGCCCGTCGCGGGCAGCCGCAGCCCGGGGTGCGCGCGCCGGGCCCGCACCACCGCCGGCGGCAGTCCCGGGGACGCGGAGGCGAGCAGCGCGTCGAAACCGGACCAGTCGTCGTCGAGCCCCAGCAGGGCCGGCGCCGACGCCACGGCCGCCTGCGCGCCCGGGCCCCAGGCCAGTACCGGGACCCGGCCGGGCACGAGCGGCGAGCGCGCCGGCCGCACCAGCAGCGTCACGGGGTCACCGGTGCCGGGCTGACGGAAGCACAGCCAGACCCCCTCGGGGCGGGACTGCACGGTGGGATCGGCGTGGCCGCGCTGGAGCACGCCGAGGGTCAGGCGCACGTCCACCGGCACCCCCGGTTCCAGGACCGCCTCGGCGTCCGGGACCGGTAGGGTGCCGGGCGGGGTGGTCACGTGCATCCTGCCATTGTCCCGCATGCCACCGGTCACGCGGATTCACGCTATTGCCGCCCCGCGCGGCCCCGGCGGTAGCGTGGGGCCCATGACAGAGGAGATGCACTACGCCGAGAACGTCCTCGGGCTCATCGGCAACACCCCGCTGGTGAAGCTCAACAAGGTCACGGAGGGCATCAGGGCCACCGTCCTGGTCAAGCCCGAGTACCTCAATCCGGGCGGATCGGTGAAGGACCGCATCGCGCTGAAGATGATCGAGAACGCCGAGGCCGAGGGGAAGCTGGCCGAGGGCGGCACCGTGGTGGAGCCGACGTCCGGCAACACCGGCGTCGGGCTGGCGCTCGTGGCCCAGCTCAAGGGCTACCACTCCGTCTTCGTCACCCCGGACAAGGTCGGCCAGGAGAAGCGGGACGTGCTGCGGGCCTACGGGGCCGAGGTGGTCGTCACCAAGACCTCCGTGCCCCCGGAGTCCCAGGAGTCCTACTACGGCGTGGCCAACCGCCTCGAGCAGGACATCCCGGGCGCCTACCAGCCCAACCAGTTCTTCAACCCCTCCGCCCCGCAGTCCCACTACGAGACCACCGGCCCAGAGATCTGGCAGGACACCGCGGGGCGCATCACCCACTTCGTCGTCGGCGCCGGCACCGGCGGGACGGTCACCGGCACCGGCCGGTACCTCAAGGAGGTCTCGGCCGACCGCGCGTCGGGCCCCGTGAAGGTGGTCGTCGCGGACCCGGACGGCTCCATCTACTCCGGTGGCACGGGCCGGCCCTACTTCGTGGAGGGCGTCGGCGAGGACATGATGCCCGGCAACTACGACCCGTCCATCCCGGACGAGGTGATCGCCGTGGACGACGCCGCCTCCTTCGAGATGACCCGCCGCCTGGCCGCCGAGGAGGGCCTGCTCGTGGGCGGGTCCTCCGGGATGGCCGTCGTGGCCGGGCTGCAGGCCGCGAAGGACCTGGACGAGGACGACGTCATGGTCATCCTGCTGCCGGACTCCGGGCGCGGCTACCTCGGCAAGATCTTCAACGCCGCCTGGATGGACGAGATGGGCTTCGACACGGTGCCCGTCGAGTCCGTGCTGCCGGCTGGCGGGGTGCCCGGGGGAGTGCCCGACGGCGGCGCCCAGGCCGCCGCTGCCGCCGCACCGGGCGCTGCAGCCCCCGAACCTGCCGGGGACTGGGAGGGGACCGTCAAGGACCTGCTGGCCGCGAAGTCCTCGGTGCTGCCCGGCTCCCTGCCGGACGTGGTCACCGCCCCGAAGGACGCCACCCTGGCGGAGGCGATCTCCACCATGAACCGCTTCGGCGTGGACGCCCTGCCGGTGGTCGGCGCCCCGCGGGACGACCTGCGCGTGGGCGAGATCCTCGGTGCGGTGGACGTGGCCTCGCTGACCGACCTGCTGGCCTCCGGGCGCGCGCGGCCCTCGGACACGGTCCTCGACCACGCCGGACCGGCCCTGCCGAAGATCAACGTCCACGCCACCCTGGCCCAGGCCCGTGAGGCCCTGCGCACCGCACCCGCCCTGATGGCCACCCACCACGGCGTGGTGGCCGGCATCATCACCCTGCACGACCTGCTGGCCCGCGTGGCCCACGTGGCCCGCTGACCCGCTGTCCTATCGACCTGTTGCCCCGTTGACCGGCTGCCTCCCAGCCTGCCCCACAGCCCCGTTGTCCCGCTGAAAGGATCCGTCATGACCGAACGTGCCGCCGAGCCCGCCGAGAACGTCCAGACCGACCGGCCCGCCGGGGCGGAGGACTACGACTACACCCTCCACCCCACCTCCGGCTTCAACACCCGCGCGATCCACGCCGGGCAGGCCTTCGAGCCGGTCACCGGCGCGGTCGTGCCGCCCGTGCACCTGTCCACCACCTACGCCCCCGAGCGCGTCGGCACCCTGCGCCGCGGTTACGACTACGGGCGAGGCACCAACCCGACCCGTGACGCCCTCCAGGAGCAGCTCGCCGCCCTCGAGGGCGGGGTGGACGGCGCCGCCCGTGCCTTCACCTTCGGCTCGGGGCTGGCCGCGGAGAACGCGCTGATCCACGCGGTGGCCGCCCCCGGCGCGCACATCGTCATGGGCAATGACGTCTACGGTGGCACCTACCGCCTCATCAACAAGATCCTCGGCCCGTGGGGCGTCGGCCACACGGTGGTGGACATGGCAGACGTGGCCGCCGTCGAGCAGGCGCTGGAGGCCTCGAAGGCGTCCATCCTGTGGCTGGAGACCCCCTCCAACCCGCTGATGAAGGTCTCGGACATCGCCGCCCTCGCCGACGCCGCGCACGCCGCGGACGCCCTGCTGGTGGTGGACAACACCTTCGCCACGCCCTACCTGCAGCTGCCGCTGGAACTGGGCGCGGACGTCGTGGTCCACTCCACGACCAAGTACATCGGCGGGCACTCGGACGTGATCGGCGGCGCCGTGGTCGTCAATGATCCGGAACTCGCCGAGAAGGTCCAGTTCCAGCAGTTCGCCGCCGGCGCGGTCAACGGCCCGCTGGACGCCTACCTCACCACGCGCGGACTGAAGACCCTCGGGGTGCGGATGGACCGGCACGTGGCCAACGCCGCCACCATCGCGACCTGGCTGCAGGACCGTCCCGGGGTGGAGCGCGTGTTGTACCCGGGGCTGCCGGACCACCCGGGCCACGAGCTGGCCGCGCGGCAGATGCGCGGCTTCGGCGGCATGGTCTCGGTGCAGTTCACCGGCGGCGCCGCGGCCGCGAAGCAGGTGGCCGAGACCACGCGGTTGTTCCAGCTCGCCGAGTCCCTGGGCGGCATCGAGTCGCTGATGAACTACCCGGCCGAGATGACCCACGCCTCCGTGGCCGGCACCGAGCTGGCCGTGCCGGACAACCTGGTGCGCCTGTCCGTGGGCATCGATGACGTCGCGGACCTGATCGACGACCTGGACCGGGCGATCAGCTCGCTCTGAGCCGGCGGCGGACCGGCGGCAGCCACAGCAGGGCGGCGCCGGCCAGCAGCACCACCGCGATGGCGATCAGCGCCGGGTGCCCGCGCACGATCAGCGGGATCCCGACGATCACCGCCACCCCGGTCAGCAGGCCCACGGCGCTGCGCCTGCCGCGCAGCAGCTGGATGGCCCCGGCGCCGGTGGCCAGGGCCAGGACGCCGGTGAGGCCGGCCAGGACGTACTGGCCGGCCGCACCGTCCAGCGGCGCGCCGGGGACGACGTCGGTGCGTCCGGTGAGCCCGGCCGTCAGGAACGCCGCCGCCAGCAGCACGAACAGCACCGTCACCACGCCCCACCACCAGCGCGCGGTCTTCAGCAGCACGGAGCCGCCGACGTCGGCCCGGGCCTGGCGCCGTCGGCGCGCCTCGAGCTCCTGGCGGGCCTCGGCCTCGGCGCGCGCCTCGGCCTCGGCGCGCGCCTCGGCCTCGGCGCGGAGTCGCTCGGCGTCCTGGCGCTGTCCGTCGAGGAACGCGCGCGTGGCCTTGCCGGCGGCGCGGGCGAATCGGTGGTCCGGGGTCTCAGAAGGCACCTGTCGAGCCTAACGGCTGGCCCGGTCCGGAGATGCGTTAGACTTGATGGACCATTCCGGTCAGATCCCCTGTGCATGCCCTTGAGAGGGCATCGAGTTGTGTGGCCCCTCCCGACACCGTGTCGGTGCAGCGGGCGGCCGGTCCTTCAACCCCCAGCCGTTCCTCCGTCGAGGACGTGGCCCGCCCGTGCGGTGTCCACTCCTGACGGAACCGGCCGGGCGGGGACCGCCAGGTGAGTTGGAACGGGCGTGAAGTTGGACCGCGCCTCGGGGAGCACCGGAGACAAAGCAATCCGTTGCGTTGCGGTGACCAACCGGCCGCAGACCCGATCCCCGAAAAGGAACACCCGTGTCCGAACACGCCCAGAATGACCTGAACGAGACTTCCTCCTCCGCGCCGGCCTTCGCCGAGCTCGGCATCGACGGCCGGATCCTGGCCGCCATCGAGGACCTCGGCTACGAGACGCCCTCGCCGATCCAGGCCGAGACCATCCCGCTGCTGCTCCAGGGCCGCGACGTCGTCGGGCTGGCCCAGACCGGCACCGGCAAGACCGCCGCCTTCGCCGTCCCGGCCCTGTCCCGGCTGGCCGAGCTGGCCGACGTCAACGGCCCCGCGAGCACCCCGCAGATCCTCGTGCTGGCGCCGACCCGCGAGCTGGCGCTGCAGGTGGCCGAGGCCTTCACAACCTACGCCAAGCACCTCAAGGGCGTCACCGTCCTGCCCGTCTACGGCGGCGCGCCCTACGGCCCGCAGCTGTCCGGCCTGCGCCGCGGCGCCCAGGTCGTCGTCGGCACCCCGGGACGCGTGATCGACCACCTCCAGAAGGGCTCGCTGGACCTGTCCGACCTGCAGTACATGGTGCTGGACGAGGCGGACGAGATGCTGCGCATGGGCTTCGCCGAGGAGGTGGACCAGATCCTGTCCGCCACCCCCGAGGGCAAGCAGACCGCCCTGTTCTCGGCCACCATGCCGCGCGCCATCCAGCGGATCTCCGGCAAGTACCTCAACGACCCGGTCGAGATCACCGTCGCCGCGAAGAACACCACGGCCGGCAACATCCGCCAGCGCTTCCTCCAGGTCACCCACCAGTGGAAGCTGGAGGCGATGACTCGCATCCTCGAGACCGAGGAGCACGACGGCGTCATCGCCTTCGTGCGCACCCGCAACGCCACCGAGGAGCTCACCACCAAGCTCAACGCCCGCGGCTTCCGCGCCGCGGCGATCTCCGGGGACATCGCGCAGAACCAGCGCGAGAAGACCGTGGAGAACCTGCGTGCCGGGCGCATCGACATCCTCGTGGCCACGGACGTGGCCGCCCGCGGCCTGGACGTGGAGCGCATCAGCCACGTCATCAACTACGACATCCCGCACGACACCGAGTCCTACGTGCACCGCATCGGCCGCACGGGCCGCGCCGGGCGCTCCGGGGACGCCGTGCTGTTCATGACCCCGCGGGAGAAGTACCTGCTGCGGGCCATCGAGAAGGCCACCCGCCAGACCGTGGAGCAGATGTCCATGCCGTCGGTGGCGGACGTGAACTCCTCCCGCCTGGACAAGTTCAGCGCCCAGATCACCGAGACGCTGGCCGGGGGCGAGCTGGAGGTCTTCCGGGACCTGGTGGACTCCTACGTGGAGGAGAACGACGCCGCGCCCGAGGACGTCGCCGCGGCCCTGGCGAAGATGGCCCAGGGCGGGCGTCCGCTGCTGGCCGAGGAGCCGGACCTGCCGGCGGCCAAGATGGCCCGCCGGGACCGTGACTTCGACCGCGATGACCGCGGCGAGCGTGACGGCCGGGGCTCCCGTGGACCGCAGCGTGGCCCTGCCGAGGGCAACGCCACTTACCGGATCGCCCTGGGCCGCCAGGACCGTGTGCAGCCGGGCAACATCGTGGGCGCGCTGGCCAACGAGGCCGGACTGCGTTCGAACCAGATCGGGCACATCGACATCCGCTCGAACCACTCCCTGGTGGAGCTGCCGGCGGACCTGACCGGCCAGCAGTGGGACGCCCTGGGCAACACCACCATCAACGGCCGGCCGATCGAGCTGCAGCTGGACACCGGCCGTCCCACCCGCGCCGAGCGGGAGGGCAAGCCGTTCCGTTCCGGCGGCGCCCACAAGGGTGGCTACAAGGGCGGTTTCAAGGGCGGCAAGGGTGGCTTCAAGGGCGGTCGCAATTCCTTCGACAAGCCCTCGCGCGACCGGTACTGACCGGTGACGGACGTGGAACTCCACCCGATTTCGCATCCGCGAAAATCACTGGTAGAGTTTCACGTCGTTGCCCCGATAGCTCAGTGGTAGAGCGCCATCTTGGTAAGATGGAGGTCCCGGGATCGATTCCCGGTCGGGGCTCTGGAATGAGGGCCCGTGCGCAGTATGTATCCGCGGCACGGGCGCTCTCATTTCATGGCGGCGTAGCTCAGCTGGTTAGAGCGCACGACTCATAATCGTGAGGTCGGGGGATCGAGTCCCCCCGCCGCTACCGATTCAGGCCCGGAAACTCGCGAGAGTTTCCGGGCCTGTCCCCATTCTCCGCCGGTTTGTCCCCACGAAGACCCCCAGGAGCCCCCATGGCCAGCATCGAAGTCCGCCGGAACAAGGACGGCGTCGCCACCAGCTATCGCGTGGTCTGGCGGGACAACGGCCAGAAGCACACCCAGACCGTCCCCACCGAGGCAGCCGCCAAGCAGTGGAAGGCCGTCCTCGAGGCAGCCGGCCACGACACCGCCAAGGCCGAGCGGGCCCTGCTCGCCCAGGTATCCACGGTCCCCACGGTGGGGGATGTCGCCGAGCACTACATCGAGCGGCTGACCAACGTGGAGCGCGCGACCATCACGAAGTACCGCGGCTACCTGCGCAACCACCTGATGGACTTCACCGGCCTCCCCGTGGACCAGATCACCGAGGACGACCTGATCGCCTGGATCCGCTGGGAGCTTGAGCAGGAGGCCTCCCCGAAGACCATCAAGAATGTCCACGGGTTCCTCCACGGCGTCATGGCCCACGCCGTGCGCCGCCAGCTGCGCCCGGACAACCCCTGCAACGGCCGGCTGCTGCCGAAGCGCAACGCCACCGAGGACGACACCACCTTCCTGACCATGGACGAATTCGAACGCGTGATCTCGCACGCCCGAGAATGGTCCCACCCGGTCCTGCGCTTCCTCATCGGCTCCGGGCTTCGCCTGAGCGAGGCCCTGGCCGTCACCCCCGCCGACTTCGACCTCGACGGCAAGGTCCCCACCGTGCGCGTAGTACGAGCCTGGAAGGAATCCCCGACCCACACGCCCCGCTGGCGCATCGGCCCGCCGAAGACCCGCAAGGGCCGGCGCACCGTCTCCCTGGCACCGTCCACGGTCGATGCCATCCGACCCCTGGTGGAGGCCGCGAGCGCGGGGGACGAGGTTTTCTTCCCACCGGTGTCCACGCAGAAGCCCGGGGTGAAGGCTGTCCAGCGCGCGTGGAACGACGCCGTCAGAGCCGCTCAGGCGGCCGAGGAGACGCCCCTGGCTAAGAAGCCCCGGGTGCAGGACCTGCGGCACTCCCACGCCTCTCTGATGATCGCTGCGGGCATGAACCTGTACGAGCTGGCCAACCGGCTGGGGCACGAGTCCATCACCACCACGGCTGACACCTACGGACACCTGGTGCCCGATGCCCATGTGCGGGGCGCCGCAGCCGCCGAGAAGGCCTTCGGGGTGTCCGGACGCCCCGTACCCTGAAGAGGCCACCACCTACCGCCCCCTGGAGGGACCATGAATGCTCGCACCCTGACAGCTGGCCTCGTGCTCACCCTTGCCGCCATCCCGTTGGCCGCATGCTCCGGAAACGCATCAGCCGCCGACCAGGCCAAGGCTGATTGCATCGCCCAGGCTGCCGCGGATGCTTCCGAGGCCACGGGCCAGCCAGCCGAGGCGTTCACCGATGAGGCAGCATTCGCCGAAGCCTGCGAACTCTACGTCCACACGCACATCACCGTCCCGGAGGATACCGGCGAGGACCCCGACCCGGGCGCCGTCGCCCGGGACGTGCAGTGCGTCGGCAGCGCCGCCGAGGCGGCCTACCAAAAGGACTCCCACGGCTGGGGCAGCCAATACTCCGCGGACGCGAGCTACCCCGAGACGTTCCGCACGGCCGTCGTCGCCAGCGGCTGCTAATCACAGACACGGAGAAGCCCCCGCCCGGCGCCTCGATAGGTGCCGGACGGGGGCTTCTTTTTGCTCAGGCGATGCCGCCCAGGTACGCGCTCACCGTGTGGACCGCATGCCTGTCCATCGTATGACGGGCGCGGTCGTAGTTCGCCGTCGTGCGCGGGTCTGAATGTCGGGCCGCCTGCTGCACCGTCCGCAGATCCAGCCCCGCGTCCAAGGCCGTTCCCACGAACGAGTGCCGCAACATATGCGGATGGACCTTGTGATCGATGCCGGCCTTGCGGCCCAGCTGTTCGACCATCCACGCCAGCGAGCGCCGGTCGTGAGGTTCTCCGTGGAGTGGACCGCGGCGTCGAACCAGCAGGGGACCGGTGGTCCGGCCGGCGGCCGCGGCGTCGATGATGCGCTGCATGGGCACCGGCAGCGGGATGGAGGCAGGCTTGGAGCCCTTCCCGATGAAATTCACCACACGGTGGCCGCCGGCCTCGTGGCGGGTGTCTTCGATCTGCAGCCCGGCTGCTTCGGAGACGCGCAGGCCGAGCATGCCCATGAGCGCGATGGCGCAGCGTTCGGTGGGGCCGGTGTCCTTGGCGGCGCGGAAGATGTCACCGAGCTCGTACCGGGTGAGGCCGAGGAGCTTGGAGTCGTCCTGCCAGACCCGGGGCTTGCGGACGTGCTGGGCGGGGTCCTTGTCGATGTACTCGTCCAGGACGGCGAAGCGGTAGTACCCGCGGATGATGCCCAGCTGCTGGGACTGCGTGGACCGGGCGAGACCGTCGTCCTCCATGGACCGGATGTAGGCCTCGATCAGTGGGCGCTTCATCTCCAGGGGTGCCATGCCCTGGTTACGGCACCAGGTGAAGTACCGGCGCAGTGCGAAGACGTAGGTGGTCTTCGTGCTGCCGGTGTAGCGGGCGAGGAACGTGGCCGCTGCCAGGTCCTCCGGCGCGCGTGCCGGGAGGTTACGGGTGGCCAGGGCAAGGGTATTCTCGGACATGTCGTCTCCAAGGTCTGATCTTGGTTTCGGCAGCCCCGGGGGTGCTCCAACACCCTCGGGGCCTTCTGATTTCTCCACCCTACTCCCGCCCCGGACAAGCTACGCCTCTGTCCACAGACAGCAGAAAAGCGCCCCCACCGCGAGCGCGAGGCTCGTGGTGGGGGCGGTTCAATGCGCAGGGTCAGTCAATCCCGGGAAGGGTGGTCCCAGTCTACTCCTTGGCGCGGTGCTGGGGCTGGTAGTCGTCCGGCACCGGGGTGGCATCCGGTTCCGACACCGGGGCGACCGGCACCTCGGCGGCCTTCTTGGCCCCGACGTTCAGGGCCGCGGTCAGACCGAACGCGCCACCGAGGTACAGGTACGTGGACCCGGCGATCTCCAGCCACAGCGGCTGGGCGATCTCGGCGGTACCGAACCCGTTGACGGTCGCACCGAGCGCCACACCGACCAGGGCGAAGATGACGTACACCCAGCGGCGCACGTTCTGGGGCAGCTGCTGCACGAGCTCACGAGCGGCCATGCTCAGGCCACCTCCTCGCCGTGCTGGTCATCGGCTGGGACCGGTTGGGACTGTAAGAAAAACGGTGTGTGAGGGTCCGGCCTGATCCGAGAGGAGACGGC
>JASBVO010000012.1 GCA_029961105.1 Micrococcus sp. | reverse complement strand
TGTAATCGTTTAGAGTGCGCGACTACCTGGACTGATCGGCAGGCCCCGTCCGGAGCCGCCCGGCTCCGGACAGCAGGCCGGACAGCATGAGGGCCCGCCACCTCGCGGTGGCGGGCCCTCATGCTGTCCGGTCCGGGCGGAGCGGCGCGGGATCAGTCCGCGCTCACCGGCTCCTTCTCGAAGAGCTTGCTGGTCTCGTCCTGCCAGAGGGTGGTCTGGGGACGGAGGGTGTCCTCGACGGCGCGGGCGTGGTGGCCACAGAACAGCAACTCGCCTCCGCTCTGCAGGACGGCGCGGACGTAGGCCTGGGCTCCGCAACGGTCGCAACGGTCTGCGCCGGTGAGCACTGGCGGGTCCATCGTCGTGGCGGTCGTGGTGGTCATGATGGCCTCCTCATCTGGTGCCCCTGCACCCCGGTGTGGTCCGTGCGGACCGTGGGGATTCGGCATCGCGTACCCCTATGGAACCACCTCTGACCCATTTTTGTTCTCCGGCGGGGCCGAATCGGGCCCGGTTTCGCTCATTGCGTACCGGCGCCCGCCCTCCACGGCCCGGTTCCGCCGCTCGCGGCCCGCGGGCCGATACCCTGAAGGACGATCATCGACCGTGAAGGAAGTCCATGTCCCGCAGCAGTGAGTACAACGCCCGGCACCTGTCCGTGCTGGAAGGCCTCGAGGCGGTGCGCAAGCGGCCCGGCATGTACATCGGATCCACCGACTCGCGCGGCCTGATGCACTGCCTGTGGGAGATCATCGACAACTCCGTGGACGAGGCCCTGGCCGGGTTCGGCCAGTCCATCACCATCACCCTCCATGCCGGCGGCGCCGTCGAGGTGGAGGACAACGGCCGCGGCATCCCGGTGGACATCGAGCCGCGGACGGGCCTGTCCGGTGTCGAGGTCGTCTTCACCAAGCTGCACGCCGGCGGCAAGTTCGGTGGCGGCTCCTACTCGGCCTCCGGCGGACTGCACGGCGTGGGCGCCTCCGTGGTCAACGCGCTGTCCTCGCGGCTGGACGTCCAGGTGTTCCGCGGCGGCAAGGTCCACCAGCTGTCCTTCCGCCGTGGTGAGCCCGGCCAGTTCCAGGACACCGGGTCGGTACACAGCCCGGACGCCCCCTTCACGCCCTCGGCCGACCAGTCGCCGATGGAGGTCGTCGGCAAGGCCAAGCGGGGCCAGACCGGGACCCGGGTCCGGTACTGGGCGGACGAGCAGATCTTCACCCCGGACGCCGCGTTCTCCTACGAGGACCTGCAACAGCGGGCCCGCCAGACCGCCTACCTGGTCCCGGGCCTGAAGATCACCCTGCGCGACGAGCGGCGCCTGCCCGGGACCGCCGGGGAGTCGGGCCCGGTCGAGGAGGTCTTCCACTACGACGGCGGCATCTCCGAGTTCGTCGAGCACCTCTCCTCGGCCAGCCCGGTGACCGACGTGTGGCGGCTGCAGGGGTCCGGCACCTTCACCGAGCGCGTCCCGGTCCTGGGCGCTGACGGCCGGTCGACCATGCAGGACGTGGAGCGCGAGTGCGAGGTGGACATCGCCCTGCGCTGGGACGTCGGCTATGACACCACGTTCCGCTCGTTCGTCAACATCATCGCCACGCCCAAGGGCGGCACGCACCAGTCCGGGTTCGAGCAGGCGCTGCTGAAGACCTTCCGCAAGACGGTGGAGGCCAACGCCCGCAAGCTGAAGGCGGGCAACGACAAGCTGGAGAAGGACGACGTGATGGCCGGGCTCACGGCCGTGCTGACGGTGCGGCTGGCCGAACCGCAGTTCGAGGGCCAGACCAAGGAGGTCCTCGGGACCCCTGCGGTGCGCCCCATCGTGGCGAAGGTGGTCGAGCAGCAGCTGGGCGCGGTCCTGCGCTCGTCGAAGAAGCACGAGAAGAACCAGGTCGCCGTGCTCCTGGAGAAGGTCGTGGCGGAGATGAAGTCCCGCATCTCGGCCCGCACCCACAAGGAGAACCAGCGGCGCAAGAACGCCCTGGAGACCTCCTCGATGCCGGCCAAGCTGGCCGACTGCCGGACCACGGACGTGCAGTCCTCCGAACTGTTCATCGTGGAGGGAGACTCCGCTCTCGGCACGGCCAAGCTGGCGCGCTCCTCGGACTTCCAGGCGTTGTTCCCCATCCGGGGGAAGATTCTCAACGTGCAGAAGGCCTCCGTGGGGGACATGCTCTCCAACGCCGAGTGCGCCGCCCTCATCCAGGTGGTTGGCGGCGGCGCGGGACGCAGTTTCGACCTCTCGGCGGCCCGCTACGGCAAGGTCATCCTCATGACGGACGCCGACGTCGACGGCGCCCACATCCGCACCCTGCTGCTGACGCTGTTCTTCCGGTACATGCGCCCGATGGTCGAGGAGGGCCGGGTCTACGCCGCGGTGCCGCCGCTGCACCGCGTGGAGGTCATCCACCCCGGGCCGAAGGCCAACGAGGTGGTCTACACGTACTCGGAGAACGAGCTGCACCGGCTGCTGGCAGGCCTGCAGAAGGACGGGAAGAACTACAAGGAACCCATCCAGCGCTACAAGGGGCTCGGCGAGATGGACGCGGACCAGCTGGCGGACACCACCATGGACCCGCGCCAGCGCATGCTGCGGCGTGTCACCATCCCGGAGGCCGAGGAGGCCCTGCAACAGGCCGAGCACGTGTTCGACCTGCTGATGGGATCCAATGTGGCCCCCCGCAAGGACTTCATCATCTCCGGCGCGGATGACCTCGACCGCGATCGCATCGACGCTTGATCATAGTCGGATGAAGGAGGACGCGGAGGGGCAGCGGACGCAACCGGGAACGGGCATGGACGGCACTGACGTCCCGACGGGCCAGCCCGGCTACGACGCCCTGGCCGAACTCTACGACCGGAGGTTCCCGGGACCCTGGGAGCGACCGCTGGACCGGCACTCCGTGGACGCCTTCGCGGACGGGCTGCCCCGGGGCGGGACCATCCTGGACGTCGGCTGCGGGACCGGACACGTCACCGTCGAGCTGGCCTTCCGTGGCTTCCAGACGATCGGCGTGGACCCGTCCGAGCGGATGCTGGAGATCGCCCGTAAGCGCTACCCGAGCCGGACGTGGATCCTGGGTGACGCGCACTTCCCGGCGGACGCGGCCCCGGTGCGGGCGGCCGGTCCCATCGTCGGGATCCTGGCCCGTTTCAGCCTCATCCACGTCCCGCCCGCAGAGATCCCCGGCGTCCTGGCGTCCTGGGCGGCGAACACCGAGCCCGGCTGCCAGGTCCTGGTGGTCTTCCAGTGCCTGCCCGACGAGGATCGCGAGACGGAGGAGTTCGAGCACGTGGTGGCCCCGGCCTGGCGGTGGAATCCCTCGGCGCTGGCCAAGGCCCTGGACGAGGCGGGGTTCGCGGAGACCTGGCGGGTCATCGTCCGCCCCGACGAGGGGCATCCGTACCCGGAATGCCACCTGAGCGCCGTCCGGCGCTGAACGGGCGAGGCCCGGTTCAGGGCCGGCGGTAGTACGCGGCCAGCAGGCGCAGCCCCTCGTCGACGGAGACGGCGGGCTCCCAGTCCAGCACCTGCCGGGTGCGCCGCTGGTCGAACCAGTGGGCGGTGGAGAGCTGCTCGGCGAGGAACGCGGTCAGCGGCGGCTCGTCGCCGTCGGCGCCGAGGCCACCGGCGTCCCACACCCGTTCGATGACGGCACCGGCCGCCCGGGCCAGGCCGGCGGGCAGGCGCAGCCGCGGCTCGGGGGCGCCCCCGGCGACGGCCAGGCCGCGGATCAGTTCCCCGATGGGGCGAGGCTCCCCGTTGGTGACGACGAGGGCCTCCCCGTGCACGCGGTCCACCGCGTCCACGGCGGCCACCACGGCGTCCACGGCGTTGTCCGTGTACAACGTGTCGACCAGGGCGGCCGCCGGGCCCAGCAGGGGCACCCGGCCGGACCGGGAACGCTCCACGATCCGCTCGGTCAACTGGGTGTCACCCGGTCCCCACATCAGGTGCGGACGCAGCACGAGCACGCGGAAGTCCGGGGCATCCGCCGCCAGGGCCAGGAGTTCGCCCAGGGCCTTGGTGCGGGCGTAGTGTCCCCGCGCCCGCTCCGGGTCGGCGGGGCCGGCGCCCGCGCCGACGATCGACGTGCCGGCATGCGCGACGGACGGGGAGGACAGGTGCACCACGCGGTGCACGCCGGCCCGGCGGGCGGCCTCGAGGACCGTGCCCGTCCCGCCGACGTTGACCGCCTCGTACTGAGCGGCGGGACCGGAGACGGAGACCTTGGCGGCCACGTGCACCACCGTGTCCCGGCCCGCCATGGCGGCGGCGACGGCGCCGGGATCGGTGACCGAGCCGGTGACGTCCCTGGCCGCGGCCACCCCGGAGGGGCGGCGCTGCAGGGTCACGACGTCGTCCCCGGCCGCCACGAGCCGGCGCGCCACTCCGGCGCCGAGCAGCCCGGAGGCACCGGTCACCAGCACCCGGCGGCTCACGGGGTGCCCACCCGGCCGCCGGCCAGCACCCCGTCGGCCCAGCGGGCCAGCCGGCTGCGGTCGATCTTCGAGTTGTGGCGGATGTCCACGGGGACGCGGTCGGTGACCAGGACGGCCGCCACCGGCACGGGCGCGGCGGCCTGGCGCACCGCCGCCGCCAGGTGCGTGGGGGCCAGGCCCGGGCGGATGCGGTCCGGACCGTCGGAGACCTCCACGACGGCGACCACGGCCTGGGTGCCCTGCGGGCCCACGCCCACGATGGCCGAGCGGAGCACGGCATCCAGGGCATCGATGCGGGCCTCGGGCCCACCGGGGGCCACCGGCCCGGCCGGCGTGGTGACCACGTGCTGGAGCCGTCCCTCGATCCAGAGCCGGCCCTCGCCGTCGAGGTGCCCGACGTCCTGGGTGCGGTGCCACTGCAGGCCGTCCACGGTGTCCCGCCGGCTGAGCGCATCGGTGAGCCAGAGGCGGTCGTAGCCGGCCTTCTGGTGCGGGGCGGAGACGACGACCTCGCCGAGGACGCCCGTGGCCCCCTGCCCCTCCAGCAGCTCGTCCGCGGCCGAGCCGTCCTCAAGCAGCGGGGCGATGGCGATGCGCACCGGGCCGACGGGGCGGCCCACGCACACGCCGTCCTGACCGCTGCCCCCGGACGGCGCCGCCAGTTGCTCGATGGCGGGCCGGTCGATGTCGGCCAGCAGCAGGGCCTCGGTCATGCCGTAGGGGGAATGGATCCCGGCCGCCGGGAAGATCCGGGCGACCTGCGCCATCAACCGCGGGTGCACCGGGGCCCCGGCGGACAGCACCAGGTCGATGCGGCCGAGTACCGCCCGCTGGGCCGCGCTGAGCCGATCCGCCGTGGCGACCACGTTGCGCAGGGCCGCCGGCGAGGCGAAGAGGATCGTCGCCTGCCCGGCCTCGGCCGCCTCGGCCACCGCGGTGGCGGTCAGCGTGGCCGGGCGGGTCACCGACATGTCCGGGGTGATCGAGGTCGCCCCGATGGCCGGTCCCAGCAGCGCGAAGGGGGCGAAGCCGGCCAGCAGGCTGGACCCGGGGCGGACGTCGAACACGTCCCGCAGCAGCCCGGCCAGCGCGGACAGCCGGCCGTGGGTGTACATCACGCCCTTGGCGGGGCCGGTGGAACCCGAGGTGTAGAGGATCGCGGCCGGGTCCTGCGGGGCGGGCTCGTGGACGGGGCCGGCCGCGCCGTCGGCGTAGCGCTGCCCCGCGTGCGCGGCCGCCATCCGGTACAGGCTGTCCTCGGCGCCCAGCGCCGCGGCCAGCGGGGCGGGCAGGGTGGACACGGAGATCCGCCGTCCCGGCCAGCCCTGGGCGCGGGCCACGGTGAGCCCGGGCGCCATGCCGATCACCCAGTCGGGGCGGGCCGCGCGCACGGCGCGGGTCATGCCCGCGATGCCCAGCCCGGCGTCGGCTACGACCACGACGGCGCCGATCCGCAGGCTCGCGTAGAGGGCCGCGGTGAGGTCGAGGCCGGGGGTGACCATCATCGAGATCCGGTCTCCCGGTCTCACCCCGAGGCGGACCAGGCCGACGGCCATGGCGTCCACGACGCCGGCCAGCCGGCTCCAGCTGACCGGGGGGCGGGAGGAGCCGGCCATGTCCACCAGCGCGGTGGTGGGTTCATCGCGCCAGGCATCGAGGAAGGACCACAACGGGCGGTGGTCCGTGCCCTTCCCGCCCGGACTACCCGGCCCGGACGGGGCGGGCACGGCGGCGGGCTGCAGCGCGTGCTGCGCCCAGCGCAGGACGACCCCGGCGACGTCGGCGTCCTCGGTGAGCAGGTGCCCGGCGGTCTCGAAGCGGTGCAGGTCGGCCTGGGGGAGCCGCTCGAGCAGGTCGGCGAGGTAGCGGTCGAGGAAGACCGGGTCCTTCGGTCCCCAGAGGATCAGGGCGGGCTTGCGGAAGGAGGCCAGGTCGTTGGCCACGCGCTGCAGCTCGGCGTGCGAGCCGTGGCCCGGGCCGACGGGGATGTCCGCGACGAACCCGCCGATGCCGCCGCGCCGGTCGGCGGACCGGTAGGGCAAGTGGTACGCGCCCCGCACGCCGGGGTCCAGGGGCGGGTTGCCGAGGGAGGTGGTGACCTTCAGGAAGGCGTCGGTGATCACGGTGGACCCCGGCAGCAGGGGGCCGGCCAGTGCGGCTCGCAGGGGAGCGGGGATGGGCTCGGCGGGGTCCTGGTGCACGGCGGTGTTCAGCGTGATGGCAGCGGTGACCAGGTCCTGGTTCCGGCCGGCCCAGCCGAGGGAGACCACGCCGCCCCAGTCGTGGCCGAGGGTGATCAGCCGCTGTCCGGACCGGGCGGCGGCGTCGAGGCCGAGGGTGGTGACGAGGGCGTCGAGATCGGCGATCCGCCCGCCCAGGGTGCGGTAGCCGGCGTCGTCACGCAGCGGTGCGGCACCGGCCGCCGAGGGCCTCGGCAGCCGGTCGTGGGCGAGGCGTTCGGAGAAGCCCATGTCCAGCTGGTCCGGGGCCACCACCCGCCACACCGGCCCGGCGCCGGACCGGGCGGCCGCCACGGTCGCGGTGGCCACGGAACGCCACAGGTAGGACCAGGTGGGATTTCCGTGGACCGCCAGGATGGTGCCGTCCGGTGTCAGACCGGCCTCGGCGAGCACGGCGCCGGTGTCCAGGACGTGCAGGGTCCGGTCACCGTCGACGGTGGGCACGGTGACGAGCCGGCTCCAGGCCGGGTCCCAGCCGGGCAGGCCTGCGGGGACCGCGGCGGCCGGAGGAGCGGGCAGGGCGGCGGGCGAGGCGGGGATCCTCACCAGGCGATCTCCAGCATGGCCGTGTTGAGCCCGGAGCCCACTCCCATGCAGAGCACGCGGCCCCGGCGGAGAGGGAGTCCGCCTCGCGGGCGAGGGTGATCGGCAGGGAGGCCGGGCCCACGTTGCCCAGCTCGGGGAACGTGACCGGGATCCGGTCCGGGTCCAGGCCGGCGGCCTCGGTGATGGAGTCGGTGTGCAGGCGGGAGACCTGGTGGGTGACGTAGCGGTCCATGCGGGACCAGCCCCAGTCCGCCGGGACCTCGTTCCAGGCGTCCATGACCAGTTCGAGGCCGTCCTTGAGCAGGGCGGTCGAGTCGGTGAACATCCCCTTGTGGTCCCCGACGCACAGGTCGTGGTGGTCGGTGCCGGCCCGGGTGATGCCGCGGACGATCCGGTGGCCCTCGGGATGCAGGTCGGCGCGGCCGACGACGGCGGCGGAGGCGCCGGAGCCCAGGGTCAGCGAGGCGAACTGCTCCATGAAGCTGCCCCGGTCCACCGAGGCGTCTTTGAGGTTCTGCAGGGTGGCCTGCTGGACCTTGCCCGAGTCCTCGCCGGCGACGATGACCGCGTAGTCGACCTGGCCGGCGTCGATCAGGGACGCGGCCAGGGACAGTCCGTTGACGAAGCCGAGGCAGGCGTTGGTGATGTCGAAGTTGGTGGCCGAGGTCGGCAGCCCCATCTCGTGGTGGATGCGCACCGCCACCGAGGGCTCGAGCGTCTCGCGGGTCACCGAGGTGTTGACCATCAGCCCCACCTGCTCCGGGCGGACGCCGGCCTCGGCGAGGGCACGCCTGCCGGCCTCGGCGGCGCCCTGCTGGAAGTGGCCCGGGTGCTCCCAGTTGCGCCGGGCCAGCACTCCGGCCATGCGCTGCAGCAGTCCGCGCGGCAGCCGCAGGCGCTGCAGCACATCGGCCAGCTCCTCGTCGATCTGCTCGCTCGTCACCGTGACAGGGGCCAGGACTTCCGTCACGGAGAGGAGGGAAGCATTGGAGTGACGGGAGATCGCGTTGCCTTGCACTATGGGCCTGGTCCGTTCGGGGGTCTGGGGCTGCTGGTCATCGGCGGTGAGGACCGCCGCCGACCCAGCTTATCGAACCGGTGGAACGGGCGGGGCGCGATCATCCGTTCACACCAGGACCAGCAGCACCATCGGCAGGGCCATCAGCGCCAGTGCCGTGACGATGACGGCCAGCCGGACCGGCAGCGGCAGCGGACGCGCCGGGTCCAGCAGGCGGTAGAAGCGCAGGGTCAACGGGACCGAGCCGTCCTGCTGCACGTTGGGCATCCTCCGGTCGCCGTCCGCGCCGGCCGCCCCGCGGGCTGCACCGTCCGCCCCGCGGGCGGCACCCTCTGCCTCGCCGGTCAGCACGATGGCGCGCACCAGGTCCGCCCGGTCGTGGGCCTTCAGGGCCGCGTCGTCGGCGAGCATCTCCGTCAGCTGCGCCACTGCCCGCCGGGCGGTCGCGGTCGTCGGCAGCCAGGCGACGGCGCGGTGCCAGGCCTCGAAGGCGAGCCGCAGTAGGTCGTGGCGCTGACGAAGGTGCGCCCGCTCATGGGCGACGACGGCGCTGACCTCGCGCTCGGAGAGCTGGTCGATCAGCCCCTGGGAGAGCACGGTCAGGGATCCGCTCAGTCCGGGCAGGCAGTACGCCAGGGGGACGTCGTGGGGCAGCACGCGGGTGTGTGCCGGGTCCGTCGGCCGTTCTCCGGGCGGAGCGGCGAGCAGCTCGACCATCTGCCGGTGGCGCCGCCGGTGCGCGACCGTCCGCCAGGCCGTGACCGCCAGGGTCAGCACGAGGTGTCCGGCGAGCAGCACGGCGCCGGTCACGGCGGCGATGCGGGCCGGCAACCAGGGGTCGTCCCCGAGGCGGTCGACCCAGGAGCCGTCGGACAGGGCGGAGGCGAACGCGGGCAGGGACTCGCCGAGGTGGTCGCCGAAGGGTCCCAGCCCCCAGGCCAGGGGCGTTCCGATCAGGGACAGGCCGCCGGCGAGGGCCACGGACTGCCAGAGCACCATGGCGGTTCCCGGCGCGCGCCGGACCCAGCGGGCGCGGTCCAGCAGGACCGGGACCGGCCAGGCCAGGGCCACGGCGAGCGCGGCGAGCAGCAGGACGGACACGAGGGAAGTCTAGGACGGCCCGGCCGGGACGGGGTCCGGGGATGTCAGGGCCGGACGAGGCTGGTCAGTTGCCGAGGAGCCGGCGGACGGCGGCGGCCTCGTCCGGGCCGATGCCGCCCAGGAAGCGGGCCAGGACGGCCTGGCGGTCCGGGACGGAGCCCAGGACCTCGTTGAGCAGTCCGACGGTGTGGTCCTCGCGGGAGGACACGGCGGCGTACCGGTGGGGGCGGCGCCCACCGTCACGGTGCACCAGGCCCTTCTTCTCCAGCCGGGACAGCACAGTGAGCACGGTGGTGACGGCAAGGTCCCCGGCCAGCGCGTCGCGGACCTCGTTGGCGGTGTGCGGGCCGGGACGGTCCCACAGCAGGTCCATCACGGACCGTTCCAGGTCACCCAGCGCCACTGCGGCCTCCTCGTCTCGTCCTCGGCTCGTCAAGACCACGCGGCGTCGGCGCCGCGCGGTGCCCGGATGGGGTGGATGATCTTCGCCACAACCGCCCCCGCGGACACGCCTTTATTCTACAGCACGTAGAAAAGCGGGCTATCCTCGAGTTCTACAAGTTGTAGAAGACTTCGGTATCCGGTTCCGCCCCGGCATCCCCGCCGGCAGGGCCGGGAAAGGCACCCCATGGATCCCTTGGACATCGCCCGCTGGCAGTTCGGCATCACCACCGTCTACCACTTCATGATGGTCCCGCTCACGATCGGTCTCGGACTGGTCGTGGCCACCCTGCAGACGATGTGGCACCGCACGGGCAAGGACGAGTACCTGCGGATGACGAAATTCTGGGGCAAGCTCTTCCTGATCAACTTCATCATGGGCGTGGCCACCGGGATCGTCCAGGAGTTCCAGTTCGGCATGGCCTGGTCGGAGTACTCCCGGTTCGTCGGCGACGTCTTCGGCGCGCCGCTGGCCATGGAGGCCCTCGTGGCGTTCTTCCTGGAGTCCGTGTTCCTGGGGCTGTGGATCTTCGGCTGGAAGCGCCTGCCGCGGAAGATCCATCTGGCGGCCATCTGGGCGGCCGTCATCGGCTCGGTGCTCTCCGCCTACTTCATCCTCGCGGCGAACGCCTGGATGCAGCACCCGGTCGGCGTCGAGCTGGTGGACGGTCGCCCCGTGATGAACGACATCTGGGCGGTGCTGACCAACAACACCCTCCTGGTGCACTTCCCGCACACGATCTTCGGGGCCGTCTCCGTGGCCGGCGCCTTCCTGCTGGGCATCGCCTGGTTCCACCTGTGGAAGCGCCGCGAGCAGGGCATCGACACCGTGCGGCCCGACGGCACGGTCGTCGTCGGCAGCACCGGCTCCCGGGCGCGGGACGAGACCGACTACCGGGTCTGGTGGGGCTCACTGCGCTGGGGGGCCTGGATCGCCATCGTCGGCTTCCTCGGCACCGCGTTCTCCGGTCACGCCCAGGCCCAGCTGATGATCCACCAGCAGCCGCTGAAGATGGCCGCCGCGGAGGCGGCCTGCCACGACGGCACCGGCTTCTCCGTGCTCTCGGTGGCGGACCTGCGCAGCGAGGGCGCCACCAGTTGCGATGACATCGTGGGCGTCTTCGAGGTCCCCGGCCTGCTGTCCTTCCTGGCCTACAACAACTTCCACACCGACGTGCCGGGGGTCAACACGCTGATCCCGCAGTACCAGGAGCGGTACGGCACCCACCTGCCCGACGACCCGATCTACGGCGAGCGCGCCGGGATGGAGATCGACTACCTGCCGGTCATGGAGGTCACGTACTGGGGCTTCCGCATCATGATCACCTTCGGCGGACTGGCCGCCCTGGCCGCGGCCATCGCGCTGTGGGTGACCCGCAAGGGCACCGTCCCGCTGAGCAAGCCCCTCATGCGCCTGGCCGTGTTCGGGATCCTGGCCCCCTTCGGCGCCAACGCGGCCGGATGGATCTTCACGGAGATGGGCCGCCAGCCCTTCGTCGTGGTGCCCAACCCCGACCCCACGGGCATCGACCAGGTCTGGATGTACACCGCGGCGGCGGTCTCGCCCGGGGTGTCCGCCGGAGAGCTGCTGTTCTCCCTGATCGTGCTGACGCTGGTCTACGCCGTGCTCATGGTCGTCGAGGTCATCCTGCTCACCCGTTACGTCAAGGGCGGGGTGCCGGCCGGCATGCCCGAGCTGACGGCGGACGAGCACGAGGCCGACGGTCCCGACGACCCGTCCCGGGACGGCACCCGCCATGCCGACGACGTCCTGGCCTTCGCCTACTGAGAGGTGGACATCACCATGGAATTCCTCCCCGCCTTCTGGTTCGTCCTCATCGCCGTGCTGTGGACCGGCTACCTGATCCTGGACGGCTTCGACCTCGGCGTCGGCATGCTCATGAGGGGATGGGCGCGCAACGAGAGCCAGCGGCGCGTGTTGCTCAACACCATCGGACCCGTCTGGGACGGCAACGAGGTGTGGCTGATCACCGCCGCGGGGGCCATGTTCGCGGCCTTCCCGCACTGGTACGCCTCGCTGTTCGCCGGGCTCTACCTGCCCCTGACCATCACTCTGCTGGCGCTGATCCTGCGGGCCGTGTCCATCGAGTACCGGGGCAAGTCCCGCACCGCCCGCGGGCGGGACGCCTGGACCTGGTGCCTGGCCGGCGGCTCGGCCGTCGCCGCCTTCAGCGTCGGGCTCATGCTCGCCGTGACCACCACCGGGATGCCGCTGGACGCCAACGGGGACCGGGTCGGCGGGCCCTTCGCCTGGCTGTCCTGGGAGGGCGTCGTCGGCGGGCTGGCCGCCGTCGGGTTCGCCCTCGCCATGGGGTGGGCCTACCTCGGCCTGAAGACCGAGGGCAGTCCGCGGGCGGCCGCCCACCACCACCTGAGCCGGTACCTGCCGCTGTACCTGTTGCCCTCGGCGGCGTGGGGCGTGCTGGTGGCGATGCGCCAGCCGGACACACTGCCCTGGGTCCTGCTGGCCGTCGCCCTGTTCGCCGGCGTGGCCGCCTGGCAGGCGGCCCGCCTGAAGCGCGAGGGGTGGGCCTTCATCGGCCTGGCGGGCTCGATGGTGGCCGGCGCCGCGTCGGTCTTCCTGGCGGTGTTCCCCGTCGTGCTGCCCTCGACGATCGACCCGGCCTACGACCTCACCGCGTTCAGCGCGTCCTCCGCGGACTACACGCTCACCGTCATGTCCTGGGTCGCAGTCGTCTTCGTGCCGATCATCCTGGCCTACTCGGCCTACGTCTACTGGGTCTTCCGGAAGCGCCTGCACGAGACGCACATCCCCGAGTCGCACGTGGTGACGCCGGTCTGAGACCCGAACTCCCCACCTCGACCTCCGGGCGCCGCGCGCTCGCCGTCCTGGCCCTGCTCGCGGGCGTCAAGGCCGCCGGCTGGATCCTGCTGGCCGTCGGCCTGGCCCGCGGCATCGCCCACCTGGCCGCGCTGCTGCCCGCCCCGGCGAGCAGCAACCTCGTGGGACTGCTGTTCCGCCCGGACCCGGCCGCCTACGACCCGGCGGCCTACGGCCTCACCGAGGCGGCCGGGGCCGGCGCCCTCGGGGTCACGCTGGGCCTGGGCCTGGCCGGCGTGCTCGCCCGGGCCCTGGCGACCTGGGGCCAGCAGGTCTTCTCCCGGCGGGCCGCCCTGGGCGCCAAGGAGGAACTGCGTCACGCACTGGTCCGCCACCGCCTGGCGGCCGCGGGCGCGGAGGCCGAGCGCGCCGGGGAGGACTCCGTGCTGGCCGCCACCGGCCTGGACGGGCTGGACAAGTACTTCACCCAGTACCTGCCGGCCCTGCTCACCGCCGCCATGATGCCCCTGGCGCTCGGCGTCTGGATCCTCGCCCACGACTGGGTGTCCGCGCTGGTGCTCGTCCTGACCATCCCGCTGATCCCGCTGTTCATGGTCCTGATCGGGCGGTACACCGAGGACCGGGTGCAGCAGGCTGCCGAGGGCCTGGACCGGCTCTCGCACCACCTGCTCGAGCTCGCCCGCGGCCTGCCCGTGCTGGTGGGGCTGCGCCGCGCCGGCACCCAGCGCCGGGCGCTGGCCGGCGTCGCGGAGCGCTACCGGTCCACCACGATGACCACCCTGAAGACCGCCTTCATGTCCGGCTTCGCCCTGGAACTCATCAGCACGCTGTCCGTGGCCATCATCGCCGTGTTCATCGGGGTGCGGCTCGTCTACGGACAGCTCGACCTCTACACGGGACTGCTGGTGCTCACCCTCGCGCCCGAGGTCTACCTGCCGTTCCGGGACATCGGCTCGGCCCACCACGCCTCGGAGGACGGGGTGGAGGCACTGCGCCGGGCCCGGGCCGAGGTGGACCGGCCGGTGCCGGCCTCGCTGGCGGACCGGGAGGCCCGCGGTGCCCGGGGCGCGGATCCCGACGCCGGCCCGGACACCGACGGCAGTGCGGACGGCGGCGAGGACCGGGTGCGCGTCCGGGACCTGTGCCTGGCCTACCGGGACCTCGACGGCGGGACGTTCCCGGCCGTCGTCGAGGGCCTCGGCCTCGACCTCGCCCCGGGCACCACCACCGTGCTGGGCGGCCCGAGCGGAACCGGCAAGACCACGGTGCTGTCCGCCCTGGCCGGCGTGCTCCGCTCGGGGGAGGCCCACGCCACCGGGACCACCGCCGGCCTGGCCGGGCGGCCGGTCGCCTGGCTCGGCCAGCACCCCCGGTTCAGCGAGGCCACCCTGGCCGATGAACTGCGCCTCTATGCGGCTGCGGCGGGAGGGCTGGGAGACGCCGGCATCCTGGACGCGCTGGGCGCCTGCGGACTGCCCAGCTACGCGGACCGCCACCCGGATGACCTGAGCCCGGGGGAGCGTCGGCGGCTGGGGATGGCACGCGTGCTGGTCCGGCTCATGGCCTCCGCCGGTGACCGCGCCTGGCTCGTGGTGCTGGACGAGCCCACCGCTCACCTGGACCCCGACAACGCCGGACTGATCCGCCGGGCCATCACCGAGCTGGCCGCGGGCCGGCTGCCCGGCGGGCGCACCGTGCCCACGGCGCGGCCGATGGTACTGATCGCCTCCCACGACCGCAGACTGCACGCCCAGGCGGACACCGTGCTCGGCACCGAGTGGACGGGCACCACCCTCGCCATCACCGCCGCGCCCACCGTTACCGCCTCCACTGCCGTCACCGCTGCCCTCACCCCCGCCGAGGATCCGGGCTCCGGTGGGAGCGGCCGGCCTTCGGAGGAAGCCGACGTGGGACGGACGCCACGGGGCACCGGCGCCGGTGCCGGCACCGGTTCGGGCGCCGTGACCACTGCCGACACCACTGCCTCCGTGACCCGGAGGGGAATCCGAGACCGGTGGCGCCGGTGCCGCCGGTGGCTGGCGATCCTGCCGCTGGCCGAGCGGAGGTTCATCGGCGGGGTGCTGTGGGCCGTGGCCGCCACGCTGGCCGCCGCGCTGCTGTCCGGGCTGTCCGGCTGGCTGATCGTCCAGGCCGCGTACGAACCGCCCGTGCTGTACCTGCTCTCCGTGATCGTCATGGTCCGGTTCTTCGGCATCGGCCGCGCGCTGTTCCGCTACCTCGAGCGGCTCGACACGCACGACGCCGTCCTCGGCTGGGCCAACCGCCTGAGGCTGCGGCTCTGGGACACGCTGGGATCACATGCCGGCCAGTGGGGGAGGCTGACGCGCTCCGGCGGCGCCCTGTCCGTGCTGGTGGCGGACGTGGACGAACTGCGTGACGCCGTCCCCCGGGTCATCGTGCCGGTCCCGGCGGCCGTCCTCAGCTGGCTGGCCACCCTCGTCATCGTCGTGCTCATGGCCCCCGCCGCCTGGTGGCCGGCCGCCGTCGCCGGGCTGGCGGGCTTCGTCCTGGTGCCTCTCGTGGTGGGGCTGACGGACCGGCACACCACGCGAGCCCTGGCCGACCACCGGACCGGGCTGCTGCGCCGTACCTCCGCCCTGTTCACCGCAGCAGCCGACCTGGCCGGCAACGGGGCATCGGCCCTGGCCGCGGACCTATTCGCCGAAGCGGACCGGGCCGCCGACCGCCCCTTGAAGCGCAATGCGGCGGCCGCCGGCCTCGGTCAGGGACTCGTCGTGCTGCTCTCGGGCTGGGCTGCGGTCCAGGCCCTGGTCCTGTGCTTCACGCACGGGGTGACCGCGCCCGTCACGGCCATGGTGGTGTTCCTGATGCTGGCCCTGGCCGAGCCGCTCGGCCTGTACAGCACGGCCTGCCAGGAGATGGCCATCCTGCGCCGCCAGCTGGCCAAGACCGCGCCGCTGCTCGAGGACACCACCGGAACGCGGCCCGGGTCCGGTGTCGAGGTCCGCTCGACGCCCGCAGGCACCCGCGAGGGCGTCGAGGGCCTGCAGCTGGCCGGGCTCAGCGTGCGGTACCCCGGCAGCGGCGCCGACGTGTTCTCCGGACTGGACCTGCGCGCCCGGCGCGGCGACTTCGCGGTGGTCACCGGCCCGTCCGGGTCCGGGAAGTCGACCCTGCTGGCCGTGCTGCTCGGCTTCCTCCCGCCCCGGCGGGGCCGTTACGTGCTGGACGTGGCCGGTCCGCGGCGGGGACCGCAGCAGGTCCTGGGGTCCGTGGCCTGGTGCCCGCAGGAGGCCTACCTCTTCGACTCGACCCTGGCGGCCAACCTCGCCCTGGCCCGGGACCCCTCGGACCGGCCTGAGGACGCCGAGCTCGAGCAGGTCCTGGAGCTCGTCGGCCTGGGGGAGTGGCTGCGCTCCGCTCCGGCCGGACTGCAGACCCGGCTGGGTCCGTCCGGGCACTACCTCTCCGGGGGCCAGCGCCAGCGGGTCGCCGTGGCCCGCGCGTTGCTGGCCCGCGCCGACGTCGTGCTCCTGGACGAACCGACAGCGCACCTCGGCGCCGACGAGGCGGCCGAGCTGGTGGCGGACCTGCGGCACGCCCTGCGGGAGAGGATCGCCGTGATGGTCACCCACGACGCCCGCTTCGCCGAGGCGGGCACGATCAGCCTCCGCCTGGGGGCCGGCGAGCCGCGCGGCTGAGACCTCGCCCGGATAGCCCGTCCGGCGCCGCTGTGCCTAGGGTGGCTCCATGTCCTACGTCTCCCCGCCCGATGTCGTGCGGTCGATGGTCACCGCCGGCACCACGAAGGCCGGCCTCAGTACCGGCCAGCTGGTCCTGCGCTCGACGTTCTCCACTTTCCTGCTCGGCGGGGCCACCGCCCTGGCGATCCTGGCCACCGCGCAGACGGGGGTGGGCGTGGTCGGGGCCCTGCTGTTCCCGCTGGGCCTGACCGTCGTCGTGCTGCTGGGCGTGGAACTGCTCACCGGAAACTTCGGCCTGATCCCGCTGGCCGTCATCCACCGGCAGACGACCGCGGGGCGGATGCTGCGGAACTTCTGGTGGGTGCTCGTCGGGCACGTGCTGGGCGGACTGCTCTCCGCGTTCTTCGCGGCCTCGCTGTCCTCCCGGCTGTGGACCGACCTGTCCGACCCGCTGGCCCAGGGCATCATCGACGCCGCCGTGTCCAAGACCCTGGCCTTCCAGGAACTGGGCGCGGCCGGCGGGATCACGCTCGCCTTCCTGTCCGGTGTGTTCTGCAACTGGCTCGTGGTGCTGGGCGTGATCATGGGGATGACCAGCACGCACACCGCCGGCAAGATCCTGGCCATCTGGATGCCGATCGCCGCGTTCTACGCACTGGGCCTCGAGCACGCCGTGGTCAACCTGTTCGTCATCCCGGCGGGGATGATGCTCGGGGCCCCCATCGGCCTGGGGGACTGGTGGCTCTGGAACCAGCTCCCCGTGCTGCTGGGCAACCTGCTCGGCGGACTGCTGCTGATGGCCCTGCCGCTGTACCTGGCCTACCGGCCGGCCCCCGCCGAAGCGGAGGCCGTCAGTCCCCGGTGGTGACCCCGGAGTCGTCGGCGAAGGGCAGGGCGTCCTCGCGGGGCTGGACGGCCGGCCGGCCCGCCTCCGTCCCCCGGGGCTCCGTCCCGGCCGTCGCCCGGGCCGTTTCCGGGGAGGCCCCGGCGCCGACCGCCTCGATCAGCTGGTCCATCGCCAGCCCGGAACCGTCGCGCGTCCCGTCCTCGGCGGGCAGGGCCCGCGCCACGCCCGTGGCGGAGGCGGCCAGGGCGGGACCGGCCCCGGCCCACGCCAGGGCCAGCTCCGTCTCGCCCTTGAGCAGGCGGTGCGCCCGCACGCCGCCAGTGGCCCGGCCCTTGGCCGGGTACTCGGCCAGCGGGGTGCGCTTGACCGATCCGGCGCCGGTGCCCGGCAGCGTCTGCCCGCCCGTCGTGACGGTCACGACGACGGCCCTCCCGGGCTCCGGCGCATCCTCGGCCGCCGCGGCGGCCGGGACGGCGGAGAACTCGATCACGGCGTCGTCCGCGGCGAGCTTGATCCCGGCCATGCCGCCGGCGGTGCGGCCCTGCGGGCGCACCAGGGAGGCGGCGTAGCGCAGCAGCTGGGCCTTGCGGGTGACGAAGACGAGCTGGTCGTCGTCGGCGGGCGCCGGGCCGGCCCCGACCACCTCGTCGCCGTCCTTGAGCGTGATCGCCTCGAAGTCGTCCCGGTTCAGCGGCCACTCGGGGTTGACCCGCTTGACGACGCCCTGCCGGGTGCCCAGGGCCAGCACGGCGTCCAGGGGCACCAGGGCCACGAGCGACTCCCCGCGCTGCAGGGTGAGGAAGTCCTTGACCTTCACGCCCGCGGTCAGGTTCGGGGTGGGGGAGGCGTCCGGCAGCGCGGGGATGTCCACCACCTGCACGCGCTGGATGCGGCCGCTGGAGGTGAGGGCGCCGATCTCGCCCCGGGCGGACGTCGGGACCACCGAGCGGTAGGCATCGTGGCGCTGCCGGCGGCCCCCCGGCACCAGCGGGGTGTCGTCCACCGTCCGGGCCAGCTGGCCGGCGGTGGTGAGCACCACGAGGCAGGGGGTGTCGGCGACCATCAGCGGGTCGGGGCCGGGGGTGCCCGGCAGCGCGGACCGGGCCGCGCCCGCGCGGATGGCGCCGGCGGCCGGGGCCGGGGCGGCGATGTTCTCGGACTCCAGCAGGACGGTCCGGCGGTCGTCACCGTACTCGTCCGCCACGTCCTGCAGTTCGGCGGAGACCAGCGTCCGCAGCCGCTCGTCCGAGCCGAGGATCGCCTCGAGCTCCTCGATCGCCTTGCGCAGCTCGTCCTGTTCCGCCTCCAGCTCGATCCGCGAGAACCTGGTCAGCTGGCGCAGGCGCAGCTCCAGGATGTGGTTGGCCTGGACCTCGGTGAGATCGAAGACACCCATCAGCCGGCTGCGGGCCGCCGCGGTGTCATCCGAGGTGCGGATGATCTGGATGACCTCGTCGATGTCCACGAGGGCCAGCAGCAGGCCCTCGACCAGGTGCAGGCGGTCCTTGCGCTTCGCCAACCGGTGGGCGGTGCGCCGGCGGACCACGTCCAGCCGGTGGTCCACGTACACCTGCAGCAGCTCGCGCAGCCCCAGCGTGCGGGGCTGGCCGTCCACGAGCGCCACGTTGTTGATGCCGAAGGACTCCTCCATCGGCGTGGCCTTGTACAGCTGGGCGAGCACACCCTGGGGATTGAACCCGGACTTCAGCTCGATGACCAGCTTCAGGCCGTTGCGGCGGTCGGTGAGGTCGAGGACGTCCGAGACGCCGGTGAGCTTCTTGGCGTTGACCGCGTCCTTGATCTTCTCGATCACCTTCTCCGGACCGACGCCGTACGGCAGCTCGGTGACGACCAGTCCGGTCTTGCGCGGGGAGACCTGCTCCACGGCGACCTTCGCCCGCATCCTGAACGTCCCCCGGCCGTTCGCGTAGGCGTCACGGACACCGTCGAGCCCGACGATCCGGCCGCCCGAGGGCAGGTCGGGGCCGGGCACGTGCCGCATCAGCTCCTCGAGAGTGGCCTCCGGGTGGGCGATCAGGTGCCGGGCGGCGGACACCACCTCCCGCAGGTTGTGCGGGGCCATGTTGGTGGCCATGCCGACCGCGATCCCGGACGCGCCGTTGACCAGCAGGTTGGGGAAGGCCGCGGGCAGCACCGCCGGCTGGAGGAACTGGTTGTCGTAGTTCGGGACGAAGTCCACGACGTCCTCGTCGAGCGAGGCCGTCATCGCCAGGGCCGCCGGGGCCATCCGGGCCTCGGTGTAGCGCGGGGCGGCGGGGCCGTCGTCGAGCGAGCCGAAGTTGCCGTGCCCGTCCACCAGCGGCAGGCGCAGCGAGAACGGCTGGGCCAGGCGCACCATGGCGTCGTAGATCGCGGCGTCACCGTGCGGGTGCAGCTTGCCCATCACCTCGCCCACCACGCGGGCGGACTTCACGTGCCCGCGGTCCGGGCGCAGGCCCATCTGGCTCATCATGTACAGGATGCGGCGCTGCACCGGCTTCAGCCCGTCCCGGGCATCCGGCAGCGCCCGGGAGTAGATCACCGAGTACGCGTACTCCAGGAACGAGGTCTCCATCTCCGCTGAGACATCGATGTCCACGATGTTCTCCTGCTCCAGGGGGATGGCCTCGGAGGCCGGTGCGGAAGTCTTCTTGGGGGTTCGGGCCATGGGGTCTGCAGGTGTCCTTGTGCGGGATGGGTCCTCGCGGCACAGCGCGCGGGACGGGAATTGTCTACTGTGATCCTATGGGCGAGACGCCGAGAACCCCCGAATATCCGGCCCACTGGGAAGCCGATGTCGTCCTGCGGGACGGGACCACGGCCCACCTGAGGCCTGTCACCCCGGACGACGCCTCCGGCCTCGTGCGCATGCACGAGGGCCAGTCGCAGAGCTCGATCTACCTGCGGTTCTTCACCTTCAAGTCCACGCTGACCAAGAAGGAACTGGACCGCTTCACCCACGTGGACTACCGGGACCGGGTGGCCCTGGTGGTGCTGCGCGGCGGCGA
This sequence comes from Micrococcus sp., assembly GCA_029961105.1. Classification (GTDB taxonomy): domain Bacteria; phylum Actinomycetota; class Actinomycetes; order Actinomycetales; family Micrococcaceae; genus Citricoccus. Next base: position 149,375 of record JASBVO010000012.1, on the reverse strand, counting down.
GATCCTGGGCGTCGGCCGGTACGACCGGCTGGACGACCCGGCCGAGGCGGAGGTGGCGTTCAACATCTCGGACGCCTCCCAGGGCAAGGGCATCGGCTCGATCCTCATGGAGCACCTCGCCGTGGCCGCGCGGGAGAACGGCATCCGCCGCTTCACCGCGGAGGTCCTGCCGGAGAACCGCAAGATGCTCTCCGTGTTCCAGGAGTCCGGCTTCGAGGTCTCCCGCCGCTTCGACGACGGCGTGGTGGCGGTCGAGTTCTCGATCGACCCCACGGCCAAGGTCCGCGCGGTCATGGAGTCCCGCGAGCACCGTGCCGAGGCGAAGTCCCTGGCCGAGCTGCTCGCCCCGGAGTCCGTTGCGGTGATCGGGGCGAGCCGCCAGTGGGGGTCGGTGGGTTTCGCCCTGTTGCAGAACATCATCGAGGGCGGCTACACCGGGCCCGTCTACGGCATCAACCGCGAGGCCCTGGAACTGGCCGGGATGATCTCCCGGTCCGCCCTGTCCGAGGTGCCCGGGCCCGTCGAGCTGGCCGTGGTGGCGGTGCCCGTGGACGAGGTCCCGGCGGTGGTCGAGGACTGCGCGCGGCACGGCGTCAAGGGCCTGCTGGTCGTCACCACCGGGTACGCCGACGCCGGCCGCGGGGGGCTCGCCCGCCAGCGGGAGCTGGTGCGCCAGGCCCGGGCCAACGGCATGCGGGTGATCGGCCCGGCCTCTGCCGGGATCGTCAACACCTCCCCGGCCGTGTCGCTCAACGCCTCGGTCTCGCCCTTCCTGCCGGCGCGGGGCGCCGTCGGGCTGTTCTCCCAGTCCGCCGCGATCGGGGCCACCCTGTTCGCCGCGGCCCACCGCCGCGGCATCGGCCTGTCCTCCATGGTCTCGGCCGGCAACCGGGCGGACGTCTCCGGCAATGACGCGATGCAGTACTTCGAGGACGATCCGGCCACGGCCGCCGTGGGGGTCTACCTGGAGTCCTTCGGCAATCCGCGCAAGTTCTCCCGGATCGCCCGCCGCCTGTCCCGCTCCAAGCCGGTGGTGGTGGCGCGCTCGGACGTCATGGGCCGCCGGCTGCCGCCCGGCCACGAGACCCGGACCACCCAGGCCCCCGCGGGGGCCGTGGACTCGATGCTGGAACAGACCGGTGTCATCCAGGTGGACAACCACGACGACCTCATGGACCTCCTGCAGGCCATGGCCTGCCAGCCCCTGCCGGCCGGCAGGCGGGTCGGGGTGCTCGGCAACTCGCTCGCCCTGAACCGGGTGGTGACCGACGCCGCCGAGCGCCACGGCCTGTCCGTGACCGCCACCGTGGACGTGCCCGGCCTGGACGCCGAGCACCTGGTGGAGGACGCCGAGCGCGCCCTGGGCGAGGCCGTGCGCCGGGCCGTGGGGTCGGACACCGTCGACTCCCTGCTGGTGGTCACCCAGGCGGGGATGCACCAGCAGCCCGGGGACGCGGACCGGCTGGCGGCCGCCGTCGAGGAGGCCGCCCGGGGCTCCGGCGTGCCCGTCCTGGCCTCCTTCACCGGGGTCCTGGACCCGGACTACCAGTCGGCCACCCTGCGCCGGTCGGAGCCGGCGACCGAGGACGGGGGACTACAGCGGGGCCTGCCGGTGTTCTCCTCCCCGGAACAGGCCGCCCGCGTGCTGTCCCGGCTGGTGCGGTACCGCGACTGGCGCCAGGCGGAGGAGGGCATCGCCGTCGAGCCGCAGGGAGTGGACCGGAACCGGGCCGAGGCCCTCCTCGACGGATGGACCGCCCGGGCCACCGGGACGGACCTGGTCCGGCTCTCCACGGACGAGGCCTGCGAGCTGCTGCGCTGCTACGGCATCGACGTGCTCGCCGCGGAGCGGTTCACCACCGAGGACGAGGCCGTGGCGGCCGCGGACCGGCTGGGCTGGCCGGTGGCGGTCAAGGCCGTCGACTCCTACCTCCGCCACCGGCTGGACCTGAGCGGGGTGCGACTGAACATCGTGGACGCGGCCTCCCTGCGGCGCAACGTGTCCCAGATGCGCAGCATCCTGGAGCCCTACGGCAGCCCGAGCCTGGAGGTGCAGTCGATGGCACCCTCCGGGCAGGCCTGCATCATCACGGCCCTGGAGGACCCGTTGCTGGGCCCAGTGGTGTCCTTCGGCATCGCCGGGGACGCGGTGGACCTGCTGGACGACTGGGTCCACCTCGTGCCGCCGCTGACGGACCAGGACCTGGAACGGATGATCCGGGCACCGCGCGCCGCGGCCAAGCTCTTCGGCTACGGCGGACTGCCCGCGGTCGATGCCGCCGCGCTGCAGGACCTGCTGGCCCGCACCGCCGCGCTGAAGGACGACCACCCGCAGGTCGCCCGGATCCGGTTCAACCCGGTCCTGGCCTCGGACCGGGGGGTCACGGTGCTCTCCGCCGAGGTGGACGTGGCCAACGCCGCCCAGCGCACGGACTCCGCGCGCCGGGCCATGCGCGGCTGAACCGGGCCCCGGGCCGCACCCCGAAGGCCTCCCCCCGAGGCCGCAGCCCGGACGCCGGAACTGGACGCGGCCGATAGCATGGACGGCATGACTCCACTGCGCAGGAACCCCGGCTCCGGCCAGCACCCGTCCGGGCACCACTCCCCGGGCGCCGCGGACGGTTCCGGCACCAATCCGCCGGACCCGCAGGAGGTCCAGGCGCCGGGCCAGCGCCCGGCCGGGCCCGCGCCCGCAGCGGACCGCGCCAGCAGCAGCCTGGGGGCGGACCTCGAGCGCGCCGGCTTCTATCCGGAGCTGGTGGCGGAGGTGCTTGACTCCGTGCTGGACGGGCGGGCGGTCACCAGCCACCTGGTGCACGTGGACACCCACTTCGACTACGACGAGATCCACCGGCACATCACGGTGCTCGCCCTGGCCGGGGACATCATGGCCGCCCTGCACCTGGACGACCACGCCCTGGACGACGCCGGCGAGCAGGTCATGGCCCAGGTGTCCACCGAGGTGGTCCCGCTGCGCCGCATCGACTCGGTGGTCGCCACCACGGTCCACCCCCAGCCGCAGGACTTCCGCCGCGGCGATCCGGTCGCCGAGGTCACCCTGTCCGTGACCTGGGCCGGGGGACAGCGCATCGACCTGGCCCCGGCGGCCTGCGCGGACCCCAACTGCGATGCCGACCACGGATACACCGGCACCTCGGCCCGGGAGGACCTCGTGCTGCGGGTGGCGGCCGAGGCCGAGGGCCAGCGCGCCGTCGACGCCGCCCTGGCCTTCTACCGGGACCTGCGGCGGGCCACCATCGACCCGGACCGGGAGCGGACCGGGCGGTGACGTCCACTCCACCCCTCCCTGCCGGGCCTCCCTATGCCGGCCGGTCGCTGGCCAGCGTCCTGACCTCGGCCGCGGCCGCGCTGGGCGCTCCCGGATTCACCAACGCGCTGGCGCTGCCGCGCACCCGGCGGGCCGCCGTCGTGATGGTGGACGGGCTCGGCAAGGCGCTCCTGAAGCGCTACGGCGGCCACGCGCCGTTCCTGAGGTCGGTGCTGGACCGTGACTCCGCCACGCTGCAGTCGGCGTTCCCCACCACCACGGCGTCCTCCCTCTCCAGCCTGGGCACCGGCCTGGAGCCGGGGCGCCACGGCCTGGTCGGCTATGACGTGCTCGACCCCGAGCGGGACACCGTCATCAACCAGCTCAACGGCTGGGACCCGCAGACGGATCCGCTGCGCTGGCAGCCCGAGCCCACGGTCTTCGAACGACTCGCCGGGACCGGGGTGGAACCGGTCACCGTCTCGCTGCCGGCCTTCGAGGACTCCGCCCTGACCCGCGCGTCCCTGCGGGGGTCCCGATTCGTCGGCGGGACCACGCTGCACGCGCGGTTCCAGCACGCGCGCGAGGAGCTGCACGGGGCGAGGCAGCCGGTGCTGCTGTACCTGTACCTGAACGAACTGGACAAGGCCGGGCACCAGCACGGCACCGGGTCCGAGAAGTGGCTCTACGCCCTCGAGGAGATCGACTCGGCCGCGCGCCGGCTGAGCCAGTCCGTCCCCCAGGACACCGTCCTCGTGCTCACCGGGGACCACGGCATGGTGGACGTCCCCGAGTCCGGCCGGATCGACTACTCCGCGATGCCCGCCCTCGTCGACGGGATCGGGCACACGGCGGGCGAGCCCCGGTTCGTCCAGCTGCACTTCGCTCCCGACGCCGGCCCGGCGGTCCGTGAGCGGACCACCAACGCGTGGCGTGCCGCCTTCGGCGACCACGCCTGGGTCCTGACCCGCGACCAGGCCCTCGAGGCCGGCTGGTTCGGTGCGACCGGGGACCGGGTCATGCCCCGCATCGGGGAACTGCTCGTCGCGGCCCACGGGCCGGTGGCCCTCTACGACGGCCGCCGGGCGGCGCCGGCGGCGTTCGAGATGGTGGGACACCACGGCTCGCCCACGCGGGCCGAGCGCGAGGTGCCGTTGCTGATGCTGCACCGGCCGCTGCGGTAACCGCGCCGTCCGGGGACGGCGGCCGGCCAACGGGCGACGGCGGCCGGCCCGGCCGGCTCAGTCGTTCTTGCGGCCGAAGACGATCTCGTCCCAGCTGGGGACCGACGGCCGCTTGGACTTGACCGGCTTGGCCGGCCGAGCCGGGCGCGACTGCTCGGCGGAGCGGGCGGGCCGCGATCCGGACCCCTTGTCGGCGAGCTCCAGGGTGGTCTGGTCGGGGTGTTCGCCCTCGGTCTCGGCGGCGTCCGCGCCGGCCGCCTCATCCGCGCCGGCCGTGCCCTCGTCGGGGGTGCTGAAGCGCGGGTCCTCCTCGTCGTCCTCATCCCAGACCTCGACCCAGCCGTCCGCGGCGGAATCCACGGGGCCGTCGTCGTCCCGCCGCCCGGTGTCCGACGCGTCGTCGTCCGGGGCGGCGGCCACGGTGAGGCGGGGGCGCTGCGGGGACGGCTGGGCATGCTCGTCCCGGGTCAGCATCAGGGCCAGCTCGTCGTCGCCCTCCTCGTCGACGCCGAGGCGCTGGCCGCGGCGGGCCCTCAGCACGTCCAGCAGTTCGTCCTGCGAGTCCTGGTCCACGGCCGGGCGGGGCCCGCGGGTGACGGGCGCCGGGGCCGGGCCGGCGTCGTCCTCCTCCACGTTGAAGGGCCGGTCCCCGACGGCGGCGAGCCGGCGGGCGCCGAAGGCGCCGTCCAGCGGGTCCAGCTCGGAGAGCACCTGGGCCCAGCGGTTCCGGTTGTCGAGGTGCCTGCTGCTGGGACGGAAGGACCACAGCGCGGGGGGCTGGTCACCGATGGCCGATTCCGCCCCCTCGGTGGAGAAGTCGAGGCTGACGGTCCAGGTGCCGTCATCCATCCGCCAGGCGTCCCAGTGAGCCGTGGTCGTGTCCATGCCGAGGGCGGCCAGCCGGTGACGCACCATGTCTCCGAGCAGCGCCGGGTTCTCGCCGAACGTTCCGCGGTAGAGGTCGTGTCCGGGCTGCGGCGCGGCGACCTCGACCTGGCGCGCCTGGTGGGCGATCCAGTCGCGCTCGGCCAGCACCGGTCCCTCGTACTTGCGGACCCGCTCCAGGTCGACCCCGGAGGCGGCGGCCACCTGTTCGGCGGTGGCGCCGGCACGGATGCGGGCCTGGATGTCACGGGGCGTCATCACGCCTTCGGCGGCGTCTGCCGCCTTGGCCGAGGGCCGGCCGATCGGACGGGTGGCCGCCGCCCTCAGGGCGTCGGTCACCGGGAGGGAGAACTCCTCGCCGTCCTCGTTGCTCAGCAACAGGTGCCCGCCGTCCTCCTGGACACCAACGAGACGGAGCTCCTGCATGTTCGTCCTCCACGATCGGCTTGGGTCGGTCCGGGACGTCCCCGGCAGCCCACGCGGCGGACGTATGGGTCGGTCCCTGATTGACTTTGCCACGATTCCGGTGGCCGCGCACGACGATGGTCCCGGTGTGGCGTGGATCCGTCCGCCCTGCTCACCACTGTACGCTCACAGCGATTTTGATTTCGCCCCCGCGTAGGGAACAATCTCACCGACGTGCAGACCGGCGAGGGGTCGGAAAAGCCCCGCGGACCGGTATCACGTGGCCGGCCAGACCGGTCAGTCCGGCCGGTTCCGAAGCGGTTCCGGCCTCCCTATCTCAACATCCCACCCACGGTCGGTCTCCCCGGCCACATCAGCGGAGCGTGAACACACCCCATTATGGCCACCGATTACGACGCGCCACGCAAGAACGACGACGAGCTGTCCGAGAGCTCGATCGAGGAATTGAAGAACCGCCGCACGGACACCCAGTCCGCGGTGGTCGATGAAGACGAGGCCGAGGCCGCCGAGGGATTCGAGCTTCCCGGTGCCGACCTGTCCGGTGAGGAGCTGATGGTCCGGGTGCTTCCCGCCCAGGCCGATGAGTTCACCTGTGCCTCCTGCTTCCTGGTCCGCCACCGGTCCCAGGTCGCCAAGGAGAAGAACGGCATGCTTTACTGCACCGACTGCGAAGGCTGATCGGCACCCCTCACCCCGCCGCCGCGCCCCGCGGCATACCCGAAGCACGCGACAGGCCGGCCAGGTCATCCTGGCCGGCCTGAGTTGTCCGCGGCCGTGGGTGCCCCGTGGGCGCCCCCCGGGCGTCAGTCGCCGGCGTCCTCCGCGTCCCGTGCCATGGTCCCGCCCAGGGCGGCCACGAGGCGTTCCGGATACCGGGTGCTGGTCAGCCAGTAGGGGGTGCGGTCCCGCTCGTCGGTGATCTGGATACGCACCACCGGATCGATCCAGCCGCGGATGCACAGGAAGGCCAGCCCGTGCAGGGCGGGACCCCGCTGGTGGGTGGCGTCATCCCGGCGGTAGCCGGTCACCTCGCCCACGTACGCGCGCTCGATCCCGGCCCGGCCGACCTGCAGGGTCGTGTCCGTCACCACGATCCGCGGGGTGGAGGCCCGCAGCAGGACGGCGATGACGATGAAGACGACGGCGGCCGCCACCAGGCCGACCTCCAGTCCGATCGGGACGAAGACCAGGACGGACAGCCCGGAGATCATCACCGCGACGAGCCAGATCCACCCCGACGGGTGCAAGCGCTCCTCATAGCGGACGGAGGAGTCGGCGGCGCGCGCCCCGGAGTCGGCGGGGGAGGCGGAGGAGGAATCGTGCATGCCTCCAAGAATCCCACGTTTGGCCTCCGGATTCGCAAAACTCCCGGTCCGGTACAGTGGCGCCCGTGAATCAGCCAGCCGAGACCAGCACGCACGCCTCCGCCGTCGACCGCCCGGACGTGGCCCTGAGGATGCTCGACGCCGGCATCGAGCCGCCCTCCTATGCGCTGCCCGGGGACGCCGGGGCGGACCTGCGCACCACGGTGGACGTGGAGCTTGCCCCCGGCGCCCGCGCCCTGGTGCCGACGGGCGTCGCCCTGGCCCTGCCGGAGGGCTTCGTCGGCCTCGTCCATCCCCGCTCCGGCCTGGCCGCCCGCCACGGCCTGAGCCTGGTCAACTCCCCGGGGACCATTGACGCGGGCTATCGCGGCGAGATCCAGGTGCCCCTGCTGAACACCGATCTCTCGCAGCCGATCCGGCTGCGCCGGGGCGACAGGATCGCGCAGCTGGTCATCCAGCGCGTGGCCCAGGCGCGGTTCGTGGCGGTGGACGAGCTGCCGGCCTCCGACCGCGGCGCGGCCGGGTTCGGGTCCACCGGCGGCTTCGGGTCCACCGGCGGCTCGTGAGGCCCCACCGGGTGCGATCGTTCGTCGGCCCACCAGGACTGACCTAAGCTGGACTGGCCGCGTCCACGGGCGCTGACCCGCGGGCACGAGGTGACTTCAGATGCGTGACGGAAGAGAGGCAGGCAGGGCGATGATCTTCGGCCGGAACCGGAACGTCAAGATCGAGACGGTGACCCTCCCGGAGGAGCTCCGGGACGACCGCGACCGCGAGTCGGGTGATTCCTCCCCGACCGGTCCCTTCGACGTCTCCGAGCGGCCCGGGCTGGACGGATACATCGACCTCGGCTCGCTGCGGGTGCCGATCGTGAAGGACCTGAAGGTGCGCCTGGACGTCGAGGACTCCACGAAGCGGATCATCGGCACCACCCTGGCCCTGGGCCAGTCCTCCCTGCAGGTCCAGGCCTTCGCCGCGCCCCGCTCCGGCGGGATCTGGGACGAGATCCGGGCGGAGATCCTCCAGTCCGTGGCGGCCACCGAGAACGCCCAGGTGGGGGAGCGGCAGGGGCCGTTCGGCACCGAGGTGCTGGCCCGGATCCCCGCGAAGATGCCCGACGGCAGCCCCGGCTGGCGAGTCGCCCGGTTCCTCGGCGTCGACGGCCCGCGCTGGTTCCTCCGCGGCGTGGTCGGGGGCGAGGCCGCCTTCAAGGAGGAGTCCTCCGGCCCCATCGACGACGTGTTCTCCCGGATCGTGGTGAGGCGCGGGGAGGATCCGCACCCGCCGCGGGAACTGCTCCCGCTGACGCCTCCGGAGAACCTCCGGCCGGTGCGCCGCGGCCAGCCGGACGCGGCGGGCCAGCAGGCTGCGACCCAGCGGCCGCCGGAGCGCGGTCCGGAGATCACGGAGGTCCGTTGATCGGTGCCACCGGACCGGGGGAGCCCCACGGCGCCGTCGTGCGCCTGGACGGCATGGTCGACGACGTCCGGCGTCCCGGCCGTGACGGCCCGGCCCGTTTCGCCGCCGACCTCGTGACCGAGCCCGCCGGGCCCGGCCAGGTGTCCGTGTCCGGTGAGCGGATCCGGCTCGTCTGGATCGGGCAGCGTTCCGTGCCCGGGATCGAGCCCGGCCGGTGGCTGCACGTCGAGGGCTTCCGGGCAGACCATGACGGGGTCCCCACCGTCTTCAACCCGCGCTACGAACTGCTGGCAGGTGTGCATCATGACTGACCCCGGACCCCGGGACATCCCTGAAGAGTCCGGGGGGCCGGTGGACCCGCTGGACGCGGCGCTGCGCCGGGTGGGCTCCGTGGCGGCGACCACCGATGACGGGTCCCTGGACGTGCTGGCGACCATCGGCGGATGGCGGGGGCTGCTTGAGTCCGTGCTGCCCTCGGCGGTGTTCCTGGTGGCCTTCGTCGCCAGCCAGGACCTGTGGGGTGCCGGCATCGCCGCCGTGGCGGTCGCCGCGGTCTTCAGCATCATCCGGCTCGTCCAGCGGCAGAGCCCGATGCAGGCACTGGCCGGCCTGGCCGCCGTCGCGCTGTGCGTGGTGGTAGCCCTGAACACGGGGGAGGCCCGGGACTTCTACGTCTGGGGCTTCTTCACCAACGCGGTCTATGTCCTGGTGCTGTCCGTCTCCGTGCTGGTGCGCTGGCCCCTGCTCGGCCTGGTCTTCGGCATCATCCGCCATGAGGGCCTGGGCTGGCAGAAGGATCCGCGACGACGGCGGCGCTACGCCCTGGCGACCTGGTTCCTGGTCGCGGCGCTGGGCCTGCGGCTCGTCGTGCAGGTGCCGCTGTATGCCGCCGAGCTGCTGACGGCGCTGGGCACGGCGCGCCTGGTGATGGGCCTGCCCCTCTACGCGCTGGCCCTGTGGCTCGGCTGGCTGGTCTCCGCGGCGCCCGGCCGCTCGCCGGCGGATGAGCACCGCCTGGAGCATCCGGGTCAGGGACCCTCCGCCGCGGCCTGATCACGCACCGGGCCGCGGCGGGAGCGGCGGGCGGCCCGGGCCTGCCGCTCCTCCTCGGGCACCAGCAGGTCCCGCAGCCGGGCCTCGGACTCCTCGCTGGCCAGGAAGAACAGCTCGTCGGCCACCTCCATCACGTCATCGTCACTGGGGGTGATGGGCCGGGTGTCCCGGATGATCGTCACCACGGAGACGTCCGCCGGCCAGGACACCGAACCCAGCCGGCGCCCCTGTGCCCAGTGACCGGCCGGGACGGTGAACTCCACCAGCGTGGTGCTGCCCGAGCGCAGCGTCAGCAGCCGCACCAGGTCCCCGGTCTCCACGGCCTCCTCGACCAGCGCGGTCATGATGCGCGGCGTGGACACCGCCACGTCCACGCCCCAGGACTCGTCGAAGAGCCAGTCGTTCTTCGGGTTGTTGACCCGCGCCACGGTCCGGCCGACGCCGAACTCGGACTTCGCCAGCAGTGACACCACGAGGTTCGCCTTGTCATCACCGGTGGCGGCCACCAGGACGTCCGCGCTCTCGAGGTGTGCCTCCTTCAGGACCGCCAGTTCGCAGGCGTCGCCCATCAGCCACTTCACCCCGCGCAGGCCGGACCGCGTCACCACCTCCGGCTTCTCGTCCACGAGGAGCACCTCGTGCCCGTTGGCCAGCAGCTCGCGGCCGATGGACGACCCGACGGCGCCGGCCCCGGCGATCACCACCTTCACGGCCGGCCCCCGTCCTGGCCGTCCGGCCCGGCGTCCTGGCCCGGCCCGGCGGCCAGGATCCGCTCGGCATCGTCCTGCCCGGTCACGTCCATCACGGCGTGCAGGATATCGCCCTGCTGGTAGAGGGTGCCGGCATCCGGGACGATGCCCTCGCCGAACCGGGTGACGAAGGCGATCCGCACCCGGGCCTGCGCCTCCAGCTCCGCCAGGGGCCGGCCGATCCAGTCCGGGGAGACGCGCACCTCGGCCATGACGATGCGCCCGGAGGCATCGCGGAAGTCCCCGGCCAGGTCGGTGTCCGGCAGGATGCGCCGCAGCACCTGGTCCGTGGACCAGCGGACCGCGGCCACGGTGGGGATGCTCAGCCGCTGGTAGATCTCGGCCCGGCCGGGGTCATAGATCCGGGCCACCACGTGCTCCACGCCGAAGGTCTCCCGGGCCACCCGGGCGGCGATGATGTTCGAGTTGTCCCCCGAGGACACGGCCGCGAAGGCATAGGCCTCCTGGATCCGGGCCCGCGCCAGGGCGTCACGGTCGAAGCCCACGCCGGTCACCCGCTGCCCGCCGAACTGCCGTCCGAGGCGGCGGAAGGCGTGCTCGTCCTGGTCCACGACGGCCACCGAGTGCCCGCCCCGCTCCAGGGTGAGGGCCAGGGACGACCCGACCCGGCCGCACCCCATGATCACGTAGTGGGCCATCTGGCTCCCCTCCTGCTCCAGGACACCGCCGGCGTGGCGGCGAGTCCAGTGTGCCACGCGACCTCGTGGCGGCGTGACCGGATGTACCGTTGAGCCGTGGCCAGGATCCTGGAGGCGTTCCGCCGACTGCTCGTCGGCCGGCCCTACGACACCGAGCGGTTGCGCAGCCGCCCCCTCGGGCGCGCCGTTGCGCTGCCGGTGTTCTCCGCGAATGCCCTGTCCTCGGTCGCCTACGCGCCGGACGAGATCCTGCTGACCCTCGCCTTGGGCGGCACCGCCGCACTGGCCCTGGGGCCGGACATCGGGCTGGTGGTCGTGGCCGTGATGCTGCTGATCGTGCTGTCCTACCGGGTGTCCATCAGCGCCTATCCCCGCGGCGGGGACTACGCGATCACCCGCGCCAACCTCGGGCCCTGGGCCGGGGTCACCGTCGGGGCGGCCATGATGCTGGACCTGGTGTTCACGGTGGCCGTCTCGGTGGCGGCCATGGCGCACTACCTGGCGGCCGTGTTCCCCGCGCTCATCGGGGCCGAACCCTGGGTGGCGGTGGCCGGCGTCGTGATCCTGGCCATCGCCAACGTCCGCGGCGCCGGCCGCGGACGGCTGCTCCCCGCCGTGCTGGTCTACCTGTTCCTGGCCCTGCTGTTCGGGATGCTGGTCAGCGGGCTGGTCCAGGACTTCACCGGCACGCTCGGCGAGGCCCGGTCGGCGGACGTGGAGCCCGTCCCGGACCCGGCGTTCGCGCAGGGACTGGGCGGACTGGCCCTGGCGGTCCTGGCGGTGCGGGCCTTCTCGTCCGGGTCGGCGCTGGCCACCGGCGTGGAGGTGCCCGCCGCCAACGTGGACGCCATGGCACAGCCGCGGATCGGGACCGCCCGGTTCGTCATGCTGGCCATGGGGCTGATCGCCGGGGCCTCCACGCTGGGGGTGATGTACCTGGCCGACCGCACGGGCGTGGTGTTCGTCCTGGACCCGGCCACCCTGCGGACCGCCGGGGGCGGCGAGGTCCCCGCGGACTACGTCCAGAACCCGGTGCTCGCCCAGCTCGCCAACGCCGTGCTGGGCCACGGCGGGATCCTGGCCGGGGCGCTGGTGCTGCTGGTGGCCGTCCTGCTACTGCTCGCCGGGCACTCCGCGTTCAAGTCCTTCCCGGAGCTGACCTCCCGGCTGGCCCGGGACGCCTATCTGCCCCGCCAGTTGCTCACCCGCGGTGACCGGCTCGGCTACACCAACGGGATCGCGCTGCTCACCCTGGCGGCGCTGGCCCTGGTGACGGCGTTCCAGGCCCAGACGGCCCTGCTGGTCCAGCTGTACGTGATCGGCGTGTTCCTGTCCTTCACGGTCAGCCAGCTGGGCATGGTGCGGCACTGGACCCGCCAGCTCGTCCACACCCCAGGAGGCCGGCAGCGCCAGGCGGTGCGCTTCCGGCGGGCGGTGAACCTGGTGGGCTTCGCCGTGACGGCACTGGTCGCCGTGGTGGTCCTGGTCACCCGGTTCAGCCAGGGCGCCTGGGTGGCCCTGCTGGCCATCGCGGTCATGGTGTTCTTCATGGCCCGCATCCGGGCCCATTACGACGCCGTCGCCGCCGAGCTCGACCTCACACCAGCCGAGGACGCCCGGGCGCTGCCCTCCCGCGTGCACGCCATGGTCCTGGTGATGAGCGTGCAGCGTCCCACGCTGCGTGCCCTGGCCTACGCCCGCGCGTCGCGGCCGTCCAGCCTCGAGGCGGTGGTGGTGGACCTGGACAAGGGCACCACCCGGAAGCTGCTCGCCGAGTGGGACCGGCTCGAGCTGCCCGTCCCGGTCACCGTGCTGGCCTCCCCGTACCGGGAGATGGCCGAGCCGCTGATCCGCCACCTGAGGACGCTGCGCCGGAGCTCCCCCCGGGACCTGGTGGTGGTCTACATCCCCGAGTACGTCGTGGCCCACGGCTGGCAGTCCCTGCTGCACAACCGCACCACCCAGCGCATCAAGGAACGACTGCACCGCGAGCCCGGGGTGATGGTCGCATCGGTACCGTGGCAGCTTTCCCGCACGCAGGGAACGGATGGCCATACGCGTCCGCTACCTGAATCCGTCTCCACCCGGCCGGAGAGTGGACCCGGGCCAGTACAGTCTGAGGTCAAGGGCAACGCGTCGACGGTCGAGGAGACCGGTCGTCTGGACGCGGGGGCCCACGACCGCTGAGGAGGACGGCGAGGATGACCAGTACCCGGGATACCAGCAGGATCGAGGGGGCCCTCCGGCCCGTCGACGAAGATTCCGGCGCCTACGACGTGCCCCAGATGCTCGAACTCGAGGCCGGGCCCATGGCCCACGGCGGCCACTGCGTGGCCCGCTACGACGGGCGGGTGGTCTTCGTCCGCCACGCCATCCCCGGTGAGGTGGTGCGGGCCCTCGTCACCGAGGCGGGGGAGGGGGCCCGGTACTGGCGTGCCGACGCCGTCGAGGTCCTGCAGTCGTCCGAGTTCCGGCGTACCCACCAGTGGAAGCTCGCGGACTCGCTGCGCGCCCATGCCGCCGGACGCCTGCCGGTGGGCGGGGCGGAGTTCGGGCACATCGTGCTGCCGCACCAGCGCCGGCTCAAGGCGCAGGTGTTCCGGGACACGGTGGCCCGGATCGCCGGCATCCAGCTCGACGTCCACGTGACCGGCGCCCCGGGAGACGACCCCTCGGGGTTGCACTGGCGCACCCGCAACTCCTTCGCCGTGACGCGCACTGGCAGGCTGGCGATGCACGCCCACCGCTCCACCGTGCTGGTCCCGGTGCGGAACATGCCGCTGGGCGTCCCCGGCCTGGACGCCCTGAAGCTGTGGGAGCTCGACCTCACGGGCATCGACCGCGTGGAGGTGGCCACCCCCGCGGACGGCCAGGCCTCGCTCGTGGTGCTGACCCCGGTCGAGGGCGCCGACCTCGCCCAGCTCGGCGGCCGGATGCACCGCCAGACGGGCCGGCTGCCGGAGGGGACCTCCGTGGTCCTGGCGGTCCCGCCGGAGAGGCCCGGGGACCGTCCCTCGCTCCACCGGCTGCGCGGCCGCACCTGGACGCAGGAGGTCGTGGAGTCCCGGATCGGCGGCAGGAAGACCTACCGGATCACCGGCGACGGATTCTGGCAGGTCCACCGGGCGGCCCCCCAGATGCTGGTGGACGCCGTCCTGGAGGCCGCGGCCCCGCAGCCCGGCGAGGTCATCGCCGACCTGTACGCCGGCGCAGGCCTCTTCACCGCGTACCTGGCCGACGCCGTCGGGACGCGGGGGCTGGTGCTGTCCGTGGAAGCCTCCCCGGGGGCCAGCCGGGACGCCCGGCGCAACCTGCACGGGGTGGAGCAGGCCGCCGTTCTCAACGGCCTGACCGACCGCGTCCTGGGCGGCTGGCTGAAGGATCCCGCGGCCTCGGTGGCGGCCTGCGGCCTGGGCGGGCGGCGCGTGGACACCGTGGTGCTGGACCCACCGCGGGCCGGCGCCGGAAAGACCGCCGTGGAGCGCATCCACCGGCTGGACCCGAAGCGCATCGTGTACGTCTCCTGCGACCCCGCCTCCTTCGCCCGGGACCTGGGGCTGCTGAACCAGGCCGGCTGGTCCGTGGAGACCGCGGACGTCTACGACCTGTACCCCGACACCCACCACATGGAGTCGGTCGCCCTGCTGGTGCGGCGCTGACGCACCGGGCGCGCACGTGGTGTCAGGAAACCCTGACGGGGTGTCAAGATGCCGTGTCACTGCCCGTGAAACGACGGATGATAGGCCGCCCATGGGGATAGGATGGTCGGCGAGCCCCCTGTGACGATGTCGTCACGGGACCGGCACTTGGCCGTGGCCACCGGTCCGGCACCGCCCGTACGCGGTGCCGGGAGGTCCGGAAGGCGCGGCGATGGCACTCAAGACCGGCCAATCGCCCTGACGCAGGGCGGGAAGAGGAGTCCTCCGTGACTACTGTTGACAGCTTCGGCTCCAAGGGCGTCCTGGACGTCAATGGAGCCGAGTACGAGATTTTCCGGCTCAGCAAGGTGGAGGGTGCCGAGAAGCTGCCCTACTCCCTGAAGGTCCTGCTGGAGAACCTGCTCCGCACCGAGGACGGTGCCAACATCACCGCCGACCACGTCCGGGCGCTCGCCTCGTGGGATCCGAACGCCCAGCCGGACACGGAGATCCAGTTCACCCCGGCCCGGGTCATCATGCAGGACTTCACCGGTGTCCCCTGCATCGTGGACCTGGCCACCATGCGCGAGGCCATCAAGGACCTCGGCGGCGACCCGACGCGCGTGAACCCGCTCGCCCCGGCCGAGCTGGTCATCGACCACTCCGTGCAGATCGACTCCTTCGGCAACGACCACGCCGTGGAGCGGAACATGGAGATCGAGTACCAGCGCAACGGTGAGCGCTACCAGTTCCTGCGCTGGGGCCAGACCGCGTTCGACGACTTCAAGGTCGTCCCCCCGGGCATGGGCATCGTCCACCAGGTCAACATCGAGAACCTCGCCCGCACCGTGATGACCCGTGAGGTCGACGGCGTCCTGCGCGCCTACCCGGACTCCTGCGTCGGCACCGACTCCCACACCACCATGGTCAACGGCCTGGGCGTGCTGGGCTGGGGCGTCGGCGGCATCGAGGCCGAGGCCGCCATGCTCGGCCAGCCGGTGTCCATGCTGATCCCGCGCGTCGTGGGCTTCAAGCTGACCGGTTCCATTCCCGCCGGCGCCACCGCCACCGACGTGGTGCTGACCATCACCGAGATGCTGCGCCAGCACGGCGTGGTGGGCAAGTTCGTCGAGTTCTACGGCGAGGGCGTCGGCTCCGTGCCGCTGGCCAACCGCGCCACCATCGGCAACATGTCCCCGGAGTTCGGCTCCACCGCCGCCATGTTCCCGATCGACCAGGTCACCCTGGACTACCTGCGCCTGACCGGCCGCTCCGAGGAGAACATCGCCCTCGTCGAGGCCTACACCAAGGAGCAGGGCCTCTGGCACGACCCGTCCTCCGAGATCCAGTACTCCGAGTACCTCGAGCTGGACCTGGGCACCGTCGTCCCGTCGATCTCGGGCCCGAAGCGTCCGCAGGACCGCATCGAGCTGACCGACGCCAAGGACCAGTTCCGCAAGGACATCCACAACTACGCGGAGGAGGACGAGGCCGGCGAGGGCCGTCCGTCCAAGACCGTGCCGGTCACCATGGAGGACGGGCGCCAGTTCGAGCTGGACCACGGCGCGGTGTCGATCGCCTCGATCACCTCGTGCACCAACACCTCCAACCCCTCCGTGATGATGGCCGCCGCCGTCCTGGCGCGCAATGCCGTCGAGAAGGGCCTGACCTCCAAGCCGTGGGTCAAGACCTCCGTGGCCCCGGGCTCCCGGGTGGTCACCGACTACTACGAGAAGTCCGGCCTGATCCCGTCGCTGGAGGCCCTCGGCTTCCACATCGTCGGCTACGGCTGCACCACCTGCATCGGCAACTCCGGCCCGCTGGAGCCGGAGATCTCGCAGGCGATCCAGGAGCAGGACCTCTCCGTCACCTCGGTGCTCTCGGGCAACCGCAACTTCGAGGGCCGCATCAACCCGGACGTGAAGATGAACTACCTGGCCTCCCCGCCGCTGGTGGTCGCCTACGCCCTGGCAGGCACCATGGACTTCGACTTCGAGAACGACCCGCTGGGCCAGGACTCCGAGGGCAACGACGTCTTCCTCAAGGACATCTGGCCGGACCCGACGGAGGTCCAGCAGATCATCGACGCCTCGATCGACACGGAGATGTTCACCCACCAGTACGGGACCATCTTCGACGGTGACGAGCGCTGGCGGGCCCTGGAGACCCCCGAGGGCGACACCTTCGAGTGGGATCCGAACTCCACCTACGTCCGCAAGCCCCCGTACTTCGAGGGCATGCAGGCCTCCCCGGAGCCGGTCCAGGACATCGAGGGCGCCCGCGTGCTGCTGAAGCTGGGCGACTCGGTGACCACCGACCATATCTCCCCGGCCGGTTCCTTCAAGTCGGACACCCCGGCGGGCAAGTACCTCCTGGCCAACGGCGTGGAGCGCAAGGACTTCAACTCCTACGGCTCCCGGCGCGGCAACCACGAGGTGATGATCCGCGGCACCTTCGCGAACATCCGCATCAAGAACCAGCTGCTGGACGGCGTCGAGGGCGGCTTCACCCGCGACTTCACCCAGGACGGCGCCCCGCAGGCCTACGTCTACGACGCCGCCCAGAACTACCAGGCCGCCGGGACCCCGCTGGTGGTGCTGGCCGGCAAGGAGTACGGTTCCGGCTCGTCCCGTGACTGGGCTGCCAAGGGCACCGCACTGCTCGGCGTCAAGGCCGTCATCACCGAGTCCTTCGAGCGCATCCACCGCTCGAACCTCATCGGCATGGGCGTGCTGCCGCTGCAGTTCCCCGAGGGCCAGTCCGCGGACTCCCTGGGCCTGGACGGCACCGAGACCTTCGCGATCACCGGGATCACCGCCCTGAACGAGGGCACCACCCCGAAGACCGTCAAGGTCACCGCCACCGCCGAGGACGGCACGGTCACCGAGTTCGACGCGGTCGTCCGCATCGACACCCCCGGTGAGGCCGACTACTTCCGCAACGGCGGCATCCTGCAGTACGTGCTGCGCCAGATCGCCGCGAAGTGACCGCAGCGCTGACCGCGCGGTGACGTGAGTCACCGGACGGGCCGGGACCCCACTTCGGTCCCGGCCCGTCGTCGTCTGGCGCGGGCGCGCCGCCGCCGGGACGCGCCGCGCGGGCCCGACGCCGGCCCGGACACACCGGCGCTGACCGCACGGTATCGTAGGGGGCACCGTCACCCCCGACATCCCTGACTCCGGCCGAAAGGACCGCCTGCCCGTGGGCCTTCTCGAAACCATCCGTTCACCCCAGGACCTCAGCAGGCTCACCCCCGGCCAGGTCCGCAGGCTGGCGGAGGAGATCCGGACCTTCCTGATCGCCAACGTCTCCCGGACCGGCGGCCACCTCGGCCCCAACCTCGGGGTGGTCGAGCTGACCCTGGCGATCCACCGGACGTTCGACTCGCCGCGGGACGCGGTGATCTTCGACACCGGACACCAGTCGTACGTGCACAAGCTCGTCACCGGGCGCCAGGACTTCTCCACGCTGCGCCAGCAGGGCGGGCTCTCCGGCTACGGCGACCGGGGCGAGTCGGTGCACGACGTCGTCGAGTCCTCACACGCCTCCTCCTCCCTGTCCTGGGCGGACGGCATCTCCCGCGCCTGGACCCTGCGCGGTGAGGGGGACCGCTACGTGGTCGCCGTGATCGGCGACGGCGCGCTGACCGGCGGCATGGCCTGGGAGGCCATCAACAACATCGCCGCGGACCGGGACCGCCGCGTGGTGATCGTGGTCAATGACAACGGCCGGTCCTACGCGCCCACCGTCGGGGGCCTGGCGAACCAGCTCTCCGCCCTGCGCCGCGCCTTCCTGGACAAGCTGCGCACCCACCGCACCTACGAGGACACCCTCGACTTCTGGAAGGGCCGGCTGCAGACCTCCGGTGCGGCCGGACGCTTCGTCTACCGCTCCCTGCACGCCACGAAGAAGGGCATCAAGGACTGGTGGGCGCCGCAGGGGCTCTTCGAGGACCTCGGGATGAAGTACATCGGTCCCATCAACGGGCACGACCAGGACGAGCTCGAGGAGGCCCTGGCTGATGCGCGCAACTACGAGGGCCCGGTCATCGTCCACGCCATGACGGAGAAGGGCCACGGCTACGCCCCGGCGGTCGCCCATGAGGACGACCAGTTCCACGCGATCGGGCGGATCGACCCGGAGACCGGCGAGCCGGTGGCCTCCAGCTCCGGACCGTCCTGGACCTCCGTGTTCGGCGACGAGATCGTGAGGATCGCCGACGAGCGCCAGGACATCGTGGCCATCACCGCCGCGATGAAGATCCCCGTCGGCCTGGGCCAGATGGCCGAGAAGCACCCGCAGCGGGTCTACGACGTCGGCATCGCCGAACAGCACGCGGTGACCTCCGCCGCCGGCATGGCCTTCGGCGGACTGCACCCGGTGGTCGCCGTCTACGCCACGTTCCTCAACCGCGCCTACGACCAGGTGCTGATGGACGTCGGACTGCACCGCGCCGGCGTGACCTTCGTGCTGGACCGTGCCGGCGTCACCGGGCCGGACGGGCCCAGCCACCACGGCATGTGGGACCTGGCGCTGCTGCAGTCCGTGCCCTCGCTGCGGATCGCCGCGCCGCGGGACGCGGAACGGCTCCGCGAGGAACTGCGCGAGGCCGTGGCCGTGGAGGACGCCCCGACCGTGGTGCGGTTCTCCAAGGGCTCGGTCGGCCCGGAGATCGCCGCCCTGGAACGCCTCGACGACGGCGTGGACGTGCTGCTGCGCCTGGGCGCCGCCTCCGAGGAGCCCGGGGCCGAGCGCGACGTGCTGATCGTCGCCGTGGGCGCCCTGGCCGAGCTGGGCCTGGACGTGGCCGCCCGACTGGCCGCCCAGGGCATCTCCGCCACCGTGATCGACCCCCGGTGGGTGTTGCCGGTGCACCGCTCGGTCATCGAGATGGCCGCGGACCACCGGATCGTGGTCTGCCTCGAGGACGGGGTGCGGGCCGGCGGCGTCGGCTCCCGGATCCGGCAGGAGATGCGCGCCCACGGCGTGGACACCGCCCTGAACGAGGTCGGCCTGCCCGTGGAGTTCCTGGCCCACGGCAGCCGGGAGCAGGTGCTGGAGCGCACCGGCCTGACGGCCCGCCAGGTCGCCCACGACACCGTCGCGCAGGTCCTCGGCACCAAGGTGCCGTTCGCGCGTCCACTCACGGGCCAGGACACCGGCCCGATCCCGACGACGGAGGGCCACTCATGAGCATCGTTCGCACCTACCGGCGCAGCGAGGACGCCGGACAGTCCCGCCTGGACTACCGGGAGGCCTGGTTCGCCCCGGGCAGCGGTGAGGTTGTCGTCCACCACGGCCGCGTGGGCTCCACCGGCACGACGTCGGCCGAGAAGGTCGCGGACGACGAGGCCGGTGAGGAGCTGCTCGCCGGCTTCGCCGCTCAGTGCGCAGAGGACGGCTTCGCCGAGCTGCCCGCCGAGGAACTGGACCGGCTCCAGGTGGCGTATCGCCTGAAGGGCGCCGAGCCGACGGCGGTCGAGCGCGGACTGGTGGTGAAGCTGCGGGGTGAGCTGACGAACCAGCTGGCCTGGCGCGGGCTGGGCGAGGTCGTCGCCGAGCGGGTCGAGTCCGGACAGGTCGTCTTCGAGGTGGCCACCCCACACCGGCGCAAGGCCGCCGACGAGGTTCCGGCCGCGGCCCGGCTCGCCGGCGTGCAGGCCTCGCGCGTGACCACCTCCGCCTGATCCACCGTCCTCGGAAGGACCCCTGACATGCAGTACCGACGCCTCGGCCGTTCCGGGCTGACCGTCTCCGTCGTCGGCCTCGGCTGCAACAACCTCGGCCGCCCCGGCACCGCCACCCTGGAGCAGGACGGGACGGACGCCGTCGTGCACGCCGCCCTGGACGCCGGGGTGACCCTGTTCGACGTGGCGGACACCTACGGAGCCACCGCCGGGCTGAGCGAGGAGCGCCTCGGGGCCGCGCTCGGCACCCGCCGGGCCGAGGTCGTGCTGGCCACGAAGTTCGGGTTGGACGCCGGCGGGGCCAACGGCCCGGACTTCGGGGCGCGCGGCTCCCGGCGGTACATCGTCCAGGCGGTGGAGGCGTCCCTGCGGCGGCTGGGCACGGACTGGATCGACCTGTACCAGTTCCACACCCCGGACGAGGCCACGCCGATCGAGGAGACGCTCTCCGCCCTGGACGACCTGGTCCGCTCCGGCAAGGTGCGCTACGTCGGGCACTCGAACCGGGCCGGCTGGCAGATCGCCGAGGCCGAGTTCGTGGCCCGGGAGCTGGGCACCGAGCGGTTCGTCTCCGCCCAGAACCACTACAACCTGCTGGACCGCCGCGCCGAGCTCGAGGTGCTGCCGGCGGCCCGGGCCTACGGGCTGGGCGTGCTGCCCTACTTCCCGCTGGCCAACGGGATGCTGACCGGCAAGTACTCGTCCGGGTCCGCCCCGGCGGGCTCCCGGCTCTCCCACACCCGCACGCACATGGTCCGGGACGCCGACCTGGACCAGCTGCGGCGCTACGGCGACTTCGCCCGGGAACGCGGGCTGACCGAGGTGGACCTGGCCTTCTCGTGGCTGGCCGCCCAGGAGCCGGTCGCCTCGGTGATCGCCGGGGCCACCCGCCCCGAGCAGGTGCGCCAGAACGCCGGGGCCGTGCGCTGGGTGCCGACGGCGGCCGAGCGAGCCGAGCTGGACGAGATCTTTCCGGCGGTGCCGAAGGTCGCGCTGTTCTGATGGTCGAGGCCCTGATGTGGGTGGTGGCCGTCGTCGTCGTGGGGATGCTGGTGGCCGCCCTGGCGTCCCTGTCGCGGTCCCCCCTGGATCCGGCCCGGCGGATCCCGTGGGCCTTCGCGATGTTCCTGCTACCGGTCATCGGGCCCGCGGTCTGGCTGTGGTGGCGGTTCTCCTACTATCCGCAGCGCAAGGCCGAGCAGCCGCAGTGGGATCCGAACCGCCGCGAGGTCATCGTCAACCCACCGCGGCGGCCGGGTGCCGGGCAGTAGCCCCGCCGCCGGCGTCCCTAGAGGGTCACCACCACCCAGTCGCCGTCCACGGCCGCGGTGAACTCGGTCAGCGGCTTCCGGGCCGGGCCGCCGAAGGGCACTCCGGTCTCCACCGCGAAGTGGGACCCGTGGCACGGGCACGCGAAGACGTCCCGGCCGCCTTCGGTGACCGGCGCCACCGTGCAGCCCTGGTGGGTGCAGACCGCCGAGAACGCATGGACCACGTCCTCCGTCTCGCGCCGCAGCAGCAGGGTGCGCCCCTCCACCAACACCGACGCGGAGGTGCCCACGGGCAAGCGGTCCGTGCGCACCGCCCGGGTCGGGGTGCCGCCCACGTGGTGGGAGGGCGCGTCGTCCCGGTTGCGGAGCTCGTCCGTGCAGCCGGCCAGGCCCACCGTGGCCAGTCCGGCCGCACCGAGCACCGCGCCGCGCTCCAGGAGGGCCCTGCGCGACGTCCCGCACCCGCACCCCTGCGCGGGGCCGCCGTCGGGCCGGGAATGGCACCCGACGGGCGGCGCGACGGGGAGCTGGGACCTGGCCGGGCGGTGGACGTCATCCCTCCATTATCCGCCCGGGCCGGCTCAGCCGTGGAACCGGTGTCCGTTGACGCGCTCGGAGGCGCCGGTGTGGTCCAGGTACGGGGTGATGCCGCCCAGGTGCATCGGCCAGCCTGCGCCGAGGATCATGCACAGGTCGATGTCCCGGGCATCGGCGACCACGCCCTCCTCCAGCATCAGGCCGATCTCCTCGGCCAGGGCGTCCTGGACGCGCACGAGCAGCTCCTCAGCGCCCTGCGGAGCGTCGCCCTGCTCCAGCATCGCCGCGGTCCCGGCCGGGATCGTCTCGCCCGTGGCGCCGCCGGATTCCGCCTCGATCCGGTCGCCCTTCAGGTCCTTGGCCCAGATGGCGGTCCGGCCCGCGTCGATGAGCCGCTGCAGGTTGGCCGAGACGGGGAAGCGGCGGTCTCCGAACGAGGCGTTGAGGGACTCGGTGACGTGCTGGGCCACGGGGATGCCGACCATGGCCAGCAGGGTGAAGGGTGTCATGGGCAGGACCAGCGGGTCGAGGGCGTGGTCCGCGACGTGGGCGGGGGTGCCCTCGTCGAAGGAGGCCTGCACCTCGCCCATCATGCGCAGCAGGATGCGGTTCACTACGAAGGCGGTGGCGTCCTGCACGAGCACGGCGGTCTTGCCCAGGTCCCGGGCCGTGGCGAAGGCGGTGGCCAGCACCCGGTCCGTGGTGGCCGGGCCGCGGACGATCTCGAGCAGCGGCATGGCGGCGACCGGGTTGAAGAAGTGGAAGCCGACGAGCCGTTCGGGGTGCGCCAGGCCCGCGGCCATCCCGGTGACGGACAGGGAGGACGTGTTGGTGGCGAGGATGCAGTCGGCGGGGACGATGGCCTCCAGCTCGGCCAGGACCTGCTTCTTGACACCCATCTCCTCGAAGACCGCCTCGATCACGAAGTCGGCGTCCGCGTAGACGTCCTTGGACACCGAGCCGGTGATCAGCCCGGCCAGCTCGGTGCCGGCCTCGGGCGAGAGCCTGCCGCGGGAGACGAGCGTGGCCGCCTGCGACTGCACGTAGGCCAGGCCGCGGTCCACGCGGGCCTGGTCGATATCCGTCATCACCACGGGAACGCGCAGCCGCTGGGCGAAGAGCAGGGCCAGCTGGCCGGCCATCAGCCCGGCGCCCACGACGCCGACCGTGCGTACCGGGCGGGCGAGCGCGGGATCGGGGGCCCCGGCGGGATTCTTGGACCGCTTCTGCACGACGTCCAGGAAGGCGTAGACGGTGTGGTGGAACTCCGGGGTCTGGATCAGGTCCGCCAGGGCCTGGCACTCGGCGGCGGCGGACTCCGCGCGGCTGCGGTGGCGGCCGGCCTCGAACAGTTCCAGGACCCTGGCCGGGGCGGGGACGTGGCCGCCCGTCTTCGCCGCGACGATCCGGCGGCCCTCGGCGATGGCCTCGTCCCAGGCGGCGTCCGAGCGGTCCCGGTCCCGCTGTGCCTCGAGTGCCGCCAGCGTGGCGGCGTCCCCGGTGACGACGCCCGAGGCCCACTGCAGGGAGGCGTTGACGAACGCGGTGGTGTCGGACGGATCATCGGACGGATCGAACAGGGCGTCGGCCAGGCCGATCGCGTACGCGGTACGGCCGTCGATCGACCGGTTGTTGTGCAGCGGATTGGCGATCATCAGCGTCACCGCGTCCTTCGGCCCGGTGATCCGCGGCGTCTTCCACACGCCGCCCCAGCCGGGGACCAGCCCGATGAACGCCTCGGGCAGGCCCAGGCCCCGCGCGCCGGAGGAGACCGTCCGGTACTGGGCGGCCAGCGCGAGCTCCAGGCCGCCGCCGAGGGCGAGGCCGTTGATGAACGCGAAGGAGGCGACGGGGAACTCCGTGAGCAGGTCGTACACCTCGTGGCCCAGCCGGGCCAGCCGCGCGCCGTCGTCGGGCTCGGTGAGGTCCTTGATGGAGCCGAGGTCCGCGCCGGCGACCAGGAAGCCCGGCTTGCCGGTCACCCCGACGGCGGCGATCTCACCGGCGCGGGCGCGCTCGGCCTGGTGGGTGAGGACCTCGCCGAGGCCGATCAGCGTGTTCGGGCCCAGCGTGGTGGGACGCCGCGGGCCGGCATGGTTGTCCAGGGTGATCAGGGCCAGCGTGCCCGCCTCGCCCGGCAGGGCGACGTCGCTGACCTCGGCCCGGGTGACGACCTCGTCCGGGAACCGGGCGGCGAGGTCGCGGTAGGCCTCGAAGCGGTCCGATGCGCCGGGACGGGCGGACGGTGAGGGGGTGACGGAGGTGGACATGCTGCTCCTGGGATCGGGACGGGGCCGGGACGGGAGGGCCACGGGCCGCTCCGTGCTCAGGTTACGGACCAGTAACCGAGAGGGCAAGGGCTCGGTGCGGCCCGGCCGCGGTCAGCCCGCCGGGTTCGGGTCCAGCAGGGCGACGGTGATGATGGGTGCGGTGATCCGCACCTGCCAGGGGCGCGCGCCGAGCCCGGTCAGCGCGGCGGACACCGAGTCCGGGTCGATGGTCTCCGGCGGTGCCCAGCACACCCGGCGCAGCGTGTCCGGGGTCAGCAGGTTCTCGGTGGGCAGGTTCAGCTCCTCGGCCTTGTTGCCCACCCACTCCTTGGCCGTCTTCAGGCGACGGTCGGCCAGCGGGTTGCGGTCCTTCCACGCCCGTGGCGGCGGCGGGGCGTCGCTGGGCACGTGCAGGGGAGGCAGCCCCTCGGGAGTCCGTGCCGCCGCCTGTCCGGCCTGGATGGCCCGCAGCCAGCGGGGGGCCTCCCGGGCGGCCGCCCGGCCGTGGAAGCCGGGGGTCTTCAGCAGCGCCGGGACCGTGGCCGGCTGGGCGGCCGCGGCGGAGACGATCGCCGAGTCCGGGATCAGCCGTCCCGGGGCGGTGTCCCGGTTCTGGGCCAGGGCCTCCCGGGCCTCCCAGAGCTCCCGGACCACCGCCAGCTGCTGGGGCCGGCGCAGCTTGTGCATCCCGGAGGTCCGGCGCCACGGGTCCGTGCGCGGACCCGGCGGGGGAGTGGTGCGGATGGCCTCGAACTCCTCCTCGGCCCAGCCGAGCTTGCCGGAGTCCTCGAGCATCCCCACCATGGCGGCGCGCAGTTCCACCAGCAGCTCGACGTCGAGCGCGGCATAGCGCAGCCAGTCCTCCGGCAGGGGCCGCTTGGACCAGTCGGCGGCGGAGTGCTCCTTGGCCAGCGTGACGCCGAGCAGCTGT
Source organism: Micrococcus sp. (assembly GCA_029961105.1). GTDB lineage: Bacteria > Actinomycetota > Actinomycetes > Actinomycetales > Micrococcaceae > Citricoccus. Next base: position 124,073 of record JASBVO010000012.1, on the reverse strand, counting down.
TCCAGCACGGAGGCCAGCCCCACCCGGGGCAGCCCGAGGAGCCGGCCCGCCAATTCCGTGTCGAACAGCCGGTCCGGCCACATCCCCAGCTCCGAGAGGCAGGGCAGGTCCTGCGTGGCCGCGTGCAGGATCCACTCGACCCCGGCCAGGGACTCCTGGATGATCGCGAGGTCCTCGAAGGCCTCCGGGTCGATGAGCCAGATGCCGGCGCCCTCGCGCTTGAGCTGGACCAGGAACGCCCGCTGGCCGTAGCGGAACCCCGAGGCGCGCTCGGCGTCCACCGCCACGGGGCCCGTTCCCGCCGCCAGCAGGCGGGCGCACCGTTGCAGCTCCTGTACGGTGTCGGTGACGAAGGGGATCCCGCCGGCGGGCTCGGTGATCAGGCGGGGAGCCGGGGCCGCAGCCTCGGCCGGGCCCTCGGCTGTGGTCGTGTCCGGGATGTGGCCGGTCTCTGCGGTGATGTCAGTTCCTCCTGATGCGCGGCAGGGGCGTCACCCCGTCCGGGACCGGGGGCAGCCCGGCGAAGGCGCAGACGATGTCGGCCCAGGCCTCGAGGTGTTCGGTCGAGTCCGGGCCCTGCGGCGTCCAGGACGCGCGCAGCTCGACGTCGGTGGTGTCCGGCCGCGTGGCCAGCCCGCCGAAGCTCTCCGAGAGCACGCGGGTGGCCGTGCCGCCGGCCTCGGTGTAGCGGGCGTGGTGGTTCTCGAGCGCTTCCACGAGCCAGGTCCACGCCACGGCGCCGACCATCGGATCGCTGCCCAGGTCCAGCTCGAGCGAGGCCCGGATGTAGGTCACCACCCGGAACGTGCCCTGCCACACCTCGGAACCGGCCGGGTCGTGCAGCAGGATGAACCGTCCGGTGGCCAGCTCGGCAGGGACGGACTCTGAGGAGCCGTGGACCTCGGCGGCCAGCGCGACGGCGTACGGGGCCAGCCGTCCGGGGGCGGGGATCTCGTCGAGGGTGACCTCCTGCCGGTGCCGCGCGCGGCGCAGTCCGGCGAGCGCCTCGCGGAACTCTGCGGGGAGGCGCCGTGCTTCTGCGGGATGGTGGCCGAGGGCTGTCACGGTGTCAACGTTAAAGGCCCGCCCGGGGGATCCGCAGGCGGCGCGCCGTGGTGGGGCTCACCCCGCGGCGGCCAGGGCCGAGCGCAGGGCGGCGATGAATCCGTCCACGTCGTCCCCGGTCGTGTCCCAGGAGGTCATCCAGCGCACCTCGTCCCGGGAGGCGTCCCAGTCGTAGAACGCGTACCGGCACCGCACGGCGTCGGCCACCGCGGGGTCCACCACGGCCAGCACCTGGTTGGCGGCCGGCTCCTGGGTGAGGGTGACGCCGTCGAGCCCGCGCACGCCCTCGGCCAGCCGCGCCGCCATCGCGTTGGCGTGCCCGGCCGAGCGCAGCCAGAGCCCGTCCGTGAGCAGGGCGACCAGCTGGGCCGAGACGAACCGCATCTTCGAGGCCAGCTGCATCGAGGACTTGCGCAGATACTCCACCGCCTTGCCGGCCCCCTCCGGCCCGGCCTGCACGGCCTCCGGGTTGAGCAGCACGACGGCCTCGGCTCCCAGGGCGCCGTTCTTGGTGCCGCCGAAGGAGACGATGTCCACGCCGGCGTCGGTGGTGAAGGACCGCAGCGAGGTGCCCAGGGCCGCGGCGGCGTTGGCCAGCCGGGCCCCGTCCATGTAGAGCGCCATCCCCAGGCCGTGGGCGTGGTCGGCCAGGGCGCGGACCTCCGCGGGGGTGTAGACCGTGCCCAGCTCCGTGACCTGGGCGATCTCGACGACGGCGGGCTGGGCGCGGTGGACGAAGCCGCGGCCGTGGGCCTGGGCCTCGACCAGTTCCGGGGTGAGCTTGCCGTCCGGGGTGGGCACGGGGTACAGCTTCGTGCGGGCCACCCGCTCCGGGGCGCCGCCCTCGTCCTGGTGGATGTGGGCGCTCTCGGCGCAGACCACCGCCCCCCACGGGGGCAGCAACGCCTGGAGTGCCACCACGTTCGCGGCGGTGCCGTTGAACACCGGGAACCCCTGGGCCTGCTCGCCGAACTGCTCGCGGACCAGGTCCTGCAGGCGTGCGGTCCAGGAGTCGTCGCCGTAGGCGCTCTCGTGACCGGAATTGGCCTGGGCGATGGCCGCGAGCACCTCAGGGTGGACGCCGGCGTAGTTGTCCGAGGCGAAGCCGCGTGGAGCGGACGCTGTCACGCGCCGGCCTTCGGCTGCAGCGTCAGGGACACGGAATTCATGCAGTAGCGCAGGTCCGTCGGCGTGCCGAACCCCTCGCCCTGGAAGACGTGCCCCATGTGGGAGCCGCAGTTGGCGCAGCGCACCTCGATGCGCTCCATGCCCATGGAGGTGTCCCGGATGTACTCCACCCGGTCCTCGGCGAGGGGGGCGAAGAAGGAGGGCCAGCCACAGTGGGCGTCGAACTTCGTGTCCGAGCGGAACAGTTCGGCGCCGCAGGCACGGCAGGCGTAGACGCCCTCGGTCTCGGTGTCCCAGTACTCCCCGGTGAACGGGCGCTCGGTGCCGGCCTGCCGCAGGACCTGGAACTCGGCCGGGGTCAGGCGCTCGCGCCACTCGGAGTCCGGCCGGTCCCGCGCGGCCGGGTCACCGGCGTGACCGGGGGCGACGGGCGAGTCGGGGGCGGGCTCGGGGCGGCCGGAGGTGGAATGCGGATCGCTCATGACTCCCATAACACCATGGACCGGCCAGATGTTTCCCGCCCCTGCCGCCGCCCTCCGGGCCACGTTGGCACACCGGACCGCCGGGCGGACAGAATGGAGCACATGACCCCACGTGCCACCTCCAAGCGTTCCTCCCTGTCCGGGCTGCCGGGGCTGCCTGGGCTGTCCGAGCGGCTGCGCGGCCGGAGCCTCCGCAAGGGACTCGGCCAGGCGGAGCCGGTCATGCGCTGGTCCTCGCTGGCCGCCGTCGCCGGCGTGGTGACGGGCTCGGTGGCCGCCGGCACCATCTCGGGGCTGGCCGGGCTGTTCGCCCGGACCGTGGTGACTCCGGTGAAGACACCGGCCGAGGACCTCGAGATCCTCGCCGTGGTCCAGGGCGAGTCCGGCCTGGAGATCATCCTGCCGGTCACCGAGGAGACCACCGTCCCGGGGACATACTCCCTGGTGTTCAACGGCGGTGCCGGCGTGGCGCGCATCGGCGCGGTGTCCTCGTTCGACCCGCGCGACGGCACCGTCCAGCGCGAGGTCGAGGAGGTCTACTACGGAGACCTGTCCACGGCGGTGCGCGGCCGGTGGGCCGGGTTCATCTACCCGGATCCGCGGGCGCTGGGCTACGAGACCGAGGACGTGAAGATCACCGTGGAGAACGGCTCGGCCCCCGCCTGGCTGGTGCCGGCGGCGACCGGTCCCGCACGCCCCGCCAGCGCGGCGGCGTCGCACCCCGGCCCCGAGCAGGGCCCGGCCTCCGGAACCCCCGGGCGCGTGCTGCCCGGGGAGGGCGTCTGGGCGATCATGGTCCACGGCCGCGGGGCCAAGCGCACCGAGGGGATCCGTGCCATCGGCTCGGCCCGGGCCCTGGGCATGACCTCGCTGCTCATCTCCTACCGCAACGACGGCGACGCCCCGGCCGCGGGGGACGGCCGGTACGGCCTGGGCACCACGGAGTGGCGGGACGTCGAGGCGGCCGTCGCCTACGCCCTGGAGCACGGCGCCCGGGAGGTGGTGCTGTTCGGCTGGTCCATGGGGGCGGCCGTGTGCCTGCAGCTGGCCGACCGCTCCGAGCTGGCCTCGTCCGTGGCCGCCATGGTGCTGGACGGGCCCGTCATCAATTGGATCGACGTGCTGGCCCACCAGGCGAAGCTGAACCGGCTGCCCGAGGCCGCGGGTCGCCTGGGTCAGTGGCTCATGAGCAACCGGGGCGGCCGCTGGGCCACCGGACTGGCGGCACCGCTGGACCTGAAGGCCATGAACTGGGTGGCACGGGCGGACCAGGTCCGGGTGCCGACGCTGATCCTGCACTCGGAGGACGACGACTTCGTCCCGGTGGGGCCCTCGATGGACCTGGCCGCGAAGAACCCGCAGATGGTGACCTTCGTCCGGTTCACGCTGGCCCGGCACACCCGGGAGTGGAACGTGGACCCCGAGAAGTGGGACCGGGCGGTGCGGTTGTGGCTGCAGGCGGTGCTCACCTCGCCCCGCCCGGGCGTGCCCCAGCTGACCGCAGCCTGACGCCGCCGGACACCGTCGTCGCGGACGCGGCTCAGCCCAGCAGGCCGCGCCGCCGCAGCAGGTGCTCCGGGTCGGCGTCCCCACCCCGGAAGGCCCGGTAGGACTCCATCGGGTCCCGGGTATTGCCCCGCGAGAGCAGCTCGGCGCGGAAGCGCTCGCCGTTCTGGCGCGTCAGCCCGCCCTGGGAGCGGAACCACTCGACAGTGTCCGCGTCCAGCACCTCGGACCAGATGTAGGAGTAGTACCCGGCCGCGTAGCCACCGGCGAAGATGTGCTTGAAGTAGCCGGTGCGGTAGCGCGGGGGCACCAGGGAGGGGTCCAGCCCGGCGGACACCAGCGCCTCGCGCTCGAAGGCCAGCGGATCCTCCACCACCGTGCCCGGGGCCAGGGAGTGCCAGGCCAGGTCCAGCATGGTGGCGCCCAGGTACTCCGTGGTGCGGAACCCCTCGCCCCAGAGCGAGGAGGCCTCGATGGCCGCCAGCACCCCGGGATCGATGGCCTCGCCGGTGTCCACGTGCCGCGCGTACGCCGTGACGACCTCCGGCCAGTACATCCACATCTCGTTGACCTGGGAGGGGAACTCCACGAAGTCCCGCGGCACCGAGGTCCCGGACAGGGAGGCATAGCGGGCCGTGGACAGCAGTCCGTGCAGGGCGTGGCCGAACTCGTGGAACAGGGTGCGGACCTCGTCCACGGTCAGCAGCGCCGGTTCACCCTCGGCCGGTGCCGGGATGTTCAGGGTGTTGGTGACCACGGGACGCTCGCCGAAGAGGGTGGAGGCCTCGCGGAACGAGTTCATCCAGGCCCCGCCGGACTTCGTCGGCCGGGTGAAGAAGTCCCCGACGAACAGTCCCAGCCCGCCGCCGTCCGCGTCCAGCACCTCCCAGACGCGCACGTCCGGCCGGTAGCCGACCAGCTCCGGGCGCTCGCGGAAGGTGATGCCGTACAGGGCGGTGGCGGCCGCGAAGACGCCCTCGGCCAGCACCCGGTCGAGTTCGAGGTACGCCCGGAGCCCGGAGGCGTCCACGCGGTATGTCTCCCGCTCGATCCGGGCCGCGTAGAAGGGCCAGTCCCACGGCTCGACCTGGTGTCCGGCAGCGGACTCCACGTCCGCCTTCTCCCGGCGGGCGTTCGCGGCGGCGGCCGGGATGATGCGCCCCAGCAGCTCACGCACGGCCGCCAGGTCCGGGGCCGTGCGGTCCTGCAGGGCGTACTCGGCCCAGCTGGAGCAGCCCAGCAGTCCGGCCTTCTCGGCGCGCAGGGCCGCCTGCTCCACCGCCAGGTCCAGGGTCAGGTGCTCGCCGGCGGTGCTGCCGCGCTGCCAGGCGGCCTCGTGCACCCGCCGCCGGGCGTCCCGGTCCTCGAGGGTCTCGAGCCAGGGCTGGGAGGTGAACATGGACAGCGTCAGGAGGTAGCCGGCGTCGTGCCCGGCGGCGCGGGCCGCCTCCGCCGCCGAGGCGAGGTCCTGCGCGGAGAGCCCCGCCAGTTCGGTGGCGGAGGAGAACCAGACGGCCGCGGCGGTGTTGCCGGCCACCATGCGCCTGCCGTACTGGGCGGACAGCACGGCCAGGCGCTCGTTGATGGCGGCCAGGCGTTGCTTGGCCGCCGCATCCAGGTCCGCCCCGCGCAACCGGAAGGCCCTCAGGGTCTCCTCGGCCAGCCGGTGGTCCTCCCCGGCCAGTGCGTCCACGTCCACGGCGGCCAGCCGCCGGTAGAGGCGCTCGTCGAGGTGGATCGCGTCCTCGTGGGCCGCGAGCTCCGGGCTGATCTCCTCGTCGATCCGGTGGCGGGCGTCCGTGCCGTCGGCCGCCACCAGGTGGGAGAAGACCATGGACACCCAGCGCAGCGGCCGGCCGGAGCGCTCGAAGGCCAGGACCGTGTTCTCGAAGGTGGCCGGTGCCGGGTCCGTGGCGAGGGCCTCCAGCTCGGTCCGGTGCGCGGCCATGCCCGCCCGGAAGGCAGGCAGGAAATGCTCGTCCCGGATCGCCCGGAAGTCCGGCAGGCCGTAGGGCAGGGCGGACGGCGTCAGCAGCGGATTGGCATCGGTGCCGGTGGCGGCGGCGGTGTGGGTCGTCATGGTCAGCAACTGTTTCATGACCGCCCCTCCGTGCACAGGGCGGACGACGGGGCCGGGCGGGCTGCGGCTAGACTCGTCAGCAGACTTCGGCCGGTACCACCCGGACATCACCAACAGTCATGCGGGCCGTGCTCCAGCACGGCCGGTCAGGGAGGAGAACACGTGGCAGGGCATTCCAAGTGGGCGACCACCAAGCACAAGAAGGCCGTGATCGACGCGCGGCGGGCGAAGGCCTTCGCGAAGTACGTCAAGGGCATCGAGGTCGCGGCCCGCGCCGGCGGCGCAGACCTGGACGGCAACCCCGCGCTCGAGCTGGCGGTCACCAAGGCCAAGAAGCAGTCCGTCCCGAACGACAACATCGACCGCGCCATCAAGCGCGGTGCCGGACTGACCGGTGAGGTCATCGACTACACCGAGATCATGTACGAGGTGCGCGGCCCCCAGGGCTCGGCCCTGATGGTGGAGTGCCTGACGGACAACAAGAACCGCGCCGCCGCGGACGTCCGCACCGCCGTCACCCGGAACGGCGGCACCATGGCCGACGCCGGCTCCGTCGCCTTCCTGTTCAACCGCACCGGCCTCGTCCGGCTGCCCGCCGAGGGGAACACCGAGGACGACGTCCTCATGGCCGTCCTCGACGCCGGCGCCGAGGAGGTCGTGCGGTCCGGCGACTCCTTCGAGGTCATGTGCGACCCCTCCGACCTGCGCGCCGTGGCCACCGCGCTGGACGAGGCCGGCATCGAGTACGACACCGATGAGATGGAGTACGTCGCCACCATGAAGGTCGACCTCGACGCCAAGGGCGCCAAGACCTTCCTCGCCCTCGTCGACGCCCTCGAGGACCTCGATGACGTCCAGGGCGTCTACTCCAACGTCGAGATCGCCCCTGAGGTCCTCGCCGAGCTCGACGAGGACTGACCGAGCCGTGGCGGGCAGGGCGGGACCGGTCAGCGCGGCCCGGCCGGCCGCGCGCCCGCTGCGCGTGCTCGGCGTGGACCCGGGGCTGACCCGGTGCGGCATCGCCGTCGTGGACGTGGCGCCGAACCGCACCGCCACGCTCGTGGGGGTGACCGTCGTCGGGACCGGTGCGGACGCCACGCTGGACAAGCGGCTGCTGGCCATCGACGAGGCGATCAACGACTGGCTGGACCGGCACACCCCGGACCACGTGGCCGTCGAGCGCATGTTCGCGCAGAACAACACCCCGACCGTGATGGGCACGGCCCAGGCCTCGGGCGTGGTCATCGCCGCCGCTGCCCGGCGCGGACTGCCGGTGGCGCTGCACACCCCCTCGGAGGTGAAGGCCGCGGTCACCGGCCACGGCAACGCGGGCAAGGAGCAGATAGCGGCCATGGTGACCCGGATCCTGCGCCTGGACGCACCGCCGAGGCCCGCCGACGCCGCGGACGCCCTGGCCCTGGCCATCACGCACGCCTGGCGCGGCGGCCTGCTCGGCCGCGGCCTGGAGACCGGGAACCTCACCAGCCCCCGCAAGGACTCCCGCTTCCCGGCATCGGCCGCGGCGGCGGGCGCGGGCGGGCGCGGCGCGACGGCGGCCCAGCGTGCCTGGCTCGAGGCGGAGCGCCGGTCCCGCGGCACGGCCGGCTGGGGAAGCGGTTCCCGGATCTGAACGCGGGACAGGATAGGCTGTTCGTAGATATCTTCGAATCGCGTTCGACGCCGCATCCCGTCCGCCCCAGAACTGGAGTGAAGCCCGCATGATCTCGTCCCTGTCCGGCACGGTGGAGTCCGTGGCGCTCAATCACGCCGTCATCAACGTGTCCGGGTTCGGCATGCAGTTCTCCGCCACGCCGCAGACGATCTCGCACCTGCACGTGGGCGCGCCCGGGCGGGTGCTCACCACCATGGTGGTGCGCGAGGACTCCATGACCCTCTACGGCTTCGCCACCGCGGACGAGAAGGAGGTCTTCGAGGTCCTGCTCGGCGTCTCCGGCGTGGGCCCGCGGCTGGCGCTGGCCGTGCTGGCGGTGCACGATCCCGAGACCGTGCGCATCGCCGCGTCCTCCGGGGACGACAAGACGTTCACCAAGGTCCCGGGCATCGGCCCGAAGGGCGCCCGCCGGATCGTGCTGGAGCTGGCGGACAAGCTGGTGCCGACCGGCGCGCCGGTGGCCGCAGGCGCCGAGGAGTCCGGCGGGGCCGCCGCGACGCCCTGGCTGGACCCGGTGCTCGAGGCCCTGACCGGCCTGGGCTGGACGGAGAAGGACGCCGACAAGGCCGTGAAGGACACGCTGAAGCACGAGCCGGAACTCGAGGAGTCCGCGGACGTCGCCTCGGTGCTGCGGGCCACCCTGCGCCACCTCGGCCAGGGCCAGACGGCCCGGTCCGGACGGCCGTGAGGAAGTCAGGAGGAACGGCATGACGCAACCAGTCAGCCCCCAGCCGGGGCAGGGCGAGGCGAACCGGGTGGTCGGCGGCGGCGCGGACGGCGAGGAGCGGGAACTCGAGGCCGCGTTGCGGCCCAGGACCCTCGATGACTTCGTCGGCCAGCACCGGGTCCGCCGCCAGCTCTCGCTCGTGCTGGAGGCCGCCCGGATGCGCGGCCGCAGCGCCGACCACGTCCTGTTGTCCGGCCCGCCGGGCCTGGGCAAGACCACCCTGGCCATGATCATCGCGGCCGAGATGAACGCACCGCTGCGGATCTCCTCGGGCCCGGCCATCCAGCACGCCGGTGACCTGGCGGCGATCCTGTCCTCGTTGACCGAGGGCGAGGTGCTCTTCCTGGACGAGATCCACCGGATGTCCCGGCCGGCCGAGGAGATGCTGTACATGGCGATGGAGGACTTCCGGGTCGACATCGTGGTGGGCAAGGGCGCGGGGGCCACCTCGATCCCCCTGGAGATCCCCCCGTTCACCCTGGTGGGCGCCACCACCCGGGCCGGCCTGCTGCCCGGGCCGCTCCGGGACCGGTTCGGGTTCACCGGGCACCTGGAGTTCTACAGCACCGAGGAACTGGAACTGGTGCTGCGGCGCTCGGCGCTGCTGCTGGACATGAAGGTCAACTCCGCCGGCTTCACCCAGATCGCCTCCCGCTCCCGCGGCACCCCGCGCATCGCCAACCGGCTCCTGCGGCGGGTCCGGGACTGGGCCCTGGTGGGCGGCGTCGAGCAGGTGGACTCGCGGGCCGCCTCGGCGGCGCTGGACATGTACGAGGTCGACGCCCTGGGGCTGGACCGGCTGGACCGTTCCGTCCTGTCGGCGCTGTGCACCAAGTTCGGCGGCGGACCGGTGGGCCTGTCCACCCTGGCGATCGCGGTGGGGGAGGAGACCGAGACGGTCGAGACCGTGGCCGAGCCCTTCCTCGTGCGGGAGGGACTGCTGGGCAGGACGCCACGAGGACGGATCGCCATGCCGGCGGCCTGGGAGCACCTGGGCCTGACGCCGCCACCCGAGGCGCCGGGGGCCGCCTTCTGGACGGTCGCCGGCGCCGGTGCCGCCGGCAACGGCGGGCCGTCCGCACCCGGCGCGGGCGACGGGGACCGGGCCGACACGCTCTTCGACGCCTGAGGGCTCCCGGCGGGGGCGGCGTCCGGCACACCGTGGATCCGGCACACCGTAGACTGGTCAAGTTGCCCTGTGCCCCCGACCCTGGAATGTGGTGTCCTGACGTGACCCAGTTGACTGACCTGACCACCGCCTCGATCGTCGCCGAAGGCGGAGCCGCGCAGAACCCCGGTCTGCCGTTCGACCCGTTCCTGCTGATCATGCTGCTGATCTTCGGCTTCCTGATCTTCAGCATGTTCCGGCGGAGCAAGAAGGCCCAGCAGCAGCAGCAGGAACTGCGCAGCAGCCTGGCGCCCGGCGTCGAGGTCATGACCACCATGGGCCTGTTCGGGCGGATCGTCTCGGTGGACACCGAGGAGAACAAGGCCGTCATCGAGCTGTCCCCGGGCACCACGGCCACGGTGCACCTGCAGGCGATCGGCAAGGCCGTTGAGCCGGCCTCCGCGGCGCCCGCTGAGGCCGCGTCCTACCAGGCCCCGGACTACCGGGACGAGCCCACCGGCTCCTCGGTCCCGGACTCCCCGGCAGCCCTGGACGACACCACCCTGGACGACACCACCCTGGACGACACCCCGCGTCGTCGGGAGGACACCGGCGAGCACGGTCCGGACGAGCAGCGGCCCGAGGGCAACCGTCCCTGAACCGACGGCACCGCCGTCCTGAGTACCTCCTGTCCCCACCGTGAACTGAAAGCCGTCAATCTCCCATGGCAGCAGACAAGACCCCCCGAGGACGCGCCCGGCGCACGCTCTGGTGGCTCACCGGCCTGATCCTCGTCCTTACGGCGATCCTCGGCGTCGGTATCGCCACCCACCAGGCGCAGTGGGCCCCGAAGCTGGCGCTCGACCTGGAGGGCGGCACCCAGATGGTGCTGGCCCCCGAGATCGCCGGGGACCAGCAGGTCACCCAGGAACAGCTCGACCAGGCCGTGGAGATCATCCGCCAGCGCGTGGACGGCTCCGGCGTGGCCGAGGCGGAGATCGCTACCCAGGGCGGCAGCAACGTCGTCGTGTCCATGCCCGGCGTCCCGGATGCCGAGACCCGCGCGCTGATCCAGGCCTCGGCGAACATGGAGTTCCGTCCGGTCATCACCATGGGCGCCTTCGAGCCCGTGCCCGAGGACCAGCGGACGCCGGTGAAGGACTTCCCCGAGCCGACCGCCGAGCCTCAGAACGGGTCCGACCCCAACTGGATCACCCCGGAGCTGGCGGCCGAGTTCGAGGCCTATGACTGCGCCGCGCAGATGAACAACCCGGACCGGGAGGACCTGCCCGCCGACAAGCCGGTCATCGCCTGCCAGCCCGGTGACGAGGAGACCGGGCAGCCGGGCGTGAAGTACATCCTGGGACCGGTGGAGGTCAAGGGCACGGACATCGCCGGTGCCGACTTCGGTCTCGTCAACACGGCCACCGGCGTCTCCACGAACCAGTGGGCCGTCAACCTGACCTTCAACAACGAGGGCGCCGACGCCTTCCGGGAGGTCACCCAGCGACTGACGCCGTTCCCCGAGGGGGATCCGCGCAAGCAGTTCGCCATCGTGCTGGACGGCACGGTCGTCTCCGCTCCCCAGTCCAACGCGGTGATCACGGACGGCCGGGCACAGATCACGGGCAACTTCACCGAGCAGTCCGCCGCCGCCCTGGCCGAGCAGCTCAAGTACGGCGCCCTGCCGATCAGCTTCACCATCGAGTCCGAGCAGCAGATCTCCGCGACCCTCGGCGAGGATCAGCTGCGGCTCGGCCTGATCGCCGGCCTCATCGGCCTGGTGCTGGTCGCCGCGTACTCGTTCTTCCAATACCGCGTGCTCGGCCTCGTGACGATCGCCTCCCTCGTGGTGACCGGCCTGCTCAGCTACCTGGCCATCGTCCTGCTGGGCTGGTCGGACAACTACCGGCTCTCGCTGGCGGGCATCGCGGGCCTGATCGTGGCCATCGGCCTGACGGCTGACTCGTTCATCGTGTACTTCGAGCGCATCAAGGACGAGTTGCGGGCCGGCCGGTCGCTGCCCGAGGCCGTCGAGTACGGCTGGTCGCGGGCCAAGCGCACCATCACCGCGTCCAAGGCCGTCAACCTGCTGGCGGCCGTGGTGCTGTACTTCGTGGCCGTGGGCAACGTGCGCGGCTTCGCCTTCACGCTCGGCCTGACGGCGATCGCCGACCTGATCGTGGTGTTCATGTTCACGCACCCGGTCATGCAGTTGCTGGCCCACACCCGGTTCTTCGGCGGTGGGCACCGGCTGTCCGGCCTGGATCCCTCGCTGCTGGGCCGTGAACCGCTGTACCAGGGCGCCGGCAGGGTCCGGCAGTTCCGGCCGAACGCCGAGGCCACCGCCCCGAAGAAGGCCCGGAAGTCCGCCCGGGAGGCGGACCGCCGGCAGACCATCGCCGAGCGCCGGCGTGCCGAGCAGCTGTCCGGTGTCGGTTCGCACGCCGCCGGCAGTACCACCCCGGGCGACCGGACGGAGGAGCAGAAGTGAGTGCACTGGCCCAGTGGGGCAACCGCCTCTACACCGGTAAGACGTCCTATCCGTTCGTTGCCAAGTGGAAGCTCTGGTTCGCCCTCTCCCTGGTCCTGCTCGTGATCGCCGGGGGCCTGACCCTGGCCCGCGGCGGGTTCAACCTCGGCATCGACTTCCGCGGGGGCTCGGAGTTCACCGTCTCCAGCGTGCAGACCACGGACGTCGCCGCCGGTGAGCAGGCCGTGAGCGAGGCCGTCCCCGAGGCCGAGGCGACGGTCACGAACATCGCCCCGGGCACCATGCGGATCCAGACGGACGAGCTGGACGACGACCAGACCCTGGCCGTGGCCGACAACCTGCAGCAGGCCTACGGGGTGGGCGAGGGCCAGGTGACCTCCACCTTCATCGGCCCCACCTGGGGCGAGGCGGTCTCACAGCAGATGGTGCTGGGGCTGATCCTGTTCCTCGTCCTGGTCACCGTCCTGATGGCCATCTACTTCCGGACCTGGAAGATGTCCCTGGCCGCGGTGATCGGCCTGTTCTACGTGGTGGCCCTGACGGCCGGCATCTACGGCGCGACCGGGTTCGAGGTGACCCCCAGTGCGATCATCGGCTTCCTGACCATCCTCAGCTACGCGCTGTACGACACGGTGGTGGTCTTCGACAAGATCCGGGAGAACACCGAGCACCATCTGGAGGACACCACCCGGACGTTCGCCGAGAACGTCAACCTCGCGATCAACCAGACCCTGGTGCGGTCGATCAACACCTCCGTGGTGGGCATCCTGCCCGTCGGGTCCATCCTCTTCATCGGCGCCTTCCTGCTCGGTGCGGGCACCCTGCGGGACATCGCCCTGGCCATCTTCGTGGGCATCATCGTCGGCACCCTGGCCACGATCTTCATCCAGGCCCCCCTCTACGCCCTGCTGCGGCAGGGGGAGGAGAAGATCAAGGCGAACGACGCGCGGGTGCTCGAGCGCCGCGGCGCCGGCGAGGGCACGCCGGCCGGGGCCGGCACCGTCCCGGCCTGACGGCGGCGGACGGGGACGGACTAGACTGGAGTATCCCGCACGACGGGACGCGAGACCGCAAGGTGCGGCAGCGCCGTGACGCGACGCTTCCGCGGGAAGGCAGGCAGCTGTGGGTGCAGACCCGGTCCGGCCCGGTGCCACCGCGCACGACGGTGGGCCGGCGCCTGCCGAGCGGCGGCCCGGCACGGCGTCGTACACCTCCGCCACGCCGACCTCCCAGCCGGCCGACGTCACGCCGGCCGAGCTCGAACCGCCCATGCCCGGTCCGGCCGGGGCGACCATCGTCTCGCGCCGGCCCCGCAGCCGCCTGGCCCGGCTCACGGGGCGCATGGCGAACGACTACTCGCCGATCCTCGAACCGCTGATCCGCACCCTGAAGGTCCGCCATCCCAAGGAGGACCTGGACCTGATCATCCGGGCCTTCGAGGTCGCCGAGAAGGCCCACGCCGGCCAGCGGCGCAAGAGCGGGGACCCGTACATCACCCACCCCGTGGCCGTGGCGACGATCCTCGCCGAGCTGGGCATGACCGGCACGACGCTGGCGGGTGCCCTGCTGCACGACACGGTCGAGGACACCAGCTACTCCCTCGACCAGCTGCGCCGGGACTTCGGGGACGAGGTCGCCCACCTGGTGGACGGCGTCACCAAGCTGGACAAGGTGAAGTTCGGGGACGCGGCCCAGGCCGAGACCGTGCGCAAGATGGTGCTGGCCATGGCGGACGACGTGCGGGTGCTGGTCATCAAGCTCGCCGACCGGCTGCACAACGCCCGCACCTGGCGCTACGTCGCCCCCGAGTCCAGCGCGCGCAAGGCCAAGGAGACGCTGGAGATCTACGCGCCGCTGGCCCACCGGCTCGGCATGAACACCATCAAGTGGGAGCTGGAGGACCTCTCCTTCGCCGCCCTGTACCCCAAGGTGTACGCCGAGATCGTCCGCCTGGTGGGGGAGCGGACCCCGGAGCGGGAGAAGAACCTCGCGGCCCTGCGCGGGCAGATCGAGAGGGACCTGAAGGAGGCGAGGATCCGCGCGGTCGTCACCGGCCGGCCCAAGCACTTCTACTCGATCTACCAGAAGATGATCGTGCGCGGGAAGGACTTCGACGAGATCCACGACCTGATGGGCGTGCGCGTGCTCGTGGACTCCGTCCGGGACTGCTACGGCGCCCTGGGCGTGCTGCATTCGAAGTGGAGCCCGCTGCCGGGCCGCTTCAAGGACTACATCGCGATGCCCAAGCTGAACATGTACCAGTCGCTGCACACCACGGTGATCGGTCCCGGCGGCAAGCCGGTGGAGATCCAGCTGCGCACCCACGAGATGCACCGGCGCGCGGAGTACGGCGTGGCGGCGCACTGGAAGTACAAGGACCAGGCGTCCGGCTCCGCGCCGGGCACCGGGGACCAGACCCCTGGCTGGCTGCGTTCCGTCATGGACTGGCAGAAGGACACCACGGACCCGAACGAGTTCCTCGAGTCCCTGCGGGCGGAGATCGATGCGGCGGAGGTCTTCGTCTTCACGCCCAAGGGCGAGGTGATGGCCCTGCCGGCCGGCTCGACGCCGGTGGACTTCGCCTACGCCGTCCACACCGAGGTGGGCCACCGCGCCATCGGCGCCCGGGTCAACGGCAAGCTGGTTCCCCTCAACTCCGAACTGCACCACGGTGACTGGGTGGAGATCTTCACTTCGCGGACCGAGGGGGCCGGCCCCAGCCAGGACTGGCTGGGCTTCGTCCGCAGCCCGCGGGCACGGAACAAGATCCGCCACTGGTTCTCGAAGGAACGCCGCGAGGAGTCCATCGAGAAGGGCAAGGAGCAGCTGACGCGCCAGCTGCGCAAGATGAACCTGCCGCTGCACCAGCTGATGAGCGCAGAGTCGCTCACGCAGGTGGCCAGTGGCATGAACCTGCCGGACATCTCCACGCTCTACGCCTCGATCGGGGACTCGCACGTCTCCGTCCAGAACGTCGTCGAGCACCTGCAGAGGCTCCTGGCCGCCCCCGAGGCCGCGGAGTCGCTCGACACCGCACCGATCACCAAGATCGCGCCCCCCACCAGGCACCCGGACTCCGGGGTCATGGTCCAGGGTTCCGGCGACGTGATGGTCAAGCTGGCCCGGTGCTGCACGCCGGTGCCCCCGGACGAGATCATCGGCTTCGTCACCCGCGGTTCCGGCGTCTCCGTGCACCGGGCCGACTGCCGCAACATCAGCCAGCTGCGCAGTGAGCCGGACCGGATCGTGGACGTCTCCTGGGCGCCCACCCAGTCCTCGGTGTTCCTCGTCGAGATCCAGGTGGAGGCCCTCGACCGGAAGTCCCTGCTCTCGGACGTGACCCGCGTGCTGGCCGAGCACCACGTCAACATCCTCTCGGCCTCGGTGAACACCTCGCGCAGCCGGGTGGCGATCAGCAAGTTCGTCTTCGAGATGGGCGACCCGAAGTTCCTCAGCCACGTGCTGTCCTCCGTGCGCCGCATCGACGGCGTCTACGACGTCTACCGGACCTCCGGCCGGCAGCGCGACGAGTCCTGACCACGCGCCGGGTCCCGGCGTCACCGCTCGTGGGCTAGCAGGTCCATCAGGGCAGCCCGAGCGGCGGCCATCCCGGGCCGGCGGCGCCGGGCCTCGAAGCGCTCGCGCAGCCGGCCGGGATCGCAACGGGCCAGCAGCAGCTCCGCCGCCGTGAGCTCCGGTCGCGTGGGGCCGTGGCGCAGCAGGTCCTCGACGGTGCGGTCGACCGCCGTGCACCACAGGCCGTGCACCGGCACCACGTCGCGTCCGTCCCCGGCCTCGCCGCCCCGCGGTGGCGGGGCGAGGCCGGACTGCTCCAGGCGCAGCCCCACCGCTCCGG
This sequence comes from Micrococcus sp., assembly GCA_029961105.1. Classification (GTDB taxonomy): domain Bacteria; phylum Actinomycetota; class Actinomycetes; order Actinomycetales; family Micrococcaceae; genus Citricoccus. Next base: position 107,955 of record JASBVO010000012.1, on the reverse strand, counting down.
GATACAGCGGCCGGCGGTGGTAGCGGTCCACGGAGGCCTCCAGGACACCGGGCGCCGCACCACCGGCGTGTACCCAGGCCGCGGTCAGCCCGATGGCCACCCACGGCCCGGACAGCACCGGTTCCGCCAGCCGGAGCACGGCGGCCGCGCGCATCCTGCTGGCCCCGCCGGGGTCGCGGGCCGGCGGGTTCGACCCCGCGGGGAGGTAGAGGTCCCCCATGACGTGGACCAGGAGGCCGGACAGCTCCATGCCCCGCAGCTCGGGCGCCGAGAAGGGCAGGCCCGGCACCAGGAACGATTCCCGGGAGAACTGCTGGGGCGGCGTCGTGAACACTCCACCAGACTGACAGCAACAGTGAGGGCCCGGCACGCGGCCAGGCCCTCACTGTGGACAACTCACCGCGCGCGGGCGGGTGTGGATCGGGGTGTCAGCGCAGTCCCTGCGCCGACTTCTGCAGCGTCTCCAGCCACATCCGCCGGGCGTCGAGGGCCTCCTGGGCCTTCTTGATGGCGCGGGCGTCACCCTTGGCCTGGGCCCTCGAGAGGTCGTCCTCGAGTTCGGCGACCTTGTCCTCGAGCTGGCTCAGCGCGGAGTTCGTCCGGGCCTTCGTCTCGGGGTTGGTCTTGCGCCAGTGCTCGTCCTCGGCGGACTTCAGGCCCTCCTCGAGCTTGCGGAAGGCCGTCTCCATGCGGGAGACGTCCTTGCGCGGCACCCGTCCGGCGTCCTCCCAGCGGCTGCGCAGCTCGTTCAGGGCCTTGCGTGCGGCCTTGACGTCCTTGACGGGCAGCAGCTTCTGGCCCTCGGCGAGGATCTGCTCCTTGACCTTGAGGTTGTCGCCGTACTCGCGGTCGATCTCGTCGTTGGCGGACTTGCGCGCGTCGAAGAAGACGTCCTGGGCGGCACGGAAGCGCGCCCACAGGGCGTCGTCCTCCTTGCGCGAGGCCCGGGGTGCGGCCTTCCACTCGTCCATCAGGTCGCGGTAGGCGCCGGCCGTGGGTCCCCAGTCGGTGGACGTGGACAGCGCCTCGGCGCGGGCGATCAGCTTCTCCTTGACGGACTTGGCCTGGGCATTGGTGGCGTCCAGCTGGGAGAAGTAGGCGCGACGGTGCTTGTCCAGGGTGGTCCGTGCCGCGCGGAACCGCTTCCACAGCCCGTCCTCGACGGACTTGCCGAGGCGGGGACCGGCCTTCTGTGCCGTCTTCCAGTCCTCGAACAGCTCCGCCATGCGGGCACTGGTCTGCTTCCACTGCACCTGGGCGGGGTCCTTGGCCGCGAGCGCCTCGGCCTCCGCCACGATCGCCTCCCGGACGGCGAGCTGTTCCGCCTGGGCCTTCTCCAGGGCGATGCGCTCGGCGACCTTGAGGTCGTCCAGGCGCGTCTGCAGGGCCTCGACCCGGGCGCGCAGGGCGGGCATGTCCCCGACCATGCCGCGCTCGGCGATGGTCTGGCGCAGGTGGCCCAGGGTCTTCTGGATCTCACCGGCGGGCGCGCCGGTGGCGACGCGCTGCTCCAGCAGCATCAGCTGGGAGACGACCTCGTCATACTTCCGCGAGAAGTAGGCGATGGCCTCCTGGGCGGTGCCGTCGGGGAACTGTCCCACCGGGTGCCGTTCCTCGCCGTCGATCAGGGTGACATGGCCGTCCTCGCTGACGGTGGCGAACTTCGCCGCCTCCTCCACCGGGGTCGAGTAGGTCGGCGCGGGCAGGGGAGTGACCGGGGCGGCGGAGGCCTTGCCGGGCGCCGCCGGGCGGCCGGCCGCGGCCTTCGGCTTCGGCATCCCGGAGGGCTTGGGCCGGCCTGCCGGCTTCGGTGCGCCCGGCTGCCGGCCGTTCGGTTCCGGGGCTCCCGACGTCGGCCCGGCCGCGGTCCCGGCGGATTCGGCGGTCACGAGAGCCTCGGCCGGCTCGCCGGCCTCCGGTGCGCCGGCGGCGTCAGGGGCGGTGGCGGCGTCAGGGGCGGTGGCGGGCTCGGGGCGCGCGTCCGCGGCCTCGCCGTAGGCCTTCACGGAGGCCAGGACGTCCTCCGTCGCGGCCTCCGCCAGGGAAGCGGCCGGCGCTCCTGCGGACGCCTCGGCCCCGGCCTGCTCGGCCACGGGCTCCTCCGCGGCGACCGCGGCGGGCTGCTCGGGGTCCTGCTGCGGCGCGTCCTGCACGGACTGCTCCTGGTCCTGCTGAACGGACTGCTCCTGGTCCTCCTGCACGGCCTGCTCAGCCGGCTGGGGGATGGACTGCTGGTCGTCGGGTTGCTGACTGGTCGTCACCGCTGGAACTCCCTGTTGGTGCCCTGCACCGACTGGCGGCCGCAGGGACGACTGGACACGATCAGGTCCAGAGTACCGGCTGGACCTAGAATGGGATGCCGAACACCCCGTGGCCCGAGCCTCACCGGGCTCGCCCGGCCTCTCACCGCACCCCTCCCTACAGAAGGTCGTCCATGTCCCGCAAGGCTTCCCTGTCCGGTTTCCACGAGTGGCTCCCCGCCGAACGGATCGTTGAGCAGCACGTGCTGGACACCCTGCGGACCACCTTCGAACTGCACGGCTTCTCCTCCATCGAGACGCGGGCCGTGGAGACGCTGGGGCAGCTGCTGCGCAAGGGGGACATCGACAAGGAGGTCTACGCGGTCTCCCGGCTGCAGGCCGATCCGGGCGAACGCGCCGAGCAGGCGGAGGATCCCAACCGGCTCGCCCTGCACTTCGACCTGACCGTCCCGTTCGCCCGCTACGTCGTGGAGAACGCCGGCCACCTGTCCTTCCCGTTCCGTCGCTACCAGATCCAGAAGGTGTGGCGCGGTGAGCGTCCCCAGGAGGGCCGCGCCCGGGAGTTCACCCAGGCGGACATCGACGTCGTCGGCGACGGCTCGCTGCCGTTCCGCTACGACGTGGACGTGGCCCTCGTGATGGCCGAGGCCCTGGCGGCGCTGCCCATCGGGGACTTCACCATCCGGATCAACAACCGCAAGCTCGCCGAGGGCTTCTACCGCGGGCTGGGGCTGACGGACACCGCCGGGGTGCTGCGCAACATCGACAAGCTCGAGAAGATCGGCCCCGCCGAGGTCTCCCGGCTGCTGCAGTCGGAGCTCGGGGCCACCGCGGACCAGGCCGACCAGGCGCTGGCCCTGGCCGCCATCCGCACCCAGGACACCTCCTTCGTGGAGCGGGTCCGCGCCCTCGGGGTGACCCACAACCTGCTGGACGAAGGGCTCGAGGAGCTGGCCGCCGTCGTCGGCGAGCTGCACCGCCGCGCCCCGGGCCGCGCCGTCGCGGACCTGTCGATCGCCCGCGGGCTCGACTACTACACGGGCACCGTCTACGAGACCGTGCTGGCCGGCCACGAACAGCTCGGCTCCATCTGCTCCGGCGGCCGCTACGACGCCCTCGCCGCCAAGGGCAATCGCACCTTCCCGGGCGTGGGCCTGTCGATCGGCGTCACCCGGCTGCTGATGCGGATGTTCTCGACCCAGATGGCCACCGCCTCCCGCTCGGTGCCCACCGCGGTCTACGTCGCCCTGACCCACGACGACGACTGGTCGGCCGCGCAGGACACCGCCCGGGCGCTGCGCTCCCGCGGCATCCCGACCGAGGTGGCGGTCTCGGCGGAGAAGTTCGGCAAGCAGATCAAGTACGCCGACCGCCGCGGCATCCCGTTCGTCTGGTTCACCCGCACCGACGACGGCCAGACGGTCCACGAGGTCAAGGACATCCGTTCGGGGGAGCAGGTCCCGGCGGACCCGCAGGCCTGGATGCCGCCGCACGAGGACCTGCGCCCCCGGGTCACCGGCGCCTGAACCGCACCAGGGCCCGGCCGGCCAGGCCCACGGCGAAGACCGCCAGCATCACCAGCACCGACTGCCACGGCAGCGTGAAGGCCAGCAGCAGGCAGGCCGCCGCACCGGCGAGGTTGAGCCAGCGCGGCCCCGGGACCACCCGCTCGGTCAGCGTGAAAGCGGAGAGGTTGGCCACGGCGTAGTACACCAGCACGCCGAAGGACGAGAAGCCCACCACGGTGAGCACATCGGCGGTCAGCAGCAGCACGATGACCACCGCCGCCGCCGCCAGCTGGGCCACCCACGGCACGGACGTCCGCGCCGAGATCCGTGCCAGGGGCCGGGGCAGGTCGCCCTCCCGCGCCATCGCGAGCCCGGTCCGGGAGATTCCGGCCACCAGGTTGAGCATCGAGCCCAGGCAGGCCAGGGCCGCGCCGAGCACGGCCAGCCACACCCACTCCGCCCCGAACAGGATCTCGACGGCGTCGCGCACCGCGGTGGCCGTCCGCCCGAGACCGTCGGCGCCGAGGACGCTGAGCAGGCTGAGGGCCAGCAGCAGGTAGAGCACGAGCGTGAACACCAGTGCTCCGAAGACGGCCCGGGGAATGGTGCGCCGCGGCGACCGGACCTCCTCGCCCATCGTGGCGATGCGCGCATAGCCGGCGAAGGCGAAGAATAGCAGCCCGGCGCCCTGCAGCACACCGAGCACCGTGACCTCCGGGGTGCTGGGCGTGACGGCGTCGCCCCGGTCCGCGCCGATCCCGGCCAGGATCACCGCGAGCAGGACGATCAGCACTGGGACGAGGATGACCACGGTCGCCTGCACCGTGCGCGTGATCCCGGCCAGGTTCACGCCGGTCACGGCCACGACGGCGGCGATCGCGACCCAGCGGGCCGTCCAGTCACCGGCGGGGAGCAGATAGAGGGCGAAGGTGTACGCCATGGCGGCGATGGACGCGGACTTGCCCGTGACGAAGCCCCAGCCGGCCACGAAGCCGGCCCAGTCGCCCAGCTGGCGGCGACCGTAAACGTAGGCGCCGCCCGACGTCGGGTGCACGGCCGCGAGCTGGGCGGTGGACGTGGCATTGACCCAGGCGGTGGCGCCGGCCAGGGCGAGGGCCACCAGCAGCAGCGGTCCTGCCGTGGAGGCCGCCAGGCCCAGGGACGTGAACACGCCGGCCCCGACCATCGATCCCACCCCGATGACGATCGCCCCGGGCAGGCCCAGGCGGCGCTGCAGGGTGGTGGGGGAGTCCGTGGGGGAAGGCGTCTGGGGCATGGTCGGTCCTCGCGTGGGGAATCTGTTCCGGGCCACGGACTAGAATCATCCGGAGCCGGCCGGCGGCAGGACGTATCGTGTCCGTGCGGTGCTGACGGCTGAAGACCTACCACACCAGACCAACATCCCGGTGAACCGGGACCGGAAGGACCCTCGTGCTGCGCACCCACCAGCTGGGCGAATTGAACGCCTCGCTCATTGGACAGACCGTCACCGTCACCGGCTGGGTGGCCCGCCGCCGTGACCACGGAGGGGTGGCCTTCGTCGACCTGCGGGACGCGTCCGGGTTCGCCCAGGTCGTGGTGCGGGAGGAGAAGGACTTCGACCCGCTGCGCAACGAGTTCGTCCTCCAGGTCACCGGCACCGTGGAGCGCCGGCCGGAGGGCAACGAGAACCCGAACCTGCCCTCGGGCGAGGTCGAGCTGATCACGGACACCGTGACCGTGCTCAACACCGCCGCCCCGTTGCCGTTCCAGGTGGACGAGCACGTGGAGGTCGGCGAGGAGGCCCGGCTGCGGCACCGCTACCTGGACCTGCGCCGCCCGGAACCGGCGCGGATCATGCGCCTGCGCTCCGAGGTGAACCGCACCGCGCGCGAGCTGCTGCACGCCGAGGGGTTCATCGAGGTCGAGACCCCCACGCTGACCCGCTCCACGCCCGAGGGCGCCCGGGACTTCCTGGTGCCGGCCCGTCTGGCGCCCGGTTCCTGGTATGCCCTGCCCCAGTCCCCGCAGCTGTTCAAGCAGCTGTTGCAGGTCGGCGGCATCGAGAAGTACTTCCAGATCGCCCGCTGCTACCGGGACGAGGACTTCCGGGCGGACCGCCAGCCCGAGTTCACCCAGCTGGACATCGAGGCCTCGTTCGTGGAGCAGGACGACATCATCTCCCTCGGCGAGCGGATCGTGAAGGCGGTGTGGTCCCTGGTCGGCGTGGACGTCCCCACCCCGATCCGCCGGATCACCTACCAGGAGGCCATGGAGAAGTACGGCTCGGACAAGCCGGACCTGCGTTTCGGCCTGGAGCTGACGGACCTCACCGAGTACTTCGCGGACACCCCCTTCCGCGTGTTCCAGGCCCCCTACGTGGGCGCCGTGGTGATGCCCGGCGGGGCCGCCCAGCCGCGCCGCACCCTGGACGCCTGGCAGGAGTGGGCCAAGCAGCGCGGGGCGAAGGGACTGGCCTACGTGCTGGTGCAGGAGGACGGCTCCCTGACCGGCCCGGTCTCCAAGAACATCTCCGAGACGGAGAAGGCCGGCCTGGCCGAGGCCACCGGCGCGAAGCCCGGTGACTGCGTCTTCTTCGCGGCCGGGGAGGCCAAGCCCTCGCGCGCACTGCTCGGTGCGGCCCGCGTGGAGATCGGCCACCGGGTGGGCCTGGTCAAGGACGCCGGGCCGGACGTGCCCGCGGCCGAGGCCGACTGGGCCTTCGCGTGGGTCGTGGACGCACCCATGTTCGAACCGGCCGCCGACGCGGTGGCCTCCGGGGACGTGGCCGTGGGCTCGGGCGCCTGGACGGCCGTGCACCACGCCTTCACCTCGCCGAAGCCGGAGTACCTGGACACCTTCGACACCGACCCGGAGAACGCACTGTCCTACGCCTACGACATCGTGGTCAACGGCCACGAGGTGGGCGGCGGGTCCATCCGTATCCACCAGGCCGAGGTCCAGAAGCGGGTGTTCCGCCTGATGGGCCTGGACAAGGAGTCCGCCCAGTCCAAGTTCGGGTTCCTGCTCGAGGGCTTCCAGTACGGTGCCCCGCCGCACGGGGGCATCGCCTTCGGCTGGGACCGCATCGTCGCCCTGCTCGCCGGTGCCGACTCGATCCGCGAGGTCATCGCCTTCCCGAAGACCGGCAACGGCTACGACCCGTTGACCGCCGCTCCCGCGCCCATCACGCCGCAGCAGCGCAAGGAGGCCGGCGTGGACGCCAAGCCGGAGCCGAAGCAGCCCGTCGAGGCTCGGCCGGCAGCGGACGGCGCCGGGGCGTGACGGAACCGCAGGGCGGTACCGACCCCGCGGACCGGGTCCAGCGGGTGGTGCCGCCCACGGCGGTACGGCTGCTGCCGTTGCTCGTGGTGGCGTTCGGCCTCAGCATGCTGATCGACACGACCACCGAGTGGCCCATGCTGCTCCGGTGGGCCATCGCCGGCGCGGGCGGCGTCAGCGCCCAGCTCGTCGCCGTGCGGATCTGGGCGTCGCGCCAGCGGTGATCCGGGCCGGCGTCGGGCCGCACCGGACGCCCGGCCTCACCCGCCGCGCCGCGGCCCCTTCAGCTCATCGGTGTCCACCCACACCGTGAAGGGACCGGAGTTGACCAGGGACAGCTCCATCATCGCGCCGAAGACGCCGCGTTCGACCGCCACCCCCTGCCCGCCCAGTTCCGCCGTGAACCGTTCGTAGAGCGGCTCGGCTTGCGCGGCGGGGGCGGAGCGTGTCCAGGACGGCCGCCGGCCCCGGCGGACATCCCCGTAGAGCGTGAACTGGCTGACCACCAGCGCCGGCGCGCCGGCCGAGACCAGCGACTGCTCGTCGTCGAGTACGCGCAGCCCGGCCACCTTGGCCGCCAGCTGCGCGGCCTCCGCCTCCGTGTCCTCCACGGACACGCCCAGCAGGACCACCAGGCCCGGTCCCTCCAGCCGCCCGACCACCTCGCCGTCCACGGTGACCGAGGCGGACGTGGTGCGCTGCAGCAGGGCTCTCATGCCTCCATGGTGACTCATCTAGGCTGGAGCAGTGAGTGATCTGTTCAGCGCCCTCGGCGGCTCCGCGGACCCGGAGGAGCCCGACGCCGGCGCCTCCGACGGCGGACGGGCCCGCCCGGGTGCCCCGCTGGCGGTGCGGATGCGGCCCAGGACCGTGGACGAGGTGGTCGGCCAGCAGCACCTGCTCCACACCGGATCGCCGTTGCGCAAGCTGGCCGAGGGCGCCGGGACCGGCCGTGGCTCGGGGGCCGGGCCGTCGTCGTTGATCCTGTACGGGCCCCCCGGGACCGGCAAGACCACGCTGGCGCACGTCATCGCCCGCGGCCCCGGACGCACCTTCGTGGAGCTGTCCGCCATCAACTCCGGCGTCAAGGACGTCCGCGCGGTCATGGACCGTGCCCTGGACGACCGTGACCTCTACGGCCGCACCACCGTGCTGTTCCTGGATGAGATCCACCGCTTCAACAAGGCCCAGCAGGATGCGCTGCTGCCGGGCGTGGAGAACCGCTGGGTGGTCCTGGTGGCCGCCACCACGGAGAACCCCTCCTTCTCGGTCGTGGCGCCGCTGCTGTCCCGGTCCCTGCTGCTGACCCTGAAGCCCCTGACGGACGCCGACATCGGGGCGCTGCTGGACCGCGCCGTGACGGATGAGCGCGGCCTGAACGGCACGGTGACGCTGGCCGAGGAGGCGCGCGAGTACCTGGTGCGGATGGCCCAGGGCGATGCCCGGCGGGGACTGACCACCCTGGAGGCCAGCGCCGGGGTCGCCCTGGACCGCAGGGAGCAGGAGGGCACGCCCACGATCACCGTGGAGGACGCCGCCCAGGCCATGGACCGGGCGGTGCTGCGCTACGACAAGGCCGGGGACCAGCACTACGACGTCATCAGCGCCTTCATCAAGTCCATCCGCGGCTCGGACGTGGACGCCGCCCTGCACTACCTGGCCCGTATGCTCGAGGCGGGGGAGGACCCCCGGTTCATCGCCCGCCGGCTGATCATCTCCGCCTCGGAGGACGTGGGCATGGCCGACCCCACCGCCCTGCAGACCGCGGTCGCCGCGGCCCAGGCCGTCCAGCTGATCGGCATGCCCGAGGGCCGGCTGGTGCTCGCCGAGGCGGTCGTGCACCTGGCCACCGCACCGAAGTCGAACGCGTCCTACACCGCCATCAACGAGGCCGTCGCCGACGTCCGCGCCGGTCGCTCGGGGGAGGTCCCTCCACACCTGCGTGACGCCCACTACCCGGGTGCGGCAGGACTGGGCCATGGCAAGGGCTACGTCTACTCCCATGATGCGCCGCACGGCGTGGCACGCCAGCAGTACGCCCCCGACCCACTGCAGGGGAAGGACTACTACCGGCCCACCCGCAACGGGGTGGAACGGAACCTGGGCGAGCGCGTGCAGAACCTGCGGTCCATCATCCGCGGCACCCCGGCTCCCGCCCGGGACCCCGACGAGCAGGGCACCGGGGACTGAGGCCAAGCCCGTAGCGAAAGCACCCCGGCCGGGACGGGTGGTGAGACCTAGGATGGGATCGTCCCTACCCGCAACGTCCGGGTCCTGTGCAGTCGTGAGGGGACCCGGGGAACCTGGAGGCCGTACCGTGACCACCCCCGCCAACAATCCCGCTTCCCGGCTGGTGCCCAACACCACCGAGGTGGACTACCGCATCCTCAAGACCGTGACCACCTACGATCAGGCCCAGGAACTCGTGGATCGGCTCTCGGACGGTGGATTCCCGGTGGAGAAGACGCGGATCGTGGGCACCGGCCTGCGGTCGGTCGAGCAGATCACGGGCCGGCTGACCACGGGCAGGGCCGCGGGCCAGGGTGCCCTCGCCGGCCTGTGGTTCGGCCTGATGATCGGCATCCTGTTCTGGATCCTCGCCCCGGCGTCCGGGCTGCTCATGATCCTGCTGGCGCTGGGCTTCGGCGCCGTCTGGGGGGCGATCTTCGGCGCCATCGGCCACGCCGCCACCCGCGGCAAGCGCGACTTCTCGTCCGTCCAGGTGATGGAGGCCGAGTCCTACGACGTGCTGGTGGAGGCCACGCACGTGGCCCAGGCGGCGCGGGTGGCCGGCGGCCAGCCGATGCCGGACGCCCAGGGCTGAGACCGGCCGCCCCCGGCAACTGGTAGACTGGTCCGCTGTCTGGCAAGCGCCGCCAGCATTCCCCCGTGGTGAACCGGTCCTCGCGGACCGTCGTTGCCGCAGGTCCCGTCCCGGCCGGACCGCAGTTGCGGTCCACCGATGTGCGGCGCTGCAGCGATGACGGGCAGCGGCATGCCCCTCAGCTCTCCGCAGGACGTGCGGAGGCCAGGTTCCGGTCCGTACTTGTCACACCGTGGGAGTCCCCACCTCGTGCCAGGACCGGAGATCACACCAGAACCGTGCCGCCTGACAAGAAAGGTCCCTCGTGGCTTCCAACCTCCGTTCGCGCCGCACCGTGCGCCACTCGCGCGCACTCGGCATCGCCCTGACCCCCAAGGCCGAGAAGTACATGGAGCGCCGTCCGTACGGCCCCGGCCAGCACGGCCGTGCCCGTCGCAAGGCCGACTCCGACTACTCGGTCCGCCTGAAGGAAAAGCAGCGCCTGCGTGCTCAGTACAACATCCGCGAGGCGCAGATGCGCCGTTACTTCGAAGAGGCCAAGCGCACCGAGGGCCTGACCGGTGAGAACCTGGTCGAGCTGCTCGAGATGCGGCTGGATGCCCTGGTGCTGCGTGCCGGCTTCGCCCGCACCATCGCCCAGGCCCGCCAGATGGTCGTGCACCGTCACATCATGGTGAACGGCGCCCGCGTCGACCGTCCGTCCTTCCGCGTGAAGGAGGGCCAGCTGATCCACGTGCACTCCCGCTCCGAGAAGATGGTCCCCTTCCAGATCTCCGCCACCGGCGCCCACCAGGAGGTCCTCCCGGCCGTCCCGGGCTACCTGGACGTGGAGATCGACAAGCTGCAGGCCAAGCTGGTCCGCCGTCCGAAGCGCTCCGAGGTCCCCGTGACCTGCGAGGAGAACCTCGTGGTCGAGTACTACGCGCGCTGATCCGCACCGCTCATGGACCCGGCCTCCCCTCAGGGGAGGCCGGGTCCTGTGCGTTGGGGGCACGGTTTCCGCGTCGGGGTGCCGTCACCGGTAAGGTGGACCAGTCACCCCCCGGAAAGGACCTGTCGTGATCAAGCGCGTACTGCTGCTGGGCGTCGGCGCAGCGGCCGGATGGCTCGGCCACACCGCGTACAGCAAGGGCCGCGATGCGGCCGCCCTCAAGGCCGAGGAGACGCTGCGCACCACGCTGAACCCGGAGAACATCGGCCGCAACGCCGGCCAGGCGGCCGCCACGGCACTGGCCGCTAGCGCCCGCTCCTTCGCCTACCAGTTGCGCGAGGAGGTGCCGGCCTGGAAGACGCTGTCCTCCACGCTGGCCGGTCCCGCGCAGCGCACCGGGGCGCAGGACGCCCCCGTCGCCGGCCGGGAGACCATCCGGGGCACGGCGACCACCGGCACCACCACCGGCACCGCCGGACAGTCCACCCGACCCGACTCACGGAAGCAGTCATGAAGTCCCAGGAAATCGCCAGCCGCTGGCTGGAGTTCTTCGAGAAGAAGGACCACACCGTCGTCCCGTCGGCCTCCCTGGTGTCCCCGGACCCCTCGCTGCTGTTCACCATCGCGGGCATGGTCCCCTTCATTCCCTACTTCCTCGGCCAGGAGACCCCTCCGTACCGTCGTGCGACCACCGTGCAGAAGTGCATCCGGACCGCCGACATCGAGGAGGTCGGCAAGACGGTCCGGCACGGGACCTTCTTCCAGATGTGCGGCAACTTCTCCTTCGGCGACTACTTCAAGGACAAGGCGATCCCCTTCGCCTGGGAGCTGCTGACCAGCCCCCTCGAGCAGGGCGGTTACGGACTCGACCCCGAGCGCCTCTGGATCACCGTCTACGAGGAGGACGACGAGGCGGCACGGATCTGGCGTGAGGAGGTCGGAGTGCCCGCGGAGCGCATCCAGCGCATGGGCAAGGCCGACAACTACTGGAACACCGGGCAGCCGGGCCCCGGCGGTCCCTGCTCGGAGATCTTCTACGACCGCGGCCCCGAGTACGGCTCCGAGGGCGGTCCCGCGGCGGACGACAACCGCTACATGGAGATCTGGAACCTGGTCTTCATGCAGTACCAGCTCTCCGAGGTGCGCACCAAGGAGGACTTCGACGTCGCCGGGGAGCTGGCGAACCGGAACATCGACACCGGGCTGGGCCTGGAGCGACTGGCGATGATCCTGCAGGGCGTGGAGAACATGTACGAGACGGACCAGGTCCGTCCCGTCCTGGACCGGGCCGCCGAGCTGGCCGGGCGCGAGTACACCTCCACCGAGGACCCCAGGGACCCGCACTACGCCGATGACGTCCGGCTGCGGATGATCGCCGACCACGTCCGCTCCGCGCTGATGCTCATCACCGACGGCGTGGTCCCCGGCAACGAGGCCGGCGGCTACGTGCTGCGCCGGCTCATCCGACGCGCCGTGCGCGCCATGCGGCTGATGGGCGTCACCGACCCGGTGCTGCCCGAGCTGCTGCCCGTCTCCCGGGACGCCATGGTGGGCACCTACCCCGAGATCGGCCGCAGCTTCGAGCGCATCTCGCGGATCGCCTACAACGAGGAGAAGGCCTTCCTGCGAACCATCACCGCGGGCACCGCGCGCATGGACGGGGCCGTGGCCGCGGCCCGGGCCCAGGACCCCGAGCGGCCGGGCATCTCCGGCGCGGACGCCTTCGAACTCCACGACACCTACGGCTTCCCGATCGACCTGACCCTGGAGATGGCCGCCGAGGCCGGGGTCAGCGTGGACGAGGCCGGCTTCCGGAACCTCATGGCGGAGCAGCGGAACCGTGCCCGCCAGGACGCCAAGTCCAAGAAGTCCGGCCACGTGGACTCCTCCGCCTACCGCGAGCTGGCCGCCGAGGGGGACACCGTCTTCACCGGCTACACGGAGCACACCACCGAGTCCCGTATCCGCGGACTGCTCGCCGACGGCCAGCAGGTCACCTCCGCCACGTCCGGCCAGGAGCTCGAGCTGGTCCTGGACGCCACCCCGTTCTACGCCGAGTCCGGCGGCCAGGCCGCGGACACCGGACTGATCACCGGCGACGGATTCGTCCTGGAGGTCCTCGACGTCCAGGCACCGGTCAAGGGACTGAGCGTGCACCGGGTCAGGGTGCGCCAGGGCGAGGTGCCCGCCGGGGCCACCGCCGTCGGGGCCATCGACCTGCAGCGCCGGCTGGACGCGCAGAAGGCGCACACCGGCACGCACATCGTGCACGCCGCGCTGCACCAGGTCCTCGGGCCCGAGGCCACCCAGTCCGGGTCCTTCAACAAGGAGGGCTACCTCCGGTTCGACTTCCGCTGGGGCGAGGGGCTGTCCGAGATGGCCCGCACCGAGGTCGAGGACGTCTCCAACGTCGCCATCCGGGACAACTACCCGGTGCTCACGCAGGAGATGTCCCTGTCCGAGGCCCGTGAACTCGGGGCCATGAGCCTGTTCGGGGAGAAGTACGGGGACCGCGTGCGCGTGGTCGAGGTCAACGGCGCCTGGTCGCGGGAACTCTGCGGCGGCACGCACGTCGGCGCCACCGCGGAGATCGGCTCGCTGGCGCTGCTCGGGGAGCAGTCCGTCGGCTCGGGCAACCGCCGCGTGGAGGCCCTCGTCGGGCTGGACGCCTTCCGCCACCTGGCCACGGAGCGGACCCTGGTCAACGAGCTGACCAGCATGCTCAAGGTGCCCGCCGAGCAGGTACGGGACCGCGTGGCCGGCACGCTGAGCCGGCTCAAGGAGATCGAGAAGGAGCTGGCCGCGCTGCGGTCCGCGCAGCTGGCGGCCGAGGCCGGTCGCCTGGCGGAGAAGGCCGTCGAGGTCTCGGGCGTGAAGGTGCTGGCCCACGACGCCGGCCAGGTCGGCGCGGGCGATGAGCTGCGGACGCTGGCGCTGGACCTGCGGTCCCGCCTGGAGAACGCGAGCGGCAACGCCGCCGGCACCCCCGTCGTCGTGGCGCTGGCCGGCGTGGCCAAGGGCCGTCCGCTCGTGGTGGTGGCCACCAGCCAGGCGGCTCGCCAGTCCGGGCTGAAGGCCGGGGCCCTCGTGAAGACCGCCTGCTCCGTGCTCGGCGGCGGCGGTGGCGGCAAGGACGATGTCGCCCAGGGCGGCGGCCAGGACACCACCAGGATCGCCGAGGCGCTTCAGGCCGTGCGGCAGTCCATCGTCTCCACCGTCCCGGCCACGGGAGCCGCGGGCGCGTGAGTAAGGCACCGCTGCCACCGCCGGCCCTGCAGCGCGGCGTCCGCCTCGGGATCGACGTCGGCCGCGCGCGCGTCGGGCTGGCCGCCTCCGACCCGGACGGCATCCTGGCCACGCCGGTGAAGACCCTGAGGCGGGACGAGAAGAAGGGGTCCGACCGGCGGGTGATCGTCCGGGAGGCCCTGGAACGCGATGCCGTCACGGTCTACGTCGGCCATCCGGTCAACCTGCAGGGCCGCCCGACGCCCTCGACGGAGGATGCCGTGCAATACGCCACCGACCTGGCGGCGGAACTGGAGCGGGCCGGCAGCCGTGCCGGTGTGCGCCTGGTCGACGAACGGTTGAGCACCGTGACGGCCCACCGGCAGCTGCACGAGGCCGGCCGGAGCAGCCGGCAGCACCGCGAGGTCGTCGACCAGGTCGCGGCGGTGCAGATCCTTGAGCAAGCGTTGAATATGCAACAATCACTCCAGCAGGACGCCGGGCGTCCCGTCACCGTGCCTGCCGGCGAGTCGAGCGAAGGAGAGGACGTCACTCGTGGCCGATCTGACTCCTGAGGACCCGCAGGGCGACGCGCCGCAGCCGCCCCTGACCCGCCGCGAGCTGCGCCGGCGGGCTGAGGCCAACCACGACGCCGAGGCCGCCCAGGACGGCGGAGCCGCAACCGAGGGCGAGATCCTGGACGAGGACCGCCGCGAGTACCCGCCGCTGCCGCTCGGCGGCCCGAGCGTGAGCCCGGCGGCGACCCCGGTCATCGTCCGGCCATCGAGCCGGCAGGGCTACCAGACGGTCACCATCAATCCCGACCGGGCCAAGGATGCCGCCCAGCAGGCCAAGAGGGAGGCCCGGCGCAAGCGCCGCCGGCGGCGGAACATCGCCCTGGTCTCGGCCTTCGGCGTGTTCGTGCTGCTGGTCGTCGGCCTGTCCTTCGGCCTGAGGGGACTGCTTCCCCAACCCGCAGCCCAGGACTATCCCGGGCCCGGCGGGGAGGAGGTGCTCTTCACCGTGAACCAGGGCGAGGGTGCCCTGGCCATCGGCAGCCGGCTGGAGGACCAGGACATCGTGGCCAGCCGGGAGGCGTTCATCGAGGCGGTCAACCAGTCCCGCTCGGAGAACACCATCCAGCCCGGCGAGTACTCGATGAGGTCGCAGATGAAGGCCTCCGACGCCGCCGCCATCCTGCAGCGTGAGGGTGTGGGCCAGGTGCACTACGTGGCCATCAACCGGGGCATGCGGCTGAACGAGGCCTTCGAGGCCATCGCCGCCTCCACCGGCATCCCGGTGGAGGACCTCGAGGCCGCGGCGGAGGACCCCACGGACTTCGGCCTGCCCGACGAGGCGCCCAGCCTCGAGGGCTACCTGGCGCCGGGGGAGTACCGTTTCGACATCGAGTCCGAACCCGCCGAGATCCTCACCCTGATGACCGAGCCGACCTTCGAGGCGCTCGAGGAACGGGGCGTCACCGACGAGGCCGAGCAGTTCCGCACGGTCACCATCGCCTCGATCCTGGAGGCGGAGGCGCTGCCGCAGGACTACGCCACGGTCGCGGGCATCATCGAGAACCGCCTGCACCCGGACAACCCGGAGACGGACGGGAAGCTGCAGATCGACGCCACCGTGATCTACGGACTGGGCCAGCGCCAGCTCCAGTTCACCCAGGAGCAGAAGCAGGACGCCTCGAACGAGTACAACACCTACGTCCACCGGGGCCTGCCTCCGGGACCCATCGGCGCCCCGTCCACGCAGGCCCTCGACGCTGCGGCGGACCCGGAGCGGAACGACTACTACTACTGGGTGACCACGAACATCGAGACCGGCGAGACGAAGTTCGCCAAGGACTACGCCACCCACCAGGAGTACCAGCAGGAGTACCGCGACTACTGCCGCGAGAACCGGGACATCTGCGGTGGCTGAACTGCGGGCGGGCGTGCTCGGTCATCCGATCGCGCACTCGAGGTCCCCGGCCCTGCACGCGGCCGCCTATGGCGCCCTGGGCCTGGACATCGACTACCGGGCCCATGACGTGACGCCGGAGCAACTGGCCGGGTTCGTGGCGGGGATGGGGGACACCGGCGCGTCCGGCCACGACTGGCTGGGCCTGTCCGTGACCATGCCCCTGAAGGAACCGATGGTGGCGCTGATGGACGGGGTCTCGCCCCGCGTGGAACGGCTCGGCGTGCTCAACACGGTCGTCCGGGGGGCTGACGGCACCCTGACCGGACACAACACGGATGTCGACGGCATCGTGCGGGCCCTCGCTGCCGCCGGCCTCGACCGGGCCGCCGCCGGCGGCCGGATGGCCATCCTCGGCGGCGGCGGCACCGCGGCCGCCGCCATCGCGGCGGCCGGGCAACTGGGGCTGGCTGGGGTCGACCTCTTCGTCCGCGACCCCGGCCGGGCCGCGGGCCAGGCGGCCCTGGCACAGGACTGGGGCCTGGACGCCGCGGTGCGCCTGCTGGCGGAGTTCCCGACGTCGGCACCCGGGTACCGCGCCGTCGTCGCCACCCTGCCGCCGCGGGCCGCCGATCCGACGGCCGCAGCCCTGGCCGCGGCCGGCCCGTCCACCACGCCGGGGCTGCCGCCGCTGCTGGACGCGGCCTACGATCCCTGGCCCTCCGCGCTGGCCTCGGCGTGGTCCGCCCACGGCGGCCAGGTGGTCAGCGGGCTGGAGATGCTGCTGTACCAGGCCGTCGAGCAGGTCCGCCTGTTCACCGCCCGGGTCCGGACGGGGACGGCCGAGCCCGACTGGCCCGCCGTCACCGGGGTGATGGCCGCCGCGATCGGCCTGCCCCCGCGCCGGTCCGCGCCCACGCCCCGGTCCTGACGCGTCACACCGTCCGGGGTGCCCGGCGGTGCGTGAGAGAATCGAGTCCATGGTGCGCTGGTTGACAGCGGGCGAATCACATGGGCCCGCACTCGTTGGAATCATCGAAGGGATGCCCGCGGGCATCCCCCTGACGACCGCAATGGTCCAGGACGCCCTTGCGCGCCGCCGGCTCGGCTATGGCCGCGGGGCCCGGATGAAGTTCGAGCAGGACCAGGTCACCCTGCTCGGCGGTGTCCGCCACGGCTCCACGCTCGGCTCGCCCGTGGCCATCGAGATCGGCAACACCGAGTGGCCCAAGTGGGAGAAGGTCATGTCGGCCGATCCCGTGGACGCCGAGGAGCTGGAGGGCCTGGCGCGCAACGCCGCCCTCACCCGCCCGCGGCCCGGCCACGCCGACCTCGCCGGCATGCAGAAGTACGGCTTCGACGAGGCCCGCCCGCTGCTGGAGCGGGCCTCGGCCCGGGAGACCGCGGCGCGCGTGGCCCTGGGCACGGTGGCCAGCTCCTTCCTTGCCCAGCTGGGCATCCGGACCGTCTCCCACACCACCGCCGTCGGCACCGTCTCCGTTCCGGAGGACGCCGCCCTGCCGGGCCCGGAGGACGTCGTGGCGCTGGACGCGGACCCGCTGCGCTGCTTCGACCAGCCGACCTCGGAGGCGATGGTCGCCGAGGTGGACGCCGCCCACAAGGAGGGGGAGACCCTCGGCGGGGTGGTCGAGGTCCTGGCCTACGGCGTGCCCGTGGGCCTGGGCAGCCACGTCCACTGGGACCGCCGGCTGGACTCGAGGCTGTCCGCCGCCCTGATGGGCATCCAGGCCATCAAGGGGGTCGAGGTCGGTGACGGTTTCACCACGGCCGCCCGCCGAGGCAGTGCCGCCCACGACGAGATCATCCGCGGCCAGGACGGCCACCCGCAGCGCACCTCGAACCGGTCCGGGGGCATCGAGGGTGGCATGAGCACCGGTTCCGTGGTGCGTGTGCGGGCCGGCATGAAGCCGATCGCCACCGTGCCACGGGCCCTGCGCACCGTGGACACCGCCACCGGCCAGGACACCCGGGCACACCACCAGCGCTCGGACGTCTGTGCCGTGCCGGCGGCCGGCGTCGTCGCCGAGGCCATGGTCGCCCTCGTCCTCGCGCAGGCCGTCCTGGAGAAGTTCGGCGGGGACTCGGTGACCGAGACCCGGCGGAACCTGAACGGCTTCGTGGCGGCGCTCGAGCCCCTGCCCGCACCGGAGCCGGACGAGGTCTCCGCTGCCGAGGCGCCGATGGGCGATCCGCTGCAGTGACGCCCGGACCAGCCCCGGCTGGGGCCGGTGACCGGTTCCCCCGCCGGCGGATCGTGCTGGTCGGTCCCATGGGATCCGGCAAGTCGACGGTCGGTGCCGTCCTGGCCCGTTCCCTCGGCGTGGCCCGGCTGGACGCGGACGAACTCTTCGAGTCCGCCCACGGCCCCATCCCGGAGTACTTCGCCCGCCACGGCGAGCCGGCATTCCGGCAGGCCGAGGAACAGGTGATCGGCCAGGCGCTCAGCCGCCCCCAGCCCTGCGTCCTGTCCCTCGGCGGCGGCGCCGTGCTCAGCGCGCTGACCAGGTCCCGCCTGACCGGGGCGCACGTGGTCTACCTGACCGTGGACGAGGACGTCGCCCTGCGCCGGCTCGGCGGGGGAGAGGGCCGTCCGGTCCTGGCGGGGGATCCCGTCCGCACCTGGCGGCGCATCCTCTCCGAACGCGAGGCCCTGTACCGTGAGGTATCGGACTGGACGGTGGACACCACCGGCCGGTCGGCCGACGAGCTGGCCCAGACCATCACCCGCCTCGTCCGCGAGGCCGAATCCATATCCCCCACCCCAGGAGCTGTCCATCCATGACCGAACCGAACGTGCCCCAGGCCGATACGACCGGGAACACCACCCCGGCAGCCGATGACGCCACCGTCATCCCGGTCTCCGGCGGATCCGGGGCCGCGGCCTCGGGCGGGTACGACGTCGTCGTGGGCAAGGGACTGCTGGCCCGGCTGCCGGAGATGCTCGGGGCCACCGTGCGCCGCGTCCTGGTCATCCACCCGCGTGCGCTGCGGGCCACCGGGGACGTGGTCAAGGCGGACCTGGAGACGGCCGGATTCACCGCGCTGACGGCGGAGATCCCGGACGCCGAGGAGGGCAAGCACATCCAGGTCGCCGCGTTCTGCTGGCAGGTGCTGGGGCAGAACGACTTCACCCGCTCCGACGCCATCGTGGCGGTGGGCGGCGGCTCGGTGACCGACGTCGCCGGATTCGTGGCCGCCACCTGGCTGCGCGGGGTGCGGGTCGTGCACATCCCGACCACCCTGCTGGGCATGGTGGACGCCGCCGTCGGTGGCAAGACCGGGATCAACACCGCCGAGGGCAAGAACCTCGTGGGTGCGTTCCACCCGCCGGCCGGCGTCCTCGCCGACCTCGACACGCTGCTGACGCTGCCGCCGAACGAGCTGGTCTCCGGACTGGCCGAGGTGGTCAAGTGCGGCTTCATCGCAGACCCGACGATCCTGGACCTCATCGAGTCCTCACCGCAGCAGGCGCAGAACCCGCACTCGCCCCAGCTGCGGGAGCTGATCGAGCGCTCCATCAGCGTCAAGGCGCGGGTGGTCTCCGAGGACCTGCGCGAGTCGGGGCTGCGGGAGATGCTCAACTACGGGCACACCCTGGGCCACGCGATCGAGCTGGCCGAGCGGTACCAGTGGCGCCACGGGGCGGCCGTCTCGGTCGGCATGGTCTTCGCCGCCGAGCTGGCCCGCTCGGTCGGACGTCTGGACGACGCCACGGCGGACCGCCACCGCAGCATCCTGCAGTCCCTCGGCCTGCCCACCACCTATGCGGCCGGGCGCTGGGAGGCGTTGCTGGACGGCATCCGCCGGGACAAGAAGAACCGCGGCGACCAGTTGCGCTTCGTGCTGCTGGACGGGCTCGCCCGCCCGACCACCTACGACGTCCCGGACGCCTCCCTGCTGTTCGCCACCTACCAGGAGATCGCCGAGTAGGTCCCGGCGCGCGGCGGCCGGCCGCCGATCCCCTAGAATGGTCGACTGGACTTCGCACGGGGGCCCGCCGGCACCGGCCGCCCGGGCACCCACCCACGGATACAGACGGAGAGCACTGTGGCAACGAGCAACGACATCAAGAACGGCACCGTCCTGAAGATGGACGGTCACCTGTGGAACGTGATCGAGTTCCAGCACGTCAAGCCGGGCAAGGGCGGCGCCTTCGTGCGCACCAAGATGAAGAACATCACCACGGGCAAGCTCGTGGACAAGACCTTCAACGCCGGCGCCAAGGTCGAGACCGCCACCGTGGACCGCTCGGACTACGAGTACCTGTACCAGGACGGCGAGGACTTCGTGTTCATGGACCTGGACACCTACGACCAGATCACGGTCTCCCCGGCGGTCGTCGGTGACGCCGCGCACTTCATGCTGGAGAACCAGAAGGTGACCATCGCCATGAACGAGGGCACCCCGCTGTACCTCGACATGCCGCCCTCGGTGGTCCTGGAGATCACCTACACCGAGCCGGGCCTGCAGGGGGACCGTTCCTCCGCCGGCACCAAGCCGGCCACGGTGGAGACCGGCTACGAGATCCAGGTTCCGCTGTTCGTGGACCAGGGCACCAAGGTCAAGGTGGACACCCGCACCGGTGAATACCTCGGCCGCGTGAACGACTGAGGCGCCGGTGAGTGCACGAGGCCGCGCCCGCCGGCGCGCCCTGGAGATCCTGTTCGAGGCCGAGCAGCGGGGGACCGCTCCCGATGAGGGCATCACCTCCCGGCGGACGTCGACCGAACAGGTGATCAACCCGTACACGGTGGAGATCATCCACGGCGTGGTCGCCGAGCAGGAGCGGATCGACGAGATCCTCTCCTCCTATGCCCAGGGCTGGACCCTGGACCGGATGCCCGCGGTGGACCGTTCCATCCTGCGCGTCGGGGCCTGGGAACTGCTGTTCAACGACGACATCCCCGACGGCGTGGCCGTGGCCGAGGCCGTCAGCATGGCCCGGGAGCTGTCCACCGACGCCTCCCCGGAGTTCGTCAACGGACTGCTCGGACGCATCCAGCAGCTCAAGCCGACCCTGCTGGACTGACGGTCGCCCGCTCCGCCGCCGCCGGCGGGCGCTGCCTCCCAGCGGCCGCTGTGACGTGCCTCCCATCCCGTCTCCAGGGCCCGTCACACCCCGTCCCGGCGCGGGGGCGTCGCCCGCCCGGTGGTAGTGTTGACGCCGGACCAGACACACCCCCGCCGGGGTTGCGTTTCCTTTAAGTTCCGTCCTGTGAGGCGGGGAAGGAGGCATGTGTGCAGGCTGAACCCCGCGCTGCGAGGACCGTCCTGTCCGCATCGGACATCGACCGGGCACTGACCCGGATCGCCCACGAGATCCTCGAGGCCAACCGCGGCCCGGAGGGCATCGTCGTATTGGGCATCCCCCGCCGGGGCGTGCCGCTCGCCGAGCGCATCGCCGCGAAGCTGGAGCGGATCGAGCCCGGCTTCGACGCCTCGGCCGCCACGGGCCAGCTCGACGTCACCCTGTACCGTGACGACCTGCGCCGCTCCACCGCCCGCACCCCCGCCCCCACCCGCCTTCCGGACTCCGGGATCGACGGCGCCGTCGTCGTGCTGGTGGACGACGTCCTGTTCTCCGGCCGCACCATCCGGGCCGCCCTGGACGCCCTGAACGACGTCGGCCGGCCCGCGGCCGTACGGCTGGCCGTCCTCGTGGACCGCGGCCACCGCGAACTGCCCATCCGGGCCGACTTCGTGGGCAAGAACCTGCCGACCTCCACCGCCGAACGCGTCCAGGTCCGGCTCCTGGAGATCGACGGACCGGCCGGCACCGGCGAGGTGACCGAGGACGCCGTCGCGATCACGGACATCACCGACGCCGCCGCGGTCACCGCCGCGGGGGAGGGCACGCGGTGAAGCACCTGCTCTCCACCCAGGACCTCTCGCTCGCCGACGCCCTGCGCATCCTCGACACGGCCGAGGAGATGTCCGCCGTCTCTGGCCGCGAGGTCAAGAAGCTGCCGGCCCTGCGCGGCCGCACCGTGGTCAACCTCTTCCTCGAGGACTCCACCCGGACCCGAATCTCGTTCGAGGCGGCCGCCAAGCGCCTGAGCGCGGACGTCATCAACTTCTCCGGCAAGGGTTCCTCGGTGTCCAAGGGCGAGTCCCTCAAGGACACCGTCCAGACCCTGGAGGCCATCGGCGCGGACGCGATCGTCATGCGTCACTGGGGCTCCGGGGCCGCCGCCCAGCTCGCCGGCTCCGGCTGGATCTCCTCCTCCGTGGTCAACGCCGGCGACGGCACGCACGAGCACCCCACCCAGGCCCTGCTCGATGCCCTGACCCTGCGCCGCCACCTGGCCCGCCGCAACGGCACCGGACCGCGCGGGACGGACCTGGCCGGGATGAGGGTCGTGATCGTCGGGGACATCCTGCATTCGCGCGTGGCTCGCTCCAACCTCTGGCTGCTGACCACCCTGGGCGCCGAGGTCACCCTCGCGGCCCCGCCCACGCTCATGCCCGTGGGCGTGGAGCAGTGGCCCTGCCGCGTGACCTACTCCCTGGACGACGCGATAGCCGCCGGGCCCGACGCCGTGATGATGCTGCGCGTGCAGTCCGAGCGCATGCACGAGGCCTTCTTCCCCTCCGCCGCGGAGTACACCCGGTCCTGGGGCCTGACCGACGACCGGCTCGCCCTGCTGGAGTCCGCCGGAGCGCCCGATGCCGTCATCATGCACCCCGGGCCGATGAATCGCGGGCTGGAGATCTCCGCGGCCGCCGCCGACTCCGTCCGCAACACGGCCCTCGAACAGGTGGCCAACGGCGTCTCCGTGCGCATGGCCGTGCTGTACCTCGTGCTCTCCGGCACGGACCACGCCGGCACCCCTGCCCTCGTCCCGACCGCCCGCCAGGAGGCCTGAAGCGTGAGCCGCACCGCACCCCGATACCTGATCACCGGCGCCACCCTGCCGGACGGCACCACCGGTGACGTCCTCATCGAGGACGGCCTGCTGGCCGCCGTCGGGACCGGCCTGGCCCCCGAGGCTGGAGCCGACGCCGGCCCGCTCGAGACGATCGACGCCTCCGGGCGCATCGTGCTCCCGGGCCTCGTCGACCTGCACACCCACCTGCGCGAGCCGGGCCGGGAGGACGCCGAGACGGTGGAGACCGGCACGCAGGCCGCCGCCATGGGCGGATTCACCTCGGTGCACGCCATGGCGAACTCGACTCCGGTCGCGGACTCCGCCGGCGTCGTCGAACAGGTCTGGCAGCTGGGCCGCGAGGCCGGCTGGTGCGACGTGCACCCGGTGGGCGCCGTGACCGTGGGCCTGGGCGGGGAGCGCCTGGCCGAGCTCGGGGCCATGGCCGCCTCCCGGGCCGAGGTGCGCGTCTTCTCCGACGACGGGATGTGCGTGTCCGACCCGGTGCTGATGCGCCGGGCGCTCGAGTACGTCAAGGCGTTCGACGGCGTCATCGCCCAGCACGCGCAGGAGCCACGGCTGACCGAGGGCGCGCAGATGAACGAGGGCGAGCTGTCCTCCGTCCTGGGCCTGGCCGGCTGGCCCGCCGTCGCCGAGGAGGCCATCATCGCCCGGGACGTGCTGCTGGCCCGGCACGTCGGGTCCCGGCTGCACGTGTGCCACGTCTCCACCGCCGGGTCCGTGGAGATCATCCGCTGGGCCAAGGAGCGGGGGATCGAGGTCACCGCCGAGGCGACCCCGCACCACCTGCTGCTCACCGAGGAGCTCGTGCGCACCTACGACCCGGTCTTCAAGGTGAACCCGCCGCTGCGCCGCGAGGCGGACGTCATGGCGCTGCGCGAGGGCCTGGCGGACGGGACCATCGACACGGTCGGCACCGACCACGCCCCGCACACCGCCGAGACCAAGGAATGCGAGTGGACGGTGGCGGCGATGGGCATGACGGGGCTGGAGACGGCCCTGCCCGTGGTCCAGCACGCCCTCGTGGACACCGGGCTGATGGACTGGGCGGGCGTGTCCCGCATCCTGAGCTCCACCCCGGCGCGCATCGCCCGGCTCTCCGACCAGGGCCGGATCTCGGCCGCCGGCGTGTTCGAGACCGGGGCGCCGGCCAACCTCACCATCTACGACCCCCACGTCACCCGCACGGTGGACCCGGCGACCCACGCCACCCGCTCGCGGAACAGTCCCTACCGCGGCATGGACCTGCCCGGCCAGGTCACCGACGTGTTCAACCACGGGCATCCGGTGGTGCGCGACCGCGCCCTGGCCACGCCCCGCACCCACTAGAGAAGGACGCTCCCAGACGTGAACGACTACAGCGCCGAGTACACCCTCATCGGGACACTGACCGCGATCACGGTGATCGCCATCGTGGCCCTCATGTGGTGGGGCTGGCGCAACCGGAAGCGACGCCAGCAGGACATCGCCGCCCCGGTGCCGGTGCCGGCGGGCCTGCTGGAGGCGACCCCGCTGGCCGGCGCGGAGGGCATGTACGTCAGCACCGTCCGCGATCGCTCCTACCTGGACCGGATCGCCGTGCACGGACTGGGCCTGCGGACCAACGCGCGGCTCGAGGTCCACCCGGACGGGGTCGTCGTCCTGCGCGAGGGCAGCGGCAACTTCCTGATCCCCGCCGCCGACCTCGTCGAGGTGGGCCTCGACTCCGGCATGAGCGGCAAGTTCGTGGAGTCCGGCGGGCTCATCGTGGTGACCTGGCTGCTCGGCGGCCAGGAGGTCACCACCGGCTTCCGCACCCGCGCCGCCGGAGACCGCGACCCGCTGCGGTCCGCCATCGAGAGCATCGTCCCCGACCACGACGGCGGCAGCCGCGCCGCCGCCTGAACCACGACTTCCCCTAGACCGCACCAGCAGATGGAGTACCTTCCGTGAGCCTGTTGAACCTTGAACCGGCCCTTCTCGTCCTGGGTGACGGCACCGTCCACCGCGGACGGGCCTACGGTGCCACCGGCACCACGCTCGGCGAGGCCGTCTTCACCACCGGCATGACCGGATACCAGGAGACGCTGACCGACCCCTCCTACGCACGCCAGATCATCGTGCAGACCTTCCCCCACATCGGTAACACGGGCGTCAACGACGAGGACGCCGAGTCCCGCGACATCTTCGCCGCCGGCTACGTGGTGCGGGACGCGGCCCGCCGGCCCTCGAACTGGCGCGCCCGGCGCAGCCTGGACGAAGAGCTGGTGGCCCGCGGCGTCGTCGGGATCCAGGGGGTGGACACCCGGGCGATCACCCGGCACCTGCGCACCGAGGGTTCCATGAAGGCCGGGATCTTCTCCGGCGAGGCCGCGCGCCGCCCTGAGGACGAGCTCGTCGCCGAGGTCAACGGCCAGCCGTCGATGGCCGGGGCCCGCCTGGCCGAGCAGGTCACCACGGACGCCCCGTACGTCGTGGAGCCCGCTGACCACGGCTGGGAGGGCGAGCCGCTGCACGAGGTCGCCGCCATCGACCTGGGGCTCAAGGCCGCCACCCCGCGGCACCTGGCCTCCCGTGGCGTCCGCCTGCACGTGCTGCCGGCCACCGCCACCTTCGAGGACATCACCGCCCTGGACCCCGCGGGCGTGTTCCTCTCCAACGGCCCCGGTGACCCGGCCACCGCCGACGAGCAGGTCGCACTGCTGCGCCAGGTCCTGGACGCCAGGATCCCGTTCTTCGGCATCTGCTTCGGCAACCAGGTCTTCGGCCGCGCTTTGGGCTTCGGCACCTACAAGCTGCCGTTCGGCCACCGCGGACCCAACCAGCCAGTCATGCACAAGGCCACCGGGCGGGTCGAGATCACCTCGCAGAACCACGGCTTCGCCGTCGACGCTCCCCTCGGGGAGCCGGTCGAGGCCCCCGCGTCCGCCTACGGCCGGGTGGAGGTCTCCCACTGGTCCCTCAACGACCAGGTCGTGGAGGGCCTGCGCCTGCTGGACCGCCCGGCCTTCTCCGTCCAGTTCCATCCCGAGTCCGCAGCCGGCCCGAATGACTCCGTCGACCTGTTCGACCGCTTCATCACCCTGATGGACGAGCACTCTCCGCGGGCCGCCGGGCGTGCTGCGGCCGCCACCGCCCCCACCACCGACCTCACTGAAGGAGCCTGAACCCACGATGCCCAAGCGCACCGATCTGAAGTCCGTCCTGGTCATCGGTTCCGGCCCGATCGTCATCGGCCAGGCCGCCGAGTTCGACTACTCCGGCACCCAGGCCATCCGGGTCCTCAAGGAGGAGGGCCTGCGCGTGGTGCTGGTCAACTCCAACCCGGCCACCATCATGACCGACCCCGAGCTGGCCGACGCCACCTACGTGGAGCCCATCACCCCGGAGGTGGTGGAGAAGATCATCGCCGTCGAGCGCCCGGACGCCCTCCTGCCGACCCTCGGCGGCCAGACCGCACTGAACACCGCGATCGCCCTGGACGCCAACGGCGTGCTGGAGAAGTACGGCGTGGAGCTCATCGGCGCCAACATCGAGGCGATCGAACTCGGCGAGGACCGTGAGAAGTTCAAGGGCGTGGTGGAGCGCTGCGGCGCTGAGTCCGCCCGGTCCGAGATCGTCCACTCCATGGACGAGGCCCTGGCCGCCGCCGAGCGGCTGGGCTACCCCATGGTGGTCCGCCCCTCCTTCACGATGGGCGGCCTGGGCTCGGGCATGGCCTACGACGAGGAGGACCTGCGCCGCATCGCCGGTGCCGGCATCCAGTACAGCCCGACCTCCGAGGTCCTGCTCGAGGAGTCCATCCTCGGGTGGAAGGAGTACGAGCTGGAGATGATGCGGGACCGCAACGACAACGTCGTGGTCGTCTGCTCCATCGAGAACTTCGACCCGGTGGGCGTGCACACGGGTGACTCCATCACGGTGGCTCCGGCCATGACGCTGACCGACCGCGAGTACCAGCGGATGCGGGACATCGCGATCGCCGTCATCCGCGAGGTGGGCGTGGACACCGGCGGCTGCAACATCCAGTTCGCGGTCAACCCGGAGAACGGGCGCATCATCGTCATCGAGATGAACCCGCGCGTCTCCCGCTCCTCGGCGCTGGCCTCCAAGGCCACCGGCTTCGCCATCGCCAAGATCGCCACCAAGCTCTCCCTGGGCTACACCCTGGACGAGATCCCGAACGACATCACCCGGAAGACCCCGGCGTCCTTCGAGCCGGTCCTGGACTACGTGGTCGTGAAGGTCCCGCGGTTCGCCTTCGAGAAGTTCCCCGCGGCGGATCCCACGCTGACCACCACCATGAAGTCCGTCGGCGAGGCCATGGCGATCGGCCGCAACTTCACCGAGGCCCTCCAGAAGGCGCTGCGCTCCCTGGAGCAGAAGGGCGCAGAGCTCTCCTTCGACCGCCCCGCACCCGAGGAGGTCTCCGCCCTCATCGAGCAGGCGAAGACCCCGACGACGGACCGGCTCGCCCAGGTGCAGCGCGCCCTGCTGGGCGGTGCCACCGTCGAGCAGCTCTTCGAGGCCACCGCGATCGACCCGTGGTTCCTGGACCAGCTGGTGCTCATCAACGAGGTGGCGGCCGAGGTGGCCGGCGCCCCCGAGCTCAGCGAGCCCGTGCTGCGCCTGGCCAAACGCCACGGTTTCTCGGACACCCAGATCGGCCAGCTGCGGCACATGGACCCCGCGGTGGTCCGCGGCGTCCGCCACGCCCTGGGCGTGCGGCCCGTGTACAAGACGGTGGACACCTGCGCCGCGGAGTTCGAGGCCTACACCCCGTACCGCTACTCCAGCTACGACCTCGAGGACGAGGTCACCGGGCATGAGAAGCCCTCGGTGATCATCCTCGGCTCCGGCCCCAACCGGATCGGCCAGGGCATCGAGTTCGACTACTCCTGCGTGCACGCCACGATGGCCCTGCGGGCGGCCGGGCACGAGACCGTCATGGTCAACTGCAACCCGGAGACGGTCTCCACGGACTACGACATCTCCGACCGGCTGTACTTCGAGCCGCTGACCCTCGAGGACGTCCTGGAGGTCATCGCCGCCGAGGAGCGCAGCGGGGGAGTGCTGGGCGTGTTCGTCCAGCTCGGCGGCCAGACCCCGCTGAAGCTCGCCCAGCACCTCGCCGACGCCGGCGTGCCGATCCTGGGCACCTCGCCGGAGGCCATCGACCTGGCCGAGCACCGCGGCGAGTTCGCGCGGGTCCTGGACGAGGCCGGGCTGGTGTCCCCGAAGAACGGGACCGCCGTGTCCTTCGCCGACGCCAAGAAGGTGGCCGACGAGATCGGCTACCCGGTCCTGGTGCGTCCCTCCTACGTGCTCGGTGGCCGTGGCATGGAGATCGTCTACGACGAGCCCTCGCTGTCCCGCTACATCGAGAATGCCACCGAGATCACCACGGAGCACCCGGTCCTGGTGGACCGGTTCCTGGAGGACGCGACCGAGATCGACGTGGACGCCCTCTACGACGGCACCGACCTGTTCATCGGCGGCATCATGGAGCACATCGAGGAGGCCGGCATCCACTCCGGTGACTCCGCCTGCGTCCTGCCGCCCATCAACCTGGCCCCGGACACCCTCGACCGGGTCCGGGAGGCCACCCGGGGCATCGCGGCCGGCGTGGGCGTGCGCGGACTGATCAACATCCAGTTCGCCCTGGCCTCGGACGTGCTGTACGTGATCGAGGCCAACCCCCGGGCCTCGCGCACCGTGCCGTTTGTCTCCAAGGCCACCGGCGTCCAGCTGGCCAAGGCCGCGGCCCTGATCGGCACCGGGCGCACGATCGCCCAGCTGCGGGCCGACGGAATGCTGCCGGGCAGCCACGACGGTTCCTCGCTGCCGCTGGACGCCCCCGTGGCCGTGAAGGAGGCGGTGCTGCCGTTCGCGCGGTTCCGGACCCCCCAGGGCCGGGTCGTGGACTCGCTGCTCGGCCCGGAGATGCGCTCCACCGGCGAGGTGATGGGCATCGACAAGTACTTCGACACCGCCTTCGCCAAGAGCCAGTCCGCCGCCAACAACCCGCTGCCGACCTCCGGCAAGGTCTTCGTCTCGGTGGCCAACCGGGACAAGCGCGGCATCGTCATGCCCGTCAAGCGGCTGATCGACCTGGGCTTCACCATCGTCTCGACCGGCGGGACCGCCGAGGTGCTGCGCCGCAACGGCGTGCAGGCGGACGTGGTCCGCAAGATCGCCGACGCCCGGTCGGGCGAGGGCGACGGCACCGTGCTGGACCTGCTCGGAGACGGTGAGATCGCCCTGGTGCTGAACACCCCCTCGGGTGGGGACTCCCGCGGGGACGGCTACGAGATCCGCGCCGCGGCGACCTCGATCGGCGTGCCGATGATCACCACGCTGGCCGAGTTCGGTGCCGCTATCCAGGCGATCGAGGCCCAGCGCGAGTACGCCTGGGACGTCACCTCCCTGCAGGAGCACGACGCGCGGCTCGCCGCCGCGATCGAGCGTTCGGGCAGCGGCGCATGAGAGCTCCCGAGGCCGGCCGGGCACCGTTCGGTGCCCGGCTGGCGGAGGCCATGGACGTTGCCGGCCCGCTGTGCCTGGGGATCGACCCGCACCCGCAGCTGCTGGCCGACTGGGACCTCCCGGACACGCCCGTGGCCCTCGAGCGCTTCTCCCAGACCGCGCTGGAGGCCGCCACCGGGACCGGCGCGCATCCCCTCGTGGCGGCCATCAAGCCGCAGGTGGCCCTCTACGAACGGCACGGCTCGGCCGGGGTGAAGGTGCTCGAGCGGCTCCTGGCCGAGGCTCGCCGGGCCGGGGTGCTGACGATCGCCGACGCCAAGCGCGGGGACATCGGCTCGACCATGGCCGGGTACGCCCACGCGTGGCTCTCGGACTCCTCGGCGCTGGCCGCCGACGCCGTCACCCTCAGTCCCTACCTCGGCTACGGGTCGCTGGCCCCGGCCATCGAGCTGGCCGAGGCCACGGGCCGCGGCGTCTTCGTCCTGGCGCTCACCTCCAACCCGGAAGGCGCTTCGGTGCAGCACGCCGCGGGACCGGACGGGGCGGTCGCCCGGGTCATCGCCGAGGCCGCGGCGGCGGACAACGCCCGGGCCCTGTCCGCGGCGTACGGCCGGAGGGACGGCCGGCAGGACGGGGCGCGCCCGGCGTTCGGCCCGGTCGGCCTCGTCGTGGGGGCGACCGTCGCCGGCATGGCCGCCGAGCTGGGGATCGACCTGGCAGGAGTGTGCGGCGCCCTGCTCGCGCCGGGCTTCGGGGCCCAGGGGGCCTCCGGTGCGGGCATGCGCGCCGGTTTCGCCGACGCCTGGCCGGCGGTCCTGGCCACCTCCAGCCGCGCGATCCTGCGGCAGGGGCCCTCGGCCGCCGGGCTCCGTGACGCCCTGACGGCGGCACGGGACGAGCTCACTGCCTGATGAGGCCTGGACCGCCGACCGTGACCCAGTCGTCACCTACTGGACGGTAGTCGGGGCGCGAAACGCGGGGCGGTCACCATTGAATAAACATCCAATCCGGCACCTTCCCCAGACCTGCCCCGGGCCTCGCGGGGTTGGTACCTTACCTCCAAGTCATGGCACCAATGCCGTGGCGTGGAGACCTAGCCCGAGGTGGTTCACCATGGCCCTCAAGGAATTGACTTCCGAAGAACGGGAAGCGGCCAGGAGCAAGGCGCTGCAGGCTCGTACCGCCCGCGCCGATCTCAAGGAATCCTTCCGCGCGGGGAAGACCACCCTGCAGTCGGTCTTCGAGGCGGCCGACGTGGACGACGCGATCGGCCGGATGCGCACCGTGGACCTGCTCCAGACGCTCCAGGGCGTCGGCGAGGTGCGGGCGGCGAAGATCATGGAGACGTGCGGGATCTCGCCGAACCGGCGCCTGCGTGGCCTGGGCCGCAGGCAGCGCGAGGCGCTGATCGCCTATATTGGCCGGTAGCCGTTCTACCGACCAGGAGGTTTTGTGACCGAGCCGACCACCGGCAGTTCAGTCGGCTCCGCCGGCCCCGCCGAGCTGGGGGACATCGAGCCCCCACCGGTGCCCGGCCCCCGCCCGGTGAGGCCGCGGCCGGAGCACGCCGCGGACCCGTCCGGGAAGCGGCCGGGCATCACCGTGCTCGCCGGGCCGACCGCCGTCGGGAAGGGAACCGTCTCCCAGTACATCCGGGAGCACTATCCGCAGGTGTGGCTCTCCGTCTCCGCCACCACCCGGCCGCCGCGGCCGGGGGAGGAGGACGGCCGCCACTACTTCTTCGTCTCCCCGGAACGCTTCGACGAACTGGTGGCGCAGGACCAGATGCTCGAGTGGGCGGTGGTCCACGGGGTGAACCGCTACGGCACCCGGCGGGACACCGTCGAGCGGGCGCTGGCGGAGGGCCAGCACGTGCTGCTGGAGATCGACCTGCAGGGCGCCCGGCAGGTGCGCGAGCGGCTGCCTGAGGCCACGTTCGTGTTCCTGTCCCCGCCGAACTGGGAGGAACTGGTCCACCGGCTGGTGGGCCGGGGCACCGAAACGGCGGCCGAACAGCGCCGTCGGCTGGAAACGGCTAGAATGGAACTCGCTGCCGAGCCGGAGTTCGACGCCGTCGTGGTCAACGACGCCGTGGAAGGGGCCGCTCAGGAACTGGTCCGCATCATGGGACTGGACCCGGACGACCGCCGCTTCAGACGCGATCGAGGCAGCCACACAGACTGAGCCGCGGCTACAGCAGCGGACAACCGACAGACAACAGTGGAGAACCCTGTGACCGAACAGTACGAAGGCATCGTCAACCCACCCATCGACACCCTGCTGGAGAAGGTTGACTCCAAGTACGCCCTGGTGCTCTTCGCCGCCAAGCGCGCCCGGCAGATCAACGCCTACTACTCACAGCTCCACGAGGGGCTGTTCGAGTACGTCGGCCCGCTGGTCGACACCAAGCTCAACGAGAAGCCGCTGTCCATCTCCCTGCGCGAGATCGAGGAGGACCTGCTCGAGGCCACCCCGATGACCGAGGAGCAGATCGCGGCCGAGGAGTCCGGTGACTTCGGCGCCTTCGACCTGCCGGGTTCCGACGACGCCGACTTCTCCGATGCCGGCTTCTCCGGCGAGGGCTTCCTGACCGATACCGAGGTCCCGGACGCCACCACCGATCCGGGCAGCGCCACGGACGAGTCCCCGGTCGCCGAGGAGGCCATCAGCACGGACCTGGACGGCACCACGACCGAGGGCACCGACGACGAGGCCGACCACCAGTCCTGATCGCCCGATGAGGATCGTCCTGGGAGTCACCGGCGGGATCGCCGCGTACAAGTCCGCGCTGCTGCTGCGCCTGATGACCGAGGCCGGCCATACCGTGGACGTGGTCCCCACGCCGGCGGCGCTCGGCTTCGTGGGCAAGGCCACCTGGGAGGCCCTCTCCGGCCGTCCGGTCCGCACGGACACCTTCGAGGCCGTGGAGACCGTCAACCACGTCCGGCTGGGGCGTGAGGCCGAGCTGGTCGTCGTGGCCCCGGCGACCGCTGACGCGATGGCCCGCGCCGCCGCCGGGCTGGCCCCGGACCTGCTGGGCAACGTCCTGCTCACCGCCACCTGCCCCGTGCTCGTGGTCCCGGCCATGCACACCGAGATGTGGCAGAACCCCGCGACCGTCGCCAACGTGGCGACCCTGCGCTCCCGCGGCATCACCGTCCTGGACCCCGACTCCGGCCGGCTCACCGGCCTGGACTCCGGCCCCGGACGCTTTCCCGAGCCCGAGCGCATCTGGGCCGAGGCACAGCGACTGATGCGCCCGGCGCCGGGTGCGGCGCCGGGCCCGGGATCCCAGCCCGGTCCCGGCACGGCGACCGGGCCGCTGGCCGGACGCACCGTCGTCGTGACCGCCGGCGGCACCCGGGAGGCACTGGACCCGGTCCGCTACCTGGGCAACCGCTCCTCCGGCAAGCAGGGCGTGGCCCTGGCGCAGGCCGCCGCGGCCGCCGGTGCCACCGTCCGCTTCATCGGGGGGGCCATGTCCGTCGAACCGCCCTCCGGTGCCGCGGTGACCCGTGTGGAGTCCACGCAGGAACTCCACGACGCCGTCATGGCCCAGTGCGCGGACGCCGATGCGCTGATCATGGCCGCCGCCGTCGCCGACTTCCGGCCCACCGAGTACGTGGAGTCCAAGATCAAGAAGGCCGAGGACGGCTCCAGCCCGGTCATCCACCTGGAGCGCACCCCGGACATCCTGGCCGGGACCGTGCGGGCGCGGGCCGAGGGGGTGCCCATGCCCGGCGTGATCGTCGGCTTCGGCGCCGAGACCGGTGACGCCGACACCTCCGTGCTGGAGCACGGCGCCGCGAAGCTGGCCCGCAAGGGGTGCGAGATGCTCGTAGTGAACCAGGTCGGCCGGGACCTCGGCTTCGGCCAGGACATCAACGAGGTGACCATGCTCTTCGCCGACGGCCGCGATCCGGTGCAGGCCGCCGGCTCGAAGGCGGACGTCGCGGCGGCCGTGGTGGACCAGCTGGTGGGCCTGCTCGCGGACTGACTGTGACGGCCCGCTCCCGGCGTCCGCGTCCGTGGCTAGGATGGTCGGGTGACTGACGCAGACAACACCGCAGACATGGCCGGGCCCCGTGATGGCGCAGGCATCGAGTCCTACGCGGGCGTCGGGGGAGGCGGACTGCGCCTGTTCACCTCCGAGTCCGTGACCAGCGGGCACCCGGACAAGATCTGTGACCAGATCTCGGATGCCATCCTGGACGCGATCATCGCGCAGGACCCCACCGCGAAGGTGGCCGTGGAGACCCTGACCACCACCGGCCTGGTGCAGGTGGCCGGTGAGGTGAACACCTCGGCCTACGTGGAGATCCCGCAGATCGTGCGCGAGACCATCCTCGGGATCGGCTACGACTCCTCGGCCAACGGCTTCGACGGGGCGCGCTGCGGCGTCAACATCTCCATCGGCCAGCAGTCCTCGGACATCCACGCGGGCGTGTCCACCTCCCTCGAGGCCCGTGGCGGCTCGGTGGATGCCGTGGACCTGCAGGGCGCCGGTGACCAGGGCATCATGTTCGGCTATGCCTCGAACGAGACGCCCACCTACATGCCGACCCCGGTGTTCCTGGCCCACCGTCTCTCTGAGCGGCTCACCGCGGTCCGCAACATGGACGACTCGCCGATGCCGTACCTGCTGCCCGACGGGAAGACCCAGGTCACCATCGGCTACGGCGAGAACGGCTTGCCGAAGACGATCGAGACCGTGGTGGTCTCCGCCCAGCACCTGCCGGACGTCACGCAGGAGCAGGTCAAGGCCGACATCGAACGGCTGGTCATCCGCCCGGTCCTGGACCAGTCCGGACTCGACTACGCCGGAGCCCAGCTCATCATCAACCCCGGCGGCCCCTTCGTCATCGGCGGTCCGGTGGGCGACGCCGGCCTGACCGGCCGCAAGATCATCGTCGACACCTACGGCGGCATGGCCCGCCACGGCGGCGGTGCCTTCTCCGGGAAGGACCCGTCCAAGGTGGACCGCTCGGCGGCCTACGCGATGCGATGGGTGGCCAAGAACGTGGTCGCGGCCGGACTGGCGGACCGCGCCGAGTTCCAGGTCGCCTACGCCATCGGCAAGGCCCGTCCCGTGGGGCTCTACGTGGACACTTTCGGCACCGCGAAGGTGGACGAGGCCGCCATCATCAAGGCCGTCAACCAGGTGTTCGACCTGCGTCCGCTGGCCATCATCCGCGACCTGAACCTGCTGCGGCCGATCTACCAGAAGACCGCTGCCAACGGTCACTTCGGCCGGGAGGACCCGGACTTCACCTGGGAGCGCCTGGACCGCGTCGACGCGCTGCGTTCCGCCGTCGGCTGGTGACCGAGGAGCCCCTCTTCCACATCCCGCTGCCCGCACCGGCGGCCGGGCTGCCGGAGGTGGCCGGGGGCTGGCCGGAGGATCCCGTGGCCCGTGTCCTGCTGGACTCGGGGGTGCCCCACCTCGACCGGGAGTTCGATTACCTGGTGCCGCACGCCCTCGACGACGACGCCCGCCCGGGCGTGCGGGTGCGGGTGCGCTTCGGCCACCAGGACGTGCTGGGCTGGCTCGTCTCGCGCGGGGCAGAACCGTCGACGGGGGCCAAGCTGCTGCCGCTGAGTTCCGTGGTGTCCCGCGAGCAGGTCCTCGCGCCGGAGGTTCTCGACCTGGCCCGGGCCGTCGCGGCGCGGTATGCCGGCAACGTGGCGGACGTGCTCCGGGTGGCCGTGCCGCCCCGCGTGGCCCGGGTGGAGAAGCAGATGGACGCCGAGGCCGAGGCGCCGGAAGCGGTCGGCAGTGCTGAACCCGCTCAGGCGGCGGCCACGCAGCCCGCCCCGTCCGAGGACCTGCCCGCCGAACCGGTCACCGGCCCCGGGCCGGACGCCGGACCGGCCATGGACGCCGGCCCCCATGCCGACGCGGACCGGCCCGTGACCGACAACGACACCGAGCCTGCTGTCCAGCCGGAGCCCGTGTTCCAACCCGAGCCCGGCAGCCGCTTCGACTGGACCCGGGTGCACGACGCGCCCTCGTTCTTCCGGCAGGTCACTGCCGGCGAGGGGCCCAGGGCGGCCCTGACGGTGCCGAGCGCGCACGGCAGTTGGGACTCCGCCACCCTGCTCGCCGATGCGGCCGCGCGCACCGCTGAAGCCGACCGGGCCGCCGTCGTGGTGGTGCCCGACCAGCGGGACCTGGACCGGCTCTGCCGGGCACTGGACCGCCGGGTGGGCGCCGGCGCGTATGCCCGGCTGACCGCCGATGACGGCCCCACCCCCCGTTACCGCGCCTTCCTCCAACTGCGGCGAGGCCAGCGCCGGATCGCGGTGGGCACCCGGTCCGCGATCTGGGCGCCCGTGCCGGACCTGGGGCTGGTCGCCGTCTGGAACGACGACGACGCCCTCCACTCCGAGCCGCGGGCGCCCTACCAGCATGTCCGGGAGGTCGCCCTGCTGCGCTCTGAGCAGGCCGGGGCCGGGGTGCTGCTGGCGTCCACGTCCCGGACACCCGAGGTGCAGCGGCTGGTCGAGTCCGGCTGGCTGGGAGAGCTCGCCGTCGATCGCCAGACGGTGCATGCCGCTACCCCGCGCGTGGTGGCCACGGCCGACTCCTGGGAGTCCGAGCGGGATCCGCTGCTGGCCCGCGCCCGACTGCCGCAGGCCGCGTGGAAGGCCGCCCGGGAAGGACTCGAGGGCCGGCACGGTGAGCCCGGACCGGTGCTCGTGCAGGTCGGACGCAGCGGGTTCATTCCGGCCCTGAGCTGCCAGGACTGCGGCACGCCGGCTCGGTGCAGGCACTGCACCGGACCGCTGGGGTACCCGGACCGGACGGCGTCCGCCCGGAACGAGACCGCCTGCCGGTGGTGTGGACGGCGGGAGCGCCAGTACGAGTGCCCCCAGTGCGGCAGCCGCCGGTTGCGTGCCGGCTCGCGCGGCGTGGACCGCACCGCCGACGAGCTGGGCCGGGCCTTCCCGGACACGCCGATCCTGTCCTCCTCCGGAGACCACATCCTCTCGACCGTGGACGGCACTCCGGCGCTCGTGGTGGCGACCATCGGGGCGGAGCCTGTCGCGGAGGGCGGCTACGCCGCGGCCTTGTTGCTCGACGGTGACAACCAGCTGCAACGGGAGGGACTGCGCACCCCGGGGCAGGTGCTGGCGCGGTGGTTCGCGGCCGCAGCGCTGGTCCGGCCGCGGCAGGACGGCGGAGTGGCGGTGGTGACAGCCTCTCAGGAGGACGTGGTGGGCGCTCTGGTGCGCATGGACGCGGCGGGCTATGCCTCGCGGCAGCTGGCCGAGCGCCGGGAACTCGGCCTGCCGCCGGCGGTGCGCATGGCCGAGGTGTCCGGCCCGGCTGACGCCGTCGCCAGCTTCCTGGAGCTCGCCGGGCCCCTCGGCGGAACCGCGCCCCTGCCCTGGGTGGGACCGGTGCCGGTGAGTGACGAAGGCTCCGGCTGGGGGCCGGCCGCGGCCGACGGCACCGCCGGACCGGTCCGCCACCGGGCGTTACTGTTCTTTCCCTACTCGGCGGCGCGCCGGGTGGTGGAGTCGCTGCGGGCCGCACGGGCGGCGGCAAGTGCCCGGCGGCTGACCGAACCGGTGCGGTTGCGCATCGACCCCGTGGACCTGCCGTAGCCGGTCTCGGACGTGGGGCGCCGCCGTACGGTTGGCGTGCTCGAAATTCCCTCGGCCGATTGATCGGCGGTTGCATGATCGACGGCCGTCCACAGTCCGGGACATCCCTCTTATCGTGTCCGCGGCCCTTTCTACTGTGGTGCTATGGACGAGACGAACGGACTGCGGCAGGCGATGGACGGTGGTGACCTCATCGATCGCACCAGCATGACCCGCTCCTCGTCGTCGTTCCTGGCGACGTCCGTCCCGGCGGGCTCCTCACCGCTCACGGGTGTGCCAGCGTCATCAGGTCCGGCAACGCCCCAGCACGGAACCGCGTCATGGGATGAGGCGTCCGGGTCCCCGTCATCGGCGCCCTGGCCAGACCCTCTGCGCGAGGCGCACCACCTGTCCCAGCTCGTGGAGACGCTGGGTGATCTTCCGGCCGCCATGACCGAGGCCGAGGCGGTGGACTGGATCAGTGGCCTGGAGCGGGTGAAGGCGGCCTGCGCTGCGGCCCAGGTGCTCCAGACCGAGGCGCTGTACGCGCTGCGCTGCGAGGAGGAAGGTGCCCGTGGGGTGCCGGCCGCGGAGCGGGGATGGGGTGTGGCGGCCGAGGTCGCCCTCGCTCGCCGCGAGTCCCCGTCCCGGGGCTCG
Source organism: Micrococcus sp. (assembly GCA_029961105.1). GTDB lineage: Bacteria > Actinomycetota > Actinomycetes > Actinomycetales > Micrococcaceae > Citricoccus. The sequence goes on along the minus strand of JASBVO010000012.1, from coordinate 70,414 downwards.
AGGGAACTCAGCATTGCCCGGACGCTGATGGACGACTTGCCGTGCACACGTGAGGCCTTGCGTCGTGGGGAGATCTCAGAGTACAAGGCGTCCCTCATGGTGAAGGAGACCTCGTGGCTTCCGCGGCTGGAACGCCGCGAGGTGGACGCACTGATGGCCGACCGGTTGGCTGAGTTGGGAAACCATCGCCTCGCTGGCGAGGCGCGCGCCCACGCCCAGCGCCTGGACCCGGCCGCGGCGGTGAGGCACGCCGAGCGGGCGGTGAGCGAGCGCCGGGTCTCGGTGCGGCCGGCCCCGGGCGGGATGGCCTACCTGACCGCGCTGCTGCCGATGACGCAGGCCGTGGCCTGCCGGGCGAACCTCCAGCGCGCCGCGGCGAGCACCGTGGGCACCGGTACGGCCGCCGAACGCACCCAGGACCAGGTCATGGCCGACCTGCTCGTCGAACGCGTCACCGGCCAGCGCACCGCCCAGGACGTGCCCGTGGAGGTGCACCTGGTGATGACCGACCGCGCCCTGCTGGCCGGGGACGGCGTCCCGGCCTGGCTCATCGGGCACGGCCCGGTACCGGCCGGCACGGCCCGGGACGCGATCCGGGACAGCGCCGCGGAGGTGTTCCTGCGCCGGCTCTACACCGAGCCGGCCACCGGGCAGCTGGTCGGCATGGACTCCAGGCGCCGGGAGTTCAGCGGGATGCTGCGCCGGATGGTGATCCTGCGGGAGGACACCTGCCGCACCCCCTGGTGCGACGCCCCCATCCGTCACATCGACCACGCCACCCCGGCCCGGGACGGCGGGGCCACCGACTGGGAGAACGCCTCTGGGCTGTGCGCACGGTGCAACTACACCAAGGAGAATCCCGGATGGACTCACCACGGATCCACGTCCGGCCTTGAGGTCGTCACGCCGACCGGCCACCGCTATCAGAAGGCCACAGGGCCGGTGATCCCTCCGGTCCGACCTACCCGACCAGCCTGGCCGCCCGGTCTGCCGACGCCAGAGGTGGTCTTTCCGCGGGCCACACGGGATCGGCATCGAGGCAAACCCATCCCCATGGAGGCGGCGGACATCACGTTGCCGCCTCGGCCGGCTGATGAACCATGGATCCCGGCGCCCGACGGCATCAGCCTGCCCGAAGCCCACCTGGCCCTGTACCTCGCTGCCGCTTAGTCGTGGTGTGCGGGACGTGTCTCGCGCTGGAACTGCCGGATCAGCCCAGCCGCCTCGGGGGCCCGTTCGTAGTGGATGAGGTGCCCGACGCCGTCGAGCATTTCCAGCCGGACGCGAGGCGAGACCTCACCGATCCGGCGCGCCAGGTGTTCCTGACCGGGCACCGAGCCGAGTTCGTCCTGAGCTCCCGCGACGAGCAGGACCGGCAGCTCCAACTGTGCGGCGACGTCCAGGACCGTGCCCGTGATCGACGCGCGGAAGGACTCCACGAGCACGCGTCGGTGGTCGAAGGCGGAGAAGTAGCTCTGGTGCTGGTCATGCAGGTACGCGAGCGTGTGGCGGTCCTCGGTCTTGGCCATGACCGTCCCGGTGAACCAGACGATCAGCGGGGAGGACAGCAGAGCCATCCCCAGCGGCTCTGGGAGGGCGGCGGAGGCGGCGTAGTAGGCCTGGGCCAGCTGGGCCAGCGCTCGTTCTGAGGGGGTACCTTCGGCCGACAGGGCCGGCTCGCAGATCGGGTTGACGAGGGCGAGCCCACTCCAGCGCGAGGGTTGCTCCGCCGCCAGGTGGGAGGCGACCACCGAACCGAAGGAGTGGCCCAGCAGGACGGGCGGTGCTGCCGTAGTCTCGGGGAAGGCGGAGCGGCGACCGGCTGCGGGGACCGGGACCAGACCGAGTGCCTCCACGGCGTGGCCCACTGCCGTGGCGTAGTGGGCGACGGTGTGCTCGGCGTCCGGGAAGGCAGGGGAGTGGCCGAATCCGGGCAGTTCGGGGAGGTAGATCTCGGTGTCGGGGAGGCAATCTGCCAGGAGTGCCAGGCCGTGGTGGTCACCGCGAAAGCCATGGACCATGACCATCGGCGCGATGCGATCCTCCGGCACCCGGTCGCGTTCCACGGCGTAGTGCCAGACGGCGACGGGGGTAGCGCGGCCCGAGACGGGGTCCGGCACGTCGACCATCAAGCGCTCCGGCGTCCGCGCCGGGCGACCAGTGATCACCGCCGTGTCGCGTGGCGCCGGCGGGACGAGAAAACGGTCCCGTAGCCGGATGGGCAGCGGGCGCCTGCCGTCTGGGGTGCTCTCGATGTCCACACGGCCAGCGTACCGATCCCGAGGGCCAGGGAGTTCGAGCATCGTCTTGAACCGGACGAGGTCAGTCCTCGATGAAGGGGCTCTCGCAGGCCCAGCCCTCCGGGTTCTGGTGGCAGTCCTCGGCGACGTTCTTGGCCTCGGAACGCCAGATGTCGGCCCGGGCCGGGGCGCTGGGCACACTGGCGGTACCGGGGATGGCGATCCACGGTCCGCCGTTGACGGAGAACTGGCCGCGGTAGGCGGTGGCCACGGTGACCGGGAAGATGCCGGTGCGCTGGTAGGCGTGAGAGGTCGTGGTCTGCTGGTTGAACTCCCGCTGTGGCCCGCCCGGAGTGGTGCTGACCAGAGGTGCGCTGCCGTCGCCGTAGTCGAAGGTCCACTGCACCGGGATGGCTTGGATGGCCACCTGCTGCCCGAGCATGGTCGTGTTAAGCGTCTGGCGTTCCTCGGTGGCGTAGAAGTTCGTGTGGGCCCGGATCAGTCCGAACCCACCGGAGTCGGACTCGATCTTGGAGGGCTTGATGTCCAGGCGCCGGAAGTCCGCCAGCGTCACGACCGGCATGGGCAGGGCTTCTGGTTCTGCCGCGCGAGGATCGGCGACAACGGGTTCTGACGGTGCAGAGCAGAATGGTTCTCCCGTTGTGGTGACCTGTCCAGGATTCCGGACGTTGAATGCTGCTGGGACTACATACCGGCTTCCGGGCTCAGTGCAAAGCAGGGATTCCACCTGGAGGCATTCTTGGGAGCCTGTGGCATTATCGACAGCACTAGTGAAGCAATATGGCTGCAGAATGTGAATCACGCTAGCCGCTTCAGTATCTGTAGGTGACGGCTTAGACGTCGACGCATGCCGAGGAGTCGCCTTTGGCGCGGCGGGTGAGTCGTTGGGCACGGCTGACTCAGGTTCCCCTTGCTTGCTTGCCCCGACACTGAAACCATCCTCTGCTGCAGACGTGGAGACGTTCTCGAACGGATCATCTTGTGCCGCAGCCGGTGAAGCTTGAAGCAGTATCTGTGTGAGCAATAGAACAATGATCAAGAACTTTGAAATTGAGGTTCTAGTCCTCATCAGCTGTCCTGACGAGACGCAAGTCTTCGATGACCCAGTGGCGTTTTTCTGTCGAGTAGGTCGCCGTACCTGACCAATATGACGTCTGGCGTTCTGTCAAGGATCCGTCTTTCACCAGCTCACCGCCCGGACGGTAGAGAAGGGAAGGCCCGTCCGTGATTTCAAATGTCAGCAGGGTCGGCGAGCTCCCAGACGTAAACCGAATATCGAGCACGTCAACAACGATCATTTCCATGTCCGCCCAACCTGAAGCCTCGTAAATAGCTGGCCACGAGTCACCGATCTCGTTGCAGATTTCGCAGGAATCGGCGGAGACCTCGAGGAGGGGAGCAGCGTTGCCTGTCGACTTCAGGAAGTAGTTGGCTTCCCACCAGTACTTCAGCGCGGCCTCCAGTCCTTCCTTTGTCCGCTCCCTCGCCTCCTCGGGCATTTCAGGCACCGGCATGTTCTGGGCGGGCCCCTCAGAGGACGCCGGCACGAACGCATCGGCCGAGGCCTCCGGTGATAAGTCAACAGACGCCGGGGAGCTTCCTGAACTCCCAGAGCCGGCAGGCCCGTTCGGCGCCGGCGAAGCACCACCCGAGCTGGACTCCGTGCTCACCGGGGCGCCGGTCTCCGGGTCATCGGCCCCGCCACAGCCGGTCAGCGCCAACGCCAGCACTGCCACGGCGCCTCCGACTCGCGCGGGCCATCGCCTCAGGAGTGGCAAGGTCACAGGTGCAGTCATCGAGGAACCCCCCGTCAGGCCATGAGGCCGGCCACCGCACGGCGTTCCTACGCCTCGGCCTGCCATCCCCCCAGCAGTTCAACCGATCACGGGCCCGGCCATCCCGTGTCCCGGGCCACAACGACCATTCAAGCACAGCGGCCCCAGTCAACGCCCGGGTTGTCCACAGCCGGTATCCTGCCGCCATGCCTCCCAGCGCCGTGATCAGCATCGACCAGGGCACCACCTCCACCCGCGTCGTGGTGATGGACCAGTCCGGCACCATCGTCGCCAGCGCCCAGCGTGAGCACCGCCAGCACTTCCCGCGCCCGGGCTGGGTGGAGCACGACCCGGTGGAGATCTGGGAGAACACCCGGGAGCTGAGCGGGCTGGCACTGACCCGCGCCCGAATGCGCCCGGGGGACATCGCCGCCGTCGGGATCACGAACCAGCGCGAGACGACCGTGCTATGGGACGCGGACACCGGCCGGCCCGTCCACCGCGCGCTGGTCTGGCAGGACTCGCGCACCGACGCGCTCATGGCCCGGCTCCGCGCCGACGGCCACGAGGACGCCGTCCGCGCCCGCACCGGGCTGCCCCTGGCCTCCTACTTCGCCGCGGGGAAGATCTCCTGGATCCTCGACCACGTCCCGGAGGCAGCGGACCTGGCGCGCAACGGCCGGCTGCGCGCCGGCACCATCGACAGCTGGCTGCTGTGGAACCTCACCGGTGGAACGGACGGCGGCGTCCACGCCACGGACGTCACCAACGCCTCGCGCACGCTGCTCATGGGCCTGGACACCCTCGACTGGGATGAGGACCTCGCCGCGGTCTTCGGCATCGATCCCGACCTGGCCGCCTCGATGCTGCCCCGGATCCACCCGTCCGTCGGGGCACTCGGCACCATCGAGGGCGCCGAGCCCCTGAACGGGGTGCCGGTCTGCGGGATCCTGGGGGACCAGCAGGCGGCCACCTTCGGCCAGGCGGCCTTCGGCCGCGGCGACGTGAAGAACACGTACGGCACGGGCTGCTTCCTGCTGCAGAACACCGGCACGACGCCGGAGCCCTCCTCCCACGGCCTCGTCACCACGGTGGCCTACCAGGTCGAGGACGCACCGGCCGCCTATGCGCTGGAGGGCTCCGTGGCGGTGGCGGGTTCGCTGGTGCAGTGGCTGCGGGACAACCTGGGCCTCATCCGCAGCTCGGCGGAGGTCGAGGCGCTCGCCGGCACCGTGGAGGACAACGGGGGCGTCTACTTCGTCCCCGCGTTCTCCGGTCTCTACGCCCCCTATTGGCGCCCCGACGCCCGCGGCCTGATCGCCGGACTGACCGGATACGCCACGGCCGGGCACCTCGCCCGGGCCGCCCTGGAGGCCACGGCGTACCAGTCGCGGGACGTGCTGGAGGCGGTGGTGGCGGACACCGGCCAGCGTCCGGAGGAGCTGCGGGTGGACGGCGGCATGACCGTCAACGACGACCTGATGCAGTTCCAGGCCGACATCCTCGGCGTACCGGTGGTACGCCCCGAACAGGTGGAGACGACGGCGGTCGGGGCCGCCCACGCGGCGGGACTGGCGGCCGGGGTGTGGTCCGGGATGGACGAGCTCGCCGGACTGTGGCGCGAGGACGCCCGCTGGGAGCCGAGGATGGACGCGCGGCACCGGGAGGACCTGCTCGAGCACTGGGCACGGGCGATCGACCGTTCGCTGGACTGGACGGAGGGCGCGCCGGAGTAGGATGGACGGGCGCGTCGCGCGCCCGGGTGACGGGCCGGCGTCGTGATGTCCCCACCCCGTTCCCACCGCACTTCAAGGACAGGATCTCCGTGAGCCAGGTAGCGCAAGGCACTCCACAGGACCCCGTGACCGGGCAGGCCACCGAGGCCGGGCCCGAGGAGTACTCGTTCCGGGCCCTAGAGGAGCGTTGGGGCGGTTACTGGGAGCAGCACGAGACGTTCAAGCCGCTCGACGACGGCTCCGCCGAACGCCGCTACGTGCTGGACATGTTCCCCTACCCGTCCGGTGACCTGCACATGGGCCACGCGGAGGCGTTCGCCATGGGCGACGTCGTGGCCCGGTACTGGATGCAGCTCGGCTATGACGTGATGCACCCGATCGGCTGGGATTCCTTCGGGCTGCCCGCCGAGAACGCGGCCATCAAGAACAACGCCCACCCGGCCGAGTGGACGTACCGGAACATCGAGACCCAGAAGTCCTCGTTCCAGCGCTACGCGATCTCCACGGACTGGTCCCGGCAGCTGCACACCTCCGACCCGGAGTACTACCGCTGGACCCAATGGCTGTTCCAGCAGTTCCACGCCCGGGGCCTGGCGTACCGCAAGGACTCGCCGGTCAACTGGTGCCCCAAGGACCAGACCGTGCTGGCCAACGAGCAGGTCGTCAACGGCGCCTGCGAGCGCTGTGGCACCCAGGTGACCAAGAAGTCCCTGAACCAGTGGTACTTCAAGATCACCGACTACGCCGACCGGCTGCTGGACGACATGGCCGAGCTGGAGGGCCACTGGCCCGAGCGCGTGCTGGCGATGCAGCGCAATTGGATCGGCCGCTCCGAGGGCGCGCACGTGGACTTCCAGGTCGAGGCCCGCAAGGGCCAGCCCGGCCAGGCGATCACCGTGTTCACCACCCGGCCGGACACGCTGTTCGGCTCGACCTTCATGGTCGTGGCCGCGGACGCGGACCTCGCCCTGGAGCTGGTGGACCCGGAGCACCGCGAGGCCCTGGAGGCCTACCGCGAGGAGCTCACGCACGTCTCGGAGATCGAGCGGCAGTCCACGGAGCGCTCCAAGACCGGCGTCTTCCTCGGCCGTTATGCCATCAACCCGCTGAACGGCGAGAGGCTGCCGATCTGGGCCTCCGACTACGTCCTAGCGGACTACGGGACCGGCGCCATCATGGCCGTGCCCGCCCACGACCAGCGCGACCTGGACTTCGCCCGGGCCATGGACCTGAACGTCCGCATGGTCGTGGACACCGGCGAGGAGGACCCGGCCGTGTCCGGCGTCGCCACCACCGGGGACGGCACCCTGGTGAACTCCGGTGAGCTGGACGGGCTGGACAAGGCCGCCGCCATCAGCCGCGCCATCGAGATCCTGGACGAGCGGGGCACCGGCCGCGGCACCGTGAACTACCGCCTGCGGGACTGGCTGCTGTCCCGCCAGCGGTTCTGGGGCGCGCCGATCCCGATCGTGCACTGCCCGGACTGCGGCGAGGTCCCCGTGCCGGAGGACCAGCTGCCGGTGCTGCTGCCGACCCACGTCACCGGCGAGCAGCTGGCCCCGAAGGGCAAGTCCCCGCTGGCCGGCATCGAGGAGTGGGTCAACACCACGTGTCCGTCCTGTGGCGGGGCCGCGCTGCGGGACACGGACACCATGGACACCTTCGTGGACTCGTCCTGGTACTACATCCGCTATGCCTCGGCCCAGGACGACACCCAGGTCTTCGACCGCGACGCCGTGGACCGCTGGCTGCCGGTGGACCAGTACGTGGGCGGTGTGGAGCACGCGATCCTGCACCTGCTCTACTCGCGGTTCTTCACCAAGGCCCTCTACGACATGGGCCTGGTGTCCTTCACGGAGCCGTTCCGGGCGCTGCTGAACCAGGGCCAGGTGCTCAACGGCGGCAAGGCGATGTCCAAGTCCCTGGGCAACGGCGTGGACCTGGGCGAGCAGCTGGACACCTTCGGCGTGGACGCCGTGCGCCTGACCATGATCTTCGCCTCCCCGCCGGAGGACGACGTGGACTGGGCGGACGTCTCGCCGTCGGGTTCGGCCAAGTTCCTGGCCCGCGCGTGGCGGCTGGCGCAGGACGTCCAGTCCGGCGGTGCGGCGCCGGGCACGGATCCCGACGGCGGCGCCAAGCCCCTGCGCCAGGTCACCCACCGCACGGTGGCGGATGCCGCCCGGCTGCTGGACGAGCACAAGTTCAACGTGGTGATCGCCCGGACCATGGAGCTGGTCAACGCCGTCCGCAAGGAGATCGACTCCGGTGCGGGTGCGGGCGACCCCGCCGTGCGGGAGGCCGTGGAGGCCGTTGCCGTGCTGCTGAGCCTGTTCGCCCCCTACACGGCCGAGGACATGTGGGCCCGGCTGGGCCATGAGCCGTCCGTGGCGCGGGCCGGCTGGCCGGCCGTGGACGAGGCTCTGCTGGTGCAGGACACCACCACGGCCGTGGTCCAGGTCAAGGGCAAGGTCCGTGACCGCCTCGAGGTCGCCGTGGACATCTCCGCAGCGGACCTGGAGGCGAAGGCGCTCGCGTCGGAAGCCGTGCAGCGATCACTCAACGGGGCTGAGGTCCGCAAGGTCATCGTGCGTGAGCCGAAGCTGGTCAACATCGTCATCTGAGGGCCAGTGGAGGCGACCCGGGGCCGTGGTGCCCCGGGTCGCCTAGGTTAAAGCGGAAGCCGCCGAGCGTCGAAGGGAGTGGGCATGGCTGACATCGCCGAGTGGCAGGCCGCCGTGCTCACCCGGATCCGCCAGTTGCGCGCCGCCCAGACCGGCCGCGTCCGTCTCGGGCTGCGCCCGCCCCGGAAGGGACGGACCGCGATCGTCACCGATTCCTCCGCCTCGATCCCGGCCGAGGTGCTCGCCCACCCGCTGACGCGTGGTCTGCGCCAGGTGCCGATGCCCGTGATGATCGGCGAGCAGATCTACACGGACGGCACCCCGGACCTGCTGCGGGAGCTTCCTTTGGCCCTGGCCGCGGGGACGCCCGTGAAAACCTCTCGGCCCTCACCCGGGGCGTTCAGCGCGGTCTACCAGTCGCTCGCGGAGGCGGGATTCGAGCAGGTCATCTCCGTCCACCTGTCCGGCAAGCTGTCCGGCACCGTGGAGGCCGCCCGGCTCGCCGCGCGCGAGTCGCTGATCCCCGTCTCCGTGGTCGATTCCCACACGGCCGGGTTCGCCCTGGGCACGGTGGTGATCGACGCCGTGATCGGTGCGGGATTCGGCGTGGCCCCGGACCAACTGCTGTCCTCGGTCGACGCAGCGAGCCAGGAAGCGGGCGTGTTCTTCACCGTGCCGAACCTGGAGCAGCTGCGCCGGGGCGGTCGGATCGGCACGGTGGCGGGCCTGCTCGGGTCCCTGCTGCACGTGAAGCCGGTGCTCACGCTCGATGATGGCGTCGTCTCCCTCGTGGACCGGCCGCGCACCACGGCCCGGGCCACCGAACGGCTGGTCGAATTGGTCCGGGAGTCCGCGGAGCACACGGATGCGCCGGGGACCGCCGACCGCATCGCGGTGCATGGCTTCGGAAACCAGGAGGCCGCCCACGAACTGGCCGGGCGCCTGCAGAGCCTGTCCTCGCTGCCCGTGCCGGTGATCCGGCTCCCCGCAGTGCTCGCGGCGCACCTGGGCCTCGGCGCCCTCGGAGTCACGATGAACCCCGTCCTCACTGCACAGCGGTCCTCCTGACGGGGTGTCACGCCGTCCCGGGGCCGCGGCGGGCCCGGGAGCCGGAACTTCAGGTGAGAGTGGAGGCATGGGACGGCACAGCCACGACGACGCCTCAGTCACCGGCGACTGGGAGGACCCCCCTCCGGTGGCCCCCTTGTGGCGCGCACGCGTCGTCACCTCCGCCGTCCTGCTGCTGGCGGTGGTCGCCGCCGCCTGGTGGGCCGTTAGCTGGCTGACCTCACCGGCAGGGCCCGCGGGAGTTCCGGCTCCACAGGCAGCTTCCCTCGATGCCCAGCAGGGCGAGCCGGGGAAGCCGGGCGGGGGCGGGGGAGTGGACGCCGGACAGGGCGGCGGACAGCACGGCGGTGAGGAGCAGGCGGGGCCGAGAGAGTCGAGGCCGGGTGGGCCGGGCCCGGACCAGACGAGTCCGGGGCGGGCCGCCGAGGGGCAGCAGGCCGGGATCCCGGCCGCCGCTTCGGGAGCCGTGATCGTCCACGTGGCCGGTGAAGTGCACGAGCCGGGCCTGGTGGAGCTGCCGGCGGGGTCACGCGTGGCCGACGCCCTCCGTGCCGCCGGCGGATCGACGACCCGGGCGGAACTCGACCTCCTCAACCTGGCCGCCCCGGCCGTCGACGCCAGCCAGATCCTCGTGCCCGGCCCGGATACCCCGAGGGCAGCAGAGGGGACGGGTCCTGGCCCGTCGCCAGGACCCGCAGGCCCCGGCGGTCCTGGTGCTGCCGGTGGTTCCGCCCCTACTGGGGGCACGGTCAACGTCAACACCGCGGACGCCGCCACCCTCGAACAGCTCCCCGGCATCGGCCCCGCACTGGCCGGCCGGATCGTCGAGCACCGGGAGCAGGTCGGGCCGTACGGTTCGATGGAGGACCTGGACGCGGTCTCTGGCATCGGCCCGGCCATGATGGAACGGCTCGAAGGGCTCGTCGGCTGGTGAGGATCCCAGTGGACGGCTGCGTCGCCGAACCCGCCGATGCAGAAGCGAGACCTTGACCGTCGTTTCCGACACGACCTAGGCTCGCAGCCATTCCCCAGTCCCGTTCTCCGGAGTATTTTTCCGTATCCCCCTGGAATGGTGAAAATGACCCCGAGCCTCATGCGACGACTTTCGGCCGAAGTCCTCGGCACAGCCGTTCTGGTGGTCTTCGGTGTCGGAACGGTACTGGCGGCCTTGTCGGTGGACGCCGGGAGTCTCACCTATCCGGGGGTCGGTTTCATCTCCTTGGGATTTGCCATTGCCGTCGCGGTGGTGATCTACGCCTTCCTCGCCGTGTCGGGCGCGCACATCAATCCCGCCGTCACCTTTGCGTTGGCGATCACCAGACGCTTTCCGTGGGCAGAGGTGGTGCCCTACACCGTGGCCCAGTTCCTCGGTGCGGCGGTTGGGAGCCTCCTGCTGGTGGCGTCCTTCGGGTCACGGGCGGTGGACTTCGGCGGTGGAGCGACCGCCCTGGGTGATGGGGTCTCATACGGCCAAGGCATCATTGCCGAGGTGCTGGGCACCTTCCTGCTCATGCTCGCGGTCATGGCGGTGGCGGTGGACCAGCGCGCACCCAAGGGGTGGGCGGGCCTGATCATCGGTCTGGCCGTCGCCGCAGCCATCCTGGTCATCGCGCCCCTGACCGGCGGTTCGCTCAACCCGGCACGGACCTTCGGGCCGAACCTCGTGCAAACCTTCTTCGGTGGCGCGGTCGAGTGGGCCCAGTTCCCCCTCTATATCATCGGTCCGCTGATCGGCAGCTGCGCCGCCGCGGTGACCTATGACCTGGTCGCCCGCCCTCGCGAGCTCCCCGAACCCGAGCCACGCGCCGATGACCAGGCCATGTCGGAAGGCCGGGACAAGAGACTCGACTCCCACGAGGAATAGACCACCGATATGCGTGAAGAACGACTGAGCCAGCACATTACTCACGTTGAGCAATGACGATCGAAAGGAACAGCCATGACGGGAAACCGTGTAGTCGTCTATAAGGGCCCCGGGGAAGTCGCCGTCGAGACGATCGACTACCCCAAGCTGGAGCTGCCGTCCGAGGTGGCCAGCAAGATGGGCATCCAGCAGAAGGCGCCGCACGCCGCCATCCTCAGGCTGGTGGCGACGAACATCTGCGGCAGCGACCAGCACATGGTGCGAGGGCGCACCACGGCGCCGGTCGGGCAGTCGCTGGGCCACGAGATCACCGGAGAGGTCGTCGAGACTGGCGATGACGTGCTCTTCGTCAAGGAAGGTGATATCTGCTCCGTTCCCTTCAACATCGCGTGCGGTCGCTGCCGGATGTGCAATGAGGGCAAGACCGGCGTCTGCCTCAACGTGAACCCCGCTCGGCCTGGAGCCGCCTACGGTTACGTGGACATGGGCGGCTGGATCGGTGGCCAGGCAGAGTACGTCATGGTGCCCTATGCGGACTTCAACCTGCTCAAGTTCCCCGACCGCGACCAGGCGCTCGAGAAGATCCTCGACCTGGCCATGCTGTCGGACATCTTCCCCACCGGTTACCACGGCGCGTTCACTGCCGGTGTCACGACCGGGTCCACGGTCTATGTCGCGGGCGCGGGACCGGTGGGTTTGGCCGCGGCCTTCTCAGCTCAGTTGCTGGGTGCCTCCGCCGTCATCGTGGGGGACATGAACGCGGACCGGCTGAAGCAGGCAGCGAGCTTCGGCTGCGAGACCATCGACCTGAGCCAGGAAGGCTCCCTGCCGGACCGGATCGAGCAGATCCTGGGCGTGCCCCTGGTCGACGCAGCGGTGGACGCCGTAGGTTTCGAGGCCCGTGGTCACGGGGCCAACGCCGCAGAGGCACCGGCCACGGTGCTGAACGACATCATGAGCGTGACCCAAGTGGGCGGTGCCCTGGGCATCCCGGGTCTGTACGTGACCGGAGATCCCGGCGGCATCGACGAGAACGCGAAGGTCGGGCAGATCGGTGTGCAGCTGGGCACCGGCTGGGCGAAGTCGCTCTCGTTCACCACGGGTCAGTGTCCGGTGAAGCGGTACAACCGCCAGCTGATGAACATGATCCTGGCGGACAAGGCGAACATCTCCCAGGCTGTCAACGCCACCACGATCAGCCTGGACGATGCACCCCAGAGCTACAAGGAATTCGATCGCGGAGCAGCCAGGAAGTACGTCATCGACCCGCACGGGATGATCGCCGCATAGGACGCGGCCCGCGCGGGGATGGAGGCGGCCGCCTCGGTGACCGCCAGGGCCACGTGGCTCACCCACCCTGCCGGAACGCACGGCCAGGCAGTTCTTCCCGGGACGGACGCTCGTGCTCTCCCTGCCACTCCACGGGCACTGACTCGGGCGGGCCAAGAGAGTAGTTTATTGTCGGCACGGAGGAATCCTCGGACACTGCTCGGGCCCGTCCCCCGGCGGGATGGAAGTGTTCACGAGAGTGCCCGGCGGCCTGCACGTGCACAGGATTTCCCCTGGCGGTGGCCAGGACGACCGTTCTCGAGTCCCCGGCCACCGCGCGGCCCGCCGGGCCACAGGGCCGAATCCCCATCACCCCGCGTGCATGGGCTGTCCGCGGCACACCACACTGACAGCCCATGGGGCACCGGCGCGCCCGGAGACCGACTCGGGGTGTACGCCCTGATCCGCCTCCTGAAGCCGCGGCCCGTTCTCCCGGGACCCGGGGCCACCGGGGTGTGTCAGTGCTGCCACCCTCAAGAGGGAACTCGAGGTGGCACACCACGAGGCTGGACTCGGAACGTCCGGAGTCGGGGAGGGGGCATGACTCATACCCAGGAGCATTGTCCCGGGAACCGTGAGCCACTGGTGCATACCGGGGTGATCTGCTGGTGAGCCGCGACGGCGGCCGGTGAGGACGAGGGCGCGCAGCTACCCGGTGGTGACCACGAGGATGTTCTCCAGGGGGCCTTTGCCCACGGCGGCCCGCCAGAGGACGGCGGCGAGCAGGAACACGATGACCTGGATGGCGATGGACATCACCGGGCGTTCGGGGTCGAGGATGTCCTGGATCTCTCCGCGGTCCAGACCCGGGGTGGCGGCCACGATGCGGTGCAGTCCGCCTTCGGGCCCAGCAACAGCACCGAGACCAGCCACATGCACACCGCCAGGGCCGCCCCCGCGCCCATCAGGGCGGCGACGATCTTGCGGGATCTCAGGTCCGACCGGCCGACCGGCCGACCGCCAGGCCCACGCAGATGTAGGCCGTCCAGGGCAGGGCCGGGTAGAAGCCGGTGAGCAGCATGTCGGTGAAGAACAGTCGGGGGTGTGCGGCGGCCAGGCCGAGGTCTAGTCCGTGTCGATCTGGGGCAGGCCGGGCCGGGTGGCGTGGACCAGTTGCATGGCCACCGGGCCAGCCACCGCGTAGACCACGGCCACCGCCAGCAGGGTCCAGGCCAGTAGGGGTTTGCCGGTCGGGCCCAGTTCGGGCAGCACGTTCACGACCACGATCCCGATCAGGGCCACGCCCCGGGCGACGTCCACGCCCACCAGCCGCCGCTCGACCGGGCCTCCCTCAGGATGGGAGGCCCCAACGGTGGCGGGTTCCGGGTCCGGCTGCGGCAGGGGAGAACCCCGGTGGAGGCCATCGGATTATTTCTTCTTTCCATGCTGCCCGTGCCTGACTCGTCCAGGTACGCCGATTCGTTGGTGAGGTCACCACCGGCGGTCCTCGCGATGACGAGGCGAGACTACGCCGAGGCGGAGTCCCGGCAACAGGGGCATCGACGGGTTCACAGGGCGACGACAGGTTCGCGGGGCACTCCTGCCGAAGCAGCGGCGAACACCGGCTGGCTCACCTGAAACGAAACGTGCGCCCGTTCCTCAAGACGTGGGGCGGTTCAGTCCGGTCAGGCGCACGACGGCGGCGAAGCCGTCGTCGGTGCCGGGCCACTGCGCGCGGACGGCCTCCAGGCCGGCACGGCGCACTACACTGCGCAGCACGGCGGTCACGATGATGGCATCGTCGGCGTACCCCAGGACCGGGATGAAGTCCGGGACCAGGTCCACCGGGAAGGCGAGGTAGGCCAATAGCAGGCCCAGACGGACGCGGACGCCCCGGGGCAGGTTCTTGTCGGTGGCGAGCCTGCGGATGAGTCGGAGCACATCAGGCAGCACTCGTAACGCCTCGCGCAACAGTGGGCCGCGGGGCCGGACGATGACCAAGGCGACCACGAGGGCGAGCCAGGCCAGCAGCATCGCGGCCGCGATCCCAATGGCCACATCCCACCAGAACGAACCCGTCATGACAGCTCCACGGCTAGCAGTCCCGACCAACTGCAGGTCCAAGCCCGATAGGGACGAATATATGCGGATGTTGGGTACCACGGTACGAGGGCAACGAGGTGGTGCCTCTTAACGATTGAGCAGCACCGGGTATCCCCGCCCGTCGACCGGGGGCACAGAGGGTTATCTGCCGAAGTGCTGTCCAACTCACAGCAATCGTCGTCTTGCCATGGTGTGCCTGCCTCTTCAAGGTTGGATCATGACCACCATACGGACTGCCCAGCGGTCGAAGAGCAGGCTCCTGCTGCTCACCGGAACCGGCCTGCTCACAATGGCCGTGCTGACCGGTTGCGCCAACAACAACGATGGCGCCGGCACCCCCACTACGGAAGCGCCGACTACTACGGAAGCGCCGATGGCATCGACCCCGGCCGCCACCGAGGACACCACCTCCCCGACCACCTCGGACACCGCTACCTCTGGCGGGACCACCTCGCCGAGCACTTCGGACACTGCCACCGCCGGCGGCACCGGCTCGCCGAGCACCTCGGGTACAGCTGCTTCCGGGGAGACCGACGCCGTGTTCTCCGCGATCGATGCCGTGCTGTCCCAGCATTCCGGGGGCGTGATCACCACTGTCGACCGGGAAGATGACCGCGATGAGTACGAGATCGACGTCGTCTCCGGGCAGGAGGTCATCGAGACCAAGGTGCTGGAGGACGGCACTGTCCAGGAGGAGGGCCGGGACAACGACGAGGATGCCATCCGGGACGCCCAGCAGGCCGAGGTGAGCGCCGAGGACGCCATCCGCACCGCCCTGGAAGGCCGTCAAGGCCAGCTCTTGAATGAGGCCGAACTGGATGAGGAGGGGGGCTCCCTGCACTGGAAGATCGAGCTTGACCGCGCTGGCGGCGGGAAGGGCGACCACCTCAGCATCGACGCCATGACCGGCGAGCTCACCCAACGCTGAGCCTTCCCCAGGCAGGGCCTGCATCGCGCGTGGTCGGTTCCGGTACGTGGGTGCTCAGTCCAGACGGGATCGTCATCTCCGCCTGCTTCATCCTCGGCATCATCACCATCTCGCTGGTCTCCCGGGTGGCTCGCACCACCGAGTTGTGGGTCGCCCGGACCCACCACGCGCGATCGACTGCGCTCCAGCTACCTGGGGCGGTGTGGTTGCCCGCTTGCGGTGGACTGGTATACCCGGTGGGACACTGGGGACAGGGCTCAAGGGTGCCGGCGGTACAGCGTTGCGCGCGTCCTCACGTGGGACACCTCTCGCTATCAGCCCCTAGCGGGAGCGTGTCGGGTCGGTAGACTGGTCGGGTCGAAGGGGAGTAGTTCCGACCCACCCCCAGGGATGGCTGCAGCGGCGCGTCGACATACTGGTCTCCTCCTATGGGAGGCCCGGCGCCCCACCCGGACGCCGATGGCATCCGGGCGAGCGAGACCTTCGGCCAGACACCGCTCTGGCCGAGGTCTACCCGTTTCGGGTGCGGGCATCGGTCGGGGCCCTGCCGTGAGGAACTCGATGCACACTTCGAACGACTCCACCACAACCGCTTCCCCGGAGGCCGGGCCCAGCCGGGAGCAGGTCCGGCGGTGGCGGCGGTACTTGGCCGATGAGATCGCCGAGGGGCAGGTCTACCGGCAGATCGCCCTGTCAACGACGGTCGAAATCTGACCCCTTAGCGACGGTTGAAATTTGACCCCTCTGGGTTGGTTGTGTTCTTAGGTGGTGGTGTCGGTGATGAGTTCTCGGCGGGCTCGTGTCCGGTAGGAGTCCCCGTCGAGGGTGAGGACCTCGGCGTGGTGAACCAGCCGGTCGATCATGGCCGCGGCGATGACCTCGTCGCCCAGGACCTCGCCCCAGCGCCCGAACGGCAGGTTCGAGGTGATCAACACCGAGCCCTGCTCGTAGCGGGTGGTGATCAGCTGGAAGAACAGGTTCGCGGTGGCCGGGTCGAAGGGCAGGTAGCCGAGTTCGTCGATGATCAGCAGCCGGTAACGCTTCAGCCGCTTGAGTTCCTTCTGCAGCCCGCCGGGGCTGTCATGGGCGGCGCGCAGCGTGTTGGCCCACCCGGTGGCGGTGTCGAACCGGACGGGGTATCCGGCGTGGCAGGCCTTGATGCCCAGCCCGATGCCCAGGTGGGTCTTGCCGGTGCCGGGCGGGCCGAGCAGGATGACGTTCTCGGCCTTGGGCACGAACGTGGTGGTGGCCAGGTGGGCCAGCACGTCCCGGCGCAGGGCAGGCTGGTAGTCGGTGTTGAAGTCCTCCAGGGTCTTCACCACCGGGAAGTGGGCGCCGCTGATCCGCAGCGCGGTGCCGTTGGCCTCGCGGTCACAGACCTGCCGGTCCAGCACCGCGGCCAGGTACTGCTCGTGGCTCCAGCCCTGGTCCCGGGCCGTGACCGCGAGCTGTTCGAAGACCCGCCCGATCGTGGGGGTCTTCATCGCCCTGGCCAGGTGCAGGATGGTCGATTCCACGTTCTCTGCCCGCCCGTTCAAAGGGTTGGGCGCGTCGGTCTGGGTCATGCCACGTCCTCCTGGTCCTGCTCGGTGGCCAGAACCTGCTGGTCGGCGGAAGCGGTGAAGTCGATGCCGAACAGCACGTCGTAGTCGCTGAGCGCTCTCATCGGCACTGTTCCCCCCGGATCGGGCAGGCGGGGGCGGAGCCGGGCCGTGGTGTACTCCCTGCGCAACCGGCGGGCGGTTTCCACGTGGGCCGAGTCGGTGATGACCTGCCGGTCGGCCCAGCACCGCGGATGGTCGGCGACGATGGTGCCGGCGCAGACCACGATCACCCGGTGCAGGTCCACGCTGACGTCCACGAACCGGCCGATCGCCTGAGGGTCCACGGAGTAGTCGTTGGAGTCGATGCGCACGTAGTAGTCCCTGGGCAGCCGGGTCCGCCACCGCAGCCCGGTGGCCGGCGGGGTCGGCGGCAACTCGGTCATCGCCTCCCGGTCCCGGGCCAGCGCCGCCACCGGTGTCCCGCCCAGGGAGCGGACGGTGCGCCGGTTCGCGATGGTCCCGGTCCACTCATCGAGCTGGGCGTTGAAATCCGCCGGGTCGGTGAACGCCCTGCCGGGCAGGAAGGAGGTCTCCAGGTACTGGTTGTTTCGCTCGGTCATGCCCTTGAACTCCGGGTCCCTGGGCGGGGCGATCACCATCCGAGTGGCGATGGTCCCGGCGAACGCGGCCACCGGGGCCAACGGCTTGCCCTTCGGGGCGATCGCGGCCTCCCGGTCCCAGACGAGCGTCTTGGGCACCGCACCGACGCCGTGGATCAGCTGCCACATCCCGGCCAGCAGGTCCCCGGACTTGCGCGAGGGCAACAGCACCGCGGACAGGGCCCTGGAATACGTCAGCGTCATCACCAGCACCGGCAACACCTGCTCCTGCCCGTGCCCGACGGGGATCTTGGTCGGCGGGAACCACAGGTCCATCTGCGCTGCCTGGCCCGGTTCATGGACCAACCGGTCGGCCGGATCCACGCCCAGGTAATCCGGACGAATCGCCCGGAGCCGATCCTTCAACACGGTCATCGAGTTGGTCCAGCCGATCCGCTGGGCGATCACCGTGGCCGGCAGCCGCGGATACTCCACCAACAGCTTGCGGATCTCCGGCTCGAACGCGTCCACGATCGAGCCCTTGCCCGGTCGTCGGTAGGCCGGCGGCTCATCCGAGGCCAACGCCTTGCGCACGGTGTTCCGCGCCTTGCCCGTCCGCCGGACGATCTCCTTGATCGGCAACCCCTCGGCGCGGTGCAACCGCCGAATCTCGGCCCAGTCCTCCACAGTGATCATGCCTCCTAGCATCATGCGAGGGGGTCAAGATTCACCCGCCGCTAAGGGGTCATCTTTCACGCGTCGTCGACAGGCCCCGGCCTTCGACCTTGACCCGCGCCATCCCGAGTGCTGGACGACGAGCCCGGCACCCGGGATGCCCCCCGCGGTGGACCCGGCACTGACGGCACCGTGCGCTACATCGGCCAGACCGCCGTGGCGTGCCTCGTGAGCGTGAGGCGCGGATGCAGCAATCGCCCGTTAGCCCGTGACCGGCGGAGATACACTGGATGGCTCGCCGTCTCACGCGCAGGGAACCCACGTCATGAGGCCTTTTCCGCGGGCACGTCTACGAAAGAACAGTCTTCATGGATTTCATCCGTCCTTTCTCCGTGGTATCAGGAGTTCTCGCTGTCACCCTGATCGCCACGGGGTGCACCCCGAGCGGGGACCACGCCGCGACGACACCCACGCCGGTCAGTGCGACGGCCACGGCAGGTGCGGCCGAGCCCGCAGAGTCCTCGAGCAGTCGTGCCACGTCGACCGAGCCCCTCACCAGCGTCCCGCACGCACCGGCCACGACGGCTCCGTCCACCGAACCCGGCACGCCGGCACCGACCAGCGAGTCAGGGCTCCCCGGCTCCGAACAGGCGCCGGCAGGAACAGCACTGGCTGCCCTGGAAGCCTTGCCGGTGAAGGGCCGGGCACCGAAGACCGGCTATGACCGCAGCCAGTTCGGCCCGGCATGGTCGGACACCGACCACAACGGCTGCGACACCCGCAACGACATGCTGGCCCGCGACCTCACCGGCGAGACCTTCCGGTCCGGCACTAACGACTGCGTGGTGACCAGCGGGGTGCTCGACGACCCCTACACGGCCATGGAGATCCACTTCCGCCGCGGCCAGGACACCTCCAATGACGTGCAGATCGACCATGTGGTCGCCCTGTCCGACGCCTGGCAGAAGGGCGCCCAGCAGCTCTCCGCAGACGAGCGGGCCGCCGCCGTCACCTACCTGCTCGGCCTGGCCTTCGGCACCACCCTCGCCTAGAGCGAAAGAGGGGCCGGTCCTCGCAGTATTGACCAGCTGCCATGGGGCCGGCCCCGAGGAGCACCGCCGTCTGCTGCGGCAATCGTGTACTAACGCTCAGGATGCAGGCAGGGAAAGATATGCCCCCCACCACGTCATCGAACCATCCCCGGAACGGGTATAGCCGGTGCGGGCGCCGCAATTGGGTACACCCAGGCAAGGTACATAGCAGCGTGTACTATTGGCGTGTGAGCACGACGACTACGGTGACCGCCTCCCATGCCTCGGCCCTGTCCCGGTTGGGGCATATGCTCTCGGACGGCACCCGGACCCAGATCCTGCTGGCCCTGCGCGAGGGGCCGGCCCGGCCCTCAGAACTGGCGGCCCGGTTGGGCGTGACGAAACAGGTGATGTCCAACCAGCTGGCGTGCCTGCGCGGCTGCGGCCTGGTGGCGGGCGAAGCGCAGGGGCGCAGCACCTGGTATCGCCTCACCGATGAGCGGATCGGCTCGGCTCTGGGGGACCTGCTGGAACTGGCCGTCACCGTCGACCCGGGGTGTTGCACCCCGGACGGGTGCACCTGCCGATGACCAGCACTTCCTTGACTCCACGGCCGCTGACCGCGGCTCGACGCGCGGTGCTGCACCGGCGCATCCGGTGGGTGGTCACCGCCACCATCACCTACAACGTCATCGAGGCCGTGGTGGCCCTGGCCGCTGGGACGGTGGCCTCGTCTTCGGCGTTGATCGGCTTCGGGCTGGACTCCATCGTCGAGGTCCTCTCGGCCGCGGCGGTGGCCTGGCAGTTCGCGGGCCCGGACCCACATCGCCGGGAGAAACCGGCCCTGCGGCTGATCGCGGTGTCCTTCTTCGGCCTCGCCGCATTCGTCACCGTCGACGCGGTCCGGTCCCTGCTCGGCGGGACCGAGCCGGAGCACTCCACGGTGGGGATCGTGCTGGCCGCGGTCAGCGTGATCATCATGCCGGGGTTGTCCTGGTTCGAGCGGCGCACCGGGCGGGAACTGGGCTCGGCCTCGGCCGTGGCGGACTCCCAGCAGACCCTGATCTGCTCCTATCTCTCGGCCGTGCTACTGATCGGCCTGCTGCTGAACAGCATGTTCGGCTGGTCCTGGGCCGACCCGGTCGCCGCCCTGGTGATCGCTGGCTTTGCCGTCAGGGAGGGCCTGGAGGCGTGGCGCGGGGACGCCTGCTGCACCCCCGTCTCCGTGCTCACCGGTGACACCGCCAACGACCACGACAAGTCCGTGGGCTGCGACGGCGCCTGCTCGTGCTGCGACCATTGAGCACACCCACCACGACGCCGGAGCACGAGGCCTCGGCCGGGGGCCTTCACGGGGCCGCCCCGTGACAATTCACCATCCCCTCGTGTCTCGTGCCGCAGACCGGCATCATGCCGGCAGGGCAAACATGGCCAGTTCCGGAACGCGCCTTCCATGTCCTCAACCGATGGCCGGTGCCACCGCAGTTGGGGGGACTGTAAGAAAAACGGTGTGTGAGGGTCCGGCCTGATCCGAGAGGAGACGGCCGTGACTGACACGACCGAGGCAACAGAGGCGATGATCGATCCCGTGACCGGAGAGATCATTGATCAGAAACAACTCGCCGAGCAGCTGCTGGCCCAAGCCAGGGAGCAAGGCGTGAGTCTGGTCGGCCCGGGCGGGCTGCTGAACCAGCTCACCAAGAACGTCCTGGAAACAGCGCTGGAAGCCGAGCTGACCGAGCACCTGGGTCACGAGCACGGCCAGGTGCCGATCGCGGAGAACATGCGCAACGGCACGAGGTCCAAGACCGTGCTCACCGAGATCGGCCCCGTCGAGATCGAGGTGCCCCGAGACCGGGACGGGTCCTTCGAACCGGTGATCGTACCCAAGCGCAAACGGCGCCTGGAGGGCATCGACCAGATCGTGCTCTCCCTGTCCGCCCGAGGGCTGACGACCGGGGAGATAGCCGCGCACTTCGAGGAGGTCTACGGAGCCAGAGTTTCCAAGGACACCATCTCGAGGATCACGGAGAAGGTCGCCGGGGAGTTGGCCGAGTGGTCCTCCCGCCCACTGGATCCGCTCTACCCGGTGATCTTCGTCGACGCCATCGTCGTGAAAGTGCGCGACGGCCAGGTGCGGAACACCCCGTTCTACGTCGTCATGGGCGTCACCACCAACGGAGAGCGGGAGATCCTCGGGATCTGGGCCGGTGACGGCGCCGAAGGCGCGAGGTTCTGGCTACAAGTGTTCTCCGAACTGAAGAACCGGGGCGTGGAAGACGTACTCATCGCGGTCTGCGACGGGCTCAAGGGACTGCCCGAGGCGATCACGACCACCTGGGAACGCACGGTGGTTCAGCAGTGCATCGTGCACCTGATCCGAAACAGCTTCCGCTACGCCGGCCGGCAGCACCGCGATGGGATCGTTAAGGCGCTCAAACCGGTCTACACCGCCCCGAGCGAGCAGGCAGCGAAGGACCGGTTCGCCGAGTTCGCGGCGCAGTGGGGCGAGAAGTATCCGGCGATCGTGCAGCTCTGGGAGTCCTCGTGGGCGGAGTTCGTGCCGTTCCTGGAGTACGACGTGGAGATCCGGCGGGTGATCTGCACGACCAACGCGATCGAGTCGATCAATGCCCGCTACCGAAGGGCGGTCCGCGCCCGGGGACACTTCCCGAACGAGGCCGCCGCCCTGAAGTGCCTCTATCTCGTCACCCGGTCCCTTGATCCGACCGGCGGCGGTCGGGCACGCTGGGTGATGAGGTGGAAGCCGGCGCTGAACGCGTTTGCGATCACGTTCGCCGGACGGTTCGAGAGAGCCACTCACTGATGAAAACGCCGGACCCCACACACCGTTTTTCTTACAGTCCCCAGTTGGGGGGATGTTTCGTGCCGTCAGCATCTGGCCACGAGTATGAGCGGACACGCCACGGCAATGTGCGGCTGGTGCCGGGGTGTCAGGGTCTCACGTGCTGGCCAGCGTCCCGGCCCTGTTGGCCGCTGCGGTGAGGGTGTGGGCTACTGCCTTGCCGAGGTCCTCGGTAGTGGCGGTCCCGCCCATGTCGGGGGTGAGCGCCTGGGGTGCGTCGGCCAGCACGTGTTCCATGGCGGTGGTGATGGCGGTGGCGGCTCCTGGTTCGCCGAGGTGGTCGAGCATCATGGCTCCGGCCCAGATCTGGCCGATGGGGTTGGCGAGGCCTTTGCCGGCGATGTCGGGAGCGGAGCCGTGGACCGGTTCGAAGAGGCTGGGGTGCCTACGGTCGGGATTGATGTTGCCGCTGGGCGCGACGGCGATGGTCCCGGTGCAGGCCGGGCCCAGGTCGGAGAGGATGTCCCCGAAGAGGTTGCTGGCCACCACCACATCGAACCACTCCGGGTGCAGGACGAACTGCGCGGCCAGGATGTCGATGTGGAATTTGTCCACGGCGACATCAGGGTAGGCGGTTGACATGGCCTCGACCCGCTCGTCCCAGTAGGGCATGGTGATGGAGATTCCGTTGCTCTTGGTGGCCGAGGTCAGGTGCCGCTTCGGGCGGGACTGCGCCAGGTCGAAGGCGTACTTGACGATGCGGTCGACTCCGGTGCGGGTCATGACGGCCTGCTGGAGCACGGTCTCGCGGTCTGTGCCCTCGAAGATCTTCCCGCCGATGCTGGTGTACTCGCCCTCGGTGTTCTCCCGCACGACGTAGAAGTCCACGTCCCCGGGAACCCGGCCGGCCAGCGGGCTGGGCACCCCGGGCAGGAGCTTGACGGGTCGGAGATTGACGTATTGGTCGAAGTGGCGGCGGAACTGCAGCAGGCTGCCCCCCAGGGAGACGTGGTCGGGGACCACCTCGGGCCAGCCCACGGCGCCGAAGTAGATGGCGTCGAACTGGTCCAGCCGTTCGAACCAGCCCTCGGGCAGCATCGTCCCGTGCCGGACGTAGTAGTCCGCGGAGGCGAAGTCGAAGTGCTCGTAGTCCAGGTTCAGGCCGAAGGCGGTGGCGGCCGCGTCGAGGACGCGCAGACCCTCGGGCACGACCTCGAGGCCAATGCCGTCTCCGGGGATGACGGCGATTCGGTGTGTGGGGGACATGGGGGTTCCTTCCTCCTGCGTGGGCTGCGGTAGCGCCCGGTAAGACCCCACGTCAGCACCGAGCTCTTGGTACCCCCTATGCCATTGCTGTGCCGCACCTGTGAGCGGTGCACGCGGGGGTCCGCCATCGACGTCAAAGGCGTGGACGCCTCTGGGGGAAGACCGTGGTTTTCCCCGGGACGCCCTAGGTCATGTCTAGGAGCGAAAGACTCTCGCGTGCGGTCAATCGACCCCTTAATGCACAGTGGTTGCCGTGGTGGCGTGTTGTCCCGGGACGGGGGTGCGCGGGGCCGGTGGGCCGCTCGAACAGGGGACAGTGGAATCATGGAATGCCACGGTTGCGAGGGCGACCCGGAGTGCGCGGGCGGGGATGGACCGCCGCAGGGCGTGCCTCCGTGGCTCCCGCGCCGCCTCGGATCGAGTGCCTTTCGGATGAGGGTGCTTGCTGGCTCACCGTGTGACCCCGGGCGGCTGACGCGGACCGGGTCCATGGAGGCGGACCCCGCCATGAAGCATCGGACCGACGAGCCCATCGGAACTTGGTGAACCCCCTGCCCGTCGGGCGGGTGCCCGGACCGGTCGACGTGCGGCTGGTGCCGGCCATGGTGCTGACGATCGCCACGTGCTTGGCTGTTCCGGTCCTTCCCTATGAGTCGATGCTGGTGCTGCCGTGGGCCTTGGCCGCGGCGGCCGTCGTGACCTCGGTGCTGTTGGTCGTGGTCGCCCCTCGGCAGCGTGCGAACCTGGTCAGCTTGACGGCCCTGACCGCCTGCGCACTGTGGATCGCGGCCGTGGCCTCGGTGCAGGCGGTCGGGGACCGTGTTCCGGCGAAGGCCTCGGGATGGGAGGACGCGGTGACCACGGGCCAGCCGGTCCGCGTCTCAGGCGAGGCGACGGGCCGGGCCGTGCGATCCGTGGGACCCTTCGGGGAGAGTTGGCACCTGCCGGTCTCCGTCGACGGGTTCGGTCATCCGATGCGCGAGATACCCGGTGGAAGCGAGGTGCTCGTCTCCGGGGACGGCGACTGGGACGGCGTGGAGGCTGGAACGAGAGTGTGCCTGACGGCTGCGCTGGAGGCGGACGGTTCCACGGTGTTCGCCCGGGCGCGCGCCGGCCCGCATGCCGGGCCCTGCCCCCCTCTCGACGGCGGGACGGGACCGGCGAGCGGAACAGACAGCACCACGGGACGAGACGTGGTGCGGGCGGCGGTCCGGCACGCGGCCTCCGGCAGCGTCGGCGCCGCGCCCCAGCTGCTGCCGGGACTCGTCCTCGGAGACCGATCCGTACAGGATCCGGAACTCGACGAGGCCATGAAGGCATCAGGGCTCAGTCACCTTTCAGCCGTGAGCGGGGCCAACTGCACACTCCTCGCCGGCGCCGTCATGATGACGCTGCGTTCCCTGCGGGTCCGGCGCCCGGTGGTGCTGGGCGCGGTCCTGGCCGTACTCGTCGTGTTCGTCATCATCGTCGGCCCGGAGCCGTCCGTGATCCGGGCGGCCGTCATGGGCGGGATCGGGGCCTGGGCGGTGTTCTTCGGCCGGGGGCGGCATGCCCTGCCCCTGTTGTGCCTGGCCGGCTGCGTCCTGATGTGCTGGGATCCCGGACTGGCCGCCGAACCGGCGTTCCAGCTCTCGCTGGCGGCCACCGCGGGCATCGTGCTCGCCGCGCGTCCGGTGGAGCAGTGGTTGACCGCCGCCCTCGGGCGAGTGCTACCCGGTCCGGTGGCCGGGACCATCGGCGCCGCGCTCGCGGTGACCGTCTGCGCCCAGGTCGCCTGCCAGCCGGTGCTGGTGGGGATCGCAGGCACCCTCAGCACCTACGCGGTGCCGGCCAACCTGCTCGCTGCACCCCTCGTCCCGCTCATCACGGTGCCGGGCACGGCGGCCGCGGTCATCGCAGTGCCTCTACCCGCCCTGGCATCCGCCGTGTACTGGCTGATCGGCTGGCCCGCCGCCGGTATCGGCTGGATCGCCACCGGCGTGTCGTCGCTGCCCGGGGCCCTCCATCCCTGGCCCGGGGGAGTGCTCGGGGCGGGCCTGGTGGTGCTGCACGTGCTCGCCGCCGTCGCCCTCCTCTGGCTGCTGCTGCGCTGGGAACGCACCCGCCCCGCCCGTGTGCGCCGGATCACCGGCGGCCGCCCGCCGCGGCTGGGCCTGCCGAGCCCGGCCCAGCGCCGGTCGCTGACCGCCGCCTGGACGCTCGTGTGCGCCGCCGCGGGCAGCCAGCTGGCCCTCGTCGTCTCTCCTCCGGCCGGTCCCGTCCCGGAGGACTGGTCGCTGGCGGCCTGCGACGTGGGCCAGGGCGACATGCTGGTGCTGCGCTCGGGAGAGCATTCGGCGATGGTCGTCGACACGGGACCGGACCCGGACGCCGCCACCTCGTGCCTCCGGCACCTCGGCGTGGCACGGATCGACCTGCTCGTGCTGTCCCACCTCCACCGGGACCACGCGGGTTCCGCACCAGAGCTGGTCGACTGCTGCCGCCCGGCCGGCATCCTCTACTCCACCGTGGCCGGCGCGGGCGACGCCGGAGCTCCCCCCGGTGCGCGTCAGCCGGGGGCGGGCGAGACCGGAACCGTGGGCGGGCCGGCGTCGGGATGGCGGGTGGACTGGACCGTGCTGGCAGCCGAGCCGGACGCGGGCAGCGAGAACGACGCCTCCTTGCAGATGCTGGCCGCCGTGCACACTCCCGGGGGGACCTACCGCGTCCTGCTGACGGGCGACATGGAGGAGGAGGCCACCGGTGCACTGTTGCGCCAGGGGGTGTACCCGGAGACCGTGGACGTGCTCAAGGTCAGTCACCACGGGGCCAGGAACGGCGGCAATGAGCTCGTGCGCTCCCTGGATCCGGCGCTGTCGGTGGTCCAGGTCGGCCGCGAGAACGGCTACGGCCACCCGCATCCGTCCGTCATCGCCGAACTCCAGCGGCACGGCCCCGTGGTCCGGACAGACCAGCACGGCACGACGGTCCTCTCGCTCCGCGGCGGGGCGCTGGTGCCGACCCCGACCGGACAGTTCGTCCCCACGGCGGCCGGGCGGGGCGCCGACCCCGTCCCGGTAGGATGACACCCATGCCCGCCCCGAGCCGTTCACGCCGTTCCGCCAGCTCCGGCACCGACTGGCGGCGTGTCGAACCGGCGCCGCTGATGCTGCTCAAGGGGCCCGAGGACTTCATCGCCACCCGGGTCACGGACCGGGTCCGCACCGCGCTGCGCCAGACGGATCCCGGCCTGGAGGTCCACCGGCTCGAGGCCGCAGACTACCAGCCCGGGCAATTATCCCTGCTGGCCAGCCCATCCTTGTTCGGCGAGGCCAAGATCGTCCAGGCGGACGGCCTGCAGGACATGAACGAGGCCTTCCTGTCCGACTGCCTCGACTACGTGGCCGCCCCGGCCGATGACGTCACCCTGATCCTGCGCCACACCGGGGGCAACCGCGGCAAGAAGCTGCTGGACGCGGTGACCAAGGCCGGGGTGCTCGTGGAGTGCCAGCCCATCAAGTCTGACGCGGACAAGGCCGACTTCGTCGTCGGTGAGTTCCGCTCCCGCCGTCGGTCGATCGATCCGGAGGCCGTGCGCTCCCTGATCGACGCGACCGGGGGATCGCTCACCGACCTCGCCGTGGCCTGCCAGCAGCTGGCCGCCGACACCGAGGGGACAGTGACCACGCAGGTGGTGGACCGGTACTACGGCGGCCGGGTCGAGGCGACGGCGTTCCGGGTGGCTGACGCCGCCATCGAGGGCCGGGCCGGCCAGGCCACCGCGCTGCTCCGGCACGCCCTGGCCACCGGGGTCTCCGCACCGGCCATCACCGGGGCCCTGGCCATGAAGACCCGGCAGATCGCCCGGATCGTCGACGCTCGCATCTCGCAGGGCCAGATCGCCCAGGTATTGGGGATGGCACCGTGGCAGGCCAAGCGGGTCTCGGAGACCGTGCGGTTCTGGAACCCCGCCACGATCGCCGCAGCCATCGAATGGGTGGCCCAGGCCGACGCCGAGGCCAAGGGGCTGGCGAAGGACGCCGAGTACGCCGTCGAGCGAGTCGTCACCCGCATCGCCCTCACCGCCCGGCGCTGACCGCCCGGCGCTGGCCGCTCGGCTCCGCGCCGAGACCGCACGAATCGCTCCGCCGCTTAAAGCGCAGGAGCCCCCGTCCGATGCGGACGAGGGCCCCGGTGTACCTGGCGCTGGGCGCAGGCGACGCTTGAGGTCAGGCGCTGATCTTGCCGACGCGCTTGGCGATGCCGGACTTGCGGTTGGCAGCCTGGTTCTTGTGGATGACACCCTTGCTGACGGCCTTGTCCAGCTTCTTGCTGGCCAGCGCGACGGCGGAGGTGGCGGCGGCCTGGTCGCCGGCGGCGACGGCCTTGTCCACGGCGCGGATGGCGGTGCGCAGCTCGGACTTCACGGCGACGTTGCGCTGGCGAGCCTTCTCGTTGGTGAGGATGCGCTTCTTCTGGGACTTGATGTTGGCCACGAAAGAGTCTTTCTGTTGCTTCTGACTTTGGTCGGTGAGGGATTATCCCGGATCCGGCGACTGAGTGGCGTGGGGATGCCGTGGAAAGCCGTTCCGGGAGTGCCCGTCGACCTGCGCGGACACACAGCTGGTTAATCTATCACGGCCCCCCGTTCCGGTCGCAGAGCCCGTGGGCCGCCTCCTGGATCACCTCTCGTGCGCGGTGGCGCGGGGACGGGGCACGCTGGACGCCCGGCGCTGCCCACGGCCGTCCTGCCGCGGGGAGCCGGAGAGGCCGCATCGAGGCAGATCCGCGGCCGGAAACATGGAAGAATGGGGGACCAGCCCCGCCTGGTCCCGCCAGGCGCGCCCACGTTCCCCGTTCGAAGGAAGATGCCCGTGTCGCCCATGGCGATCCACGCCCCGGTTCCCGCCGCCACCGATCCGGCGGTGATCCGTAACTTCTGCATCATCGCGCACATCGACCACGGCAAGTCCACCTTGGCCGACCGCATGCTGCAGTCCACCGGCGTGGTCCAGCCCCGGGACATGAAGGCCCAGTACCTGGACCGGATGGACATCGAGCGCGAGCGCGGCATCACCATCAAGTCCCAGGCCGTGCGCATGCCCTGGAACGTCGAGGGCACGGACTACGCGCTGAACATGATCGACACCCCCGGGCACGTGGACTTCACCTACGAGGTCTCCCGGTCCCTCGCGGCCTGCGAGGGGGCCATCCTGCTCGTCGACGCCGCGCAGGGGATCGAGGCGCAGACCCTGGCCAACCTGTACCTGGCCATGGAGAACGACCTGGCCATCATCCCGGTCCTCAACAAGATCGACCTGCCCTCGGCCGAGCCCGAGAAGTACGCGGCGGAGATCGCCGGGCTGATCGGCTGCGATCCCGACGACGTCCTGCGGGTGTCCGGAAAGACCGGCGTCGGCGTGGAGGCACTGCTGGACCGCGTCGTCGCCGCGATCCCCGCCCCGGTGGGGGACCTGGACGCCCCGGCCCGGGCCATGATCTTCGACTCCGTCTACGACACCTACCGAGGCGTGGTCACCTACGTGCGCGTGGTGGACGGCAGGCTCTCCCCGCGGGAGAAGATCACCATGATGTCCACGGGGGCCACCCACGAGCTCCTCGAGATCGGGGTGTCCTCGCCTGAGCCGATCCCCTCCAAGGGCCTGGCCGTGGGCGAGGTGGGTTATCTGATCACCGGTGTGAAGGACGTGCGCCAGTCCAAGGTCGGCGACACGGTCACCACGGCGGTCAGGCCGGCCGCGGAGCGCATCGGCGGCTATGAGGATCCCAAGCCGATGGTGTTCTCCGGCCTGTACCCCATCGACGGCTCGGACTACCCTGTGCTGCGCGATGCCCTGGACAAGCTCAAGCTCAACGACGCCGCCCTGGTCTACGAGCCGGAGACCTCGGTGGCCCTGGGCTTCGGCTTCCGCGTGGGCTTCCTGGGCCTGCTGCACCTGGAGATCATCCGCGAGCGGCTCGAGCGCGAGTTCGACCTGGACCTGATCTCCACCGCCCCCAACGTGGTCTACGAGGTCACCCGGGAGGACGGCCAGGTCATCACGGTGACCAACCCCTCCGAGTTCCCCGAGGGCAAGATCAACGAGGTCCGCGAGCCGATGGCCTCCATCACGGTCATCGTGCCCTCCGAGTTCATCGGTGCCGTCATGGAGCTGTGCCAGGGCAAGCGTGGGCAGATGCGCGGCATGGACTACCTCTCCGAGGAACGGGTGGAGATCCGCTACTGGATCCCGTTGGCGGAGATCATCTTCGACTTCTTCGACCAGCTGAAGTCCCGCACCAAGGGATACGCCTCGCTGGAATGGAAGGCCGACGGGGACCAGGTCGCCGACCTGGTCAAGGTGGACATCCTGCTCCAGGGCGAACAGGTGGACGCCTTCAGCTCCATCACCCACAAGGACAACGCCTACTCCTACGGCGTGATGATGACCGGCAAGCTGAAGGAGCTCATTCCCCGGCAGCAGTACGAGGTGCCGATCCAGGCCGCCATCGGCTCCCGCATCATCGCCCGCGAGAACATCCGCGCCATCCGCAAGGACGTGCTCTCCAAGTGCTACGGCGGCGACATCTCGCGTAAGCGCAAGCTGCTGGAGAAGCAGAAGGAGGGCAAGAAGCGCATGAAGATGGTCGGCCGGGTGGAGGTGCCCCAGGAGGCCTTCATCGCCGCCCTGTCCTCCGAGGGTGCCGGTTCCGAGTCCGGCGCCAAGAAGTAGTCGCAGGAGTCGTACCGCTTGCCTTCCATCCTTCCCCAGGGTGACCCCGCGCCCGACGACGGCCGGTTGCCCCCGCACGTGGCACGCCGCGTGCGCGAGGCCGCGTCCGCCGGTGAGCCGCGGACGTTCAGCCTGTACGTCCACGTGCCGTTCTGTGAGGTCCGCTGCGGCTACTGCGACTTCAACACGTACACCGCACAGGACCTCGGCCCGGGGGCGTCCCGCTCCAGCTACGCCGGCACGGTGGCCGGCGAACTGGACTTCGCCGCCGCGGTCCTCGCCGGCTCCGATGTCCCCGCGCGCCCGCTGGAGACGGTGTTCTTCGGCGGGGGCACGCCCACGCTGCTGCCCTCCGCCGACCTGGTCGGCATCCTCGGCCGCGCCCGGGAGGTCTTCGGCATCGCGCCCGGAGCCGAGGTCACCACGGAGGCCAACCCGGACTCGGTCACCGCGGCATCACTGGCCGAGCTGGCGGCGGGAGGATTCACGCGCGTGTCCTTCGGCATGCAGTCCGCGGTGCCGCACGTGCTGGCCACCCTCGAGCGGACGCACCGCCCGGAGAACGTGCCGGCCGCCGTCGGGTGGGCGCGCGACGCCGGCCTGGAGGTGTCCCTGGACCTGATCTACGGCACGCCGGGGGAGTCGCTGGACGACTGGCGGACCACCCTCGAGACCGCCCTCGCGCTGCGGCCGGACCACATCTCGGCGTACTCCCTGATCGTGGAGGAGGGCACCAAGTTCGGGTCCGCGGTCAAGCGCGGCGCGCAGGCCGACGTCGACCCCGACGACCAGGCGGACAAGTACCTGCTGGCCGAGCGCCTGCTGGCTGCGGCCGGCTACCGGTGGTACGAGATCTCCAACTGGGCCCTGGACCCCGAGGGCGAGGGCATCCACCGCGCCCGCCACAACATGGCGTACTGGCGCGACCAGGACTGGTGGGGTGCCGGTCCCGGCGCCCATTCGCACGTGGCCGGCGTCCGGTTCTGGAACGCCAAGCACCCGGCCGCCTACGCCCAGCGCCTGGCCACCGGCGTGTCGCCCTCCGTGGGACGGGAGGAGCCCGACGCCGAGGCCCGGTTCCTCGAGCGCGTCATGCTCGGCGTCCGCCTCGCGGAGGGCCTGGAGACCACCGCCCTGGACGCGGCGCCCGACGGCGGCACGCAGGCCAGGCGCGAGATCGCGGGGATGATCGCCGAGGGGCTGCTCGACGGCCGGGCCGCGCTGGCCGGCCGCATCGTGCCGACGCTGCAGGGCCGCCTGCTGGACGACGCGATCGTGCGGCGGCTGGCGGGGTTCTGAGCCCGCCGGCTACTGGATCAGGCGCAGGTTCAGCGGGTAACGGTACGGGCGGCCCTTGTTGCACTGGATGCCCGCGGCCAGTCCGGAGATGGTCATGAACAGCCAGATGAGCATCGCGACGATGCCGAAGACGCCGCCGACCACGGGGATCAGCGCCAGCAGGTTCGCCAGGATCGCCAGCACCGTGGGCGGCAACGTGAAGTTCAGCGCCTCCTTGGCCTCCTGGGCGGTGAACGGGCCGCGGTGGCGGAAGACGAGGTAGATCACGAGTGAGGGGACGAACCCGAGGATGCCGCCGAAGTGCGCGAGGGTGGCCCACTGCCGGTCCTGGGCCGGGGTGAGCGGCTCGGCCTGGGCCGGGGAGCCCTGCAGGTGCTGATCGCGCCGGGGCGCGGCGGCGGGACGCTGGCGGGGCGCGCTGTGGTGCTGCTGCTGTGACACGTCCTTCTGCCTCTCGGTCTGGTGGTACTGCGGGTACTGCTCGGTACTCCGTCTGTCAGTCTACGCGGACCTACTGTCCGGGCGCGGTCAGGAAGTCGATGACCTCCTCGACACGGCCCAGCAGCGCGGGCTCGAGGTCCGCATAGGTGCGCACCCTCGACAGCAGCCGCTTCCAGCCGAGCCCGACGTCCTCCTTCGTCCGGTGGGGCCAGCCCAGGCCCTTCAGGATCCCGGTCTTCCAGTCCTGGCCCTTCGGCACCACCGGCCAGGCCTGGATGCCCAGCACGGCGGGCTTGATGACCTGCCACACGTCCACGTAGGGGTGGCCCACGATCAGCACGTTGCCGCGTGCCCCGGGGACCCGCATCGCCTCCACGGCGATCCGCTCCTCCTTGGACCCGGACACCAGGTGGTCCACGAGGATCCCGAGCCGGCGCTGGGGCCCGGGGGAGAAGTCGGCGATCGCGCCGGCGAGGTCGTCCACGCCGTGCAGCGGCTCCACGACGATCCCCTCCAGCCTCAGGTCCTCGCCCCACACCTTCTCCACCAGCTCGGCGTCGTGCAGGCCCTCCACCCAGATGCGGGAGGCGCGCGCGGTGCGGGCCCGGGCGTTGGCCACCCGGACCGATCCCGACGCCGTCCGGGCCGGCAGGGCCTTGCCCGTCACCCCGAGCGGGCGGCCCGCCGCGGCCGGCGCCGGGGGCACCACCTGGACGGGGGCGCCGTCGACGAGGAACCCGAAGCCCAGGGGGAAGGACTTGGTCCGGCCCCTCCGGTCCTCCAGCACCACCAGGTGCACCCCGCCGGACTTCTCGACCCGCAGCACCGCTCCGGTGAACCCGGTCCCGGCGTCCTCCAGGACCATGCCGCGGTCCGCGGGGACCTCCGGCACGGCGCGGGCCGCCGGGCGGAAGCCGCCGTCCAGGGTGCCGGGTCCCCAGCTGTTCCATTCCATGGGCCCCGACGCTAGCAAGCAGGGCGGGTCAACTCCGGGAGCGGCTCGCGTCGTGAGTGAACAGGGCGGACGGGGACGGACGGGGACGGGGGCGGACGGGGCAGCGAGCGGACTGGACAGAGGTATTAGACTTGGCACTTGAACTCGACGAGTGCTAAGTGCACGACTGACCGACGACGGGAGGGTGAGATGAGCGAGCAGCCGCGCCGTATGCAGGTGTTGCAGGCGATCGTGGAGGACTACGTGGCCTCGCGGGAACCGGTCGGCTCCAAGGCCCTCGTGGACCGCCACCAGCTGGGGGTGTCCTCGGCGACCGTGCGCAATGACATGGCCGCCCTGGAGGAGGAGGGGCTGATCGTGGCCCCGCACACCTCGGCCGGACGCATCCCCACGGACAAGGGCTACCGCGTCTTCGTGGACCAGATCTCGGAGGTCAAGCCGCTCTCGGCCGCCGAGCGCCGGGCCGTGCAGACCCTGCTGGAGTCCACGGACGACTTCCACGAGATGATGTCCCGCACCGTCCGGCTGCTCTCCCAGCTGACCCACCAGGTGGCCGTGCTGCAGTACCCGCACCTGGACTCCTCGACCGTGCGGCACCTGGAGTTCGTGTCCCTGGCCCCCCGCCGCGTCCTGGCGGTGGTGATCTTCTC
The DNA here is from genome assembly GCA_029961105.1 of Micrococcus sp. GTDB lineage: Bacteria > Actinomycetota > Actinomycetes > Actinomycetales > Micrococcaceae > Citricoccus. The sequence goes on along the minus strand of JASBVO010000012.1, from coordinate 36,807 downwards.
CGCCGGCCAGGTGGACCAGCGCGCGGTCACCACCGAGCAGGACGTCTCCGAGACCTCCCTGAACGTGCTCAAGCAGTTGTTCCTGCGTCACCTGGACGGGCTCACGCCGGTGCAGGCGGCGGACGGACTGCGCGCCGCCATGGTCGCCGTGCCGGAGGAGGACCGGGAGCTGGCCACCGTCCTGGCCGGACAGCTGGACCAACTGCTCGCTGCCCGGCGGGAGGACCGCATCATCATGGCCGGGACCGCCAACCTGGCCCGGTCCCCGGGGGACTTCCCCTACTCGATCGGCCCGATCCTGGAGGCCCTCGAGGAACAGGTCGTGCTGTTGCGCCTGCTCACCGAGATGGAGCAGGATGTGCGGGGCCTGAGCGTGCGCATCGGCTCGGAGAACACCGGATCCCTGGCCGAGACCTCGGTCATCGCGGCCGGCTACGGTCCCGGGGCCGGCGCGAAGCTCGGGGTCGTCGGGCCGACCCGCATGGACTACCCCGGGACGATGACCGCGGTCCGCGCCATCGCCCGCTACCTGTCCAGGATCCTGTCCCAGTAGCCCACCGGGACGCAGCAGACCTGAACCCGAACCCCGTCCGGAAGGAACACCCCACACCGTGGCAGACCACTACGAGGTCCTCGGCGTCAGCCGTGATGCCTCTGCCGAGGAGATCAAGCGCGCCTACCGGAAGCTGGCCCGCAAGCTCCATCCCGACGTCAACCCCGCCCCGGAGGCCGGTGACCGGTTCAAGGAGGTCACCCGGGCCTACGAGGTGCTCTCGGACGAGGGCAAGCGGCGCAACTACGACGCCACCGGCCACGAGAACGGCACCGGCGGGATGGGCGGGTTCGGCGGCGGCGACTTCGGCGGGTTCCAGGACATCTTCGAGACCTTCTTCGGCGGCGGCGGTGGCATGGGCGGCGGCATGGGCGGCGGCGGGCGCGGCCCGGCGAGCAGGTCCCGCCGTGGCCAGGACGCGCTGATCACCGCGCGGATCGACCTGGTGGACGCCGTCTTCGGCGTGGACAAGACCATCGAGGTGGACACGGCCGTGGTCTGCCCGGAGTGCAACGGCTCCTGCTGCCAGCCGGGCACCCACCCGGAGACCTGCACCATCTGCCACGGCCAGGGCGCGGTGCGCCGTCCGGTCCGCTCCATCCTGGGCACGGTGATGGCCGCGGAGACCTGCTCGGCGTGCCAGGGCTACGGAACCGTCATCCCGGACCCCTGCCGCGAGTGCTCCGGCCAGGGCCGGGTGCGCGACCGCACCTCCCTGACCATCAAGATCCCCGCCGGCGTGGCCACCGGCACCCGCATCCAGCTGGCCGGCCGCGGCGAGGCGGGTCCGGGCGGTGGTCCCAACGGTGACCTGTACGTGGAGATCGACGTCCGCCCGCACGATGTGTTCGTCCGCGACGGTGATGACCTGCTGGCGACCATGTCCGTGCCGATGACGGCCGCCGCGCTGGGCACTACGCTGACGCTGGACACCTTCGACGGCGAGCAGGAGGTCCCGGTCCGGGCGGGCGCCCAGTCCGGTGAGGTCCAGGTGCTCAAGGACCTGGGCGTCGGCCGGCTGCGCGGCTCGGGGCGCGGTGACCTGAAGGTCACCCTGCGCGTGGAGACCCCCACCCGGCTCGACGACGAGCAGCGGCGCCTGCTCGAGGAGCTCGCCGTGGCGCGCGGCGAGGAGACGGTGCACGGCACCACCGAACACCGCGGCCTGTTCTCCAAGCTGCGGGACAACCTCAAGAACCTGTGAGCGCGCGCCCGTGAGCAACCCGCTCTTCTACGTCGACGCCGGTTCGCTGGCCTCCACCGGGCCCGGTGACGCCGTCGTCCTCACCGGCGCCGAGGCCCGGCACGCCGCCCAGTCCATGCGCCTGGCCCCGGGGGAGCCACTCGACGTGGCCGACGGCACCGGACGCCGCGTCACCGCGACTGTCATCACCGCCGCCCCGGACCGGCTGGATGCCCGGGCCGAGTCTGTCACGGACGAGCCGGCGTCCCGTCCGGAACTGGTCCTCGTGCAGGCCCTGGCCAAGGGCGACCGTGACCTGATGGCCATCCAGGCCGGCACCGAGCTCGGGCTGGACGCGGTCCACCCCTGGCAGGCCGAGCGCTCCATCGTCCGCTGGACGGGCGGCCGCCCCGGCAAGTCCGACAAGACGGCCAAGGCCGTGGCCAAGTGGGAGGCGGCCCTGCTGGCCGCGGCGAAGCAGGCCCGGCGATCCCGGGTGCCCGTCGTCCGAGAGGTGCTCGACGGCGTCGGGGTCGCCTCGGCCTGCGGGCCGGGGGCGCTGGTGCTCGTGCTCCATGAGCAGGCCCAGGCCTCCCTCGGCGAGGTGGTGGCCGGGGCGGTGGACGAGTCCGCCGGCGGCCCGGGGCACGGCGGCGCCGTGGACCGGATCGTGATGGTCGTCGGTCCCGAAGGCGGGATCAGCCCGGCCGAACTCGAGGCGCTGAGCGAGGCCGGCGCCGTCCCCGTGCTGCTGGGGCGCAACGTCCTGCGCTCCTCCACCGCGGGGCCGGCGGCGACCGCCGTCATCCAGCAACTGCTGGGACGTTTCGGGTCGCGGTCGTAGACTTCCACCAGAGCAACCCACCACAGCAGGAGCTGAACCACCCGCCTTGAGCCTTCCCACCGATTCGACCGATCCGACCGGACCTGACCGGGATCAGATCACCATCACCTTCCCCTCCGCGGAGGACATGGTCCGGACCCTGGGCACGCAGGACCTGCTGCTGCGCATCCTCGAGGGCATCTACCCCGGACTCGCCGTGGCCGTGCGCGGTCATGACCTGGACGTGGACGGACTGTCCACGGACGTGGACCAGGCGCGCCAGATCATCGAGGACCTGAACGGACTGGCCCGGCGGGGCACCACGATCACCCCGGAGGTCGTCGAACAGGTGTCCACCCTGGTCCGCGGCGGGTCCGGGGCCCGTGCCTCGGGACTGCTCTCGGCCTCCATCCTCTCCAGCCGCGGCCGCAAGATCCGGCCCAAGACGGTCAACCAGCAGCGCTACGTCGAGTGCATCGACCAGCACACCGTCGTCTTCGGCCTCGGACCGGCCGGCACCGGCAAGACCTACCTGGCCATGGCCAAGGCTGTCCAGGCACTGCAGGCCAAGGAGGTCAACCGGATCATCCTGACCCGGCCCGCCGTCGAGGCCGGCGAGCGGCTCGGCTACCTGCCCGGCACGCTCTCGGAGAAGATCGACCCGTACCTGCGCCCGCTCTACGACGCCCTGCATGACATGGTCGAGCCGGAGTCCATCCCCCGGCTCATGGCGGACGGCACCATCGAGGTGGCGCCGCTGGCGTACATGCGCGGCCGCACGCTCAACGACGCCTTCATCATCCTCGACGAGGCGCAGAACACCACCGGCGAGCAGATGAAGATGTTCCTGACCCGGCTGGGCTTCGGCTCGCACATGGTCATCACCGGGGACACCAGCCAGGTCGACCTGCCCCGGGGGACCGACTCCGGCCTGGCCCAGGCGGTCTCCGTGCTCGAGGGCCTCGATGACATCGCCGTGGTGCGACTGCAGTCCTCCGACGTCGTGCGGCACCGGCTGGTCAGCCGGATCGTGGACGCCTACGAGGAGCTCAGCCATGGCCGTTGAGGTCGTCAATGAGTCCGGCGTCGCCGTGGACGAGGAGGCGCTGCTGGGACTGGCGCGGTCCGTGCTGGCCGCGCTGCACGTGCACCCCGGGGCCGAGCTGTCGGTGATCTGCGTGGACGAGGCCGCCATGGAGCAGCTGCACCTGGAGTGGATGGACCTGCCCGGGGCCACGGACGTGATGAGCTTCCCCATGGACGAGCTGCGCCCGGGCACCCCCCAGGCGCCCAGCGCCGAGGGGCTGCTCGGTGACGTGGTCATCTGCCCCCAGGTCGCGGCGGCGCAAGCCGCCCGGGGCGGGCACTCGACCTCGGACGAGGTCCTGCTGCTGCTGACCCACGGCATCCTGCACCTGCTCGGCTTCGACCACGAGGATCCGGAGGAGCGTTCCGAGATGTTCGGACTGCAGGCCCAGCTGCTCGGTGACTACCTGGGCCGCCCGGCGCCGGATCCCACCGAGGACTGAGCGGTGCTGACCACCTTCCTGCTGGCGCTGCTGCTGGCACTGCTGCTGTTCCTGACCTGGACGCTGGCCGTGGCCGAGACCTCCCTGGGCTACCTGTCCCGCAAGGAGGCCGAGGGCATCGCGCTGCGGCGCCCGCGCAGCCCCATCCTGACCGTGATGGCACGGCTGCCCGAGCACCTGCACGCCCTGCGTTTCTGGCGCCTGTTCGCCGAGTCCACCGCGGCGGTGGCCGGCACCCTGTTCATCCACTCGCTGATCGGGATCGTGTGGATCACCGCGCTGGTCTCCACGGTCCTGATGGGCCTGGTGGCGCTGCTCTTGGTGGTGCTCTCCCCGCGCCAGGTGGGCACGCGGCATGAGGTGGCCGCCGCGCAGCGCACCGCCGGCCTCGTCCGGTTCCTCACCGTCCTGCTCGGGCCCCTGCCGGCCCGGTTCGCCGCGCCCGGGCCCCGGTCGGAGGACGAGGAGGAGGAGGCCGCGGAGATCGAGGAACGGCACTTCCGGGAGTTCGTGGCCCGCGCCAACGACGCCGACGTGCTCGAGGACTCCGAGGCCGAACTCATCCAGTCGGTGTTCGACATGGGGGACACGCTCGTGCGCGCGGTCATGGTCCCGCGCACCGACATCGTGACCATGGAGACCGGGACCTCCCTGGAGGACGCGATGAACCTCTTCCTGCGCTCGGGCTGCTCCCGCATCCCGCTGATCGGGGACAATGCAGATGAGGTCTCCGGGATGGTGTACCTCAAGGACGTGGCCCGCGCCCTGCACCGCGGTGGCCCGGAGGGCGAGATGGACCGGACCGCTCCGGTCGATCCCGTGGCCCGGGACGTCCGCTTCGTGCCGGAGTCCAAGCAGGTCTCCGCACTGCTGCCGGAACTGCAGCGCGAGTCCACGCACGTGGCCATCGTGGTCGACGAGTACGGCGGCACGGCGGGGCTGGTCACCCTCGAGGACCTCATCGAGGAGATCGTCGGGGAGATCTCGGACGAGTACGACCGCCAGGACCGGCCGGAGGTCGAACCCCTCGAGGACGGCACGTTCCGGGTGGACGCCCGGATGGGCATCGACGACTTCGCCGAGATGTTCGGCGTGGACCTGGACGACGAGGACGACATCGACACCGTCGGCGGACTGCTCGCCAAGACCCTCGGCCGGGTCCCGATCCAGGGCTCGCACGTGACCGTGCAGGGCATCGAGCTGACCGCCGAGTCCCTCGAGGGGCGGCGCAACCGCGTCGCCCGACTCCTCGTGCGCGACACCGCCGGGCCCCGACGCCGGCCGGGCACCGACCTCGTGCCGGTGGCGGACGCCCAGGACCACCAGACCGACAGCCACGTAGCCCGGGAGGCCCGATGACCAACCTGCTCGATCCCAGCGCCGTACCGGAGGGCTTCCGGGCCGGATTCGTCTCCCTCGTGGGGCGCCCGAACGCCGGCAAGTCCACGCTGACCAACGCCCTGGTGGGGGAGAAGGTGGCCATCACCTCGTCCAAGCCGCAGACCACCCGGCACACCATCCGCGGCATCGTCCACCGCGACGCGTTCCAGCTGGTGCTGGTGGACACGCCCGGACTGCACCGGCCGCGGACGCTGCTGGGACAGCGGCTCAATGACCTGGTGGCCGAGACACTGGGCGAGGTCGACGCAGTCGGGTTCTGCATCCCGGCAGATGAGAGGATCGGGCCGGGGGACCGCTACATCGCCGGCCAGTTGGCGCTGCTGAACCGCCGGCCGGTGGTCGCGCTGGTGACTAAGACGGACAAGGTGGGCCCGGAGCAGGTCGCCGCCCAGCTGCTGGCCGTCACGGCCCTGGGGGACGAGGTCCTGGGCCCGGAGAACGGCGGGGCCGGCTTCGCCGCCGTCGTGCCCGTCTCGGCGGTCAAGGGGCACCAGGTCGAGGACGTGGCCGAGGTGCTGGCCGGGCAGCTGCCGGTCTCCCCGCCGCTCTACCCCGGCGGCGAGCTCACGGACGAGCCGGAGGCGGTCATGGTCGCCGAACTGATCCGCGAGGCGGCCCTGGAGGGAGTGCGGGACGAACTGCCGCACTCCGTGGCCGTCGTGGTCGAGGAGATGAATCCCCGCGAGGGCCGGCCCGAGGACAGGCCGCTGCTGGACGTGCACGCCAACGTGTTCGTCGAGCGGGACAGCCAGAAGGCGATCATCATCGGCAAGGGCGGATCCCGGCTCAAGGCGATCGGCTCCCAGGCCCGGACCTCGATCGAGCGGCTTCTGGGCACCCCGGTCTACCTGGACCTGCGGGTCAAGGTGGCCAAGGAGTGGCAGCGGGACCCCAAGCAACTGGGCCGGCTGGGGTTCTGACCCCTTCCCGGCGTGCGGCGTGGACGATGCTAGGCTGACCACATGCGTGACCGACTGGGACTCGCCGGGATCCTCCCGGACACCGTTGCGGGGCTGCTACTAGGCCGCCGCAACGGGGCTGAGCCGTCGGTCGTGGTGCCCGCCACGCGCTGACGCGCCGGGTGTTCGACACACCCGGTGGGGCCGGATCCCCGGTGCGGAGGATGAACCACGGCCCCTGCCCCCGTCAGACCCTCCGGTCCACGCCGGATCCATGAAAGGCACGCTGAAGAGCACCATGCGCAACCTGCAGAAGTCCTCCGGGATGAAGTTCCACAAGTACACCCCCTTCCAGGACCAGATCCAGGTCCACCTGCCGGACCGCACCTGGCCGGACCAGGTCATCACCGAGGCCCCGCGCTGGTGCGCGGTCGACCTGCGGGACGGCAACCAGGCACTCATCGACCCGATGGGACCGGAGCGCAAGCTGCGGATGTTCGAGCTGCTGGTGTCCATGGGCTACAAGGAGATCGAGGTCGGCTTCCCCTCGGCGTCGCAGACCGACTTCGACTTCGTCCGCCAGCTCATCGAGCAGGACCGGATCCCCGAGGACGTCACCATCCAGGTCCTCACCCAGTCCCGCGAGCACCTGATCGAGCGGACCTACGAGGCCCTCGAGGGCTGCCACCGGGCGATCGTGCACCTGTACAACTCCACCTCGGTGCTCCAGCGCCGGGTCGTGTTCCGCGAGGACCAGGACGGCATCGTGGACATCGCTACCTCCGGCGCCCGGCTGTGCCGCAAGTACGAGGAGCAGATGAAGGGCACGGAGATCATCTACCAGTACTCCCCGGAGTCCTTCACCGGCACCGAGCTGGAGTTCGCGGCCCGCATCTCCAACGAGGTGGCCGAGATCCTGGAGGCCTCCAGCGACCGGCAGATGATCCTGAACCTGCCGGCCACCGTGGAGATGGCCACTCCGAACGTCTACGCCGACTCCATCGAGTGGATGCACCGGAACATCGCCAACCGGGACGCCATCATCCTGTCCCTGCACCCGCACAACGACCGCGGGACCGGTGTGGCCGCCGCCGAGCTGGGCTACATGGCCGGTGCGGACCGGATCGAGGGCTGCCTCTTCGGCAACGGTGAGCGCACGGGCAACGTGGACCTGGTGACCCTGGGCATGAACCTGTACAGCCAGGGCATCGATCCGATGATCGACTTCTCCGACATGGACGGCATCCGCCGGACGGTCGAGTACTGCAACCAGCTCAAGGTCGCCGAGCGGGTGCCCTACGGCGGCGACCTCGTGTTCACCGCCTTCTCCGGCTCCCACCAGGACGCCATTAAGAAGGGCTTCGAGGCGATGGACGCCGACGCGGCCGCGGCCGGCACCGACCGGGACGGCATCCCGTGGGCGGTGCCCTACCTGCCGATCGACCCCCAGGACATCGGCCGTTCCTACGAGGCCGTCATCCGGGTGAACTCCCAGTCCGGCAAGGGCGGCGTGGCCTACCTGCTCAAGAGCGAGCACAACCTCGACCTGCCGCGCCGTGCGCAGATCGAGTTCTCCCACGTCATCCAGCGGATGGCCGACAGTCAGGGTGGCGAGGTCACGGGCGACCAGCTCTGGCACGTCTTCCAGGACGAGTACCTGCCGGCCGAGGGCGACCAGCCCCGCTGGGGCCACTACCGGCTGGGGGCGGTGCACTCCGAGACCGCCGAGGACGGCAGCTTCACGATGACGGCCGAGGCCGACGTCGCCGGCGTGCGGCACCAGCGCACCGCCACGGCCAACGGGCCGATCGCCGCCCTGCTGAAGATCCTGTCCGAGGACGGCCTGGACATCCGGGTGCTCGACTACACCGAGCACGCCCTGTCCGAGGGCGGCTCGGCGATGGCCGCGGCGTACGTCGAGTGTGCCGTGGGCGAGCGGGTGCTCTGGGGCGTGGGGCTGGACTACAACACCACGATGGCCTCGCTGAAGGCCGTCATCTCGGCCGTCAACCGCGCCCTGCGGGACGACGCCGAGCTGCTCGAGGCCACCGTCGGTCCCGCGGCGGCCGGGCCGGCCGTTCACTGAGGGCAGCGGATGGCGGCCCGGGGCGGCGGCTATGCCGCCAACAGCTACCGCACCGACGCCCTGGTGCTGCGCACCTACAAGCTCGGTGAGGCCGACCGCATCATCGTGTTGCTGACCCCCGGCCACGGCCAGGTGCGGGCTGTGGCCAAGGGGGTCCGCCGGACCACCTCGAAGTTCGGGGCCACCCTGGAGCCGTTCATGCTCTCCCGGCTCCAGCTCGTCCGCGGCCGGAACCTGGACATCATCACCCAGGCCCAGTCCGTGACCCCCTACGGCACCGCGATCGCCGGGGACTACGACGCCTACGCGGCGGCCTCGGCCATGGTGGAGACCGCCGAACGGCTGACGGTGGCCGAGGTCGGGGAACACGGCGGCGGGGTCGAGGCGCCGAGCCAGTACCGGTTGCTGCACGGCGCACTCGCCGCCCTGGCCCGCGGCGCCCACGCCCCACGGTTACTGCTGGACTCGTACCTGCTGCGGGCCCTGGCGACGGCGGGCTGGGCACCGAGCTTCACCGACTGTGCCCGGTGCGGGGCGCCGGGGCCGCACCGCTCGGTCAACGTCACCCTCGGGGGCAGCGTCTGCGACGACTGTCGGCCCCCGGGCTCCTCGACGCCGGCCCCCCAGTCCGTCGAGCTGCTCGCGGCCCTGCTCTCGGGGGACTGGAGGACCGCGGACGCCGCGCCGGAGGCCTCCCGCCGCGAAGCGGCCGGTATCGTGGCGGGGTACCTCCAGTTCCACCTGGAACGTCACCTGAAGTCCTTGTCCGTGATGGGCCAGGACTCCGACCGCCACCGCTGAGGACCCCATGCCCCGTCGACCTGCCCGCACCGTCCAGGAGCCGTACCCGCACCCGACCGGAGCGCAACCGCCGGCGATGGACCCGAGGTTCGTGCCCCGGCACGTGGCGATCGTGATGGACGGCAACGGCCGCTGGGCCAACCAGCGCGGACTGCCCCGGACCGAGGGCCACCGCGCCGGGGAGGCCGCCCTGCTCGACGTCATGGCCGGTGCCGTGCAGCTGGGCATCGAGTACGTGACCGTCTACGCCTTCTCCACCGAGAACTGGAAGCGCTCCCCGGAGGAGGTGCGCTTCCTGATGGGTTTCTCCCGGGACGTGCTGCGCCGCCAGCGGGACACCCTGGACTCCTGGGGCGTCCGGATCCGGTGGAACGGCCGCCGGCCCCGGCTGTGGAAGTCCGTGGTGGACGAACTGCTCGTCGCAGAGGAGCAGACGCGGCAGAACACCCGGTGCCAGCTCACGATGTGCGTGAACTACGGTTCGCGGGCAGAGATCACCGACGCCGTGAAGGACATCGCCCGCGAGGTCGAGGCCGGTCGCCTCTCCGCCGCCGGCATCCGGGAGGAGACCATCACCCGCCACCTCGACGAGCCGGACGTGCCGGACGTGGACCTGTTCCTGCGCACCTCCGGGGAGCAGCGGCTCTCCAATTTCCTGCTCTGGCAGTCCGCCTACGCCGAGCTCGTCTTCCTGGATACGCTGTGGCCGGACGTGGACCGCACCACCCTGTGGGACGCCGTCGAGGTCTATGCCCGCCGCGACCGCCGGTACGGGGGAGCGGTGGACCGCTCCGGGGCCGTTCAGGCGTAGGCGGCCAGCCAGGCGAACATCTCCCCGGCGGCGTTGCGGCGGATCGGCTCGGCGGAGGCCATCACGTCGTGCAGCGCGCCGGGATGCCGGACCACGGTGACGTGCCGGCCCAGCCGGGTGGCCCGCTGGGCGAGGACCTCGACGTCCAGCACGACGTCCGCGGCCGTCATGTCCTCAGCCCACTTCGTGCCGAAGACGGTGCGGTCGGACAGCATCACGTAGACCGGCTCCGTCAGTCCCAGGCCGGCCGCCACCCGGGCGTGCCCGGCCATCACGGCCTGCAGCCAGCCGCTGGGCACCTCGAAGGAGTGCCGGGGCCGCCAGAGCGGGTGCAGCGTCCAGTCGCCGTGGGCCTCGTCGGAGATGGACCGCCAGTAGTGGTCCACGCGCGGCAGCTTCAGGAAGCTCTTCGGCTGCAGCCGGGCCACCGGGTCCAGCACGGCCTGGGCCATCAGCCGGACCAGGGAGGACCCCTGCATCTCCAGCCACGGGCTGTTCAGCACCAGGGCCCGGGACCGGCCCGGATGCCGGTCCGCCCACAGCGAGAGCGTGAGCCCGCCGGTGGAGTGGCCCATGAGCACCGGCAGCTCGGGGTAGTCCGCGGCGATCAGGCGCAGCGCCGAGCCGATCTCGTCGTCGTAGACCTGCAGGCTCTCGGCCCAGCCGGGCGTCTGGCCCGGCCGCAGCGACCGGCCGTACTTGCGCAGGTCCAGGGCGTGGAAGGCATAACCGCGCTCCTCGAACATCCTGGCCAGCGGCGCGTTGTAAAAGTAGTCGGACCAGCCGTGGACGTACAGCAGGGGAATCCGGTGCCGGTCCGGGCCGGTATCCCGGTCCCGGCGGGCCGGGCGGACGAGCGTGGCCGCGTTGGGGCCCTCCTCGTCCACCTCCAGCGGGATCGTCAGGCGCTCGAACCCGTCCAGCACGTCCGGGACCCACTCGCCGGGCGGGGAGTCCGCCAACAGCTCGCCGCCGGGGCCGGTGAGGGGTTCCTGGGCGGGCCGTGGCTCGTCCGGGGTCTCCGGTGCATCCCGGGTGGCTGGCAGGGAGGACATGCACGCCAGCCTACGATGGAGTCATGCCCCAGCCCGATCTCACCCTGCCCCGCGTCTACCCGGCCTTCTTCAACGCCTTCTTCAAGGGCATGGACGCCGAGAGGGCCCACCATGCCGGTTTCAGCATGATCCGGGCGACCGAGGCCACCGGTGTCTCGGCCGCCCTGCGCCGGGCCACCCGTCCGCACCGGTCGCTGTCCACCCGGGTCATGGGGCTGGAGTTCCCCTCGCCCTTCGGGCTGGCCGCCGGGTTCGACAAGCAGGGACTGGGCACGGCGGCGCTGGCGGACCTGGGCTTCGGCCACATCGAGGTCGGCACGATCACCGGGCAGGCGCAGCCGGGCAACCCGGCGCCGCGGCTCTTCCGTCTGGTCGAGGACCGCGCCCTGATCAACCGGATGGGCTTCAACAACGACGGCGCCGCCGCCGTCGCCCCCCGGCTGCAGGCCACCCGTAGGACGCTGACCCGGCGGTTCGGCCGGCGCCGCCCCGTGCTGGGGATCAACATCGGCAAGACGAAGGCCGTGCCGCTGGCGGACGCCACCCGGGACTACTTGGTCTCGACTGCCGCCCTGGCCATCCACGCCGACTACCTGGTGGTCAACGTCTCCTCGCCGAACACCCCGGGGCTGCGCCAGCTGCAGGACATCGAGGCCCTGGCGCCCCTGCTCGCCGAGGTGGGGGCCACGGCGGACCGGACGACCGGCCGGCACGTCCCGCTGGCCGTGAAGATCGCGCCGGACCTCGCGGACGAGGACATCGACGCCGTGGCCGCGCTGGCCGTCGAGCTGGGACTGGACGGGGTCATCGCCACCAACACGACCATCAGCCGCGAGGGCCTGCTCACGCCGGCGGCCGAGGTGGAGGCCATGGGCGCCGGCGGACTGTCCGGCGCGCCGCTGAAGGACCGGTCCCTGGCGGTGCTGCGCCGGCTGCGGGCCGGCCTGCCGGAATCGGTGGCGTTGGTGTCCGTCGGCGGAGTGACCACGGGTGCCGACGTGCAGCAGCGGCTCGACCTCGGGGCGGACCTGGTCCAGGGCTACACCGCGTTCCTCTACGAGGGGCCGTTCTGGGCCGCCCGGATCAACCGCGAGCTGGCGCGGGGACGCTGAGCGGTCCGGTCAGGCGGGGTACTGGCCGCGCTTGACCTGCGGCTTGGGTAGCCGCAGCCGACGCAACTGCATGGCGCGCATGACGCCGTACCAGCGCACGCCCCGCTCGACCCCGCCGAACTTGTCCGTCAGGCGCCGCTTCAGCTGCAAGGACACCAGGACGCCCTCCAGGACCACCAGCAGCACGAGCGCCCACAGGGAGAACGTCAGCCACAGCTGCAGGTCCGTGCTGGGCAGGAACGCCATGAACACATAGACCAGCACGATGACCATCAGCCATTCGCCCAGGCCGGTGCGGGCGTCCACGAAGTCCCGGGCGTAGCGCTTCTGCGGGCCACGGTCCCGCAGCGGCATGTGCCGCTCGTCGCCGGTCTCCATGGCCATCCGCATCTTCTGCCGCTCGGCGGCCTCGGCCTCCCGGGACGCCGCGCGGGCGGCCTTGCGGTCGTCCGGCACCAGCGGCCGACGGCGGGCCGCCTCCCGCTCGGCGCGCGTGGGGGTCGGCCCCTTCTTCTGCCGTCGGGCAGCGCTGACCTCCTCGGCGGTCGCCAGGGGCGTCTCGGCGGCAGGGGTCTCGGAGGTCTTCTTGCGTCCAAACACCCGTCCAGTCTAGGTTGTCGGACCTCACTCGTGGGCCAGGGTGGACCCGTGCCACCGGCTGGCCCGCATCGGTACGCTGGGCGCATGCCAGAACAGCCTGACCGTGACCTGATCTCCCGTCTCTCCGACGCCGTGGACGCGCTGATGCCGCAGGCGATCGCCACCCTCGAGGACCTCGTGGCCATTCCCGGCATCGCCTGGGACTCCTTCGACCGTGAACCCCTGGAGCGCTCGGCACGCACAGTCGCCGACCTGGTCCGCGGCCTGGGCCTGGACGACGTCGAGGTCCTGGCGGAGGACGGCGGGGGACCGGCCGTCGTCGGGCGCCGGCCGGCGGCACCGGGCCAGCCCACCGTCCTGCTCTACGCCCACCATGACGTCCAGCCGGTGGGGGACCGGTCCCTGTGGCACACCGAGCCGTTCACCGCCGTCGAGCGGGACGGCCGGCTCTTCGGCCGCGGCGCGGCCGATGACAAGGCCGGCATCATGGTCCACCTCACCGCGTGCCGGGCCCTGCTCGACGCCGGAGCGGACACCGGCATCGGCGTCACCTTCTTCATCGAGGGGGAGGAGGAGGCCGGCTCGCCCACGTTCCGGGCGTTCCTGGACAAGCACCGGGACAAGCTGGCCGCGGACGTCATCGTGGTGGCCGACTCCGGCAACTGGAAGGTCGGCGTGCCCGCGCTGACCACCTCCCTGCGGGGGCTGGTGGACGGGGTGATCGGCGTGCGCGTGCTCGACCACGCCGTGCACTCCGGCATGTACGGCGGCCCCGTCCTGGACGCCCCCACGCTGCTCGCCCGGCTCGTCGCCACCCTGCACGACGAGCAGGGCAACGTGGCGGTCGCCGGCCTGGACCAACGGCACCACGCCACGATCGAGTACCCGGAGGCGGACTACCGGGCCGATGCCTCCGTGCTGGAGTCCGTGCGCCTGGCCGGCAGCGGCCCCCTGGCGGACCGGCTGTGGAACCGGCCGGCGCTGAGCATCATCGGCACGGACGTACCGCGACTGGAGGTCGCCTCGAACACCCTGCAGCCCGAGGCGCGCGCCAAGTTCAGCCTGCGCCTCGGCCCGGGCATGGACCCGGGCCAGGCCATGGCGGCGGTCCGGGACCACGTGATGGGCCAGGACCTATTCGGCGCCGAGGTCATCTTCGAGCCGGGGGAGACCGGCCAGCCCTTCGCCACCGACACGACGGCCCCGGCCGCCCAGGCGATGCTGGCCTCGCTGCGGGACGCCTGGGGCGTGGAACCGGTGGAGACCGGGATCGGCGGGTCGATCCCCTTCACGGCGGACCTCGTCGAGGTCTTCCCCGAGGCGACGCTGCTGATCACCGGGGTCGAGGACCCGGACTCCCGCGCGCACTCGGCCAATGAGTCCCTGCACCTCGGGGACTTCCGCAACGCCGTGCTGGCCGAGGCCCTGCTACTGGTACGGCTCGGCACCGGAGCCTAGACTCGACGGACCGGCCGGGAATGTTCCGGGCTGCCACGCTGTTGGCACCGGTGACGGCGGAGCGGCGTTCTGCCGAGCCCGCCGGGGAGTAGACGCGCAGACGAAGGAGCGATCATGAGCGTTTCCGCAGAAGCAACAGGGACTGAGATCCCCACCGCCCAGCCCGCCGAGGGCCTGGACACCCACGAGGTGGCCCTGACCGAGGTGGCGGCCACGAAGGTCCGCACCCTGCTGGAACAGGAGGGACGCACCGACCTGCGCCTGCGGGTGGCCGTGCAGCCCGGTGGCTGCTCCGGGCTGATCTACCAGCTCTACTTCGACGAACGCGTACTCGACGGCGATACGCTGCGGGACTTCGACGGCGTCGAGGTCATCGTGGACAAGATGAGCGTCCCGTACCTCACCGGGGCCACCATCGACTTCGAGGACACCATCTCCAAGCAGGGTTTCACGATCGACAACCCCAACGCCGGCGGGTCCTGCGCCTGCGGCGATTCCTTCCACTGATCCACTGAGGATTCGTCCGCGAATCCGCGCGATGCACCAGTGCCCGGGCCCCCGTGGGGCCCGGGCACTTCGCGTCTGCGCGTGTCATGGGGCGCACGATGCGGACGGTAAGCTCTACAGTAGGTAGTAAACCTAGGGGTCCCCCTGTGGCTTCGTCGTCCCAGCCCAGATGCTGGCGCGGCATGATGCGTCACAGGAGGCATTCGCACTCGAGATGAAGAGGAAGGGCCGTCTGTGAGATCGCAGAATCAAGCCGGCAGCCGTGGCAGGCGTCTCCTGAAGGGGGGAGCGCTTGCCGTCGTGGCAGCCGTGGTCCTGTCCGGTTGCTCGGAGCAGGTCCAGCGTGGCTGGCTGCCGGGCACGCGGGAGACCACGAACCAGTCCGCCCAGTTGACCGACCTGTGGGTCAACTCCTGGATCGCCGCCCTGATCGTGGGCCTGGCGGCCTGGGCCATGATGCTGTGGTGCATGGTCGCCTACCGACGTCGCAAGAACGACCAGGGCTACCCGCGGCAGATGGCCTACAACGTCCCGCTGGAGACGCTGTTCACCGTCATCCCGATCATCATGGTCCTGACCTTGTGGGGCTTCACCGACCGCGTCCAGCGCTCGGTCGACACCCCGGTCGAGGACTCGCCGCTCACCGTCCAGGTCTACGGCAAGCAGTGGGCCTGGGACTTCAACTACACGTATGAGGGCGAGGAGAAGCACCTCGCCGGCGTGCAGGCCCAGCTCAACGGCACCGAAGGCGTCGAGGAGACCCTGCCGACCATGGTCCTGCCGGTGGACGTCCCGGTCGAGTTCGAGCTGAAGTCGCGTGACGTCATCCACTCGTTCTGGATCCCGGCGTTCCTGCGCAAGCTGGACATGGTCCCGGGCAAGACCAACTACATCTACCTGACGCCCCAGGAGGAGGGACGCTTCCAGGGCAAGTGCGCCGAGCTCTGCGGTGAGTACCACTCCGAGATGCTCTTCAACGTGGAGGTCGTCTCCGAGCCGGAGTTCCGCGAGCACCTGTCGCAGCTGGAGGACGGCCACCTGGGTGACGAGTACAACCGCAACCCCAACCAGAACCCCGACGGCCAGAGCGACTCGCAGGTCCAGAACCAGGGTGACGGCACCCTGCGCGGCGAGTCTGGCGGTCCGACCGGTGGCGAGGACCTGACAGGTGAGGGAGACAACTGATGACCACCTATGAGTACGCCACGGACGAGGCGGTGGCCCAGCCACGCGTGGTCCCCGTCTCCAAGGGCAGGATCGTCGTCAACTGGCTGACGACCACCGACCACAAGACGATCGGGTACATGTACCTGATCACGTCCTTCATCTTCTTCTGCGTCGGCGGCGTCATGGCGCTGCTGATCCGCGCCGAGCTCTTCGAGCCGGGCATGCAGCTGCTGCAGACGAAGGAGCAGTACAACCAGCTGTTCACCATGCACGGCACGATCATGCTGCTGATGTTCGCGACCCCGCTGTTCATCGGGTTCGCCAACGTCATCATGCCGCTGCAGATCGGTGCGCCGGACGTGTCGTTCCCCCGGATGAACGCCCTGGCGTTCTGGTTCTTCCTGTTCGGCTCGCTGATCGCCGTTGCCGGGTTCCTCACCCCGCAGGGTGCGGCCTCCTTCGGCTGGTTCGCCTACGCGCCGCTGTCGAACACGACGTACTCCCCGGGCGTGGGCGGTGACCTCTGGGTCTTCGGCCTGTTCCTGCAGGGCTTCGGCACCATCATGGGCGGCGTCAACTTCATCACCACCATCCTGACGATGCGCGCTCCGGGCATGACCATGTGGCGCATGCCGATCTTCACCTGGAACACGCTGATCACCGGCATCCTGGTCATCATGGCCTTCCCGCCGCTGGCTTCCGCTCTCGCCGCGCTGGGCCTGGACCGTCGCTTCGGCGGCCACGTCTTCGACCCGGAGAACGGTGGGGCCATCCTGTGGCAGCACCTGTTCTGGTTCTTCGGTCACCCGGAGGTGTACATCATCGCGCTGCCGTTCTTCGGCATCGTCTCGGAGATCATCCCGGTGTTCAGCCGCAAGCCGATCTTCGGCTACAAGTCCCTGGTGTTCGCCACCACGGCCATCGCCGCGCTGTCCGTGACCGTGTGGGCCCACCACATGTACGTCACCGGCTCCGTGCTGCTGCCGTTCTTCTCGCTGATGACCATGCTGATCGCCGTGCCCACCGGCGTGAAGTTCGTCAACTGGATCGGCACGATGTGGCGCGGCTCGCTCACCTTCGAGACCCCCATGCTGTGGAGCCTCGGCTTCATGGTGACCTTCCTGTTCGGCGGTCTGACCGGTGTCATCCTGGCTTCCCCGCCGCTGGACTTCCACGTCTCGGACACGTACTTCGTGGTGGCCCACTTCCACTACGTGGTCTTCGGCACCGTGGTGTTCGCGATGTTCGCCGGCTTCTTCTTCTGGTGGCCGAAGTTCACCGGCAAGATGCTCAACGAGCGCCTGGGCAAGATCCAGTTCTGGATGCTGTTCGTCGGCTTCCACGGCACCTTCCTCATCCAGCACTGGCTCGGTGTCATGGGCATGCCCCGCCGCTACGCGGACTACATGGTGGAGGACGGCTTCACCATGATGAACCAGTTCTCCACCGTGTTCTCCTTCATCCTCGGCGCCTCGTTGATCCCGTTCTTCTGGAACGTGTACGTCACGGCGCGCAAGGGCCGGAAGATCACCGTGGACGATCCGTGGGGCTTCGGTGGCTCGCTGGAATGGGCCACCTCCTGCCCTCCGCCGCGGCACAACTTCCACTCCCTGCCGCGCATCCGCTCGGAGCGTCCGGCACTCGACCTGCACCACCCCGAGCTGCTGCCCACCTCGCCGCAGCATGAACCCGAGGTCTTCGGAGAGAAGGCGGCCGCCAAGTGAGAACGAACTTCAAGCTGTTCACCATCCTGGGCGTCTTCTTCATCATCGTCGCCACCGTCTACGGGTTCTGGGTCCGCTGGTCCGAATGGGCCGGTATCCCGGCGCTCTACGCCCTGGGCGGCCTCGGCCTGATGATCGCCATCTACCTCTGGCTGACCGAGCGTCGCTTCGGCCTGGGTCCGGATGACCGGGAGGACGGCGACATCGCCGAGTACTCCGGCACCTACGGCCGGTTCGCGCCGTGGAGCTGGTGGCCGCTGGGCCTGGGCATCTCCTGCGCCGGGCTCGTGCTCGGGCTGGCCTTGGGCTGGTGGATCTTCTTCGTGGGTGTCGGCCTCGGACTGTACTTCGTGGTCGGTTGGGTCTTCGAGTACTCGAAGGGCGATCACGCCCACTGATCCGTCAGCGGATCACCGCGTGACAGACGGCGTGGGCCGGGACCTCATGAGGTCCCGGCCCACGCCGTCTCCGTGTCCGCTGACACGTCCGCTGTAGGGGTTCAGAGCAGGCGCTCCAGGCCGTCGAGGATGAGCTCCAGACCGAACCCGAACTCGTCGCCGAAGGAGTACCCCGGCTGCAGGACGTGCTGCGTGGCGATCTCGACCAGGTGCGGGTACTGCCCGGCGCTGAACGCGGTCATCATCGATCCCGCCACCTCCGCTGCGCTGTCTGCGTCGTCAAAGGGCAATGCAGACGCCTGCAGGACGGAGCCGTACAGGTAGGCGTCCAGGAGGGCGTAGGCGTGCGCGGCGGCCGGAAGGGGGAAGCCGGCCCCGCGCAGGACCGCCAGCGTCGCCTCGTGCTGGCGAAGGGTGGCCGGTCCGGGGGAGGAGCGCGACTCCATCAGCGGTACCGCCCAGGGGTGGCTCAACAGGACCTCGCGCGCCGATCCCAGGCGCGCGGTGATGGCCTCGCGCCAGGGCACATGCGTGGAGGGCACGTGGATCTCACCGAACACCGCGTCCACGATTCCGTCGAGGATGGCCTCCTTGTTCGCCACGTGGTGGTAGATGGACATCGGCTTGACGCCGAGGGCTCGCGCCAGGGACCGGATGGTCAGCGCCGCCAGGCCCTGGGCATCGGCGAGCTCCACGGCGGAGCGGAGCACGCTCTGCCTGTCCAGGGGCCCGCGGGTGGGGCGGCCGTCCTCGGGGCGGGGGGAATGCCGTCCAGCGGGGGACGGGGGTTGGGCCCGCCCGGTATCCGGTCCAAGGCTGTTGCTGTCCTTCATGGTCAGGGAACTCTAGCACTGCCGTACTTAGTACGGTACGTTGCTTCCATGAACCCCCCAGAGACCGGCATACGGCCGGCGATCCCCACCACCATGACCTCTGTCCTGCGCCGGGAGTACGGAGGCGTCGATCGAATCCGCCTCAGCAGCGTGCCCGTCCCTGTTCCCGGTGAGCGTGAGGTCCTGGTGGCCGTGCGCGCCGCCGGAATCGACCGTGGAACCGTGCACGTGCTGACAGGCCTGCCGTGGCTCTACCGGCTCGTGGGGGGCTTGCAGCGTCCCCGTCGGCCCGTCCTGGGGCTGGACGTGTCGGGAGTCGTCGTGGCCGTTGGAGCGGGGGCCACCCGGTTCCGGGTGGGGGACCCTGTCTTCGGCTACGCCCCCGGAGCCCTGGCCGAATACGCCGCGGCACCGGAGGCCAAGCTCGCCCCCCTTCCGCCGGGCCTGTCCTTCCGTGCCGCCGCGGTGCTGCCCGTCTCGGGGACCACGGCCCTGCAGGCGCTCGAGAAGGGCAGGGCGGCCGCAGGGGACCGCGTGCTGGTCACCGGAGCCTCGGGCGGCGTCGGCAGCTATGCCGTGCAGTTGGCCGCCGGGATGGGCTGCCAGGTGGCCGCCGTCTGCAGCGGGGCGAAGGCGGACTTCGTCCATGGGCTCGGCGCTCGGGACGTGCTGGACTACCGGACCGAGGACCCGTGGGACGGGAGCCGTACGTACGACCTGGTGATCGACATCGCCGGGCGTCCCTCCGTCAACCAGCTCCGGCGTGCGCTGGCGCCCACGGGGCGGGTCGTGATGGTCGGCGGCGAGGGCGGGGGCGACTTCTCCGGGGGAATGGGCCGTTCGCTGCGGGCCGTGGCGCGTTCCGCCGCCGGCCGTCAGCGTTTCACGATGATGCTCGCTGAGGAGGGACGGGCCGACCTGGAACGGCTCGCCGGCCTGGTGGTGGACGGCGGGCTGGTGGCGCCCATCGGACTGGAGGTCCCACTGGAGGAGGCCGTCCGGGCCATCGGAGAACTCGAGGCAGGACGGGTGACCGGGAAGGCCGTCGTCGTGGTCGGCGATACTCCTGAACCCCGGGAGCACGCCGGTTAACGCAGGACGGCCCCGCCGTGGCGGGGCCGTCCTGGTGTGGTGCTGCCGAGTCAGGACCGGAGCGAGAGGTGATCCTCGGATGCGGTGACCGCATCGGGCACGTCGTGGTGGTCGTGGGTGATGGCCTCGGCCAGTTCGGCGCGGGTGACCGGCTCGACGCGGTCCTCGTAGAACCAGCGGTTGAGCCTGGCCCGGCGCCGCTCGGCGCCGGAGACCTTGCCGTCCGGGCCGGGCTGGGCCGGGACCGGCCGGTTGGACTCGAAGCTGACCAGCTCGTACAGCCGGTAGTCGTCCAGGCGCTCGTGACGCTCCCGGAACTCGCCGTCCGGGGTCATCTCGATGACGCCGGCCTCGCGGCCGTGCAGCACGATCTCGCGGTCCTTGCGCTGCAGGGCCAGGCAGATGCGCTTGGTGATGATGAAGCCGATGAACGGGCCGAGGATGAAGATCGCCCGCAGCCAGTACGTCACGTCGTTCAGCGAGACGTGGAAGTGGGTGGCCATCAGGTCCGAGGAGGCCGCGGCCCACATGGTGCAGTACCAGATGATGCCGGCCACGCCGATCCCGGTGCGGGTGGGGGCGTTGCGCGGGCGGTCCAGGATGTGGTGCTCGCGGCTGTCCTTGGTCACCCACCGCTCCAGCCAGGGCCAGATGATCATGGTGAGGATCAGGACCGCGGCCGGGATCATCGGGATCAGCACGCCCATGGGCAGGGTGTTGGTGCCCCACGGCATCGGGATGTCCCACTTGAAGGAGAAGTCACCGAGCATGCCCGGCATCAGGCGGAGGACGCCGTCGACCCAGCCGATGTACCAGTCGGGCTGGGTGCCGGCCGAGACGGGGGAGGGGTCGTAGGGGCCGTAGTTCCAGACCGGGTTGATGGTGAAGGTGCCGGAGATCAGGGCGATGATGCCGAACACGATGAAGAAGAACCCGCCGGCCTTGGCCGCGTACACCGGGCCGATGGGGTAGCCGACCACGTTGGTCTCGGTCCGGCCCGGGCCGGGGTACTGGGTGTGCTTGTGCACCACGACCATGAACAGGTGGGCCACGATCAGCAGCAAGATCACCCCGGGCACCACGAACACGTGCAGGATGTACAGCCGTCCGATGATGGCGTCCCCGGGGAACTCCCCGCCGAACAGGAAGAAGGAGATGTAGGAGCCCACGATCGGCAGGGCCTTGACCACCCCGTCGATGATCCGCAGCCCGTTGCCGGAGAGCAGGTCATCGGGCAGGGAGTAGCCGGTGAACCCGGCGGCCAGGCCCATGATCAGCAGCACGCAGCCCACGACCCAGTTCAGCTCCCGGGGCCG
Source organism: Micrococcus sp. (assembly GCA_029961105.1). Taxonomy (GTDB): domain Bacteria; phylum Actinomycetota; class Actinomycetes; order Actinomycetales; family Micrococcaceae; genus Citricoccus. The sequence continues at coordinate 15,459 of JASBVO010000012.1, read as the reverse complement.
GCGGAACGCCCCGGTGAAGAACACCCGCAGCATGTGCACGGACATCGCGGCCACGAACAGCAGCGCCGACCAGTGGTGGACCTGGCGCAGGAACAGCCCGCCGCGCACGTCGAAGGAGATGTCCAGGGTGGAGGCGTAGGCGGTGGACATCTCCACCCCGTACAGGGGCTTGTAGGAGCCCAGGTAGGTGGTGTGGGCCATCGAGGGGTCGAAGAAGAACGCCAGGAAGGTGCCCGAGAGCAGCAGGATGACGAAGGTGTACAGGGCGACCTCGCCGAACATGAACGACCAGTGATCCGGGAAGATCTTCCGGCCGAACTCGCGCACGATGGGGGAGGCCCCCACGCGGGTGTCGACGAAGTTGGCGATCTTCCCGGTCGGGGTCGATGCCTGGTACTCGGTGGTGCTCGAGGTGCTCATGGGTATCAGCCACGCTCCCAATATGCCGGTCCAACGGGCTCGTGGAAGTCGCTCTGGGCGACCAGGAAACCCTCTTCATTGACGGTGATCGGCAACTGCGGCAGCGCGTGGCCGGCCGGGCCGAAGATGACCTTGCACTCCTGCGTCAGGTCGAAGGTCGACTGGTGGCAGGGGCACAGCAAGTGGTGCGTGTGCTGCTCATAGAGCGCCACCGGGCAACCGACGTGGGTGCAGATCTTGGAGTAGGCGACGATGCCGTCCACGTGCCAGTCCTGGCGCTCCGGGGAGATGTTCATGTCCTCCGGGTTCAGGCGCATCAGCAGCACGACGGCCTTGGCCTTCTGGTTGAGGTGGTCCGTGGGAGGGAGCTCGTTGAGCCCCTCCGGGATGACGTGGAAGGCGGAGCCGACCGTGACGTCCGAGGCCTTGATGGGGGTACCGGTGGGGTCCCGCACCAGGCGGACGTCCGTGTCCCACATCGTGTGGCGCAGGCGCTCCACGCCGAAGTTCTCGGCGGCCAGGTCCGAGCGGTTGTCGGTGTCATCCAGGTCGCGCAGCAGGGCGATGGCCGGCAGCGGGGCCAGGGCGACGGCGCCGATCAGGGTGTTGCGGAGCAGCGGGCGGCGCTTGACCTGGGACTCCTCGACGATGTCGTCGATCATCCCGACGGCGACCTGGCGGTCATCCTCGGTGCGCACTCCATGACGTGCCTCGGCGACCTCGTGGTCCGGCATCAGGGTCTTGGCCCAGTGCACGATGCCGACGCCGATGCCGAGCATGGAGAAGGCGGCGCCCAGCCCGAGCAGCAGGTTCTGCAGCCGGACGGTGCTGATGTCCGTGTCCGGGCCGATCTGTCCGACCACGAAGTAGCCGACGAAGAACACCAGGGTGCCGACGATGGAGAGCACGAAGAGGAAGGCCACCTGGCGCTCGGCCCGCTTGGCCGCCCGAGGGTCCTCATCGGCCAGCCGCGGACGGTGCGGCGGGATACCGGGGTTGTCGATGGCGTACTTGCCAGACTCCTCCGCACCGGCGTGCTCAACGGCACCCGAGTGTTCCGGGCCTCCGTGGCTTTGCTCAGACATAGATCTGAATCCTTTGCTTGAGTGATGGTGACGTTGTGTGTGGCCGGCGCCCCCACGGCGCCGTCAGATCAGGAGGACCGGGAGGTCAGCCAGACCATGAAGCCGATGATCAGTGCCAGGCCCGCGGTCCAGATGAACAGGCCCTCGGAGACCGGGCCGAGCGAACCGAGCTTCACGCCGCCCGGGGAGCCCTGGTCCTCGATCTGCTTCAGGAAGGCGATGATGTCCCGCTTGTCCTCCGGCTTGAGGTTGGCGTCGGAGAAGACCGGCATGTTCTGGGGGCCCGTGGCCATGGCCTCGTAGATGTGCTTCTCGGAGACACCGGCCAGGCCCGGCGCGAACTTGCCGCGGGTCAGCGCGCCGCCGGCGGCGGCCGCGTTGTGGCACATGGCGCAGTTGACGCGGAAGAGGGTGCCGCCATTACCGAGGTCGACGTCCTCGTGGTCGGTGTCCAGGTACTCGGCGTCCGGAATGGCCGGGCCGGCTCCGAGGGAGGAGACGTAGGCGGCGAGCTGCATGGTCTGTTCGTCATTGAACTGGTTCGGCTTGGCCTGGGCCTGGGGCCCCTGCATCTGCATCGGCATGCGGCCGGTGCCGACCTGGAAGTCCACGGATGCGGCGCCGACGCCGATCAGCGTGGGGCCGTTCTCCGTGCCGACGGCCTCGTAACCGTGGCAGGTGGCGCAGTTGGCGTTGAAGAGCCTCTCGCCCTCGGTGATGTCCTCAGCGCTGTAGGCGGAACCCGTGGTGGCAGCCTGGGCCTGGTTCATGGTGCTGGCGACGGAGTAGAGGCCGCCGGTGATGAGAAGTCCCAGAAGCAGCAGCGCGAGCCCGGCGATCGGGTGGCGCCGTTTCTGTGAGAGTGCCTTCACGGTTGGTTCCTAACGTTTCTTGTGACCGGAGCAGGGTGACGTTCCGCCTCCGGTCGACCTCAGTGTGGTGCGAGAGTGCCGGTGACGGCGTTGCCTATTTCAGGAAGTAGATGATGGCGAACAGGGCGATCCAGACGACGTCCACGAAGTGCCAGTAGTAGGACACGACGATGGCCGACGTGGCCTCGTGGTGGCCGAAGCGCTTGGCCAGGTAGGCGCGTCCGATGATGAAGAGGAACGCGACGAGCCCGCCGGTCACGTGGAGGGCGTGGAAGCCGGTGGTGATGTAGAAGGCCGATCCGTAGGCGTGGGCGTCGATGGTGACCCCGTGCGAGACCAGCACGGCGTACTCGTAGGCCTGGACGGACACGAAGATGGCGCCCATGATGAAGGTGAGGATGAACCACTCGACCATGCCCCAGCGCTTGAGGGAGAACATCCCTCCGGTCCGGTGCGGCTGCAGGCGCTCGGCGGCGAACACGCCGGCCTGGGCCGTGAAGGAGCTGGCCACCAGGACCAGGGTGTTGAGGAACGCCAGCGGCACGTTCAGCGTCGCGGTGTTCTCTGCCCACAGCTCGGGAGAGGTCGAGCGCAGGGTGAAGTACATGGCGAAGAGGCCGCCGAAGAACATGAGCTCGCTGGAGAGCCAGACCATGGTGCCCACTTGCACCATATTGGGTCGGCTGGGGAGCCCGGTCGCGGGCCTGGGAAGGGCATGGGTTGCAGTCGTCACCCGCCCATTATGGCCCTAAAACATCTCACGGCTCCAATGCGACGAACGTGTCGGCGTTTCCCCCTGTTCCCGCTTCGGACATGTTCCCACGGGATTCCACGGGGATGTCCAGGATCCCTACAGGTTGGCTGGTCGCCGGCCTCCCGCCCTCGCTGCTCGTCTCGGGATCCCGCGGAGGCCATGGCCGGCCGACCGGGTGCAACAGTGTGTCGTACGCCCCGGCGGACGCGCGCGGCGGGACTAGCATGTGCCCGTGAGCACTCCGACTGAATCCCTGTCCTGGCCCTTCGTCTTCAGCCTGCTGCTGGGGCGGAGGGACCTGACGACGGACCAGGCGATGTGGGCCATGCGGGAGATCATGTCCGGCGATGCGACGGACGCCCAGATCGCCGGCTTCCTGATGGCGCTCTCCGCCAAGGGCGAGACCGTGGACGAGCTGCTCGGCCTCACTCAGGTCATGCTGGACAACGCCGTGCACCTCGAGGTCCCGGGCGAGACCCTCGACATCGTGGGCACCGGCGGGGACAAGCTCGGCACGGTCAACATCTCCACGATGTCCTCGCTCGTGGCGGTCGGCGCCGGGGCAACGGTCGTCAAGCACGGCAACCGCGGTGCCTCGTCCACGGCCGGTGCGGCCGATGTGATCGAGGCCCTGGGCGTGGACCTGAACCTGCCCGTGGAGCGGGTGGTGGAGTGCGCCGCCAAGGCCGGCATCACCTTCCTCTTCGCCCAGGGATACCACCCGTCCATGAAGTACGTGGCACCGGCCCGCAAGCAGTTGGGCGTACCCACCGTGTTCAACTACCTGGGCCCGCTGACCAACCCCTCCGGCGTCCGCGCCCAGGCCCTGGGCTGCGCCAGCGCCCGGATGGCGCCCCTGCTGGCGGGCGTGCTGGCCGATCGCGGGTTGCGCGGCCTCGTGTTCCGCGGCAGTGACGGGCGGGACAAGATCACGACGTCGGGCCCCACCGCGATCTACGAGGTGCGGAAGGGCGCGGTCCACGAGTACGAACTTGACCCCGAGGAGTTCGGGATCCCCCTGGCCCCGGTCGAGGCACTGGCGGGGCGGGACGGTGCGTACAACGCCGGGATCGTCCGGGACCTGCTGGCCGGCCGCAAGGGCCCGGTCCGGGATGCCGTGGTGCTCAACGCCGCGGCGGGCCTGACCGCCTTCGACACCAGTGCCGAGGGGCACCTGTTCGACCGAATCCGGGCCAATATGGACCGCGCCGTCGAGTCCATCGACTCCGGGGCGGCCCAGTCCGTGCTGGACACCTGGGTGGCGGTCTCCAACGCCTGACCGGGCCGGTCCCCGCAGGGGCCGGCCCGGGGCCTGCGCCGCCCCCGAGGGGCTCAGCGCTCGATGTTCTCGAATCCGAGCGCGAAGCCCTCTTCGAGGTCGTGCTGGGAGTAGGCCCGGAACGCGAGCATCGTCTCGGTGTCTCGGATGCCCTCGACCTTGGACAGCTGGTCGGCGATGACATCGGCCAGGTCATCGAACTGGCGCAGCCGCACCATGGCGATGAGATCCCACTTTCCCGTCACGGAGTAGACGGCCGTCACGCCCTCCAGATCGGCCAGTTCGGTGGCGCACTCGGGGATGCGGGTCGGGTCGGTCTTGATCATGACGAATGCGGTCACCATCACGGTTCCTCCTGGATCGATCGGTTGCGGGGCGGTACTGCTCTCGAGGCCCCCGTCTCATCCTAGGACCGCGTGGTGCGGCCGGGGTGCAGCAGGAGCGCCGTGACGAGGCGGCGGCTCAGGAGGAAGACGCCCAGCACCCCGGCGGTGACGAGCTGGAAGGAGAAGGCGGCCGTGTCCCCGAACAGCACGCGCAGCAGTAGCCCGCCGACCACGGTGACCAGCCAGACGACGACGCCGGACGGCCACAGGCGGGTCCAGCTCCGGTGGGTGGCCAGTGTGGCGGCGGCCCATGCGATGAGGAACGGCAAGGCCGTCCAGAGGATCCCGGCGGGATCCATCCCGGACTCATGGGTCCGACGGCCCAGGGTCGCGAAGAGGATGATCAGCGCGGCGTCCACGGCGAGGGCGAGGGCCGGCCACCACCCCGACGTGGTGGGTCGAGCCGAGGGGCAACCGGGGGTCTGGTCGTGAGCGGGCATCTACCGATCGTAGGCGACGGGGACCCTAAGGGTCTCAGCGAACAATCCTGCAGAGTTGTTTGAACCAGTACAATGGATTAGGTTTGTGTCCATGTTCGTGATGACGATGGACCAACGGGGGTCGAGTTCCGGTCCCGATCTGGTCGCGGGCCTGATCGAGGGGCTGAACGCCGCCGGGCCGGCCCACGGGATCGTCCGGCCCTTCCAGCGTACGGCCGGGGACGAGGTGCAGGGACTGCTGGACCGTGCCGATGCGGTGGTCGGCCTCACCCTCTCCGCGGCACGGTCCGGGCACTGGAGCGTCGGGATCGGCGTGGGCCCGGTGCGCGAGCCGATGCCGCAGGAGACGCGGGCCGGTGCCGGGCTGGCGTTCGAGAACGCCCGCGACGCGGTGGGGAGGGCCAAGCACTCCCCGGGCCGGGTGGCGGTGTCGGCTCCGCCGGCGGTGCCCCTGCCGGGAGGGGCTGGAACAGACGATGCGGACCGGATGCGGCTACTCGAGGCCGTGGAGGCGGGCCTGCAATTACTGGCGGAGCTGGAGTACCGGCGCAGCGATGAGGGCCAGGATGCCGGGCGGCTGGTCGACTCCGGGCTGACGCAGCGGGAGGCGGCCGAGGAGCTCGGCATCACCCAGCAGGCTGTGAGTTCCCGGTTGCGGTCCGGCCTGTGGCACGAGACCCGCCGGCTCGCCTCGGTGGCGGCGGGCCAGCTGGAGGGGCTGGACGCCTGGCTGACAGGGCGCCGGTCCGGCCGGGAGGGTGCCCGGTGACCGTGCTCTCCGTCGTCTCCCTGGTCCTGCTGGTGATCGCCGGGTCGCTGGCCGTGCCGCAATACTTCGCCCGGAACCGCGGCGCTGCCGGCCGTCCCCACGGAGCGCTCTACGGCACGGCCCTGGCCCAGCTGATGCTGCTGGGGGCCTCCGCCGTGACCGCCCTGCTCTCCGGCGGGGGATCCGGGTGGGCCGTGGCCGGCCCGCTGGCCGTGCTGGCAGCCACCCTGGGCGGCGGCGCCCCCACCACGGCGCTCCTCCAGATCTCCTTCAACGCATCCCACCCGGAACACCAGCCCATGCTCACCGGCAAGGACGGCGAGCCGGTCTTCAACGACGAGGTCGACGCCCAGCCGGTGCTGCGCGGCGGCGCCTGGATCGGCGTCCTGGAGCGGCTGGCGGTGTCATCCACCCTGCTGATGGGCTGGCCGGAGGGACTCGCGATCATCCTGGCCGTGAAGGCCCTGGGCCGGTACTCGGAACTCGGCAAGTCCGGGGCCGCCGAGCGGTTCATCCTCGGCACCTTCGCCAGCCAGCTCTGGGCGTGTGCCTGCGTGGGCGTGGCCGTGCTGTTGCGCTGAGGGCGGTCCTACACGCAGAACTCGTTGCCCTCGGGATCGGCCAGGACCGTCCAGCCGAAGGGAACCTGCCGTCCGGACCCGATCCGGGAGGCGCCGAGTGCCACGAGGCGCTCCACCTCGGCGGCCCGCCGGTCGTCGTCGGCCCCGGGCTCCCGCAGGTCCCAGTGGACGCGGTTCTTCACGCTCTTGGCCTCCGGGACCGGCTGGAACAGGATCCGCGGCCGGTCCTGGGCCCCCGTCATCCCCGGGGGCGGGTTGATCGCGGCCCCGGCCACCCAGACCAGGCGCCCCTGGTGGGTGGTGGTCTCGGCCTCGGTGGCGTGGCCCTCGGCGACCATGCGCCGGATGAAGTCCTCGTCCGGGACCTCGACCTCCCAGCGCAGGGCCTCGGCCCACCAGTCCGCCAGCTCATGCGGGCGGGCACAGTCCACGCAGATCTGGATCCCGTAGGCGGGGAAGTGCTCGTTCATGTCCCCACGGTAGGCGCCGCCGGCACGGCGGCTGAAGGGCTGTCCGGCTCCTGCGGAGCGGACGCACTCACCTGCGGCGCCGACGTCGTCGTCCGGTGTGTGCGAGGTAGCCGCCCAACAGGCCGGCGGCGCCTGCCGAGGCCGCCGCCACTGGCGCGCGCAGCACGGCGGTGCGTCCGGTCGTGGAGGTGGCCACGATGCCACCGGCGACGTGGATGAAGGAGGCGGCCAGCAGGCCGGCGACGATGCGGTTGCCGGTGAGCTGGCTCTGCGTGAGCTGGTGTTCCAGCTCGTCAGGTCCCAGCGTCAGTTGCGGACCGCCGCGCTCCACCAGCTCGACCAGGCTCTGCAGGAGTCGGGGGGCGTCCTCACCCGCCTGGCGCACCTCGTCGACGACCTGGCCCAGCCGGCGGCGGAGCGCATCGACGGAATAGCGCTGGATCACGAGCCGCCGGGTGAACGGGGCCAGGACGCCGGCGAGCTGGAACTCGGGATCAAGCCGGCGGCCCAGGCCCTCGGCCATGACCAGCATCTTGAACAGCATCGCCAGGTCGTTGGGCAGGTGCAGCCGGTGGCGGCGCAGCATCCTCAGGATGTCATTGATGAGGGCGGACACGGGGAAGTCGGACATCGAGTGGCCGCTGAAGCGGTCGATCAGCGTCGCGGTGTCCTGCTTCAGGGCGGCGCGGTTGACCTTCTCCGGCGACTGGTTCAGGCGCAGCAGGGCGGCCGTCGCCCGGGACGTGTCCCCCCGGACGATCGCGACGAGGATATCCCCGAGGTTCTCCTTCAGCTCGTCGTCGATGGTGCCGACCATGCCGAAGTCGATGATGCCGAGGGCGCCGTCCTCCTCGACGAAGAAATTGCCCGGGTGCGGGTCGGCGTGGAACAGGCCGTGCTCGAAGACCATCCGGCACAGCACGCCCGTGGCCCGCTCGGCGAGTTCGGACCGGTCGATGCCTGCCGCTGAGAGCGCGTCCACGTCATAGATCTTGATGCCCCGGACCCGCTCCAGGGTGAGCACCCGGGACGTGGTGGTCTCCCAGTGCACCGCCGGGATGTGGACTTTGGGGTCGTCGGCGAAGTTGTGCGCGAACTGCTCGGCGTTGCGTCCCTCGCGGAGGTAGTCCAGCTCGTGGCGCAGGGTCTCGGCGAACTCGCGGACCAGGCCGGGGGCGTCGTTGTCCCGGGCGAAGTCCCAGCGGCGGGAGGCCTGCTGGGCCAGGTTCTCCAGGATGTCCAGGTCCTGGTTCACGGTCTCCACGACCCCGGGGCGGCGCACCTTGACGACGACCTCGACACCGTCGAGGGTTGCGGCGTGGGCCTGCCCGATCGAGGCGCTGGCCAGGGGCTGCCTGTCGAAGCTGTCGAACACCCCGGTCGAGCCCAGTTCCTCGGTCAGGACGGCCGTGACGTCGGCGCCGGGGACCGGCCCCACCTGGTCCTGCAGCCGCGACAGCTCCTTGACGTACGGCGGGGGCAGCAGGTCCGGCCGGGTCGAGAGGATCTGTCCGATCTTGACGAAGGTGGGCCCGAGTTCCTCCAGGGCCAGCCGCACGTGCTCGGGCCGGGAGTACGCCTGGCCGGACTCGTGACGTGGCATGCGGCGGAACGGGAAGCGTTCTGAGAGGCCGAGCGTGCTGACCACGAACCCGAATCCGTGGACGGAGAACACCTCGGCGATCTCCCGGTAGCGTTCGGCCCTCGAGCCCATGGGCGTGCACCTCCTGTCGGTCTCGAGTCTGGCACAGCCGCCGTGGATGCTGTCAGCGCCGTGCCGGGCCGGGCTACCCTGCTTCCATGTCCTCCGCTGGCGCCCTGGAGCGGGTGGCGGGACTGGTTCCCGGGGTCGGGGTCGCGGCGCACTATGACGGCCGGTGGCTCTGGGCGGATGTGCGTGCCGCGCTGGTCCTGACGGCCGTGCTCATCCCGGTGGGCATGGGGTATGCGCAGGCCTCGGGGCTGCCGGCCCACACGGGGCTGTACGCCACCATCGTGCCCATGCTCGCCTACGCGGTCTTCGGTCCGTCCCGGATCCTGGTCCTCGCGCCGGACTCGGCGCTGGCTCCGATCCTGCTGGTGAGCATCACGCCGCTGGCGTCCGGTGACCCCGTCCTCGCCATCGCCCTGGCCGGGCTACTCTCCGTCATGGTGGGCACGCTGCTGGTGGTCGGCGGGGTGCTGCGGCTGGGATTCGTCACCGACCTGCTCTCCGTGCCCATCCGGACGGGCTTCCTCAACGCCCTGGGACTGCTGGTGCTGGCCTCCCAGCTCCCCGGACTGGTGGGGCTCGAGGTCGAGGCCACCGGACCGGTGGGGCAGGTCACGGGAGCGGTGGCCGGCATCGCGCACGGTGAGGTCTCCGCGCCCGCCGCGGCCCTGGGCGTGGGGACGCTCTCGGTCATCCTGGTGTTCCGGCTGCTGCCGGTCCCCACGGTGACGGGCCCGATCGTCGCCGTGGTGGCCGCCGTCGGGGTCACCGTCCTGGCCGGACTGCAGGATCACGTCCCGGTGGTGGGGGAGATCCCGCGGGGTCTGCCAGGGCCTGCCCTGGGCGGGCTGGGATGGGCCGACGTCGGCGCCCTCGCCGGTCCGGCGCTCGGCGTGGCCCTGATCGCCTTCGCCGACACGATCGCCCTGTCCCGCGCCTACTCCACCCGCCTGCACGAGAACGTCGGCGGCAACCGGGAGATGACCGGTCTGGGCCTGGCCAACATCGCCGGCGGACTGTTCGGCGGCTTCGCGGTCTCGGCCTCCGGGTCACGGACCCCGGTGGCCGAGCAGGCCGGGGCCCGGACGCAGCTGGCCCACGTCCTCAGCGCGGTGCTGATCGCGGCGTTCATGCTGCTGGCGCCCCAGGCCACCGAATTCCTGCCGGAGGCCGTCCTGGCGGCGGTGGTCATGGTGGCGGCCCTGAGCCTGCTCGATGCGGGCCGGTACCTGAGGCTGTGGCGGATGGACCGGGTGGACGCCGCGCTGTCCACGGCGGCGTTGCTGGGCGTGTTCCTGGTCGGCGTGCTAGAAGGCCTCGGCGTGGCGATCGCCCTGTCCTTCGTGGCGTTCGTGGTGCGGGCCTGGCGGCCGTACCGCACGGAACTCGGGCTGGTCCCGGGGCGGCGGGGCTATCACGACCGGCGGCGGCACGCAGAGGCGAGGCGGGTGCCCGGCGTCCTGATCCTGCGCTTCGATGCCCCGCTGTTCTTCGTCAACGCTGGGCTGTTCAACCAGTGGATCCGCAGGTCCGTGGGCGTCGCCATGCGCCAGCTCAGCGCGGAGGGCGGACGGCGGCCGACCACGCTGGTCCTGGCTGCCGAACCCATCACGGACGTGGACACCACGGAGGCCGAGGAACTGGCGGACGTGGACGACTGGCTCGCCGGGCAGGGCATCGCCCTGGTGCTCGCGGAGCTGAAGGGACCGGCCAAGGACGCGCTCGACCGGTATGGGATGAACGGGCGCTTCGGCCCAGAGCGCTTCGCCCCGACCGTCGGCGCCGCCGTGGACGCGGTGACCGGGCGGCTGCGCGATGACATCGATGAAGGACCCGAGCAGCGCACCGACCTGGGCGGGACACCAGGGTGAGCGGTCAGGCCTACCGGCGGTGGCTCTCCCGCACTACCGTCAGGGCGCATGGGTATCCAGAGGCTCGAGAACGTGGGCATCGTGGTGGAGGACCTCGCGACCGTGCGCGACTTCTTCGTCGGCCTGGGCCTGGGCGTGGAGGGCGAGACCTCGGTCGAGGGGGACTGGGTGGACCGCACCATCGGGCTGCACGGGGTCCGCTCGGACATCGTCATGCTCGTCACCCCCGACGGTCAGGGCCGGGTGGAACTGCAGCACTACCGGCAGCCGGTGGCCCGGGAGGCGGACCGGGCGGCACCGCCGAACACGCTCGGCCTGCACCGGGTGGCCTTTGGCGTGGACGACGTGGACGCTGCGGTGCGGACGGCGACCGCTGCCGGGGCGGAACTCCTCGGAGAGGTCGTGCGTTACGAGGACGCCTACCGCATCTGCTACCTGCGCGGCCCGGAGGGGATCATCGTGATGCTCGCCCAGCGCCTTGACTGAGCTCCCCGGGGGAGACCAGGCCCCGGTCGTGCGGCAGGATGGGGGCGTGGACGACTTGTTGGAGAGAAGTGCCGTCGAGCTCACCCGGATGATCCGTGCCCGGGAGGTCTCATCCCGGGAGCTGGTCGAGGCACACCTGAGGCGCATCGACGAGGTCAATCCGGTGATCAACGCCGTCGTCACCCTCGACCCCGAGGGCGCGACGGCGGCCGCGCGACGGGCCGATGAGGCCATCGCGGCCGGGGGAGAGGTGGGCCTGCTGCACGGGTTGCCGATGACCCACAAGGACACCCACCGCACGAAGGGCATGCGGACCACCCAGGGCTCGACGCTGTTCAGGGACCAGGTCCCGCACCAGGACGACCTGGTCATCGAGCGGCTGCGGTCAGCCGGCGTCGTGACGACCGGCAAGAACAACGTGCCCGAGTTCGCGGCCGGTTCGCACACCTTCAACGAGGTCTTCGGCACCACCACCAATCCGTATGCCCCGGACCGCAGCGCGGGCGGGTCCAGTGGGGGACTGGGTGCCGCCCTGGCCGCGCGGATCCAGCCACTGGGCGACGGCAGCGACATGGGCGGCTCGGTCCGGATCCCGGCGTCCTTCTGCAACGTGGTCGGGTTCCGGCCCTCCTACGGGGTCATCCCGCTGCCCACGCCAATGGACGCGTGGCAGTGGCTGGGCCGCACCGGGCCGATGGCGCGGTCCGTGCAGGACGTCGCCCTGTTCATGACGGCCGTGGCCGGACCCGCCCCCGAGCCCCCGCTGCCGGCGCCACTGAGGGGGGAGTCGTTCGCCGTCCTGCTGGCGGAGGACGGCGGTGAGACGGACCGCCCCCTGGCCGGCGTGCGTATCGGCTGGTCACCGGACTTCGGGATCGGCATCCCGGTCGAGCGTGCGGTGCTCGGCATCCTGGAGGGGCAGCTCGGCGTGTTCGAGGGCCTCGGGGCCGTCGTCGAGCAGGCGGCCATCGACCTGCGGGAGGCCGACCGGGTGTTCGGCGCGACACGGGCGATGCACTTCGCCGCGCATCTGGGTGACGTGGTGAGGGCGCATCCGCTCGAGGTGAAGCCGGAGATCATCTGGAACGTCGAGAGGGGCTGGGAGCTCACGGCGACGGACTGGATCGCCGTGACCGCGGCCCGGACTCGCCTGCAGCGGCGGGTGCGGGACTTCTTCGGCCGGTACGACCTCTTCCTGGGCCCGACGGCGCAGGTCGTCCCGTTCGATGCTTCGCTGCGCTATCCGGCTGAGGTCGCCGGGGCGCCGACGGCGACGTACCTGGACTGGATGCGCTCGGCGTGCGTCATCTCCGCGACGGGCCTGCCGGCGCTCAGTGTGCCGGGAGGCTTCACGCCTGAGGGCCTGCCGGTGGGGCTGCAACTGGTGGCGAACCACTACGACGACGTGCGTCTGCTGCGCTGGGGACAAGCCTACGAACAGCGCACGGGGTTCGCCCGACAGCTGCCCGCGTTGCCGTCCTCACGGGATCGGTGACGGCGGCTGCTCCTGGCGGAGGCGCCGGCGCGGGGACGCCGAACGTGCCAGTGGGCGGATCGGTGCGGGCCTCCGGGCCGGCATCGGCTTCGCGGGATTGCCGTGCCACCACTGGCCGGCCGGCACTTCCTCGCCCTTCATCAGGAAGGCATCGGTGTCGATCAGGGACCCCTCGCCCACGTGGGTGCCGTAGTGCACGAACGCCTTGGGTGCCAGCGTGACTCCGTCCTGGACCACGATGAAGTCGGACTTGAAGGTCCCGTCCTCCAGCGAGTGGCCCTGCAGGATGCTGCCCAGGTTGAGGGTGCAGTAGTCCCCGACGGTCACCAGGGACCGCTCGACGAAGTTGCTGCCGTCGTCGAACAGCTGCCGGCCGATCCGGGCGCCGTGGAGGCGCAGGAGCCAGGCCTTGAACGGGGTCCCGTTGACCAGGCCGGCGGCCGCATCGGACTGGAGCTTCCAGAACCGCTCGTGCCGCCAGAAGTAGGGATCGTAGATGGAGCAGTACCGGGACTGCATGCACCGGAACCCCATGGTGGCCTGCTCCAGCAGGGCGAAGTAGAGGGCCGAGAACAGCGGCAGGACGAACAGCACGAGCGCCATGGGCCAGGAGCCGGCATGTGGGTGCACGTCGATGGCCCACAGGGAGAGGCCGGCGGCGAGGACGCCGATGAACCAGCGGCTCAGCAACCTCAGCACGATCGTCATGGTGTTGTAGCGGAGCTTGGCCTGGAGCAGGCGGTCATGCTCGGGCCCGGACTTCAGGTCGTCGAACGCGGCGTCCCGCATCACGCTGCGCGGGATCTCGAAGGCCGGGGACCCCAGCAGGCCGACGTCATGGCGAAGCTCACCCGAGATCGGCACGAGCACCTTGGTGGCCAGGAGCACGTTGTCACCGATCCTCCCCGTGGGCGTCACGAGGACGTCGTTGCCGAAGAAGCTGTGCGAGCCGACCACCGTGGGCCGGACCCGGAAGGCGGTGCTGGAATACTCGGCGTTCATGAAGATGATCCCGTCCGAGACCATGGTGCCGGAGCCCAGCCGGACCAGGTAGGGGATGTCGTGGCGGGTGAACATGCCGAAGTTCGTCCCGGTCTGGATGACCGGCTTGATCCGGTAGCCCAGCAGCGACAGGTAGCCGGTGATGTAGTTGCTGTCCCCGAACAGCTGGGCGAAGCGGGCGTTGGTCATCCTCATCACCATCCGCATCGCCACGTAGCCCACGCCGTAGAGCGGGTAGACCCGGCCGGGCTTGACCAGCATGTTGATGAGCCGTGGGACGGTGAAGACCCACAGCAGGCCCGTGGCGATGCCCACGGGCACGAGGACGAGAGAGCCCCCGAGGACGATGACGTTGTACGGCCAGGCTGTCCAGGGAAGCAGTGCCGAGCCCCTGAGCGGGTCCCCGATGATGGGGAAGACCTCGAGGAGGAACCAGGTGATCGTGAACAGCGGGGCGGACAGCAGGACCGGTGTCAGGATGACCCAGAGGCCGAACACGACGCCGCGCAGGGGCCTCGGGGCCACGTCCGGTACGGTACGGTGGTCGTCGCCGCCGGGCACCGCTGGCGTGCCGTGCCAGCTCTCGCCGGCGGGCAGCCGCTGGCCCGGAGCCAGACTGGAGGAGTGGGCCAGCTGTGCGTCCCGGCCGACCTCGGTGTCGATGTCGAGCACGCCGTGGCCGCCCACGAACGCCCGGTCCCCGACGGTCACCGGCCCGCTGCGGATCACCCCGGAATCCACGCGGTAACAATTGAAGACGGTCCCGGGACAGATGACCACGTTGCTGCCGATGGTGAGGAGGTCCGGGAAGGCAGGGATGGTACTGGAGTGGATGATCGTGTTCCTGCCGATCCGGGAACCGAGCAGGCGGAGGTACCAGAGGAAGACGGGCGTTCCCGCGGCGAGCCGGACGGGACTCAGGCCCAGCAACCACCGCACCACCCAGTAGTGGTAGTAACCCGGCCCCCAGACCCGGATCTCCTGCACCGTGGTCCGCCCCACCAGGACCCACTTCGCCACCACGGGCAGGATGGAGAAGTAGACGAGTATGGCGGACGCGATCCCCACCGACCGCACCAGCGCCTGCTGCCAGTCCGGGGCAGCAACCAGTCGAAGAAGACGATGAAGACGAACGCGGACAGGCTCGTCAGCGCCGCGAAGGTCAGCGCCTGGGCTGCCCCGATCGCCACGTACTGCCCCGTGCCCACCCTGTGGGCGGGCGGCGGGGCCTCGATGGACGCGCCGGCCGGGACCATGCCGTTTTCGGTGGAGGGCGAGGACTCCGTGAGGACCGTGGCCAGTTCCCGGATGGTCGGGTGCCGGTAGACATCCTGCATCACGGGATGGCCCAGGCCCGGGCGCTCGCGGACGCGCGCGCAGAACCGGGCCATCACCAGGGAGTCTCCGCCGAGGTCATCGAAGAAGTGTGAGGTGACGCCCGTGTGGTCCAGGCGAAGGACCTCGGCGAGGATCTGGGCGAGCTCCTGCTCGACGCTGCCCTCGGGCGCCACGTAGTCCACCGCGGCGCCCAGCCGGTCCGCGGGGCCGGGTGGGGGCAGTCTCTTGCGGTCCACCTTGTCCGAGGGCAGCATCGGCATCGTCTCGAGCTCGGTGAGGTAGGACGGGATCATGTAGCCCGGCAACCGGTCCCGCAGCAGCCGCTGCACCTCCGTGGGATCGATCGTCGTGGTGCCTCCACGTCGGGAATAGTAGGCGGCAAGCTCCACGACGTCGGGCTCGGGCCGGTACGGTTCGACGACCGCCGTCGCGATGCCGGGGTACTGCATCAGGACCGACTCGATCTCGGTGAGTTCGATGCGGTACCCGCGGATCTTGAC
>JASBVO010000011.1 GCA_029961105.1 Micrococcus sp. | reverse complement strand
GGGGTCAAATTTCAACCGTCGCTAAGGGGTCAGATTTCGACCGTCGTTGACACCTCCTCCCCGCTGGCCCTCGATGACCGCCCGGAGCCGAGGCCGTCACCGTCCGCGGACCCGGTGGCCCGGAGGCGGGCCGGCCCGGGGTGCACCGGCGTCGGGATCCGTGCGAACCTCGGGACATGCGCGAACTCGTGGTCCTCGGCACCGCCTCCCAGGTCCCCACCCGCGAACGGAACCAGAACGGCTACCTGCTCTTGTGGGACGGCGAGGGGCTGCTGTTCGACCCCGGGGAGGGCACCCAACGGCAGATGATCCTTGCGGGTGTCCCGGCCAGCAGGATCACCCGCCTCTGCCTGACCCACGTCCACGGTGACCATTGCTACGGCGTGCCCGGCGTGCTGTCCCGCATGGCGCTGGACGGGGTGGAGCACCCGGTGCACCTGCACTACCCGGCCAGCGGTGAACCGGTGGTCCGTGCCCTGGTGTCCCTCGCCTCCGGCCGTCTCGACCTCCGGCTGCACCCCCACGGGGCCGCGGGTGACGTGGCCCCGGGGCTGGAGGTCCGGCCGCTGGCCCACCGCATCGAGGCGTACGGTTACCGCCTCAGCGAGCCGGACGGTCGCACGCTGCTGCCGGAACGGCTCGAGGCGGCGGGCATCGATGGTCCGGACATCGGCCGGCTGCAGCAGGAGGGTGCGCTGCGCGGGGTGACCCTGGAGGAGGTCAGCGGGTTCCGGCCCGGCCAGCGGTTCGCCCTCGTCATGGACACCGCCCCGTGCGCCGGCGCCGAGGAATTGGCCGAGGGCGCCGACCTGCTGGTCGCGGAGTCCACCTTCGCCGACGCCGAGGCCGGCCTGGCCCGTGGGTACCGGCACCTGACCGCGGGGCAGGCCGGTGCCCTGGCGGCCTCCGGCGGGGTGCGCACCCTGCTCCTGACCCACTTCTCCTCGCGGTACCAGGACCTCGAGCCGCTGCGTCTGCAGGCCCAGGCCCGGGCGGGCCGGGCCGAGGTCAGGGTGGCCCGGGACCTCGACCGGATCCGGCTGCCGAAGAGACGGGCGATCGACGCCTGAGGGCTGGGATCACTCCGGCTCCCACCGCAGCAGGTCCCCCGGCTGGCACTCCAGCGCCTCGCACAGCGCCTCCAGCGTCGTGAACCGCACGGCCTTGGCGCGGCCGTTCTTCAGTACGGCCAGGTTGGCCGGGGTGATGCCCACCCGCTCGGCCAGCGTGCCCACGGCCATCTTCCGCCTGGCGAGCATGACGTCGATGTCCACCACGATGGGCATCAGATCACCTCGTCGAGCTCGGACCGCAGCGCCCGTGCCTCCGCGTCGCGGTCCACGGCCTGGGCCAGCAGCATCCGCTGGACGTAGACCACCAGCGCCACCCCGGCCACCACCAGGGCCGCGCCGCAGACCAAGCCGACCACCCCCGGTGCCACGGTGGTCGGGGCCAGGGCCACGGCGATCCCGAACACCAGCACGGCGGCCACCGCGATCGCCCCGATGATCATGTCCACGTAGCGGAACGCCGCGGGGGAGAAGACCGTGCCCGTCCGGACCATGGCCAGCAGCCGCCACACGCACACGGCCACGACCTGCAGCGCCACGATGCCCAGCACCACGAGCACCACGAGGGTGATCCGCAGCCAGTCCGGCGCCCCGGCCAGGTCCGCCCAGAACAGGGGCACCATGACCAGTTGGACGACGAGCGATCCCGCCAGGGCGATGGCGAGCACGCCGCGCAGGGCGACGATGGTTGCGTTCCGCATGAAGACTCCCTCGATTGAATATCGAGGCAAACCTATCGTAAAACGATAGATCTGTCGAGGGCGACCCCGCCTGCTCCGCGGTCGGGTCAGCCGGTGAACGCCGCGGTACGGGCAGTGCCGTCGTAGCCGCCGTCCGGTGCCCCCAGGCCGAGGAGTCCGGCGACGGTCGGGGCGACGTCCACCGTGCGGGCCGGTTCAGAGGACGTGTGGCCCTTCCGCACCAACGGACTCCCGCCGGTGACCATGAACGGGATCGGCTCGCTCGCCGGGTGCCCGTGGTTGCCCGGGATCGGGTTGGAGACGACGTACGGATCCGTGAATCGCCACCCCGCCGCGCAGTACGCCACCAGGTCACCCGCCTCGGGGCCGAGACGCAGCTGCGCCGGCGCATGGACGGAGAGCACCCCGGGGTGGGCCTCCAGCAGCGCCGCCGCGCGCGCCAGCGCGGCGGAGCGCCCGGCGTCGGGCCCGGTCCAGGAGAACAGGTCCGCCCCGCCGTTCTGGGCCACGACCATGTGCTCGGCCAGTTCGGTGTCCCCTGCGAGGATGCGCGTGCCGGAGACCGTCTTCCACACCAGGGACCAGTCCATCGAGTGGTCGGCCAGGATGATGAGCACCGTGCTCTCCCACAGTCCGCGGTCCCTCAAGTGGTCCACGAACCGGCCCACCTGCCGGTCGGTGGACAGCAGTGCCGCCTGGCGGGCGGCGCGCAGCGTGGTACCGGTCAGGTCGCTGTGGCCCATCCGGTCGATGTCTCCGAGGTTGGTGAGGCATACGTCCGGGTCGGCGGCATCCACCATCGCGATCAGGGCGTCCACGGTGTAGTGGTCGGGGGCATGGCCGCTGATTGGCACGATCGGCTCCGGCTCCCACCGGAAGGTGGCGCGGTCCCCGAAGATCCCGTACAGGTACTCCTTGCTCAGCACGCTGGCGCTGGTCAGGCCGAGCTCCCGGACCCTCTCCAACAGGGTGGGAAAGCGCAGGTCGCCGGGCCGGTCGAGCGTGCGGACCCTCCCCAGGGCGCGGTCGTAGACGGAGTTCGCGGGGACTCCGGTCCGGTCCGGCCGGGCCCCGGTCATCATCATCACGTGGTTCGGGATGGTCTCCATGACCGGCAGGGACCGCGCCTGCGGGAACCAGGTCCCGGCCTCGCGCAGCGCGGCCAGGGTGGGCGTGCCTGAGGCGGTGATCTCGTCCGGGCGGCAGCCGTCCACCACGAGCACGTGCACCCTGGTGCGGCCAGCCTCGGAGCCGGTGGCGGCGGCGGTGACGGATGCCGGGCGTGGGGCACCGGCCGCCCAGGCGGCGGGGGCCGCCGCGGAGAGCAGCACGCCCGCGCCGGAGGCGCCGACGGCCCGCAGGAGGGTGCGGCGGCCCAGTCCGGAGTCCTTCCCGTGCACCCCGCTCACAGGACACCCCCGGTGGAGCGGACGCGCTGGGTGCCCGCCGCGACGTCGTACGAGGCCGTGCGGCTGGCACCCGAGCCGGGCGAGGTGCGCTCGTCGAGCCGGTACCAGTCCATCCGGACGCCGGCCGCGGTCACGTCCAGCACCGAGTACCCGTGGGAGTCGAAGTCCAGGTAGCGGACATGCGGATTGCTCGCCCTGATCGCGGCCTCCACGCTGAGCGAGGCGGTGCGCGGCGGCACGCCGAGGATGTCGTCGAGGTTGTCGCTCGTCACCGAGGTGCACACAAGCTCGGTGGCCACGGATTCCCGGTTCAGCGGATAGGTCAGTGGATCGGCGGGCAGGTCGCAGGCCCAGCCCGAGTGGATGTCCCCGGTCAGGAAGACCGTGTCCTTCACCCCGTGGTCCCGCAGGTGGCGGATGACCCGGTTGCGGTCGGCCACGTAGCCGTCCCACTGGTCCACGTTGTAGGGCACTCCGTCGATGGTGGTGGTGCCGAGCAGCTCGTGCAGGCCCTGCAGCTCGGCGGTGTTGAGGGTGGAGGGAAACCGCACCGGTGTGATCATCACGGGATTGCCGACCAGCTTCCACTGCGCGGACTCTCCGACCAGTCCCGCCAGCAGCCAGTCCATCTGCGCCTGGCCGGTGATGCTGCGGTCCGGATCATCGATCTCGTCCGACAGCTGCGAGGAGGCCTGCTGGTCACGGTAGGTGCGCAGGTCCAGCATGGACAGGGAGGCCAGCGAACCGAAGTGCAAGCGCCGGTACAGCGTCTCCCCGGGCTCGTACCGCACCGGCATCCACTCGGCGTAGGCCTGCTGGGCCCAGGCCCGGCGCTGCCGCCACGAGCCCTCGGCGCCCTCCGTGTGGTTCTCGGCGCCGTCGTCGTAGGCGTCGTTCGCGGACTCGTGGTCATCCCACGTGACGATGAACGGCGCGGCCGCATGCAGCCGCTGCAGGTCCGGATCGGTCTTGTACTGCCCGTGCCGCGCCCGGTAGTCCGCCAGGGTGGTCATCTCACGGGCCGGCTCGTGTGGTCGGACGACGGCGTCGCGCGCCTGGTACTCGCCGGGCGCGTACTCGTAGAGGTAGTCGCCCAGGTGCAGGACGGCGTCCAGTCGCTCCCTCGACAGGTGGCGGTAGGCCGAGAAGTGACCGGCCTGCCAGTTGGCGCAGGACACCACGCCGAAGCGCAGGTGGTCGACGGCGGCGCCGGCGGCCGGTGCGGTCCGGGTGCGACCCGCGGGGGAGACGCCGCCGTGCGTCCGGAAGCGGAACCAGTACTCCGTGGCCGGGGCCAGTCCGGACACGGGGACCTTCACGGTGTGGTCCCGCCCGGCGCCTGTGCGCACGGTGCCGCGGGCTGCCACGCGGGTGAAGTCCGGGTCGAGCGCCACTATCCACGAGACGGTCACGTCCGGACCGGCGCCTGATCCAGGCACGGCCTCGTCGGTGGGCGTCACGCGGGTCCACAGCAACACGCCGTCCGGGTGGGGGTCCCCGGAGGCCACCCCGTGGCGGAAGGGGCCGGATGCGGGGGTGGGGGCGGCCGCGGCGGCGCCCTGTCCGGCCGGGGTGAACGCCGGGACGCCGCCCGCCAGGACGGCCGCTCCAGCGAGGACCCCGGTGCGGACCACGGCGCGGCGGCTGGTCTGGGCCAGTGTCTCGGGATATTCGGGATCGTGGGGATTCTGGGACGTATGCACGAGCCATCAGCGTAGGAGACCGAGGCGGCGGGGATCCCGCACGGCGATCTCCTTCACCTACTGTTCGGTCAGGCTTCACCCGCCCGTCTCCCGGGCCCGGACCCCGGCTCCGGGACGGTGACGTGCCGCAGATATCAGCCGCCGTTCCCTCCTGCTCGGATCCGCCGCCACGGCCGCGGTCTCCCTCACCGCCGCGCCGGCCTACGCCACTCCCCGTGCCGCCACTCCCCGTGCCGCCGCCTTCGTGCGATCCGGTCGCCTCACCCTTCCCAGCGGATTCGCCACCGGTGACGTCACCTCCCACTCCGCCGTGCTGTGGTCCCGGGCCTCGGGTGCCGGCCGGCTCGTGTTCATCACCGGCGACGTGCACTACTGCGCTGCACACCACTACTCGCCGGAGCGGGCCGTGTTCTCGGACTTCGACCCCTTCTGGGAGTTCGTGGCCGGACCGATCAACGCCGGCAGCTTCGGGCCCAACCAGATGGACGGCACGTTCGGACCCGAGGTCGTGTTCAGCAAGGCCGGTGCCACGAACCAGTCGCCGCGGGACGGCGCGGGGCAGTTCTTCGGCCACGTCGACCTGGACGAGGAGGACACCTTCACCGTCACCCTGCGCGACGCCAATCGCACCACGGTCTACACCAAGGTACTGCAGCCGGAACGCTGAGCGCAGGTACTGCCTGCGGCCGCCCCGTGCGGTCGCGGTGGTGCTGTCCGTACGCTGGGCACATGCCTGGTTCCGTTCCCGGCGGCTCAGACGCCGGCTCGCCGCCGGCCGCCGTCCCGCTGACCATCGTGTGGTTCCGCGACGACCTGCGGGTGACCGACCACCCGGCGCTGAGCGCGGCCCGGGAGGCCGGTGCCGTCGTCGGGCTCTGGATCCGCGAGGTGCGCGACGCGCAGGGGCGCGGCCCCCGGCCGCTGGGCGGGGCCACCCGCTGGTGGGCGCACCGGTCCCTGGCGGTGCTCGCCGCCGAGCTCGAGGAGCTGGGCATCCCGCTGCTGTTCGCCGCCGGGCCAGCGGGTGCGGTGCTGCCGGCGGTGGCGGAGCACCTGCAGGCCACCGCCGTGACGTGGAGCCGGCGCTATGCCCCCGCCTCCCGCGCCCTCGATGCCCACCTGAAGGACGAGCTGCGCGCCGCGGGCCTGGCGGTCCACAGTCACCCGGGCTCCCTGCTCGTGGAGCCCTGGGAGATCGCGACCGGCTCCGGCGGGCACTACCAGGTGTTCACCCCGTTCTGGAAGGCGGCGGCCGAGCTGCCCGTCGGGGTGCCGCTGCCGGCGCCGGCGTCGCAGGGGCCGCCGGCGGACCTGGCGGAGCGCGTGGAGGGAGCCCGCTGGGCCGGCATCGCGGTGACCCTGGACGAGCTGGGCCTGCTGGACCAGGACCCCCGCTGGTGGGAGGGCACCATCGCCCGGCACTGGGAACCGGGCTGTGTCGCCGCCGGGTCGGCGCTGGCGGGCCTGGAGGAGGCGGTCACCGGGTACAGCACCGCGCGGGACGTCCCGGGGGATGAGCACGGCACCTCCCGGCTCTCGCCGCGGCTGCGCTTCGGGGAGCTCTCCCCGCGGCAACTGGTGCACGCGGTGAACGCCCATCCGGAGCTGGGCGCCCCGCAGAACGAGGACCGCCGCGCCTGGGTGCGGCAGCTCTACTGGCGCGAGTTCGCCTGGCACCTCACCTACCACTGCCCGCCGCTGGAACGGACGCCGCTGCGCCCCGAGTTCGAGTCCTTCCCCTGGGAGCCCGACGAGGGCGCGCTACGGGCGTGGCAACGCGGGCGCACCGGGGTGCCGCTCGTGGACGCCGGCATGCGCCAGCTCTGGCAGTCCGGCTGGATGCACAACCGGGTCCGGCTGGTGGTGGGCAGCTTCCTGGCCAAGAACCTGCTCCAGCCCTGGTGGGAGGGGGAGCAGTGGTTCTGGGACACCCTGGTGGACGCGGACGAGGCCAACAACCCGGTGTCCTGGCAGTGGGTGGCCGGCTGCGGGGCCGATGCCGCGCCTTATTTTCGCGTGTTCAATCCCGAGACCCAGCGCCAGCGCTTCGATCCGGACGGGGCGTACGTGCGCCGCTGGGTGCCCGAGGCCGTGGAGCCGCTCAGCGGTTACCCCGAGCCCATCGTGGACGTGAAGGAGTCCCGCCGGCGCGCCCTGGACGCCTACGCGGCGATGAAGGACGCAGCGTCCTGAACGCCCGGGACGCTGGGGACGATGCACCGCACGGGTGGAGGATGGGCACATGAACCCCGCAGCCCCCGCGCACACGCCCCAGCTCCTCACCGACGGAGAACGCCCCGCCGTCCTGGTGGGCTGCCGCCTGGACCATCCCGTGGAGCGCGTGTGGGAGGCGATCACCGTGCCCGGCCTGCTGGCCCGGTGGTTCCCGTCCGAGGTCGAGTTCGAGCTCCGGCCCGGCGGGACCGTCACCTTCGACCCGGACGGCGAGTCCTACGCCGGGCAGGTGCTCACGGCTGAACCGCCGCACCGGCTGGGGTTCACCTGGGAGGAGGACCGGCTGGAGTTCACGCTGTCCGGGACGGGGGACGGGCAGGCCACGGACCTCACGCTCGTGCACGCGTTCGACGACCTGGCCGGCGCCGCCAGCTTCGCCACCGGATGGGAGGGCTGCTTCGCCAGCCTGGCCGACGTGCTGGCCGGGCGCGAACCGGTCGACCCCGGACGCCGGGTGGCCCGGCACGAGGAACTGGTCGCCCTCTTCGGACTGGACCGTCCCGAGGTCACCCGCGGCGAGGACGGTGGGTGGCGGGCCGCCTGGGAGCGCCAGCTGACCTGCCCGGCCCAGGCGGCCTGGGACCTCTGGTTCGGCACGGACCGGGACACCGGCCGGCAACGGCGGACGCCCGACATCGGCGCCCCCTTCCAGCACTCCGGCGCCCCGGACACCGTGCTGGGCACCGCACGCGTGGTGGACGAGCCACGGGAGTTCGTCCTCGACATCGCCGAGGACGTGGCCGGGAACACCCTCGGCCTGCGGCTCGGGGACGGCACCGGACACGGCGCGCGGCTCTACCTCGAGGTCACCGGGCGGGAGGAGGACCTGGACGCCGCCTTGGAACTGTGGGGCGAGGGAGCCCTCGGCGGGCTGGCCCGGGCCGCCGCCGAGCAGGACGCGGCGGGACGCTGACGCGTCAGGGCCCGGGAGTGAACACCAGGATCCGGTCGTCGCCCTCGGACGGGCGTCCGCGCCCGTCGGTGTTGTTGGTCAGCACCCAGACGGCCCCGTCCGGTGCCACGACGGTGTCCCGCAGCCGGCCGTACTCCCCGGCCCAGTGGGTGGTCGAGGTGCCGGGATCCTCCACCGGCACGGCGCGCAGCACCTGGCCGCGCAGGTTGGCGATGTACAGCGTCCCGTCCAGGGCGGCCATCCCGCTCGGACTGGCCTGTGACGGGGACCACTGCTGGACCGGATCGACGAAACCGCCCGCCGCCCCGGTACCGCCGCTGCCGGTGATCCCCTCGACCTCCGGCCAGCCGTAGTTGCCGCCGGGCTCGATCACGTTCAGCTCGTCCCAGGTGTTCTGCCCGAACTCGGTGGCGAACATCGTGCCGTCCTCGTCCCATGCCAGGCCCTGCACGTTGCGGTGGCCGTAGCTGTAGACCGGGGAGCCGGGATCGGGATTGTCCCCGGGGACCTCCCCGTCCGGAGTGAGGCGCAGGATCTTGCCCGCCGGGGAGCCCAGGTCCTGCGCGCTCGCTGGATGGCCGGCGTCGCCGACACCGGCGTAGAGCATCCCGTCCGGGCCGAACGCGATCCGCCCGCCGTTGTGGTTGCCGGCGGCGGGCAGGCCCTCGATGAGGGTCTGCGCCGTCCCGAGGCCCAGGCCGCCGGCATCCCCGGTGAGCTCGAAGCGCTGGATGCGGTTGCCCGCCGCGGCGGTGGAGTAGGCGTAGAGCCATTCGCGCCCGGCGTCGTCGGTCCTCACGGCCAGGCCCAGCAGGCCGCCCTCGCCTCCGTGGGCCACCCCCTCGACCGTGCCGACCTCCCGAGTGCCCGCACCCTCCGTGCCTGCCCCGGTGAGTTCGAGGATGGTGCCGTCATCGCGCTGGCTGACCAGTGCGGTTCCATGGCTGGTGAAGGCGACCGACCAGGGTGCGTCGAGCCCGCCCACCACCGTCTGCGGAGTGGAGCCGGCCCGCGGACCGGTGTCATTCGCCGGGACCGTGCGGTCAGCCGCCGGTGGGCTGGGACTGCCGGCCGGCGTCGGGTCCTCACCCGTGCCGCTGCCCGGCGAGACGCAGCCGGCGAGCAGCGCGATAGCGGCCA
Organism: Micrococcus sp.; assembly: GCA_029961105.1. GTDB lineage: Bacteria > Actinomycetota > Actinomycetes > Actinomycetales > Micrococcaceae > Citricoccus. The sequence continues at coordinate 228,029 of JASBVO010000011.1, read as the reverse complement.
GTCCGAGTGCACAGCGGGTGGTCCTCCGGTGACTCATGACCGGATCAGAGGACCTGTCGTTCCTGGGTGATGAAGGCCCGGGAGGTCGCGAAGTCGATGAACCGGGCCTCGTCCTCGATGAGCCGGCGGCCCGCGTCCTTCCCTTCCGGCCCGGAGAAACCGGCCATGAGCTCGTCGACGGAATCCCACCAGGCCTCGCCCACCCCGTCCGGGGGCGTCTCCAGGGACATGCCCCGGGCCGTGGCGAACGCGGCGTTGAAGGGAATGTCCAGCGGGTGGCTCTGGACGTACTTGCGGAATCCCAGCACGCCCTGCAGCTCCGTCCAGAGGGCCGCGTGGCCGTCGGACCAGTACTCCCGGAACTCCTCGGGAGTCAGTTCGGGGCGCCGGCGGGCGACGTACACTAACTTGACGGCCATCGCTGTCCTCCCGGTCGATGTGGCGTGGAGTCGATGATCCCCGGCGCGCCGCGGTCCAGGGTAGGTTTCGGATGCGGACGGCGGTCCGGAGTTGCCTCACGCCGACGGGGGAGCCGGGTGCCTCCGCCCGCTGCCCCAGCCCAGTTCCCAACCCTGCCGCTCGTCACGGTCGTCCGCGTAGGCGACGGGCAGGCCCTGGCCGTCCTCGTACGTTGCCCGCTCCACCTCGGCGAGCAGGGAGCCGAACCACCGCGCGTACTGGGAGGGCTCGTGCTCCGGGCCGCGGCTGCCGACGCGCTCCAGGATGACCGCAGCCGCCTCGGCCGGGGTCGTCCACGCCGTGACCTCGCGCTCGCCGACCACGGCCTCGTCCGCCGTGGAGTAGTAGAGGACGCGCTCCTCGTCGCGTGGGTCGTGGAACGAGTCCGGGTCACCGTTCCGGAGGTTGTCGGCCGTGGTGATGGCGATGCGCCACTGCATGCCCGAGGGACTCATGCCGGGCAGGAAGCGCAGCTGGTGGTAGCCCCGCCGGAACAGGTGGCGCAGTCCCTGCAGCAGGCGGAGGGGAGTACTGACCTGGAGTGCCAGCTGAACGGCCTCGAAGGCCCGGTCCCCGTGCGCCACCAGGTAGGCCCGACGGACGTCGGTGCGCGCCAGGCCGATGGAATCGACGGCGGTACGGACCGCGTCGTGGAAGGGCCAGCCGAAGATGCCGGAGCTCAGGACCGGGAAGGCCACGGTGCGGGCCCCGAGCCCGTCGGCCACCTCCAGGGAGCGCCGGTAGCTGGAGGCGAGGAGGGCCCGGTCCCGCTGGCCGGCATGATGGTTCGGCCCGACCGTGTGGATGACCCACCGGGCCGGCAGGCCTCCGGCGGTGGTCCAGGCGGCGTCCCCCGTGCCGAGGCCATGGGGATACCACGTCCTGGTCTGCTCCAGGATCACCGGGCCGCCGGCGGCATGGACGGCCCCGTTCACGCCTGCCCCGCCGTGCAGCGAGGTGTTGGCCGCGTTGACGATCGCGTCGGCATCCACCCGGGTGATGTCGCCCTCGACGGGAATGATGCTCGGCATGGTGCCAGTATCTCCCCCCGGACTACGGACGCACCACGGTCTCTCAGGCGGCCAGGGGCACGCGGACGAGGCATGCCACGGCGTCCTCGACGCCCGAACCAAACGTTCACTTGGCGTTACGTGAACGTCACCTGACGCTGGTCTAGTGAACCGTGCCGCCGCTGGGTCCACCTTCCCCGAGGCCGTCCCGCGGCTGGCCGTTCAACCGGCTGCCGCGACGGTGCGGAGCCGGATCTCATGGGGAATGTAGGAGCAATTCATGCAGAGCAAGCTTTCCAAGGCCGTTCTGTCCGGTGCGCTGGCCGTTGGCCTGATCGCCGGACCGATGGCCGCCATCCCGGCAGCAGCCGGCACCGCGGCGGAGTCGACCCGGTCGGACCTGGCCGTCACCACCGCCGTCGAGGGCTGCGAGGTCCCGGCCTTCGCGGACAACTCGGACAGCGCCTCCGCGTTCTTCCGGGCCGTGCGCTGGATGCAGTGCGAGGAGATCTCCGTGGGATATTCCACGGACAACACCTTCCGCAAGACCCGCAACGTCTCCCGTGGCGAGACCGCCGCCTTCCTGCACCGCATGGTGCAGCCGGAGCACCAGGCTCCCGCGCGGAGCCCGTTCGGGGATGTCAAGGCCGATGGCTCCTTCTATGACGCGATCACCTGGGCCAAGTCCGAGGGCATCACCGCGGGCCACGCCAACGGTGACTTCGGCACCTCCAGGCCCGTGACCCGTGGGCAGTTCGCCGCCTTCCTGTTCGGCCTCGAGGACCCCGAGTTCACCGCTCCGTCGAAGTCCCCGTTCCAGGACCTCAACGCCACGGGGGCCAACTTCCGGGCCATCTCCTGGCTGGCCGAGAACGGCATCGCCGTCGGCGACACCGACGGCAACTTCAACCAGTCGGTCGCCATCACTCGCGGCCAGATCTCCGCCATGCTCCACGCCTACGCGCAGTTCAAGGAGCAGCAGGACGAGGCCGGCGGCGGAACCAAGTCGATCGAGATCTACTCCTTCAACGACTTCCACGGGCAGCTGTCCTCCTCCTACGACGGCACGCTGTTCGCCCACACCGTGGAGGAGGAGCGCGCCGAGTTCGAGGCCGAGCACGGTGAGGGCACCACGCTGCTCACGTCGGCCGGGGACCTCATCGGCGCCTCCGCCTCGGTGTCCAACGTCCAGCAGGACGAGCCGACCCTGGAGGTCATGAACGCCCTGGGCCTGGCGGCCTCCGCCGCCGGCAACCACGAGTTCGACAAGGGCCTGGACGACCTGCGTGACCGCGTGCTGGAGATCGCGGACTTCACCGTCCTGGCCGCCAACTTCGTGGATCCGGAAACCCAGGAACCCGTCCTGCCGGCCTACGAGATCCACGAGGTCGACGGGGTCCGCGTGGCCGTCATCGGTGCCGTGCCGAACAACCTGTACGCCACCACCACCGGCGCCGGCCTGCAGGGCAACGAGGTCATCGACCTCGTCGAGGGCGTCAATACCGTCGCCACCGAGCTGGAGGCCAGCGACGAGGCTGACGTGATCGTGGCCTCTTACCACGACGGCTCGCCCGTCGGCGGTGCCACCCCGTTGGAGGAGGCCACCGCCGGCTCCGAGGTCTTCGACGCCATCGTCAACGGCACGGATGCCTCGGTGGACGTGATCTTCAACGGCCACACCCACCAGACCTACCTCTACGAGACCTCCGTCGAGGGCACCGAGCGCCCCGTGCTGCAGGCCGGCCAGTCCGGGAACCTGCTGGGCGCCGTCGAGCTGACGCTGGACGCCGAGACCAACGAGGTCGTCTCCTACGAGGCCGAACTGGTGGACCGCATCACCGCCGAGGACGAGGAGGGCGACTTCGACCCGGAGGCCTTCGAGGCCCTGACCGCCGAGTTCAGCCCCGTGACCGCCGAGGTCCACGCACTGGAACAGGCCGCCGTCGAGGAGTTCGAGGAGCTCCAGGGCACCGTCATCGGCGAGATCGACGCCTCCATCACGACCGACTACGAGACCCGCATCGAGGAGGCCGGTGCCTGGCGCGCCGGCGGCACCCGCCGCCAGGAGACCACCCTGGGCAACTGGGCCGCCGACGCGCTGAAGGACCGGGTGTCCCTGTCCAACGAGGACGTCGACCTGGGCGTGACCAACTCCGGCGGTCTGCGCGCCGAACTGCTGGTGGACCAGTTCACCGGTGGCGGCACCTTCCCGGACAAGGACGCCGAGCTGCACGGCAAGGTGACTCTCGGCGAGGTCCTCGACTTCGCGCCGTTCGGCAACACCCTGGTCTACTTCGACATCCCGGGCTCCTCCATCAAGCAGGTCCTCGAGGAGAACTGGCGGGACGGGGAGAAGTCCCTGCACCTGGGCTGGTCCGAGGAACTGACCTACACCTACGACGAGTCCCGGGAGCAGGGCGACAAGGTGACCGGGATCTGGATCGACGGTGAGCCCGTGGACATGGACGAGATGTACACGATCGCCACCCTGTCCTTCCTGGGTGACACCTCCTGGGTCGGCACCGAGAACTCCGCGCCCGACGGCTACGAGGGCTTCGCCACTGGTCAGGAGAACTACGTCGACCTGGGAATCATGGACAACCAGGCCTTCCAGGAGTACATCGAGGCCGAGACCGCCGCGAACGGCGACATCCGCCCGGACTTCGCCAAGAAGGCCGTGGAGGTCATCGACGCTCCGGAGTCCCTCGCCGCCGGCGACGCGGTGGAGCTGACCCTCGGCAACCTGGAGCTCGACTCGGACGGCGCCGGTGATGCCACCAGCGTCTCCGTGGCCTTCCAGGGTGCCGGGGGCGAGCCGGTCGCGCTGGGTGAGATCGAGGTCCCGGCCGAGGGCGAGACCGCCGAGATCTCCGGCCTCAGCCTGCCGGAGAACCTCCCGGCCGGTGAGGGCGAGCTCGTCTTCACCGTCCAGTACGACGACCAGTATGACTCGACCACCGAGGTGCGGGTGGCCCTGACCGTCACCGCCCTGGCCGAGGGCTGATCAACCCCGGCTGGCCAGAACGCCCCGTGTTCCGGAGGAGTCCTCCGGAACACGGGGCGTTCTGCATGGCCCGCGGGACGGGTGGCGTCAGCTCGCGGTCCCGGCCGCGATGCCGCGGTCGGTGCTGCGGCCGCCGTGGCCCTGGGCCACGATGATGACCTGAAGGATGGCTGCCGCGACAGCGGCGATGCCGAAGGCGACGAAGAGCGAGCCGGCGCCGTAGCCGTTGTTCAGCAGGAACCCGGCCACGAGCGGGGCGGTCACGGCACCGAGCCGGCCGACGCCGAGGGCCCAGCCCAGTGCGGTGCCGCGCAGGTAGCCGGGGTAGTGGTTGCTGACGGCGGCGATGATCAGGCACTGGGTGCCGTGCGTGCCCACGCCGGCGACCATGAGGATGACGTACACCAGCCACACCGGCGGGGAGAGCAGCAGTGCCAGCAGCGCCACGCCGGCCAGGGCCGCGGCGACGACGCCCGACTTCACGGCACCGTAGCGGTCGCCGGCCCAGGCGGTGACGATGGAGCCGACCACAGCCCCGATGTTCAGGGACAGCGAGAAGGTCAGCGCGGAACCGAGGTTGTAGCCCAGGGACTCCATGGCCCGCGGCAGCCAGGTGCCCAGGCCGTACCAGGCGAAGAGGGTGGCCAGGGTGGCCAGGGCGAACATGATGGACACCAGCAGGTAGGGCCGGCGCAGCAGTCCGGCGTAGCCGCCGACCCGTTCCGGGGTTTCGGACGTGGTGTGGGAGGCGGCGCTGGCTGCGGTACCGGACGCGGTGGCCTTGCCGGCGCGTTCCTCCGAACCCAGCGTCTCGGGCAGGAAGGCGAAGCCCAGCGGGACGACGACCACCAGGGCGACGGCGGCGACCAGGAACATGGACGGCCAGCCCAGGGCCGGGATCATCGGGATGCCGATGAGGGCGGCCAGGGAGCCGCCGATCGGCACGCCGGACATCATCAGCGTGGCGATCGAGGAGCGCCAGCGGTCCGGGACCAGTTCGGCCACCATGGCATTGGCGGACGGCACGAGCCCGCCCAGTCCGATGCCGGCCGCCAGGCGGAAGGCGCCGAAGGCCCAGGCGTTGGGCGCGAACGCGCAGAGGATGGTGAACACCGAGAAGGTGATGGCACAGGCCAGGATGGTGCGGCGCCGGCCCAGCGCGTCGGCCAGGCGACCGGCGAACAGGGCGCCGATCATCATGCCCACGAAGGCCATCGAGCCCACCACGCCCAGGCCCGCGTCCGTCAGCCCCCAGTCGGTGTCACGGATCAGGGACGTCTGGACTGTGCCGAACACGATCAGGTCGTAGCCGTCGAACACGACCAGCAACCAGCACACGAGGACGGCGATGGTGGACTGGCGGCGCGTCAGCGGGCCGGAGGAACGGGCTGCGGACGGGTTGGGTGCGGATGACGTGGGGGCCGATCCGCGTGGGGAGCGCGGATCCTCGGACGTGGGCTGAATCATAGGTTCTACTGTGAGGTACGTGACGCTTAAAGTGCCAGAATGATCTGCTGTGCAGAAAAATATTCCCCTGCGGCAGAAGCCGAAGTACCCCGTCGAGTCCGTGGACCACGCGCTGGCCCTGATGGAGATGGTGCGGGACTACGGCAGGGTGCGGCTGAGCGTGGCGGCCCGCCTGCTCGGCGTCTCCGTGTCCACGGCCCACCGCCTGATGGCCATGCTGGTCTACCGCGGCTATGCCGTGCAGGACCACGCTCGCCGCTACGTGCCGGGGCCGGCGATGGGCCAGCCGCCGGCCGGCGTGGCCTGGACCGTGGAGCTGCGCCGCCGGGTCCACCCCCACCTCGAGGACCTGGCGCAGGCCGCGGGGGAGACCACCAACCTGCTGGTCCTGGCCGGTACCGACGTGCGCTTCATGGCCTCCGTCGAGGGGCATCGCCCGGTGCGGGTGGGGGACCGCCAGGGCGTCGTGCTGCCCGCCGCCGGCGTCTCCGCCGGCAAGGCGCTGCTGGCCGCGATGGATCCGGCTGACGTCGAGCGGGCGTACCGGCGCCGGGCCGAGCAGGACGGCACGGCCTTCGACGCGCGGGCCCACGCGGCGCTGACCACGGAACTGGACGCCGTGCGCATCCGCGGCTTCGCCTCCAACGACGAGGGCACGGAGGAGGGGATCAGCGCGGTGGGCGTGGCGATCCGGGACGGTGCCGGAACCGCCGTCGCCGGGCTGAGCGTGGCGGTACCGCAGCAGCGGTACCGCCACGCCCTCGAGACCGGACTGGCCGACCAGGTGATCCGTGCGCGGGACGCGATCGAGGCGGACCTCGTCGATTTCACCGTGGGACGCTAGTCGTCCCGACCGTCCAGGTTCTCCCGGATCTCGACGGCGTCCTGGGCCATCTCCTGCTCCGTGGCCACCCTCTCGGCCGGCGCCACCTGGGTGATGGTGCCCGTGGCGGTGGTGACGGTCGTGGCCGGGGTGAGGACCGAGGCGAAGTCGTGCTCCGTGGTGTACGTCAGGAAGCCGAGGTGGGCCTCGTAGCGGTCCAGCACGTCGTCGATGACCTGTTGTTTGGTGATGCCGTACAGGTCATAGCCCTCGGACCCGGTCTGGGCGAACACCTCCACCCGGTAGTAGACGTCCGTGGCGCTGGACATCGAGCCGCGGCCGCCGAACTTCGGGACCGGCGCCTCGACCACCTGAGCGTGGTACTGGAAGTTGCGGTGCTCAGGAATGGTGACCGTGAGCTTGTGGCCGGAGATCGCGGACTCGGGATCCGGGGTGACCTCCAGGGTCGCCTCGTAGCCCTGGGCCGTGAACTCGCGGAGCACGTCAGCCAGCGCCGGCTGCACCGTGCGCTCCATGAACTGGGCCACCTGCTTCTTCGAGGGGTAGGAGCGCATACCGGCCAGCCGCTGACGCCAGGTGCGCTCCGGGACGTGGCCACCATGGGCCGCCATCGACTGGCGGCGCAAGGTCTGGCCCTCCCGCTCCGCGCGTTCCATGCGGAGCACCTTCGAGAAGGACATCATGATCAGGTACGCGATCACCGTGAACGGCAGGGCGAAGATCAGGGTGGCGTACTCCATGGTGACCACGCCGCCGGCAATGAGCATGGCGATCGTCAGCACCGCGGTGACGATCGCCCAGAAGATGCGGAGCCACTTGGCCCCGTCATCGGACGGGTTCGGGATGGTGGAGGAGAAGTTGGCCATCACCATGGCCCCCGAGTTCGCGCTGGTCAGGTAGAACAGCAGGCCCGAGAGCGTGGCCAGGCCGATGAGGAAGGCGGCCCCGGGGAACATCTCCAGCAGCGCATACCAGCCCTGCTCCGGGCTCGCCATGGCCAGCTCGGCGAAGTCCATGTTGCCGTTGAAGACCTGCCACAGGGCCGAGTTGCCGAAGATCGAGACGATCACGAAGTCGCAGAGCACCGGCACGGTGATGGCGGCGATGACGAACTCGCGCAAGGTCCGGCCTCGCGAGATGCGGGCCAGGAAGAGGCCGACGAACGGGCCCCAGGCCAGCCAGAAGGCCCAGAAGAACAGGGTCTCGGACGCCATCCACTCGGCGCCGCCGGGATCGTAGCCGAAGGTCTCGAGGGTGCGCTGGGGCAGGGTGAACACGAACCGGCCGACGTTCTGGACGAAGCCGTTGAGCAGGAACGCGGTCTGGCCGGTGACGAGGATGTAGAGCATCATGGCGGCCGCTGACCAGATGTTCAGCTCCGAGATCCACTTGATGCCCTTGTCCACGCCGGAGGAGGTGGCCGCCACGGTGAGCACGACGGCGACGATCACCAGGGCGATCTGCAGCGCGAGGCCCTCGGGGAGTCCGAAGATCTTGGCGAACCCGATGTTCAGCAGCACCACGCCGATGCCCATTGAGGTGGCGACGCCGAACAGGGTGCCGATGAGGGTGATCACGTCGATCGCATCGCCCATGCCGCCCTTGACCCGCTTGCCGAGCAGCGGATAGAGCGCGGCGCGGATGGACAGCGGCATGCCCCAGCGGTAGGCGAAGTAGCCCATGGCCATCCCGAGCAGGGCGTACATGGACCACCCGGCGATTCCGTAGTGGAACATGGTCCAGACCACGGCGTCCTGGGCCGCGGCGGCGGTGCCTCCCTCACCGGTGGGCGGCTTCAGGTAGTGCTCGACGGGCCCGGCGACCGAGTAGAACAGCATGTCGATGCCCACGCCCGCCGCGAAGAGCATGGCGACCCAGGTGAACATCTTGTACTGCGGCCGGGAATGGTCGGGCCCCAGCCGGACCTTGCCCTCCTTGGAGAGGGCGACCCAGAGCACGAAGACGATGACGATCGTCACCGTCAGGACGTAGTACCAGCCGAGGTTGGTCGCGATCCACCCGACCACGGTCTGCATGGTGGAGGAGGCGTTGGCCGGGGCGGTCATCGCCCAGATCGAGAAGGCCAGGATGATGGCGGAGGCGACGATCAGCACGGTCCAGTTGACGCGTGGCCTCGTGTCCTCGGCACTGAATTCGGTGGGCCCCTTGACCAGTTCGCTACTGGTCAGGGGAGCGCGGTACTCCTCCTCGCGTGAGTGCCGTAGGCGCCTGCGGTCCACGGACGGGTCGGTGCCGCCGAGCCGGGTGCGCTCGAAGCGCGTTCCCGAGGGGCGTTCGGACGAAGAGGGTGGTGTGCCTTCTGCTTCGGACACTGTGGTGCTCCTCTGCTGTGAGACAGGAATCTGAATGCTGGCTGGCCTGCACCGCGCGGCCACCGCCATCCTTGCGGTGGGTGTCATCGCGCTGCATGTCGACGTTCCACGGACGACCAGCGACTGGTTGAGTCTACCTTCCGCAGGTTTCGAGGGGTCGTGGGCCGACAGGATCCCGTGGTTCCGATGATCCGTGGAGACGGTGGACGAGGGGAGGGCAGTGAGCCGCTGCACCGCCGCGGCCGAGGCACGCCGCCTCCGGCGCCCCTAGTCCGTCCAGTACTGCCCGTTGGCCCTCCGGACGAGGCCGGGGAGTCGCAGCAGGTCCAGCAGCAACAGCAGGAGCACCAGGGCCCCGAACAGGAACCCGATGCCCCAGGACGCGCTGGCCAGTCCCACCACCGTGAGCAGCGCGTACGCCACCCCGAGGCCGTGGTGGCCGAGGTAGAAGCGGTGGGCGCCGAGCAGGCCGAGCGCCACGCACAGCGCGTAGGCGACCCCGAGCCTCCTCGGCGTCGCCGGTGCCTCAGGCACCACGCGGTACCAGGGCCAGCACACGGGAGGGGCTGCCGCTGCCCCCGACGATCGGCAGCGGCGCCACGACCACCACGGCGCCCCGGACGGGCAGCTGCGCCAGGTTCTGCAGCGAGGTGATCCCGTACTTGTCCGAGCCCATCAGGTGGTAGTGCACGGGGAAGGGCGGCTCGAGGGCAGCGGCGTTGCCGGCGTCGATCCCCACCGTCTCCACGCCGAATCCGGCGATGTCCGTGCCCGCCAGCCACGCGGCACAGGCCGCGGAGACCCCGGGGGTGTGGGACCCGGTGTCGTCGGTGTTGAGGAACGCCTCCTGGTCCTGGGCGTACCGGTCCCAGCCGGTGCGGTACAGCACCCAGCCGCCCGCCGGCAGGGGACCGTGCTCGGCCTCCCAGGCCTGCACGTGCCCCACCTCCAGCAGGAAGTCGGGATCGGCGGCGGCCTCGGCGGAGAAGTCCAGGACCACGGCCGGGCCGATCAGCCTGCGTACCGGGATGTCCGCCACGTCGTGGCTGTCCCGGCCCGAGACCCAGTGGATCGGGGCGTCGAGGTGGGTGCCGATGTGCTCTCCGGTGTGGATGTTGGCGTGCCGCCAGAACGGGCCGGGCGCGTCGTAGGCGCTCACGGTCTCCAGGGAGAAGTCGATGAGGTTCTGGAACGGCTCCGGCAGCCGGAGGGTGGGGGTGGCGCTGCTGAGCCGGTTCGTGAGGTCCACGATCTCCACCGAGCCGGAGTCCAGGGCGGTGAGCAACCCGTCGAGGGCGCCGAGGGTGGCGGGGGATCGGGGCGTGTCGGCGGTCATGAGGACATACCATCACGACGGAGGCCCAGATGAGACCAATTGGAGGAAACATGACCGGAACCGTGGCGGACGCCGTCGGACAGGCCCTCGCGGCACTCGGGGCCGGACACGTCTTCGGCGTGGTCGGCTCCGGCAATTTCGCGGTGACCAATTCCCTGCGCCGGGCCGGGGTGCCCTTCACGGCCGCCCGGCACGAGGGCGGGGCTGCCACCATGGCCGACGCCTACGGCAGGATGTCCGGACGGGTCGGGGTGGTCTCCACGCACCAGGGCTGCGGACTGACCAACGCGGTGACCGGGATCGGCGAGGCCGCCAAGTCCCGCACCCCGATGATCGTGCTGACCGCCGACGTCGCCGGCTCCGCCGTGCGCTCCAACTTCCGGATCGACCAGGACGCGCTCGCCCGCAGCGTCGGCGCCGTCGCCGAGCGGGTCCATTCTCCCGCCAGCGCGGTCGCGGACACGGTCCGCGCCTACCGCACCGCCGTGAGCGAGCGGCGCACCGTGGTGCTGTCCCTGCCCACGGACGTCCAGTCCCAGCCCGCCCGGCACGCCGGGCACGACGCCGGCCCCTTGCCTCCCCGGGTCCCCGTCCGGCCGGGGGCCGCCGCCGTCGAGGAGCTGGCCGGGCTGATCCGGGCCGCGCACCGCCCGGTGTTCATCGCCGGCCGGGGTGGCCGCCAGGCCGGCCCCCAATTGGCGGAGCTGGCCGCGGCGACCGGCGCACTGCTGGCGACCTCGGCCGTCGCGCACGGACTGTTCGAGGGCAACCCCTACAACCTGGGGATCTCCGGGGGTTTCTCCTCCCCGTTCACCGCCGAGGTGATCGCCGGGGCGGACCTGGTCGTGGGATGGGGCTGCACCCTGAACATGTGGACCATGCGTCACGGCCGGCTGATCGGACCCGGCGCCACGGTGGCGCAGGTGGACGTGGAGGACGCGGCGCTGGGAGCCAACCGGCCGGTCGACCTCGGGGTGCTGGGGGACTGCGCCGAGACCGCGTCGGCGGTGCTCGCCGCGCTGCGGGGGACCGGCGGCGGGATCGCGTCCATGGCCGGGGCCGGACAGTCCGGGGAGGGCCACCACTCGGCGGGCTACCGGACGCCCGGGATGGCCGACCGCATCGCGGCCGAGGCCCGCTGGAACCAGGTGGACACCGAGGACCTGTCCACGGCCGGGCTCATCGACCCGCGGGTGCTGTCCCGGGAGCTGGACACGATCCTGCCCGCCGAGCGGCTGGTGTCCATCGACTCGGGCAACTTCATGGGCTACCCGAGCGCGTACCTCAAGGTCCCGGACGAGTTCGGCTTCTGCTTCACCCAGGCGTTCCAGTCCATCGGCCTGGGACTGGCCACCGCGATCGGGGCGGCCGTGGCCCGGCCGGACCGGCTGCCCGTGCTCGGCACCGGGGACGGTGGTTTCCTGATGGCGATCTCCGAGCTGGAGACCGCGGTGCGGCTGGGATTGCCGCTGGTGGTGATCGTCTACAACGACGCCGCCTACGGTGCCGAGGTGCACCACTTCGAGGGCGAGCCCTTCGACCACGAGCCGGTGACGTTCCCGGTGACGGACATCGCCGCCATTGCCCGCGGCCACGGAGCCGAGGGCGTGGTGGTCCGGTCCGTGACGGACCTGGACGCGGTGCGGGCCTGGGTGGCCGGGCCACGGTCGGCCCCGCTGGTGATCGACGCCCGAATCGCCTCCGACGGCGGCGCCTGGTGGCTGGCCGAGGCGTTCACCGGGCACTGAGGCCCGGAACCGGTGCAGAGATTCCCGTGGCGGGGCAACGCCCTCGCGCCGGCGACACGCCGCGCTGGGCAGTGATCCGGAACGCTTTTCCCTGCTCTCCCCGCTGTGCACAACCGTCACAGCTGCCCTCCACATCCTGTGGACGCCGGAGGGTGGGAGGCCGTGGATCGGCGTGATTCCGGTGTTGTCCCGCCCTGTGCGGACCAACGCTGCATCCACAGCCTCTGTGGACGGGGTGGGGATAGCCGCGACACGGCCTGAAGACAGGATCTTGTGGTTAGTGCGTTCGATGACCACTAGATGTAGTATCGATGTCAGGACTTCAGCGCAGCGGCCCAGCGGCCGCGCCGCCCTCACAAGACATCCCGATCAGCCAATTTTCATCCATGTATGCCCGTCCTTCCGGCCCCGCCGGAGGCGGTCACCGAGGACAGGGGAACGAACATGACCGTCACCGTCTACTCCAAGCCGGCGTGCGTCCAGTGCAACGCCACCTACCGTGCCCTGGACAAGAAGGGCATCGCCTACGAGACCGTGGACATGTCCCAGGACGCCGACGCCCTCGAGCGCGTGCGGGCCCTCGGCTACATGCAGGCTCCCGTCGTGATGACCGGTGACGAGCACTGGTCCGGCTTCCGCCCGGACAAGATCGAGGAGCTGGCCTCCGCGCTCGCCTCCTCGGTGGCCTGAGGTCCCGCAGGAGACACCATGACGAGCGCGGTCAGCGAGAGCAGGCCGGTGGGCGCCGCGGATCCCCAGGAGCCGCGGCCCACCGGTGCCCGGCTGATCTACTTCTCCTCGGCCTCCGGCTACACGCACCGCTTCGTGGCCAAGCTGGACTTCGCCGAGGGGGAGACGGCGCGGCTGCCCCTGATGACCCGCGAGCCCACCTTGCTGGCCACCCGGCCCTTCGTGCTGGCGGTCCCCACCTACGGCGGGGGAGACGGCAGGGGCGCCGTGCCGAAGCAGGTCATCAAGTTCCTGAACGTGAAGGCGAACAGGGACCTCCTCCAGGGCGTCATCGCCGGAGGGAACACGAACTTCTATGAGGCGTACTGCCTCGCCGGGGACATCATCTCGCGCAAGTGCGGGGTCCCTGTGATGTACAGATTCGAGCTCATGGGCACGCCGGAGGACGTCACGGCCGTGCGTGAAGGATTGGAAGGTTTTTGGGCATGACAGTCACCGAACAGGACATGATCAGGTCGGCCAAGCAGCTGCCGGCGGCCTGGCAGAACCTCGGCTACCACGAGCTGAACGCCATGCTGAACCTGTACGGCCCGGACGGCAAGATCCAGTTCGAGGCCGACCACGCCGCCGCGCGGCAGTACTTCCTGCAGCACGTCAACACCAACACGGTCTTCTTCCACGACCTGGACGAGAAGCTGACCTACCTCGTGGACAACGACTACTACGAGGCCTCCACGCTGGAGCAGTACTCCACGGAGTTCAAGCACTCCCTGTGGGACCGCGCCTACAAGCTGAAGTTCCGCTTCCCCACCTTCCTCGGCGCCTTCAAGTTCTACACCTCGTACGCCCTGAAGACCTTCGACGGCAACCGCTACCTCGAACGCTACGAGGACCGCGTGTGCATGGTCGCCCTGCACCTGGCCCAGGGCGATGAGCAGCTCGCCATCGACCTGGTGGAGGAGATGATCGGCGGCCGCTTCCAGCCGGCCACGCCGACCTTCCTCAACGCCGGCAAGGCCCAGCGCGGCGAGCTCGTCTCCTGCTTCCTGCTGCGTATCGAGGACAACATGGAGTCGATCGCCCGCGGCATCAACTCCTCCCTGCAGTTGTCCAAGCGAGGCGGCGGCGTGGCGCTGTCCCTGACGAACATCCGTGAGCACGGCGCGCCCATCAAGCAGATCGAGAACCAGTCCTCCGGCGTCATCCCCGTGATGAAGCTCCTCGAGGACTCCTTCTCCTACGCGAACCAGCTCGGTGCCCGCCAGGGCGCCGGGGCGGTCTACCTGCACGCCCACCACCCGGACATCTACCGGTTCCTCGACACCAAGCGGGAGAACGCGGACGAGAAGATCCGCATCAAGACCCTCTCCCTGGGCGTGGTGATCCCGGACATCACCTTCGAGCTGGCCAAGAAGAACGAGGACATGTACCTCTTCAGCCCGTACGACGTCCAGCGCGTCTACGGCGTGCCGTTCACCGAGGTCTCGGTGACCGAGAAGTACTACGAGATGGTCGACGACGCGCGGATCAAGAAGACGAAGATCAACGCACGCGAGTTCTTCCAGACCCTGGCCGAGATCCAGTTCGAGTCCGGCTACCCGTACGTCGTGTTCGAGGACACCGTGAACCGCGCCAACCCCATCAAGGGCCGGATCACCATGTCCAACCTGTGCTCCGAGATCCTCCAGGTCTCCGAGGCCTCCGAGTTCAACGAGGACCTGTCCTACGCCCACGTCGGCAAGGACATCTCCTGCAACCTCGGGTCCATGAACATCGCCAAGACCATGGACTCCCCGGACTTCGGCAAGTCGATCGAGACCGCGATCCGGGCACTGACCGCGGTGTCCACCATGTCCGAGATCGAGTCGGTGCCGTCCATCGTCAAGGGCAACAACTCCTCGCACGCCATCGGCCTGGGGCAGATGAACCTGCACGGCTACCTGGCCCGCGAGCGGGTCCACTACGGATCCGAGGAGGGCATCGACTTCACGAACATCTACTTCTACACGGTGCTCTACCACGCCCTGCGCGCCTCCAACCGGATCGCCATCGAGACCGGCCAGCGCTTCGGCGGGTTCGAGGACTCCAAGTACGCCTCCGGGGAGTTCTTCGACAAGTACACCGACCAGGAGTGGGTGCCGGCCACCGCGAAGGTCGCCCAGCTGTTCGCCGAGTCTGAGGTGGCCATCCCCACCCAGGACGACTGGCGCGCGCTGAAGGCCTCCGTCATGGAGCACGGCATCTTCAACCAGAACCTGCAGGCCGTGCCCCCGACCGGCTCGATCTCCTACATCAACAACTCGACCTCCTCGATCCACCCGGTCGCCTCGAAGATCGAGATCCGCAAGGAGGGCAAGCTGGGCCGCGTGTACTACCCGGCCCGTACTGACGAACGAGAACTCGAGTACTACGACGATGCCTACGAGATCGGCTACGAGAAGGTCATCGACACCTACGCCGCCGCCACCCAGCACGTGGACCAAGGGCTGTCCCTGACGCTGTTCTTCAAGGACACCGCCACCACCCGTGACCTGAACAAGGCGCAGATCTACGCCTGGCGCAAGGGCATCAAGACCATCTACTACATCCGGCTGCGCCAGCTGGCCCTGGAAGGCACCGAGGTGGAGGGCTGCGTCTCCTGCATGCTCTAGGTTTCTGTCTCGTCCAGTAACTTGCGAGACAGAAAAGTTCGGGAGCCGCAAGCGGCTCCCGAACTAGTCGGCCACAAAGATGAAGGCCATGCAACGGCTAATTGCGTCATTCATCTTAGCAGTGAATATCGAATGCGTGTGGCCGGCTTCGGTCGCCGGGATAGTCCCGGCGGAACGACTGGTTCGATAGAACCGGAAAGGAGCCACCGTGGCTTCACGCAGTGTTAATCGATCAGCTAAGAGTGGGCGATTCGTGTCCAAGGCAACAGCCGCTAGATGGCCGGCTAAGACGACCACTGAACGGGTCGGCGCGGGAACCAACAACCTGCGGACCGTAACCCGTTCTGCAACCTCAGGCCGCTTCGTTTCAAGCCGACGGGACCGAGAGAACCCCGACGGTACGATTAACCAACGAGTCTGATTAAAGGGTGGGCCCCGCGAACTACTTGCGGGGCCCACCGTGCACACACCAAAAGCTCGAATTGAGGACGAAACCACGATGATGGCCGACGCTGTCAAGACCCTCGAGACCGTCGAGGCGATCAACTGGAACCGCATCCAGGATGACAAAGACGTCGAGGTCTGGAACCGCCTGACCTCCAACTTCTGGCTGCCCGAGAAGGTGCCGCTGTCCAACGACATCCAGTCCTGGGCCACCCTGAACGAGGACGAGAAGACCCTCACCATGCGGGTGTTCACCGGACTGACGCTGCTGGACACCATCCAGGGCACTGTCGGCGCGGTATCGCTCATCCCGGACTCGCTGACCACGCACGAGGAGGCGGTCTACACGAACATCGCGTTCATGGAGTCCGTCCACGCCAAGAGCTACTCCTCGATCTTCTCCACGCTGTCCAACACCAAGCAGATCGATGACGCCTTCCGCTGGTCGCAGGAGAACGCGAACCTGCAGAAGAAGGCCCAGATCATCCTGGACTACTACCACGGTGACGATCCGCTGAAGAAGAAGGTCGCCTCCACCATCCTGGAGTCGTTCCTGTTCTACTCAGGCTTCTACCTGCCCATGTACTGGTCCTCGCGCGCCAAGCTGACCAACACCGCGGACCTGATCCGGCTGATCATCCGCGACGAGGCCGTGCACGGGTACTACATCGGCTACAAGTACCAGCGCGGCCTGGAGACGCAGTCCGCCGAGCGCCAGCAGGAGCTCAAGGACTACACCTTCGAGCTGTTGTTCGAGCTGTATGAGAACGAGGTCCAGTACACCCACGACCTCTACGACTCCGTGGGCCTGGCCGAGGACGTCAAGAAGTTCCTGCACTACAACGCCAACAAGGCCCTGATGAACCTGGGTTATGAGGGCATGTTCCCGTCCAGCGTCACGGACGTGAGCCCGGCGATCCTCTCGGCGCTGTCCCCGAACGCGGACGAGAACCACGACTTCTTCTCCGGATCGGGGTCCTCCTACGTCATCGGCAAGGCCGAGAACACCGAGGACGAGGACTGGGACTTCTGATCACGGACTGATCCCGAGGCTGTCCCACAGGACCCGTGCCCCGCCTGACTCTAGGCGAGGCACGGGTCCTGTGTCGTGAGACCCGGCCTCTCTGAATGCAGAGGACCTGGTTGAGCCGTGGATCGCTCCTGCGGTCCCGTGGTGAACCGCATCATGCCGACGCTGTTTCGTTGTCCTTCTGCGCTTCCCACACGGTCCAGTGGTCGATCTCATGGATCGGCTCTCCGTCGCAGAGGTCCTCGGCAATCCTCGCGCAGATCTCGTCTGCCAGCCGGGACACCTCCTCGTCCGTCAGTTCGTGCAGGATGGACCGCCCGGTCCGCGCGCGGAGGTCGGCGTTCAGGTCCTCCAGGTTTGCGTAGCTCCTGCGCCGTTCGGAGAGCCGGTGGTGGCCGACGACGGCCAGGCCCGCCTCGCGGAGCCAAGCGTCGACCTCGTCGCCGCTGGGCCGCCGGGCAGCTTCGACGTCCACGAGTCTCGGGAATAGTTCGAAGAACCAGCCGCGCAGATGGTGGGCGGAAGCCGGCACCATGACATCGGCCATGGTGCGGTCCTGCACCAGCAGCGTCCCGCCAGGCTTGAGGATTTTGCGCGCTTCGGCGAACGCCAACGACGGTTCTGCCAGGTGATGGATTAGGGCGCGCTGCAGCACCAGGTCCGCGCCGCCGTCGGGAAGACCCGTCCGCTCCGCCGAGCCCTGCTGGAAGGTGACCGCCGGTATGCCCGCCGCTTCCGCCCGGCGCCGCGCGTCTTGGACCATCTGTGCGGAGGAGTCGATGCCGGTCACCTGGATGGCGCCCATCTGGGCCAGGGTGGTGGAGTAGATGCCGCCGCCACAGCCGATGTCGACCGCACGCAGGCCAGTGGGGTTCACGAACCCGGCGATGGCTCGGCGCCAACTGCCGTCTGCGTCCCGGGTGGCGTAGGTTCCGGCGTTCCGTCGGTCGTGGAAGTCGATCGCCATCGTTCTCCTTGACTCAGGTGATGGGGGCTCGCTTCAAACTATGACAGCGCCCGAGCGAGTCATCCTTGAACCTCCTCGAGGCCCTCCAGGGGTGAAAGAACCGTCCAGGGAGCGGGTGGCGACTGTTTGCTCTCAGCACGCAGGTAGGCCTGGACTCGGTCTCCCACCTCAAAGGTGGACAACCTGGTCGGCGTGCCGTCGCAATCGTGGGTGGGGACGGAGAACCGGACCACATCGCCTTCAGGCCCAGGCGCCTCAACGATCACGTCCTCGATCGTCAACTCGTAAACACGCTCTTCGGCATCGGACGTAGCTTCCGTGATGGTCCCCACGACCACCAAGTCCGACGCTTCGCGCTTCGCCTCTTCGGAGCCATATCCGGCATACGAATGACACGGTGGTGACCCGGGGGCATAACCCATGTCGCTGTCCTCGGAGAATGAGCAACCGGACACCACGAGAGCAAGCGCGGCGGCCACAGGAACAATCACTCTCATCAGAGTGCCCCGCCGGGCGCTCTGCACCAGAAGAAGCGCACCCCGACGAGAGAGGGAGGAGCGAAGCGCCCACGAGGCTTCATCACGCCAGCCTGCCACCTAGTCCGAGGAAGCGGAAGAAGGTGACTCTTCCCCACCCTCACAGCCCGCGGTGCTGTTCCGTTCGGTCCGCCTACTCCAGGTCACTGGAATCCTGGGCCAGGGCGTTGGCGGCGTGGGTGACCGCGGCGGTCATGGTCTCCAGTGTGTCGAGGTCGACGTTGCCGAGGTCATCGCCGGGCAGGTGGTAGTTGGGATCACGCGGCCGGCGCGCTTCACCGCCGAAGAGCCGGGCCTCTCGGGGCGATTTTCTCTCGTCGCTGCCGGTGAACAGACCGCCCACGGCAATGTCGTTCTCCACGAAGGCCACTTGATCGGACACGAAGTTCCAGTCGGTGGGGACCCAGGGCTGGTCCCGGGCGTCGAAGTAGTCGGTGAACACCTCCATGACCTCCACCGAGCCGTCGGGCACCTCCAGTCCCGAGTCGGTGTCCGTGGCGTCGTAGACGCCGATGACCGGATTGGGGGAGGCGACCATGTCGACGTTGAGATAGGCGGCGATACTCTCCAATTCCTCGCTGTCGTCCTCGGCCAGGTCCTCGACGTAGTGCCGGGACCCGGGGGAGCGGCGGTACTCCTCCGCCCCCCACCAGGCGAAGCGGACCGTGCTGGTGATTCCCTCCTGTGCGCTGAGTGCCTTGGCGGCCTCCAGCAGGGCCACGGCACCGGAGGCGTTGTCATTGATCGCCGGGCTGCCGGGCACCCCGTCCAGGTGGGCGCCCAGCATGACCACGGTGTCGGCGTCGGCGGCTCCGGTCTCGCCGTCCTCCGCTTCGGCTTCGGCGAGGATGTTGAAGGACTCGACCTCCTCGCCGCGATACTCGAAGGTGAAGTACTGGCGGTGGCTCTCATAACCGGCGTCCGCGAGTTCTTGCTCGACGTATTGGGCCGCGGCCTCGTATCCGGGCGTGCCGGCGGCACGGTCACCATGTTCCTGGGCCAGGGCCTGGAACTGGGCCAGGTGGACATAGGCGGCGGGAACCTGGGCCTGCCAGGCGAGGGGCAGGGTAGCGGTGGCCAGCAGGGCCAGCCTGCCCAGGGTTGCGCTGTCGGCAATGGCCTTCCAGGCCCGACTCGGTTTCATCGTGCTCATCTCCTACGATGAGCCCGGCCCTGCGCCGGGCCGACCCGGATGATGCTGAGAGGTGGCGTCCCCGGGCGCGCCGGTGGGTCCGGCTGGGGAGACCTGGACGGTTCCGGCGACCGTCTTGTCGGTGACGGCGGCCCGGACGCCCTGGGTGGTGTGGGAGACGACGTGTTCCAGGGGTCCCTTGCCGAAGCGCCGGTGCCAGAACCACGCGAACACGCCGGCAGCGGCCAAGTGCAGACCGAACCACAGGCCCGGCTCCTCGTAGTGGACCTCCGGGGCCAGGGCGAGCAGGTGCGCGGTGTACAGGGTCAGGGTCATGGCGCCCATGGCCGCCAGCGGGGCCAGCCACCGCCTGGCCAGCGCGGCCAGGAGCAGGAAGACGCCCAGGACCAGCAGGCTGATGCCCAGGCTGGCAGCCAGGGCCAACGGCATATTGGTGTGCGGGGTGGCGATGGCCAACCACCACCCGGAGTCGGCCGGCAGCACGTCCGGGCCGAAGACCAGGGCCTCGTCCAGGCCAGCCTGGCTCATCTCGTCGGTGGCCAGCAGGGCCTGGTAGCCGCCCGCGGCGTACAGCAACAGGTGGGAGAGCAGGTTGGCCAGCACGGCCAGGCCCGCCCCGACGCCGGCGATCAGCGCCTGGATTCGTGGGCTGCGCAGATCCAGCCGGCCCAGGCCCAGGCCGGCCAGCAGGTAGGTCATGTAGGCCAGCGCCGGGTAGGAGCCGGTGAGCAGCAGCTCCGAGGCCGTGGCGAGCGGTTCGGTGAGCACGGTCACCACGGTGTGGTTGTAGTCCGAGGACTCCGGCAGCGTCGGCCCCAGGCGTTGGATCAGGATCGGGGTCACGAGGCCGAAGCCTGCCGCGCTGGCGAACAGCGCGCGAGTCCCCAGGGACAGGAAGGGGATGGCCAGCAGGAAGAACACCGCGTAGTAGAGCAGGATGCCGTAGGCCGGGGGATCCCAGGGCAGGATGGCGGCGACCACCATGCCCACGATCCCGATCAGTACTGCCCGCACCACCAGTCCCGCCCGGTCCGCCGTCATCCGCCGGCCCCGGTGCGGGGCGCTCGCGCCGGTGGACAGGGCCAGGCCGACGCCGGCCAGCAGCGCGAACAGCGCGGCGGAGTCCCCGGAGAACAGGGTCCACGCCAGCGTCGGCTCACCGGTGTCCTCATCAGCGGAGGGGAACAGGTGGATGGCCATCAACCCGATCAACGCCAGGCCGCGGGCGGCGTCGATGCCGATCAGTCGCCTGCCGGCCTGCTTGGTCGTTGCCGTGGGGGGATCCACGGCAGGTCCCGGTGAGACGTGTTCTGCACTCATCACTGTTCCTCGTCCTCGCCGGCCAGAGGTCGTTCCTGGTGTCTGGCCGATCGTGTGGCTGGTTCAGTTCCGAGTTCAACAGCGCTGACTTGGTCGGACTTATGACGCCGCTGTGCGCAACCTGTGGCCTACCGCCTGGGGGTCCCGGAGCCGGGCGTCCCCGGTCGGTTCACGTCACGGACTGATCACCGAGGCCGCCCCGCGGGGACCCGTGCCGCGCCCGGTTCCAGGCAAGTCACGGGCACTGAGCCGTGCGGAGAGGTAACGGTCCGAAACCGGCCGCCCCGCCACGGCGTCATGCATAGGCCTCTGAGCTGGGCGATCCCCGCCGCCGCGGTCGCGTCCGAACAGCACGCGAACACTGTGTGAAGAGTGATCAAGTTGTGACAATTGTCTACTCATTGCAACGGTTGCTTGGTACTCTGACTGCGGCGCGGAGGTTGCTTCGGCGCCCTGTTCGCACCACGCATCACGTCTGAGGGAACTCGTCTCATGCCTTTGGCACTCCGCCCCGTCCTGCGCGCCTCCGCGGCCACCACCCTGGCAGCGGCCCTGGCCGCGACCACCGTCCTGCCGGCGGCCGCCAGCCCGGTGGTCCCGCCCGTACCACCGTCCGTGACGGACACTGCCGAGGGCGCTGCGGGACAGCAGGCCCCGGCGGTCGCGTCGGAGGTCAAGGGAGAGGATCAGCAGACCCTCGCCGTCACCGGCATCGATCCCGAGGCGCTGACGGGGACGGCCGGGTCCGAGGCCGAGGCGACCACGGCCCCGAGCGCCGAGCCGAGCACGGCCCCGGCGTCCGGACAGCCCACCCCGCAGGCTGCCGGAACGCGCGCGGCGCGGATCTCGCTCGCGTCCGTGGTCTCCGAGAAGGCACGGCAGGACGCCATCCCGGTCCCGGAGGAGATCGCGGCCAAGGCAACGGCGGAGACCGATGCCCAGACCGTCCCGGAGGCCGGGGACCTGGCGGAGACAGCCCTGCCGGCCGAGGACACCGAGCTGGTCGCCGCGCTGACGGCGCCGGCAGAGACCATCGACTTCATCGTGGCGGGCGTGACCTGGGACGTGCAGGACGCCGGCCAGGTGACCGAGGTCTCCGTCCGCGTCCGTGAGGACGGCGCCTGGACGGACTGGTCCAGCCTCGAGGTCCACGACGGTGACGAGCGCCCAGGCGCGGACCGTACCGGCACCGAACCGCTGGTCACCAGCGGCGCCGACGCCGTCCAGGCCCGGGTGTCCACGGTGGACGGCGAGGTCCCGGAGGGGCTCCAGGTGGACATCATCAACCCGGGCGTCGCCGAGACCGACGGCAAGCTGAACCCTGCCTCACCCGCCCCGGCCCAGCTGCCGCAGGCCGAGGAGCCGACGGCGGCTCCGGCCTCCGCCCCATCGTCCGGCACCGCCGCGTTCGTCCCCGCCCTACACCAGCAGCAGGGCCTGCTCACCGGCTCCGCCGCCGCACGGACGGTGGCCACCAACGCCGACGTCCTGAAGCCGGCGATCGTCACCCGTGCCCAGTGGGGTGCCAACGAGTCAGTCGTCCAGGACTGGGGCCGGCCCTCCACCAACCTCAAGGCGCTGTACATCCACCACACCGCCGGATCCAACAACTACACCCAGGCCGGTGCCTACGCCCAGATCCGTGGCATTTTCAATTACCACGCCGTCAGCCTCCAGTGGGGCGACATCGGCTACCAGTTCCTCGTGGACAAGTACGGCACCATCTACCAGGGCCGCCGTGGCTCGATCGACGCCCCGGTGCAGGGCGCCCAGGCGGGCGGGTTCAACACGGACACCATCGGCGTCTCGGCCATGGGCAACTACGACGTGGTGGCCGCCCCGGCCGCCATGGTCACTGCCCTCGAGCGCGTGCTGGCCTGGCAGGCCTACCGCTACGACGTTGACCCGATGGCGACGACGCGGCTGACCCAGAGCGGCAAGGGAACGGCCCGCTGGTCCTCCGGCACCACGGTGACCGTTCCGACCATCCTCGGCCACAAGGTCACCAACTTCACCGCGTGCCCGGGCCGGTACCTGGACGCCAGGATCCCCACCATCCGTCAGAACGTGGATGCCCGGGTCACCCAGGCCGTGCGCAACCACGGTGCCACCACCCAGGCCCTCGGCACCCCGTCCCGGCCCGCCGACCACTACGTCCTCGAGGGCAACGGCGCCGTGGCCACCGGCCGCTGGAACGCGGCCACCGGGGCCGAGGACTACCAGATCATGTACCGGGCCGTGCCGCACGGCGGCGGAGACATCACCACCCAGCCCTGGAGCGCCGGGAAGACCGGCACGGAAACCTCCACGACCCTGAGCAACAACCCCGGCGAGACGGCCCAGTACGCGGTGCGCTCCCGCCGTGGCGGGGACGTCAGTGCCCAGACCTACCTCGGCCAGCACACGGGCCCGGTGTCCTGGACCGACGGGTCGGTTCGGGAGTCCGGCATGGCGCGGGTCGACGTCTCCGGCGGCGTCGAGGGCAAGGGCTACCGGTCGACCCGGGCCGGTGGCATCCTCAACATCTCCGGCGCCTCCCGGGCCGACCGCCTGGTCCTGGCGGCCAATGTCGGATCCGGCACCGTCCGCGTCCGGGTGGAGCAGGACGGCACGTACCTCGGCACCCTGCTGTTCACCGCCGGCCAGACGAAGTACCGCGGCATCGACCTGCCGGGGGGCGGCACCGGCACGGTCCGGCTGAAGGTGATGGACTCCGTCCCGATCACCTTCACCTCGGCGGCACTGACCCGTCCGGGCCAGACCTCGGACGCCGTGGCCCTGCACCGGGCCAGTTGCGGCCCGCAGTTCACGGACAACCGGCCCGGCTCCGGCCACTTCACTGCGATCCAGTGGATGGCGTGCGAGAAGATCTCGGTCGGGTATTCCTCGGACCAGACCTTCCGCAAGAACCAGGACGTCACGCGCGGTGAGACGGCCCAGTTCATCTACAAGCTGAGCGCCGTGACCCGCCGAGCCGACGGGACCGCGTTCAAGGACGTGAAGACCGCCTACGCGGACGCGATCGACTGGTTCGCGGACCGTGAGATCTCCGTGGGCTACACCGACCGCACCTTCCGGCCGAACCAGTCCGTGTCTCGCGGGGAATTCGCGGCCTTCCTGTACCGGCTGGCCGACCCCACGGGGTACAGGGCCCCGGCTGCCTCCCCCTTCAAGGACATGACCCCGCGCTCGGCGAACTACGAGGCCATCACGTGGCTGCGTTCCCAGGGCGTCACCTCCGGCTACGCGGACAGCACCTTCCGGCAGACGCAGAACATCAGCCGCGCGGAGGCAGCCGCCTTCCTCCAGTCCTTCTACGATGGGCCTCTGCAGTCGACGGTCCTGCGCAAGATCCACGGCTGATCCACGGTCGAGGGCCGGTGCGCGGGCCGGCCAGGGGCCGTGGCCGGCCCCCGCGTCACCCTTCGACGGGGATCGCGGACCGCTGAACCGAGCGGGTGGCGCTCTGGTCGTGGACCCGGAGCTGGGTCAGTGCCAACCGCGTCAGGGGCACGTCCACGCCGAGCCGCTCGGCCGTGGCCACGTACTGGCCCAGCAGGTGTTCCCCTTCGTGAGCGGACCCGGCCAGCACGTCCCGGTAGAGGGACGAGGTGAACACCGACCCCTCCTCCGTGAACATCTCCAGGCTCGCCGCATGCGCTGCGGCCGACGGCGGATAGCCGGCGGCCTGGGCCACCCGTTCGGTCTCGTCGATCACGCTGAGCACGAAGTCCCTCCCTCCGGGGACGGCGAGGATGCTGCCGATGCTTCCGCGCATCAAGCAGGTCATGGTCCCGCCGGCCACGATGAACGCCCACTTGTGCCACATGGCGGCCAGGACGTCCTCGGCCAGGGTCAGGCGGTATCCCGGGACGTCCAGTTCCTGCCTGACGGCGGAGACCCGGTCCGTGGGGCGCCCGTCCTGTTCGCCGAAGATGAGCCCCGCCTTGGGCTTGAGCTGGAGGACCTCGCCCTCCGGTGTCAGGGTGCAGACCACGCGGACGATCCCGCCCAGGACGGCATGGTGGCCGAGGCGGTCGTTGAGGATCTCCAGATGGGCCAGGCCGTTGAGCAGCGGCAGGACCGTGGTGCCGGGGCCGACCGCCGGGGCGATGTCCTCCAGCGCCGAGTCCAGGGACCAGGCCTTCACCATGAGCAGGACCAGGTCGTAGGTTCCGTCCAGCTCGCCCGCCGTGACGGCCCGGACGGGAACCGTCTCGTCATACCCGGGCCCGTAGACGCGCAGCCCGTGGCGCAGCTGGTCGGCCCGGTGCGGATGGACCAGGTACGTCACGTCGCGGCCGGCCAGGGCCAGGCGGGTGCCGAAGAAGCCGCCCGTCGCTCCGGCCCCGACAATCAATGTCCTCATCCCCGGTCCTCCCTAGGTGTGGTGTGGCTTGGTCGAGCGGACCCGCTGTCCATCGGGATCCTTTCGCGGGCGCAGGGATGCGCCGTCGTCCGGCGGCGGCCGGCCTCCGGCGAGCGGGCCGAGGGCGGTCGCGTCCGGCAGCGGTCGCACCCCGTCCGGGGAGGGGACGGCGGCGTTCCCTCGCACCCGGTGCCGGGTCCAGTCGCTGGCCTCGGAGATGACCGCCTCCAGCGGGCCCTTGCCCATCGAGGCGCGCCACATCAGCGCGAAGAGCATGAACGCGATCACCTGGATCCACAGGGTCGCCACCGGACGGTCCTCCGGCAGAACCTCGAGCATGAGCACGATGCAGTGTGCCGAGTACAGCGTCAGCGTCATCGCCCCGATCGCCGCGAAGGGCGAGAAGACCTTGCCTCCGTGGCGGGTGACCAACAGGGCCAGGCCCAGGGCGGCCAGGGCCGCGCCGAGGTTGTGCAGGAGGTTGAGCGGTGTCTCGGAGTAGGGCGAGACCGCCGCCAGCCACCACCACGTCGTGTTCGGCATCAGGCCCGCATCCGGGCCGAAGGCCAGCACCTCGGCGATATCGTCCCCCGTCATCGACGGTGTGGCCTCGATCAGGCGCTGCAGTCCGCCGGCCGGGCCGAGCAGGATCTTCGAGACGCTCCAGGCCACCACGGCCAGCGCCGAACCCCAGCCCAGCAGGGTCAGCGCGAGCCGGCGTGACGTGAGCACCTGCCGTCCGATGACCATGCCCACGCAGAGGTAGACCATCCAGAGGATCGCCGGGTAGTACCCGGTCAGCAGCATGTCGAGGGCGAACAGGTCCGGCCGCTGCGCTGCGGTGACCAGGGTGTAGTCGGCCTCCGGATCGACCTGTTCCGGGATATGGCCGGCGAGCAGGTGCCGCAGGACGGGCCCGAGGACGGAGAAGACGGCGGCGGCGATGAGCAGCGTGCGGGAGGAACGGCCGTAGAACGGCAGCGCCAGGAGGAACAGGACGCCGAAGTAGGGGATGATCGTCAGGATCGGCGTGTCCAGGTGGCCCAGCAACAGGCCCACCAGCAGGATCAACAGGCCCCGGACGACCAGGGCGGCCCGGTCGGCCCTCAGGGTGCGGCCATACAGCTGTCCCCGGGACCGCTTCTCCACGAAGGCGATGGAGACTCCGGCGAGCAGGGCGAACAGGGCCGCCGCACGACCGCCGAAGATGCCGAACGACCAGGTCAGGCCGCCGTCCTCGGTGTCCGCGGGGAAGACGTGGACGGCGATCATCCCGATCAGCGCCACGGCCCGGGCTACGTCGACGCCCATGGCGCGCCGCGAGGGGGGCCGCGCGGGCTCCGCCGCCGCAGTGCGATCGGCAGGTTCACCGGTGGAGACCGTGTTCGGCCGCTCAGCGCCCATCAGAGGATCCAGGATTCGTTCTCAGGGTGCAGGTGAGGGTGTGCCGTGGTCCATGGTGGGGACCTCCCGTGCGTGGTTCGGGGACGTTCGCCAGGGGGTGGACACGTAGCGGGCGAGTAGCGGACTCGTGAACGTGTCCTACGATCCGTGGTGGCCCAGCGTAGCCGCTCCGGCGACCGCGTCGTCAAGGAGTGAGCAGTGATCCGGTGCGGAAATCATGACCGGCACGCGCCCGACGATGGCAGGATGGATCGCATGACCTCCACCACTGCCGCCGGGCGGCCCCACCTCGAGGAGCACGACGTCGACGCCAACTTCCAGCGCACCTCGCCCCCGCGCGTCGAGGACGGCGCGCGGATCTCGGACGTCGACTCGGTGATCCACGCGCAGGGCGCGTGGCGGGACGATGAGCTGCACATGGCCCCGGTGTCCGGCCTGGTGACCGCCGAGATCCTGGCCCACGAGCCGCGGCCCGACCTGCGACTGGCCCGGCTGTCCTTCGAGATCCTCGGGACGCTGCACTACGGACCGCTGACGATCACCACGCGCACGGTCCGGCCCGGGCGGACGATCGAGCTCGTGGAGTCCACGCTCGAGGCCCAGGGCCGGGCCGCCCTCGTGGCCCGTGCCTGGCGCCTGGTCACCTCGGACACCGCTGACCGCGCCGTCGAGAACGAACCCGCCCTGGCGCCCGTGGCGCACTGCGCCCACTACCCGGAGATGGGACAGCGCTGGCCCGGCGGGTACATCCGGTCCCTGGACATCCGCGTCGCCCCGGACCACGCGCCGGGGCACGGCAGGTGCTGGATGACGTCCGGCGTGGACATGATCGCCGGGGAGCCGACCACTGACCTCGTGAAGCTGATGGGCATGGTGGACACCGCCAATGGGGTGGCCCCCGTGCTGCCGAACGGGCCGGGCGGTTACGGTTACGCGAACGTGGACCTGCAGGTCCACCTGTACCGCGAGCCGGTCGGCGGCTGGCTCGGCCTGGCGACCACGTCCCACCTCGGCCCTGACGGCATCGGCCTGACCTCCGCGGCCCTGCACGACGAGCAGGGCCCCTTCGGACGTTCCGAGCAGATCCAGACCGTGCGCAAGGTCCCCGCCGCCGGTGCCTGAGACGCCGGTGCCAGGGCCGTCCGTGCAGGGGCCGCCGCTCCACTGGGTCCGCCAGGACGCCACGCTGGGCGCAGTGGAGGACCTCGACTACGGCATCACCCTGCTGCGCGCCGCCCAGGCCGGGGAGCTGGCCGCGCCCCTGGTCCGCCTGTACCGGCCCGCTCCCACGGTCGCCTTCGGCCAGCGGGACACCCGGCTGCCCGGTTTCGACCGCGCACAGCAGGCCTGCCGGGACCACGGCTTCGCCCCGGTGGTCCGGCGTGCCGGCGGCCGGGCCGCCGCCTACCACCCGGGCAGCCTGGTGGTGGACCACATCCAGCGCGACACCCACGCCATGGAGGGCTTCCGGGACCGCTTCTCGGCCTTCGGCGCCCTGTTCACG
This sequence comes from Micrococcus sp., assembly GCA_029961105.1. Lineage (GTDB taxonomy): Bacteria > Actinomycetota > Actinomycetes > Actinomycetales > Micrococcaceae > Citricoccus. The sequence continues at coordinate 199,760 of JASBVO010000011.1, read as the reverse complement.
GACGTGTTCCGCGCGCAGGGCGTCCCCGCCGCCGTCGGGGAGATCCCGGGGGAGTACTGCGCCGGGGAGTTCTCGGTCCACACGCCGCTGCCGGACGGCCCGGACGGGTCCGCCCGCGGGCCCGTGAAGCTGGCCGGCACCGCCCAGCGGGTGGTCAAGGGTGCGTGGTTGTTCTCATCGTCCCTCGTGGTCGAGGACCCCGAGCCGGTGCGGGCGGTGCTCGTGGACGTCTACGCGGCCCTGGGGCTGGACTGGGACCCGACGACGGCCGGCGCCGCCTGCGATGCCGCGCCCGGGATCACCGTGGAGACCGTGGCCGCGGGACTGCGCCAGGCCTACGGGGGCGCGCAGTACGGAGGGCGGACCCGGGTCCTGGACCGGCCGTGGGCGGCGCTGCTGGAGCGGGTCCCGGCGGCATGACTGGCCGTTGTCGGCCTAGCCGCTGCCGGCCTGGCCGCCGGCGGCCAGCCGACGGTGCAGCTCGGCCTTCGGCACGGGGGTGAACCCGGCGTCGAGGTAGTGCGCGCGCAGCGCGGCCTCGCTGCGCAGCAGGGACCAGCCCCGCTGCACCAGGAAGGGGACCGGCTTCCGGCGCTCGGCGACGTCGCGGGCGAACCTGCGGGCCGCCGTCGGGAACCGGTTCTGGTCGATGTACCAGGCGTGGAAATCGGTGCCTGACCTGAAGCCGAGGCGGGACAGCATCCGCGGCAGCTCGGCGGCGAAGATGCCTTCGGCGACGATGAGACCGCCAGCCAGCTCGAGCGTGGCATGGCCGATGACAGACGAGTCCGAGATCGAGTACTCCGGCACGCGGGTCCGCCCGGTCTCCAGCAGCTCGACCATGGCGTCCACCGCCGCCTGGCCGTTCCAGGTGGCGGGATGGTCCCAGTCGACCTGGCCGTACTCGGTGCGCGGGAACAGCGGCCCGGAACCGCCGGCGGCGGCGTCCTCGGCGGCCTCGCGGTAGAAGGAATCCAGCTGCAGGTGCGGCCGTCCATAGGTGCGGGCCAGATAGGACTTGCCGGAGCCGGAGGCCCCGCCCAGCAGGACGAGGCCTCCGGTTCCGCGCAGTTGAGTACCGTTCACCGGCTCAGTGCCCGCGGTCGATCCACTCCTGCAGGTGCGGGGCCTCCGCGCCGATGGTGGTGGAGTCGCCGTGGCCGGTGTGCACCGTGGTCTGCTCCGGCAGCGTCAGCAGGCGGGTGGAGATGGACTCGATGATGGTCCCGAAGTCCGAGTAGGACCGCCCCGTGGCGCCCGGGCCTCCCTGGAACAGGGTGTCACCGGTGAAGACGACGCCCTGCTCGCCGTTCTCCCCGGTCAGCTCCGGGGCGTGGAAGCACACGGAGCCGGGGGAGTGGCCAGGGGTGTGCAGCGCCGTCAGGGTGATACCGGCCACCGAGAAGGTGTCCCCGTCGGCGATGGTGCCGTCCGGGGACTGGTCCGGGTAGACGGCGTCCCAGAGCATCCGGTCGTCCGGGTGCAGCAGCACCGGGGCGTCCACGAGCGAGCGGAACATCTGCACCGCGCGGATGTGGTCGTCGTGGCCGTGGGTGAGCAGGATGGCCAGCACCCGGCGGCCGTTGAGCGCCCGGGCGACGGCCTGGGCATCGTGGGCGGGGTCGATGACGACGCAGGCCTCATCGTCGCCGACGATCCACACGTTGTTGTCGACGTCCCAGGTGCCGCCGTCCAGGGAGAAGGTCCCCGAGGTGACGAGCCTGTTGATGCGTGCCATCAGAGCACCACCACCGAGCGCAGGACGTCGCCGCGGTGCATCTTCTCGAACGCCGCGTCGATGTCGTCCAGGGTGATGGTCTCGGTGACGAAGGCGTCCAGGTCCAGCCGGCCCAGGTGGTACTGGTCGATGAGCATCTGGAAGTCGCGGGAGGGCAGGGTGTCCCCGTACCAGGAGGACTTCAGGGACCCGCCGCGGCCGAACACGTCGGCCAGCGGCAATTCCAGGGTCATCTCCGGGGTGGGCACCCCGACCAGCACCACCCGGCCGGCCAGGTCCCGGGCGTAGAAGGCCTGCTTGTAGGTCTCGGGCCGGCCGACCGCGTCGATCACCACGTCGGCGCCGAAGCCGCCGGTCAGCTCCCGGATGGCCTCGACCGCGTCCCGGTCCTTGGAGTTCACGGTGTGGGTGGCGCCGAGTGCGCGGGCCTTGTCCAGCTTGCGGTCGTCCAGGTCCACGGCGATGATCGTGGTCGCCCCGGCCAGGGCGGCCCCGGCGATCGCGGCGGTGCCGACCCCGCCGCAGCCGATGACCGCCACGGACTCCCCGCGCTTGACCTCGCCGGTGTTGATCGCGGCGCCGATGCCGGCCATGATCCCGCAGCCCAGCAGCCCGGCGGCGGCGTTCTGGTCCTCGGTGACGCCGGTGACCTTGGTGCACTGGCCGGCGGCGACCAGGGTCTTCTCCGCGAAGGCGCCGATGCCCAGGGCCGGGGAGAGCTCGGTGCCGTCTTCCAGGGTCATCTTCTGGGCGGCGTTGTGGGTGTTGAAGCAGTACTGGGCCTGGCCCTTCTTGCACGCCCGGCACTCACCGCACACGGCGCGCCAGTTGAGGATGACCTTGTCCCCGACCGCGACCTCGGTGACCCCGGCGCCGATGGCCGAGACCACCCCGGTGGCCTCGTGGCCGAGCAGGTAGGGGTAGTCGTCCCCGATCCCGCCCTTCACGTAGTGCAGGTCGGTGTGGCAGACCCCGCAGGTGAGGATGTCCACCACGGCCTCGCCCGGGCCCGGGTCCGGGATGACGATGGTCTCGATGCTGACCGGGGCGTCCTTCGCCGTCGCGATGACGGCCTTCACCTTCTGCGGCATGGTGCTCCTTCTCTTACGACAGGGTTCGGACCCATCCCACCACAAACGTGCGGACAGTTCATCCGGCGACGCATCCGGTGACCCATTGCGTCGTCAGGCCCGTGCGGCAGACTGGTCCCATGTGCGGACGGTATGTGATGGCCCGGGCCATCGGAGACCTGGTGGCCGAGTCCGGTGCGGTCGTACCGGAGGAGGACCTGCTCCTGCGGCCGAACTGGAACGTGGCGCCGACCTCGGACGTGGCGGTGGTGCTGGAACGCGCGGTGCCGGCGTCGGGCGAGACGGAGGAGGGCGAGACGCGCCGGGAGGTCCATGTGGCGCGCTGGGGACTGGTCCCGCCCTGGGCCAAGGACGTCTCCGTCGGCGCGCGGGCGTTCAACGCCCGCTCCGAGACGGTGACGGAGAAACCCACGTTCAGCGCCGCGGTCAGGGCCCGGCGCTGCGCCGTGCCGGTGGAGGGGTACTACGAGTGGCTCAAGCCCGCCGCGGGAACGCCGAAGGGCGCGAAGAAGCGGCCGTTCTTCGTGCACCCGGCCGACGGTTCGCTGATCTTCTTCGCGGGGCTCTACGAGTGGTGGAAGGACGAGTCGGTGCCCGAGGACGACCCGCACCGGTGGCTGTTGAGCTGCAGCATCCTGACCGGGCCCTCGCCGGAGGCCGGTACGGGGGACGAGACGCTGGAACAGCTGCACGGCCTGCACGACCGCCTCCCGCTGCCGATGGACCCCGAGACCATGGACGCCTGGCTCGAACCGGAGAAGCTGCCCTCCGCGGAGGCCGCCGGCCAGCTGGTGGACCGTGTGCGCGGGCAGGCCTACCGGACCGCCGCGGCCTGGGCGCTCGACGAGGTCGGTCCGGAGGTCGGCAACGTGCGCAACAACGGCCCCGAGCTGATCGAGCCGCTCGGCCGGGCTGGGCAGCAGGACACGCTCGTCTGATCAGGCGGTTTTCCCGCCCGTCACCCGCGGGACACCTGACGGTCGGTTGAGGGTCTCCGAGCCGTCCCGAGCGTCCCCTACGGTCGCTGGGCCCGCCTGCCGAAGCGGGCACCATCGATCACGAGGAGCCCATCCATGACCGCACAGACCCCGTCCTTCGACCGCCGCGGTGTGCTTGCCGGTGGCGGCGTCCTGGCCGCAGCCGGCCTGCTGACCGCCCTGCCCTCCGCGGCCCACGCCGCGCCCGGCCGCCGGTCCACCGCTCCCGGGCAGATGCCGCTGTCCTTCGGGCGGGACGGGAAGTTCACGGTCGTCCAGTTCAACGACACCCAGGACGGGCCCCGCACCGACCGCCGCACCATCGAGCTGATGGAGAAGGTGCTGGAGAAGGAGAAGCCGGGCTTCGTGGTGATCAACGGGGACGTCATCAACGGCTCGCCCCGCACGGACCGCGAGGTCAAGCAGGCCTACAACAACGTCGTGATGCCGATGGAGTCGCGTGGCATCCCGTGGGCCATCACCTTCGGCAACCACGACGAGGACTCGGTCGAGGAGAACGGCACCTCCATGGTCGAGGCGAAGATCGTCGACTTCCTGCGCCAGTACGAGTACAACCTCAACCCGGCCGTGGACGAGGGCGGGAAGGGCGTCTACGGCGAGTCCAACGCGCAGCTGCTCATCCGCTCCTCCACGGCCAACCGCGCGGCCTTCGGCCTGTGGCTGCTGGACTCCGGGCGCTACGCCCCGGAGACCCTGGCGGGCCAGGAGCACGACGGCCTGATGTCCTACGACTGGATCCGGCCGGAGCAGATCGACTGGTACCGGCGGCTGTCCCAGGACACCGAGAAGCGCTACGGCAAGGTCCCCTCCCTGATGTTCTTCCACATCCCCGTCTGGGAGTTCCACCACATGTGGTACGGCCAGCAGTTCACCTCGGACGACGCCGGCCACGCGGCGGCCGTGAAGCGGCACGGGATCGAGGGGGTCAAGAACGAGGGGATCTACACCGGCCTGGTGAACTCCGGCATGTACGCCGCCGCCCGCGAGCGCGGGGACGTGCTGGGCATGTACTGCGGCCACGACCACATCAACACGTTCAGCGGCAACTACTTCGGGATCGAGCTCGGCTACGGCCCGGGGACCGGCTTCGGCACCTACGGCCTGAACGACGGGACGGCGGACACGCACACCCTGCGCGGGGCCCGCGTGTTCACCCTGGACGAGAACGCCGAGCAGGTCTACACCGGCAGCCACACCGTGTTCGCCAAGGACCTGGGCATCGACATGGACCCGGCCGGCAAGCCGCTGGCCCAGCCGGCCGCCTTCCCGGACTACGTCTCCGCCTGACCGGCTCCCGGCAGCACGGCGCCGTCCCGGTCCGCGGCCAGCAGGCGGGCCAGCCGCCGCAGCGCGGCCTGGGACGCGCTGCCGGGCTGCGTCGTGTAGACGAACAGCGTCTGGTCCTCCACCCCCGTGACGTCCAGCGCCTCATAGTGCACGTCCACCCGGCCCACCGCCGGGTGGACGAGCCGCTTGATCCCGTCCCGGCGCTCGGCGACCCGGTGATCCGCCCACCACGCTTCGAACTCGGCGCTGCCCTGGCTCAGTTCGTCCACGAGCCGGGCCAGCAGGGGGTCACCGGGGTGCCGGCCGGCGTCGAGACGCAGGGTGCCGACCATGGACGAGGCCACCGCCTCCCAGTCCACGTACAGCCGGCGGGCCCGGGGGTCCAGGAAGGCCCAGCGGATCAGCGCCCGCTCGCGCGCGGGCCGCGCGGGCAGGTCCGCGAGCAGGGCGGCGGCGAGCGGGTTCATGGCCAGGACCTCCGTGCGGCGGCCGCGCACGAACGCGGGGTGCTCGGTGAACGAGTCCAGCAGCAGGTGCAGCGAGGGCCGGACCCGCTGGACGGCCTCGGGACTCGCGCCGCGCGTGCCGCCGGGGACGGCGCGGGCCAGGTCGAACAGGTGCCGGGTGGCCAGGGCATCCAGCTCGAGCGCCTCGGCCAGGGCGGTGAGTACCGCGTCCGAGGGCCGGCGGTGCCGCCCCTGTTCGAGGCGGGTGTAGTAGTCGGTGCTCACCCGTGCGAGGGCCGCCACCTCCTCGCGGCGCAGTCCCGGGACCCGACGCCGGCCCCCGCCGTGCCGGGGCGGGCCGACGAGCGCGCGCCGCGCCCTGAGGAAGTCTCCGAGCTCGGTGCCGGACCCGGGTCCCGTGGTGTCCGTTCCCGTGGTCATCCCTGCCGTCACCGCGGCCTCCTCTGCCTCGTGTCCCTGCTCCCGGTCCCGTCCCTGCTCCCGTAGCCGTAGCCGTATCCGCCCCGGCCCAGCCTGGGCATGCCATACCCAGGTTGCGCTGGGCGACCCTGGCGGCGGCCGCGGGGCTGCCGGTCGTGATGGACTGGAGCCGCCGATGCGGAGGACGACGAACAGGAGCGGGGATGACGACGACGGAGAATCCGCCGCGCTCGGCCGCGCCGGCCCGCGAACCACTGTTCGAACGCCCCGCAGCGCGGCCGGCGGGACTGCGCCGGGCCTGGCGGGACCTGGCGCCCGAGTACGCCACCAATGGCCTCATCGGCGTGATCTTCTCCGCGTCCGGGCCGATCGCCGTCACGCTGGCCGTGGGCACGGCAGGCGGCCTGACCCAGGCCGAACTGGCCTCGTGGGTCTTCGGGATCTTCCTCTCCGCCGGTCTGGCGACGATCATCATGTCCCTCGTGTACCGGCAACCGCTCGGCTTCGCGTGGTCGATCCCCGGCACGGTGCTGCTCGGCCCCTCCCTGCAGCACCTGTCCTTCGCGGAGGTGGTGGGCGCGTTCTTCGGCTGCGGCGTCCTGGTCCTCGCGCTGGGCATGACGGGACTCGTCCGCCGCGTCATGACCGCGATCCCCATGCCGATCATCATGGCCATGGTGGCGGCCGTCTTCCTGCGCTTCGGCACGGACATCGTGGACGCCACCCGGGACAACCCGGCCGTGGCCGCCCCCATGGTGATCGCCTATCTCCTCCTGGCCACGGTGCCGGCGCTGGGCCGGTTCCTCCCGCCGGTCCTGGGCACCCTCGTCGTCGGCATCGTCGCCGTGGTGCTCAGCGGGCAGTTCGACCTCCGGGGTGACGGGCCGGTCCTCGCCGCGCCCGTGTTCACGGCGCCGGAGTTCACCTGGGCGGCCCAACTCGAACTGGTCGTGCCCCTGGCCATCACCGTCCTGTTCGTGCAGAACGGCCAGGGCATCGCCGTGCTGCGCTCCGCCGGGCACCGTCCGCCGGTCACCTCGTTCGCCGTCGCCTCGGGGGTGTTCTCGCTCGTCAACGCGGCGTTCGGCGCCGTCTCGGCGTGCGTCACCGGTCCCACCAACGCGCTGCTGACGGCCTCGGGACAGCGGCACCGGCACTACACGGCGGCGCTGGTCTACGCCATCCTGTCCCTCGCCTGCGCCGTGCTGGCGCCCGGACTCGTGCGGTTCATGCTGGCCACCCCGGAGGCCTTCGTGCTGGCACTCGGGGGCATCGCCATGTTGCGCGCCCTGCTGCAGGCCTTCGTCACGGCCTTCTCCACGACGTTCACCATGGGAGCCCTCGTCACGTTCGTGGTGACGATCTCGGGGCTGGACCTGTTCACCCTGCACTCCGCCTTCTGGGGCATCGTCTTCGGCTATGCCGTCTCCCGGTTGCTGGAGCGCCAGGACCATGCCGCGCTGGGGGTCGGGGCCCAGGGCAACGCAGAGCCGATCACCGAGGCCGACGCCGAGTCGGCAGCCGAGGCGCGGGTGGACCGGTGAGCCGGTGGCCGGGTGTTGCTCGGGCATTCCCGCCTCCGTCCGTCGTGGGTGCCTGTCGGGCATCCGGAGGCCGTGACGCGAGACACAGTGCCTCGTCCCGCGGGTCAGCATAGGCCCAGTGACCTGCGGATTTCCAAGAGCCCGGCGCCGCGGACTGTGCAGGGAAAGCATATGAATCATCCCCTTGGTCAGGCCTAGGGGTTCCCCTGATGTGAGCGCTGTCACCGTTGTGCAGACTGGCAGGCGTACTTTCCGCCACCGTCGCCGGAAGCGGGCCTGCGGCCCCGGGCACGGTGTCACTGCCAGAAGGAGAACGCCATGACCGAGAACCTGTCCCACGTCCGGGAAGTCCTCACCGATGCCGTGGTCGACGACCGTGAGAAGGGCATCATCCGGGCCAAGCGGGAGATCTTCACCGACGAAGAGATCTTCGAGCTCGAGATGAAGCACATCTTCGAGGGCAACTGGGTCTACCTGGCGCACGAGTCGCAGATCCCCAACGTGGGCGACTACTTCACCACGCACATCGGCCGCACCCCCGTGGTCATCACCCGGGACAAGGAGGAGAAGCTCAACTGCATCGTCAACGCGTGCTCGCACCGCGGCGCGATGCTCTGCCGGCGCAAGACGGACAACCGGACCACCTTCACCTGCCCCTTCCACGGCTGGACGTTCAAGAACTCCGGCGAGCTGCTCAAGGTCAAGGACGGCCGCAACGGCGGCTACCCCGAGGGCTTCAACACCAACGGCTCCCACGACCTGACGAAGGTCGCCCGGTTCGACTCCTACCGCGGCTTCCTGTTCGGATCACTCAACGCCGACGTGCTGCCACTTGAAGAGCACCTGGGCGACGCCACGACGGTGATCGACTCGATCGTGGACCAGTCCCCCGAGGGCCTGGAGGTGCTGCGCGGGGCGTCCACCTACACCTACGACGGCAACTGGAAGGTCCAGGCCGAGAACGGCGCCGACGGCTACCACGTGACCTCCGTGCACTGGAACTACGCGGCCACCACCGCCCGCCGTACGGCCGGCGACTCCGCCAACACCACCAAGGCCATGGATGCCGGCAAGTGGGGCAAGGTCAAGGGCGGGTTCTACTCCTACCCGCACGGCCACCTGCTGCTGTGGCAGGAGTGGACCAACCCCCAGGACCGCCCGCTGTGGGACCGCCGCGACGAGCTGGTGCAGAAGTACGGGGAGGAGATGGCGAACTTCATGATCAACATCTCGCGCAACCTGTGCCTCTACCCGAACGTGTACATCATGGACCAGTTCTCCTCGCAGATCCGCCACTTCCGGCCGATCTCCGCGGACCAGACCGAGGTGACCATCTACTGCATCGCCCCGAAGGGCGAGTCGGCGGAGAACCGGGCCAAGCGCATCCGCCAGTACGAGGACTTCTTCAACGCCACCGGCATGGCCACCCCCGACGACCTCGAGGAGTTCCGCTCCTGCAACAAGACCTACTGGGCCACCACCGCCCAGTGGAATGACATGAGCCGCGGTTCCACCCACCAGATCGACGGTCCGGACGAGCAGGCCGCGGCCCTGGGCATGACCGACGTGATCGCCTCCGGCGTGCGCACCGAGGACGAGGGCCTCTACCCGATCCAGCACAAGTACTGGCATGAGGTCCTGGAGAAGGCCGTCGACGCCGAGGAGGCAGCCGCCCGTGCCGCGGGATCCCCGGCCGCCGACCAGCCCGCCGCCGAGCCGGCCCTGGCCTGACCGAGACCACCACGAACTGCGAGGAGCTGCTCCCATGACCACCACTGCCATCTCGGTGCCCACCGTCAAGACCGTCGAGGACATCGTCACCCTCGAGACCGTCCGCTCCTTCCTGTACAAGGAGGCCCGCCTGCTCGACGACCGCCGATTCGACGAGTGGCTCGAGTGCTACCACCCGGACTCCGAGTTCTGGATGCCGGCGTGGGACGACAACGACGAGCTGACCGAGGACCCGCAGTCCGAGATCTCGCTGATCTACTACGACAACCGCGGCGGCATCGAGGACCGCGTCTTCCGCATCAAGACGGACCGGTCGTCGGCAACGTCCCTGCCGGACCCGCGCACCGGGCACAACATCACCGACGTCGAGCTGCTGGAGCGCGACGGTGACCAGGTCAAGGTCCGGTTCAACTGGTTCACCCTGTACTACCGCTACCAGTCCACGGACACGTACTTCGGCACCAGCTTCTACACCATCGACCTCTCCGGGGCCGAGCCGGTCATCCTCAGCAAGAAGGTCGTGCTGAAGAACGACTACATCCACCACGTGGTGGACATCTACATGATCTGACGCGTACGCGTCCCCACCACCCACCAGACTGACCGGGCCCCCGCGGGAGGCGGCCCGAACCGAGGAGGACCCATGGGCCATCAGGTAGCCCTCAGCTTTGAAGACGGCGTGACGAAGGTTGTCAAGGTCGGTGACTTCGAGACCATCATGGACGCCGCCTACAAGGCGCGTATCAACATCCCGGCCGACTGTCGCGACGGCGCCTGCGGCACCTGCAAGTCGTTCTGCGACTCGGGCACGTTCGACCCGGGTGACTTCATCGACGACGCATTGACCGACGAGGAACTGGAGAAGGGCTACCTGCTCACCTGCCAGGCGGTCCCGGAGTCGGACATGTCCATCCAGATCCCGGCCACCGCGGAATCGGCCAAGACCTCGGCGGCGGCCTTCACCTCGACGCTGACCCAGCTGGACAAGCACTCCGAGTCCACCATCTCCTTCACGCTGGAGCCCCAGAAGCGCTCGGAGCTGGCGTTCCTGCCGGGTCAGTACGTCAACATCAAGGTCCCGGGCACCGATGCGGAGCGCTCGTACTCCTTCAGCTCGGGCCCTGCCGTCGACTCGACGTCCTTCATGGTCCGCATCACCCCGCAGGGTGCCATGTCCGAGTACCTGCGCGACCGCGCCCAGGTGGGGGACACCATCGAGTTCACCGGGCCGTTCGGTTCCTTCTTCCTGCGCGAGCCCAAGCGGCCCCTGCTGCTGCTGGCCGGTGGCACCGGGCTGGCCCCGCTGCTGTCCATCCTGGAGAAGCTCAGCGAGAACCCGCCGAGCCACCCGATCCACCTCATCTACGGCGTCAGCCGCGAGGCGGACATCGTCGGCCTGGACTGGCTGCGTGCGTACGAGGAGAAGCTGCCCACCTTCACGTGGGACTACATCGCCTCGGAGGACGGCACCTCCGCCCCGCACACCGGCTACGTCACCCAGATCATCGAGCCGGCGCACCTCAACGAGGGTGACGTCGACGTGTACCTGTGCGGCCCGCCGCCCATGGTGAATGCCGTGGCCAAGTGGCTGGACACCGAGGGCATCGAACCGGCGAACTTCTACTTCGAGCGCTTCGCCCCGAAGGAGACCACGGGCGGGGACGCCGAGACCGGCGCGCCGGCCTCGGCCGAGCAGGTCGCGGCCGAGGGGGACACCCTCACCGCCGCCGAGGCGATCTCCTCGCTGCAGACCGGTCGGCTGGACTTCCGCAAGGAGGACAGCTTCGCCCACCTGGACGCCCGCATGGGCCTGGAACTGGCGATCACCGAGCTCATGATGGGCCGGCTCAGCGACGAGCAGCTTGCCCAATTCCGCCGCCTGGCGGAGGCGACGGTCGCCTTCGTCGAGAGCGGCTCGGTGAAGGACCCGGAGGAGTACGTGCGCACCAACGAGGAGTTCCACGAGTACCTCTTCACCATCTCCGGGAACCCCGCCCTGCTCGAGTCCTACCGCCGCCTGGACATCCACGCCCAGATGGCCGCGACCTTCGAGCAGGGCACGGAGATCTTCTCCCGGGTCGCGCAGGACCACCTCGACGTCGTCACCGCCTTCGAGCAGGGCGACCGCGAGCGCGCCCGGGCGATCATCATGGACCATGCCCGGGACGCCAAGGGGACCATGAGCACCGCGATCGACGCGAAGGAGGCCGTGGCCTGATGGTGGCACCGTACGCAGGGGACGTCCTCGCGCCGGGCCGCTTCGCCGGCCAGGTCGCCGTCGTGACCGGCTCCGCCCAGGGGATCGGCCGGAAGGTGGCCGAGCGTATCGCCGCCGAGGGCGGCGCGGTCGTGCTCGTGGACCGCGCGGACCTCGTCCACGAGGTCGCCCGGGAGATCACCGACGACGCCGGCCGCACCGGTTCCGGCGGCTCCGCCACCGCGGTCACCGCGGACCTGGAGACCTTCGCCGGTGCCGTCGAGGCCGTGGAGGCGGCCGTCTCCACCCACGGCAGGGTCGATGTCCTGGTCAACAACGTCGGCGGGACCATCTGGGCCCGCCCCTATGAGGAGTACGACGAGGACAGGATCGAGCGTGAGATCCGGCGCTCGCTGTTCCCCACGCTGTGGTCCTGCCGCGCCGTGCTGCCCACCATGCTGGAGCAGGGTTCCGGGGTGATCGTCAATGTCTCCTCGGTGGCCACGCGCGGCATGAATCGCGTGCCGTATGCGGCGGCCAAGGGCGGCGTCAACGCGCTGACCCAGTCACTGGCCATGGAGGTGGCGGGGCGGGGCGTCCGGGTCGTGGCCACGGCGCCGGGTGGCACCGAGGCGCCCCCGCGGAAGGTGAAGCGGGGGCCGGAGGCGGAGACGGAGACGGAGAAGGCCTGGTACCAGGCGATCGTCGACCAGACGGTGGACTCGTCCTTCGTCAAGCGCTACGGGACCCTGGACGAGCAGGCCGCGCCGATCGTCTTCCTCGCGTCCCGGGAGGCCTCCTACCTGACCGGTAGCGTCCTCCCGGTGGCCGGCGGTGACCTCGGCTGAACGGACATGAGGGCGGACGCCGTCCCGTGACGGGCGTCACCCCGGGGTCGGCTAGGCTCGTCCGCATGCCAGGTGCCGCGCCCGATCACGAGACGACGCCGGAAGAGGCGCTCGTCGGCCGGGACGGCATCCTGGAGGAACTCCGGGAGATGCTGCGCCAGGTCCGCCGCGGCACCGTGGGCGCCGTCGTGCTCAGGGGCTGCTCGGGGGCCGGCCGGACGGCCGTCCTGGAGGCGTTCCTCCAGGACTGCCGGACGGTCGGCCGGGGTGTCCAGGTGCTCAGCGCGGTGGGCGACGAATGGGAGGCCCAGCTCGCGCTGGCCGGCTACTCCCAGCTGATGGGCTCCGCGCCGCTGCGCTCCGCCAAGGGGTACGACGCAGCGCCGATGCCCTCCATGATGCCGGTGCCGGAGCTGAGCGTGGCGCAGGCCGCCAACTACGCCGCCACGCTGATGACCCACCTCGAGACCCTGCAGACCCGGGGATCCGTGGTGGTCGCGGTCGACGACGTCCACCACCTCGACGAGGCCAGCCTGCGCATCCTCGTGTTCGTGATGAGGCGGCTGAGGTCCAAGCGGGTCCTGTTCGTGCTCACCCTGGACCCGTCGCACACGCAGGACCTGCCGCAGAGCGTCCGGGACCTGCTCGGCGGATACCGGGTCCGCCAGGTGAACCTGGAGCCCCTGGACGCGGAGGAGGTCAGGGTGCTGGCCCGGAACCGGTACGGGCTGGACCTCGGGGACACGGCGGCCCAGGGGCTCATCCGGCACACCGGGGGCCTGCCCCGGCCGATCCTGGAACTCCTGGACGAGCTGCCCCCTCAGACCTGGCAGGGCTGGTTCCCGTCCCTGCCGCCCACTGCGCGGGTGCGCTCGCGGGTCCGCGGGATCCTGGCCGCCGGCTCGCCGGACCTGACCGCGGTCGCCGAGGCCGTGGCCGTGCTGGGCTCCCCGGCGGGTCTGCCGGAGATCCGGCAGGTCAGCGGGCTCAGCGGCCCGGACGCCGTCACGGCGGCCCTCGACGAGGCGCATCGCGGCGGGCTGCTGCGCTGGAGCGCGGACCACAACGGTTCCGCGGTGTCCTTCATCGAGCCCGGGGCCGCCGAGGCGGTCCATGATCAGGCCCTGCCGAGCCGGCGACTGGCCCTGCACCGGCGAGCGGCCGGCGTCGCCGCCACCGAGGCGGACCGGCTGGCGCACCGGGTGGCGGCCACCTCGGGACCGGACGGCGGGCTGGCCGCCGAGCTGGAGGACTTCGCCGCGCGCCAGGCCGCCCGGGGTTCCTGGCAGGACGTCTCAACCGCGCTCTTCTCGGCCGCCCGCCTCACCGCGGACCAGCAGTGCCACGACGACCGGTTGCTGCGGGCCGTCGACGCCCTCGTCGGCGCAGGCAATATCGCTCGCGCCCAGATGTGGTCCGGTGCGGTCGAGGCGATGCCCGCCTCCCCCCTGCGGTCCTCGGTCCTGGGGTACCTGTCCACGGCCTCCGGCCAGAGCCGCAGTGCCCAGCACCACTTCGAACAGGCCTGGCAGGCCAGTGATCCCCACAAGGACCCGGCCGCGGCGGCGCAGGTCGCCCAGCGCTTCGTCCTGCACGGGCTGGCGTCCTGGGACGAATCCCTCATCACCGGATGGGCGGAGACCGCGATGTCCCTGACGGCGCCCGGGACCCCGCCGCACATCGAGTCGGAGGCCATCTACGGGCTTGGACTGCTGGCACGCGGACGCCTGGGGGAGGCGGAGGCCGCGTACGCGCGGGCCTTCGGCCACGCCGGGGAGAACGCGCAGAAGCAGCGCATCCAGATGGGGGCGGCCTGGCTGGCCCTGCGGGTCGACCAGGCGGAGTCCGCCCTCGTGGACTTCGAGGCCGCCACCCCGACGGAGCACCGCGGCGGTTCGTTGCGGATCTCGCTGTGGGCCGAGGCCTGGCTGGCGCGGACGCAGCTGGTGCTGGGGGACTGGGACGCCGCCGCGGCGACGGTGTCCCGGGCCACGGTGCGCCTGGAGTCATCACGGATGCCGCTGATCGGTCCGCTGCTGTACTGGACCGCGGCCGAGCTCTGGTCGATGCGGGGTGACTGGGGCCGGGCCAGGTACTACGTGTCCAAGGCGGCCGTCCACCCGGGGACCTACCGGGCGATGCTCGTCCCGGCACATCTGGCCCGAGCGCGGTTCCATGAGGCGCGTGCGGACTACGCGAGCGCCCTGGAGGCGCTGGAGCCGCTGACCGAGATCGACCCGTGGACCGATGGCCGGGTCTCCTTCTGGCCCTGGCAGGACACCTACGTCAACGCGCTGGTGATGACGAACCGCCTGGGCAAGGCCGAGGAGTTCCTGACGGCGTTCGAGGGCCTCCACCGGGAACGGATGGTCCCCTCGGACCAGGCCCGGATGGCCTGGTCGAGGGGGCGCCTGCTCGCGGCCCAAGGTGACCCGGAGGCCGCCCGGGACCACTTCGAGGCCGCGCTGGGACACCTGCGGGGCCTGCACCGGCCCTACCTCCGGGCCCGGATCAGCTTCGCCTTCGGGCAGAGCATGCGCCGGGCGGGCAAGCGCCGGCTGGCCTCCTCCGTCCTGCAGGTGGCCAAGGACCTCTACGACTCCCTGGGCGCCGTGACGTACGTCGACCGCTGCGACCGCGAGCTCAAGGCGACGGGCATCGACACCGGGACGGTCGACGAGCCCGGGGACCCGGTGCTCGTCGCGGCCGGCCGGGCCGACATCGAGCTCACCGCGCAGGAACAGGCCGTGGTCGAGCTGGTGGCCCACGGCGCGACCAACAAGGAGACCGCACGCACGCTGTTCCTGGCCGAGAAGACGGTCCAGTACCACCTGACGCGGATCTACCGGAAACTCGGCGTCCGGTCCCGCAGCGAGCTCGCGGCCCGCTACCGTCCCGGGGACTGAGGGACGGCAGCGGGCCGCGGGGTTCACGGCCTGCGCTGCGTGGCCTCCGGCTCAGCCACGCAGCCCCGCGCCGGCGGACCCGACGGCGGCCGGCACCCCGGCGGTGCCGGCTGCCCCAAGACCGTCCACGGCGAGGTCCTGGGCCTGCTCCAGCCGGCGCTGCCGGGGTACGGCGATGGTGACCAGGGCCCCGAAGAGGGCCACGCCGCCGAAGATGTAGAAGGCCGTGCTGCCGCCGACGCCGGCGGCGGTGAGCCAGCCGCCGATGAGCGGGCCGAGCACCCCGCCGATGCGCCCGAAGCCGGCGACCCAGGAGACGCCCGCGGCCCGGGCGTTGGTCGGGTAGTAATTCGAGCTGAAGCCGTAGATCAGGACCTGGGTGCCGAGCGTGCCGACGCCGGCCACGGCGATGCACAGGAACAGGATCGGCGCGGGGAACTGGAAGGTCATCAGCGCCAGGGTGATGCCGGCCAGCACGAAGGTGGTGGCCACCACCCGCTGCGCACCCGTCCGGTCGGCCGCCAGTGAGGCGACGAGGCCTCCCAGGACGGCGCCGCTGTTGAGGATCAGCAGGAAGGCCAGGGAGTAGCTCTTGTCGAAGCCGTAGCCCTCCATGATCCGGGGCAGCCAGGTGTTCAGGCCGTAGGTGAGCAGCAGGCCGGAGAAGGACATGAAGCCCAGCAGGACCGTGGGCAGGAACAACTCCCGCGAGAAGGCTGCGGCGAAGCCCCGCTTGGCCGGTGCGGCCCCGGTCTGCTGGACCGCGATCTCCTCCACCAGCGGCACGCCGGTCCGTTCGGAGGCGGCCCGCGCCTCCTCGACCCGCCCGCGGGCGTGCAGCCAGCGGGGCGACTCGGGCAGCTTGAACCAGGCCAGGGGAAGCAGGACGAGGATTGGCGCCGCACCGATCGCGAACAGCCCGCGCCAGCCCAGCGGCTCGAGCAGCACGATGCCGAGCAGCGCGGCGAGGACGCCACCGGCGGGGATGCCGGAGTACACGATGGCGTTGTAGAAGTTGCGCTTGCCGGCCGGGGCGAACTCGGCGATGGTGGCCCCGGCCGTGGCCAGGATGACGCCGAGCCCGAGGCCGGTGAGTAGGCGCATCGCGCCGAAGGCCGCCACCGAGGTGGTCAGGGCGGTGATGAACATGCCGATCGAGAACCAGGCGATGCCCCCCAGGATGAGCCGGCGGCGGCCGAAGTGGTCTCCCAGGAAGCCGCACGTCAGGGAGCCGACGAGGACACCGATCAGGGCGTAGGAGCCCAGGGCCCCGGCAGTGATGCCGTCCAGCTGGCCGATGTGGCTGGGATCGTTGAGCAGCGTGGAGAGCACGGTGCCGTAGATGGTGAGGTCGAAGCCGTCGAAGACGAGGGCGCAGCAGACGATCGCGGCCACCCAGTTGGCGGTGCGTGCCTCCTTGCGCGGATCGTGGGCGGCGAGGGTGGGTGACTGGGACATGGTCCGTCGGTCCTCTCGGGTCGGGTCAGGGGGGGGTGCCGGCGGTGGCCGGATCGTCGGGACGGCGGACCGCCACGGGACTGCGTTCAAGGGTTCCAGGACAGTGATGCGTGTCATATGAGGGCTTTCCCCGGTCATCCGCCGGGGGGGTCGGGGGGGTGTCGACCCCTTGAGATCCACACGCTCTGGATCGGCTCGGGATGGGTCTGGATGAAGCCCGCGGACCGATGGCCTGTGGTGCGCCTCACGGATAGGGTGGCGTGCATGATCAATCCCGCGCGCCTGCATTCCGACCTGTCCCGCCTCGGCCGGGAGACCGCCATGGTGGAGGCGACCGCCGCCTCCCTGTCGGAGGAGGAGCTACGGGCCCCGTCACGGTGCGAGGGGTGGTCCCGGGCGCACGTCCTGGCGCACCTGGCCTCGAACGGCCGCGCGCTGGTCCGCCTGATCGACTGGGCGACGACCGGTGAGGAACAGCAGCTGTACGCCTCCCGGGAGGCGCGGGACCGGGAGATCGACGAGCTGGCCGGCCTGCCCCGGGAGGAACTGCTCAACCGCCTTCGCGAGTCCTCCGCGTTCTTCGCGGAGCAGTCCGGGCGGCTCAGCGGCGAGCTGGCCGTGGAGTCCGTGGACCTGCACGGCAAGGAGATCCCGGTGACGTCGATCGTCGCCCTGCGCATCTCCGAGGTCGTCGTGCACCACGACGACCTGGACACGGCGTGGACCATCGAGGAGGCCGATCCGGACTCGCTGCTCAATGCCGTCGAGGCCGCGGTGCGGACCATGCGCGCGAAGGGCGCGCCGGGGATGACCCTGGTGACCGAGGAACGCGATGAGTGGGTGGTCGGCGACGGTGGCCTGCGGGTCGAGTCCGACCGGGAGGGACTGCTGGCCTGGCTGGCCCGCGGCGAGGCCGGGGGCGTCGAGGCCGGCGGCCCCCTGCCGGTCCTGCCGTCCTGGTGACTCCTCCGTCCTGGTAGCCCCGCCGCACCGGGATCCCGCCGCACCGGCCTCCTGACCCAGGGGCGACCGCGGACGCCCCGGTGACCTGCGCGCTTATCGTGTCCGGTGCCCTCCGTAGCCTCACTCTTGGTGTTAGAACACGCGTTCGAATACCATGGTGGGAGTACGGCCGGACCTTCCCCTCGGACCGCTACTTCCCACCGCCAGACCGGGTCATCCCGGTTCCGGTTCGCCGTTCCTTCCCAGACGGCGGGCCCGGAGCCACAGCGGACCCCGGTGTCGACGGCAATGAGAAGGCACGACGAGAAGGACGGGTATCAGCTCCCATGGGAATCTTCACGCAATCGGTCAGGGTCGGATGCACCACCGCAGGGGTGCCGCTGCGCCTGGAGTGGAACGGCCGCGACTACGTGCTGGCTGCCGAGCCGGTGCGCTGGTACGAGCGGCGGCGCTGGTGGACCGAGGAGCCCCGGGCCGAGCGCGGCCGTGGCGCGGGACTGGTGGACCACGAGGTCTGGCGGGTGCAGGTGCGCCTGGAGAAGGCCCGCAACTCACCCTTGCTCACGCTGGACATCTCCCATCACCTGGACTCGGGCCGGTGGCGGCTGGTCCGCATCCATGACGGTGCCGCCGTGCGCCTGCGGGAAAGCGCGTGATGGGTGGTGCCCCCGGGTTCCCCCACCTGCACGTGGCCAGCGCCTTCAGCGCCCACTACGGGGTGTCCTGGCCGGGCGAACTGGCCGCGGCGGCCGCCGCTGACGGTGCGGAGGTCCTGGCCTGCACCGACCGGGACGGCCTGTACGGAACGGCCAAGCACGTCGGGGCCTGCCTGGGGCACGGCCTGGACCCGGTGGTCGGCGTGGACCTGGCGGTGCGCTGGGGACTGCCCCCGGCCGGTGGGGGGTCGTTGGGCAGCGCCGGCCGGGTGGTCGTGCTGGCCCGCGGGAGGACCGCGGGCAGCGGCTACCGGGCGCTGGTCCGGCTGGTCTCGGCGGCCCACGCCCACACCACGGGCGGGGCCGCCGGCGGCTCCCCGTACGTCACGGTGGCCGAGCTGGCCGACTGGGCCGCCGGCCGTCACCACGGCGCCCCGCCGGAACTGTTCGTGCTGCTGGGACCGGGATCCGACGTCGGGCAGCTGATGGCCGCGCGCAAGTACACCGCCGGTCGGGCGTTGCTGCGCCGCTGGAAGGCGGCCCTGCCGGCCGGGGCGCTGCGGGTGGAGGTGGTCTGTCACCTGTCCCCGCCCGGGGAGAAGCTCTCGGCCGCGCATGCCGTGAGGATGCTCCGTGCGGCCCGGGACACCCGGGTGCCGGCGGTGCTGACCAACGCGGTGCGGTACGCCACCCCGGACGGCGCCGCCACCGCCGACGTCCTTGATGCCGCTCGCGCCCTGAGCTCCCTGGAGACCCTGGCCGACCTGCAGCCCAACGGGCAGGGCTGGCTCAAGCCGGCCGGGCCCATGCACCAGGTCGCCCGCGAGGTCTGCCGCGAGGCCGGGGCCGAGGGCGCCGGTGCGCTGCTGGAGGCCACCCACGCCCTGGCCGACGCCTGCCGGCTGGACCCGGGCTCGGACCTGGGCTGGGGCCGGCCCACGGTCCCGGAGGCCTCGGTGATCGGGATCGACGGCGACCCGGTCACCGTCCTGCGCCAGCGCACCCTGGCCGGGGCGCGCGCCCGCTTCCCCCAGCTGTACAGCGGCAGCCGGTTCTCGTCGTCGCGGGCCGGCCGGGACCTGGAGGACCGGCTGGAGCACGAGCTGGGGATCATCACCCGGCTCGGCTTCGCCAGTTACTTCCTCACCGTGGCCGAGGTCGTGCGGATGATCGAGGACATGGGGGTCCGGGTCTCGGCGCGGGGCTCCGGAGCGTCCTCCCTGGTCAACCACTTGCTACGGATCTCCGCCGTGGACCCGATGCGGCACGAACTGGTCTTCGAGCGCTTCCTGTCCAACGACCGCTCCACGCTGCCGGACATCGACGTGGACGTGGAGTCAGCCCGCCGGCACGACGTCTACGAGGCGATCTTCGCCCGGTTCGGGGCCGAGCGCACCACGCTGATGAGCATGCAGAACGGCTACCGGGCGCGCGGGGCGGTGCGCGATGCCGGCATGGCGCTCGGGATGGAACCGGAGCAGGTGGACACGATCGCCAAGCAGCTGTGGCGGTTCTCCGCCTCGAGCTTCCGGGAGGCCATGGACCGGATGCCGGAGCTGCGCGGCTTCGCCGAGCAGGTCGAGTCCGGCCGGGCCGCCGGGCAGCAACAGCTGGACCTGCTGGTGGACCTCACCGAACGCCTGGACCGGCTGCCGCGGCACATCGCCATGCACCCCTGTGGGGTGATCCTGGGGGATGCGAGCCTGCTGGACCGGACCCCGGTCCAGCCCTCGGGCATCGAGCTGCCCATGAGCCAGTTCGACAAGCACGACATGGACCCCATGGGGATGCTCAAGCTGGACGTGCTCGGGGTGCGCATGCAGTCGACGATCGCCTACACGCTGGACGAGATCGAGCGGACCACGGGGGAGCGGATCGACCTGGAGCAGGTGCCGCTGGACGACGAGGCCACGTTCGGGATGATCCGCACCACCCACACCCTCGGGGTCTTCCAGATCGAGTCCCCGGGCCAGCGGGAGCTGATCGGGAAGATGGCGCCGGTGGAGTTCAACGACCTGATCATCGACATCTCCCTGTTCCGTCCCGGGCCCATGCAGTCGGACATGGTGCGCCCGTTCCTCGAGCAGCGCCACGGCTTCGCGGCGGCGAGGTACCCGCACCCGGACCTCGAGCCGGTGCTGGCCGAGACCCACGGGGTGACCGTGTTCCACGAGCAGGTGCTGCGGACCCTGGACACGATGACCGGCTGCGGACTGGCGAAGGCCGACGAGTTCCGCCGGCAGATCGGCGGCCCGCAGGAGGAGACGGTGGAAGCCTGCTTCCGGGCCGCGGCGCTGGAGAAGGGGTATCCGCTGGACGTCATCGACGAGGTCTGGGGCACCCTGCACGCCTTCGGCTCCTTCGGCTTCTGCAAGGCCCACGGCGCGGCCTTCGCGGTGCCCACCTACCACTCGGCCTGGCTCAAGACCCACTACCCGGAGGCGTTCCTGGCCGGGATCTTCGAGCACGACCCGGGCATGTACCCGCGCCGGCTGATGATCGCCGAGGCCCGCCGAATGGGCATCCCCGTGTTGCCGGTGGACATCAACGCCTCCACGGAGAGCTTCCGGATGGAGTGGGTGCCCGCGCACCCGGAGGTGCCGGGTGCTCCTGCGCATCCCGACGGCGGCCGGTGGGGCATCCGCCTGGCGCTCACCTCGATGTCCGGGCTGAGCGAGCGCGAGGTCCAGCGGATCGTGGCCGGGCAGCCGTACGCCTCGCTGGCCGACGTGCGCGACCGCGCCCGGCCCACCCGGCGGAACCTGGAGCGGCTGGCCCAGCTGGGCGCGCTGGACTGCCTGCTGCCTCCGGGCGGGGCCTCGCGCACCGACCTGGTGCACCACCTGGAACTGCAGCACGCCGGCGCCCCGGCCGGGGCCTTCGGCGAGACCCCCACCGGCAGGAGGCGGACCGCGGGGCGCCGGCAGGTGGACGGGCAGCTGTCCCTGGACCTGCCGGACACCGAGGCGCAGGCGATCGTGCCGATGTTCCCGCCCCCGAGCCGTGACCAGATGGTGCGCACCGAGCTCGACCTGACCGCCATGGACACCACCGCCCACCTGATGGACTCGCACCGGCCCTACCTGGACGCGCTCGGGGTGACGGCGGCGGAGGACCTGCTGAGCCTGCGCTCGCAGTCCCGTGTGCTGGTGGCCGGAGTGCGCGTGGCCACCCAGACCCCGCCCATGCGCAGCGGCAAGCGCGTGGTCTTCATCTCCGTGGACGACGGCACCGGCTGCGTGGACGCGTCCTTCTTCACGGAGGCCCAGCACGAGACCGGGGAGATGCTGTTCTCGGCCCGGCTGATGCTCATCGAGGGCACCACGCGGCGGACCGGGCCGAAGGCCATCAGCCTGCAGGCCATCCGCGCCTGGGACCTGCACCGGCCCGAGACGCTGCCGGACCCGGACTACCTGGACAGCTCGCGCGAGGCGTGGCGGGCCTGGCTGCGCCGGGACCGTTCGGTTGCCCGCTCCGGCGGTGCCCGCACGGATCAGGGGCGAGAGGCCGTACCGTGGGGTTCGGGCTCCAGGGCTCCCGCGGGTGCCCGTCCCGGTGTGTCGCGGGACATCCCCCACCACGACACCGGCGTCTGGCCGGTCACGGTGCGTGGCGCCGTCGGGCTCCCGCCGGAGAGCTCGGCCACCGGCGGCGACCGCCGGGGCGCCGGTCTGCGCGGGCTGGACATCCACCGCCCGGTGCCCGTGCCGCACCCGGAGACCTGGGAGCTCCTGCCGACGCCGGAGGACTGAGGGCCTACCGACGCCAGAAGAAGTGGTGCTCCACGCCGCTGGGGCTTGGGACGCTCTCGTGCTGGTACCGGTCCTCCAGGTCCGTG
This sequence comes from Micrococcus sp., assembly GCA_029961105.1. Taxonomy (GTDB): domain Bacteria; phylum Actinomycetota; class Actinomycetes; order Actinomycetales; family Micrococcaceae; genus Citricoccus. The sequence continues at coordinate 177,618 of JASBVO010000011.1, read as the reverse complement.
GGGCTGGACCACAGGCGCAGTCCGTCGCTGAACTCGACGGGTGCGACGGCCACGTGCAGGTCATCGATGAGGTCCGCGTCCAGGAACTCCAGGACGGTGGTGACGCCGCCGCCGATCCGGACGTCCTTGCCATTGGCCGCATGGAAGGCGACCTTCACGGCGTCCTGGGGACTGGCGTCGAGGAAGTGGAACGTCGTGTCGCTGAGCGAGAACGACGGGCGGGGATGATGGGTCAGCACGAAGACCGGAGTGCGGAACGGCGGGTCGTCACCCCACCAGCCCCGCCACTCCTCGTCCGGCCACGCTCCGCGGACCGGGCCGAACTTGTTGCGGCCCATGATCTCGGCGCCGATGTTGTGCGTGAAATCGCGGACGATGTGGTCGTCGAGGCCGCGGCTGCCGCCCGGGTCCGTGCGATTGGGCCAGCTGTCCGTGGCCCCGGCCCAGCTCATGAGCTCGGTGGGGTCGAGATCGCCGAAGGGGCGTTCGAGGGTCTGGTTGAATCCCGCGGCGACCCCCTCGCGTGAGACCGCGAAGTTGTGCACGCGGACGCGGGGTGGCCGCCGGTACGGGGCAGGGGGCATGACGGTGTCCTCCGGGCTGGCGTGGGCTGGCGTGGGCGGGAACGGCCTGGAACGGCCTGGAACGGGCATGGAGACTGTGGCGGTGGCCACCCAGCGTAGGGAAAGCACGGCCGGACGGCCAGACACCGGGTGCGATGACTCCACACCCGACCCGGTCACCGGGCGTGTCCCCAGTCGAGCGTCGGGCTCCTATCGTGTCCGCGCCCCATGTTCGAATATATGTACTAGGGGGACGACCTGGGTCCGTCGAGGCGGAGCCGGCGGCGGGAAGGAGGAGAGACGATGGGCAAGGGAGTTCCTGACGAGCTGTCGGACTGGAGCCTGCCGGAACTCCTCGATGCCGCCCGGGCCCTGACCGGAGAGCTGGCCGGCCGTCTCGCCGATCCGATGCTGGTGGACCGCCTGCCGCACTTACCGGTCGCTGACAGGAAGCATCCTGCCGATGAGTGGGGACTGTATGCGGACGTCGTGGAGGACATCAGCTTCGAAGAGGCCTTCGCACAGACTCCAGTAGAGGTACTACCGCCTCGGGGAACGTTCCCCGAACTGCACGCCTCGGTGGAAGAGCTGGGCCGGGTCGTCTCTGGCGCCCAGACTGCGTTGGCCGGTCACACGGACCGGCTGTTCGGTGAACACGCGAGTCGGAGCGAGCTGTTGGGCATCCCCGAGGGCAAGTCCGCCTATCGCAATGCCGTGGAGTACCTGCGGGAGCACCTGCGCATCTCCCGTCGGCAGGCCAAGGCGCGGATTGAGCGCTCGCGGCAGGTGCTCGCTACCTCGAGTCTCGATCGCACCCAGACGGTGCCTCCCCGGTTGCCGCTATTGTCGCGAGCCGCGTCGGAAGCGGAGCTGGATCCGGGCGCGGTGGACGTCATCGCGGCCACGCTGGTCAGCGCCCACAGCGACTCCGCTGACACCCAGGTGTCCCCGTCCGAGGTGGCGAGGCTGCTTGATGAGGGAGAACGCTCACTGGTGAGTTCTGCACGGGTCCTGGATCCGGACGCCCTGGGCAAGGTCTGCGCGCACTGGCGGGTTCGTTTCGACGCACTGGTGAATCCGGACGGGGCCGAGCCCACCGATGCCCAGCGTCGAGTCGCCCAGGGGCTGTTCTACCGGGGCAGGCGAACCGGGTTGCACCGCTGGACCCTGGTGGCCACTGACGGACAGCACGAAGTCCTCAAGACCATCGTCTCTGCCGCGTCGAACCTCCGTGTCCAGGAATCCACGCCTTCCGGGACGAGCGTCCCGGGTCCAGCCGAGGCCACCGGGGCCGCGACAGGTACCGACCCCAGGAGAGGCGAGAACGCCGCCAATGAGGCCGCCGTCGTCGCCGACGTCGCCGAGGTCGCCCAGCCCGCCGACGTCGAGAAGACTCCGGAAGGAGCGGGCTCTGCCGGCACGGCCACCACCGAATCCATGGCGCCCGCCGAGACTGCTGCCACCGGGCCTAAGGCACCCGCCGTCATCACCGCCACCGGGGTTATCGAGCCCGCCGTCACCTCCGCCGACACCGCTGCCGACACCCCCGCCGACGCCGCCGTCGAATCCGAGGGCGAGAGCACGTGCGGTGCCGACGTCGACGTGGAGTCTGACCTGGAGGGGGACCGCGAGTCCGGTGGCTTCCGCGACATTGACGGGCTGGAGGGAGCAGAGGCGTTCTCAGATCCCGGCATTCTGTGGGCGCAGCAGATCCGGGCCGCGGGGGACGCGGAAGCCCAGGCCGCCGCGGAACGGGCGGCAGCGTACGCCGCCGCGATGGCGGGCGAGGCCGTGGGCTGGAACACTCCGGCCAGCAACCCTGATGACCTCGACGAGCGGACCCGGAACCAGCAGGAACTGGATGGGCTGATCAGTGCCTTGACGGGTGCCCTCGCCCTGACCGCCGGTGCTGACACCCCCGACGGCGGGGGAGGGGCCCGCCCGCAGGTGCTGGTGACCATCGACTACCAGACCCTGTTCGACCATGACTTCAGGCCGGCGTCCGAACTCCCCAGTCGTCGATCGGCCGGTTTCGACGCAGAAGTGTGCCCGGAACCCTGCTGCGACTCCAGTCTCGAAGCCGATCCATGGGGCGGGGACCGCCCACTCCGCTCCGAGGACCATCTCCCCAGCAACGGCGAACCCACCAGAGATGATCGGCCAGCTCCCGACGACGACGCGGCACCTCGTCGATATCCGATTCGGGGTCAGCAGCGCTCGCGGTTCGGCCCCGCCGTATCGCCGGCCGGGCCGGAGCCCGGGGACCGGGACCTGCGGGTCAGTTCAGCGTCCTACGCCGGTGAGATCAGTCCGACCACGATCCGGGCCTGGGCGTGCGATGCCGAGCTGATACCGGTGGTCCTCGGCGGAGACGGGGAGCTCCTCGATCTCGGCCGTTCCCAGCGGCTCTTCACGAGGAAACTGCGTCGGGCGATCACCGCCCGCGACGGTGGTTGCGCCGCACCGGGCTGCACGATCCCGGCCCCGTGGTGCGAGGCGCATCACATCGAGCACTGGGAACACGGCGGGCCCATCTCCGTGGATAACGGCGTGCTGCTGTGCTCGCACCATCATCACGCCGTGCACGCGGGCGCGTGGACGGTCTCGATGCGCAACGGCGTCCCCTGGTTCATCCCGGCCGCCTACCGCGACCCTCACCAGCGCCCCCGGCACAACACCTACTGGCGTCCAGAGGCAGCTGCCTGAAGCCGACCGGGAGGTGCTTCCCGGCGCCCCGCATCTCGGGGCAGAGGCCACCGGATGGAGCTACGTCGCAGTCCATGCCGTGCCCTGGCGACCCCCGTCCGGTGTCCCGCCGGTCCGTCCCATCGTGCGCCCGACCTGCGCCCCTGCCCTAGAATGTCCCGTGGCTGGCGGTGGCCACCGTATGCCACCAGCTGTGAAGCCCCAACCAAGGAGGAATGGCCCGTGTCCGAGGCGCCGCAGAGCGAGCAGATCACCATCACCGTCGACTCGGAACCGCGGGAGGTGACCCCGGGCACCACCGGCACGGATTTGTTCGCCGATCAGAAGACGACCGTCGTGATGCGGGTGGACGGCGAGCTGCAGGACCTGAGCCGGCAGGTCCCGGCCGGCGCCGACGTCGTGGGCGTCGATATCTCCGAGCAGGACGGCCTGAACGTCCTGCGCCACTCCACCGCCCACGTCATGGCCCAGGCCGTGCAGCAGCTGCGGCCGGGGGCCAAGCTGGGCATCGGCCCGTACATCACGGACGGCTTCTACTTCGACTTCGACGTCGACGAGCCGTTCACCCCCGAGGACCTCAAGGCCATCGAGAAGCTGATGCAGAAGATCGTCAACTCGAACCAGGCCTTCGCCCGCCGCGTGGTGACCGAGGACGAGGCCCGCCAGGCCATGGCCCACGAGCCGTACAAGCTGGAACTACTCGGCAAGCAGGACCAGGCGGACGCCGTCGGCGAGGGCGCGAACATCGAGGTCGGCGCCGGCGAGATCACCGTCTACGACAACGTGGACCGCAAGTCCGGCGAGACCGTGTGGTGCGACCTCTGCCGCGGCCCGCACCTGCCGAACACCAAACTGATCTCCAATGCCTTCGCGCTGACCCGCTCGGCCGCGGCCTACTGGCTCGGCAACGAGAAGAACAAGCAGCTGCAGCGCATCTATGGCACCGCCTGGCCCACCAAGGACGACCTCAAGGCCTACCAGGAGCGCCTGGCCGAGGCCGAACGGCGCGACCACCGCAAGCTGGGCGCGGAGATGGACCTGTTCTCCTTCCCCGACGAGCTCGGCTCCGGGCTGCCCGTCTTCCACCCCCGCGGCGGCATCATCCGCAAGGAGATGGAGGACTACTCCCGCCGCCGGCACACGGAGGCCGGCTACGAGTTCGTCTACACCCCGCACATCACCAAGCAGCACCTCTATGAGGTGTCCGGGCACCTGGACTGGTACGCGGACGGCATGTTCCCGCCCATGCACATCGACGAGCAGCGGGATCCGGTCACCGGCGAGATCACCCGGCAGGGGCAGAACTACTACCTCAAGCCGATGAACTGCCCGATGCACAACCTGATCTTCGCCTCGCGCGGACGTTCCTACCGCGAGCTGCCCCTGCGGATGTTCGAGTTCGGCGCGGTCTACCGGTACGAGAAGTCCGGCGTCGTGCACGGCCTGACCCGCGTGCGCGGCATGACCCAGGACGATGCCCACATCTACTGCACCCGGGAGCAGATGAAGGACGAGCTCGCCACCACGCTCACCTTCGTGCTGGACCTGCTCAAGGACTACGGCCTCAACGACTTCTACCTAGAGCTCTCCACCAAGGACCCGGAGAAGTTCGTCGGTGACGACGAGGCCTGGGAAGAGGCCACGCGCACCCTCGAGGAGGTCGCCACCGCCTCGGGACTGGACCTCGTCCCCGACCCGGGTGGCGCAGCGTTCTACGGCCCGAAGATCTCCGTCCAGGCGAAGGATGCGATCGGCCGCACCTGGCAGATGTCCACGATCCAGCTCGACTTCAACCTGCCCGAGCGCTTCGACCTCGAGTACCAGGCCGCGGACGGCACCCGGCAGCGCCCGGTGATGATCCACCGCGCACTGTTCGGCTCCATCGAGCGGTTCCTCGGCGTGCTGACCGAGCACTACGCCGGCGCCTTCCCCGCGTGGCTCGCCCCGGAGCAGGTCGTCGCCATCCCGGTGGCCGAGGCCTTCAACGACTACCTGGCGGACGTCGTCGCCAAGCTCAGGGCCCAGGGCATCCGCGCCCGCCTCGACGACGGCTCGGACCGGTTCCCCAAGAAGATCCGCACCGCCTCCAAGGAGAAGGTGCCCTTCGTGCTGATCGCCGGCGGCGAGGACGCCGAGGCCGGCGCCGTGTCCTTCCGCTTCCGGGACGGCAGCCAGGACAACGGGGTCCCCGTGGACACGGCCGTCGAGCGCATCGTGAGCGCCGTGAGGAACCGGGAGATCCAGTGACCTCCCGGCCGGGGCAGCAGGACGAGCCGGTGCCGGGGCCCGACGACGGCCCGGTCACCGACGACTTCCAGCTCGCCGGGACGCCGGACGGCTTCCAGCGACTGTGGAACCCACACCGGCTGGCCTACGTCAGCGGGGGACAGGACCAGGTCAGGGACGAGTCGAGCTGCCCGTTCTGTGCCGCGCCGGCGCGGTCGGACGAGGAGTCGCTCATCGTCGCGCGCGGCACCACGGCCTATGTGCTGTGCAACCTCTATCCCTACAACGCCGGCCACCTGCTGGTCTGTCCCTACCGCCACGTGCCGGACTACACCGACCTGACGGTGGAGGAGACGGCTGAACTGGCCCGGCTGGCCCAGATCGCCATGACCGCCCTGCGGGAGACCTCCGGGGCCACCGGATTCAACCTCGGCATGAACCAGGGCAAGGCCGGCGGCGCGGGAATCGCCGCGCACCTGCACCAGCACGTCGTGCCGCGCTGGGGTGGCGACGGCAACTTCCTCCCGGTCATCGCGCAGACGAAGAACATCACCGTCACCCTGGACACCGTGCGGAACGTCGTGGCCGAGGCCTGGGCGGATGCCGAGGCCGCGTTCGACGCGCGGCAGGCCTCGACCTCCGGCGGGTCCGGTACCTGATGCTCAACCGGCACGCCAGGGCGCTGTTCACGCGGATCTTCACGCCGCCGGCGAGGTTCCTGCTGGACCGTGGGGTCACGGCGGACGCCGTCACGATCATCGGCACCCTCGGCGTGGTCCTCGGTGCCCTGCTGCTGTTCCCGGTCGGCGAGCTGTTCTGGGGCACGGTCGCCATCACGCTGTTCATCTTCTCGGACGTCCTGGACGGCGTGATGGCCCGGCTCGCCGGGAGCTCCGGGCGGTGGGGGAGCTTCCTCGACTCGACCCTGGACCGGGTCCAGGACGCCGCCGTCTTCCTGGGCCTGATGCTCTGGTTCTTCGGTCCGGGCGAGATGGCGCCGGCCGGGACCGCGGCGGCGGCCTGCCTCATCCTCGGCCAGCTGGTCTCCTACGCCCGCGCCAAGGCCGAGTCCCTGGGCTTCGACGCGAACACGGGGATCGCCGAACGCGCCGAGCGCCTGGTGGTCACCCTGGTCTTCGCGGGACTGACCGGCCTCGGGCTGGACCCCTGGATCCTGACCGTCGTGCTCGCCCTGCTGGCCGTGGCCTCCGCCGTCACGGTCGGACAGCGGATGGTCACGGTCTACCGTCAGGCAAGGGGGCGGAAGCCGGAGGGCCGTGCGGCACAATGGGGGCATGAATGAGGCCATCACGGACAGCAACGAGGCTGTCACCGATCGACCCCTGAACCTTCCCGAGTACTTCCTACTGCTGTGCCTGGACGACGAGAAGGGCCGGTTGCTGCTGGACGGGCCGACCGTCGGCCTGGGGCTGGCCGGGGCCGCGCTGGCCGACCTGGCCCGCCGCGGCCGCCTCACGGTGACCCAGACGACCGTGCAGAGCATCGAGCACCCGGCACCGGTCTTCGCGGCCGACCCGAATCCGCCGGCCTGGGCCCACACCGCCGACCTGGAGTGGCCCCTCGAGCAGGTCTGGGACATCATCCGCGCCTTCACCCGGCACCGCGACGCCGAACAGTGGATCAACCGCTTCTCCCGCCAGTCACTGCGGGACGCCGTGGCCGCCTCGCTGGTCAAGCGGGGGATCCTGGAGGAGGACGAGAGCATCGTGCTGTGGGTGTTCCACCGGACCCGCTACGTGGAAAAGGACCAGCATTTCGAGAAGGACCTCAAGAACACCCTGCGGGCGGTGCTGCGCGGCACGCAGCCCGCCGACGAGACCACCTGGCCGCTGATCTCCCTGATGCGCAGCACCCGGCTGTTGCACCGGCTCTTCCCGGAGGCGGACAAGGAGCACACCCGCGCCGCCGCCCTCACACCGGTGGGCAGCCCCTGCACCAACGCTTCCGTGTCCGAGGTGCTGCAGGCCACCGAGAACGCGATCGCCGAGGCCCTGACGGCCACCACGGGTGGCGCCTCCGCCCTGGACTGAGCAGGACTCAGCGAGGCGTCGCGATCCTCGCGACCACGGCCGACGTCACCGAGACCAGGTCAACGGGCGCCAGCCTCACCTCCAGTCCCCGCTGCCCCGCGGACACGTACACGCCGGGTCGGTCGAGGGCGGAGGCGTCGACGACGGTCGGGGCCGGGTGCTTCTGGCCCACCGGGGAGATCCCGCCGACCACGTAGCCGGTGCGGCGCTCGGCGAGTGCCGGATCGGCCAGCGTGACCTTCTTGACCCCCAGGGCGGTAGCGGCAGCGCGCAGGTCCAGGGTGGCGGACACGGGGACGACGGCGGCCGCGAGGGACCCGTCCGTGAGTTGCACCATCAGCGTCTTGAACACCTCGGCGGGGTCCAGTCCCAGCACCGCGGCGGCCTCGGCTCCGTACCCCGGTCCGGGAGCCCGTCCCGGCGCCGGCGCCGAGCGCGGCGCCGCGGTGGACTCGAAACCGATCACCTCGTGGTCGACGCCGGCCCGCGCGAGGGCGCGCAGGGCCGGTGTCGCCGCCGACCGGACCGGGCGCCCGGTCACCCCGCGGTCTGGCCGGAGCCGAGCCGGTCGGAGATGTTCCGCTTGATCCGGCCCAACATGGCGGACATGCCGCGCAGCCGCAGCGGGGTCAGGGCCTTCTGCAGGCCCAGCCGCGAGGACAGGTCCGCCGGGACGGCCAGGACGGTCCCGGCGGGCAGCCCGTCGAGACCCTGGGCCAGCACCGAGGCGAAGCCGCGCGACGTCGGTGCCTCCGGTGGCGCGGAGACGAACAGGCGGACGATCGAGTCCGGCGATGCCGGACCGGCGTCGGGGGCCTGCGGTTGCCCGGACCGTGGATCGTGGAGCTCGACGGCGAGGAACAGGGGGGACTGGCACTCGGTGACCTGTTCCATCTCGTCCTCGTGCCCGGCGTAGCGTTCCGGCAGCGCGGGCAGCTCCTCGGAGAACTCCAGCAACAGCTCCAGCTTCTCCGGGTCCGGCACGGACTGGAAGTCCTCGACGATCCCCCGCAGCGTCTCGGGGAGTCCTGCTGCGGTCATCGCGGCAGCTCGCCGCGGTCCGCGCCGATCGCGATGGGCAGGCGCACGGAATTGCCCCACTCGGTCCAGGAGCCGTCGTAGTTGCGGACCTTCTCGTAGCCGAGCAGGTGGCGCAGCACGAACCAGGTGTGGGAGGACCGCTCGCCGATGCGGCAATAGGCCACCACGTCGTCGGACTCGCCGAGGCCGGCGTCCTCCTTGTAGATCCTCTCCAGCTCCTCACGGGACTTGAAGGTGCCGTCCTCGTTGGCGGCCTTCGCCCACGGCACGGACGCCGCGGTGGGGATGTGCCCGCCGCGCAGGGTGCCCTCCTGGGGGTAGCCGTCCATGTGGGTGACCTCGCCGGTGTACTCCAGCGGGGAACGGACGTCGATCAGCGGCTTGCCGAAGTGGTCCAGCACGTCCTCGCGGGAGGCCCGCTCGGTGGTGTCGTCGCGCTCGGTGACCGGGTACTCGACCGGCGCGACCTGGGGGACGTCCTTGGTGGTCTCGCGGCCCTCGGCGATCCACTTGTCCCGGCCGCCGTTCATCAGGCGGGTGTCCGGGTGGCCGTAGAGGGTGAACACCCACAGGGCGTAGGCGGCCCACCAGTTGGACTTGTCCCCGTAGAAGACGACGGTGGTGTCCCGGGTGATCCCCTTGGACCCGGCCACGCGGGCGAACTCCTCCGGGCCGATGAAGTCCCGGGCCACCGGGTCGTTGAGCTCGGTGTGCCAGTCGATCTTCCGGGCGCCGGGGATGTGGCCGGTGCTGTAGAGCAGCGTGTCCTCGTTGGACTCCAGGACCACGACGTTCTCGTCCTGGAGGTGATCGGCGACCCACTGGGTGGACACGAGCTTGTCCGGGTGCGCGTATCCGCTGGACTTGTCGATGCCAGCGGTGTCTGCGGTGGTGGTCATCCTCGGCAGTGCCTTTCGCTTCGCGGGTCCCCGCCTCAGGTGCTGCGGGGCTGGGGCCGTCACGGTCCGCGGTCCACCCTATCGACGGGGACGGGCGGACGCCCGTGGGAGGCCTCCGGTGTTCACATTACGCCACATTCTCGCAAGGTAATTAGCGGACCCGCCACCGGGAGTGCGGCGGGCCGGACCGGTAGAGTTGCCCTGTCCTCACCCCCTTCACGCCTCTCTACACCGCTAGGACGGAGCCGCCCGTGGCCGAGATCATCAGCCTCGCAGACCGTACCCCGCAGGTGTCCGCGGAGGACCTGCTGGCCGGCTTCCAGCCGTCCTACCGCTTCGGCGAGGTCTCCTTCGACACCTACATCCCCGATCCGGCGCATCCCTCGCAGGCCGAGGCCGTGCAGCGGCTGCGGGCCTTCGCCGCCTCCGTCAGGGGCCGCGGCGGCGGTGACGCCGGATCCGGCGGCGGGTTCCTCGGCCTCTTCAGGGGCCGGGACAAGCGGTCGGGGAACGGCCGGGGCGGCCGCGGGGGCAACGGTGCGACGTCGGCCACCGGGATCTACCTGGACGGCGGCTTCGGCGTGGGCAAGACCCACCTGCTGGCCTCGCTCTGGCACGCGGCCCCGGGACCCAAGGCCTTCGGCACGTTCGTCGAGTACACCAACCTGGTGGGCGCCCTGTCCTTCCGCAAGGCCGTGGACGTGCTCAAGGAGTACACCCTGGTCTGCATCGACGAGTTCGAGCTCGACGACCCCGGCGACACCGTGCTGATGTCCCGGATGATGCGCGAGCTGGCCGACGCCGGCGTGCGGCTGGTGGCGACGTCCAACACGCTGCCCGGCTCGCTCGGCGAGGGGCGCTTCGCCGCCCAGGACTTCAAGCGGGAGATCCAGGTGCTGGCAGATCAGTTCGACGTGATCCGGATCGACGGCGAGGACTACCGCCACCGCGGCCTGGCCGAGGCGCCGGAACCGCTGGACGACGAGAGGCTCCTGGAGGTGGCCCGCGAGCAGTTCCCGGAGGCCGGCGTGGTGGCGCGCGACGACTTCGCCGCCCTCACCGCCAACCTGTCCCGGGTCCACCCGAGCCGGTACCGCAAGCTGGTGGAGGACATCGACGTGATGGTCCTGCATGGCGTGGAGACGATCACGGAGCAGGCGATGGCCCTGCGGTTCGTGGTGCTGGCCGACCGGCTCTATGACAAGGACGTGCCGGTGATCGCCTCCGGCGTGCCGTTCGACCGCCTGTTCACCGACGAGATGATGAACGGCGGCTACCTGAAGAAGTACTTCCGCACCGTGTCCCGCATGACCGCCCTGGTCCGCGAGGGCCAGATGGGGGAGACGGGGCTGTAGTCGGGCACCTGTGCCGGCCGGCGCCGCTGCCGGCCGGCACAGCCCCCGGGCAGCAGGAAGGCCCTCCCGATCGGGAGGGCCTTCCGGTGTGTGGAGCGGATGACGAGATTCGAACTCGCGACCTCCACCTTGGCAAGGTGGCGCTCTAGCCAACTGAGCTACATCCGCGTGGACCGGACTGCCCTGCCGGGCGTTCCGTCCGTGCGCGATACTGGGATCGAACCAGTGACCTCTTCCGTGTCAGGGAAGCGCGCTACCGCTGCGCTAATCGCGCTCAGGGGTTCCGGTGACCCGGAATCCTTCAGCTGCAGGACCCCATCCTAGCGGATGGCGACCGATGCGAGGTGGGGACGGGATTCGAACCCGCGTACACGGCTTTGCAGGCCGTTGCCTCGCCTCTCGGCCACCCCACCAGGGTTGGGAGACTTGCGAGCGGATGACGAGATTCGAACTCGCGACCTCCACCTTGGCAAGGTGGCGCTCTAGCCAACTGAGCTACATCCGCACAGAAAACTGGTGACCGGAAAAACCAGTCACCGTGATTTCCAACGAGAGATGACTCTACTGCACGCCGGACCCGATCGTCCAATCGGGGCCGGGAGCGGCGTGTTCACCGGCCTGCACCCCGCCTGCTCCCCGCCGGTGGGCGCCGCCCTTATCGCGTCCGGACGGATGGGAGAATGGGTGACCATGACGCAGCCCCGACTCGCCCACCAGACCGAATACGGCCGCATGTACGCCCGCAGCCTGGACGGCGTGCCGGAGGTCCCCTCCATCACCACGGTGATCGGCCAGCAGGCCGCCGACCTGAGTGGCTGGGCGGGTCACATGGCCGCCACCGCCGTCATCGAGGATCCGCGCCTGCCCCAGGTCCTCGGCTCCCGGCCCCAGCTGAAGTCGGTGGCGCGGCAGGCCTCCAGCGCGGCCGAGCGCTACCGGGACGAGGCTGCTGCCCGGGGGGACCGCGTCCACGACTACGCCGAGCAGGTCGGGTTGCGGGCCCTGGGCAGGCCGCACCGGATGGCCGAGGCCCGTGCCGTGCTGGCCGAGCACGGGGAGGGGGCCTACGCGGACCGCTTCGACGAGTGGTGGGACCTCTACGACGTCCGCCCCGTGGCCACCGAGCTCACCGTGTGGAACTCGACCGTGGGCTACGCCGGGACCCTGGACCTGGTGGCCACCATCGGCGGGCGGACCTGCATCATCGACTACAAGACCAAGGGCACCACGCGGGACGGCCGGGTGAAGTCCCTCGACGCCAAGGTCGTCATGCAGCTGGTGGCCGGCCTGCGCGCCGAGGAGTCCCTCGTCGACCCCGCCACCGGCACCTGGGAGCCCTGGCGCTACGGGGACGCGCCGGTCCTGCTGGGGGTGGCACTGGGCCAGACCGAGGTCGTGGCGCACCAGGCCAATCCACAGGTGCTCCCGGAGCACTGGCGGAAGTTCTGGGCCCTGCGCCAGGTCTGGGGCTACTCCCAGGTCGCCGACAGCGCCGGTCCGGCGCTCCGTCCCATCGGACCACCTCCGCCCTCGGCTCCGGAGCCGGATTCAACACCGGGCGCGACTAAGGTGGGCGCGTGAGCGTCCTTCCCATCCGCACCTTCCCCGACCCTGTCCTGCGTACTCCTGCGGCCGCCGTCGGTCCGGGCCGGACGGACCTGCACCGCCTGGTGCAGGACATGTTCGAGACCATGGACGACGTGGGCGGCGTGGGCCTGGCGGCCCCGCAGGTCGGCGTGGGGCTGCGGATCTTCACCTTCGACGTCGAGGGCCAGCGCGGGCACGTGATCGACCCGGTGCTGCGCACCGACGGGGAACTGGTCACCGAGCCGGGCGAGGGCTGCCTGTCGGTCCCGGGGCTGCGCTACCACCCCGAGCGGTACGCCGAAGCCGTGGTGAGCGGCGTCGATGCGGCCGGCGAGCCGGTGGAGTACCGCGGTGAGGGCCTGACCGCCCGCTGCTTCCAGCACGAGGTCGACCACCTGGACGGGATGCTCTACATCGACCGGCTGACGGGGCAGGACCGCAAGGACTCGCGGCGGAGGCTGCGGGACGCCGGCTACGGGCGCGTCACGGGGACCACGCAGGCCGACCGTGCCAAGTCCGTGAGCTCGAGCTTCGGGGGCCTACGATGAGTGCAGACCGCACTGGCTTCCGCGTCCTGTTCGCGGGGACGCCGCAGACGGCCGTGCCCTCGCTGGAGGCCCTGGTCGAGTCCGGGTTCTCGGTGGTGGCCGTGCTCACCCGCCCGGATGCCCCCGTGGGCCGCAAGCGGACCCTGACCCCCTCGCCCGTCGCGGCCCGGGCTGCCGAGCTGGGGATCCCGGTCCTCCACGCCTCCCGGCTCACCGGGCAGGCCGGCCAGGAGACCCTGGACCGGATCGCCGCGCTGGACCTGGACGTGGCCGCCGTCGTGGCCTATGGCGCCCTGGTGCCCGCGGCGGGGCTGTCCCTGCCCCGGCACGGCTGGGTGAACCTGCACTTCTCGCTGCTGCCCGCCTACCGCGGTGCCGCGCCGGTGCAGCACGCGATCATCCGCCAGGAGGCCGTGACGGGGGCCTGCGTGTTCCAGCTCGAGGAGGGCCTGGACACCGGACCGGTGTTCTCGCGCCTGACCCGGAAGCTCACTCCGGGCGAGACCGCCGGTGAGGTGCTGGCCGACTTGGCCGTCAGCGGCGCCGGGCTGCTGGCCCAGACCCTCGCCGGTCTCCAGGACGGCACCGCCCGGGCCGAGCCCCAGTCCGGGGAACCGAGCCTGGCGCCGAAGCTGGACCAGCAGGACGGATACGTCGACGCCGGCCGGCCCGCCGCGGAGGTGGCGGCGCGCATCAACGGCACCACCCCGGAGCCGGGGGCCTGGGCGCTGCTGGCCGACGGCACGGCGGCGGACGCCCCGGCGCGGGTCAAGCTCGTCGGCGCGCTGCCGGAGGAGCTCCCCGCCCCGGGCGGCGGAGCGCCGGCGGGCCCGCGGACCCCGGGCAGCCTGGCCGTGGGCCGGAAGAGCGTCCACCTGCAGTGCGCCGACGGCAGCATCCGCCTGGAGCGCGTCCAGCCGGCCGGGAAGAAGATCATGGCAGCGGCCGACTGGGGCCGCGGACTGCCCGAGGGTGCCCGGTTCCTCACCGGGCCGGAAGGAACACGGTGAGCGAGCGGCGCGACGACCGGGGACGCAGTGACCGGGGCAATGACCGAGGCGGCGACCGGGGTCATGACCGCCGCGACGAGCGCGGCCGGACCCGCAACCGCGGCACCTCGGGCGGGCCGCGGAGATACTCCGCCACGGCCCCGTCCCAGCGCCGGCGGTCCGCGGAGCCGTCCCGGCTGGCGGCCTTCGAGACCCTGACGGCGGTCAGCCGTGATGACGCCTACGCCAACCTCGTGCTGCCGTCCCGGATCGCCGCCCACCGCCTCGACCGCCGGGACGCGGGATTCGCCACCGAGCTGGCCTATGGGGCCCTGCGCGGCCAGGGGTTCTACGACGCCGTCCTGGCAGACTGCGTTGACCGGCCCCTGGAGAAGCTCGACCGCCCCGTGCTCGATGCCCTGCGGCTCGGCGCCCACCAGTTGCTCGGCATGCGGGTGCCCGCCCATGCCGCCCTGGACTCCACCGTGGCCCTGGTCCGCGAGCAGGTCGGCGCCGGTCCCTCGGGCCTGGTCAACGCCGTGCTGCGGAAGGTCAGCGCCCGGGACCGGGATGCCTGGCTGGAGCGGCTGGCCCCGGCCTCCGGCGGCGACGATGCCCTGGCCATCCGCCACTCCCACCCGCGATGGATCGTCCGGGCGCTGCGCCAGTCGCTGGCCAACCACGGCCGGCCGACGAGTGAGCTCGAGGCCCTGCTCGAGGCGGACAACGCGGCGCCCGTGGTGAACCTCGTGGCGCTTCCCGGACTCGGCGAGCTCGCACCGGTCCTGGAGGCCGGCGCGGAGCCCGGGCCGCTGGCGCCGGACTCGGCGCTGTACCACGGCGGCGACGCCGGCCGGTTGCCCGGGGTGCGGGAGGGCGCCGTCCGCGTGCAGGACGTCGGCTCGCAACTCACGGCGCGCGCCCTGGCGGAGGTGCCGCTGGACCGGACGGGACATGACGCGGCGGCGGGGGAGCGCTGGCTCGACCTGTGCGCCGGCCCCGGCGGCAAGGCGGCGCTGCTGGCCGCCCTGGCCCACCAGCGGGGGGCCGCCCTGCTCGCCAACGAGGTCGCCGAACACCGGGCGAGGCTCGTGGAGCAGGCCCTGGCCGCCGTGCCGGAGGCGGCGAGGACCGTGCGCTGCGGCGACGGCCGGGACATCGGCGCGGAGGTCGGGGCCGGCCGGCGCGAGCCGTTCGACCGGGTCCTCGTCGATGCCCCCTGCACGGGCCTGGGAGCCCTGCGCCGCCGGCCGGAGTCACGGTGGCGTCGCCAGCCCTCCGACCTCGGGCCGCTCACCGAGCTCCAGCGCCAGCTGCTCGACTCCGCCGTCACCGCCCTGGCACCCGGCGGCGTCCTCGGCTACGTGACGTGCTCCCCGCATCCGGCCGAGACGGTGTTCCAGGTCCAGGACCTGCTCAAGCGGCACCCGGGGCTGGAGTTGCTGGACACGGCCGGGGCCCTGCAGGCGGTGGCCGCCGGCGACGTCTCCGGCGCGGGCACCGCGGGGGCGCCGGGCACGGCCCAGCTCTGGCCCCACCTGCACTCCACCGACGCCATGTTCATGGCCCTGTTCCGGAAGCCGTCCACCGAGAGGACCCCTTCGTGACCCACGCCATGCCCCACCACGCCGACCACACCCGGGGCATCCACATCCACCCGTCGATCCTCTCCGCCGACTTCGCCCGGCTCGCCGAGGAGCTGGCGCGGATCGGCAGCGCGGACGCCGTGCACGTGGACGTCATGGACAACCACTTCGTGCCCAACCTGACCCTCGGGCTGCCCGTGGTGCAGGCCATCCGGTCCGCCACCGACCTGCCCCTGGACATCCACCTGATGATCGAGGACGCCGACCGCTGGGCCCCGGAGTACGCCGAGGCCGGTGCGGAATCCGTGACGTTCCACGCCGAGGCCTCGGGTGCACCGATCCGGCTGGCCCGCGAGCTGCGCGCCCGGGGCGCGCAGGCGGGCATGGCGCTCAAGCCCGCCACCGCCGTCGAGCCCTACCTGGACATGCTCACCGAACTGGACCTGCTGCTGCTGATGACCGTGGAACCCGGGTTCGGCGGCCAGCCCTTCCTCGAGGTCGTCCTGCCGAAGATCCGGCGCGCCCGGGAGGCACTGGACGGCTCGGGCACTCCGGTGGCCCTGCAGGTCGACGGGGGGATCACCGCGGACACCATCCTGCGGGCGGCCGAGGCCGGCGCCGACGTCTTCGTGGCCGGCTCGGCCGTGTACGGCGCGGACGACCCGGACGCCGCCATCGACGGATTGAGGCGGGCGGCCCTGGGCTGAGATGACACATTGAGACGTCCGACACCCCGCTGTCAGCGGATGTGTGCAGGTCCGTGGCACAATGGGGTCCAACGTGCTCCGGGGTCGGTGAAAATCCGAACCGGCGGTCAAAGTCCGCGACCCGCGAGTCGGCCTGCATCCGCAGTGCCGATGAACGGTTGAACCGGTGGAATTCCGGTACCGACAGTCACAGTCTGGATGGGAGAAGCACGTGCAGCCCCGCCGTTCGGCGTGGACGCGGACCCGCGATGGTCCGTACCCACACCGGAGGGCGGACTCGCAGCATGATTCCCCGGAGCCGCCGCGTTCCGAAGGGAGAATCATGGAAAGCATGCGGTGGCTCGTCGACCTGTTCAACTGGTATATCCCCGTCGCCGGCGGAGGACTGCTGGTGCGGGAAGTGGTCGGCAACATCTTTGGACTGGCCTCGGCCCTGGGCGGCATGCGCCGCAAGGTCTGGGCGTGGCCGGTCGGCATCATCGGCAACCTGATCCTGCTCACGGTCTTCCTCTCCAGCCTGTTCGGCGGGGCGGACACCGCGAACCTGCTGGGACAGGCCGGCCGCCAGGTCATGTTCATCGCCGTCTCCGTCTACGGCTGGACGCAGTGGCGCCGGGCGAAGGCCGAGCGCGAGGGCCGGGCAGGGCCCGGCGACGACACGGCCATCTCCCCGCAGTGGGCCGGCTGGAAGGCGCGCGTCGGCATCGTGGCCGCCATGGTCGTCGGGACCGTGGCCCTGACCCCGTTGTTCCGCGCCCTGGGCTCCTACGAGCCCGTCTGGGCGGACGCCTGGACCTTCGTCGGCTCGCTCATCGCGACCTACGGGATGGCCCGGGGCTGGGTGGAGTTCTGGCTGGTGTGGGTGGCCGTGGACGTCGTCGGCGTGCCGCTGCTCTTCAGCGCCGGCTACTACGCCAGCGCCTTCATGTACCTGTTCTACGGGGCGTTCACCCTGGTCGGGTTCTTCGTCTGGGTCCACGCCAAGGCCCACGAGAAGCCGGAGGTCGAGACGCTCCTCCCGGACCCGACGGTGCACCCGGCGTCGCAGTCCCCGGCCACCGTCTCCGCGCCATGACCGGCACCGTGACCGGCACCCTGGCCGGGGGAGTCACCGAGGAGGCCGTCCTCGAGGTGGCCGTGCAGGCGGCCCTGCGCGGTCCGCGAGGGGCGAACCCGCTGGTGGGCGCCGTCATCACCTCCGCGCCCGGCCCGGGCCGTCCGGCCGAGGTCGTGGCCACCGGCCACCACCGCGGTCGCGGCACGGCCCACGCGGAGGTGGACGCCCTCGAGCAGTTCCGGGCCGGAGGCCACGATCCTGCCTCGGCCACCCTCTGGGTCACCCTCGAACCCTGCGACCACACCGGTTCCACCGGCCCGTGCACCGGGGCGATCCTGGCCTCGGGCATCCGGTCGGTGCGCTACGCCGTCGCCGATCCCACCGGTGACGACGGCGGCGGGGCGGCCCGGCTGCGCGCCGCCGGGCTCGACGTCCGGCAGCTCTCCGGCGCCCTCGCCGGACCCGCCCGGGCGCTGAACGGCCGCTGGCTCGCGGCCCGGGATGCGGGCCGGCCCTTCGTCACCGGCCACCTGGCGCAGTCCCTCGACGGCCGGGTGGCCGCCGCGGACGGCACCAGCCAGTGGATCACCGGACCCGCAGCCCGCCGGCACGCCCACGCGGTCCGGTCCCGGGTCGACGCGATCATCGTCGGCACCGGCACGGTGCTGGCGGACGACCCCCGCCTGACCGCCCGGCGGGACGACGGCACGGAGTATCCCGTCCAGCCCGTCCCCGTGGTGCAGGGCCTACGCGACGTGCCCCGTGACTGGCTGCAGGTCCGCAGCCACGACCCGGCCGAGGTCCTGGCCGGGCTCGCCGCCCGCGGCGGCCCCTGGCCCCACGGGGGCGCCACGCCCGGTCACCTGCTCATCGAGGGCGGGCCCACCGTGCTCTCGGCCTGGCTGGCGGCGGACCTGGTGGACGAACTGTTCGTCTACCAGGCACCGCTGGTCATCGGCCACGGACCCTCCGGGCTGCACTGGCCCGCGAACACCACCCTGGGCCAGGCCCGAACACTCACCCTGGACGAGGCCGAGACCGGCGGGCCCCGCCGCCTCGGCCAGGACGTCCTGATCCACCTCACTGCCTGAAACACCTCCCGAAGGAAACACCATGTTCACCGGAATCATCACCGAACTGGGCGCGGTCGCCGACCTGGCGACCCTGCCCGAGCAGGACGCCGCGCGGCTGACCCTGCACGCACCCCAGTCCATCGCGGGCCTCGAGGACGGCGGCTCGATCGCCGTCAACGGAACCTGCCTCACGGCCACGGACATCCGGCCCGAGGCGGGCACCGTCACCGTGGACGTCATGGGGGAGACCCTGCGCCGGACCACCGTGGGCGCCCTGGCCCCCGGCGACCGCGTGAACCTCGAGCGCTGCGTCCCGGCGACCGGTCGGCTGGACGGCCACGTCGTCCAGGGCCACGTCGACGGCACCGGGACCATCGCCCGGATCGAGGTCCACGGCGACTGGCGCCAGGTGCGCATCGCCCTGCCGCCGGGACTGGGCCGGTACGTGGCCGAGAAGGGGTCGATCGCCGTGGACGGCGTCTCCCTGACCGTGTCCGCGGTCAGCGACCCGTCCCCCGGACAGGACTGGTTCGAGGTCAGCGTCATCCCGGCCACGCTCGCCGCAACGACCCTGGGCGCCCGCGTGGTCGGGGACCGGGTGAACCTGGAGGTCGACGTCCTGGCCAAGTACGCGGCCCGGCTCCACGACTACGACCGGGCCGCACAGGCCGAGGGGGCGAGGGCATGAGCGCGATCCACCTGGACCCGATCGGGGCGGCCGTGGCCGCCATCGCCGCGGGGCGGGCCGTCGTCGTGGTGGATGACGAGGACCGGGAGAACGAGGGGGACATCGTCTTCGCCGCCGATGCCGCCACGCCCGAACTCGTCGCCCTGACGGTGCGCTGGACCTCGGGCGTGCTGTGCGTGCCGATGCCGGCCGACGTCGCCCGCCGGCTGGAGCTGCCGCCCATGACGGACCGCAACGAGGACCCGAAGGGCACGGCCTACACCGTCAGCTGCGACGCGATCGCCGGCACCACCACCGGGATCTCGGCCGCGGACCGCTCCACCACGCTGAAGGTCCTGGCCGACCCGTCGTCCACCCCGGACCTGATCAGCCGGCCCGGCCACCTCTTCCCGCTGATCGCCGCCCAGGGCGGACTGCAGCAGCGCCGCGGCCACACCGAGGCCGCGGTGGAACTGGCCCGACTGGGCGGACGCGCCCCGGTGGGCGCCATCGCCGAACTCGTCAACGACGACGGCACCATGATGCGCCTGCCCGCGCTGCGGCGGTTCGCCGACCGCCACGGCCTGCCCCTCGTCTCCATCGAGGACCTCGTGGCCTACCTGGAGACGGGCGAGGACCCGGCGCTCAAGGGCCCCGCCTCCACCGCCGTGCCCACGGTCAGCCTGCCCACCCGGTACGGCACCTTCGAGGTCTCCGTGCACCCGGACCACGAGACCGGCGCCGAGCACATGGTGCTGCGCGCACCGGTGCCGGACCGGATGGACGCCTCCGGCCGGGCCCCGCTGGTCCGGCTGCACTCCGAGTGCCTCACCGGGGACGTCTTCGGCTCCGAACGCTGCGACTGCGGTGCCCAGCTGGACCACGCCCTGCGCCAGAGCGCCGCCGAGGGCGGGACGGTCATCTACCTGCGTGGCCACGAGGGCCGGGGGATCGGCCTGGCCAACAAGATCATGACCTATGCCCTGCAGGATGCGGGCATGGACACCGTGGCCGCCAACGAGCACCTGGGCCTGCCGGCGGACGCCCGCAGCTACCGCTCGGCCGCCACGATCCTGCGGCGCATGGGACTGTTCCGCATCCGGCTCGTCACCAACAACCCGGACAAGGCCGAACAGCTGACGCGCGCGGGGATCCACGTCGAGCAGATCGTCCCGAGCCCGGCCCCGGTCACCGAGCACAATCGCGGCTACCTGGCCACCAAGCGGGACCGGATGGCCCACCGGCTGGCCGGGGAGCTGGTGCCGGACCGCAGCAGCACCACCCCCACCACCCCGTCCACCACCAGGACACCGATGACAACAGGAGGACAGGCATGAGCGGACACGGAGCCCCGCAGGGACTGGACATGACGGGGGCCCGCGCCGAGGCACTGCGCGTGGCCGTCATCGCCTCGCAGTGGCATGAGCAGGTGATGGACGGGTTGCTGGCCGGTGCGCGACGGGCCGCCGCCGAGGCCGGGATCGAGGCCGTGGAGGTGCGCGTCCCGGGCACCTTCGAGCTGCCGGTCGCCGCCGCCCGGCTGGCACCGCGCTTCGACGTGCTGGTGGCCCTCGGCGTCGTGATCCGCGGCGGCACCCCGCACTTCGAGTACGTCTGCGCGGGGGCGACCACCGGACTGGTGGACGTGTCCGTGCGCACGGGGACCCCGGTGGGCCTCGGGGTGCTCACCTGCGACACCGAGGAGCAGGCCCTGGACCGCGCGGGCCTCGAGGGCTCCAGCGAGGACAAGGGCTACGAGGCCTTCCAGGCCGCCGTGCTCACCGAACTCGCCCTGCGCTGAGGCGCCCGGGACCGGCCCCGGGCTTCACATAGGACGGGATCGGTCCCGGGCGGTGCTCCACGGTCGGTACGCTGGAGGGGTGAAAACCTTCGATGAACTCTTCGCCGAGCTGTGCCAGAAGGCCGAGACCCGGCCGGAGGGCTCCGGCACCGTCGCCGAGCTCGACTCCGGGGTCCACGGGATCGGCAAGAAGATCGTCGAGGAGGCGGCCGAGGTCTGGATGGCCGCGGAGTACGAGTCCGATGACGAGGCTGCGGAGGAGATCTCCCAGCTCCTGTACCACCTGCAGGTGCTCATGATCGCCAAGGGCCTGACCCTGCAGGACGTCTACCGGCACCTCTAGCCGGCACGTCCCCCGGGACCGCCCGCCCACCCACTCGTCACCCACCCCAGGAGACCCAGCACCATGCTGCGCATCGCCGTTCCCAACAAGGGCGCCCTGTCCGAGGCCGCCCGTGACATGCTCCAGGAAGCCGGCTACCTCCAGCGGCGCGACAACCGCGAGCTGGTGATGATGGACCCGGAGAACCAGGTGGAGTTCTTCTACCTGCGCCCCCGGGACATCGCCGTCTACGTCGGCCAGGGCACCCTGGACATCGGCCTCACCGGACGGGACCTGTTCCAGGACGCCCAGGTGGGGGACTCCGCCGAGGAGATCATGGCGCTGGGATTCGGCAAGTCGACCTTCCGCTTCGCCGCGCCGGTCGGCCGGTTCTCGTGCCTGGCGGACCTGGCCGGCAAGCGCATCGCCACGAGCTATGACGGACTGCTCGAGGATTACCTGGCCACCCAGTCGGTGAAGCCGGAGAAGATCGTGCACCTCGACGGCGCCGTGGAGTCCTCGGTGAACCTGGGCGTGGCCGATGCCATTGCCGACGTGGTGGAGACCGGCTCCACGCTGAAGGCCGCCGGCATGGAGACCTTCGGTGAGCCCATCATGCGCTCGGAGGCCATCATCATCGGCCAGACCGGCAAGCGCCCCGAAGGGCTCGACGTGCTGCTCCGCCGGCTCCAGGGCGTGCTGGTGGCACGTCGCTACGTCATGATCGACTACGACGTCAGCCGCCAGAACCTGGAGCGTGCCTCCGCGGTCACCCCGGGCCTGGAATCGCCGACCATCTCCCCGCTGCAGGACGAGAACTGGGTGGCCGTGCGCTCGATGGTGCGCAAGGAGGAGACCAACAAGGTGATGGACGAGCTCTACGACATGGGCGCCCGCGCCATCCTGGTCTCCGCCATCCACGCCATCCGGATCTGAGAGGACCCTCCATGAGCGTTGCCGTACGCGTCATCCCCTGCCTGGACGTCGACGCCGGCCGGGTCGTCAAGGGCGTGAGGTTCGAGAACCTGCGGGACGCCGGCGACCCGGTCGAGCTTGCCCGCCGGTACAACGAGGCCGGGGCGGACGAGCTGACGTTCCTGGACGTCACCGCCTCCACGGCCGACCGCTCCACCACCTATGACGTGGTGGGGAAGACCGCCGAGGAGGTCTTCATCCCGCTGACCGTCGGCGGCGGGGTGCGGACCGTGGAGGACGTGGACCGGCTGCTGCGCTCCGGCGCGGACAAGGTCTCGATCAACACCGCCGCGGTGGCCCGCCCCGAGGTCATCGACGAGATCACCCGCCGTTTCGGCTCGCAGGTGCTGACGCTGTCCCTGGACGCCCGCCGCACCGAGGACCCCTCCGTGGCCTCCGGCTTCGAGGTCACCACGCACGGCGGGCGGCAGGGCACCGGCATCGACGCCGTCGCGTGGTGCCGCGAGGCCGCCGAGCGCGGCGTCGGGGAGATCCTGCTGAACTCCATCGACGCTGACGGCACCAAGGAGGGCTTCGACCTCGAGATGATCCGGGCCGTCCGCGCGGTCACCACCGTCCCCCTCATCGCCTCCGGCGGCGCCGGTGCCCCGGAGCACTTCCCGCCGGCCATCGACGCCGGTGCCGACGCCGTGCTGGCCGCGTCCATCTTCCACTTCGGCCCCGTGGACATGATCGCGCGGGTGAAGCGGGCCATCCGGGAGGCTGGTCACCCTGTCCGCTGAGGAGCCCGGGATCACCCCGCTCGCGCTGCAACGCCTGACGGCGCTCGGCTGGCCCGCCATCGAGGTCCAGCAGGTCAAGGGCTGGTCCGTGCGGTTCTCCTCCGGCATCACCCGGCGGGCGAACAGCGTGCTGTCCACCGCGATGCCGCGCGATCCCGCCGAGATCTCCGCCGCCATCGACGAGGTGGAGCGCCGCTCGGCCGAGCGCTGGCTGGCCCCGACCTTCCAGGTCTGGCAGCCGGCGTCGGGAACGTGGCTCGACGCGGCGGCGGTGCCGGGCCCGGCCGGGACGGCCGGCGAGAACGATGACTTCCTCGAGGGCCAGCAGCGGCTGGCCGACCTGCTCGTGCAGCGCGGCTACGAGAGCGTCGTCCCGACCCGGGTGCTGTGGCTGGGTCGCGAGGACATCCCCCGGGACACCGCCTGGGACCCGCGCGTCGGGGTCTCCGAGACCCTGACCGACGCGTGGCTCGATGTCCACATGGGCAGCTCGGCCGAGGGGATCGACCCGGCTAGCCGGATGGTCCACCGGCGCCTGCTCGCCGGCGGCAGCAGCCGGTTCTATGGCTACCCCGACGAGCACGGCGTGCTGGCGGCGATCGCCAAGGTCTCGATCGTGCACGACGGGCCGGGAGGGGCCTTCGGGGGCGTGTACGCCCTGAAGGTGCGCAGGGACCTGCGCGGGAGGGGCATGGTCCGCCCCGTCATCGACGCGATCTTCAACCACGCCGTGCGGATGGGCCTGGAGGGGATCTGGATGCAGGTGGAGGAGCGCTCGGAGAAGGCGCTGGCGCTCTCCGCGGAGCTGGGCTTCACGACGGCGGCGCGGTACCGGTACCTGACGCGGCCCGCCTGAGCGTCAGTCGACGAGGACCAGGGCGTTGTCCCGCCGCCCGAACGCGTGCAGGACCAGCTCCCCGGCCGGTCCGGAGACGGTCCGCGAGGACTCGCCCGGTCCGGGCCTGCGGGCCACCACCCGCTGCCCGGTGCTGCGGGCCAGGACGACGCCGGTGTCCTCGGAGCGGTAGCGCAGCCGCGCCGAGCGGACCAGTTCGGTGAACAGGGCGTCGGCGTACTCCTCCGCCAGCCGCCGCGGCGCCCAGCGGTGCTGGGCGCGCCGGACGTCCTCGGTGTGGACGTAGAACTCGAGCAGGTTGGCGGCCTGGGCGGCCCGGCGGACCGCCGGCAGGTGCTGCAGCCGCCCGCTGAGGTGCCCGGCCGAGGGGCCGGCGGAGATCCGGGCCACGAGCTCCTGGTAGGCCGCGGGGGCGGCGGCCGAGTCACCGAGCTCCAGGGTCCGGCGCTCCAGTCGTGCGTGCAGGGGCTTCACCACGAGTCCGGCCACCAGCGCGGACCGCTCGCGCAGGACCACGTGCGCGGCCAGGTGCTGGGTCTGCCAGCCCGCACAGAGCGTCGGCTGGCCCGGGCCGGCGGACAGCAGTGCCTCCACGAGCGCGTCCCGGGACGCGGCGGTGAAGTCCCTCGAGGGGGCCCTGTCAGTGTCGTTCGCCATAACACGCCCCACGCTACACGGCGCATAGACTGGACCACCATGGAACAACCCGCCACACTCGATCCCGCCATCTCCAGCCTGCTGAAGAAGAATCCCGACGGCCTCGTGGCGGCCATCGCCCAGCAGCACGACACCGGCGAGGTGCTGATGCTCGGGTGGATGGACGAGGAGGCGCTGCGCCGGACCCTGGCCTCCGGCCGGGCCACGTACTTCTCCCGCTCCCGCCAGGAGTACTGGCGCAAGGGGGACACCTCCGGGAACACCCAGGCCGTCGTCTCGGTGTCCCTGGACTGCGACGGCGACGCCCTGCTGGTGCGGGTGGACCAGACCGGTCCGGCCTGCCACACCGGCACCCGCACCTGCTTCGACGGCCGGCGGCTGCCGATGGCCACCGCGCCGGCGCCCGGTCCGACCACCTTCCCGATCGCGGGGCACTCCCATGCGTGAGCTCGGCGGCATCACCCCCTCGGCCGCGGACTTCGCCGCCCTGGCCCGCGAGCACCGGGTCATCCCGGTGACCATGACGCTGCTGGCGGACGGCCTGACCCCGGTGGGGATCTACCGCCGGCTGGCCGCTGACGAGCCCGGCACGTTCCTGATGGAGTCCGCGGCCCAGGGCGGGGTGTGGTCCCGGTACTCCTTCATCGGCGCCGGCAGCGCCGCGACGCTGACCACGCGGCGGGACGGCGAGGGCGTCAGCGCCCACTGGCTCGGCACCCCGCCAGCGGGCGTGCCCACCCAGGGCGATCCGCTGGAGGTCCTCCGCTCGACCCTGGACTTCCTGGCCACGGACGCCCGTGACCCGTCCGGCGCGGACCGGCCGAACCTGCTGTCCGGGATGGCCGGCTTCCTCGGCTGGCCCACCGTGCGGCGCTGGGAGCGCCTGCCCTGTCCGCCGCCGGACGACCTGGGCCTGCCCGAACTGGCCCTGAACCTGATCACCGACCTCGCCGTCCACGACAACGTCGACGGCACCGTGACCCTGGTCGCCAACGCCATCAACCGCGACGGGCTCGAGTCCGGAGTGGAGGCGGCCCACGCCGAGGCCGTCGCCCGCCTGGAGTCGATGGTCCGCCGCCTGACCGCGCCGACCCACGACCCGGTGTCCACGGCGCCGCCGGGCTGGCCCGACCTCGCGCCGGGCGAGATGGCCACGCGCGTCGAGGACTCCTGGACGCAGGAGGGCTTCCTCGACGCGGTGGCCAGGGCGCAGCAGGCCATCACCGACGGCGAGGTGTTCCAGATCGTCGTCTCCCGGCGCTTCTCCGCGGCCACCGAGGCGCAGGGACTGGACGTCTACCGGGTGCTGCGGGCCATGAACCCCAGCCCCTACATGTACCTGTTCACCTTCGAGCGGCCCGACGGCGGCCGTTACCAGATCGTCGGTTCCTCGCCCGAGGCACTGGTCACGGTGAACGACGGCTCCGTCATCACGCACCCGATCGCCGGGTCGCGGCCGCGCGGGGCGACGGTGGCCGAGGACCACCTGCACGAGAAGGACCTGGTCAACGACCAGAAGGAACGGGCCGAGCACCTCATGCTGGTGGACCTGTCCCGCAACGACCTGTCCAAGGTCTGTGTCCCGGGGTCCGTCTCGGTCACGCAGTTCATGGAGGTCGAGCGCTTCAGCCACATCATGCACCTGGTCTCCCACGTGGAGGGGCGGCTGGCCCCGGGCAGCAGGGCCCTGGACGTGCTCGCCGCGGCCTTCCCGGCCGGCACGCTGTCCGGGGCGCCGAAGCCCCGGGCCCTGCAGCTGCTGGACGAGTGGGAGCCGCAGGAGCGCGGTCCCTACGGCGGCGTGGTGGGCTACTTCGACCTGGCCGGGAACATGGACATGGCGATCAACATCCGCTCGGCGCTGCTGGTGGACGGCACCGCCTACGTCCAGGCGGGCGCGGGGATCGTGGCGGACTCCGTCCCGGAGACGGAGGCCGCCGAGACGGTGACCAAGTCCAGCGCCCCGATGCGGGCCGTGCTGGCCGCCGGCCGGCTGAAGACCCTGCGGGTGCCGGATGCCGGGGAAGGGCCGGGGCAGTGAACCTCCGCCGACGCACCGCCGTGCTGTGGGCCATCGCCGCCGGGACCGTGGTCCTGGGCGCCGGGGCCCAGACGTGGATCCAGGCCACCGGGCTGACCGGGCTGCCGGGCACCGTGGTGACGACCAGCGGGAACCAGGCCGCCGCCGTCGTGCCCGCGATGGCGCTGGTGGGCATGGCCTCGGGCATCGCGCTGTCGATGGCCCGGCGCGTCGGCCGCGTGGTGACCGCGGGACTCCTGCTCCTGGCCGGGGTGGTCACCGGATGGGCCTCGGTCCATGCGGCACTATCCCCGGCGGATGCCGCCCGGGCGCAGGTCTCCGCAGCGACCGGCACCACCGCCGACGCCGGTGCCTACGCCGTGACCGCCTGGCCGTGGGTCACCCTCGCCGCTGGCGTGCTGCTGGCGGCCTGTGGGATCGCCGTGCTCGTGGCCGGCCGCGGCTGGCGGGACAGCCGCCGCTATGACACCCGGGCCACCGCATCGGGTGCCTCCACCGCCGCGAACGCCGCCCCCGGCCCGGCGGCGGGCGGTGCCGGTGCCGGTGCCGGGCCCGTCGACGAGATCGACGCCTGGGACGACCTGAGCCGCGGCGAGGACCCGACCTGAGCGGGATGCGTCCCCGCCGTGGCCGGGCGTGATCTGCCGTGATCTTCCCGGACCCTGAGGGGTTCCGTGGCAGAATGAACAGCAGAACCGATCAGCTGCCGCAGGAAAGGTACGGTCCATGACCACCACTCGCCACACCTCCGACGACGACCTCGTCCTGAACGACCCGACGCACGCCGAGCCCCTGGGCCACGGCAACTCGCCGGCCGCCTGGACCCTCGTCCTGCTCGTCCTGCTCGGCGCCGTCCTGGTGTCGATCGGCATGCTCGGTGACCTGCTCTTCTTCACCATCGCCGGCATCGTGGCCGCGGTGGCCGGCGTCATCGCCGGCTTCGTCATGGGCAAGGCCGGCATGGGCACCAAGGGCCACGCCAAGGCCGCGCGGCACTGATGGTGACGGTTCTCGACGAGATCATCGTCGGGGTCCGCCAGGACCTGGAGGTCCGGCGCAGCGAGGTGCCCCTGGCCGCCATGCGACAACGGGCCGAGGAGGCCGTGCGGACCCGCCCCGCCCTGGACGCCCATGCCGCCCTGGCCGGCGGCCGGGCCGATGCCGATGGCCTCCGGATCATCTCCGAGGTCAAGCGGTCCAGCCCGTCCAAGGGCGCCCTGGCCGAGATCTCCTCCCCGGCCGACCTGGCCAGGCAGTACGAGGCCGGCGGTGCCTCCGCCATCTCCGTGCTGACCGAACAGCGCCGCTTCGGCGGCTCCCTGGCCGACCTCGACGCCGTGCGCGCGGCCGTGGGCATCCCCGTGCTGCGCAAGGACTTCACCGTCGACGAGTACATGGTCTACGAGGCCCGCGCACACGGCGCCGACCTGGTGCTGCTCATCGTCGCGGCCCTGGACGACGCCGAGCTGGCCGGACTGCTGCAGCTCACCCACGACCTCGGCATGAACGCCCTCGTGGAGGCCCACACCCCGGAGGAGATCGAGCGCGCCGTGGCCGTGGACGCCCGGATCGTGGGCGTGAACGTGCGCAACCTCAAGACCCTCGACGTCGACCCGGACAACTACCGCAACCTCGCCCCGCACCTGCCCGAGGGCGTGGTGCGCGTGGCGGAGTCCGGCGTGCAGGGACCGGAGCAGGTGGCCGGCTACGCGCAGGACGGCGCCGACGCCGTCCTGGTCGGCGAGGCCCTGGTGAAGCACGGCGACCCGTCGCAGGCGATCCGGGACTTCCGCGCCGCCTCGGTGGCGGCCCGCACCCGCTGAAGCGGACACCTCAGCACAGGCACCGAACAGAGTGGACCGATAGATGATTGAGCACACCGGCAGCTTCCAGCACCAGCCCGGGCCGTACTTCGGCCCCTACGGCGGGCGCTGGATGCCCGAATCCCTGATCGCCGCCCTCGAGGAGGTCGACCGCACCTTCGCCGAGGCCCGCGAGGACCCGGAGTTCGCGGCGCAGCTGCAGGACCTGTTCACGAACTACGTGAACCGTCCGTCCCTGCTCACCGAGGTGCCGCGCTTCGCGGCCGCCACGCCGGGCGTGCGGATCTTCCTCAAGCGCGAGGACCTGAACCACACCGGCTCGCACAAGATCAACAACGTGATCGGCCAGGCCCTGCTGGCCCAGCGGATGGGCAAGACCCGCCTCATCGCCGAGACGGGGGCCGGCCAGCACGGCGTGGCCACCGCCACCGCGGCCGCCCTCTTCGGCATGGAGTGCACCGTCTACATGGGCGAGGTGGACACCCAGCGCCAGGCCCTCAACGTGGCCCGCATGCAGATGCTCGGCGCGGAGGTCGTGGCGGTGAAGACGGGCGCGCGCACCCTCAAGGACGCCATCAACGACGCCCTGCGGGACTGGGTCGCCTCCGTGGACACCACCCACTACCTGCTGGGCACGGTCACCGGCCCGGCGCCGTTCCCGGCCATGGTCCGCTACTTCCACTCGGTCATCGGTGACGAGGCCCGCGAACAGGTCCTGGCCCAGGCCGGCCGCCTCCCGGACGCCGTCTGCGCCTGCGTCGGCGGCGGGTCCAACGCCATCGGCATCTTCCACGGCTTCCTGGACGATCCCGGCGTGGAGCTCTACGGTCTGGAGGCCGGCGGCGAGGGAATGGAGAGCGGCCGTCACGCCGCCTCCATCAACCTGGGCCGCACCGGCGTGCTGCACGGTGCCCGCACGTACCTCATGCAGGACGAGGACGGGCAGACCGTGGACTCGCACTCCATCTCCGCCGGCCTGGACTACCCGGCGGTCGGCCCGGAGCACGCCTGGCTGCACGACACCGGACGGGCCACGTACGAGCCGGTCACCGACACCGAGTGCATGGACGCCTTCCAGCGCCTGTGCCGGACCGAGGGCATCGTCCCGGCCATCGAGTCCTCCCACGCCCTGGCCGGGGCCCTGCGCCTGGCCCGCCGCTGGGCGGACGAGGGCCTCGTCGGCCCGGACACCCCCGAGGGCGAGCAGAGGATCATCGTCGTCAGCCTCTCCGGGCGCGGCGACAAGGACGTGGCCACCGCCGCGAAGTACTTCGGGATGCTGCCGGACACCGAGACCCCCGCCGGCGGGGACGCCGAGGCCGTGGCGGCCCGGCCGGAAGGAGCCCAGAGCTGATGTCCGAGACCGTCAACACCGTCCGTTCCCGTACCTCGGAGGCGATCGAGGCCGCCCGCGCGGCTGGGCGCACCGCCCTCATCGGCTACCTGCCCGCCGGGTACCCCACGGTCGAGGACTCCATCGAGGCCGCCGTGGCCCTGGGCACCAACGGGGCCGACGTCATCGAGATCGGCATCCCGTACTCCGACCCGGTCATGGACGGTCCGGTCATCCAGGCCGCCACCAGCCAGGTCCTGGCCGACGGCTTCCGGATCGACTCCGTGTTCGACATCGTCAAGGCCGTCTCGGAGCGCACCGACGCGGTCATGCTCGTGATGACCTACTGGAACATCGTGGACCGGATGGGCGTGGACACCTTCGCCCGCCGGCTGGCCGAGGCCGGGGGAGCGGGGATCATCACCCCGGACCTGGTCCCCGAGGAGGCCGGCGAGTGGTTCGAGGCCTCGGACCGCTACGAGCTGGACCGCGTCTTCCTCACCGCCCCCAGCTCCACCGACGAACGGGTCAAGCTCATCGTGGAGTCGAGCCGAGGCTTCGTCTACGGCGTCTCCGTCATGGGCGTCACCGGCGCCCGCTCCCAGGTCTCCACGGCCGCCGAGCAGGTGGTGGCCCGGGCGCACGCGGCCGGTGCCCCGCGCGTCGCGGTCGGACTGGGCATCTCCAAGCCCGAGCACATCCGTGAGATCGGCCGGTACGCCGACGGCGCCATCGTCGGCACCGCCCTGGTGTCGGCCCTGCGCGACGGCGGCCCGGCCGCCGTCGGGGCGCTGACCGCCGAGCTGGCGACCGGCGCGGTGCGGGACAGGGCCGGCGCGTGAGCTCCGTGCTGGTCACCGGGGCCATCCCCGCACCGGCCTGGGACGGGTTCCACCTGGGGCCCGTCACCATCCACGCCTACGCGTTGTGCATCATCGCGGGGATCATCGCCGCCCTGTGGCTCGGTTCCGCGCGGTGGAAGGCCCGCGGCGGGCCCGAGGGCCGGATCATCGACATCTCCCTCTGGGCGATCGTGTTCGGGCTCGTCGGCGCCCGGCTCTACCATGTGTTCTCCTCCCCGGACGCCTACTTCGGCCCGGGGTTCGACGGCACCGGTGACCTGACCCGGATCTGGCGGGTCTGGGAGGGCGGCCTGGGGATCTGGGGCGCCGTGGCCCTGGGCGCCGTCGGCGCCTGGATCGCCTGCCGCCGTTACGGTTTCAGGATCTCGGCCTTCGCCGACGTGGTGGCCCCCGGCGTCCTGCTGGCCCAGGCCATCGGCCGGCTGGGCAACTACTTCAACCAGGAGCTGTTCGGCGGGCCCACCACCCTGCCGTGGGGGCTGCAGGTCAGTCCGGACAGCCCCAACTGGCCCGACGGGACCCTGGAGGGCACGCTCTTCCACCCCACGTTCCTCTACGAGATGCTGTGGAACCTGGCCGGCGTCGGGATCCTGCTGCTCATCGACCGGCGGTTCAACCTGCGCCGCGGCATGATGGTCTGGTCCTACGTGGCCTGGTACACGGCCGGGCGCACCTGGATCGAAATGCTGCGCATCGACGAGGCCGAGATGATCACCCTGTTCGGCGTCACCCAGCGGCTCAACGTGTGGACGTCACTGCTGCTGTTCCTCGTCGCCGTCGGCTTCCTCATCGGACTGTGGGCCACCCGGCCGAAGACCGCCGAGGCCCAGGCCGCCGCGGAGTCCCTCTGGTTGCCGGGCCGTGAGCCGGCCGCGGTCGAGGAGGACGGTGCCGGGGAGGATGGCGCCGAGCACGGCGCCGGCGAGGCTGACGAGGACGTTCGGGCGCGGACCGGAAGCACTCTGGCCACGGAGCCGGCGCCGGATGGACACAAAGTTAACGCGGACGAAACACGGAATGAGGGTTTTTCGCGCCGAAACGACGCCTGAGCCTCGTCGCGGTCGCTAGTATTTACCCCACTGCACCGGCCACGGGTGCCGCGGATGACCTCCTGCGGGCCCGAGCCGTCCCGGGGCCAACGACGTCCCCTTCCACCCGCCGAGGCCCCTCGGCACACCGGAAGGACCTGTATGACGTCACGCCCAGCTGCGGAGAACACCCCCCGAGACGACGACGCGGCCCTGCCCGACGACAACGCCTCCGAGGCCCTGGCGAAGGACCCGAAGAACCCGTTCAACCGGTTCTCCGCCATCCCGCCCGAGCACGGCCTGTACCGTCCGGACGCAGAGACGGACAACTGCGGCCTGGCCGTGATCGCCACCCTGCGCGGCACCCCCGGCCATGACATCGTCGAGCACGCCCTGGTCGCCCTGCGCAACCTGGAGCACCGCGGCGGCGTCGGCGGGGACGACGGCACCGGTGACGGCGCCGGGCTGCTGCTGCAGGTGCCCGACGAGTTCCTGCGCGCCGTCGTCGGCTTCGACCTGCCCGACGCCGGAGACTACGCCGTGGGCACCGCCTTCCTTCCCCAGCCGACGGCCGAGTACGACGAGGCCGTGGCGGGCATCGAGGAGCTGGCCGCCGGCGAGGGCCTGACCGTGCTGGGCTGGCGCCCGGTGCCGGTGGACGAGACCGTCATCGGCGCCTCCGCCCGCTCGGTGATGCCGCGCTTCGAGCAGCTGTTCGTCACGGCCGCCGACTCCCTGGACGTGCGGGCCTGGCGCCTGCGCAAGCGGGCGCAGAAGCGGTTCGGGGTGTACTTCCCGTCCCTGTCCGCGCAGACCATCGTCTACAAGGGCATGCTCTCCACCGGCCAGCTGCAGCCGTTCTACCCGGACCTGTCCGATCCCCGGTTCAAGACCTCGCTGGGGATCGTGCACTCCCGGTTCTCCACCAACACCTTCCCGTCCTGGCCGCTGGCCCAGCCGTTCCGGACCATCGCCCACAACGGCGAGATCAACACGGTCAAGGGCAACCGCAACTGGATGCGTGCCCGGCAGTCCCTGCTGGACTCGCCCGTGCTCGGCGAGGACCCGGAGAAGCTCTTCCCCATCTGCACGCCCGGGGCCTCGGACTCCCAGTCCTTCGACGAGGTGGCGGAGCTGCTGATGCTGGGCGGGCGGCAGCTGAGCCACGCCATCATGATGATGATCCCGGAGGCCTGGGAGAACCACGGGTCCATGGACCCGGACCGCCGGGCGTTCTACGAGTACCACTCCATGCTCATGGAGCCGTGGGACGGCCCCGCGGCGGTGGCGTTCACGGACGGCCGCCAGGTCGGTGCCGTGCTGGACCGCAACGGCCTGCGCCCGGCGCGCTACTGGGTCACCGACGACGGGCTCGTCGTCCTGGCTTCCGAGGTCGGTGTCCTGCCGCTCGAGCCCGGCAGCGTGGTCCGCAAGGGCCGGGTGGCCCCGGGCCGGATGTTCCTGGTGGACACCGCCGCCGGCCGGATCATCGAGGACGACGAGATCAAGGCGGAGGTGGCCGCCGCCAACCCGTGGCGGCAGTGGGTGGCCGAGAACCTCGTGGACCTGGCCGCGCTGCCCGAGCGCGAGCACGTTCGCTACTCGGCGCAGTCCGTCGCCCACCGCCAGCGCACCTTCGGCTACACCACGGAGGAGCTGCGCCTGCTCATCGGACCGATGGCCAGCACGGGCGCGGAGCCGCTGGGCGCCATGGGCACGGACACCCCGATCGCGGTGCTCTCGCAGCGGCCGCGGCTGCTGTTCGACTACTTCACCCAGTCCTTCGCCCAGGTCACCAACCCGCCGCTGGACGCGATCCGCGAGGAGCTGGTGACCTCGATGCGCACCTCGATCGGCCCGGACGGCAACCTGCTGTCCGGCGAGCAGGTGCGCACCCGGCGCGTGAACCTCGAGTTCCCGGTGATCGACAACGACCAGCTGGCGAAGATCGCCAACCTCCGGGAGCAGCCCGACGACGACGCCTCGGGCGCCCGGGGCGCCAAGGTCGCCCTGAAGGTGCGCGGGCTGTACCGGGTCGACGGCCGCGCCGCCGGGCTGCGCGCCCGGCTCACCGAGATCTGCGAACAGGTCTCCACCGCCGTGAACCGCGGGGTGCAGTTCATCGTGCTCTCGGACCGCGACTCCAACGCCCAGTGGGCCCCGATCCCCTCGCTGCTGCTGCTCTCGGCCGTGCACCACCACCTGCTGGCCTCGGCCAACCGCACCCGGGCCTCGCTGCTCGTGGAGGCCGGGGACGTGCGCGAGGTGCACCACGTGGCCGTGCTGATCGGCTACGGCGCCTCGGCCGTGAACCCGTACCTGGCCATGGAGTCCGCCGAGGAGCTCGTGCGCACCGGTGCCCTGACCGGGGTCACCGCGCCCCAGGCCGTGGCGAACCTGATCAAGGCGCTGGGCAAGGGCGTGCAGAAGATCATGTCCAAGATGGGCATCTCCACGGTCGCCTCCTACTGCGGCGCCCAGACCTTCGAGGCCCTGGGCCTGTCCCGGTCCCTGGTGGACCGCTACTTCGCCGGCACCCACACCCCCATGGGCGGGGTGGGACTGGAGGTCATCGCCGCCGAGAACCAGCAGCGGCACTGGGCGGCGTACCCGCCGGACGGCAACGACATCGACCCGTACCGGGAGCTGGAGACGGGCGGGGAGTACCAGTGGCGCCGGGACGGGCCGCCGCACCTGTTCAACCCCGAGACGGTGTTCCGGCTGCAGCACTCCACCCGGACCCGTCAGTACGACGTCTTCAAGGACTACACCCGCAGGGTGGACGAGCAGTCCCAGGACCTGATGACCCTGCGGGGGCTGCTGACCATGCGGACCGGGGTGCGCGAGCCGGTCCCGCTGGAGGAGGTCGAGCCGGTCTCCTCCATCGTCAAGCGGTTCTCCACCGGGGCGATGAGCTACGGCTCCATCTCCCGGGAAGCGCACGAGACGCTGGCCATCGCCATGAACCGGCTGGGCGCCAAGTCCAACACCGGTGAGGGCGGCGAGGACCCCGAGCGCCTGCTCGACCCGGAGCGCCGCTCGGCGATCAAGCAGATCGCCTCGGGCCGCTTCGGCGTGACCAGCCTGTACCTGGCCACCGCGGACGACCTGCAGATCAAGATGGCCCAGGGCGCCAAGCCCGGCGAGGGCGGCCAGCTGATGGGCACCAAGGTCTACCCGTGGGTGGCGGCCACGCGCCACTCCACGCCCGGGGTGTCCCTGGTGTCCCCGCCGCCGCACCACGACATCTACTCGATCGAGGACCTGGCCGAGCTGATCCACGACCTCAAGCGCGCCAATCCGGCCGCCCGGGTGCACGTCAAGCTCGTCTCCGAGTCCGGGGTGGGCACCGTGGCGGCCGGCGTGACCAAGGCCAAGGCCGACGTCGTGCTCATCTCCGGGCACGACGGCGGGACCGGCGCCTCTCCGCTGAACTCGCTCAAGCACGCCGGCGCCCCCTGGGAGCTGGGCCTGGCCGAGGCCCAGCAGACGCTGATGCTCAACGGGCTGCGCGACCGCGTGGTCGTCCAGGTCGACGGGCAGCTGAAGACCGGCCGCGACGTGGTGATCGCCGCGCTGCTGGGCGCCGAGGAGTACGGCTTCGCCACCGCGCCGCTGGTCGTCTCCGGCTGCATCATGATGCGCGTGTGCCACCTGGACACCTGCCCGGTGGGCGTGGCCACCCAGAATCCCGAGCTGCGGTCCCGCTTCACCGGGGCCCCGGAGTTCGTGGTCACCTTCTTCGAGTACATCGCCCAGGAGGTGCGGGAGTACCTGGCCGAGCTCGGCTTCCGCTCCCTCGACGAGGCGATCGGGCACATCGAGGTCCTCGGCCGCGACGAGTCGCTGAACCACTGGAAGACCGGGGGACTGGACCTGTCCGGCATCCTGGCCGGCTACGACCCGGCCGACCCGGAGAAGGCGCGCCAGCTGATCAGCCACACCGGGCAGAACCACGAGCTGGACCGGCACTTCGACAACGACCTCATCACCGCGGCCGAGCCCGCGATCGCCACCGGGCAGCGCCTCGAGGTGTCCAAGGCGATCGTCAACACGGACCGGGCCGCCGGGACGATGCTCGGTTACCACGTCACCCGGGCCCGACTGCTGGACGAGCTGGCGGACGACACCATCACGGTGCGGCTGACCGGCGAGGCCGGTCAGTCCCTGGGAGCGTTCCTGCCGGCCGGCATCACCCTGCGGCTGGAGGGTGACGCCAACGACTACGTGGGCAAGGGCCTGTCCGGCGGACGCATCATCGTCCGCCCGGACGAGCGGGCGGGGTTCGCCGCCGAGGACAACGTCGTGGCGGGCAACGTCATCGGCTACGGGGCCACCTCCGGCGAGCTCTACCTGCGCGGCCGCGTGGGGGAGCGCTTCCTGGTGCGCAACTCCGGGGCGAGCGCCGTCGTCGAGGGCATCGGGGACCACGGCTGCGAGTACATGACCGGCGGCCGGGCCCTGGTCCTCGGCCGCACCGGGCGCAACTTCGGAGCCGGCATGTCCGGCGGCGTGGCCTGGGTCCTGGACCTGGACCGCACCGCGATGAACCCGCTGGCGATGGCGAACGGGGACCTGCTGCTGCTGGCGCCCCGGCCCGGGGACCGGGAGGCCATCGCGGAGTTGCTGGCGAGGCACCATGCCGAGACCGGCTCGCCCGTGGCGGCCCACCTGCTGGCCACGCTGAACGAGGCCCTGCACCGGTTCACCACCGTGCTGCCGGCCACCTACGACGCCGTGCTGAAGACCCGCGCGGCCGTGATCGATGAAGGACTGGACCCGGATGGCGTGGACGCCTGGGGTCGGATTCTGGAGGCAACCAATGGCTGATCCCCGTGGATTCCTGACCAACCGCGAACGCCGGGACCGCCCGTCCCGTCCGGTGCCCGTGCGCATCATGGACTTCAAGGACGTCTACGCCCGGCAGGACCCGGGCGTGGTCCGCCAGCAGGCCGGACGCTGCATGGACTGCGGCGTGCCGTTCTGCCACCAGGGCTGCCCGCTGGGCAACCTCATCCCGGAGTGGAACGACCTGGTCCGGCAGGGGCGGATGGAGGAGGCGGCGGCCCGGCTGCACGCCACCAACAACTTCCCCGAGGTCACCGGCCGCATCTGCCCGGCGCCCTGTGAGTCCGCCTGCGTGCTGGGCATCAACCAGCCGGCGGTGACGATCAAGCAGACCGAGGTGTCCATCGCGGACGCGGCCTTCGACAACGACTGGCTCGAGCCCGTCATCCCGCAGCGGCTCAACGGGCACACGGTGGCCGTCGTCGGGTCCGGCCCGGCGGGCCTGGCCGCCGCCCAGCAGCTGACCCGTGCCGGGTTCACCGTGGCCGTGTACGAGCGCGACGACCAGGTCGGCGGCCTGCTGCGCTACGGCATCCCCGATTTCAAGATGGAGAAGGACATCCTGGACCGGCGCATCGAGCAGATGGTCGCCGAGGGCACCCGGTTCCGCACCAACGTGGCGATCGGCGAGGACATCACGTGGGCGGAGCTGCGCGAGCGCTACGACGCCGTGATCATCGCCACCGGTGCCCCCGTGCCCCGCGAGCTGCCGGTGCGAGGCCGGCACCTGGCCGGGATCCACGTGGCCATGGACTACCTCGTGCAGTCCAACCGGGTGGTGGCCGGCCAGCCGGTCCCGGACCAGATCCGCGCCGACGGCAAGCACGTGATCGTGCTCGGCGGCGGGGACACCGGCGCGGACTGCATCGGCACCGCGCACCGCCACGGGGCGGCCTCCGTCACCACGCTGGCCATCGGCCGGGAACTGCCCACCGAGCGACCGGCCGACCAACCCTGGCCCACCATGCCCAAGGTGTTCGAGGTGACCAGCGCCGACGCAGAGGGCGGCACCCGCGAGTACCTGGCCTCCACCGTCGAATTCCTCGGGGACGAGCACGGTCACGTCCGCGCCCTGCGGGTGGCCGAGACCGAGTACCTGCCGGACGGGCGGCGCGTGCCCCGGCCGGGCACCGAGCGGGAGATCCCGGCCGACCTGGTCCTGCTGGCCCTGGGCTTCACCGGGGTCGAGGACACGGGCCTGACGGAGGGTCCGGACGCGGCCGGCGTCACGCTCGAGCGCGGCGTGGTCCGCCGGGACCGGCGCTACGAGACGGACACCCCCGGGGTGTTCGTGGCGGGCGACGCCGGACGCGGGGCCTCGCTGGTGGTGTGGGCGATCGCCGAGGGCCGGGCCTGCGCCCGGGCCGTGGACGAGTCCCTGGAGAGCTGGACCCGCCTGCCCTCGCCGGTGGAGCCCACGGACCGGCCGATCGCGGTGCGGGCCGAGGCGGGGGCGCTGCGGCCACGGCGCTGAGCAGCCCGGACATCCACTCGACATCATCCCGGGTCAGTGCCCATGGGGGGTCCTCTGCTCGTTAGGGTGGAACCATGAGACATGCCAAGATCGTCGCCACGTTCGGTCCGGCCACGGAAGGGTACGAGAAGACCAGGGCCCTGATCGCCGCGGGAGTGGACGTCGCGCGGATGAACATGAGCCACGGCACGCACGAGGTGCACGAGCGGACCTACGCGGAGATCCGCCGGGCGGCCACGGACCTGGGCCGGCCGGTGGCGATCTTCGCGGACCTGCAGGGCCCGAAGATCCGGCTGGGACGGTTCGCCGACGGGCCGCACGAGCTCGCCGTGGGGGACCGGTTCACCATCACCACCCGTGAGGTGGCGGGCACCGCCGAGCTGTGCGGCACCACCTTCGCGGGGCTGCCGAAGGACGTGCGGACGGGGGACACCCTGCTGATCGACGACGGCAAGGTCGCCCTGCGTGCGGTGGAGGTCACGGACACGGACGTGGTCACCCAGGTCACGGTGGCCGGGACGGTGTCCAACAACAAGGGCATCAACCTGCCGGGGGTGGCCGTCAACGTCCCGGCGCTGTCGGAGAAGGACGAGGAGGACCTGCGCTGGGCGCTGGCGCTGGGCGTGGACATGATCGCCCTGTCCTTCGTCCGCTCCGCGCAGGACGTCGAGCGGGTGCACGCGATCATGGCGGAGGAGGGCCGGAAGGTCCCCGTCATCGCGAAGATCGAGAAGCCGCAGGCGGTGGAGGCGCTGCACGGGATCGTGGACGCCTTCGACGCGATCATGGTGGCCCGTGGCGACCTCGGCGTGGAGCTGCCGCTGGAGGACGTCCCGGTGGTCCAGAAGCGGGCCATCGAGCTGGCCCGGCGCTGGGCCAAGCCGGTCATCGTGGCCACCCAGGTGCTCGAGTCGATGATCGACAATCCCCGGCCGACGCGCGCGGAGGCCTCCGACTGCGCCAACGCGGTGCTCGACGGCGCCGACGCCGTGATGCTCTCGGGGGAGACCTCGGTGGGTAAGTACCCGGTGGTCACCGTGGAGACGATGGCCCGGATCATCGAGTCCACCGAGACCCACGGCCTGGACCGGATCCTGCCCCTGGGCTCGCGGCCGAAGACCCGCGGCGGGGCCATCACGCGGGCCGCCGTGGACATCGCCAACCAGCTGGACGTGC
This sequence comes from Micrococcus sp., assembly GCA_029961105.1. Taxonomy (GTDB): domain Bacteria; phylum Actinomycetota; class Actinomycetes; order Actinomycetales; family Micrococcaceae; genus Citricoccus. Next base: position 138,623 of record JASBVO010000011.1, on the reverse strand, counting down.
GCTACCTGGCCACCTTCACGCAGTCCGGCGACTCGGCCCGGCGGCTGTCCCGGTTGCGCCCGCACCAGATGATCTACGCGTTCACCCACGTGGAGCACACCCACAACATCCTGTGCCTGTCCTGGGGCGTGCTGCCGAAGATGGTGCCGTTCGCCGACTCCACCGACGAGATGACCGCCCAGGTGGACCGCTCGCTGCTCAAGGAGGGCATCGCCGGCGTCAACGACCTCGTGGTCATCGCCGCCGGGTCCCCGCCGGGCCAGGCCGGTTCCACCAACACCGTCAAGGTGCACCGCATCGGGGACCTCGCCGACTCCGGCGGACTGCTGCAGGGCTACCAGCGTCCCAGCCGCGAACGGATCGGCGTGTGGCCGGCCCGCTCGCCGCTCTGACATGATCACCGACACCGACCGCGTTCACCTGCGGCGCTGCGTGGAACTGGCCCGGGCCGCCCTCCAGGACGGTCATCAGCCCTTCGGCTCCGTGCTGGTCTCCGCGGAGGGCGCCGTGCTCTTCGAGGACCACAACCGCGTGGGCGGCGGTGACGCCACGCGCCATCCGGAGTTCGCGATCGCCCGGTGGGCGGCCGCGCACCTGAGCCCGGAGCAGCGGGCCACGGCCGTGGTCTACACCTCCGGCGAACACTGTGCGATGTGCTCTGCCGCGCACGCCTGGGTGGGGCTGGGGAGGATCGTCTACGCCAGTTCCACCGTGCAGCTGGGCCAGTGGCTCCACGAACTGGGGGTACCGCCCGCGCCCGTCGCGGCCCTGTCGATCCGGCAGGTCGCCCCCGGGGTGTCCGTCGACGGTCCGGAGGAGGGCTTCGCGGAGGAGGTGCGGAGGCTGCATCGCCGGTGCCACGGGGACGCGGGCGCGGACGACGGCCTCAGCCCATCTGGTCGATGACCGTCTGGGCCACCTCCCGCATGGTCAGGCGGCGGTCCATGGAGGTCTTCTGGATCCACCGGAAGGCCTCCGGCTCGGACAGGTCCAGGGTGGTCGTGAGCACGGACTTCGCCCGGTCCACCAGCTTGCGGGTGGCGAACTGCTCGGCCAGGTCGGAGACCTCGGCCTCCAGGGCCCGCAGCTCGTCGAACCGCGCCACCGCCAGCTCGATCGCCGGGACCAGGTCGTTCTCGCTGAAGGGCTTGACCACGTAGGCCATCGCACCGGCCTGGCGGGCCCGCTCCACCAGTTCGCGCTGGCTGAAGGCGGTCAGCAGCACCACGGGGGCCAGGCGGTCCCGGGCGATCTGCTCGGCCGCGGTGATGCCGTCCATGATGGGCATCTTGACGTCCATCAGCACCACGTCCGGCTCCAGTTCCGTGGCCAGCTCCACGGCCCGCTGGCCGTTGTCCGCCTCACCGACCACGGCGTAGCCCTGGGCGGAGAGGATCTCCACGATGTCCAGGCGGATCAGGGTCTCGTCCTCGGCGACGACGACACGGAGCCGCTCGTCGGCGCTCGGCGCGGTGCTCTCGGTCGGCATGGTGACTCCTCACTGGTCGGGACGGGTGGCGGCACGGGAACGGGCTCGGGACTCAGCGTATTCGACGCCGCCGCCGGTCACTCACGCGTGTATCCTTGGGGAGTTGCCACGCCGCCCTGCGGCGGGCCCCAATGGCGGAACTGGCAGACGCGCCGCACTCAAAATGCGGTATCGAGAGATGTGTGGGTTCGAGTCCCACTTGGGGCACTCCGGTCCCCGGCACGGGGAACTACGTGCGCCGGTCCGGGTCCAGGATCATGTTCGTGATCTTGGCCGTGGACAGCCGCCGCCCCTGGTCGTCCGTCATGACGATCTCATGCGTGGTCAGCGTCCCGCCCAGGTGGATCGGGGTGCAGGTGCCCGTCACCGTCCCCTCGGTGATGCCCCGGTGATGGGTCGCGCTGATCTCGATGCCCACCACCGGCTTGCGCCCGTCCACGTGCAGGACCGCGGCGATGGATCCCAGGGTCTCGGCGAGCACCAGGTGCGCGCCTCCGTGCAGCAGCCCGGCGTTCTGCTCGTTGCCGGCCACGGGCATCGTGGCGACCATCCGCTCCACCGTCATCTCCCGGAAGACGATGCCCATCTTGGCGGTCAGCGGGCTGATGCCCAGTGGGCCCAGCTTCCCGTGGATCTCCTCCGGGATGCCGGCCGCCAGCATCATCTGCCGCAGCTCGTCGGGGGAGGGCTGCGGCGTGATGCCGGGCACGAAGGCGTATCCCGTGCCTGCGGGGGCGAGTGTCTGGGCGTCGTCCATGCGCACTAGGCTGGCACCCGTGACTGATTCGAGCAATTCCGTACCTGACATCTCCCCCTCGGACGCCTCGGGCAAGCGCCTGCTGGTCATCGACGGCCACTCGATGGCCTTCCGGGCCTTCTACGCCCTGCCGGTGGACAACTTCGTCACGGACACGGGTCAGCACACCAACGCCGTCTACGGCTTCACCACCATGCTGCTGACCATGATCCGCCAGCAGAAGCCGACGCACGTCGCGGTCGCGTTCGACCTGGACACCCCCACGTTCCGCTCTGAGCAGTACGAGGAGTACAAGGCGGGCCGGTCGAGGACGCCGGAGGAGTTCCACGGCCAGGTCGAACTGATCCAGAAGGTCATGGAGGCCATGAACATCCCGACCATCACGGTGGACGGGTTCGAGGCCGACGACATCGTGGCGACCATGGCGGCCCAGGCCGAGGCGGCCGGCTGGCAGACCCGGGTGGTCTCCGGCGACCGGGACGCGTTCCAGCTCATCACCGAGAAGACCCTGGTGCTGTACCCGAAGAAGGGCGTCTCGGACATCCCGCCGATGGACGCCGCCGCGATCGAGGCCAAGTACGGGGTGCCCCCGGAGCACTACCCCGACCTGGCCGCCCTGGTGGGGGAGACCGCGGACAACCTGCCGGGCGTGCCCGGGGTGGGGCCGAAGACCGCCGCGAAGTGGATCGGCCAGTACGGCACCGTCGAGCAGGTCCTGGAGCACGCGGACGAGATCAAGGGCAAGGCCGGGCAGTCCCTGCGGGACCACGTCGAGTCCGTCCGCCGCAATCGCAGGCTCAACGCGCTGGTGCGGGACATGGACCTGCCCGTGGCGCTGGAGGCCACCGAGCTCGAGCACCCGGACCACGAGCAGATCGAGGACCTGTTCGACGCCCTGCAGTTCAACGCCGTGCGCCAGCGCCTGTTCGACACCCTCGCCGAGCGCCTGGGCGGCGAGCCCGAGGCCGCCCCGGTCGAGCAGACCCCCGAGTTCACGATCGCCGCCACCGGGGCGGAACTGGAGGCGTTCATCACCGGGCACGGCGCTAACCTGGTCGGCGTGCACGTGGTCCTGGAGGGTCCCGCCATCCTGCCCAAGCGCAAGATCCCGGCCCCCGGGGACTACGGCGTCCCGCTCGGCGCGGCGCTGGTGGCCGAGGACGCCGCCGTGTACGTCCCGCTGGACGGCACCCCCGCCCGGGCCACCCCGGACGCCCCCGACGCCGGCCCCGGCCCGGTGCTGGCCGACTACCTCTCCCAGCCCGGCCGGCAGAAGGCCGTCTACGACCTCAAGGCGGCGGGCAAGGCCCTCAAGGCCGCCGGGCCGCAGACCGCGCTGGGGCGCGGCGTGACGCTGGCCGGCGTCGTGGACGACGTGCTGCTCTCGGCCTACCTCATCGCCCCGGACCGCCGGGGCTACGGCCTGGACGCCCTCGTCCAGACCCACCTGCAGTCCACCCTCGAGATGGAGGAGGACCCCACGCAGGCCGGGGACCAGCTGGAACTGGACCTGGAGGCGGCCGCGGCCGACGGTGCCGGCGCCGCGGAGGCCCTGCTCCGGGCCCGGGCCGCCGCCGCCGTGCGCGCCGCCTGGATGGTGCGCCGGCTGTCCGAGGTCTTCGTGCCGCAGCTCATCGAGCGCGGCGCGCAGCAGCTGCTGCGGGACCTGGAGATCCCGCTGGCCACCGTGCTGGTGGACATGGAGCTCGCCGGGATCGCCGTGGACCGGCCCGTGCTGGACGGGTTGTTCGACGAGTTCACCACCCGGATGGAGTCGGCCCAGGAGTCGGCCTGGGCCTCGGTCGCCGAGGTCACCGGCGGGGAGAAGGTCAACCTCGGCTCGCCCAAGCAGCTCCAGGCACTGCTGTTCGACCAGCTGGACATGCCCCGGACGCGCAAGACCAAGACCGGCTACTCCACGGACGTGGACTCCCTCACGGACCTGCTGGCCCAGACCCAGCACCCCTTCCTGGAGAACCTCATGCTCCACCGCGATGCCACCAAGCTGCGCCAGACGGTGGAGGGACTGCAGGACACGGTGGCCGCCGACGGCCGCATCCACACCACCTACTCGCAGACCGCCGCGGCCACCGGGCGGCTGTCCAGCCTGAACCCGAACCTGCAGAACATCCCCGTGCGGACGGAGGCCGGCCGGAAGATCCGGGACGTGTTCGTCGTGGGCGAGGGCTACGGGACGCTGCTCACGGCCGACTACTCCCAGATCGAGATGCGCATCATGGCGCACCTGTCCGAGGACGAGGCCCTGATCCAGGCGTTCCGGGAGGGGGAGGACCTGCACCGCTTCGTCGGCTCCCAGGTCTTCGGCGTGGAGCCCGCGGACGTCTCCTCGGAGATGCGGGCCAAGGTCAAGGCCATGAGCTACGGACTGGCCTACGGGCTGAGCTCCTTCGGGCTCTCGAAGCAGCTGCAGATCCCCGTGGACGAGGCGCGGTCCCTCATGAAGGGCTACTTCGACCGCTTCGGCGCCGTGCGCGACTACCTCAAGGAGGTCGTGGCCAAGGCCCGCCAGGACGGCTTCACCGCGACCATCCTGGGCCGACGCCGTTACCTGCCCGACCTGAACAGCGACAACCGCCAGTTGCGGGACATGGCCGAGCGGGCCGCCCTCAACGCCCCCATCCAGGGCTCGGCGGCGGACATCATCAAGCAGGCCATGCTGGACGTGCAGTCCGGCCTGGTGGAGCAGGGGCTGCGCTCCCGGCTGCTGCTGCAGGTCCACGACGAGCTGGTCCTCGAGGTCCCGGACGAGGAGCTGGACGCGGCCACCGCCCTGCTCCAGGAGCGGATGGGCGCGGCCGCGCAACTGTCCGTCCCGCTGGACGTGCACGTGGGCGTCGGGCGGAGCTGGCACGATGCCGCGCACTGACCCCGTCCTTCCCGACGGCCTGGCGCTGCATCGCTTCGATCCCACCGGCCGCCCCGCCGCGGAGGACCCCCGGGCGGGCCTGTTCGTGCGCACCGTGGAGCGCGGCTTCTACGAGCCGGAGCCGAAGGGCACCGCGCTGGACCAGCTGCTCGGGTACGCCCACGCGGACGGGCGCACGTACTCGGGCGTGTACGAGGCCGGCGCCGATCCGGTCGCGGACCGCCCCGTCGGCACCTTCTCGGGTTTCGACAAGCCCCTGCACACCGGCCGGCGCCGGCAGGTCCAGGCGCGCCTGGTCTCCGAGGTCACCGTGTCCCCGAGCCATCGGCGCCGCGGCATCCTGCGCACCCTGATGGAGACCGAACTGGCGATTGCCGCCGAGCGCGGGGTGCCGCTGGCCGCGCTGACCGCCTCCGAGGCGACCATCTACCGCCGCTTCGGCTTCGGCGCGGCCACCACCGTGCGCTCGGTCGAGGTCGACGTCCGGGGCGACGCCGCCCTGGCCGGCCCGGTGTCCGGCCGCGTGGAACTGGTGGAGCCGGGGGAGCTGGCGGAACTGGGCCCGCGGCTGTACGACGAGGCCCACCTGCAGACGCCCGGGTCCGTGCAGCGGATGGCCTCCTACGGCGGCCACGAGACGGACACCATCGAGGCCGGCCGGCACGGCCGGGACAGCGGGCTGTACGCCGCCGTCCACCACGACGACGGCGGCACGCCCCGAGGCTACGTCACCTACCGGTTCGCCGGTTGGGACACCGAGCCGGCGACCATCCGGGTCTCGCTGCTGTTCGCCACCACTGCGGCGAGCACCCGGGCGCTGTGGTCCTTCCTGGCGAACCTGGACCTCATCGAGCGGGTCACCTGGCGCGGCGCGCCGGACGACCGGTTGCTGGAGCACCTGTTCGTGGACCATCGCCGGGTGCGGACCACCCATCAGGAGGACCACCTGTGGCTGCGGCTGCTGGACGTGCCGGCGTCCCTGCGCGGCCGGGCGTACGCCCGTGACGGCGAGCTGACCCTGCGGGTGCACGACCGCCTCGGCCACGCCGCGGGCGACTGGAACCTGGCCGTGTCCGGCGGCGAGGCCGACGTCGTGCCCGCGGGGGAGGCCGCGGGCGGGCGGCGGGGGCCGGACCTGGAACTGGACGTGGCCGACCTGTCCGGCGTCTACCTGGGCGGGGTGTCCGCCGAGGTGCTGCGCCAGGCCGGGCGGATCGCGGAACACCGCCGCGGCGCCGCCGCCCGACTGGCGGGGATGCTGGCCCAGGACCGGCCGGTCCACTGCATGACGGGGTTCTGAGGGACGGGTTCCCCCGGGCGCGGTGACGACGGGGACACGCCCGGCTTTGACCCGGACTTGGCACGGCGGTTAGACTAGGCGAGCACTTTCTGTGCATACCCAATACACCAAATCAACCCACTATCCGGGTGTCGCGGCCGTCACGTGTGTCCGCCTGTCCCGGCCGAGTGAACAATCCACATCGGAGCCCCTACTACATGACCATTACCTCCACCGCCCCGCAGGTTGCCATCAATGACATTGGCAGCGCTGAGGACTTCCTCGCGGCCATTGATGAGACCATCAAGTACTTCAATGACGGCGACCTGGTCGAGGGCACCGTCGTCAAGGTCGACCGTGACGAAGTGCTGCTCGACATCGGCTACAAGACCGAAGGCGTTATCCCGTCCCGGGAACTGTCCATCAAGCATGACGTGGACCCGGATGAAGTCGTCGCCGTGGGCGATAACGTGGAGGCCCTCGTCCTCACCAAGGAGGACAAGGAAGGGCGCCTGATCCTGTCCAAGAAGCGCGCGCAGTACGAGCGTGCCTGGGGCTCCATCGAGAAGATCAAGGAAGAGGACGGCGTCGTCACCGGCACCGTCATCGAGGTCGTCAAGGGCGGCCTCATCGTCGACATCGGCCTGCGCGGCTTCCTGCCGGCCTCCCTGGTCGAGATGCGCCGCGTCCGAGACCTGGCCCCGTACATCGGCCAGGAGCTGGAAGCCAAGATCATCGAGCTGGACAAGAACCGCAACAACGTGGTCCTGTCCCGCCGCGCCTGGCTCGAGCAGACCCAGTCCGAGGTCCGCTCCAACTTCCTGCACAAGCTGGAGAAGGGCCAGGTCCGCACCGGCACCGTCTCCTCCATCGTCAACTTCGGTGCCTTCGTGGACCTGGGCGGCGTGGACGGCCTGGTGCACGTCTCCGAGCTGTCCTGGAAGCACATCGACCACCCGTCCGAGGTCGTCGAGGTGGGCCAGGAGGTCACCGTCGAGGTGCTCGAGGTGGACATGGACCGCGAGCGTGTCTCCCTGTCCCTGAAGGCCACCCAGGAAGACCCGTGGCAGCTCTTCGCCCGCACCCACGCCCTGGGCCAGGTCGTGCCGGGCAAGGTCACCAAGCTGGTGCCGTTCGGTGCGTTCGTGCGCGTCGAGGACGGCATCGAGGGCCTGGTGCACATCTCCGAGCTGGCCTCGCGCCACATCGACACCGCCGAGCAGGTCGTGTCCGTCAACGACGAGCTGTTCGTCAAGGTCATCGACATCGACCTGGAGCGCCGCCGCATCTCGCTGTCCCTCAAGCAGGCCAACGAGGGCGTGGACCCGGAGGGCACCGAGTTCGACCCGGCCCTGTACGGCATGGCCGCCGAGTACGACGACGAGGGCAACTACAAGTACCCGGAGGGCTTCGACCCGGAGTCCAACGAGTGGCTCGAGGGCTTCGAGGCCCAGCGCGCCGCCTGGGAGCAGCAGTACGCCGACGCCCAGGCCCGCTGGGAGGCCCACAAGGAGCAGGTGGCCCGCCACCTCAACGAGGATGCCGAGGGTGCGGCCGCCGTCGACTCCGGCGCCGCCTCCTACTCCTCCGAGGACCGCGGCGACTCCGACCAGGGCACCCTGGCCTCCGACGAGGCCCTCGCCGCCCTGCGCGAGAAGCTCACCGGCAACTGATCGGCCGAACGGCTGTCCGGCTGACCAGCCGGCCGGTCTGACAGGAAGGCCCCGCACCCTCACGGTGCGGGGCCTTCCCGCTGCCCGGACCGGCTCAACCGCGGGTGCTGACCGTGACCGTGAAGGTGCGGTCCCGGGTCACCTGACGGGTCGGACCCACCGCGCGCTCCAGGTCCGGCCGGTACATCAGGTGGGAGTTCCAGACGCACCACAGCTCGCCGCCGGGGCGCAGCACGCGGGCCGCGGCCTCGAACAGGCGCAGGGCGACCCGGGTGTCCACGGCGTTGCCGGCGTGGAACGGGGGATTGAGCACCAGCAGTTGCTCACTGGCCTCCGGGAAGGACGCGAGGGCGTCGTCCCGGCGCACCTCGACCACGTCCGCCACCCCGTTGAGTCCGACCGTCAGTGCGGTGGACGCGCAGGCGTCGGCCGACTGGTCGGTGGCGACGACGGCGGCTGCCCGGCCCCCGCGGCGGGCCAGCATGGCCAGGTACACCGCGATGGTCCCGTTGCCGCAGCCGACGTCCACGGCCCGGTCCACGGTGGCAGCTTCCCCGAGGTGCTCGAGCAGGAGGCGGGTGCCCGGGTCCACAGCGGTGCCGCCGAAGGTGGCGCCGTGGGCGGCGAGGGCCACGGGACCGACCCCGGGCAGGGCGTGCACGGCGGTGCGCGGGAACGGCGCCGGCCGTCCGCGGACCGGGCCGCGGGCGGTGACCACCCTGGACTTGGAGCGGCCCCGGCCCGGCACCACGGACTGGAAATAGCGGCCGAGCACCGTGTTCTGCCGCGGGGTCATGTGCTTGTCCCGGCCACCGGCCAGCAGGATGACGTCGTCGGCAGCGTGCTCGGCCACCAGGTGCGCCCACTGCTCGAGCGCGTCGAGGGAGCGCGGCAGCACCAGCAGGACGGCGTGCGCACCGGCCACCAGTGCCGGGTCCAGGGTCCCGCGGTGCAGGGCGCCGGGCAGGGGGGTAGCCCACCGGCTGACGTTGGCGTCCAGTGATCGCTCGTGGGCCAGGGCGTCCTGGCCCACCCGGACGTCGTGGCCGGCGGCCAGCAGGGGCAGGGTCAGGGCACCGTGCCGGTCCTCCAGCACGACGACGGCGCCGCCGTCCCCGGTGGCATCGGCGCCGTGCCCGGCGTCCAGCCAGGCCTGCAGGGTGTCGAGCAGCAGCAGGTCGGCGGCGTCGTGGGCCTGCAACCCGGGTGCCTCGGGGTAGGGCCAGCGCGAGAGCGCGTCGAAGGCGAAGGCGGCCGTCAGCGCCGAGCGTTCCACCGGGGGAGTCCGGCCGAACGGGAGGGGTCCGCTCACGGCAGGTCCACCCACTCGGTGCCGAGCGTCCGGAAGGTCCCGGCCCCGGCGGTGATCGCGGCCAGGCGTGCGGCGAACCCCTCACCGGAGCGGCCGTCGTCGGGAAGGGCCACGGTCACGGTGGCGGAGGAGGGGGCGTAGTCGGTGTCCTGCACCGCGAAGCCGGCGGCCCGCAGCTCGTTCTCCCACCGGCCGGCCTCGGCATGCGGGGCGTCGACGCCGGTGAGCACCATCCGCTGGCGCGTGACCGTCCGGGTGGCGTCCAGGGCGGCGGACACGGCGTCCGAGTAGGCGCGGACGAGCCCGCCGGCACCGAGCTTGATCCCGCCGAAGTAGCGCACCACGACGGCACAGACGTCCGAGAGGTCGCGCGCGCCGTCGGTGTCCCGCAGGGACAGGGCCTCGAGCATCGGGATGCCGGCCGTCCCGGCCGGCTCACCGTCGTCGGAGGACCGCATCACGTCCCGGTCGGGACCGAGGATGAAGGCGCTGCACACGTGCCGGGCCTCGTGGTGCTGCCGGCGCAGGCCGGCGATGAACTCGCGCGCCTGGTCCTCGCTCTCCACCCGGGCCAGGCAGCCGATGAAGCGGGAGCGCCTGATCTCCAGTTCGTGGACCACGGGATGGTCCCGCGCGCCGTCGGGGAGCACCGTGAACCGGGTGGCGCGGGACTGCTCTGTCATGGTCCCGATTCTACGATTTGGTAGCTTGGATGACCGTGCCCCCAGCGCACACGGCCCGCCGCGCCGGGCCGACGACCACATGGAAGCACCCGTGATGCTCACGCGATTGCACGACAGGCTCGGTCTGCGGACCGGTCCGCACATCTTCTTCATCTCGGCCCTGGTGATCATCCTGTTCACGGCGGCCATGGCCCTCTTCCCCCTCCAGGTGCAGGGCGCCTTCGGGGTGGTGTCCGGGTTCCTGCGCTATGACCTGGGCTGGTTCTACACCTTCGGGGCGTCCATGATGCTGATCTTCGCCCTGCTGCTGGCAGTCAGTCGGTATGGGCGGGTGCGGATCGGCGACGACGACGCCGAGCCCGAGTACTCCGGCGTCGCCTGGTTCGGGATGATCTTCGCCGCCGGCGTGGGCGCCGTCCTGATGTTCTGGGGTGTCGCGGAGCCGATGAACCACTACGCGAACCCGCCGTTGTACGGCACGGAACCGGAGTCCGACACCGCGGCCATGCAGGCCCTGTCCATCTCCAACTTCCACTTCGGCCTGCACATGTGGGCCATCCTCATCGTGCCCGGGCTGGCCTTCGGCTACTTCACCTACAAGCGCAAGCTGCCGCCGCGCGTGTCCTCCGCGTTCCAGCCGCTGCTGGGGGACGGCATCCACGGGCCGTGGGGCAAGGCGATCGACATCATCTCGATCGTCTCCACGGTGTTCGGCCTCGCCGTGTCCGTCGGGCTGGGGGCCATGCAGATCAACTCCGGCATGAACTACGTGCTCGGGGTGCCGATGGCCGGCTGGATCCAGGCCGCGATCGTCGCCGTGATCACCGCGGCCGGACTGGCGTCCGTGCTGGCCGGCATGGACAAGGGCGTCAAGCGGCTGTCCTACGGCAACATCATCATGGCGGTGGCGCTGATGCTCTACGTGCTGATGTGGGGCGCCACCATGGACACGGTCCGCGGGATCGTGGAGTCGGCCGGCGCGTACCTGTCCGCCCTGCCGACCCTGTCCTTCTTCAACGACACCTTCGGCAGCGGCGAGTGGTCCGGCGACTGGACGGTGTTCTACTGGGCCTGGACCGTCACGTGGTCGCCGTTCGTCGGGCTGTTCGTGGCGAGGATCTCCCGCGGGCGCACCATCCGGCAGTTCGTCGTGGCCTGCCTGGGGCTGCCGACGGCCTTCGTCATCATCTGGATGGGGATCTACGGCCTGAACGCCTTCCGCATCGACCGGGCCGGGGAGACCGCCGGGACGCTGACCCAGACGATCGTGGTGGACCAGCAGGTGGAGTCGGCGCTGTTCCAGTTCCTGCAGTCCTTCCCCCTGTACCTGCCCGTGGCGGTCTTCGCCCTGCTCATCATCACCGTCTTCTTCGTCACCTCCATCGACTCCGGGGCACTGGTCATGGACTCGATGGCCAACGGACACGAGGACGAGGCCCCCAGGCGCCAGCGCATCTTCTGGACCCTGGCCATCGGCCTGGTGTGCACGGCCATCCTCACCACCTCGGGTGAGAACGGGCTGAACGCGCTGCAGGAGGTCATCATCGTCATCGGCCTGCCGGTGATGGTCGTCATGTTGATGCAGTCGGCCATGCTCCTCCAGGCGCTGCGCGAGGACGCCGGCTCGGTGAAGCCGATCCGCACCCGCCAGTGGAAGAAGGTGCTGCCGATCGAGGAGTACCACCGTCGCGCCCAGGATGAGGAGCACGACATCGAGGACTACGTGATCCGTCCTGAGTACGAGCTCGGCACGGAGCCCGAGCACGACACGCACCAGCCGAGGACCTGGCACTGGCAACAGGCCCAGGGAGAGCGCGCCCTGCTCCACGTCGGGCTGACCGGCGGGATCGCCTCCGGCAAGTCCGTCGTCGCCCGGGAGCTGGAAACCCTCGGTGCCGTGGTGATCGACGCCGATGCGCTCTCCCGCCAGGCCGTGGCCCCGGGTTCCGAGGCCTTGGAGGAGATCCGGGAGGTCTTCGGAACGGACGTCATCACGGACTCCGGCGAGCTGGACCGTCCCGCCCTGGCCCAGATCGTGTTCGGCAACGCCAGCGCGCGGGAGCGCCTCAACGACATCATCCATCCCCGGGTCCGTGAGGAGGCGGGCCGGCTGGCCCGCGAGGTGGGCCCGCAGGCGGTGGTGGTCGTGGACCTGCCGCTGCTGGTGGAGACGGACTCCGTCCAGGACTTCGACGTGGTCCTCGCCGTGGAGGCCCCCGCCGAGACCCGGGTCGCCCGCCTCGTCCGCGAGCGGCACCTGTCCGTGCAGGAGGCGTGGGAGCGCATCGACGCCCAGGCCACGGACGCCGAGCGGCGCGAGGTCGCGGACGCGGTGATCGTCAATGACGGCAGTGTCTCGGACCTGTCCGAGGCGACCGGGCGCTTCTGGGAGGACCACGTCCAGCCGGTGCTCGACGACGCCCGGACGCAGGACGAGGCCCGCGGTGCCACCGCCGGACCAGGTGCCCTGGTGAAGGGAGCAGACGATGACTGAGGCAACGGCCGGCCGGCCGAGACTGCACATCGGCCTGACCGGGGGCATCGCCTCGGGCAAGTCGACCGTGGCCGCCGAGCTCGCGGACCTGGGGGCCGTCGTCGTGGACGCGGACGCCCTGGCCCGCGCCGTCGTCGCCCCCGGCTCCGAGGGACTGGCGATGGTGCGCGAGGCCTTCGGACCGGTCGTGATCGCCGCGGACGGGACCATGGACCGGGCCGCGGTCGCGGCCATCGTCTTCAACGACGCCGACGCGCGGGAGCGGCTCAACGGGATCATCCACCCCCTGGTGCGCGCCGAGGGACGTCGCCTGGTCCGCGAGGCCGGACCGGACGCCGTCGTGGTCCAGGACGTGCCCCTGCTGGTGGAGACCGGGCAGGCCGGCGCCTACGACCTGGTGCTCGTGGTCCAGGCCGGTACCGACGAACGGGTGGCGCGGATGGTCCGGGACCGGGGGATGACCGAGGAGGCCGCGCGGGCGAGGATCGCGGCGCAGGCCACCGACGAGCAGCGCCGGGCCGCGGCCGACGTCGTGATCGTCAACGACGCCGGCGTGGAGGACCTGCGCCGGGCCACCCGGCGCTTCTGGGACGAGTACGTGGCCCCGGTGCTGGACGGTGACGACTGACCGGCCGCGGCCCGCTCCGCCGGTGGTGAACCGCCCTGCTGCCGCGGCCCGGTCAGCAGTACGGTTAAGGGCATGAGTCTGGCGCAGAAGATCAACCGGCAGGTGGCCCCCTTCGAGGTGATCTCGGAGTTCCAGCCCTCGGGCGACCAGCCGAAGGCGATCGCCGAGCTGGCCGAGCGCGTCCAGGCCGGCGAGAAGGACGTGGTGCTGCTGGGCGCCACCGGCACCGGCAAGTCCGCCACGACGGCCTGGCTGATCGAGAAGGTCCAGCGGCCGACGCTGGTGATGGTCCAGAACAAGACGCTGGCCGCGCAGCTGGCCAACGAGTTCCGCGAACTGCTGCCGAACAACGCCGTCGAGTACTTCGTCTCCTACTACGACTACTACCAGCCCGAGGCGTACGTCCCGCAGTCGGACACCTTCATCGAGAAGGACTCCTCCATCAACGAGGAGGTCGAGCGACTGCGGCACTCGGCCACCAACGCCCTGCTGACCCGTCGGGACGTGATCGTGGTCGCCACCGTGTCCTGCATCTACGGCCTGGGCACGCCCGAGGAGTACATCCAGCAGATGGTCACGCTGCGCCGCGGCCAGGAGATGGACCGGGACGCGCTGCTGCGCCAGTTCGTGCAGATGCAGTACGTGCGCAACGACCAGGACTTCCACCGCGGCACCTTCCGCGTCCGCGGGGACACGGTGGAGATCATCCCCATGTACGAGGAGCTGGCGATCCGCATCGAGTTCTTCGGGGACGAGATCGAGACCATCCAGACCCTGCACCCCCTCACCGGCACCGTGATCCGCGAGGAGGAGGAGATGTACATCTTCCCGGCCTCCCACTACGTGGCCGGCGACGAGCGCATGCACAAGGCCATCGGCTCGATCGAGGACGAGCTGCGCGAACGGCTTCAGGAGTTCGAGTCCCAGAACAAGCTGCTCGAGGCCCAGCGGCTGCGGATGCGCACCACCTACGACCTCGAGATGATGCAGCAGATGGGCTACTGCAACGGCATCGAGAACTACTCGCGGCACATCGACGGCCGGCCGGCCGGCTCGGCCCCGCACTGCCTGCTGGACTACTTCCCGGACGACTTCCTGCTCGTGGTGGACGAGTCGCACGTGACGATCCCCCAGATCGGCGCCATGTACGAGGGGGACATGTCCCGCAAGCGGACCCTGGTGGAGCACGGCTTCCGGCTGCCCTCGGCCATGGACAACCGCCCGCTGAAGTGGGACGAGTTCCTCGAGCGGATCGGGCAGACCGTCTACCTGTCCGCCACGCCGGGCAAGTACGAGCTGTCCCAGGCCGACGGCGTGGTCGAGCAGATCATCCGCCCCACCGGGCTGGTGGACCCCGAGCTGGTGGTCAAGCCGACCAAGGGGCAGATCGACGACCTGCTCGAGGAGATCCGGGTGCGCACCGAACGCGACGAGCGCGTGCTGGTCACCACCCTGACCAAGCGCATGGCCGAGGACCTCACGGAGTACCTGCTCGAGCACGGGGTCAAGGTCGAGTACCTTCACTCGGACGTGGACACGCTGCGGCGGGTGGAACTGCTGCGCGAGCTGCGCAAGGGGACCTTCGACGTGCTGGTCGGCATCAACCTGCTGCGGGAGGGCCTGGACCTGCCCGAGGTGTCCCTGGTGTCCATCCTGGACGCGGACAAGGAGGGTTTCCTGCGCTCGTCCACCTCGCTCATCCAGACCATCGGCCGTGCGGCCCGCAACGTCTCGGGTCAGGTGCACATGTACGCGGACACCATCACCGACTCGATGCGGTACGCGATCGACGAGACGAACCGCCGCCGCGAGGTGCAGCAGGCCTACAACCGGGAGCACGGCATCGACCCGACGCCGCTGCGCAAGAGGATCGCGGACATCACCGACCAGTTGGCCCGGGAGGACGCCGACTCAGCCGACTTCCTCGCGGGGATGGGCGGCATCAAGTCCGGGTTCGAGTACGGCAAGGGCAAGCGCGGCTACACCGCCACCATCAGCGACGAACAGCGTGCCGCGGCGGCCCATGCCGTCGCCGGCGGGGACGCGGACCTGGTGGAGCACGACGGCGGCGCCCCGGACTTCGCGAAGCTGCCCGCCAAGGACCTGTCCGACCTGATCGAGCAGATGAGCGCCCAGATGCACCAGGCCGCCGTGGACCTGCAGTTCGAGCTGGCCGCCCGGATCCGTGACGAGGTGGCCGAGCTGAAGAAGGAACTGCGGCAGATGCAGCGGGCGGGACACGCCTGAGACCCGGCCCGGGGCAGGGTATACACTGGTCCACGGCGTAGGGGAGTATCCCGAACACTGCGGACGTCAGCACGCTGGACTGACCAGCCGGACGCAGCGGCCTGCCGGAGCGGCAGGCGGAGAGACTTGCGGCATAGACCCATCGGTGTCCCGTGCTGACCGACGCTCGCGTGACGGTCCGGCCGTGGTCACCTGAACCACCACGGAAAGTGACTGCATGGAAATCAATGCTGTGACCTGGATCGTCACCATCGCGGTGATCATCGCGCTCCTGGTCTTCGACTACATCTTCCACGTGCGGAAGGCCCACACGCCGACCATCCGGGAAGCGGCCGTCTGGTCCGCGGTCTACGTGGGCATCGCGCTGGTGTTCGGCCTCGTGTTCTTCGCCTTCGGGGACACCCAGCACGCGGTCGAGTACTACGCCGGCTACATCACCGAGAAGGCGCTGAGTGTCGACAACCTCTTCGTCTTCCTGGTCATCATGGCCTCGTTCAAGGTGCCGCGCGAGTACCAGCAGAAGGTGCTGCTGTTCGGCATCACCTTCGCGCTGATCTCCCGCACCGTGTTCATCCTCCTCGGCGCGGCGCTGATCTCCGCCTGGTCGGACGTGTTCTACCTGTTCGGCCTGGCGCTGCTGCTCATCGCGGGCGGCCAGCTCAAGGGTGAGCTGACCGGGGATGAGGAGAACAAGGACGAGGCGGACAACTTCCTGGTGCGCCTGGCCAAGAAGACGCTTCCCGCCTCGGAGAACTACGACGGCGACAAGCTGTTCACCTGGGAGAACGGCAAGCGCCTGATGACCCCGATGCTGCTCGTCATGATCAGCATCGGCCTGACGGACGTCCTGTTCGCCTTCGACTCGATCCCCGCGATCTACGGCCTGACCGAGGACCCGTACATCGTGTTCACGGCCACCGCGTTCTCGCTCATGGGCCTGCGCCAGTTGTTCTTCCTCATCGACGGCCTGCTGGACCGCCTGGTCTACCTCTCCTATGGCCTGGCCGCCATCCTGGGCTTCATCGGTGTCAAGCTGATCCTGCACGCCCTGCACGAGAACAACCTGCCGTTCATCAACGGCGGCGAGAACGTCCAGGTCATCGAGATCACCACGGGGACCTCCCTGCTCGTGATCGTGGGCATCCTGATCGTCACCGTCGTCGCGTCCCTGACCAGCCCGAAGGGGCGCGCCCTGGTGGCCCTGCAGAACGCGGAGAAGTTCTCCTACCGCTACACCAAGCTGGACGAGACCGCGACCGAGGAGCAGCGCCGCCGGGCCGAGTCCCTGATGGACAAGTGGACGCGCGAGGCGGAGAAGGTCTCTCCGCACTTCCGCGACGAGCTGCTCGACCACAAGGACAGCTACTCGCACATCATCCGCGTGGCCCACGAGACCCGGGCGGCCTCGGCACGGGCCGAGGGCCGGGACATCCCGACCATCACCCAGACGATCGTGGACAACGAGGGTCCCACCACCTGACCGACACCCGCGCACGAGGGCCCGGCCTGGCAGTCGCCAGGCCGGGCCCTCGCCGTCCAGGGCTGGACAACACCCCGGGGGCCGGGGTTTAAGGTGAGCCCCATGTACATGGACACAGCCCCCGAGGTGGACCGCCACGCCCTGAGCCCGGAGCACGCCGAGACGATCCGGGCGTCGTTGCCCGCGGTGGGCGCGAACATCGAGGAGATCGCCCGCCTGTTCTACCGCACCATGTTCGCGGAGCACCCCGGGCTGCTGGCCAACACGTTCAACCGCGGCAACCAGCGCAGCGGCGAGCAGCAGAAGGCCCTGGCTGCCTCGGTGGCCACGTTCGCGGCCATGCTGGTCGACACCTCGGCGCCGAGCCCGGTCGAGCTGCTGACCCGCATCGGCCACAAGCACGTCTCGCTGGGCATCACCGAGGACCAGTACCAGATCGTGCACGACAACCTGTTCCAGGCGATCGGCGAGGTCCTGGGCGATGCGGTCACCCCGCAGGTCGCCGAGGCCTGGGACCGGGTCTACTGGATCATGGCCGGCGTCCTGGTCGGTTTCGAGAAGGGCCTCTACGACTCGGCGGGCGTGCGGGACGGTGACGTCTTCGTGCCCGCGCGGCTGGCCGCCCGGGAGCAGCTGACCGGATCGGTGATGAAGTACGCCTTCGAGGCGGCGGGCTTCGCCCGGACCCAGCCGGGTCAGTACACGTCCCTGGGCGTGCAGCTGCCCGATGGCGCCCGGCAACTGCGGCAGTACTCCCTGATCGAGTGGGACGACCGGGGCTTCTCCGTGGCCGTCCAGCGTGACGGCGAGGTCAGTTCCCACCTGCAGGACCACGTGCGCGAGTCGGACACGATCGAGGCCACGCTGCCCGCGGGACACCTGGTGCTGCACCAGTTCACCTCACCGATCGTGACGGTCAGCCAGGGCATCGGCTCGACGCCGATGGCCGGGATGCTCGTGGCGCTCATCCGGAGGCTGGACGCGGAGCAGGGCGCGGCGTCCCGCCCGGAGCACCCGATCACCGTGTTGCACGCCGACGCCTCCGAGTCCGACTACGCCTTCCGGGACCTGGCCGAGGCGGTGACCTCCCGCCTCCAGGCACCGCTCGTGACGGCCTTCCGGGACCAGGACCAGAGGCTGGACCTGAGGGCACTGGCCGAGGACGGGACGCTGCCGGCGGGCGCGCAGTGGTACCTGTGCGGGGGCAACGCCTTCCTGCGGGACATCCGTGACCAGCTGGAGGAGCACAAGACCAGGCTCTTCCCGGCCGAGGTCCACTTCGAGCTGTTCAGCCCGAACGACTGGCTGCTGCGCTGACCCTGCGCCGGTTCCCGGCTCGTGCGCAGCCGGCTCAGCCGGTCAGTCCGAGCAACCGCTTCAGGATGGCCGGGCCGTCGTCGCCGATCCCGTCGTGGTGGAACTCGTCGGTCTCCCACACGGTGAGGCACCGGACCCTGCCGGCGGTCTGCAGGGAGAGGTCCCGGTCCACGTACACGTCGTGCGTGTAGACCGCGGCGGCGGCCGGGACGGTGTTGGCGGCGAGGGCGTCGAGGTCGTAGAGCGGCCCCCAGGCGGACCGGCGCGCCAGCGCCTCGGCTGCCGGTCCGAGCGGGCGCAGCGCAGGGTCCAGGTCCGTGTACCACTCGAAGACCATCTCCCCGGTCAGCAACGGGGCCGCGCTGCGGTCGGGGTCGAAGTCCGCCAGCTCCCCGGATCCGGCGAGCACCCGCTGGGCGGCCCAGCCGGTGTCCGTCCCGCCGGTGTCGGACCGGACGGCGCCGGCGCTGGCCGGCTGCGCGTAGATGGACTCGTGCATCACCAGGTAGAGCGGGTTCACGGCCCGGGACACCTGCTGGTACAGGCCGTGCAGGAAGGTGTCCGAGAGCATGGAGTCCCGCGGCCCGTCGAACGCCTCCTGCAGCAGGTAGTGCAGCTGGTCCATGCGGGTGTTCCCGCCCAGGAACATCCCCAGCGCCTGGACCCTGCCCACGGTGACCGGGGAGCCGTCCGGCAGGGCCGCGCCGCCGCCCCGGGCCGCCTCGTAGACGCGCGCGAGTACGTCGCGGTCCTGGGGGAACCGGGAGAAGTACTCCTCGTTGCGGTACCGCATCCGCCGGTAGGTGGCGCGGTAGACCTGCTCGGCGTGGCCGTCCAGGGGCGCCAGTCCGCCGGTGATCAGGGCCCGCGCGACGCCCTCCGGGTGCCAGGACAGGTAGCTGAGGGTGCAGAAGCCACCGAAGCTCTGCCCGAAGACGGTCCAGGGCCCGGAGCCCAGAGCCAGCCGGATCGCCTCGGCGTCCTGGACGATCGACGGTGCCCGGAAGTGCACGAGGTACTCCGCCTGCTGTCCCGGGGAGCCCTCCGCCGGCAGGGTGTTCCGGGTGACGGGGGAGGACAGTCCGGTGCCGCGCTGGTCCAGCATGAGGATCCGGAAGTCCTTGGCGGCCTGCCTCATCCAGCCGCTCAGCCTGGCCTGCCGCATCCCCTTGCTGCCGGGGCCGCCCTGCAGGAACAGCAGCCAGGGCAGGTCCCGGCGCCGACCACGGTGGGCGGCGGCCACGTACTCCCGGGCGAACACGGTGAGGCTCCGCCCGCCCGGCGCCGCGTGGTCCAGGGGGACCTCGAACCAGTGGTCGGCGATCAGCGTGCCGTCCAGCAGCTCGGCCTCGAGGCCCGGCCGGTGCGCGGCGGGCGCCGGGGGAGCGAACGTGCGGGGATCGCCGGGGACGGCGTCGATCACCGCCCTGCCCCCGTTAGGCCCGGGGCCCTCACGGAGTCCGCACCCGCCGTGGCGCCGGTCCTCTGCAACGCCTCACCGGTCAGCCGGAAGGTGGTCCACTCGTCCATCGGCTCGGCCCCCAGGGACCGGTAGAACCCGATGGAGGGCTCGTTCCAGTCCAGCACCGTCCATTCCATCCGGGCGTAGCCCCGCTCGGTGCAGATCCCCGCCAGGTGCTCCAGCAGCCGCCGGCCATGCCCGCGCCCGCGGACGGCCGGATCCACGTAGAGGTCCTCGAGCCAGATCCCGTGGGTGCCCTCCCAGGTCGAGTAGTTGAGGAACCACAGGGCCAGGCCGACCACGCCCGGGCCCGTGCCGGCCGGATCCCCGCCGGGGGCGTGGTCCACCACGTCCTCCACCACGTGACAGAACACTGCCGGATGCTCGCCGAACAGGTGCCGGTGCAGCTCCTCCTCGGTGTTCCGGACCGCATCGGGCTCCCGCTCGTAGGCCGCCAGGTCCCGGATCAGCCGCAGGATCTGCGGCACGTCACCGGGCCGGGCCGGCCGGATGCCGTTCGTCATGGTCTCCCTCTCCGTCGTCCTGTCCATCGCCGTCACACCGACCACCCCGGCTCGGGCGCGCCCACGGAGACCACCCGGATCACGGGATGGCCGAGCTCGTCCGAGGCGTCCAGGTCCACCAGGGCGTTGATGCCCCAGTCCAGGTTCTCCTCGGGGTCCACCAGGACCTGCCGGACCGTCCACCACCGGGAGCCGGACACCCCGGCCGGTGGGCCGCCGTCGGGCCCCGCCTTCGGGGTGGCGTCCACGCGGAAGTACTGCGGGCCGCGGGCGGCCGCGCCGTCGTCGATGTCCTCGTACTCCCCGAAGTACCCGTCCAGGGCCTCGGCCCAGTCGTCCGCCGTGAACGAGTCCCCGGCGGCGGCACCGAGCTCGCCCAGGGCGCGGTCCTGTTCGTCCCCGAACAGCCGCACACGGCGGAACATCGCGTTGCGCACCATCACGGTGAACACGGGCCGGTTGGCGGTCAGCCGCGGCGGCTCGGGGGGCGCGAGCTGCTCGTGGTCCTTCTTCAGCTCCTCGATGTCCCCCGCCAGCAGGTCCTCCCACTCCTCGATGAGCGAGGAGTCGGTCTGCTTCACGATCTCGTCCAGCCAGGCCAGCAGCACGTCCAGTTCGTCGTCCCGGTCGTCCTGCGGGATCGTCTGGCGCAGGGCCTTGACCGCATCCGTCAGGTAGCGCAGCAGCACGCCCTCGGAGCGGGCGAGCCCGTAGAAGTTCACGTAGTCGGTGAAGCCCATGGCCCGTTCGTACATGTCCCGCACCACGGACTTGGGCGTCAGCTCGAAGTCGTTGAGCCACGGCGCGGAGGCGCGGTACGTCTCGAACGACTGCTCCAGCAACTCGGCCAGCGGCTGGGGGTGGGTCACCTCGTCCAGGGCGTTCATCCGGTCCGTGTAGTCCATGCCCTCGGCCTTCATGGCGGCCACCGCCTCGCCACGCGCCTTCTTGACCTGCGCCGAGAGGACCTGCCGGGGCGGTTCCAGCGTGGCCTCCACGATCGAGACCATGTCCAGGGCGTAGCCGGGGTCGGCGGGGTCCAGCAGCTCGAAGGCGGCCAGGGCGAAGGGGGAGAGGGGCTGGTTGAGGGCGAAGTTGGGCTGGAGGTCCACGGTCAGGTCCACCGTGCGGCCCTCGGCGTCCGGTGCCTCCAGCTTCTCCACGACGCCGGTGGCCAGCAGCTCCCGGAAGATCCCCAGCGCCCGGCGCATCAGGGCGGCCTGCCGGGCCGGGGTCTCGTGGCTGTTGCGGATCATCCGGCGCACGGCGATGACCGGGTCCCCGGGGCGGTCCAGGATGTTCAGCAGCATCGAGTGGCTGATCCGCAGGTGGGAGGTCATCGCCTCCGGCTGGGCCTCCACGAGGCGCTCGAAGGTGGCCTTGCCCCAGGACACGAAGCCCTTCGGCGGGGTCTTCTTCGGCGAGGACTTCGAGGACTGCTTCATCCGCTTGGACCGCTCGGCCTCGTCCTTGACGCCGGCGAACTTCGCCGCCAGCTTCGCCTGGGACTTGGCGTTCTCGATCACGTGCTCGGGGGCCTGGACCACCACCAGCCCGGAGGTGTCGAAGCCCGCCCGTCCGGCGCGCCCCGCGATCTGGTGGAACTCGCGGGCGTTGAGGATCCGGGTGCGTTCGCCGTCGAACTTGCTCAGGGCGGTGATGAGCACCGTGCGGATCGGCACGTTGATCCCCACCCCGAGGGTGTCCGTGCCGCAGATGACCTTGAGCAGGCCCTCCTGGGCGAGGCGTTCCACCAGGCGGCGGTACTTGGGCAGCATCCCGGCGTGGTGCACGCCGATCCCGGACCGGATGAGCCGGTTCAACGTCTTGCCGAAGCCGGCGGAGAAGGAGAACCCGGCGATCCGCTCGGCGATCGCGTCCTTCTCCGCCCGCGTGGCCACGGCCACCGAGGACAGCGACTGCGCCCGCTCCACGGCTTCCAGCTGGGAGAAGTGCACCACGTAGACCGGTGCCTGGCGGGTCTCCACCAGCTCGGCGACCTTGTCCTGGACGTGGTCCTCCGACCACTCGTAGGCCAACGGGATGGGACGCTCGGCGTGGGCCACCGTGGTGGTGGCCCGCCCGGTCCGCTCCGTGAGGTCCTCCTCGAACCGGCTCGTGTCCCCGAGGGTGGCGCTCATCAGCAGGAACTGGGCCTGCGGCAGTTCCAGCAGGGGCACCTGCCAGGCCCAGCCGCGCTGTGGATCGGCGTAGAAGTGGAACTCGTCCATCACCACCGGGCCGACGTCCAGCCCCGAGCCCTCCCGCAGGGCCTGGTTGGCCAGGATCTCCGCCGTGCAGCAGATGATGGGTGCGTCCCCGTTCACGGAGGAATCACCGGTGACCATCCCGACGTTCTCCGCACCGAACACGTCCACGAGGGCGAAGAACTTCTCGGACACCAGGGCCTTGATGGGCGCCGTGTAGTAGGTCCGCCGCCCGCGGGCGAGCGCGTGGAAGTGCGCGGCCAGGGCCACGAGCGACTTCCCGGACCCGGTGGGGGTGGCCAGGATGACGTTGTTGTCCTGCACCAGTTCCATGACCGCCTCGTCCTGGGCGGGATAGAGGGTGATGCCCCGGGACCGCGTCCAGTCCAGGAAGCATTCGTAGACGGCGTCGGGGGAGAGCCGGGGTGCGTCCGGCGCGGGGATCAGGTCGGTGAGCAGCATCCCTGCCAGCCTAGTGGCCCGCCGCCGTGTCATCCCGCGTCATCCCATGGGCCCACTGACGGGCGGCTGCCGCTAGCGTGGAGCCATGCGCGACTTCACCTGGGATCCGGAGCAGTACAGCGTCTTCGCGGACCGCCGGGCCCGGCCCTACCGGGACCTGACGGGGCGGGTCCGCGCCGTCGACCCGAAGGTCGTGGTGGACCTCGGCTGCGGGCCGGGCAACATGACGGCCACCCTCGCCGAGCGCTGGCCCGGCGCGCAGGTGACCGGACTGGACTCCTCGGCGGACATGGTGGCCACCGCCCGGCAGCTGGCCGCCGAGCCGGGCGCCCCGGCCAACCTGGCCTTCGACCAGGTGGATGCCCAGCGCTGGCAGCCGGCCGACGACGTCGACGTGGTCGTCTCCAACGCCATGCTCCAGTGGATCCCGGACCACCGCCAACTGGTGGCCGGATGGCTCGCTGCCCTGAAGCCGGGCGCGTGGTTCGCCATCCAGGTGCCCGGGAACTTCGAGGCGCCCTCGCACGCCACCATGGCCGAGTTGTCCCGGCGCCCCGAGTATGCGGCGGCGCTGGAGGGGGTGATGGAGCGGGAGTCGGTGTACACCACCGAGGAGTACCTGGAGACGCTCATCGCCGCCGGTTACGAGGCCGATGTCTGGGAGACCACCTACGCCCAGCCGCTCACGGGGGAGGACCCCGTCTACGACTGGGTCCGGGGGGCCGCCCTGCGCCCCTCGCTGCAGCGGCTGGAGGAGGCCGACCGGCGGGACGGCACGAACCTGCTGGACCGGTACGTCGAGGAGTACAAGCGCATCATGCGCGCGTCCTACCCCTCCCACGTCACCCCGGACGGGGTGCGGCTGACGAACTACCCGTTCCGCCGCATCTTCGTGGTCGGCGTCAAGAACGACCTGGCGCCCAGCATCTGAGCGGCGCCGCTCACCAACCGCGGGCGCGCCAGTCCTGCAGGTGCGGGCGCTCCGCGCCGAGCGTGGTGGAGTCACCGTGCCCCGGGTGGACGATCATGTCGTCCGGGTAGACGTCGAACAGGCGCTCGACCACGTCGGTGAACAGGGACTCGAACCGCTCCGGGTCCTGCTGCGTGTTGCCCACGCCCCCCGGGAACAGCGAGTCACCGCTGAAGCACAGCGGCGGGCCGTCCTCGGGCTCGTACACCAGGGCCACCGAGCCCGGGGTGTGGCCGCGGAGCCCGACGACGGCCAGCGAGATCCCGTTGAAGGCTGCGGTGTCCCCGTGGTTCAGCAGGACCTTGGCGGCCACGCCGGTGGCCTCCTCGATGGCGCCCGCGTCCGCGGTGCCCGCGGCCGTCGGGACGCCGGTGGCCTCCGCCACCGGCGCCAGCGCGCGGATATGGTCCCAGTGCTGGTGGGTGGTGATGATCACCGCGAGCCTGAGCTCGCACGGGGTGTCCTCGCGCGCCGACTCCAGCAGTTCCCGCACGGCCTCCGCGTCATCCGCGGCGTCGATCAGCACCTGGGTGCCGGAGGTCTTGGACGTCACGACGTAGACGTTGTTCGCCATCTCGGAGACCGAGCGTTGTCGGACCGTCACCCGGGGCAGGTCGTGCAGCAGCCGGATCGGTGAGGTGGAAGAAGGCATGCACCACAGTCTAGGGACGTTGACGGCATCCAGGGCAAGGCGGCAGGGCAGGTCAAGGGGTGGTCCGCCCGGTTCGCTAGGGTGGGGACATCGTCAACCGGGCACAGGGAAGCGGGGGAACACGGGTGGAGGACCGCACGCCGGCACAGCCTTCCGGGCAGGGGGCCGTGCCGCCATGGCTCGTCACGGCCCTGGCCATCAACGCCTCCTCGTCCGTCCCGCCGTATGAGCAGGTCCGCACCGGGTTGCTCGACCTGGTCCACCGCAGCCGGCTGCCGGTCGGCACGAAACTGCCGACCGTCCGCGGCCTCGCGTCGGCCCTGGGCGTCTCCGCCAACACGGTGGCACGCGCCTACAAGGAACTGGAGCAGGCCGGCGTCGTGACGGCCCGGCCGCGGCTGGGCACCGTGGTAGCACAGGGCAGCGGGGACGCCGACGCGCGCCTGGCGGACGCCGCGACCGCCTACGCGGAGGCGGCTCAGGCGCTGGGCTTCACCCGGCGCCAGGCCGTCCGCCAGCTCGAGGCGGTCTTCCCACCGTCCTGAGCCCCCGGCGAGGGCGCCCGGGCGCCTGGGATTTCGCTCTCGGCCGAGCCTTCGAAGACGTCTTCGAAAGCGTCCTCGAATAGAGTGGAGGCCGTGCCCGAGACCCCCCTGACGATCACCGACCAGACCATTCCCCCCACCACCGCCCGCGGCCTGGCCACGGGACCGGACGGCGCTGGCCAGCGCCACGACCCGGACCGGATCGTGGTCAAGGGGGCCCGGGAACACAACCTGAAGAACGTCGACCTCGACATCCCCCGGGACTCCCTCGTGGTGTTCACCGGGCTGTCCGGGTCCGGGAAGTCCTCGCTGGCCTTCGACACCATCTTCGCGGAGGGCCAGCGCCGGTACGTCGAGTCCCTGTCCTCCTACGCGCGCATGTTCCTGGGCCGGGTGGACAAGCCCTCGGTCGACTTCATCGAGGGGCTGTCCCCGGCGGTGTCCATCGACCAGAAGTCGACCAACCGGAACCCCCGGTCCACCGTGGGCACCATCACCGAGGTCTACGACTACATGCGCCTGCTGTGGGCGCGCATCGGCGTCCCGCACTGCCCCGAGTGCGGCGAGCCGGCCTCGAAGCAGTCACCGCAGCAGATCGTGGACCAGCTCGGCGAGCTGCCGGAGAAGACGCGGTTCCAGGTCCTGGCCCCCGTGGCCCGCGGCCGCAAGGGCGAGTTCGTGGACGTCTTCTCCTCGCTGGCCACCCAGGGCTTCTCGCGCGCCATCGTGGACGGTGAGCTCATCCAGCTCTCCGACCCGCCCAAGCTGAAGAAGCAGGTCAAGCACACCATCGCCGTGGTCGTGGACCGGCTGGCGATGAAGGAGGGGATCCGCCAGCGGCTCACCGATTCCGTGGAGACCGCCCTGAAGCTGGCCGACGGCCTGGTGGTGGTGGACTTCGTCGACGTGGACGCCCGGGTCGACCCGGAGAAGGCCAACGCCGGCGAGTGGGACGCCGTGGACGCCGAGGGCAACCGGAAGTACCGCTCCTTCTCGGAGAAGCTGTCCTGCCCCAACGGCCACCAGCTGACCATCGACGAGATCGAGCCGCGCTCGTTCTCGTTCAACAACCCCTTCGGCGCCTGCTCGGTCTGCACCGGGATCGGCACCCGGCTCGAGGTGGACGAGGACCTGGTGGTCCCGGACCCGGACCTCTCCCTCGCCGAGGGCGCCATCGCCCCGTGGTCCATGGGCAAGTCGACCTCCGAGTACTGGAAGCGCCTGCTGTCCGGCCTCGCCGACGAGGTCGGGTTCTCCATGGACACCCCGTGGAAGAAGCTGCCCGCAGCGGCCCGCAAGGCCGTGCTGCACGGCAAGGACTTCAAGGTCGTGGTCCAGTACCGCAACCGCTTCGGCCGGGAACGCCGGTACACCACCGGCTTCGAGGGCGTGATCGACTACATCCACCGCAAGCACCTGGAGACGGAGTCGGACAACGCACGGGACCGGTACGAGTCCTACATGCGCGAGATCCCCTGCGCCGCCTGCAACGGCACCCGCCTGAACCCGACCTCCCTGTCCGTGCTGGTCGGCGGCAAGTCCATCGCGGAGGCCTCCACCCTGCCGATGCGGGACTCGATCGCCTTCCTCGAGGGACTGGAGCTGTCCGCCCGGGACCGGCAGATCGCCGACCAGGTCCTCAAGGAGATCCTGGCCCGGCTGCACTTCATGCTCGACGTCGGCCTGGACTACCTCAACCTGGAACGGCCGGCGGGCACGCTCTCCGGCGGGGAGGCCCAGCGGATCCGGCTGGCCACCCAGATCGGCTCCGGGCTCGTGGGCGTCCTCTACGTCCTGGACGAACCGTCCATCGGGCTGCACCAGCGGGACAACCGCCGCCTGATCGAGACCCTCAACCGGCTCCGCGACCTGGGCAACACCCTGATCGTGGTGGAGCACGACGAGGACACCATCGCCGAGGCGGACTGGATCGTGGACATCGGACCGCGCGCCGGCGAGCACGGCGGGGAGGTCGTCCACTCCGGCTCCCTGGAGGACCTCAAGGCCAACGAGCGGTCGATCACCGGTGACTACCTCTCCGGGCGCCGGGCCATCACCGTGCCGGCCGAGCGCCGGCCCGTGGACAAGGGCCGGAAGCTGACGGTCGTCGGGGCGCGGGAGAACAACCTGCAGGACGTCACGGTGGACTTCCCGCTCGGGGTGTTCACCGCCGTCACGGGCGTCTCCGGCTCCGGCAAGTCGACCCTGGTCAACGAGATCCTCTACAAGGTGCTCGCCAACCAGCTGAACAATGCCCGGCACGTCCCCGGACGGCACAAGCGCGTCAACGGCCTGGAGCACCTGGACAAGGTCGTGCACGTGGACCAGAGCCCCATCGGCCGCACGCCGCGGTCCAACGCCGCGACGTACACGGGGGTGTTCGACACCATCCGCAAGCTGTTCGCGGACACCCAGGAGGCCAAGGTCCGCGGCTACCAGCCGGGACGGTTCTCGTTCAACATCAAGGGCGGCCGCTGTGAGTCCTGCTCGGGCGACGGCACCCTGAAGATCGAGATGAACTTCCTGCCGGACGTCTACGTGCCCTGCGAGGTCTGCCACGGCGCCCGGTACAACCGCGAGACCCTCGAGGTGCACTACAAGGGCAAGAACATCGCCGAGGTGCTGGACATGCCGATCGAGGAGGCCGCAGAGTTCTTCTCCGCCTACTCCAAGATCTCCCGCTACCTCAACACGATGGTGGACGTCGGCCTGGGCTACGTCAGGCTCGGCCAGCCGGCCACCACGCTCTCCGGCGGCGAGGCCCAGCGCGTGAAGCTGTCCGCGGAGCTGCAGAAGCGGTCCAACGGCCGGTCCATCTACGTGCTGGACGAACCCACCACGGGCCTGCACTTCGAAGACATCCGCAAGCTGCTCGGCGTACTGCAGTCCCTCGTGGACAAGGGCAACACCGTCATCACCATCGAGCACAACCTGGACGTCATCAAGTCCGCCGACCACCTGATCGACCTCGGTCCCGAGGGCGGCTCCGGAGGCGGCCTGATCGTGGCTACGGGCACTCCCGAGGAGGTGGCGAAGAACCCGGCCAGCCACACCGGCCGGTTCCTCGCCGAGGTACTGTGACGGCCGGGGCGCCCGGCGCCGGCGGCGGCTCCCGTCCCGCCGTCCTGCTGGACCTGGACGGAACCCTCGTGGACCCCGCGGGGTCCATCACCGGCGGGATCGCCGCCACCCTGGCCCGCCACGGGCTGCCCGTGCCGGGCCCGGAGCGGTTGCGCACGCTCGTCGGCCCGCCGCTGCGCGAGGGGCTGCGGAGCCTGGACGGGGTGGACGAGGGGAACCTGCCGGTGCTCATCCGCGAGTACCGGGCCGGCTACCGGGACCACGGCATGGCCGCCAGTCTCGTCTACCCGGGGATCCGTGAGGCGCTGGAGGACCTGGGCCGGGACCACGACCTGGTGGTGGCCACCTCCAAGCCGGTCTCCGCCGCGCGCCAGCTGCTGAGGGTCCAGGGGCTGGACCACCACTTCGTCGCCGTCTGCGGCTCCAGCGACGACGAGACCGCACCCATCCCGCCCGGGGGCACCAAGGTGCAGGCGATGGCCGAGGCGCTGGCCGCCGTCGGGATGGACGGTGAGCGGCACCCGCACGCCGTGATGGTGGGGGACCGCCACTTCGACCTGGACGGGGCCGCGCACCACGGCCTGCCCGGCATCGGGGTGCTGTGGGGGTTCGGTGACCGGTCCGAGCTCACGGCGGCCGGGGCCGATGCCCTGTGCGGCAGCGCCGCCGAATTGCCGGCCCTGTGCCGGCGGCTGCTCGGCGAGCGCGCCATCCAGCACTGAGGGCACTATGATGGACCGGTCCGCCGGGCCTGGAGGGAACCGGCGCGGACCAGCAGGAACTGACCCACGGAGAGGACGGACATGGCGACCAATGAGGCCGTGCGCTGGGCATTCCGCACCGCCCTGAAGGTCACCTGCCGGCCCACCGTCACCGGGCTCGAGAACGTGCCGCAGACGGGCGGGTTCATCGTGGCCAGCAACCACCTGTCCTTCCTGGACTCCGTGATCCTGCAGGCGCTCATGCCCCGGATGGTCCACTTCTTCGCCAAGGCCGAGTACTTCATCCAGCCGGGCCTCAAGGGCCGGGTGATGAAGGGCTTCTTCGAGTCCGTGGGGTCGATCCCCGTCCAGCGGGACCAGAAGGCCGCCTCCGTGGCGGCGCTCGACCAGCTGGTCGAGCTCGTGGAGGCCGGGGACGGCGTCGGGATCTATCCCGAGGGCACCCGAAGCCGGGACGGGCGGCTCTACAAGGGCCGCACGGGCGTCGGCTGGCTGGCCCTGACCACCGGCATGCCGGTGGTGCCGGTGGGGCTGCGGGGCACCGAGCGGCTCCAGCCGCCCGGGACCAACCGCGTCACCCCGCACCACTTCACCCTCACCGTGGGCGAGCCCCTGTGTTTCGAGAGGATGGGGCGCAAGCACCCGCTGCCACCGCGCCGCCAGGCCACCGCCCAGGTCATGGACGCGATCGCCGCGCTCTCCGGCCAGGAGCGGGTGGACCAGTACAACGCCCCGGTCGGCGGGGCCCAGGACTGAGGCAGGACTGATGCGCCATGGCTGATCCGTCCAGCTACCGGCCGAAGAGCGGGGAGGTCCCCACCTCGCCGGGCGTGTACCGATTCCGGGACCCGGACGGGCGGGTCGTCTACGTGGGCAAGGCCAAGAACCTGCGGTCCCGGCTGGCGTCCTACTTCCAGGATCCCTCCGGACTGCACCCCAAGACCCGCACCATGGTGTTCACCGCGTCCTCCGTGGAGTGGACCGTGGTGGGCTCGGAGCTGGAGGCCCTGCAGCTCGAGTACACGTGGATCAAGCAGTACACCCCGCGGTTCAACATCATGTACCGGGACGACAAGTCCTACCCGTACCTGGCCGTGACCATGAACGAGAAGTACCCCCGGGTCCAAGTGATGCGCGGTGACCGGCGCAAGGGCGTGAAGTACTTCGGGCCGTTCCACCCCGCCAAGGCCATCCGGGAGACCGTGGACCTGATGCTGCGGGTGTTCCCCGTCCGGACCTGCTCCGCCGGCGTGTTCCGGCGTGCCGAGCTCTCCGGCCGGCCCTGCCTGATGGGCTACATCGACAAGTGCGCCGCCCCCTGCGTGGGCCGCATCAGCCCCGAGGACCACCGACAGCTTGCCCAGGATTTCTGCGACTTCATGGCCGGGGACGCCCACCGGTACATCCGCCGCCTCGAGGAGCAGATGAAGGAGGCGGTGGCCGAGCTGCGCTACGAGGACGCCGCCCGCCGCCGGGACGACATCGCCGCGCTGAAGCGGGTGTTCGAGCGCAACGCCGTGGTGCTCTCCGAGTCCACGGAGGCGGACATCTTCGCCTTCGCCGAGGACGAGCTCGAGGCGGCCGTCCAGGTGTTCCACGTGCGCGAGGGCCGGATCCGCGGCCAGCGCGGCTGGGTGGTGGAGAAGGTCGAGGACGTCTCCGGCCCGAAGATGGTCGAGCAGCTGCTCGAGCAGGTCTACGGCTCCCTCGAGGACTCCAGCCGGATCCCGCGCGAGGTGCTGGTCCCCGAGCTGCCGGAGGACGCGGACCAGGTCGCGACGCTGCTCACCGGCCTGCGCGGGGCGCAGGTCAGCCTGCGCGTCCCGCGGCGGGGGGACAAGCGGGCCCTGATGGAGACGGTGCAGGAGAACGCCCAGATGGCCCTGCGCCTGCACAAGACCCGCCGCGCCGGGGACCTGACCACCCGGTCGGCCG
The DNA here is from genome assembly GCA_029961105.1 of Micrococcus sp. GTDB lineage: Bacteria > Actinomycetota > Actinomycetes > Actinomycetales > Micrococcaceae > Citricoccus. The sequence continues at coordinate 107,817 of JASBVO010000011.1, read as the reverse complement.
CGCTGCGCGAGTTGCAGGAGGCCCTCGAACTGGACGAGCCGCTCCTGCGGATCGAGTGCTACGACATCTCGCACGTCTCCGGCACCAACGTGGTCGGGTCCATGGTGGTCGTCGAGGACGGCCTGCCGAAGAAGTCCGACTACCGCAAGTTCGCCGTCACCGGAGAGGCGGCCCGGGACGACACCGCCGCCATGCACAACGTGCTGACGCGCCGCTTCCGGCACTACCTCCAGGACCAGGAACGCAACGGCTCCTTCACCACCGGGGAGATCCCCGACGCCGGCCCGGCCGGCGAGCAGGGCGCCGCAGCGGAGGACCCGGGGGCCCGGCGGTTCGCCTACCCGCCCTCGCTGGTGGTCGTCGACGGCGGTCCCGCCCAGGTGGCCTCGGCCGCCCAGGCCCTGGCGGACCTGGGCATCACCGACCTGCCCGTGGTCGGACTGGCCAAGCGGCTCGAGGAGCTGTGGCTGCCGGGGGAGGAGTTCCCGATCGTGCTGCCCCGGGCCTCCCAGGGCCTGTACATGCTCCAGCGCCTGCGGGATGAGTCCCACCGCTTCGCGATCACCTTCCACCGGCAGAAGCGTGCCAAGTCGATGGTCTCCTCCGCCCTGGACGGGATCCCGGGGCTGGGCCCGGCCAAGCAGAAGGCGCTGCTCAAGCACTTCGGCTCGGTCAAGCGGATCCGGGCCGCGAGCCCTGAGGAGCTCTGCCAGGCGCCGGGCATCGGGCGGTCCCTGGCGGCCTCCGTGCGCGCCGCCCTGCAGCCGGACCAGGCGCCGGAAAGCGCCCCTGACCAGGCACGGGACCAGCCGGATGGACCCGATGCGGGCCTGCCCGGGGTCAACCTGGCGACCGGGGAGATCCTCGACTGAGACTGGGTAGGCTGGACGCATGATCGACGGCCTGATCCCGGTGAAACCCGCCACTTCCGAAGTACTCATCGTCACCGGCATGTCCGGGGCCGGGCGCACCACCGCCGCACACGCGCTCGAGGACCATGGCTGGTACGTGGTCGAGAACATCCCCCCGCAGCTGTTCGGCACCCTCACGGACCTCGTCGGCCGCTCGCCGGAGGCCATCCCGCGGATGGCCCTGGTGGTGGACGTCCGCTCCAAGGACCTCTTCAAGGACATCCAGGAGGCCCTCGAGCAACTGCGCGCCCAGGGCGTGGACTACCGGGTGCTGTTCCTGGACGCCTCGGACGAGCTGCTGGTCCGCCGGTTCGAGTCCGCCCGCCGGCCGCACCCGCTCCAGGGTTCGGGCCGCATCCCGGACGGCATCGCCGCCGAGCGGCTGCTGCTGAAGGACCTCAAGGAGCAGGCCGAGGTCGTGGTGGACACCACCGCCATGAACGTCCACTCCCTGGCCACCACCATCACGGAGCTGTTCACCGAGTCGGGGCCGATCGTGCTGCGCCTGAACGTGATGAGCTTCGGCTTCAAGTACGGCCTGCCGCAGGACGCCAACTTCGTGGCCGACGTCCGGTTCCTGCCCAACCCGCACTGGGTGCCGGAACTGCGCCCGTACACCGGCAAGGATCAGGCCGTGTCCGACTACGTCCTGGGCCAGGACGGCGCCGGCGAGTTCGTGGACCGCTTCGTGGAGACCCTGCTGCCGGTCCTGGAGGGGTATCGGCGGGAGAACAAGCACTACGCCACCTTCGCCATCGGCTGTACCGGGGGCAAGCACCGCTCGGTGGCCGTCTCGGAGGAGCTGGCCCGGCGTCTCGGCCAGCTCCCGCGGGTCACCGTCAACGTGCAGCACCGGGACCTGGGGCGGGAATGAGCACGCACTTCACCGGTCAGCTGCCGCTCGCGCCGAGCACCCAGGCGCGCGCGGTGCAGGCCTCCGGGACCTACGACCCCACGCTCCGCGTCACCGCGCTGGGCGGCGGGCACGGGCTCTCCGCCACCCTGCGGGCCCTGCGCCTGATCGCCGGGGAGATCACGGCCGTCGTCACGGTGGCCGACGACGGTGGCTCCTCCGGCCGCATCCGGCAGGAGATGGACGTGCTGCCCCCGGGCGACCTGCGGATGGCCCTGGCGGCACTGTGCGACGACACCGACTGGGGGCGCACCTGGCGTGACGTGATGCAGCACCGCTTCCACTCCAAGGAAGGGGTCGAGGGCACGCTGGACAACCACGCCCTGGGCAACCTGCTCATCGTGGCCCTGTGGGAACTGCTCGGGGACCCGGTCAGCGGGCTGCGCTGGGCCGGGGCGCTGCTCGGGGCCCGCGGGCAGGTCCTGCCCATGTCCACCGTCCCGCTCACCATCTCCGGCTCCCTGCTCGCCGAGAGCCCGCAGGGCGAGCTGGTCCGGCGCACCATCACCGGGCAGGCGTCCCTCGCCGCCGCGGGCCGGAACGGGCGGGTGTCCCAGATCCGCCTCCAGCCGGACGGCGCCCCGGCCTGCCGGGAGTCCCTGGAGGCCATCGAGCTCTCCGACTGGGTCGTGCTCGGGCCGGGATCCTGGTACACCTCGGTCCTGCCGCACCTGCTGCTGCCCGAACTGCGGGAGGCCCTCGAGGGGACCCCCGCGCGCCGAGCCCTGGTGATGAACCTCACCACGGACACCGCCGAGACGACCGGCATGAGCGCGGCCGACCACCTCGAGGTGGTGCACCATCATGCGCCGGACCTGCGGCTCGACGTCGTGCTGGCCGATCCCGACGCCGTCCAGGACCGCGAGGGCTTCGAGGAGGCGGCCTCGCGTCTGGGCGCGGCCGTGCAGTTTAGTAAGGTGGGGGCCGGTTCCGGGATGCCGGTGCACGACCCGTTGCGCCTGGCCCTGGCCTTCCAGGAGGCCTTCAAGAGGCCCTGATCCCTGCGCGTATCCACCCGGTCCCGGCCGGATCCCACGAGTTCTAGTGAAAGATGTGAGGCGACCCATGGCCCTGACTGCTGCGGTGAAAGAGGAGCTGACCCATCACGCGGTCAGGAGTTCCTCTGAGCGCAAGGCCGAGGTGTCGGCGATCCTGCGCTTCGCCGGCGGACTGCACATCATCTCCGGGCGCATCGTCATCGAGGCCGAGCTGGACAATGCGGCGGCGGCCCGCCGCCTGCGGACCGCGATCGCGGAGGTGTACGGGCACGGCAGCGAGATCATCGTCGTGTCCGGGGGCAACCTGCGCAAGGGCAACCGCTACGTGATCCGCGTGGTCCGCGACGGGGAGTCCCTGGCCCGGCAGACCGGGCTGCTGGACGTGCGGGGCCGTCCCGTGCGCGGGCTGCCGCCGGCGATCGTCAACGGCACCGTCGCGGATGCCGAGGCCGTCTGGCGCGGTGCGTTCCTGGCCCACGGATCGCTGACGGAACCGGGCCGGTCCTCCGCACTGGAGGTCACCTGCCCCGGGCCCGAGGCCGCCCTGGCGCTGGTGGGCGCGGCACGGCGGCTGGGGATCACCGCCAAGGCCCGCGAGGTGCGCGGCGTGGACCGCGTGGTGATCCGCGACGGCGATGCGATCGCCGCGCTGCTGACCCGGATGGGCGCCCACGACACCGTGCTGGTCTGGGAGGAAAGGCGCACCCGCAAGGAGGTCCGTGCCACCGCGAACCGGCTGGCCAACTTCGACGACGCCAACCTGCGCCGTTCGGCCCAGGCCGCCGTCGCCGCCGGGGCCCGGGTGGAGCGCGCGCTGGAGATCCTCGGCGAGGACGTCCCCGACCACCTGAAGTACGCCGGCCAGCTCCGGGTCCAGCACAAGCAGGCCTCCCTGGACGAGCTGGGCCGGCTCGCCGACCCGCCCATGACGAAGGACGCGATCGCCGGGCGCATCCGCCGCCTGCTGGCCATGGCGGACAAGCGTGCCGCGGAGGAGGGCCTGCCCGGGACCGACGCCGCCCTGGCCGTCGAGGTGCCGTCCGGGGCGGACGGGGACTAGCTCCCGGTCGCCATCCCGGCGCGTGCCGCCGCGCGGGGCCGGGTGGCGGCGTACCAGCCGCTGAACAGCAGCACGATCAGGACCACGTCCACGGCGTCCCCGCCGTAGTACATCAGCAGGGCACCGGCCTCGCCGTCAGCCCGGCCCACCCCGGCCGGAGGATGCGCGTAGAGCCACTTGGCCAGCATCGAATGGGCGGCGATGAAGCCGATCAGCACCGCCGAGCGCACCGGCATCGACGCCCGATGCGGATCCGGGTCCGGGCCCACGAGGGCCGCCGTGAAGAGGTAGCCGGCCACCAGGACGTGGGTGTGCACCAGCGCGTGCAGCAGCGCCGAGCCGTGCATCGACTGGTAGAGCGGTGTCGTGTACAGCAGCCACAGGCCGCCGGCATTGAGCACGGCCGCGGCCACCGGGTGCGTGACGCCCCGCAGGTACCGGCTGCGCAGCAGACGCGTCAGGGAGCGTGCCGCGGCCACTGGCAGCGCCCGCAGGCCCAGGGTCACCGGCGCGGCGAGTGCCAGGAGCAGGGGGGCGGCCATGCCCAGCAGCAGGTGTCCGGCCATGTGCGCCGTGAAGCTGGCGTGGGCCGCCCCGGCGACCGGGCCGAGCAGGGCCGCGGACGCGCACCCCAGCCCCGCGTACCAGGACAGGGTGCGCCGCACCGGCCACGGGGACCGGCTCCGGGATGCGCGCAGGGCCACCGCGTAGCCGATCGCGGCGGCCAGCAGCAGGACGATGGCGCCGTCGGCCAGGACCCAGCCCAGCGCGTCGTGGCCGCTGCCGTGGCGGTGGGCCATGAGCGCGGGACTCAACCGGCGGCCCCGGCCTGCCGGGTGCGCCACAGCATGACGGCCCCGGCCAGCAGCAGCAGCGCGGCCGAGCCGGTCCAGGCCACGTCATACGGCAGCAGGTCCACGTGGTAGCGGATCTGGTGGATCCGCAGCACCTTGTGGTTGACGACCGCGTCGACGAGCTGGAAGGCGCCGACCCCGGCAACCACGGCCCCCGTCCAGCGGCGCCAGGACACGTCGGTGCGCCGGCGCACGTCCGCCAGCAGGAACAGCCCCCAGACCGTGACGAACCAGCCGACGGCGTGGAACACGCCGTCGGCTGCCAGCGCCACCTCGGTCGTGGACAGGTCGTAGAAGTGATGCCACTGCAGTCCCAGGTGGAAGATGAACAGGTCGATCATCGACGCCGCGATCCCGCAGCCGAACAGGAACCCCGAGGCCACCGTGCGCCGGTCCGCACGGGCCGCCGTCCCCGGGCCCGCACTCGTGGGGTCCGCCCGGCCGTCACCCCTGTCTGCGGTGGACATCGGTTCGCTCCCTGGGGTCGGCCTGCGGTGGACGCCCCCATTGTGATCATCCCCGGAGCGCCGCTGGCAACGGCGTGGGCCCGGCAGGACCCCTCCGGGCCGGGCAGGACCCCTCCGGGCCGGGCAGGCCGCCCGTGACCGGCCCGGACGTGGACCGCGCATTGCCGCTGACAGCGGAATCATTGGCCACCCGGGCCCCGCGCATGCTTAGGATGAGACAGGTGGCTCCTTCTCGGGGCCACGATCCGCGGGGGCCTGTATCGCAGGTCCCGGCCACACGTCCACCAAGGAGGAATAATGGCTGAATTCACCCTGCCGGAGCTGGATTACGACTACGCCGCTCTCGAGCCGCACATCTCGGCGAAGATCATGGAGCTGCACCACTCCAAGCACCACGCCACCTACGTCAAGGGCGCCAACACCGCCCTGGAGAAGCTCGCCGCGGCCCGCGAGGCCAACGACTTCACCTCCATCAACCAGTTCTCCAAGGACCTGGCCTTCAACCTCGGCGGGCACACCAACCACTCCATCTTCTGGAAGAACCTCTCCCCGAACGGCGGAGACAAGCCCGAGGGCGAGCTCGCCGCGGCCATCGACGAGTTCTTCGGCTCCTTCGACAAGTTCCAGGCCCACTTCACCGCCGCCGCGCTGGGCATCCAGGGCTCCGGCTGGGCCGTGCTGGCCTATGAGCCCATCGGCGGCAACCTCGTCATCGAGCAGTTCTACGACCAGCAGAACGGCGTGCCGGTGGCCACCATCCCGCTGTTCCAGCTGGACATGTGGGAGCACGCCTTCTACCTGGACTACCAGAACGTCAAGGCCGACTACGTCAAGGCCGTGTGGAACATCGTCAACTGGGCCGACGTCGCCGCCCGCTTCGAGGCCGCCCGCACCGGCGCCCCGCAGCTGATCACCCGCTGATCCCCTGACGCACCCGGGGCCGGCCGGCCCCACCCAGGCCGGCCGGCCCCGCCATGCGTGCCGTCTCGCCGCAGCCCCTTTTCGTCCACCCACCCAGCACGACTGAAAGGCATGACCGTGACCACGATCGCCATCAACGGATTCGGCCGCATCGGCCGGAACATCCTGCGCGTCCTCGAGCAGGAAGGTCACGACCTCGACCTCGTGGCCGTCAACGACCTCACCGATGCCGAAGACCTGCTGTACCTGACCAAGTACGACTCCATCATGGGACGGTACGCCCATGACCTCGAGCTCGTGGACGGCAACCTCGTGGCGAACGGCAAGACCATCAGGGTCTTCTCCGAGCAGGACCCGGCGAACCTGCCCTGGGGTGAGCTGGGCGTGGACATCGTCGTCGAGTGCACCGGGCACTTCACCAAGGGTGAACTGGCCCGCAAGCACCTCGAGGCGGGCGCGAAGAAGGTCGTGCTGTCGGCTCCCGGCAAGGGCGTCGACGGCACCTTCGTGATGGGGATCAACGACGAGGCCTACGACCCGGCCACCATGGACATCGTCTCCAGCGCGTCCTGCACCACCAACTGCCTGGCCCCGATGGTCAAGGTGCTGCACGACTCCTTCGGCATCGTCGATGGCATCATGACCACCGTCCACGCCTACACCGGCGACCAGAACCTGCATGACGCCCCCCACCGCAAGGACCGGCGCCGTGCCCGGGCCGCCGCCCAGAACATCGTGCCCACCTCCACCGGCGCGGCCAAGGCCATCGGCGAGGTGATCCCCGAGCTGAAGGGCAAGCTGGACGGATTCGCCCTGCGTGTCCCGGTCATCACGGGCTCGGCCACGGACTTGACCGTCGAGCTGGAGCGGGAGGCGTCCGTGGAGGAGGTCAACGCCGCCTTCCGGGCTGCCGCAGCGTCCGGCCCGCTGGCCGGGGGCCGCCTGGTCTACTCCGAGGACCCGATCACTTCGACCGACATCATCGGCTCCCCGGCGGCCTGCACCTTCGACGCGCCGCTGACCAAGTCGATCGGCAAGACGGTGAAGATCCTGGGCTGGTACGACAACGAGTGGGGCTACACCTGCCAGCTCATGGACCTGACCTCCCTGGTCGCGTCCAGGACCTGACCGGTCCACCGCACGACAACGAGCAAAGACCCCCCGAAAGAGGCACTCCGCATGACCGCCAAGACCCTTGACGACCTGCTGCAGGAAGGCGTCGCCGGACGTCACGTCCTGGTCCGCTCGGACCTGAACGTCCCGCTGGACGACGGGACCGTGGCCGACGACGGCCGCATCCGCGCGTCGCTGCCGGTGATCACCGCGCTGGCCGACGCCGGCGCCCGGGTGATCGTCATGGCCCACCTGGGCCGCCCCAAGGGCCAGCCCGACCCGCAGTACTCGCTGCGGCCGGCGGCAGAGCGGATGGCGGAGCTGGCCGGGCGTGAGGTGCGCCTGGCCGCGGACGTCACCGGCGAGTCGGCCCGCGAGCAGGCGGCCGCGCTGGCCGACGGGGGGATCCTGCTGCTCGAGAACGTCCGCTTCGATCCGCGGGAGACGTCCAAGGACGACGCCGAGCGCGCCGCGCTGGCGGCCGAGATGGCGGCGCTCACGGCCGGGCGCGGTGCCTACGTGGACGACGCCTTCGGAGCCGTGCACCGCAAGCACGCCTCGGTCTACGACGTCGCCGCGAAGCTGCCGTCCTACCAGGGGACCCTGGTCGCCCGGGAGCTCGACGTGCTGTCCCGCCTCACGGGGGATCCCGAGCGCCCCTACGTGGTGGTCCTCGGCGGCTCCAAGGTCTCGGACAAGCTCGCCGTGATCGACAACCTCATGGACCGTGCCGACACCCTGCTGATCGGCGGCGGCATGCTCTTCACCTTCCTCAAGGCCCAGGGCCACGAGGTGGGCGCCTCGCTGCTCGAGGAGGACCAGGTGCCGGTCGTCACCGAGTACCTCAGGCGCGCCGAGGACGGCGGCTGCCGGATCGTGCTGCCCACGGACATCGTGATGGCCTCCGGCTTCTCCGCCGATGCCGACCACGAGGTCCTGCCCGTGGACGCCCTGGCCTCGGGCGCCCACGGCGAGAAGGCCATGGGCCTGGACATCGGTCCGGACACGCGGGAGGCCTTCGGAGCGGAGATCCGCGGGGCCCGGACCGTGTTCTGGAACGGGCCGATGGGCGTGTTCGAGTTCGAGGCCTTCGCCCAGGGCACCCGCACCGTGGCCCAGGCGCTGACCGAGGCGGAGGGCCTGACGGTCGTCGGCGGCGGGGACTCCGCGGCCGCGGTGCGGACGCTGGGCTTCGACGACTCCCAGTTCGGCCACATCTCCACCGGCGGCGGTGCCTCGCTCGAGTACCTCGAGGGCAAGACGCTGCCCGGCGTGGCCGCCCTGGAGGCCTCCGCGGCCACCGGTGGGGCGGGTGCCGGCGCATGACCTCCCAGACCAACGGCGTCTACGACCGCACCCCGCTCATCGCGGGCAACTGGAAGATGAACCTGGACCACCTCCAGGCCGTCACCCTCGTCCAGAAGCTGTCCTGGACCCTCGCCGACGCCGACCACGACTTCGAGCGGGTCGAGGTGGCCGTCTTCCCGCCGTTCACGGACCTGCGCAGCGTCCAGACGCTGGTCGCCGGGGACCGGCTGCCGCTGGCCTACGGCGCGCAGGACCTCTCGGCCGAGGACTCCGGCGCCTACACCGGGGAGATCTCCGGGCAGTTCCTGGACCGCCTGGGCTGCCGCTACGTGCTCGTGGGGCACTCGGAGCGGCGGACCCTGCACGGTGAGGACGATGAGTTGCTGAACCGGAAGCTGGCGGCGGCCCTGCGTCACGGGCTCGTCCCGGTCTTCTGCGTCGGAGAGGGCCTGGACATCCGCCGGGCCGGCGGGCACGTCGAGCACACGCTGTCCCAGCTGCGCGCCGGCCTGAAGGGCCTTTCCGCCGAGGCCGTCGCCCAGCTCGTGATCGCCTACGAGCCCGTGTGGGCCATCGGCACCGGTGAGGTGGCCGGTCCCGGGGACGCCCAGGAGATGTGCGCGGCCCTGCGCGCCGAGCTGGCCGGCCTCTACGACGAGGACATCGCACGGGGCATCCGGCTGCTGTACGGCGGCTCGGTGAAGTCCGGCAACGTCGCGGCCATCCTCCGGGAGCGGGACGTGGACGGCGTCCTGGTGGGCGGTGCCAGCCTGGACGAGTCCGAGTTTGCTAGCATTGTCAGGTTCGAGCACCACCTGCTGACCGACTGACCGGCACACCGCCAATGGAAAGAGTGACGTGGACGTCCTGACCCTCATCCTGCAGATCGCCCTGGCGCTGATCAGCGTCCTGCTGGTCCTGCTGATCCTGCTGCACAAGGGCCGTGGCGGCGGCATGTCCGACATGTTCGGCGGGGGCGTGACCTCCTCCCTGGGTGCCTCCGGCGTCGCGGAGAAGAACCTGAACCGCCTCACGGTGACGCTCGGCGTGGTCTGGGGCGCGATCGTGGTGGCCCTCGGGCTGATCATGCGGTTCTCCCAGGACTTCTGAGCAGCCCAGCACTCCTGAGCGGCCCGGGACGTCGGAACGCCCCCGGCATGGCCCACGGCCGCGGCGTCGGCCGGTTCCTCAGCCGGCGGCCGCGCCGTCCAGCCACCATGTGGTGACCATCCCACCGGAGACCACCGACGCCGGCCAGCGGGCCGCGTCGGTGGTCCTCGCGTTCCGGGCGCCGCGCACGGCCGCGACGGCCTCCCGCTTGTCCGCCCCCGCGACCACGAACCACAGCCGCCGGGCGGTGTTCAGGGCCTCGACGGTCAGCGAGATCCGCAGCGGCGGCGGTTTGGGGGAGTCCTCCACCCCGATGACCGTCGACCCGGTGGCCGTCGGTCCCGGCAGGCCGGGGAACAGGCTGGCCACATGGGCGTCGGGGCCCACGCCGAGCATCACCACGTCGAAGGCGGGCAGCCGCGCATCCGGCCCGGGGTCGGCCTCTGCGTGGCGGGCGAGCTCGGCGGCATACCGGCCCGCGGCGGCATCCGGTCCCGATCCGTCGGCCGCCGGCATCGCGTGGACGTTGCCGGCCGGCATCCCGTGCCGGGTCACCAGCGCCTCGACCAGTGCGCCCGCGGCCTGGACCTCGTTGCGGTCCGGGTCGCCGGCGGCCAGGTAACGCTCGTCACCCCACCACAGGTGCACCCGGGACCAGTCCGGCGCCCGCTCCTCCTCGAGCAGCCCCGCCACGGCGGCCAGGATGCCGGTACCCGTGCCGCCTCCCGTCAGGACGGCGGAGGCGCTGCCCCGGCTGGCCACCGCCTCGGACAGGACCCGGAGCAATTCCCGGGCCGCGGCGCGGCAGAGGGCCTCGCGGTCCTCGTACACGCGCACGGCGTCCCCGCTGGGATCGGCGGTGATCATCGCCCGGTCATCGCCCATCGGCTGGTCATCGTTCACTGGGCAGCACCGCCTTCAGGTCGGTCAGGGGCAGGCCGTGGACCACCACGTCGCCGAACACCTCGTCGGGGTCCAGCCGCCGCAGTTCCTCGGCGAGGCAGTCCTGGTCGCTGCGCTTGGGCAGGGAGATGTGCTGGACCGGACGGCCCTGCTGGTAGAGGGAGGCGACGTCGCCCACGGGGCGGGAGAGCACGATGTCCCCGCCATCCCTCCGGAGCCGGACCGATCGCATGCCGTGGCCGGCCTTCGAATGGGCCATCGTGACGGGGACGTCCAGGCAGCGGGTCAGCCAGGCGGCCAGCAGCATCGTGGAGGGCGAGTCCTCGGCGCCGTCCACGGTGACGGAGCGGATCTCGGCCGGGTCCAGCCCGTCCAGGATGGCCGCCAGCTGGATCCGCCAGCCGGTCAGCCGGGTCCAGGCCAGGTCGGTGTCCCCGGCCCGGTACGCCTGCCGCAGGCGCATCAGCGCCCGCTGGGGCGAGTCGGCCGTGGCCGTGTCGGTGATCCGGCGGTGCGCGATGCGGCCCAGCGGGGAGTCGGCCGGCACGGCGGGGGACCCGTGCGGCCACCAGACGACGATTGGGGCGTCCGGCAGCAGCAGGGCCCCGATGAGGGACTCGGACTCGACCGCGTTGGACCCCGAGCCGTGCAGCACCACCACGTCCGAGGCGCCGGCGTCCCCGCCGACCCGGATCTGGGCGTCCAGGGCCGTCTCGGCCCCGGGGTCCCCGGCAGCGATCACGATGATCCGGCAGGGGTGCTCCCGGCTGGCCATGTTGGCCGCGTGGATCGAGTGCTCGACGTAGTCGTCCGAGGTGGAGATGATCAGGGTGAGGACGCGTCCCAGGGTGACCACCCCGCCGGCCTGGCGCAGCCGGTTCATCTCCTTGGCCACCTGGGAGGTGGTGGTGTCCTTGACGTCGATGATCATCAGGGCCTCCTCCAGGCGCGGCCGTCCCGGGCCATCAGCTCGTCGGCGGTGACCGGCCCCCAGCTGCCGGGTGCGTAGGGCTGGGGCTGCCCCGGCAGCGAGGCCCAGTACTTTTCGAAGGGGTCCAGGATGGCCCAGGACAGCTCCACCTCGGCCTGCCGCGGGAACAGCGGCGGCTCGCCGAGCAGCACGTCCAGGATGAGCCGCTCGTAGGCCTCCGGGCTGTGCTCGGTGAAGGCGTGGCCGTAGCCGAAGTCCATGGTCACGTCCCGGACCTCCTGCTGGGTGCCGGGCACCTTGGAGGCGAACCGGATGGTGACGCCCTCGTCCGGCTGGACCCGCACCACGATGGTGTTCTGGCCGAACTCGTCCTCCCGGTGCCCGGGGAAGAGCAGGTTGGGGGCCCGCTTGAAGACGATCGCGATCTCCGTGACGCGCCGGCCGAGGCGCTTGCCGGCGCGCAGGTAGAACGGCACCCCGTCCCAGCGCCGGGTCCGGATCCCCAGCCGCAGCGCCGCGTACGTCTCCGTGGTGGAGGCCGGGTTGACCCCCTCCTCGTCCAGGAAGCCGGTGACCTTCTCCCCGCCCTGCCAGCCACCGGTGTACTGGCCTCGGGCCGAGGCGGCGCCCAGGTCCTCGGGGACCTCGACGGCGGCCAGGACCTTCTCCTTCTCGGCGCGCAGGTGGTCCGCGTCGAAGGAGATCGGTTCCTCCATCGCGGTCAGGGCGAGCAGCTGCAGCAGGTGGTTCTGGATGACGTCCCGGGCCGCGCCCACGCCGTCGTAGTACCCGGCCCGGCCGCCGATGCCGATGTCCTCGGCCATCGTGATCTGCACGTGGTCCACGTGGTTGGCGTTCCACAGCGGCTCGAACAGGCGGTTGGCGAAACGCAGCGCCAGGATGTTCTGGACGGTCTCCTTGCCCAGGTAGTGGTCGATCCGGAACACCGCGTCCGGCACGAAGACCTGCTCGATCACGTCATTGAGCTCCCGGGCGCTGGCCAGGTCGTGGCCGAAGGGCTTCTCGATCACGACGCGGCGCCACGGCCGTCCCGTGGACCCGGTGCGCGCGGGGGAGGGCCGGGTGCCGGAGTCGTGGTGCCGTCCGGCCAGGCCGTGGTCGGCCAGCTGCTGGCAGACCTCCTCGAACCAGTCCGGCGGGATGGACAGGTAGAACACCGTGTTCCCGCCGGTCCCGCGGGAGGACTCGAGGGTGGCCAGGGTGTCGCTGAGCTGCTCGTAGGCCGCGGAGTCGTCGAAGGCTCCGGAGACGAACCGGAAGCCGCCGCGCAGCTGGTCCCAGACAGCGTCGTTCCACTCGGTCCGGGCCGAGGACTGCACGGAGGCGCGCACGTAGTCGGTGAAGGCCGCGTCGTCCCAGTCGCGGCGCCCGTAGCCGACCAGGGAGAAGCCCGGCGGGAGCAGGCCCCGGTTGGCCAGGTCGTAGATGGCCGGCAACAGCTTCTTGCGGGCCAGATCGCCGGTGACGCCGAACAGCACCAGGGCTGACGGTCCGGCGATCCGGGTCAGGCGCCGGTCCCGCGGATCCCGCAGCGGGTTCCGGATGCCGCGCTCGTGGGCCGCCTCAGGCACCGCGGAAACCGTTGAGCAGCTGGGCGATGCCCTGGCCGCGGTCGGTCAGGTGCAGCCGGACCACCGTCAGGCCGTGCTCGCGCAGCACGGAGGCGTCGCCGGCGGCCTGGGCGGCGATCAACTGGCCGAAGGTGAAGGGCCGGCCCGGGATCGCGAGGTCGACGTCGGAGTCCGCGGTGATCTGCAGGAACACGCCCTCGGCTGGCCCGCCCTTGTGGTACTGGCCGGTGGAGTGCAGGAAGCGCGGCCCCCACCCGAACGTCACGGGGCGGCCGGACTCCCGGGCCAGCACCGCGCGCAGGGTCTCAAGCTCGGGATAGCCGAGGCGATCCAGGTACGCCTGGACGGCCAGGTAGCCGTGCCCGGGAACCAGCCGCGCGACGGCGGCGAGCACCGACTTCACGTCCGGGGCGCCCACGACGTCGGCCGGCCCGGTGAGCTCGACGCAGCCGATGACGGCGTCCGGCGTGGCCAGCTCGGGCGTGGCGTCCAGCAGTCCGCGGGCGGCCGTCTTGGCGGCCTCGACGTCGGGCTGGTCGAAGGGGTTGATGCCCAGGATGCGGCCGGCGGCGGCCGTCGCGAACTCCCACAGCAGCAGCTGCGAGCCGAGGGAGCCGAAGACCTCGACGGCGTGCTGGGAACGTGCCGCGGCGCCGGCGTCGACCCGTTCCTCGCGCTCGTCCGGATCGGGGATGAGGCGCACCTGAAGCAGGTCATCGGCGTCCCAGGTGGTCTCCGGGTCCCCGGCATCCACGACGACCGGGAGCAGCCCGGTCCCGTCCTTGCCGGTGGACTCGGCGATGAGCTGCTCGGCCCAGTCGGCGAAGCCGGACAGCCCGGAGCCCTCGTCGGAGAACACCAGCTTGTTGCGCAGCGGCTCGGTGCCGGCCAACGCGGCGCCGAGCTGCAGCCCGGGGTTGTCCGGATCGTCCGTCGCGAGGACCTCCAGGGTCTCCTCGGCCTCGTCCAGCAGCCGCGCGATGTCCACGCCGGCCAGGCCGGTGGGAACCAGCCCGAAGGCCGTCAGCGCGGAGTAGCGTCCACCGACCGTCGGGTCCGCGGTGAAGACCCGGCGGTAGCCGGCCTCCCGCGCGGCCTGCTCCAGCGGGGACCCCGGATCCGTGACGACGACGACGTGGGCCGCCGGATCGACGCCGGCATCGGCGAAGGCCTGCTCGAAGACGCGGCGCTGGGAGTCGGTCTCGACCGTGGAACCGGACTTGGAGGAGACCACCAGGACCAGGTCCTGCACGCCGGCGGCGAGCACGTTGCCCACCATCTCCGGGTCGGTGGAGTCCAGGGTCGTCAGGGAGGCGCCCACGGAGGCGGCGATGACCTCCGGGCCCAGCGAGGACCCGCCCATGCCGGCCAGGACCACGCGGGTGATGCCCTCGGCGGCCAGTTCCTCGCGCAATTGCCCCACCTGTGCCACCAGGGCCCGGGAGTCCTCGAACAGCGTCATCCAGCCCAGCCGCCTCGAGGCCTCGTCCTCGGCGTCGGGACCCCAGAGGGTGGCGTCGCGCTCGGACAACCGACTGGCGAAGCGGTCCTGCACCAGGGCCGGCACGTGGCGGTCGATGGCCTCGAGTGCGGCGCCGGTGGCCTGCAGTCCGAGCGAGCTCATGGGGATCCTCCTGGGGGTCGATGCCTGCGGATGGTGCTCAACTACCGTACGGAGGCGCCCTGCAGCGCGGTGTTCACGGTCTCGAGCAGTTCGTTCCAGCTGGTGACGAACTTGTCCAGTCCCTCGTGCTCGAGCACGGTCACCACGTCGTTGTAGTCCACGCCGGCGTGGCCGATGGCGTCCAGCACCCGGTCGGACTCCTCGCCGGTCCCGGTGACGGTGTCCCCGGTGACCTCGCCGTGGTCGGCGAGGGCCTCCAGCGTCTTCTCCGGCATGGTGTTCACCGTCCCGGGGGCCACCAGTCCGGTGACGTACAGGGTGTCGGGCAGCGCCGGGTCCTTCGTGCCGGTCGAGGCCCACAGGGGCCGCTGGGGCCGGGCGCCGGCCGCCTCCAGGAGGCGCCAGCGCTCGGTGTCCAGCGTCTCGGTGAAGATCCGGTACGCCAGCCGGGCGTTGGCCAGGCCGGCCCGGCCGGTGAGCTGCTCCGCGCCCTCGGCCCCGGACTCCCGCAGCCGGCGATCGACCTCGGTGTCCACGCGGGAGACGAAGAAGCTGGCCACCGAGTGCAGCGTGGACAGGTCCCTGCCCGCCGCACGCGCCTGTTCCAGTCCCAGCAGCCAGGCGTTGAGGACCTCCCGGTAGCGGGTCAGCGAGAAGATCAGGGTCACGTTGACGCTGATGCCCTCGGCGAGGGTCGCCGTGATCGCCGGCAGCCCCTCCTCGGTGGCGGGGATCTTCACCAGCACGTTGGGCCGGTCCACGGCGGCCGCGAGCTGCCTGGCCTCGGCCACCGTGTCCTCCGCGTGACGGGCGGACCGCGGGTCCACCTCGATGGACACCCGCCCGTCCACCCCGCCGGTGGCCTCGTGGACCGGGGCCAGGACGTCGCAGGCCTGCTGGACGTCCCGCGTGGTCAGCTCGAAGACCGCGCGGTCCACGTCGGCGCCGTCGGCCGCGAGCTGGGCGAGCTGCTCGGCATACGGCCCGCCGTTCTTCAGGGCGCTGGCGAAGATCGACGGGTTGGTGGTCACCCCGGTGACGTTCCGGGTGCCGATCAGCTCCTGCAGGTTGCCGGTGACGATCCTCTCCCGGGAGAGGTCATCGAGCCAGATGGAGACGCCGGCCTCGGCCAGTGCGCGGGTGTTCGGGTTCTGTTCGGTCATCTCGGGGGCTCCCGTGTGCTCGGTCTGTGTGCTCGGTGGTCTCAGTCGTCCAGCAGGTTCCGTGCCGCCTCGGCGACGGCCTCGGCCGTGATCCCGAACTCGCGGTACAGCGTCTGGTAGTCGGCCGAGGCGCCGAAGTGCTCCAGGGAGACCTGGGCACCGCGGACGCCGGTGTACTTTGCCCAGCCCTGGGCGATCCCGGCCTCCACGGAGACGCGGACGGCCCCGTTGTCCGGGAGCACCTGCTCTCGGTAGGACTCCTCCTGGGCGTCGAACCACTCCAGGCAGGGGGCGGAGACCACCCGGGTGGGGATGCCCTCGGCCTGCAGCGCCTGGCGGGCCTCGACGGCCAGCTGGACCTCGGAACCGGTGCCGATGAGGATCGCCCGCGGCTCCACGTCCTGGCCGGAGGCATCGGTGGCCTCCAGCAGCACGTAGGCACCGCGCGCCGTGCCCTCGGCGGCGGCGAAGCCCTGCTCGCCGCGGGGGAACACCGGCAGGTTCTGCCGGGACAGCACGATCCCGGCCGGACCGTCGGTGCGCTCCAGGATGGTCCGCCAGGCCCAGGACACCTCGTTGGCGTCGGCGGGCCGGACCACGGACAGTCCGGGGATGGCCCGCAGGGCGGCCAGCTGCTCCACCGGCTGGTGCGTGGGGCCGTCCTCGCCGAGCCCGATCGAGTCATGGGTCCACACGTAGATGGCCGGGGTGCCCATCAGGGCGCCGATCCGGATGGCGGGCCGCTGGTAGTCGGAGAAGATCAGGAACGTCCCCGAGTAGGCGCGCAGCAGCGAGCCCAGGGAGATGCCGTTGACGATCGCCCCGGCCGCGTGCTCGCGCACGCCGAAGTGCAGCGTCCGGCCGTAGGGTCCGCCGGACCACATGCTGGTCTGGCGAGAGGCGGGGATGAACGACTCGGCCCCGTCCATCGTGGTGTTGTTGGAGCCGGCCAGGTCGGCGGAACCGCCCCAGAGCTCGGGCATGACCGGGCCCAGGGCGGAGAGCACCGTGCCGGAGGCGGCGCGGGTGGCCACGCCCTTGGCCTGGCCGGAGAAGGACGGGTCGAAGTCCGCCTCGAAGACGGGGAAGGCCTCGGCGAACCCTTCGGGCAGCTCGCCGGCACTGAGCCGGTCGTAGAGCGCGGCACGCTCCGGGTGGGTCTCGCGCCAGTCGCGGTAGGAGGCCTCCCAGTCGTTCCGGAAGGCCGCCGAGCGCTCCCCGACGCTGCGCGCGTGGGCCAGCACGTCGTCGTCGACGGCGAAGGACTGCTCCGGATCGAAACCGAGCACCTCCTTGAGCGCCTTCAGTTCCTCGCCGCCGAGCTTGGAGCCGTGGATGGCACCGGTGTCCTGCTTGCCGGGGGAGGGCCAGCCGATGATAGTGCGCAGGTTGATCAGCGAGGGCCTGCCGGTCTGTGCCTTGGCCTCCGCGATCGCCTCGTACAGCGCCCTCGTGTCCTCGACGTAGTCACCGGTGGCGAGCCAGTCCACCGTCTGCACGTGCCAGCCGTAGGCCTCGTACCGGGCGGAGACGTCCTCGCTGAACGCGACGTCGGTGTCGTCCTCGATGGAGATCTTGTTGTCGTCGTAGATCACCACGAGGTTGCCGAGCTCCTGGTGGCCGGCCAGGGAGGAGGCCTCCGAGGTGACCCCCTCCTGCATGTCACCGTCGGAGGCGATGACGAAGATGTGGTGGTCGAAGGGACTGGTGCCGGCGGGGGCGTCCGGATCGAGCAGCCCGCGCAGCCGGCGCTGGGCATAGGCGAACCCGACGGCGGAGGCGAGCCCCTGGCCCAGCGGGCCGGTGGTGATCTCGACGCCGTCGGTGTGGCCGTACTCGGGGTGTCCCGGCGTCTTCGAGCCCCAGGTGCGCAGCGCCTTCAGGTCCTCCAGCTCGATCCCGGCCCCGGCGGCGAACAGCTGCAGGTACAGGGTGAGGGAGGTGTGGCCTGCCGAGAGGATGAACCGGTCACGGCCGGCCCAGGTGGCGTCCGCCGGGTCGTGGTGCATGACGTTCTGGAACAGCTGCCAGGCCACGGGCGCCAGCGAGATCGCGGTCCCCGGGTGTCCGTTGCCGACCTTCTCCACGGCGTCGGCCGCCAGGACGCGGAGCGTGTCCACGGCCTTCCGGTCCAGGTCCGAGTAGGTGTACTCACGGGCGGGTGCCTGACGGTGCAGGGGGGAATCCCCCCGGGTCACGGTTCCGGTGGACTGTGCCGGGACTGAAGTCACGAAAGCTGCTCCTGACGGGATGATTCTGCGGCCGGTACCGGCCACTGGTCAGCTTATCCCGAATGAGCCCGAGCGAAACCGGCCGGGACGGGGCCACGCCGCCGCAACCCGCCCTGACCGTCCCTCCCCGCGGCGACGCAACTCGCTGACGCGTCACCGGGCCCCGGCGCTACTCGCGCGGCAGGTACACTGGAGGGGGTGTTCCCCGGGCCGCCCGTCCGATGTCAGGACGGGCCAGTGGGCCGCGGAGGGAACGCCGATCCCGTCCTCCTGCACCGTGAGAAGTAGATGCCCAGCACCCTTGATGCCCAGTCCGCCGGGACCCTGACGTCGCCCGGCGTCCGTTCCGAGACCCGGAAGCTGGGGTTCAGGCGGAAGGCCGCCGCCTATGTGGCGCTGACCAAGCCGCGGGTCATGGAGCTGCTGCTGGTGACCACGCTGCCGACCATGATCTTCGCCCAGCGCGGCTTCCCGGACGTCCTGACCATGGTGGCCACCATGGTCGGCGGGGCGCTGGCCGCCGGCTCGTCCGCGGCGTTCAATTGTTACATCGACCGTGACATCGACAAGGTGATGAAGCGGACCGAGAAGCGCCCGCTGGTCACCGGGGAACTCACCCCCCGCGAGGCACTGGTCTTCTCCTGGGTCATCGGCGTGCTGTCCATCCTCATCCTGGCCTTCGGCACCAACCTGCTGGCCGCGGCGCTCGGGGTCGGCGCCATCTTCTTCTACGTGGTCGTCTACAGCCTCATCCTGAAGCGGCGCACCGAGCAGAACATCGTGTGGGGCGGGATCGCCGGCTGCTTCCCGGTGCTCATCGCCTGGGCCGCCGTGCGGGGGACCGTCGAGTGGCCCGCCATCGTGCTGTTCCTGATCATCTTCCTGTGGACGCCGCCGCACTACTGGCCGCTGTCCCTGAAGTACAAGAAGGACTACCAGGAGGCCGAGGTCCCCATGCTCGGTGCCGTGGCGTCCGCCCGCGTGGTGTCCAGCCAGGTCGTGCTGTACGGCTGGGCCACGGTGGCCTGCTCCCTGCTGCTCGTCCCGCTGGGCTGGGCGGGCATCGTCTACACGGCCGTGGCCCTCGTGGCCGGTGGCTGGTTCATCTACGAGTGCCACGTGCTCTACGGCGAGTCCCAGAAGCCCGACTACAACGACAAGAAGGCCATGAAGGTCTTCCACCTGTCCATCACGTACCTGACGCTGGTCTTCGTGGCGCTGGCGGTGGATCCCTTCGTGGGCGAGCCGCTCATGCCGGTTCCCGGCGCCCCGGCCTGAGCCCAGCCCGGCGGCCGGGTCTAGAGTGCCCGCTCCAGGATGAAGTCGTGCTCGGTCCGGCTGCCCATGCGGAAGGTGCGGACGCCGACCCGTGAGAACCCGCTCTTGGCGTAGAACCGGCCGGCGCGCGCATTCTGCTGGTTGACCCCGAGCCAGATGCCCCGGGCCCCGGTGCGGCGCCCCGCCCCGAGGGCCGCCGTCATGAGCCGTGCGGAGACCCCGCGGCCGTGGTGGTCCGGGTGAATGTAGAACTTGTCCAGGCCCACGGTGGGCCGGTACCGCAGGGAGCCGGGGCCGGAAAACACCGGCTCCGCCCCGTGGACGAGCAGGCAGTACCCGACGGGCGTGCCGTCCTCGTCCCGGGCGCACAGCACCGTCCGGTCCGCCGCCGCCATGTGGTCCGCGAAGTGATCGGCCGTCAGGTGCCCGGCGATGAAGGCCTCGATGTCCTGTGGGTCCGAACCCGGCGGGCAGGCCAGGGGGAAGGTCAGCGCGGCCAGTCCGGCGAGGGCGGCCGCGGCCTCGGTCCCGGCGGCCTCGCCGAGCTCCGAGACCTGCGGGGTGGCGTGGCCCGGTGCACCAGTGATCGGCACGGGATGCCTCAGGCGGCCGTGGCGTGCTGCCGGACCGGGCGCAGTCCGGTGGCGGGACGCGTGCGGTAGGTGGAGACCTGGCAGTCCCAGGCCGTGGTCATGGCCCAGACGACGAGGCCGGTGCCCAGCATGTGCAGGATGACCAGCCAGATCGGCAGACCGGTGAAGTGCTGCGTGTAGCCGACCGCGGCCTGGAAGGCGATCACCGCGACCAGGGCCCAGGCGGAGATGCGCTGCAGGCGCGAGGACTGCTGGCGCAGGACCATCACGAGCAGCACGATCGCCGCAGCCGCCATCAGGTACACGGGGAGGGCGTGGAGGCGGGTGACGACCAGGGGGTCGAAGTCATGGCGGGGTGCATCCGCGTCGCCGCCGTGGGGGCCGGTGCCGGTGACGACGGTGCCCAGGTACAGGACCACCCAGCCGGCCACGAAGGCCACCCAGGCCATGCTGCGCGAGAGCGCCGAGGTCTCGCCGTCGACGATCGACGACGGGGAGGCGGCGGCCTCGCCGCGCGCCAGCGCCTCGCGGTGGCGCCACTCGACGGCCACGCGGTTCACCAGGAGGGTGGCGAAGCAGACCATCACCGAGGAGACCAGGAAGTGCAGGGCGACCACCCAGGGGTTCAGCCCGGTCAGCACGGTGATGCCGCCGACCACGGCCTGCGCGGGGATGCAGGCGAACATGCCCACGGACATCCAGAAGATGCTCGGGTGGGACCGGCGCAGGTTCCAGACCCAGAGCAGCACGGCCAGGGCGGCCAGTCCGACCACGAAGGTCAGGGTGCGGTTGCCGAACTCGATGTAGCCGTGGATCCCCATCTCCGGGGTGTTGGTGAGGGACTCGGGAGTGCACTTGGGCCAGGTGGGGCATCCCAGGCCAGACTTGGTCAGCCGGACCGCACCGCCGGTGACGATGATGCCGATCTCGGTGACCAGCGAGACGACCGCGAGCCAGTACGTCGTGCGGGTGATGTCGCGCGGCAGGCCGAACCGTCCCGGCGAGGGGGCGGGCGCCGTCGCGGCGGGACCGTTGGCGGGGGACTGGGTCGGGGTGCTCACGGGCGGGTCCTTGGGACTGGTCGGTCGGGCAGCCGATGGCTGCGGGAAGGGGAGGGACGGGAACGGGTCAGCGCCACTTGAACCACCTCAGCGCCCCGGCGGTCGCCAGCACGGCCCAGACGATGAGCGTGAGGAGGGCGCCGACGTCGAGTGCACCGGTGCCGAGGGCGGCGCGCAGGCCGTCCCCGAGGGCCGCGGAGGGCAGGACGACGGCGAGCCCGGCCAGCCACCCGCTCTCCGGCAGGGGGAACACCACGCCGCCCACGGCGCCGAGCAGCACCCAGAGCAGGTTGGTCAGTGCCAGCGTCGCCTCCGGCCGGGCGGTGCCCGCGATGAGCAGCCCGAGGGCGGTGAAGGCCGCGGCGCCGGTCAGGAAGAAGAGCACGGCCGCGGGGATGCCCGCGGGATCGGGGCGCCACCCGAGGACCAGGCCCGCTCCGCCGATGACCACGACCTGCAGGACCAGCACGGAGAGCACGGCCACGGCCTTGCCCAGGATGAGCCCGGCGGGCCCCAGCGGCGTGGTGGACAGGTAGGCCAGCACGCCGTAGCGGCGGTCGAAGCCGGTGGCGATGCCCTGGCCCGTCAGGGCGGAGCTGAGCACCGCCAGCGCGAGCACGCCCGGCACGGCCACGTCCACGCCGTTGACGTCCGGGCGGTCCAGCAGACCCGCCCAGACGACGCCGAAGAGCGCCATCACCGGCAGGATCAGGGAGATCAGCAGCTGCTCGCCGTTGCGCAGCGCCGTGACGGTCTCGTACCGCCCCTGGGCCAGGACGCGCCGGGCCAGGGAGCGGGCGTTCGAGGCCCCCGCGTGCGGGGACTGCGGGGCGTGCGCGGGCTGCGGGGTACCGGACCGGGCGTTCACGGGGCCACCTCCAGGAAGACGTCCTCGAGTGTTCGGTGGAGCAGGCGCACGTCCGTCGGCATCAGCGCGGCCTCGCGCCACCAATTGGCCAGTGCTGCCCAGTGCGCCGGTTCGGACACGCCGAGCACGTGATAAGTGCAGCCGCCGGGGGCATCGGCGGTCTCGGAGGACAGGCCCACCTCGGTGACCGTCAGGCCCGCGGGCACGGAGGCCAGGACGGCGTCCCCGACCGGCATGGACACGGTGAAGGACAGCGGAGCGGGGCCGGAACGGGCCGTGAGCTCGGCCACGGTGCCGGCGCGCTCGACGATGCCCTGGTGCAACAGCACCACGTGGTCGGCCAGCCGCTCGGCGTCGTCCAGCAGGTGCGTGGTGAGCACCACGGCCAGGCCCGCCTGCTTCAGCTCGGCGATCAGGTCGAACACCAGCTGCCGGGAGACCGGGTCCAGCCCCGCACTGGGCTCATCCAGGAACACGACGCGCGGGCGGCCGGCCAGGGCGGCGGCCAGGGCCACGCGCTGGCGCTGGCCCCCGGAGAGCCGGCGGATGTCCCGGGCGGCGAACTCGTCGATGCCCAGCCGTGCCGTCAGGGTGGTCATGTCGGCCGGTTCCCGGTACAGGGACGCCACGTGCGCGAGCAGCCGCGCCGGGGTGGCGGACGGGGGCAGGCCGCCGTCCTGGAGCATCACGCCGACCTGGCTGCGCAGGGCGGAGCCGGCACGCCATGGATCCTGGCCCAGCAGTTCCACGGTGCCCGCGTCCGGCCGGTCCAGCCCCTGGGCGATCGTCAGGGTGGTGGTCTTACCCGCGCCATTGGGCCCGAGCAGGGCGGTGACCTGGCCGGCCCGGGCCTGGAAGTCGACTCCGCGCAGGATCTCCACGTCCCCGCGCCGCCGGTTCCGCACCGTCCGGCAGACGCCGCTCAGGGACACCAGGGCGGGCGCGGCGGCAGCGGGAGGGGGCACGGACGGGGCGCCGGCCAGCCGGTCGGCGACCGCGACGTCGGTCCGGTGCCCGGGCTCTCGCGGGTTCGGGGGAAGGGGGAACGGCACCCGTCCATGGTACCCGCGTGGCCCTTCAGTTCTACGACGGGTAGAAAACGGTCTGCCGGGGCACGTCGGGCCCGGAAATGTTCGCCGCCGGCAAGGCTCCCCTTACTTTCACCCGGGCCCGAATTAGGTAAACTGACGGTTGTGTATTCCTCCAGTGACATCGACGTGCCCGCCGAGGCGGGCGTCGAGGGAGCCCGCGAGAGCACCCGTGACCGGGTGCTGCAGGCGGTCCTGACCCACGGGCCGGTCAGCGCCGCCCGCGTGGGGGAGTTGCTAGGTCTGACCGCGGCCGCCGTCCGCCGGCACCTGGACGCCCTGTCCGAGGAGGGGGCGATCGAGGTCAAGCTCGTCGCTGGCAACCGCGGGGCCGGACGGCCGTCCCGCCGCTACGTCGTGAGCCACGCGGGCCAGAGCCGGCTGGGCAACGATTACCTCGAGGTGGCCAGCCAGGCCCTCGAGCGGCTCGCCGCGGTGGCCGGGCCCGACGCCGTCCGGGACTTCGCGCGGGAACGCTTCGCCGCCGTCGAGGACCGCTACCGGCAGGCCATCGGCACCACCGCGTCCCTGAAGGACCGGGCCACCGCCCTGGCGCGGGTGCTGGACGCGGAGGGCTTCCACGCCAGCGTCCGCCTGGTCGGCCAGCCCGATGCCTCCACGAAGCGCCCGACCCTGCGGGCGGCCCAGATCTGCCAGGGCCACTGCCCGCTCCAGGAACTGGCCGCCGACTACCCGCAGTTCTGCGAGGAGGAGACGGAGCTGTTCGCCCGGCTGCTCGGCGTTGACGTCCGCCGGCTGGCGACGCTGCCCACCGGCGGGCACGTGTGCACCACCCACATCCCGCTCGGCCGCCCCGCGGAGCCGGAGGGCGAGCAGGCGACGGACCACCCGACCATCAGCGGCGCCGGTAGTCATGCCGCGCCGGTTGCCGACTGACCCCAGACCACCGACCACGAAGAGAGGCTTCAGATGACCGATCAGATCACCAGGGAGAACGCCGACCCGGGCGTGATCTCCGAGGTACTGGAGAAGAACCCGGAGCTCAACGCGATTGGGGCCTACCAGTTCGGCTGGGCCGACCAGAACGATGCGGGCGCCAACGCGCGACGTGGCATCAACGAGGACGTCGTGCGCGACATCTCGGCCAAGAAGGGCGAGCCCGAGTGGATGCTCAACCTGCGCCTGAAGGGCCTGAAGTACTTCGAGCGCAAGCCCATGCCGACCTGGGGCGCCGACCTCTCCGGCATCGACTTCGACAACATCAAGTACTTCGTGCGCTCCACCGAGGGCCAGGCGAAGTCCTGGGAGGACCTGCCGGAGGACATCCGCAATACCTACGAGCGCCTCGGCATCCCGGAGGCGGAGCGTGAGCGCCTGGTCGCGGGCGTGGCCGCACAGTACGAGTCCGAGGTCGTCTACCACCAGATCCGCGAGGACCTGGAGGCCCAGGGCGTCATCTTCCTGGACACGGACACCGGCCTGAAGGAGTACCCGGAGATCTTCAAGGAGTACTTCGGCTCCGTGATCCCGGTGGGCGACAACAAGTTCGCCGCCCTGAACACCGCCACGTGGTCCGGCGGCTCCTTCGTGTACGTGCCCAAGGGCGTGCACGTGGAGATCCCGCTGCAGGCCTACTTCCGCATCAACACCGAGAACATGGGCCAGTTCGAGCGGACCCTGATCATCGCGGACGAGGACTCCTACGTCCACTACATCGAGGGCTGCACGGCGCCGATCTACAACTCGGACTCGCTGCACTCGGCGGTCGTGGAGATCATCGTCAAGAAGAACGCCCGCGTGCGCTACACCACCATCCAGAACTGGTCCACCAACGTGTACAACCTGGTGACCAAGCGCGCCGTGGCCGAAGAGGGCGCCACCATGGAGTGGATCGACGGCAACATCGGCTCCAAGGTCACCCAGAAGTACCCGGCCGTGTACCTCACGGGCGAGCACGCCAAGGGCGAGACCCTGTCCATCGCCTTCGCCGGCGCCGGGCAGCACCAGGACACCGGGTCGAAGATGGTCCACCTGGCCCCGAACACCTCCAGCTCCATCGTCTCCAAGTCGGTGGCGCGCTCTGGCGGCCGGGCGGCCTACCGTGGCCTGGTCCAGGTCATGGAGGGCGCCACGAACTCCGCGAACTCGGTGGTCTGCGACGCGCTGCTGGTGGACACCATCTCCCGTTCGGACACCTACCCCTACATCGACATCCGCGAGGACGACGCGACCCTGGGCCACGAGGCCACGGTCTCGAAGGTCTCCGAGGAGCAGCTCTTCTACCTGATGAGCCGCGGGATGTCGGAGACCGAGGCGATGGCGATGATCGTGCGCGGCTTCATCGAGCCGATCTCCCGCGAACTGCCGATGGAGTACGCCCTGGAACTGAACAAGCTGATCGAATTGCAGATGGAAGGATCGGTAGGCTGAGCGTGGCACAGACTGTCAACACCGCACCGGAAGAAATCGACGCGGACGGCGCCGGCGTGCCCGTCATCCCCGGCATGGGGGAGGAGGGCGAGAAGCTCTCCGGCGAGGTGGCCGCGGCCAGCGCCGGTGGCCATGCCCAGCACTCCCTCCCCTCGGCCGACGGCAAGCAGGCCACGGCCGGTTCCTCCCGGGCTGACCGCCAGTCAAGCTACGAGCTGGCCGACTTCGGCGTGCTGACCGGCCGGGAGGAGGACTGGCGCTTCACCCCGCTGGACCGCCTGGCCGGGCTGCACCTGCCCGACGGCGACTCCGCCCGCCTGACCGGGACGGCTCCGGCCGTCGAGGTCGGTGCCGTGGACGGCGTCACCGTGGAGACCGTGTCCCGGGACGACGCGCGCCTCGGCGCCGCGCTGACCCCGGACGACCGCGTCTCGGCCGCGGCCTGGGCCTCCTTCGCCGAGGCGACCGTCGTCACCGTGGGCGCCGGCGTCGAGGCCGGCACCCCGGTCCGCATCGAGGTCACCGGCACGGGCACCGAGCCGACGGCCCAGCACCTGCTGGTGGTCGCCGAGCCCAACTCCCGCGCCGACGTCGTGATCACCCACCGCGGCACCGCCGTGGTGAGCCAGAACGTGGAGTTCGACGTCCGCGAGGGCGCCGGGCTGAACGTCACCTCGATCCAGGCCTGGGACGGCACGGCGGTGCACGCCTCCGCCCAGCAGGCGAAGGTGGCCAAGGACGCCACGTTCAAGCACGTCACCGTCAGCTACGGCGGTTCGGTGGTGCGCCTGACCCCGACCTCCCGCTTCGCCGGCCCGGGGGCCGAGGCCCAGATGTACGGACTGTACTTCGCCGACGCCGGCCAGCACCTGGAGCAGCGCCTGTTCGTGGACCACTCGGCCCCGAACTGCACCTCCAACGTGCTGTACAAGGGCGCCCTGCAGGGCAAGGACGCCCGGGCCGTGTGGATCGGCGACGTCCTGATCCGCAAGACGGCCGAGGGCACGGACAGCTACGAGAAGAACCAGAACCTGGTCCTGACCGACGGCACCCGCGTGGACTCCGTGCCGAACCTGGAGATCGAGACCGGCCTGATCGAGGGCGCCGGACACGCCTCCTCGACCGCCCAGTTCGACGACGAGCAGCTGTTCTACCTGATGGCGCGCGGCATCCCGGAGCAGGAGGCCCGTGAGCTGGTGCTCAGGGGCTTCCTCAACGAGATCATCCAGAAGATCGGCATCGACGACGTCGAGGAGGCCCTCACCGCGCAGATGGAGGCCGAGCTGCAGGTGGCACACCGCTGATGGCTGACGGTCAGCGCGTGTGCGCCACGGACGAGATCGGTCCGGAGGAGGCGAAGCGGTTCGTGGTCGACGGCATCCCCGTCGCCGTGGTCCGCGCCTCCGACGGATCGCTGCACGCCCTCAACGACACCTGCACGCACGAGGAGGTGTCCCTGTCCGACGGCTTCGTCGAGGGCTGCGCCCTGGAGTGCATCGGCCACGGATCGGCCTTCGACCTGGTCACCGGCAAGCCGAACGTGCTGCCCGCCACCGAGCCGGTCGCCGTCTACGCCCTCGCCGTGGAGGACGACGGCATCTGGGTCGACACCTCCAGAGTCCTCAACCGGGTCGGCTGACCCGCCGGCAACCGCCCACTTCAATCAGAAACTTCCGCCGGGGGACCGGCGAACCGCAAGGAGAACACGAATGTCCACCCTGGAAATCAAGGACCTGCACGTCTCGATCGAGACCGAGAACGGCCCCAAGGAGATCCTCAAGGGCGTCAGCCTGACGATCAACACCGGTGAGACCCACGCGATCATGGGCCCCAACGGCTCCGGCAAGTCCACCCTGGCCTCCACCATCGCCGGCCACCCCCGCTATGAGGTCACCTCCGGCTCCATCACCCTGGACGGTGAGGACGTGCTGGAGATGTCCGTGGACGAGCGGGCGCGCGCCGGGCTGTTCCTGGCCATGCAGTACCCCGTCGAGATCCCGGGCGTCACCATGACGAACTTCCTGCGCACCGCCAAGACCGCCATCGACGGCGAGGCCCCCTCCCTGCGCCACTGGAGCAAGGACGTGAAGGCCGCCATGGAGGCCCTGAAGATCGACCCGGCCTTCGCCAGCCGCAACGTCAACGAGGGCTTCTCCGGCGGCGAGAAGAAGCGCGTCGAGATCCTCCAGCTCGAGCTGTTCAAGCCGAAGTTCGCCGTGCTGGACGAGACCGACTCCGGCCTGGACGTCGACGCGCTGCGCGTGGTCTCCGAGGGCGTGAACCGTGCCCAGTCCACCAACGCGATGGGTACCCTGCTCATCACCCACTACACCCGGATCCTGCAGTACATCACGCCCGACTTCGTGCACGTGTTCGTGGACGGCAAGGTCGCGGAGTCCGGTGGCGCCGAACTGGCCGACCGCCTGGAGGCCGAGGGCTATGAGCGCTACGAGACCGCTGCCGCGGGGGCCTGAGGAGGACACGATGACGGCTGACCAGGCACAGACCTCCCTCGAGGACATCACGGAGGCCCTGCACGAGGTCATCGACCCCGAGCTGGGCGTGAACATCGTCGACCTGGGCCTGCTCTACGGCATGCACTATGCCGAGGACGGCGCCCTGATCATCGACATGACCCTGACCACCGCGGCCTGCCCGCTCACCGACGTGCTCGAGGAGCAGATCGGCAACGAGATCGGCACCATGGTCGACGAGTGGCGGCTGAACTGGGTGTGGATGCCGCCGTGGGGTCCGGAGCGGATCACCGACGACGGCCGCGAGCAGATGCGCGCCCTGGGCTTCAACATCTGACCCACGACGCCGGCCCCCTGGGCTGCACGTGAACACCCCGGTACGCATGGACCGGGGTGTTTTCCATCGGTGCCGCCCGAGGGGGACGTGTCAGGCGGCCGGATCGTCCAGGTCTGGGTGGTCCAGGGTGTTGCACTGGTTGATGTCCCCGGACTCATAGCCGTGCATGAACCACGCCATCCGCTGTTCCGAGGTGCCGTGGGTGAAGGCCTCGGGCATCACGCGGCCGGTCGTGGACCGCTGGATGCGGTCGTCCCCGACGGCGGCGGCGGCGGACAGCGCGTCCCGCAGGTCCGCCTGGGTGATGGGCTCCAGGAACGGCACGCCCGACTCGGGGTCCACGGTGCGCACCGCGTGCCCGGCCCACATCCCGGCGTAGCAGTCCGCCTGCAGTTCCACGCGCACCGCGCCGGACTCCGGCCCCGTCCCGCCCGACTGCGAGTACTGCAGGTAGCCCACGATGTTCTGGATGTGGTGGCCGTACTCGTGGGCGACCACGTACTCCTCGGCCAGGGGGCCGCCGGAGGCACCGAACCGTGAGGTGAGCAGGCCGAAGAAGTCGGTGTCGAAGTAGGCGGACTCGTCGGCCGGGCAGTAGAACGGGCCCACGTCCGAGGTCGCCCGGCCGCAGTCGGTGTCGACCTGACCGGCGAACAGCTCCACGCCGGGCGGCCGCCACGTCACGTTGTACCCGGCCAGGTAGGGGTCCCAGAAGGCGTCGGCCGACTCGATCGTGGCGATGATCCGGCAGTCGGTCCGCTCGTTCGCGTCGGCACCGCTGCGGCAGGCGTCCGCGGCCGCCGGGCCGGCCGGCTGGTACTGCGAGGTATCCGGGGAGGGCCCGGTCAGCCCGAGCTGCTGCGCCAGGCCCGGGGCGAAGATCGCCAGCAGCAGCACCAGCAGCCCCGTGCCGCCGCCGATGGCCACCGTCCCGCCGCGGCCCGCACGCCCGCCCCCGCCGCGACCGCGGGAGTCGCGCACGCGGGAGGGGTCCAGCCGGACGTTGTCATTGAAGCTCATGCGCCCCGAGTGTAGCCGGGGCGCGGCCCGGGGCCCCCAGGTCCCGGACCCTCCGGCCTAGCTCCGGCCGTCTCCGGTCCGGCCGTCTCCGGTCCGGCCGTCTCCGGCCCGGCCGTCTCCGGTCCGGCGGGCAGGCCGCGTGCGGCCAGGGCCTCGCCGGTGGCGCGGGCGTGGCCGACGGTGGCCACCAGCACCGGGCCCATCAGGTGTACGGGCCCGCGGCGCAGGCCGCGGGCGGCCAGGGCCTCGGCGTGGGCGCGCACGGAGGCGCCGACCCAGGGGATCGAGCGCAGCATGACGTTCACGGCCAGCGCGGCGGCCTCCGGGTCGACCCCGAGGCGGCGGAAGGCGCCGAAGAAGCGGGCCAGCCCGTCGAGCAGCTCGGTGCCGGGCGTGGTGATGACCAGCAGCCGGGCGGCGGCCAGGGCGCCGAAGACGGCGGCCACGACCACCAGGGCCGGGACCAGGGCCGCCAGGGGGGACAGCGGCTCGGGCCCGAAAACCCCGGAGACGAAGCGCGCCACGCCCGCGAAGGCCAGCACCGGCCAGCCGCGCCGCCAGGGGGCCAGGAACTCGCCCGGGAGCCGGGCCAGCAGGTACAGGCCGAACACGCCGGCCAGCACGATCCCGACCATCAGCGGCTGGCGCCAGGCCACCAGCACCACGGTCAGCGCGAGCAGCACGGCGTACTTGCCCCCCAGCGGTGCCCGGTGCACGGGTGAGGTCCCGGGCCGGTGGTCGAGCAGGTTCACCGCACGCCCTCCCGGCCGGCCGTGTGGTCGGTGTGGTCCGGGCGGGCCGTGCCGTTCGTGCTGGCCGCCCGGGCCGCGCGCCGGGCGAGCACATCGCGGCGGTACCAGGCCACGGCGCCGGGCCCGTCGGCGTCGTGGACGATGCGCCCGCCGGCGATGACGAGGCAGCGGTCGGCGCGGGCGGCGAAGTCCAGGTCGTGGGTGGTGTAGACCAGCTGGCGGCACCGGCCGGTGCCCGGCAGGGACAGCAGCAGGTCCTGGACCTGAAGGGTCCAGTCCAGGTCCAGCAGGGTGGTCGGCTCGTCGGCGACCAGCAGCACCGGGTCGGTGGCCAGGACGGTGGCCAGGGCCAGGCGCTGGCGCTGACCGCCGGAGAGGTCGTAGATGCTGCGGTGGGCCAGCCCGGCCAGTCCGTGGGCGGCCAGCAGGTCCTCGGCGGCCCGCCGCCGGGCGCGGCGGTCGCGGAGGGTGCGGCGCAGGGACAGCTCCACGTCCTCCCCGGCGGTGGGCATGACCAGTTGCACCAGCGGGTCGGTGAAGAGGAACCCGGTCCGGGACCGCACCCGGTCCGTGTGCTCCACGGTGTCCAGCCCGTGCACCGTCACCGAGCCCTCCGTGGGCTGGACCAGCCCGTTGAGCAGCCGCACGAAGGTCGACTTGCCCGAGCCGTTGGCCCCGATCACCGCCACCACCGGCTCGGTCAGCCTCACCTCCACCGGGCCCAGGACGCGCAGCGTGCCGGGGGCGGCCCCGGCGTGCTGCCCGGGGCCCGGGGCCGCACCGGGCAGGTCGACGACGGCCCCGCGCACCTCGATCCCCGGGGCCGGCTCCGGCTCCGGCTCTGGAGTCCCGCCACCGGCCGGCACGGACGCGCGGTTCAGGACTGGCCTCAGAACCGGCGCAGGGCCAGGGACGGGAAGGCCCGGACCACGGTGGCGGCCACCAACGTGGCCAACACGTTCTTGATCACGTCGCCGGGCCAGAACACCATGTCGGCGCCGATCGCGGTGGCCAGGTCCAGGTCGAGGGCGAGCATCATCCCGGCGATGCCCATCGGGTGGATGAACACGAAGGAGGCCACCATGGCGCACGCCCACACCAGGGCCCACCAGCCGAGGCCCATCCGTCCGGCGCCCCGCGCGGCGGCGGCCTGGCCGCGGCGCAGCACCACGGAAGACAGCGCCCCGGCCAGCCCGGCGGCCAGCGGGAAGGCGAGCAGGTAGCCGGCCGAGGGCCCGGCCAGCACGCCGATCCCGGCGTTGAACCCGGAGAACACCGGCAGCCCGGCCAGCCCCACCACCAGGTAGAGCAGCACGGAGAGGAAGCCCAAGCGGGCGCCGAGGATCAGGCCGGTGAGCATCACGGCGAAGGTCTGCAGGGTGATCGGCACCCCGAAGCCGCCCACCGGGATGGGCGGCAGCATGGAGCAGACCGCGATCAGGGCGGCGAACACCCCGGCGAGGGCGACCTGCGTGGGCACGGCCAGGGGCTGGCGCTGGACACCCGGTACTGCGTGGCTCATGGTTCTGCTCCTGCGCCGGACTTCACCGGCTTGTCTCGACGGTAGACTTGACGGGTTCTGCCCGCCTGACGCGGACAGTCTAGGCCGTCCAAGGAGTCCCCCCGTGCTTTCTGTCACAGACCTCGAACTTCGCGTGGGCGCGAGGTTGCTCATGGACGGGGTGACCTTCAAGGTGGACCGCGGGGACAAGGTCGGCCTGGTGGGCCGCAACGGGGCCGGCAAGACCACGCTGACGAAGGTGCTGGCCGGCCAGGGCCTGCCCGCCGGCGGCCACGTCACCCGGCGCGGGTCCATCGGCTACCTGCCGCAGGACCCCAAGGTCGAGGACATGGACCAGACCGCCCGGGACCGGATCCTGTCGGCCCGCTCTCTGGACCAGATCATCCGCCGCATGCGCCAGGCCGAGGACGACATGGCCAACCCGGACGATGCGATCCGGGAGAAGGCCATGAATCGCTATGGCCGGCTGGAGGCCGAGTTCACGACCTCGGGCGGGTACGCCGCCGAGTCGGAGGCCGCCACCATCTGCGCCAACCTGGGCCTGCCGGACCGAGTGCTCGACCAGCCGCTGCACACGCTCTCCGGTGGTCAGCGGCGCCGCGTGGAACTCGCCCGGATCCTGTTCTCCGATGCGGACATCCTGCTGCTCGACGAGCCGACGAACCACCTGGACCACGACTCCATCGTGTGGCTGCGGGAGTTCCTGAAGACCTACCCCGGGGGGTTCATCGTCATCAGCCACGACGTGGACCTGATGGAGATGACCGTCAACAAGGTGCTGTACCTGGACGCCAACCGCCAGGTGATCGACCAGTACAACATGGGCTGGAAGAACTACCTGCTGCAGCGCGAACAGGACCAGGCCCGCCGCAAGCGGGAGTACTCCAACGCGGAGAAGAAGGCCAGCCACCTGATGGACCAGGCCAACAAGATGCGCGCGAAGGCCACCAAGGCCGTGGCCGCGCAGAACATGATCAAGCGCGCGGAGCGGATGATGCAGGGCCTGGAGGGCGAGCGGGCTGCGGACCGGGTGGCCGCCATCCGCTTCCCCGAACCCGCGAAGTGCGGCAAGACCCCGTTGAAGGCGGAGGACCTGTCCAAGTCGTACGGGTCCCTGGAGATCTTCGCCGGGGTGGACCTGGCCATCGACCGGGGTTCCCGCGTGGTCATCCTCGGCTTCAACGGCGCCGGCAAGACGACGCTGCTGCGGATGCTGGCCGGCATCGACGCCCCGGACACCGGCGAGGTCATCGCCGGGCACGGGCTCAAGCTCGGCTACTACGCCCAGGAACACGAGACGCTGGACACCGGCCGGTCGGTCCTGGAGAACATGAAGACGGCGGCGCCGGACCTGGCGGACACCGAGGTGCGCAACATCCTCGGCTCGTTCCTCTTCCAGGGCGACGACGTGGCCAAGCCGGCCGGGGTCCTCTCCGGCGGTGAGAAGACCCGGCTGGCGCTGGCCACCCTGGTGGCCTCCAGCGCGAACGTGCTGCTGCTGGACGAGCCGACCAACAACCTGGACCCCGCCTCGCGCGAGGAGATCCTGAACGCGCTGCGCACCTATGAGGGCGCCGTCGTGCTGGTCACCCACGACGAGGGCGCCGTCGAGGCCCTGGACCCCGAGCGCGTGGTCCTGTTGCCGGACGGCGTGGAGGACCTGTGGAACAGCTCCTACCAGGACCTCATCACGCTGGCCTGAATCTGCCCCCGTAACGACGGCCCCGGCCGCCGGGGGTCAGCGTGACTCGGCCGCGTCGAGGAGCGCGTCCTCGGCCTCTTCGTCGGTCGGCCGGCCCCCGCGGCGGCGGGCCGGCTTCACCCTCGGCGCCCGGTAGGCGGACAGGTACCCGTCCTCCTCGGTCAGCCCCTGCTCGCGGTCGTCGCGGTCGTTGACGGCCCGCTGCCGGGCCATGTAGCCCCAGACCACGAAGCTCATCAGCCCGAACATGAACCACTGCAGGGAGTAGGACAGGTGCGGCCCCTCGTCCAGCGGGGGCTTCGGGGGCTGCTGCAGCGCCACGGCGGGGGCGGGGGACTCCTCGGCCAGCTGGCCGTAGGCCGTGTCGGCCACCGGATACCCCACGGTGTCCTCGAACGCGACCAGGTCGATCGAGGCGAGCTGGCCCTCGGGGGCGTCCCGGCCCAGGTCCGGTTCGCCGGGCTTGGCCCGGACCACCACGGTGACCTCCCCCTCGGGGGGCGCGGGGACGACGTCGGGCCGGCCGGGGGTGTCCCCGATCGGCAGCCAGCCGCGGTTGACCACGATCACGTCCCCGGTGTCCGCGCGGAAGGGCACGAGGACCTCGTAGCCCGGCTTGCCGGCCAGTGGCCGATTGCGCACGATCCGGGTGTCCTCGACGAGGTACTCACCCTCCATCTCCACGGGCGTCCACTCCTGGTCGGCCTGGAAGTCGGTGAAGACCGTGGCGTTCCCGGCCAGCGGCACGGCCGGCTCGTCGTAGTTCTGCAGGACCTTGTTGATCTCGGCCACGGCCTCCATCCGCCGGTCCATCTGCCACTGGCCCAGCAGGGCGCAGGCGACAGCGAAGACGGCGCAGAAGGCCAGGCCGCCGAGCCACTGCGGGGAGATGAGGAAGCGGTAGTCCAGCCGGGCACGCTTCGGCGTCTCTGCCACGGGTTCACTCAAGCGAAAGCACGTCCTTCAGCAGTCCCCGGGACCGCAGGTAGTCGGCGAGCCAGTCCCGGTGCTCCGGGCAGGCCAGCCACGTCTTGCGCCGCTCGGGCGCGTGGATACGGGGGTTGTTCCACTCCAGCCGCCAGGCGGCGTCCTGCCGGCAGCCCTTCCGCGAGCACCCCGGGCGGCCGGGGTCACCCGGGCCGCGCGCGGGGGAGGCGGTGCCGTCGAGGGCACCGAGGAGGTCACGGTCGTTCATGCGGCGCGGTGGTTCCGTCCGGGGTCCAGGCCGTGGTCCCGCTCCTGGTCCGCTGCCGGCGGCGCCTCCGGCCCGGCCGGGCGGGCAGCGGCCGCGGCGTCCTCGACGGTGGTGCCCACCAGTGTTTCCGGGGCAGCGGACAGCTGCAGTCGGTTGGACAGTTCCGGCGCGGCCGGCTGGGGCACCGCGTCGAGGACCTCCCCGTTGGAGACGGCACCGGCATTGGCCAGGACGACCGCGATGTACGGCAGCACGATGGCCAGCACGAAGAAGACGATCTGCAGCCAGCCGGACGTGAAGAACGCCAGGACGAAGCAGACGGTGCGGATCCCCATCTGCCAGGCGTAGCGCACGAAGCGGGCGTCTCGGTCGATATGGCCCGCCGCCGGGGCGCTGGTGATCCGCTGGACGTCCTCGGAGCGGTCGCGCCGGGAGGGCCCGATCGGACGACCGGCCTCGGCGTGACGGGTGGACATGGGACGGTCTCCTGCGTGGTGGTCGATCACTGGCCGGCGTCGTCCGGCCTGTCGTCCATTGTCCCACTTTCCGCCCTAGAGTGGGGCACCGACAACAGACGTACCTACCCAGGAGGAACCATGGCCGAGGCAAGCACGCAGGACTCGACGGGCGGGCGCAGCGTCCTGGTCACCGGTGGCAACCGGGGCATCGGCCTGGCCATCGCGCAGGCCTTCCGGGACAACGGTGACCGGGTGGCGGTCACCTCCCGGTCCGGCGAGGCCCCGGACGGGCTGTTCGCCGTGCAGGCCGACGTCACGGACGCGGACTCGGTCGACCGCGCCTTCGCCGAGGTGGAGGCGGCGCACGGACCGGTCGAGGTGCTCGTCGCCAACGCCGGGATCACCCAGGACCAGCTGCTGCTGCGGATGAGCGAGGAGGACTTCACCTCGGTCATCGACACCAACCTCACCGGCGCCTTCCGCGTGCTCAAGCGCGCCTCCAAGGGCATGATCCGCCAGAAGAGGGGCCGCGTGGTGCTGATCTCCTCGGTCGTCGGCCTGATGGGCTCGCCGGGCCAGATCAACTACGCCTCCTCCAAGGCCGGGCTGGTCGGGATGGCCCGCTCGCTCACCCGGGAACTGGGCTCCCGCAACATCACGGCCAACGTGGTGGCCCCCGGCTACATCGACACGGAGATGACCCAGGCCCTGGGTGAGGACCTGCAGAAGCAGTACAGGGCGCAGATCCCCGCCGGCCGCTTCGCCGAGCCCTCCGAGGTCGCCGGCGTGGTGCGCTGGCTCGCCTCCGACGAGGCCTCCTACATCTCCGGGGCCGTCATCCCGGTGGACGGCGGCCTGGGGATGGGACACTGATCCGCATGACTTCCCAAAATCCGGGTGCCGCGGGCACCCAGAACACCCAGAACGACCACGCCACCCAGGACCTCGCCGGCAAGGGCGCCATCGTCACCGGTTCCAGCCGTGGCGTGGGCGCCGAGACCGCCCGCCTGCTGGCGGCCCGCGGGGCCGGCGTCGTGGTCAACTACCGGCAGAAGGCGCCCCGCGCGAACAAGGTGGTGTCCTCCATCGAGGAGGCCGGTGGCCGCGCCGTCGCCGTGGGTGCCGACATCACCACGGCCGAGGGCCGCAAGGCCATGGTGGACGCGGCCATCGACGCCTTCGGCTCCCTGGACGTCCTGGTGCTCAACGCCTCCGGCGGGATGGAGTCCTCCATGGGAGAGGACTACGCGACCGTGCTGAACCGTGATGCCCAGGTCGCGATGCTGGAGGCCGCCGCGGAGGTCATGCCGGCCGGCTCCCAGGTGGTCTTCGTCACCAGCCACCAGGCGCACTTCATCGACGCGGTGCCCACCATGGAGGCCTACGAGCCGGTGGCCCGCTCCAAGCGCGCCGGCGAGACCGCGCTGCGCGAGCGGATCCCGGCCCTGCGCCAGAAGGGCATCGGCTTCGTGGTGGTGTCCGGCGACATGATCGAGGGCACCATCACGGCCACGATGCTCAACCGGGCCGAGCCGGGGGCCATCGAGGCCCGCCGCGAGGCCGCGGGCAAGCTGTACTCGGTCGAGGAGTTCGCCGCGGAGGTGGCCTCCCTCGTGGGCCGGGACCTGCCGGCCGGGCACACCGAGTACGTGGGCGGGGCGCAGGACTTCCTCGCGGCCGCCGGCGGGGACCCCGACCACTCCTGATCGGCCGGCGGGGGCCTCAGAGGCCGGCGAGCACCCGGATGACGTCCAGCGTCGGCAGGTCCAGCTCGACGTCGGCGTGCTCACGCAGGGCCGGCTTGGCGCAGAACGCCACGGCCAGCCCCGCGGCCTGGAGCATGTCGATGTCGTTGGCGCCGTCCCCGGCGGCGATCACGCCGGCCGGGGACACGCCGGCCTCCGCGGACCAGGCCCGCAGCATCTGCGCCTTGACGGCGCGGTCCACCACGGTGCCGGTCACGCGCCCGGTGAGCCGGCCGTCCTCGACCTGGAGGTCGTTGGCGCGGTAACGGCTCAGCCCCAGGTCGTCGGCCAGCGGCGCCAGCACCTGGGTGAAGCCACCCGAGACCGCGCACACCTCCCAGCCGGCCTCCCGGAACGCGGTGATCACCTCGCGGGCCCCGTGCTGGGGCTCGACGGCGGCCACCACCTCCTCGACGACGCCCACCTCCAGGCCGGTCAGGGCCTTCACCCGGTGGTGCAGCGACTGGGCGAAGTCCAGTTCCCCGCGCATGGCGGCCTCCGTCACCGCGGCGACCTCCGCCTCCCGGCCGGCATGAGCGGCCAGCAGCTCGATGACCTCCTGGCGGATCAGCGTGGAGTCCACGTCCATCACCAGCATCTTGCGCGGCGCGGAGACCGTGTCCGCCGGCACGACCGCCAGTGCGGCGGCCTCGGGCAGCAGGGCCGGATCCGGCCGGCCGGCGAGGTCCCCGGCGGGGACGTCCCAGCGCCAGCCGTGGAACCCGACGCCGGAGACCGGCTCCGCGTGGGCGGGTACCCCGATCGGCGCACCGGCCCGGCCGGACGCGCCGGGAACGG
Organism: Micrococcus sp.; assembly: GCA_029961105.1. Classification (GTDB taxonomy): domain Bacteria; phylum Actinomycetota; class Actinomycetes; order Actinomycetales; family Micrococcaceae; genus Citricoccus. The sequence continues at coordinate 70,436 of JASBVO010000011.1, read as the reverse complement.
GGTCCGCCTTGCCGGGGACGTACACGAGGACCAGGTCCGTCGCGGCCCCGGGCCGGGAGGCCGGGGTGAGCTCACCGTGGTCGGTGCCTGCTGTCGTGGAGGATGCAATGCGCGGCATGCCGTGGCCTTTCGTGCTTCGGAGGGTCCTTCTAGCCTAGTGTTTGTGCCATGACCAGCCCTTCTGACGAACCCCAGCGCGCCAGCCACGACCTCGCGACCATGGTCGCCTCGGGCGAGACGGTCGTGGAGATGGCCGGGGTCGGGGTCCGCCGGGGCACCAAGGAGCTGCTGCAGGACGTCCACTGGCAGGTCCGCGAGGGCGAGCGGTGGATCATCATGGGGCCCAACGGGGCCGGCAAGTCCACCCTGATGCAGGTGGCCTCCACCCGCATGCACCCGACCACCGGCATGGTGGGGATCCTCGACGAGGTGCTCGGCGCCGTCGACGTCTTCGAGCTGCGTCCGCGGATCGGCCTGTCCTCCGCCGGGCTGGCCCAGCAGCTCCCGGGCCAGGAAAGCGTGCTCAACGCCGTGGTCACCGCGTCCTGGGGCGTGATGGGCCGGTGGAACGAGGACTACGACGCCCAGGACGAGGAGCGGGCCCGGAGGCTGATCTGGCAGTGGGGCCTGAGCGGCTACGAGGACCGGCGCTTCGGGACGCTGTCCGAGGGGGAGCGCAAGCGCGTCCTGGTGGCCCGGGCGCTGATGACCGACCCGGAGCTGCTGTTGCTGGACGAGCCCGCGGCCGGCCTCGACCTGGCCGGCCGGGAGACGCTCGTGCGCGCCCTCACCAGGCTGGCCGCCGACCCGGCGGCCCCGGCCCTGGTCCTGGTGACCCACCACGTGGAGGAGGTCCCGCCGGGCTTCACCCACGCCCTGCTGATGCGGCAGGGTCGTGTGGTCGCCTCCGGACCGCTGGAGCAGACCCTCACGGAGGACAACCTCTCCGCCGCCTTCGGCCTGCCGCTCAAGGTCACCCGGGACGAGGGCCGCTACACGGCCGTCGCCCGCTGACCCGCCCGTCCCCGCACCGGAACACCGGAGGAATACTGCGTGGAAATCCTGGGCCTTGAGCTGTGGCAGGTCGCCCTCATCCTGCTGGCCGGATTCTGGGCCGGCACCATCAACACCGTCGTCGGCTCCGGCACCCTCGTGACCTTCCCCGTCCTGGTCGCCATGGGGTTCCCGCCGGTGACGGCGCAGATCTCCAACGCCATGGGCCTCGTGGCGGCGGGCGTGTCCGGGGTGTTCGGCTGGCGCCGTGAGCTGGCACAGTCCCGCGCGGTCCTGCCGGCGCTGACCACCGCCTCCCTGGCTGGCGGGCTGGTGGGCGCCTTCCTGCTCATGGTGCTTCCCGAGGAGGTCTTCGGCGTGGCGGCGCCGATCCTGATCGTGGTGGCCCTGGGCTTCGTGGTGTTCCAGCCGAGGATGTCCGCCTGGGTGCGCCGCCGCAAGGCGCGGCAGGCCGAGGACTCAGTGCGGGACGATGCGGGAGGAGCCGACGGGCCCGGAGCGCCGGCGGCCCGGCATCCGGGCGGGGACGCCGGCACCCTGGCCCCGGCCGACGGCGACGCCCCGCAGACGCCCACCGGGCCGGTCTCGCCCCTGCTGTGGCTGCTGGTCTTCGGTGCGGGCGTCTACGGGGGCTACTTCGTGGCGGCCCAGGGCGTGCTGCTGCTGGGCATCCTGGGGGTGTTCATGGGCGGGGCACTCGTCCACGCCAATGCCGTGAAGACCTACCTGTCCCTCGTGGTCAACCTCATCGCGGCCACGTCCTACCTGCTCTTCGCCTTCGACCGCATCGACTGGCGGGCCGTGCTGCTCATCGCGGTGTCCTCCATGCTGGGCGCCAGCCTGGGCGCGCAGATCGGGCGGCGGATCAGGCCGTTCTGGCTGCGCGTGGTCATCGTCATCGTCGGCCTGGCGGGCCTGGCGAACATGGTCTGGCGGCTGGTCACCGGTGAGTGAGCCGGTGGAGCTGACCGACGCCGACGATCCCCGCGTGGAGGTCTACAGCCGGCTCACGGACGCGGCCCTGCGCCGGCGCCAGGACACCGTCCACGGCATCTACCTCGCCGAGTCCTCCCAGGTGGTCCGCCGCGCCCTGGCGGCCGGGCACACGCCGCGGTCGTTCTTCCTGGCCCACCGGTACCTGGAGTCGATGGCCGATGTCTTCGCCGCACACCCCGGCGTCCCCGTCTACACCGGCACCGATCAGGTCCTGGAGCAGATCACCGGGTTCCACCTGCACCGCGGTGCGCTGGCGGCCATGGACCGGCCGGCACCGCGCACCGTCGACGAGGTCCTGGCCGGGGCGCGGCGGGTGGCGATCCTCGAGAACGTCTCCGACCACACCAACCTCGGGGCGATCTTCCGCTCGGCCGCCGGCCTGGGCGTGGACGCCGTCCTGGTCAGCCCGGAGTCGGCCGACCCGCTGTACCGGCGGAGCATCCGCGTGTCGATGGGCACGGTGTTCGCCGTGCCGTGGGCCCGGATCGGGGAGGCCGACGGCCGCGGCCGCTCGGCCTGGCCGGCCGAACTGGACCGGCTGCGGCGGGCGGGGTTCACGGTGGCGGCCCTGGAGCTGAGCGATGAGGCCATCCCGCTGGACGACCCGGACCTGCGGGGACACGAGCGCCTGGCCCTCGTGCTGGGCGCGGAGGGGCCCGGGGTCTCCCCGGCGACGTTGCGGTCCTGCGATCTGCACGTCGCGATCCCCATGGCCCCCGGGGTGGACTCCCTCAACGTGGCCGCCGCCTCCGCGGTGGCGTTCTGGGAGTTGCGTTCCCGCGGCTGACCGCCGGTGCGCTATAGTGGTGCGTCGGCCGTACAGCGGTCGACCCCCCAACGTTCCTGAAGAAGCTGCTGGCAAAATCCAGTGGCGCATGCGAAGGATTCCCCATGAAGACTGACATCCACCCCGATTACCAGCTGGTGATCTTCAACGACCTGGCCTCCGGCGAGAAGGTCCTGACCCGCTCCACCACGTCCTCGGACAAGACCATGGAGTGGGAGGACGGCAACACCTACCCGGTGATCGACGTCGAGATCTCGGCCGCGTCCCACCCGTTCTACACCGGCAAGCAGCGGATCATGGACACCGCCGGCCGCGTGGAGCGCTTCAACGCCCGCTTCAAGGGCTTCGGCGGCAAGAAGTAGCCTTCCGCCACCACGGCATTCCATTCCTCGAGAACCGGGGTCGACCCGGTCCGTCCTCCCACGGGAGGCGGACCGAGCGTCGGCCCCGGTTCTTGTCTGTACGCGCCCCCCGGCGAGGACACCCGCACGCGGGCGGCGGGCGTGAGCGCGGAACCTCCGGGACTCATGGGGTCCTCCGGGGACGATCGCGGTTCAGCTGGCCTGGGTGGCAGCGGCGCGGATCGCTGTGGCGAGGTCCTGGGGACGGCTCCACATCGGCCAGTGCCCCGTGGGCAGGTCCACGAGCTCCCGGTGCTGGAGCTTGGTGACCTCGGCGAACATGGGGTGGCCGGCCTGGGCGAGCTCCAGCAGCTGCGTGCTCGGGAGTGAGCAGCACACCAGCGTGGTCGGCACGCCCAGGCGCGCATCGTTCGTCAGGCGCACCGGCTGACGGAGCACGGGGCCGGGCTCGGGGACGGCCCGGGACCGGAAGCGGTCGAGAGCCTCGGCGCTCAGGCCCTCGAGGCTGGCCTGCTCCTTGAGAACGTCGAAGGGAGGCAGCGGAAGTTCCTCCAGGCCCTCGGGCGCATCGGACGCGAAGACGCTTCCGGGGGCCACCGGTCCCGAGTCGACCCAGACCACTCGGCGGATGAGCTCGGGGTGCCGGTCCAGGACAAGGGTGACCGGGGCGTTCGCGCCGCTGTGGGCCACGAGGACCACACCCTGGCCCCCTGGCGCCTGAGTGATGACCTCCTCGATCGCTGCGGCTTGGTCGTCCAGGGTCTTGGACGATCGCGAGGGGTCGTGCTCGTCCAGGCCGGGAAGGGTCACCGCCGTGGCGGCCGCGCCCGCGGCGGTCAGGTCTTCCAGCACCTCGTCCCAGGCCCAGGCACCCAGCCAGTGGCCGGGGACGAGGATGATGGTGGGCTCGCTGGTGGTCGATGTCGTTGTCATGCCTTGATGCTCACACGCCCGCTGGACAGGTGTGTGTCACTATTTCTGTCATGAGATCTCTCGGGTGGAGCCCGTGAAACGTGCCGAGCGGCTTCACGCGCTGTCGGAGATGTTGCGTCGCAGCGGAGCACGGGGTTGCACCGCCGAGAAGCTCGCGGCGGAGTTCGGGGTGTCCGTGCGTACGGTCAAGCGCGATGTGGCGGCCCTGGAGGGCAGCGGCGCACCGATCTGGTCGCGCCCCGGCCCGGGCGGTGGGTACGGGGTGGTGGCGGGCGGTTCCCTGCCACCGGTCAGTCTGTCCCCTGCCCAGGCCGTGGCGCTCCTGGCGGCTGTCGCGGCTGCGTCCGAGGCCCCCTACGCCGATCTGGCCTCGGCAGGGGTCCGGAAGATCGTCGATGTCCTCGATCCCCGGACCCGGACCAGGGCCGAGGAGCTGGCGCGCCGTGTGTGGGTCAATGCAACCCCGTCTTCGTCCAGGGCCATCAGGTCCGCCGTGGAGGAGGCCATGGCCGACCAGCGGGTGGTGCGGATCCGCTACACCTCCGGGAGGGGCGCTACGACCACTCGCGATGTCGAGCCCATGATGTTTGCGTCGACCAACGGCATCTGGCACCTCGTCGGCTGGTGCCGCCTGCGTGGTGCCGTTCGCTGGTTCACCGTGAACCGCATCGAGCGAGCCAGCGTCACCACCACGCCCTGCGAGGGCCACACCATCGACGAGGTCGGGACGCCGCCACCGAACGCCAGGCCCGCGGCCGTCCACGGCGTCTGATCCGATCGATCAACCTCGCTGGTCAGTACGCCTAGACGTCCAGGACCGGGAAGTACCCGGTGCCCTGGAAGTCGTCCTCGTCGCCGGGGGAGCGCCGGGCACCGTCCGGGCGGGAGCTGTCCCGGACGGCCAGCACGCAGCCGGCGATCGACATGAACAGCATGATGATCCCGAGGGGGTTGCTGAACGCGGCGGCCGCCCCCTCGGCCTCGGGCCCCACCAGGGCGCCCAGCACGGAGGAGGCGCCCTCCCCGGTGTCCGGCAACGTGAACCCCAGCCCGATCCCGGAGGCCCAGGCGATCAGCAGCAGCCCCAGGGACCGCGCCGAGGGGTAGTGTCCCGGGCGGCGGTGCGGCACCGCCAGGGCGACCACCGAGAGCACCAGCAGGACCGGGGCCAGCGTCAGGGCATAGACCGGGGTGAGCGCACCGGCGCTGTCCGTCAGGAACCGGCCCCCGGCCATCCACGCGGGCACCGCGAACGCCAGCACCCAGCCGACCCGGGTGGTCCACCGGCGCCAGCCCTTCGCATCATGTCGCATGCACCGAGCCTAGCGATGTGCCCGGCCGCAACGAGAGAGGCCGATGTCACAGCCGTCACGTCCACATACCGGTCACGTCCACACGCCGGAGGAGCCCCGCCGGTGGGAGCCCACCAGGTGCGTGTCGATGATCCCGATCGCCTCCATGAGCGCGAACATCGTGGTCGGTCCCACGAACCTGAACCCCTTCGCCCGCAGCGCGGTGGACAGGGCCACGGACTCGGGCGAGGTGCTCGGGACCTCGGCCCCGGTCCGCGGCTGCGGGGTCCGCTCGGGCTGGAACGACCAGACGAAGTCCGCCAGTCCGCCGTCCTCGCGCATCGCCAGCGTGGCCCGGGCGTTGCCGATCGTGGCCAGGATCTTGGCGCGGTTGCGGATGATCCCCGCATCGGCCAGGAGCCGCTCGACCTCGGCCTCACCGAAGCCGGCGACGGCCTCCGGGTCGAAGCCCGCGAACGCCCGCCGGAAGGCCGCTCGCTTGGCCAGCACCGTCCGCCAGGACAGGCCGGACTGGAAGGCCTCCAGGGACAGGCGCTCGAACACGCCGTGTTCGTCCCTCACTGGCAGGCCCCATTCCGTGTCGTAGTACTCGCGCAGCAGCGGATCGGTGGCGGCCCACCGCGGACGGGCCAGGCCGTCCGCCCCGACGACGAGGGCGTCCTGCGGCGGCTCGCTCATGCGGCGGCCGCCCCGTGCTCCAGGTCCAGCAGCGTCGCCTTGGCCTCCACGCCCCCCAGGTAGCCGCCCAGGGTCCCGTCCGAGCGCAGCACCCGGTGGCAGGGGACGACGACCGGGAGCGGATTGGTGGCGCAGGCGGTGCCCACCGCGCGCACCGCCGCCGGGCGGTCGAGGAGCTCGGCGACCTGGCGGTAGGACATGGTCCGGCCATAGCGAATGTCCGGCAGGCGCCGCTGGACCGACAACCGGAAGCCGTGGGACAGGGCGAAGTCCAGGGGCACCCCGAACTCCCGCCGCCGGCCGGCGAAGTACTCGTCCAGTTCGGCCACGATCCCGTCCAGCTTCCAGGGAGCGTGCAGCACCCGGGGACCGATCTTCTCGGCCAACCCGGACAGGACGCCGTCGAAGCCCTCCCGCTCGAAGGCGACCCGCACCAGGCCGCGCTCCGTGGCGGCCAGCAGGAGCCGGCCCACGGGACTGTCGACGATCCGGTAGGCGACCTCCAGCAGGGACTCCTCCTCGGCCCGGTGGGCCAGCCGCCCGGCCAGGCCGGCGAGCTCGGCCTCGGCCACCGAGAACGCCGGGGCGCCCTCCGGCTCGATGCGCGGTGGTGTCGTCATGGTCTTCTCCTCAGTCCGTCCACTCGGTCATCCCTGAATAGCTGCCCCGCAGGGCCTTCAGCCCGTCGGCCGCCGCGCGCCGGACGGCCTCAGGGGTGCCGCCGATCAGCTCGGCCGTCTCGGTGTGCCGCAGGCCGCCCAGGTAGTGGTAGGCGATTGCCAGGCGCTGGCGTTCCGGCAGCGCCGCGACGGCCGTCCACAGCGCCCCATGCCCGTCCGCCTCGCTCGCCGCCGCCACCGGACGGTCGGGCAGTTCCTCCACGGGCACCGGATTCCGTCCCCGGGCGCGCAGCACGTCCACCGCCTTCCGGCCGGCGACCCGGACCAGCCAGGCCTCCAGGTTCGTCACCGCCTCCAGCTCCGGCCACGCACGCAGGGCCGCCAGGAACGTCTCCTGCCAGGCGTCGTCGGCGTCCGGTCCCGGTCCCAGGACGGCTCGGCAGACCCGCAGCACGGTGGCACCGTGCGTGCGGACGGCCAGGTCGAAGGGCTGCATCATCGTCATCACACCGTAGTCGTCGCCGGGACGGAAAACGTGAGGTCGCCCCTCCCTAGGATGGAGGGATGAGCGATCACCATGGCGAGTTCAAGGTCCCGGGCGGCAAGCTGGTCATCGCCGACCTCACCGTCGCGGATGGTTCCGCCCCCGGAGCCGGGGTCATCACGAGCGCGAGCATCAACGGGGACTTCTTCCTGGAACCGGACGAGGCCCTGCTGCACATCAACCGGTCCCTGGTCGGCCTGTCCCGCGAGGCGCCCCACGGGACCATCGCGGAGGCGGTGGGCGCCGCCGTCGGGCCCGGCACGGTGATGTTCGGCTTCGACGCGCACGCCGTGGCCACCGCGGTGCGCCGGGCGCTGGGCCACGCCACCACCTGGGAGGACCACGACTGGGAGGTCCTCGCGCCCCAGCCGCTGCCCATCACCACCCAGGTGGCCCTGGACCAGGTCCTCACGGAGGACGTGTCCGCGGGGCGGCGCCGGCCCGCGCTGCGGCTGTGGCAGTGGACGGAGCCGGCCGTCGTCATCGGGTCCTTCCAGTCGCTGGCCAACGAGGTCGACCCGGACGGGGCCGAAAGGCACGGCATCACCGTGGTGCGCCGCATCTCCGGTGGTGGGGCCATGTTCATGGAGGCCGACAACTGCGTCACCTACTCGCTGTACCTGCCCCAGTCCCTCGTGGACGGCATGAGCTTCGCCGACTCCTATCCCTTCCTGGATGCCTGGGCGATGGAGGCGCTGCGGCGCACGGGCGTGGAGGCGTTCTACCAGCCGCTCAACGACATCGCCACCCCGGAGGGCAAGATCGGCGGTGCGGCCCAGAAGCGGCTCTCCGGCGGGGGACTGCTGCACCACGTCACCATGAGCTATGACATCGACGCGGACAAGATGACCGAGGTGCTGCGCATCGGTCGGGAGAAGCTCCGGGACAAGGGGATCCGCTCGGCCAAGAAGCGGGTCGACCCACTGCGCCGCCAGACCGGGCTGAGCCGTCCGGAGATCTGGGAGGTCATGATGGACACCTTCGCCGAGCGCCACGGCGCCGTCCGGGGAACCCTCACCGAGGACGAGATCGGCCGCGCCGAGGAGCTCGCCGCCCGCAAGTTCGCCACCGAGCAGTGGACGGCCCGGGTGCCCTGAGGTTACCCGGCGGCCTGGGCCCGCAGCGCCCGGACCAGGTCATCGGTCCGCTCGACGACGATCCGCCGCAGCGCCCGCGGCGCGTCCGGCTGCTCCGCCAGCCACGCGCGGGCCGCGAGGACCACGGGATGGCCGTCCTGCGCGTCCGGCCCGCCCGGCAGGGCGTCCTGGACCGCGGGGAACAGCCCCTCGATGGTCCGCGAGGCCAGGCCGTTGGACCGGCTGTCCCAGATGCTCGCCAGCCCGGGCCAGTACCGGTCGTCGAACGGCGCGGCGAGATCCGGGCGGGAGGCCGTGAACCCGGCGGCGGTCGCTGACAGGTGGTCGTTGGAGAGCACCCGCCCGTCCGCCGTCCGCCCCGTCATGACCGCGGTCCAGGCGGCTTCCCGCACCCGGGGGTCCGGGATCGCGGCCGAGGCGGTGCGGTGCCAAACCGTCGCCTGCGCCGTCACCTCGGCGGCCAGCGCCTCATCGAGGCGGTCCTGGTCCGCCCGGCCCAGCGCGGCCAGGGCCTGCAGGGCGGCCCAGCGCATCTCGGCGTCCACGTCCAGTCCGGGCACGACGTCGGCCCGGTCACCGTGCGCCGGTGCGGACCCGGGCCGACCCCCCAGTACCGATTCCAGGACCGTCACGAACCCGTGCACGGTGTTCTCGCCCGTGGACGCCGGTGCGTCCGCGGCCCCGCGGGCCAGGAGCGCGAACACCCGCATCGCCGCCCGCTGGCGGTCGCTGCCCGCGCCGACACCGTCGTCCCCGCGCAGCGCCCCGAGCAGGCTCGCGCCGAGCTGCGCTCGCAGCCCGTCCCGTGCCGGCGCCGGGGCGTAGCGCCGGATGGCCGTCTCGGCCTGGGTGAGGACCTGGGTGTACAGGCCCACGTCCTCGAGGTGACCGGAGAGCCGGCAAGCGGCCCCGACGAACTCCGCCGCCGGCAGCGCCCCGTCCCGCGTCATGGTCCACAGCGCCGCCCACACGGTCGCCGCGGCCAGGCTGTCCGCGACGGGGTGCTCGAGCACCGCGCGCACGGAAGGCCCGTCGAGCCGGATCTTCGCGTAGGTCAGGTCCTCGTCGTTGGGCAGCACCAGCCGCACTGCCCCGGCCCCATCCGGGCCGGTGACCGGGAGCCCGACGGCGGTGCACGCCCCGGCAGCGCCCGAGGCCACCTCCACGGCGGTGACGGCCGTGCGCACCAGCCGGCCGTCGCCGTCGGGCTCATAGCGGCCCACCGTGAGCACGTGGGGCCGCAGCACCTGCCCCCCCCGTGGCCGGGTCGGCGCCCCGCTGGCGCAGCACGGGGGCGTCCTCTCCCTCGACCCACAGCTCCGGGACCCCCGCCGTCTGGAGCCACTGTGCCGGCCAGTCGGCGAGGTCCCGCCCGGAGGCCTCCTGGAGCACCGACAGGAAGTCCTGCAGCGCCGCGTTGCCCCAGGCGTGCCGGGCGAAGTACTCCCGGGAGGCCGCCATGAACGCCTCACGCCCCACGAACGCCACCAGCTGCTTGAGCACGGCGGCGCCCTTGGCGTAGGTGATGCCGTCGAAGTTCTGCCGCGCGGCCTCGAGGTCCCTGATGTCCGCGACGACCGGGTGGGTGGTCGGGTACTGGTCCTGGACGTACGCCCATGCCTTGCGCCGGTGCGCGAAGGTGGTCCACGCGTCCGTGAACTCGGTGGCCTCCGCCACCGCCAGGGTCCCCATGTAGTCCGCGAACGACTCCTTCAGCCACAGGTCGTCCCACCACCGCATGGTGACCAGGTCCCCGAACCACATGTGGGCCATCTCGTGCATGATCGTGGTGGCCCGGGCCTCGTACTGCGCCCGGGTGGCGCGGGAGGTGAACACGTACTGCTCGGAGAAGGTCACCAGCCCGGGGTTCTCCATCGCACCCAGGTTGTACTCCGGGACGAAGGCCTGGCCGTACCTCCCCCAGGGGTAGGGGACTCCAAACAGGTCGTGGAAGAAGTCCAGCCCGGCCCGAGTGGTGGCGAAGACGCGTTCGGCGTCCATCGCGGGCGCCAGCGAGCGGCGGCAGAACACCGCCAGCGGCACCGCGGGCGCCCCGGAGGGCGGGTGACCCTCCCAGCGGTCCTCCCAGACCGCATAGGGACCGGCCAGCAGCGTGGTGATGTACGTGGACAGCGGCGGGGTGGGGGAGAAGTCCACCGTCACCATCCCGTCCCCGGCATCCCGGCGCCCGACCTCGGGCTGGTTCGAGGCCAGCACCCAGTCCGCCGGACCGGTGAGGTGGAAGGTGAACCGCCCCTTGAGGTCGGGCTGCTCGAAGGTGGCGAACACCCGCCGGGCGTCCGCCGGCTCGTACTGGGTGTACAGGTAGGTCCGGCCGTCCGAGGGGTCGACGAAGCGGTGCATCCCCTCCCCGGAGGTGGAGTAGGCCGCGGTGCCCACGATCGTGACCTCGTTGTGCTGCGCCAGGCCCGGCAGCAGGATCCGCGCCCGGCCGGCGACGAGCGCCGGGTCCAGGGAACGCCCGTTGAGCGTCACGGACTCCACGCCGTCGTGGAGGAAGTCCAGGAAGGTGTCCGCCCCCGGCTCGGCACAGGAGAACGTGATGGTCGTCGTGGTGCGGAATCCGGTGGCCCGCCGGTCCGGGGCCGAGCTGAGGTCCACGTGCACGTCATAGTCGTGGACGGTCACCAGTCCGGAGCGCTCGCGGGCCTCCTCGCGGCTCAGGTTGGTCCGGTCCAGGAAGGCCGGGTCGGTCAAGGCCTCCTCGGACGAGGAGGCCGTCGGACGGGTAACGGGCTCGGGCACCATGGAGGTATTCAACCATCGTTTCAGGAATTCCGTGCCCGGCGGGACGCCGGACGGTGCCGCCCCGGGCCGGCGCACGGCCGTCCCGGGGCGGCCGGTCACCGGGGGGCCGCGGGCATCTCCACGTGCACGACCTTCACCTGGGTCATCTCGTCCAGTAGCTCGGGGCCGTAGCCGAAGCCGGCACCGCTGTCCCGGCGCGGCTGGGCGGCACCGCCGGGTGCCCCGCCGAAGACGTTGTTGACCTTGAGGGTGCCCACGCCCAGCTCGGCGACCGCCTGCTGGGCGTGCGCGATGCTGCCCGTCAGCACCGAGGCCGCCAGGCCGTAGCGATCGCCCGCGGCCAGGCGCAGCCCCTCCTCGAAGCTGTCGACCACCCGCACCGGGGCGACGGGCCCGAACGTCTCCTCGCGCATCACGACCATGCCGTCGGTGCAGTCCCGCAACACGGTCGCCGGGTACGCCGAACCCGGGCCGTCCGGGACCTGCCCGCCCTCCAGTGCCGTGGCCCCGTGCGCGAGGGCCTCGGAGACGTGCTCGTGCACCGTCTCGCGAAGGCGCCGGTCCACGAGCGGCGCCAACAGCGCGGGATCCCCGTTGCGGGTGCGTGCCTGGGCGGTGAGCGCCTCCAGGAAGGGCTCGGCGATGCCGCGGTGCACGTAGACGCGTTCCACCGAGGTGCAGATCTGGCCCGCGTTGGTGAACGCCCCGATGGCGGCCTGTTCGGCCGCCCACGCCGGGTCCACGTCGTCGTCGATCACCAGGGCGTCGTTGCCGCCGTTCTCGCGGATGACGTGCGCGCCGGTCTCCACGGCGGCCCGGGCGATGGCCTTGCCGGTGGCGGTGGAACCGACGTGGGCGAACATGTCGATCCCGGCCAGTGACGTCAGCACCCGCCCGGCCTCCGGGCCACCGGTGACGGTGACCAGCACGCCCTCGGGCAGGACGCCGGCGAGGATCTCACCGAGGCGGGCCCCGGTGTGCGGACAGCGCTCGCTGGGCTTGTGGACCACGGTGTTCCCGGTGACGATCGCGGCACCGAGCAGGCCGGCGGCCACGGCCACCGGGTCGTTCCAGGGCGTGAGGGCGGCGACCACGCCCCGCGGCTCGGCCACGGTCCAGTCTGCGGCCAGCGCGCTGCCGCGCAGGCTGTGGCCCCGGTGCACCGGTCCGAGCTCGGCGTACTGGTGGAGGGTCCCGACGCCGGCCCTCACCCCGCCCAGCGCCTCGGCCGGCAGCTTGCCGGTCTCGCGGGTGTTGAGCTCCGCCAGTTCTGCGGCGTGCCCCGCGAGGGCGTCGGCCGCGGCGCGCAGGATGCTGCCGCGTTCCTCCGGGCTGGTCAGCGCCCAGTCCCGGGCGGCGGTGCGTGCCGAGGCGACGGCTGCGCGGATCTCGTCCTCGCTCGCGCAGGCCAGCGTGCCGACCGGGGTGCCGTCGTGGGGACTCAGGATGGTGATCTCGCCAGTGGTGGATGCGGCTGGAGCAGCTGATGCGGTGGTCATGGATCCGACCCTAACGGCCTCGGTTACCGTGGAGGAACCGGGCCGCCGCAGATGGCGGTCCTCCCCAGTGAGAGGAAGTCGCATGAATTCTCCGTCCTCCGGCCCCGGCCGGGTCCTGGTGACCGGTGGTGCCTCCGGCCTCGGCGCAGCGGTCGTGGCGGCCGTGCGTGACAGTGGCGGTACCCCCATCGTGCTGGACCGGGACATCAGTTCGCTGGGCGAGGTCGCCGCCTACCAGGTGGACGTCGCCGACACCGCGGCGGTCACCGCGGCCGTGGAGCGGGCGGCCGCGGAGGCCGGCGGGCTGGACGCCGTCGTGACGGCCGCGGGGATCGACCGCTGCGGCCGGCTCGAGGACGTCCCGGTCGACGACTGGGAACTGGTCGTGAACGTGAACCTCTTCGGGACGGTCTCCACGGTGCGCGCGGCCCTGCCGGCGCTGAAGGCCTCGCGTGGCCGGGTCATCACGGTGGCCTCCACGCTGGCGCTCAAGGGCGCCTCGGACGCGACCGCCTACTGCGCCTCCAAGTTCGGCGTCATGGGGTTCACGCAAGCGCTGGCCGCGGAGCTCAAGGGCGAGGTCGGCGTCACCCAGCTCATCCCGGGCGGCATGAAGACCCGGTTCTTCGACGACCGGACCGAGCAGTACCGGCCGCAGGACGACTCGCAGCTCAACGACCCGGCGAACGTGGCGAACGCCGTGCTGTTCGCCCTCTGCCAGCCCGCCGGCTGCGAGGTCCGAGAGCTGTTCATCGCGCATGCCGAGGAACCCTCCTGGCCCTGACGACAAAGCTCACCCCTTGTGCCCGTGGACACAAGGGGCGAGCTTTGTTGGTATCTCCCGCGGTGCTCAGCCCAGCGGGGGAACGAAGTGCCCCTTGGACGTGACCGTCAGGCCCGACTCGGTGACCGTGAAACCGCGGGCCTCGTCCTCCGCCCGGTCGAAGCCGATCTGGACGCCCTCCGGCACCACCACGTTCTTGTCGAGGATCGCGTTGCGGACCTTGGCGCCCTTGCCCACGACGACGCCGTCGAGCAGTACGGACTGCTCCACCCAGGCCTCGTTGTTGACCCGCACGTCCGTGGAGAGCACCGACTGGGCGACGGTGCCGCCGGAGATCACGACGCCCTGGGAGAGCATGGAGTCCACCGCGGTGCCGGGCCGCTTGGTGGCGGACCGGACCAGCTTGGCCGGCGGGGACACCGACTGGCGGGTGAAGATCGGCCAGTCCGAGTTGTAGAGGTTGAAGTCGGGCCAGGGCTTCACCAGGTCCATGTGGGAGTCGTAGTAGGAGTCCAGCGTGCCGACGTCCCGCCAGTAATGCGAGTCTCCCGACTCCCCGGGCACCTGGTTCGACGTGAAGTCGTAGACGCCGCAGTCGTTCTGCTCGACGAACCACGGGACGATGTCACCGCCCATGTCATGGTTCGTCTCCTGCATCCTCGCGTCCTCGTTGAGCGCGTTGACGAGGGCGTCCGCCGTGAACACGTAGTTGCCCATGGAGGCCAGGAACTGCGTCGGGTCGTCCGCCAGACCCTGCGTCGTCGCCGGCTTCTCCACGAAGCGCTCGATCATCGCCGGGTCCTCCGGCTTGGTCTCGATCACGCCGAAGGACGAGGCCAGCTCCAGGGGCTGGCGCACCGCGGCGACCGTGGCAGAGGCTCCGGAGGCGATGTGCTGGTCCACCATCTGCTGGAAGTCCATCCGGTAGACGTGGTCGGCGCCGATGACGACCACGATGTCCGGCCGGGCGTCGTGGATGAGGTTCATCGACTGGTAGATGGCATTGGCGCTGCCCAGGAACCAGTCCTTGCCCCGTCGCTGCTGGGCGGGAACCGAGGCGATGTAGTTCTGCAGCAGGGTGGACAGCCGCCAGGTCTCCGAGATGTGCCGGTCCAGGGAGTGCGACTTGTACTGTGTCAGCACCACGATCTTCAGGTAGCCGGAGTTCACCAGGTTGGACAGCGCGAAGTCGATCAGCCGGTAACTCCCCGCGAAGGGCACCGCCGGCTTCGCCCGGTCCGCAGTCAACGGCATCAGCCGCTTCCCCTCGCCGCCCGCCAGCACGACCGCCAGCACCCTCTTCTGAGGCATCTCAACATCCCGTTCCGTCGGTGGAGTAACTTCCTTCACAGTAACGGGACTGCATCACTCTGGACTACGTTGTTGTCGTGCGGATCGACATTGTGACCAAGGAATTCCCCCCGGCCATCTACGGGGGCGCCGGCGTCCACGTCGCCGAGCTGTCCCGGGTGCTCGCCCCACGGACGAAGCTGCACGTGCATGCCTTCGGCGCGGACCGTGACGCGGACTACCACGGCGCGTCCGTGACCAGCTACCGCGTCCCCGGCGGACTGGAGGAGGCCAACGCGGCGGTGCAGACCCTGGGCACCGACCTGGCCATCCTTCAGGACCTGGCCGGCACCGACCTCATCCACACCCACACCTGGTACGCCAACATGGCCGGCCATCTGGGCGGTCTGCTGCACGGCGTCCCGCACGTCCTCTCGGCCCACTCCCTGGAACCCCTGCGCCCGTGGAAGGCCGAGCAGCTCGGCGGGGGATACCGGCTGTCCTCCTGGGCGGAGGCCACCGCCTACGCCTCGGCGGCAGCGGTGATCGCGGTGTCCGAGGGGATGCGGCGTGACATCCTCGCCGCCTACCCCCAGGTCGAGCCGGACAAGGTGCGCGTCGTCCACAACGGCATCGACACCGGGCTGTGGACGCCCCAGTCGGACGCGGAGGCCCTCCAGCGGCACGGCATCGATCCCGGCCGGCCCACGGTGGCCTTCGTCGGCCGGGTCACCCGCCAGAAGGGGGTGCCCTACCTGCTGCGCGCCGCCGCCCGGCTCGAGCCGGACGTCCAGGTCGTCCTGTGCGCCGGGGCCGCCGACACCCCGGAGCTCGCGGCGGAGGTCAACGGGCTGATCGGTGACCTCCAGGCCTCGCGGGACGGCGTCGTGGTCATCGAGGGCATGCTCCCGCGCGCGGACATCATGCAGGTGCTGTCCCATGCTACCGTGTTCGCCTGCCCCTCCGTCTACGAGCCCCTCGGCATCGTCAACCTCGAGGCCATGGCCTGCGGGACGGCCGTGGTGGCCTCCGCCGTGGGCGGGATCCCGGAGGTCGTCCAGGATGGCGTCACCGGGCGCCTCGTGGAGCTCGAGCAGGCCGGCGACGGGACCGGGACCCCGGTGGACGAGGAGCGCTTCGTCGCGGACTTCGCGGCGGCCCTGGCCGAGGTCCTGGCCGACCCGGGGCGGGCGGACCGCATGGGGCGCGCCGGCCGGCAGCGGGCCATCGACCACTTCTCCTGGGACTCCATCGCCGACCGCACCCTCGAGGTCTACTCCTCGGTGCTTGCATGACCGGTCCGTACCCGCAGGTCCCGCAGCCCTGGCGGCAGGAGCCCTTCGTGACGAGTGTGTAAGACTGGCCGCGTGCGCTATCTAGGGATCAACGCAACGTTCCATGACCCGGCCGCCGCCCTCGTGGTGGACGGCCACGTGGTGGCCGCGGCGGAGGAGGAACGCTTCTCCCGCCGCAAGCACGGAAAGCGGCCGGTGCCGTTCTCGGCCTGGGAGCTGCCCGAGCAGTCCATGCGCTGGGTGCTCGAGCAGGCGGGCCTGACCCCGGCCGACCTGGACGGGGTGGCCTACTCCTTCGACCCGGAACTGGCCGCCCACATCCCGGACGATCCCTATGACCACGTCCGCGTCGACTACGTCCGCCGGGCACCCGGGTTCATCGCCGAGGCGCTGCCCGGCCTGGACCGGTCGAAGGTGACCTACGTCCAGCACCATGTGGCCCACGCCGCGTCCTCGGGCCTGGCCGGTCCGTACCGCTCCGGCGCGGTCCTGGTCACCGACGGCCGGGGAGAGGCCCACTCGCACCTGGCCGGGCACTACCGGGACGGCGAGCTGACGGTCCTGGCGCGGCAGGAACTCCCGGACTCCCTGGGCCTGGTGTACGAGTCCCTGACCGACCACCTCGGATTCCTGCGCTCCTCGGACGAGTTCAAGGTCATGGCGCTGGCCTCCTACGGCACGCCGCGCTTCACCGGGGAACTGCGGGAGTGCATCCACGCCACCGGTGACGGGGGCTTCACCGCCCGGGCCCCGGAGTGGGAGCGGTTCGCCCCGCGCCGGATCGACGACGGCACCTGGGGTGGCGCGCACGCCGACCTGGCCGCCTCCGTCCAGGAACTGGTCGAGGAGACGCTCGTGGACCTGGCCCGCTGGCTCCGTGAGGAGACCGGGGCCAGCGTGTTGACGATGGCCGGCGGCACCGCCCTGAATTGCGTGGCCAACTCCCGCATCTGGCGTGAGTCCGGCTTCGACGACGTCTGGGTGCAGCCCGCCTCGGGCGACTCCGGTACTGCCCTCGGCGGGGCGCTCGTGCTGGCCCAGCAGGCCGGGGACCTCGCGGCGCCCGCACCGACGGCGGCCCTCGGCCGCAGCTGGACCGACGACGAGCTCGCCCGGTGGCTGACCACGGCCCAGGTGCCGTACACGACCCCCGGCTCCCGCGAGGCCCTCGCCGACGAGGTGGCGGAGATCCTGGCCCAGAACGGGGTCATCGCCTGGTTCGACGGGCGCAGCGAATTCGGCCCGCGTGCGCTGGGACGCCGGTCCCTGCTGGCCAACCCCATGCACGCGGAAAACCTCGAGCGGCTCAACGAGTCAAGGGCCGTGAGCAGTTCCGCCCGGTGGCGCCCATGGTCCTGGAGGAGCGCGCGGCGGAGATCTTCAGCGGGGGCCCGATCCCGAGCCCCTACATGCTCTTCACCCACCAGGTCGCCCCGGAGTGGCGCGATCGCATCCCCACCGTGACGCACGTGGACGGCTCCGCCCGGATCCAGACGGTCAGCGACCAGGACAACGAGGGCATCGCGGCGCTGTTGCGGGCCTTCGAGCAGCGCACCGGCGTCCCGGTGGTGGTCAACACGAGCCTGAACACGGCCGGCCGGCCCATGGTGGACGACCCGCGGGACGCCCTGGAGCTGTTCGGCTCCGCGCCGGTGGCCGCCCTCGTGCTCGGACCCCACCTGGTCCGGCGCGCGCAGTTCTTCGCGGAGCCGGTCACTGCATGACCGGCACGAGCAGCATGAGCACCGTCCCGGCGCCCTGCACCTACGCGATCGTCATCCCGTCCGTCGGCCGCCCGTCCCTGGACCGATTGCTGGACACGGTGGCCGCGCTCGAGACGGGCGCAGAGTGCCCGGGGCCCGCGGACGTCGTCGTCGTGGACGACCGGCGTGAGCCGGGACCGGGGGAACAGCCTCTGACGCCGCTGGCGCCCACGCTGGCCGGCCGGCCCGTGCGCGTGGTGCGCGGCTACGGCCGGGGGCCGGCCGCGGCCCGGAACCGCGGCTGGCGGGCCGTGAACGCCTCCGTGGAATGGATCGCCTTCCTCGACGATGACGTCGAGCTCCCGGGGGACTGGGCCCGGCGGCTCGCCGCGGACCTGGCCGCCTGCACCCCGGACGTCGGCGCCACCCAGGGGCGGATCACCGTCCCGCTGCCGCCGGACCGGCGCCCCACCGACTGGGAGCGCAACACCGCCTCCCTGCAGGACGCCGACTGGGCGACGGCCGACATGGCCTACCGTCGCCGTGTCCTGGCCGAGGTCGGGGGGCTGGACGAACGCTTCCCCAGGGCCTACCGCGAGGACGCGGACCTCGCCCTGCGGGTCCGCCGTGCCGGCTACCGCCTGGTCCGTGGCCGGCGCACCATCCTGCACCCGGTCCGGCCGGCGGACGACTGGGTCAGCCAGCGTGTCCAGGCCGGCAACGCGGACAATGCGCTGATGCGCCGGCTCCACGGCCCGCGGTGGCGCGAGGAGGCGCAGGCGCCTGGCGGTGCCTTCGCCTGGCACGTGACGACGACGGCGGCCGCCGCCACCGCGGTGGCGGGCACCGTGGGCCTCGTGGCCGGGTTGCGCGGTGCGCGCTGGGTGGCCGGTGCGGGAGCACTGGGCTGGGCGGCGCTGTACCGCCGGTTCCTCGTGCAACGGATGGAGCCCGGCCCCCGGCCGGAGGAGCCCGGATTCCGTGCGGAGCTGCGCCGGATGGCCCTGACCAGCGCCACGATCCCGCCCACCGCGGTCTGGCACCGCGTCCGTGGCTGGGCCCGGCACCGGACCACGGGACCCTGGCCGGTACGGCCGCGGGCCGTGCTCTTCGACCGGGACGGCACCCTCGTGCACGACGTGCCCTACAACGGGGACCCGGACCGGGTGGCCCCGGTGGACCAGGCGGCCGCGGCCCTGGCCCGGGTCCGCGCCGCCGGGCTGAGGACGGCCGTGGTCTCCAACCAGTCGGGTGTCGCCCGCGGCCTGATCACCCGGGACCAGGTGGATGCGGTCAACGCGCGGGTGGAGGAGCTCCTGGGCCCCTTCGACTCCTGGCAGGTGTGCCCGCACGGGCCCGCGGACGGCTGCGGGTGCCGCAAGCCACGGCCGGGCATGGTCCTCGCCGCGGCGGCGGCCCTGGGCGTCCGGCCAGAGGAGTGCGTGCTCATCGGGGACATCGGTGCCGACGTCGAGGCGGCGCAGGCCGCCGGAGCGCGTTCCGTGCTCGTCCCCACGGCGGTGACGCGCCCCGAGGAGATCGCGGACGCCCCGGCCACGGCACCGGACCTAGCCGCGGCGGTGGACATGGTCCTCAGGCTCGGTGCGGCTTCAGCCCCCACAGGCCCTGCCCTGGCG
Organism: Micrococcus sp.; assembly: GCA_029961105.1. Classification (GTDB taxonomy): domain Bacteria; phylum Actinomycetota; class Actinomycetes; order Actinomycetales; family Micrococcaceae; genus Citricoccus. The sequence continues at coordinate 51,115 of JASBVO010000011.1, read as the reverse complement.
GCCGGCGCCCGGGACGGTGAGCGTCCCAGCAGATGACGCGCATCCTCGCGGTACGACTCGACTCGGATGGCGATGTGCTGCTGACCGGACCGGCCATCCAGGCCCTGTCCCGGACCGGCACCGTCGACCTCCTGGCCTCCCCCTCCGGGGCCGCCGCGGCCCGCCTCCTGCCCGGCGTGCGGACCGTGATCGGGTTCGACGCGCCCTGGTCCGGTTTCCGTCCCCCGGGGGTGGACACCGCGGAGACCCTGCGCCTCGTGGAGACCCTCCGGCGCAACGACTATGACCGGGCGGCGATCTTCACCTCCTTCCACCAGTCGCCGCTCCCCATGGCACTGCTCGCCCGGATGGCGGGGATCGGCTTCATCGTGGGCACCAGCGTGGACTATCCGGGCTCGCTGCTGGACGTGCGGCTCAAGCGTCCCGACCCGCCCGGTGGCGGCCACGAGGTCGAGGCGGCCCTGGACGTTGCCGTGGCCGCGGGGGCAACGCGTCCGGACCGCCCCCGGCTGGCCGTGCGGCGGCCGCTGCCGCCGGTGACGGAGCGGCTGCCCGCCACGGTCCGCTCGGCGGGCTACGTGGTCCTTCACCCGGGCGCCTCGGTGCCGGCGCGCGGACTGCGGCCCGACCATGCCGCCAGCATCGCCGCGGCGCTGGCCGGCGCCGGCCATGCTGTCGTCGTCACCGGGGGCCCGGCCGAGCGGGACCTGGTGGGGCACACCGTGGCGATGGCCCGGCAGCAGTGCCCCGGGGCGACCCTCGTGGACCTGGCCGGGGCCACGGACCTGGCCGGTCTGGCAGCCGTGCTGGAGGCCGCCGACTGCACGGTCGTCGGCAACACCGGCCCGGCCCATCTCTCGGCCGCCGTCGGCACGCCCGTCGTCTCGCTGTTCGCCCCAGTGGTCCCGGCCGAGCGCTGGCGTCCCTACGGAGTGCCGGTCCGCCTGCTCGGTGACCAGCAGGCATCCTGCCGGGACAGCCGGGCCCGTGCCTGCCCGGTCCCGGGCCACCCCTGTCTGGGCGGTGTCAGCGGTGCCGAAGTGGTCGCCGCCGTCGCCGAACTCACGCACTCATCCCGAGGAGACACATGAGAATCCTGATCTGGCACGTGCACGGTTCCTGGATGACCGCCTTCGTCCAGGGCGGGCACGAGTACCTGCTGCCCGTCGACGCCGAGCGGGGCCCGGACGGCCGCGGGCGCGCCCAGACCTGGGACTGGCCGGCCTCGGCGCGGGAGCTGACCGCCGAGCAGCTGGCCGGCGAGCGTGTCGACCTGGTCGTCCTGCAGCGTCCACACGAGGCCGGGCTGCTGCAGGACTGGACCGGCCTGCGCGCCGGGGTCGACGTGCCCGCCGTGTACCTGGAGCACAACGCGCCGACCGGTGCCGCCGTGGCCTCCAGGCATCCCTACGCCGGGCAGGACGCCATCCCCGTTGTGCACGTCACCCATTTCAACCGGATGATGTGGGACAACGGTTCCGCGCCCACCGAGGTCATCGAGCACGGCATCTGCGACCCGGGATACCTGTACACCGGCCAGGACCCGTCCCTCGCCGTCGTGGTGAACGAACCGGTCCGGCGCACGCGCGTGGCCGGCACCGACGTGATGCTGGAGCTGTCCCGGACGCTTCCGGTGGACGTCTACGGTATGGGCATGGACCATCTTGCCGAGGTGGCACCCTGGCTCGAGGGTCGCCTGCACGAGAATTACCGGCAGTCCGAGCTGCACCGCGCGCTGGCCGCGCACCGCGTCTACCTTCACCCCTACCGGTGGACGAGCCTCGGGCTGGCCCTGCTCGAGGCGATGACGATCGGGCTGCCGGTCCTTGGCCTGTCCACGACCGAAGCGTCCCGGGCGGTGCCCTCCTCGGCCGGCCTGCTCAGCAATGACCCTGCCGAGCTGGCCGAGCGTGGCCGTCACTGGCTCGAGGACCCCGCCTCGGCCGCCGAGGCCGGCGCCGCGGCCCGCGCGCATGCCCTGGACCGCTACGGACTCGACCGGTTCCTGGCCGACTGGGACGCCCTGATCGAGCGGGTGGTCGCATGAGCGCCTCCCCGGGCATCGCTCCGATGGACATCGCCATGGTCTCCGAGCACGCCTCGCCCCTGGCCGCCCTCGGCGGCGTGGACGCCGGCGGCCAGAACGTCTTCGTGGCCTCCCTGGCCGCACGGCTCGGCCGGCTCGGACACCGCATCCGCGTCTACACCCGGCGCGACGATCCCGGGCTCCCGGAGCAGGTGGAAGCCGGGCCGGGCGTGACCGTCGTGCACGTACCGGCCGGTCCTGCCCGGGAGCTCCCCAAGGACGAACTGGCCCCCTTCATGGACGAGTTCGCCCGCTGGATGACCGGACACTGGCGCCGGGAGGGGACGCCGGACCTCGTGCACGCCCACTTCGCATGTCCCGGCGGGCCCTGCCCGGGAGCTGCCCAAGGACGAGTTGGCCCCCTTCATGGACGGGTTCGCCCGCTGGATGAGGGAGCACTGGCACCGCGACGGAACGCCGGACATCGTGCACGCCCACTTCTGGATGTCGGGGATCGCCGCGACGGCCGCCGCCGCGGCAGCGCGCATCCCGTCGGTCCAGACGTTCCACGCCCTCGGCTCGGTGAAGCGCCGCCACCAGGGCGTGGCGGACACCAGCCCGGCGTGCCGGCTGGAGACCGAGGCCCGCCTGGTGGCGCAGAACCAGTTGGTGCTGGCCACGTGCCGCGACGAGGTCCAGGAGCTGATGGGCCTGGGCGCCGATCCCGAGCGCACCCGGGTCGTGCCCTGCGGTGTGGATGCCGAGGCCTTCACCCCGCCGTCCGGTACCGCCGGCCCCGGACGGCGGCGTTCACCGCAGGATCCCGTGCGCCTCGTGGCGCTGGGCCGGCTGGTCGAGCGCAAGGGCGTGGACGTGGTCGTGCGCGCCCTCGCCCAGGTGCCGCAGGCACACCTGACCGTGGCCGGCGGACCCGACCGGTCCGCGCTCGGCGACGATCCCGAGGCCCAACGCCTGATGGCACTGGCTGCGGAGCACGGGGTATCGGACCGGCTCACCCTGACCGGACGGGTGGACCGCCAGGAGGCTGCACGGCTGCTGGCCTCGGCAGACATCGTCACCTGCACCCCTTGGTACGAGCCGTTCGGCATCGTTCCCCTCGAGGCCATGGCCTGCGGCCGGCCGGTGGTCGGCTCGGCCGTCGGGGGCCTTCTGGACAGCATCGACCACGGCACCACCGGGCTCCTCGTGCCCCCGCGGGACGTGGACGCCACCGCCGAGGCCATCTGCCGCCTGGCGGAGGATCCCGCGCTGGCCGAGCGCATGGGCCGGGCGGGTCGGGCGCGAGTGCAGGAACTGTTCAGCTGGGACCGGGTGGCAGCCCTGACCGAGGAGGCCTACCGCGAGGCCCGGAGCGCCTACGCACAGGCGCACCCGAACCGCCCGGAGGACACCCGGCGACGCCTGGCCGAGCACCGCGGCGAGCTCGACCGCGCGCTGGCCGCGCTCGAGGACGAGGCGGCCGTCGTGGACCGCTGGGGGCGCCGGCTGTTCGAGCACCTGCGGGACGGCGGCCGCGTCCTGGCCGCGGGCAACGGCGGCAGTGCCGCCGAGGCGCAGCACTTCACCGCAGAGCTGGTCGGCCGGTTCCAGGGGGACCGGAGGCCCCTGGCGGCCGTGTGCCTGTCGGCGGAGACCTCGTCCCTGACCGCGATCGTCAATGACTACGGGGCCGACGAGGCGTTCGCCCGCCAGGTGCAGGCGCACGGGCGTCCGGGCGACGTGGTGGTGCTGCTGTCCACGAGTGGGTCCAGTCCCAACGTGCTCGAGGCCGCGCGCAGGGCCCGGCAGGACGGGATGGTGGTCTGGGCACTGACCGGCCCGGCGCCGAACCCGCTGGCCGAGCTGGCCGACGAGGCCGTGTGTGTTCCGGCTGGCTCGACCTCGGTGATCCAGGAGACCCATCTCGTCCTGTTGCACGCGGTGTGTGCTGTGATGGACGAGGGCTTCACGCACCGCCCGCGGGACCCGGACACCGCCCCGGGCCGGCCGAGGAAGGAGACGCCATGAGCACGCGCATTGTCGTAGTGGGGGACGTACTGCTGGACCGGGACGTCACGGGCAGCTCCGAACGGCTCAGTCCGGATGCCCCCGTGCCCGTCGTGGACGTCGACCACGTCCACGCCAGTCCGGGCGGCGCGGGACTGGCCGCGTTGCTGTGTGCCGGCCGGGCCGGTGGCGTACCCGGCCCGTCACCGGCCGTGACGCTGCTGGCACCGCTGGCCGAGGACCCCGCCGCCGAGGAGCTGCGCGCGGCCCTGGCCGGCGTCGAGATCCACGCCCTGGGCCACGAGGGCGGGACCCGGACCAAGACCCGCATCCGCAGCGCCGGGCAGACCCTGGTCCGCGTGGACGAGGGCGGGCCGGGGACGCCGCGGGGCGTCGACGCCGGCCGTCTCGCCGACGTCCTGGGTGCGGCCGACGTCGTGCTGGTCTCCGACTACGGCGGTGGCGTCACCCGGGACGAGACCGTCAGGACGGCCCTGGCCCGGGCGGCAGCCCGGGTGCCGATGGTCTGGGACCCGCATCCGCGCGGTGGGTCCCCGGTCCCGGGATGCACCGTGGTCACGCCGAACCTGGCCGAGGCCCGCTCGGCGCTGGCCGCACTGGAGACTCGCGGTCCGGCATCCGGCCGGGCTGCCGACGAGGAACTCGCCGAGGCCCTGCGGGCCGGCTGGGACGCCCGCTCCGTGGCGGTGACCGCCGGGGCCCTCGGCGCCTTCCTCGCGACCTCCGGCACCGCCGAACTGGTGCCCACCGTGCCGGTCGACTCCTCCGATCCCTGCGGCGCGGGGGACCGGTTCGCCGCGAGCGTGGCCGTGCACCTGGCCGCCGGAGGCTCCGTGCACCGTTCGGTCGCCGCCGCCGTGACGGACGCCGCTCACTGGGTGGAGGCCGGCGGGGCCGCCGCCTTCCGCGACGGGCGGATCGGCCCGCAGGGGCCGGCCACCGCCCGAGTGGCCGACCGTCCGCTGGCCGAGGATCCCCACGAGGCCGCCATCCACGCCGTGGCGGCGACCCGCGCCCGTGGCGGGACCGTGGTGGCCACCGGCGGATGCTTCGACGTGCTGCATCCCGGACACCTCGAGACCCTGCGCCGCGCCCGGTCCCTGGGCGATGTCCTGGTGGTGCTGCTGAATTCCGACGACTCGGTGCGGCGCCTCAAGGGACCGGGCCGGCCCGTCGTCGGGCAGCAGGACCGCGCGGCCCTGCTCATGGGCCTGCGGGACGTGGACGGCGTGCTGGTCTTCGAGGAGGATGACCCCCGGGCCGCCCTGGACCGGCTCCGGCCGGACGTCTGGGCCAAGGGCGGGGACTACCGACCGGAGATGCTGCCCGAGGCACCGCTCGTGCGCGGCTGGGGCGGCCGGGTGGAGGTCCTGCCCTACCTGCCCGGCCGGTCGACGACCGGGATCGTGGAACGCATCACCTCGGGCAACGTGGATGCCCACTGACACCCCCGAGCCCTACACGGCCGTCTGGCTCGCGGCCGAGGGCCGCGCGGGAGGGCCCTCGCGGGCTCCGGCCGGGGTCGCGGGGGACGCGCCCGGGCTGCGGCCCGACGACGTCCTGGTGCTGCGGGCGCTGGGCCTCGGGGACGCCCTGACGGCGGTCGCGGCGCTGCGGGGTCTCCGGCGGCTCGCCCCGGACCGGCGCCTCGTCCTGGCCGGCCCGCCGGGGACGGGCCACCTGCTGCGCGCGCTCGGCGTGGTCGATGAGGTGCTGCCCCTGGCGGGGCTGGTGTCCCTACCCGCCGTGCCTGCGGGGATGACGGCCGTGAACCTGCACGGGCGGGGCCCGGCCAGCCACCGGCTGCTGCAGGCCGCACGGCCACAACGCCTGATCGCCTTCGCCTCGCCCGAGGCTCGGCACGACGGTCCGGCCTGGCGTGCCGACGAGCATGAGGTCGACCGCTGGTGCCGGCTGGTGCGGCACGCCGGGGCAGACTGCTCCCGCGCCGACCTCCGCCTGCGACCGCGTGCCGAGGCCGACGCGGACCGCGCTGCGCGGTCCGGCGCCGGAGCCGTGGTCCTGCATCCCGGCGCCGCCTCGGCCGCACGGCACTGGCCGGTCGACCGGTGGCGGCAGGTCGCGTCGGCGCTGGCCGCGGACGGCCATGCCGTCCTGGTCACCGGGTCGGCCGCCGAGGCCGGACTCGGCCGTGCCGTGGCCCGGGGCCTGGCCGGCGTCGAGGACCGTACCGGCCACCACACCCTCGACGGTCTCTCCGCGCTGGTGCGGGACGCCGACCTCGTACTCAGCGCGGACACCGGCGTGGCCCACCTGGCCACGGGCTGGTGCGTTCCGTCCGTGGTCCTCTTCGGCCCGGTGCCACCGGCTCGGTGGGGGCCTGCCATCGACCCCGACCTGCACGAGGTGCTGTGGCATGGCGATCCGGAGGCCGGCTCCTGGGGTGACCCGCATGCCGACCGCCTCGACCCGCTCCTGGGGCGGGTCTCCGTCGACGAGGTACTGGCGGCCGCCGGCCGCCAGCTGGACAACTCTCTCGTGTCAGGAAGGACACATCGTGAACCCTGAGAATCGCCAGAACGAGCCCGTCCCGGCCGGGAACGGGCGGCACATCCGCCGGGCCGTGGTCACCGGCGGCGCGGGCTTCCTCGGCAGCCACCTGTGCACCGAGCTGCGCCGCCGGGAGGTCGAGGTGGTCTGCCTGGACAACTTCCTCACCGGCACGGCCGTGAACATCGAGCACCTCATCGGCGACCCCGGCTTCCGCCTGGTCCAGTGCGATGTCACCGACTTCATCCACGTCCCCGGTGACGTGGACCTGGTCCTGCATTTCGCCTCGCCGGCCTCGCCGATCGACTACCTGAACCTGCCGATCCACACCCTCAAGGTCGGCTCGGTCGGCACCCTGCACGCGCTCGGCCTGGCCAAGGAGAAGGGGGCCCGTTTCGTGCTGGCCTCCACCTCGGAGGTGTACGGGGACCCGCAGGTGCACCCCCAGGCGGAGGACTACTGGGGCCATGTCAACCCGGTGGGCCCGCGGGGCGTGTACGACGAGGCCAAGCGCTTCGCCGAGGCGCTGACCGTGGCCTACCGCGGCCAGCACGACGTCGACACCGCCATCGTGCGGATCTTCAACACCTACGGCCCGAGGATGCGGCCACGGGACGGGCGGGCCATCCCGACCTTCATCCGCCAGGCACTGGCCGGAGAACCGCTGACGGTCACCGGTGACGGCGCCCAGACGCGGTCCGTGTGCTTCGTCTCGGACCTGGTGCGCGGGATCCTCGCCCTGGCCTGGAGTGACCAGTCCGGCCCGATGAACATCGGCAACCCGCACGAGCTGTCCGTGCTGCAGATCGCCCGGGACGTGCTGGCCGCCACGGGATCGGAGGCGCCCATCGAGTTCATCGACCGGCCGGTCGATGACCCCAAGGTCCGCCGTCCGGACACCACCCTGGCCCGCGAGGTGCTCGGCTGGGAGCCGGAGGTGCCGTGGCAGCAGGGACTGGCCAGCACGGTCGAGTGGTTCCGCTCCGCCGTGGAGCGGGAGGACCTGGTGGAGTCCGGACAGGGCTGACCGGCCGCGGCCGCCGCCCGCCGTGGACGTCAGCTGACGTACTGGCGGGCGGCACTGGTGCGCTGGGACTCCTCGAGGGCCAGGAACCGTTCCTCGACGCGGTCGGGCAGCACGCGGCGTTCCCGGAGGACCCAGCCGGCGCCCCGCAGGGCGTCGGCGACGGCGTCGAGGGTGACCCGGTCGCGCGGTGCGGTGGAGAGCACCTGCCAGCTGCGGCGCACCGCGGCGGGCAACGGCCGGCGCAGCCACGTGAACCACAGCGTGTTGCGCAGGCCGTGCCGGCGCCTCAGGTGCGGGTCGCGGACCTTCGAGGCCTGGTGGTGCACCACCACGTGGGGCAGGTGGCACAGCTCCCACCCGGCCGTGGCCAGGTCCGCGGCCATCAGCTCCTCCTCGCCGCCCAGCCACAGTCGGCGGCTGAAACCGCCCACCTGGCGGAAGGCCTGGGTGCGCATCACGGACGCCCCGGCCAGGAAGCTGCCGAGAGCCGGTCCGGGCAGCCAGTCCGGGCCCCGCACCGGGGAGTGCAGCAGCTCGGCGTTGATGGGATCCTCCCGGGCGCCGGGCTCCACGAGGATCCGTGCCGTCACCACGCCCAGCCGGGGGTGGGCGGCCAGTGCCTCCACCGCGGCCTGCAGGGCCCCGGGCTCCCACCACGTGTCGTCGTCGCAGAAGGCCACGAACTCGGTCGGCACCACGTCCACCGCGACGTTGCGCCCGACCGCCCCGAGGTTCTGCCGGCTGACGATCAGCGTCAGTCGCGGATCCGCGCCGAACCGCTCCCGGATGGCCTCGGCCGTGCCGTCGCTGGACCCGTTGTCCACCACGTAGACCGCGGGGCGCTCAGGCAGGGCCAGGGCACGGTCGATCGCCTGCAGCGCCTCGGAACAGCGGTTGTAGGTGATCATCACGACCGACACCCGGTCGTGGGCCGGAGCGGGCGTCCGCCCCGGGGCGGACGGGGCGGCAGCGGCCGGCGGCGGGGACACCGCGGTCTCGCCGCTCAGGCGGTCCAGCTCGCGGACCAGGCGTTCGCTCGCCGGGCGCCGGTGCGCCAGGGCGGCCGGCACCCGCGGCAGGGACCGGGCCAGGGCACTGCGTCCCCCGCGCGCCGGCCCGCCACGCCGTGCGCACCTGGCCCGCGACGTCGGCCCAGTCCCGTCGCATGAGGGCGGTGAGCAGGGCGCTGCGCACCAGGTCGCGTTGCCTCGTCTCGCCCGGCTCGCGGTGCTGCGAGGGGTGGTGATGGACCCACAGGTCCGGGGCGTGCACCAGTTCCCAGCCGGAGTCCGCCAGGTCCAGCGCCAGGCGCTCCTCCTCACCGGGGAAGCGCACCACCGTGTCGAACCCGCCCACCGCCAGGAACGCCGTGCGGCGGACGACGGCGGCGCAGGCCACGAAGCCCAGCAGCCGTGGCCCGACCCCCGTCGGCGACAGGCCCAGGGGGGAGTCCGCCAGGACGGCATTGATCGGGTCCGGCCTGTCCTCGGGACCGACGGCGATGGAGGCGGCCAGCAGGCCGATGCCGGGATGGGCGTCGAACACCCGCTCGGCCGCGGCCAGGGCCCCCGGGGCCCACCAGGAGTCGTCGTCGGCGAAGGCGACGTAGTCGGTCGTGGCCGCGCGGGCACCCATGGTCCGGGCCACCGCACCCCGGTTGTGCCGGAGCCGGATCACCCGCACCGCGGGGAAGGCGGCCTCCACCGCATCGGGGGTGCCGTCCGTCGAGGCGTTGTCGACGACGATCACGGGCGCCTCGTGGTGGTGGAGGGTGGCCAGCAGCTCCTCCCGCCGGTTGCGGGTGGCGATCACCACCGTGGTCCGCCCGGCCCCCGGCCGGCCGGGCGCGCCCTGCGTCTGCTCCGTCAGCTCCGTCGTCACCATCAGTGTCCCCCTGATCGAGAGTGGTCCGGACGTCACCGAGCCTAGGGGATCCCCACCGGGCAGCGTCCACACCCACGGTCCGGCGGAAATGCGAGGCGACGGCCGCGGACCGTGGAATGCTGGTGGACATGTCAGACCTGTTTGCCGGATACGCCGAGGCGCTGGGGCGCAGCGACGCCTGGGACGAGATGTTCGCCCCGGGGTTCACCCTGCGCACGGACTACCGTCCCGTGGAGCGTGCCCTGGAGGAACTGTCCCTGGACGACGTCACCGCACGGGCGGACTCGATGGCCCGGACGTTCCTCGACCGCGGCGTCACCTTCGACTACGCGGGGGAGGAGCGCGCCTGGCCGCTGGACATCGTCCCCCGGGTGATCCCCGCCGGTGACTGGGACGTCCTGGAGCGGGGCGTGGCCCAGCGCGTGCGCGTCCTGGAGGCATTCCTGGACGACGTCTACTCCACGATGTCCGTGGTGCGCGACGGGGTGGTGCCCCGGTCGCTGATCACCACCAGCGCGCACTTCCACCGCGCGGTCCACGGCTTCCGCCCGGCCGGCGGGGTCCGCGTGCACATCTCCGGCATCGACGTGGTCCGCGATGCCTCGGGGACCTTCCGCGTCCTGGAGGACAACGTCCGGGTGCCCTCGGGCGTCTCGTACGTGCTGGAGAACCGGCGGGCGATGTCCAAGGGCCTGCCGGAGGCCATCGGCTCGGTCAACGTCCGCCCGGTCGAGGAGTATCCGCGGCGCCTGCTGGCTGCGCTGCGCAAGTCGGCACCGTCGGAGATCGAGGATCCCGTCGTCGTCGTGCTGACCCCCGGCGTCTACAACTCCGCCTACTTCGAGCACACCCTGCTGGCCGGGATGATGGGCGTGGAGCTGGTGGAGGGCCGGGACCTCGTCACGCGGGCCAACAAGGTCTACATGCGCACCACGGACGGTGAGCGGCGCGTCGACGTGATCTACAAGCGGATCGACGACGACTTCCTCGACCCCCTGCACTTCCGGTCCGACTCCGTCCTCGGCGTGCCCGGGATCGTCAACGCGGCCCGGGCCGGCAACGTCACCATCGCCAACGCGGTGGGCAACGGGGTGGCCGACGACAAGCTGGTCTACACCTACATGCCGGACCTGACCCGGTACTACCTCGGCGAGGACCCCATCGTCCCCAACGTGGACACCTACCGGCTGGAGGAGCCCGCGGCGCGCGAGGAGGTCATGGACCGCCTCGACGAGCTCGTGGTCAAGCCGGTCGACGGCTCCGGCGGCAAGGGGCTCGTGATCGGGCCCGACGCCTCGCCGGCGGAGCTCGAGGAACTGCGCCGCAAGGTACTGGCCGAGCCCCGCGGCTGGATCGCGCAGCCGGTGCTCCAGCTCTCCACGGTGCCGACCCTGGCCGGCGGTCACTTCGCTCCCCGGCACGTGGACCTGCGGCCCTTCGCCATCAACGACGGCGACGACGTCTGGGTCCTGCCCGGCGGCCTGACCCGCGTCGCGCTCAAGGAGGGATCGCTCATCGTCAACTCGTCCCAGGGCGGCGGGTCCAAGGACACCTGGGTGATGGCCCGCGCCGGTGCCGAGGCCCGCCCGTCCGCCCCGGAGGAGCCGGAGCCGCAGGTGCACGTGGTCGGCGACGACTGGCCGGAGGAGCAGTCCCAGAGTCCCCTGGAGGAGATCGGACTGCTGCCCGAGCAGCAGCAACAACAGGGAGGGACACCATGCTGAGCCGCATCGCCGAGTCGCTGTTCTGGATCGGCCGCTACGTGGAGCGCGCCGACGGCACTGCCCGCATCCTCGACGTGCACCTGGAGCGCCTCAACGGGGCCGGTGCCCAGGAGCAGGAGACGGTCACGCGGGAATTGCTGACCATCATGGGCGTCCCGCAGCCGGAGGAGTACACCCTGGGCTCGCTGCTCAACACCCTGGCCTACACCCGCACGAGCACCCATTCGGTCGCCGGCTCCCTGGGAGCGGCGCGCGAGAACGCCCGGCGCGCGCGGGAGACGGTGTCCTCCTCGCTCTGGGAGGCGCTCAACACGACCTGGTACGGCCTGGGCCAGCACCGCCGCGACGTGGTCGGCACCTACCGCTTCTGCCATTGGGTGCTGGAGCGCACGGCCATGATCCGCGGGCTCGCCGACTCCACGATGAGCCACGACGAGGCCTGGCTGTTCCTGGAACTGGGGCGGTCCCTGGAACGGGCGGACATGACCGCACGCATGCTGGCGACCCGCGAGTCAGAGGCCCTCGGCCTGTCCTGGGTCAACATGCTGCGGTGCGCCGGGGCCTACGAGTCGTTCCTGCGCACCCAGCGGGCCACCGTGGGCGAGGAGCACGCCGGAGAGTTCCTGCTGCTGGACCGGCTCTTCCCGCGGTCCGTGCTGCACGCGCTGAAGGACGCCGAGGAGTGCCTGATGTCCCTGGACCCGTCCTACCAGCGTGTCGGGTTCATGGACGACGCCCGGCGCATCATGGGCGAGATGCGCTCCACGCTGGAGTACTCGACGCCGGACCAACTGGCCGCCTCGCTGCCGCTGTTCCTGCACCAGGTCCAGCTGTCCTGTGCCCGCGCCTCCGAAGCCATCACCAACAAGTACTTTTCCCGGGGTCAGGAACTGTCCTGGGTGGGAGAGGTGTCATGAGCCGCCTGCACATCACGCACCGGACCTGCTACGTGTATAACAGCCCGGCCACGACCTCGTACAACGAGGCCAGGATGACGCCGGTGACGGACGCGCAGCAGATCACCCTGGAGTCCTCGATCGCCATCACCCCGCGGCAGGCGGTGGCCACCACCTACCGCGACTACTGGGGGACCCGGGTGACGTCCTTCGACGTCCACGTCCCCCACGACACCCTGGAGGTCCTCGCCTCCGCCACGGTGGAGGTGCACCGCACCGATCCGCGGTTCGCGGACGAGGACCTGGCGGACTGGGACCGGATGGAGTCGCCGGAGACGGTCCACGAGTTCTCCGACTTCCTCCCGCAGACCCGGCTGTCCGAGCCCGGCGCCGACGCGCGGGAGCGGGCCCGCAGCCTGCGCGCCCCGCGGCCGCACCAGACGGCGCTCAACGTGCTGGAATGGCTCGACGGCACCATGTCCTACCAGCCCGGGGTCACCGGCGTGACCTCCGGCGCCGAGGAGGCCCTGGCCGCCGGCATGGGCGTGTGCCAGGACCTCGCCCACATCGGAACCGGGATGATGCGCGCGCTGGGCATCCCGGCACGCTACGTCTCGGGGTACATCCACCCGAGGCCGTCGGCCGAGCTGGGCACCGAGGTGGCCGGTCAGTCCCACGCCTGGCTGGAATGGTGGGACGGCGCCTGGCACACCTGGGACCCCACGAACAACAAGCCGGCCGGCAACCTCCACGTCCTCGTGGGCCGTGGCCGCGACTACCGTGACGTCACCCCGCTGAAGGGGATCGTCTCCGGTGGGCAGGGCTCACGGCTCTCCGTCGAGGTGCAGATGACCCAGTTGGCCTAGCCCCGGCGCGCGTGGACGGCACCGTGCCGGGGCCTCCGGTCAGCGGCGCCCAGACGTCTTCGGCAGGGACTTCTCCGGCACGGGCGCCTCCGGGCTGGCCCGCTGTGTGCGGTAGTACTCGGCCGCCTCGTTCTGGCGTCGCGCCTCCTCGCCGGTGGCCACGTCCATCCGCACGTGCTCCGGTGCATAGCCCCAGGCGTCCACGAGGTCCTGGGCATGCGGCCGCAGCCGGTAGGCCAGGCGGTTGATGTACTGCCGCAGGGTCTTGGCGCGCTGGGGCGAGATCCTGCCATTCTCCAGGAACCAGCCCAGGTCGTCCTCGATGACCCTGAGGGCGAACAGGTCCCGCAGCCAGGTGAGCACCTGCCGGGTGTGGTCGTCCTCCACGCGGCCCACGGCACGGGTGAACGCCTCCCACTCGAGCAGCTCGGCGTGGTTGCGTGCGGCGTCGATGAGCTCGGTCTGGTGACGGTTGAAGGTGGCGGCCTGCTCGGCGCGAGACTTCCTGGCCACCGGGAGCAGGGCCTGGGCCACCGCGCCGGTCTTGGTGCGCACGCGGTCCTCCAATAGGGCGCGCTGGACCGCGGTCTCCTTGAACCAGTTGGCGCTCTTGCGCTCCGACCCGGCGTCCTGTACCGACTGGACCATGCGCCGCAGCCCGGACCGGTGGACGACCGCCTCGGTGGCGTGGGCCACGACGAACCTCGACAGCGCCCCCACGGAGAATCCGGACAGCTCCTTCGAGTAGTCCGCCAGCAGCCGTTTGCCCACCAGCTGGAGCAGGACGTTGTTGTCGCCCTCGAACGTCACGTAGATGTCCAGGTCCGCGCGCAGGGAGGCGAACCGGTTCTTCGCCATGAAACCCGCCCCGCCGCAGGCCTCCCGCGCCTCCTGCAGGGTGTCCAGGGCGTTCCAGGTGGCCAGCGGCTTGATCGCGGCGGCCAGGGTCTCGAGCTCCTGGCGGTCGTCGTCGGTGTCGGACTCCCCGGAGAACACGGAGTGGAACTTCTCCAGCAGTTCGTTGCCGGCGAATGCGTCCGCGTAGGTGCGGGCCAGCCGGTCGATCAGCCGCCGGTGGTGCAGCTGGTAGTCCATCAGGACCTCTTCGTGGGTGTCCGAGGTCGCGTTGAACTGCCGCCGCTGGTTGCCGTAGGTGATGGCGCCCTTCAGGGCCAGGGCCGAGGCGGCCGCACCGGACAGCGCCAGGGAGACCCGGCCCTGGACGAGGGTGCCGATCATGGTGAAGAACCGCCGCCCGGGGGAGCTGATGTCCGAGGAGTAGGTGCCGTCCGCAGCCACCGAGCCGTACCGGTTCAGCAGGTTGGTGCGCGGGATGCGGACGCGGTCGAAGTGCAGCCGGCCGTTGTCGATGCCGTTCAGCCCGCCCTTGAGCCCGTCGTCCTCACCGCCCACGCCCGGCAGGAACGCGCCGGACTCGTCCCGGATCGGGACGAAGAAGGCGTGCACGCCGTGGTTCACGCCGCGGGTGATGAGCTGTGCGAAGACGACGGCGGCCCGCCCGTGCAGGGCAGCATTGCCCAGGTAGTCCTTCCAGGCGGCCTTGAACGGGGTGTGCACCTCGAACTCGTCGGTCTCGGGGACGTAGGTGGCGGTCGTGGCCAGGGACGCGACGTCCGAGCCGTGGCCGATCTCCGTCATGGCGAACGCGCCGGGCAGCTTCAGGCTGATCACGTCGGGCAGCCACTTCTCGTGGTGGTCGCTGGTGCCCAGGTGCAGGATGGCGGAGCCGAACAGGCCCCACTGCACGCCGGCCTTGATCTGCAGGGACGGATCGGCGCTGCCGAGCTCGATGAACGCGGCGATGTTCCCGCCGTGGTTGTCCTCGCCGCCCAGGTGCGCGGGGAAGGCCTTCTGCACGGCTCGCGCCTCCACGAGCAGGCCCAGCTGCTGGAGCACCCGCTCGCGGTGCTCGGCCATGGGGAGTCCCTCGACCTTGTGCAGCCGGGGGTCCTTGGCGTTCTCACGGGCCTGGCGACGTTCCGCGGCCCAGCGGCCGAGGAGCAGCTCCTGGATCACGTCCATGTCCAGGCCCCCGGGCTCGGCGGGGGAGATGGCACTGGAGGCCGGGACCGTTCCCTCCACCAGGTCCGCCGCCGGCGTGGGCGGGGCGGTGTCACCGGGGAGCACGGCGTCCGGGCCGGTGCCCCGGTCGGGACGCGAGTCGGTGGTGGAGGCCAGGACGGGGGAGTCGGGGGTGGTGGTCATGACGTCTCCTGTCGGGGAGTGGGGGAGGAGGAGGGCAGGGGCGCGTAGGTCCCGGCCAGTCCGGCCGTGAGCCAGGCGGTGATCTTGCGCGCGAGGCGGTCGGCCCCGGGCCTGCCCGGACCGGGCGGCGTGGCCAGCCAGGTCTCGCCGGCGGACCGGACCATGCCGATCGCGGCGCGGGGCCAGTACCACGTGGCCGAGTCCTCGGCCGGCTCCCGGCCCTGCTGGCGCAGGTAGGCGCGGAAGTGCACGTCCATCACGGCGGCGATGCGGTCGAAGAAGCCGGCCATGGCCGCCGGCTGGTGCCCGTCCCGGCCGGCGGCATCGGCGGCCTCCGTCGGCAGGCGGGTCGAGAAGGCGTAGACGTGCGGGGAGGATTCGGCGAGCCGGAGGTAGACCGACACCATGGCATAGAGCCCGTCGAGGGCGCTGTCCGAGGTCTCCGCCGCGGCCAGCAGCTCACGCTCCATGAACTCGATGGCGCGCTGGCCCACCGCCACCTGCAGCCCGTTCTTGTCACCGAAGTACCGGTAGAAGACGCTCTTGGACGTGCCCGCGTGGGTGGCGATCTCCTCCATGGAGGCCTGGGGCCCGAGGTCGTGGACCGCCTTGCGGGCCGCCCGGATGAGCTCGCTGCGGCGTTGCTGGCGGTGGAGGTCCCAGCGCGTGCTGCGGCCGTCCTGACCTGCAGAGGCTGCCGTGGGGGAGGCGGGCACCGGCATGCGGTCATGGCCCTGTGCTGCGCTGTTCACGATACCGAGCGTATCAGCTACTCTGGGTTCCAGTAACCCACCTCACGTGATCCGCCCACGGCGCGCCGTGACCACCCGAAGGGACCACCATGACCGAAAACCCCCAGCCGCAGACTCCCGGGGCCGCCGCCGTCGCCGGAGGCGCCCTCCGCCAGGCCGTGGTCATCGGCGGGAACCGGACACCCTTCGCCCGGTCGCACGGCGCGTACGCCTCCGCCGGCAACAAGGACCTGCTCACCGCCGCCCTGAACGGCCTGGTCGCCCGGTTCGGCCTGCAGGGAGAACGCATCGGGGAGGTCGCCGCGGGCGCCGTCCTGAAGCACAGCCGTGACTTCAACCTGACCCGTGAGTCCGTCCTGGGCACGGTCCTGGACCCCTCCACCCCGGCCCGCGAGGTGCAGATCGCTTGCGCCACGGGCATGGAGGCCATCGGCGGCCTGGCGAACAAGATCCGCCTGGGCCAGCTCGACTCGGCGATCGGCGGCGGCGTGGACAGCATCTCGGACGCCCCGATCGTGTTCAACGACGCCCGGTCCGTCCTGATGGACCTGAACCGGGCGCGCACCACCCGGGACCGCATCAGGGCCGCCCTGAGGTTCCGCCCCGGCCACCTGGCACCCGAGGCCCCCGGCACGGAGGAGCCCCGCACCGGCCTGTCCATGGGGGAGCACCAGGCCCGCACCACGCACCGCTGGGGCATCACCCGCCAGGCCCAGGACGAACTGGCCCTGGCCAGCCACCACAACATGGCCGCCGCCTACGAACGCGGGTTCTTCGATGACCTGCTCACTCCCTTCGGCACGCTGACCCGTGACAACAACCTGCGGGCGGACACCACCCTGGAGAAGCTGGCCACACTCAAGCCGGCGTTCGGCCGTGACCTGGGCGAGGAGGCCACCATGACCGCCGGAAACTCCACGCCGCTGACCGACGGGGCCTCGGCGGTGCTGTTGGGCTCCGAGGCCTGGGCGGCCGAACGGGGACTGCCGATGCTGGCGGACTTCGTGGACTTCGAGACCGCTGCCGTGGACTTCGTGGACGGGGACGAAGGCCTGCTGATGGCCCCGGCCTACGCGGTGGCCCGGCTCCTGCAGCGCCAGGGCCTGGCCCTGCAGGACTTCGACTACTACGAAATCCACGAGGCCTTCGCCGGCACCGTGCTGGCCACCCTCAAGGCGTGGGAGGACGAGAGCTTCTGCCGCGAACGGCTCGGTCTCCACGCACCGCTCGGCCCGATCGACCGCTCCCGGCTCAACGTCAACGGCTCCTCCCTGGCCGCCGGCCACCCCTTCGCCGCCACGGGCGGACGGATCACCGCCTCGCTGGCCAAGATGCTGCACGAGAAGGGACCGGGCTCGCTCGGCCTGATCTCGGTCTGCGCGGCCGGCGGCCAGGGCATCGTGGCCATCCTCCGCGGCCGCTGAGCCACCCTCCCCCCGACACCGGCCGCCACCCCCTCGCCACCCCAGGAGGACCGACCCCGTGAGCACCGATTCGTACACCGCCCTCGTCAATCAGCCGCTGGGCCGCACGCTGGCCAAGGCGCTCGGCCTGCCCCAGCCCGTCACCCTGCGCCGGCACGCACCCGGAGCCCCGCTCGTGGAAGGATCCGTCCTGGTCATCGGCGGCGGCCCGGCCGCAGACCGGGTGGCCGAGCAGTTGCTGGACTGGGGCCAGGACGTGCGCCGCCACCCGGCCGCGCAGGACCGCTACGGAGCCATCGTGGCGGCCTTCGACGACGTCGGCACCCCGGCCGACCTGTCCTCCACCGCCCTGCAGCTGGGCTCGGTCCAGCGCCAACTGGGCCCCTCGGGGCGGGTGGTCACGCTGTTCAAGGACCCGGCCGGCACGCCGGACCCGGCCGTGCGCGCGGCCCGCAAGGGCGTGGAGGGGCTGACCCGGTCCCTCGCGCACGAGATGCGCCAGGGCGCCACCGCCAACGGGATCGTCCTCGGCGAGGACGTCCCGCCCGGGGCCCCCGGCGCCATCGGCGCCCTGCGCTTCCTGCTCTCCGCGCGGAGCGCCTTCGTCTCCGGCCAGTTCATCCCGGTCTCCTCCGCCGACGGCGCCGCGCCCCGGGACTGGGACCGGCCGCTGGCCGGCCGCATCGCCGTCGTCACCGGTGCCGCCCGGGGGATCGGCGCCGCCATCGCCGGGATCCTCCACCGCGACGGGGCGACGATCGTCGGGGTGGACGTGCCGGCCGCCGGCGAGGGCCTGGCCGACGTCGTGAACGCCCTGTCCGGCAGCGCCCTGCAGCTGGACATCACCGCGCCCGATGCCGGCGAGCGGATCCTGGCCCACTGCCGGGAACGCCATGGGCGGCTGGACATCGTGGTTCACAACGCCGGGATCACCCGGGACCGGAAGCTGGCGAACATGGACGCCGCCCAGTGGGACTCCGTCATCGCCGTGAACATCGAGTCACAGCTGGCCATGAACCGGGCCTTCCTCGCCGCCACCGGGGACGGCGTCGTGGCGCCCGGCCTGCGCATCGCGTCGCTGGCGTCCACCTCCGGGATCGCTGGCAACGCCGGCCAGACGAACTACGCGGCCTCCAAGGCTGCGGTGATCGGCATGGTCTCGGCCACCGCACCGCTGATGACCGGCGGCGGGACCATCAACGCGGTGGCCCCCGGCTTCATCGAGACGGAGATGACCGCCAGGATGCCCTTCCTCACCCGCGAGGTGGCCCGGCGGATGAACTCACTGTCCCAGGGCGGCCGGCCGGTGGACGTGGCCGAGGCCGTCTCCTTCCTCGTCTCCGATGCCGCCGGCGGGACCTCCGGCGCCACCCTGCGGGTGTGCGGCCAGGGGATCATGGGGGCCTGAGGTGCAGCGCGAGACGATGCCCCCGCTGGCCGCCAGCTACCGGGCGGCCCTGTCTACGGCCGCCAAGGACGCCCTGCTCAGGCGCCGCCGCCCCCAGTCCCTGCCGGGACGCACGGTCGTAGTGCACGACCATGTCATCCCCCGGGACCTCGTGGCGTCCTACGCCGGGCTGTTCCGCGGCACCGGGCCCCTGGAGCCGGCCGACCTGCCCTCGGTCCTGGTGCACATCGCCGGCTTCCCGGCCGCGATGGACCTGATGGCCCAGCCGGACTTCCCCCTGCCGTTGCCAGGGATGGTGCACCTGGAGAACCGCGTCCGGCACCACCGTCCCGTTCCCGCCGGCGTGCCGCTTCAGGTAGCGGCCTCGGCCGTGGACCTGGCACCCCACCCCGCCGGCACCACCGTGGAGATGGTGGTGACCGTGCACGGACCGGACGGCGGGAGGCCCGGCGCCGGGCCGGTGCTGCTGTGGGA
Organism: Micrococcus sp.; assembly: GCA_029961105.1. GTDB lineage: Bacteria > Actinomycetota > Actinomycetes > Actinomycetales > Micrococcaceae > Citricoccus. The sequence goes on along the minus strand of JASBVO010000011.1, from coordinate 31,869 downwards.
GGGCACCTCGACCTACCTGGGCCGCGGCGTCCGCATCGACGGGCAGCCACGGCCGGACCGCCCCGCACGGGAGGAGTTCCAGGTTCCCGATCTGACGGCCCGCTGGCACCTGCCCTCCTCCACCGGACGGCACTACGCGACCGTGTCCGGGGACTACAACCCGATCCACCTCAACCCGCTCGCGGCGCGCGCGCTGGGCCAGAAGGGCATGATCGCCCACGGCATGTACCTGGCCGGACGGATGCTCGCCGGACGGGAACCTGCCGGGGCCGGCCACGCCTGGTCCATCTCGTTCGCCACACCCGTGCCGCTGCCGGGATCGGTGTCCCTGAACGTCACCCACCCGGGGCCGGGGGTCACCGAGGTCACGGCGTGGGACGGCCGGGGCCGCCGGCCCCACTTCACCGGCCGGATCGAACGGGACGCCGCCGGCTACAGGGACTCGTAGGCGGCGCTCATCCGGGCGGCCATGGCGTGCCAGCTGAAGTCCCGGGCCCGGCGCGCCGCGGCCGGCCCCCGGCCCCGCCAGGCGTCCGGGTCCGCGGCGATCAGGCCGAGCGCCGTCGCCCAGTCCGCCGGTTCCAGCCCGTCGATGAGCTGACCGGTCACGCCATCGGCCACGGCGTGGACGAGCCCGCCGACCCGGTGGGCGAGTACGGGCGTCCCGCAGGCCTGGGCCTCGAGGGCGACCAGGCCGAAGGACTCCGAGTAGCTGGGCACGGCGACGACGTCCGCGGCCCGGAACATCGCCGCCAGCGCGTCCGCCGTGACGGGGCCGGACGTGGTGACCAGGCCGGTCAGCCCCGACTCCTCCACGACTGCCGCCAGGTCGAGCTCCCCCTGGCCGGACGTGGCCCCGGTCAGGTGCAGGGCCACCACGGGTCCGTGGGGGTCCCGGCGGCGGAGCTCTCCCGCGGCCCGGATGACGACCTGCGGACCCTTGTGGCCCTGGATGCGCCCGGCGAACAGGACCTTCAACGCCGCGGGACGCCCCGGCCAGTGGGACGGGCCCCGTGGCGTGAAGACCTCTGTGTCCACCCCCGGCGGGATGACCTGGATGCGGCCCGGGGCGGCCGCGTAGTGGTCGATCAGCTCCTGCCGCTCGGCGGGGGTGTTGGCGATGAGCAGGTCGGCGGCCGAGGCGATCTGCTGCTCGGCCGCCTCCCGTTCCTCCGGCTCGGCCGAGCGGTGGTCGCGGGCGTTCTTCACCGCGGCCATGGTGTGCATGGTGTGCACCAGCGGGGCGTCGAGGGAGTCGGCGACGGTGAGTCCGGCCAGGCCGGACAGCCAGTAGTGCGAGTGGACGATCCAGCGGCAGTAATCGCCCTGGCAGCCGCCCGCGGCGGCCAGGACCCCGGGAGCGGCGGCCGCGAAGTCGTCCACCCAGCGCGGCAGTTCCTCCTTGGGGACCGGCGCGGCGGGCCCTGCGGGCACCGCCAGGACGGTGGCCCGTGCCGCACCGGGGACGGGGGGCACCGGCAGGTCCTGGGGCGCCTGCCCGGGCCGGTCCCGGCGGGTCAGCACCCACACCGGGTGCCCGGCGGCCGCCAGCCGGATCGACAGGTGACGGACGTAGACGTTCATCCCACCGGCGTCGCCCTGGCCGGGCTGGGCCAACGGGGAGGTGTGCAGGGACACCATGACGATGCCGAAGGGCTCCCGCCCCGGGGTGGTGCTCATGGGCGGTGCTTCAATTCCCCGTCCACGGCGTCGAGCAGGCGGGCGAAGCCGGGGACCCCGTCGAGGTCGTCGATCAGCACGGGCCGTCCGGCCGCGTCGGCGAGCGGGATCTCCCAGTTGGGGTACTGGTCCTGCGTGGTGCCGGGCTGGTTCTGGATCCTCTTCTCGCCCACGGCATCGACCAGGGCGACGCCGTGCAGCATGGACGGCGCCTGGGCGAGATAGCGGTGCAGGGCCACCACGACGTCCGCCAGCCCGTCCGCGTCGGCCAGGTCCGGTCCGGGTCCGGCGGGCAGGTACCCGGCCTCGCGGACGGCCTGCAGGTAGGCGTCCCGCTCGGTGGCCGAGCGGGCCCGCTCGCACTCCGCGTCACCGGTCAGCAGGCCCAGCCGCTCCCGCAGGTCCAGGTGGACACCGGCCAGGTACCCCGCGGTCGGCGGCAGGTCGTGGGTGTTGACCGAGGTCAGGCATCGGACCCGGTACTCCTGCGGCGGGCGGGGCCGCCCGTCGTACTGCTCGAACCACAGGATGGAGGTGCCCAGCAGTCCGCGGCGGGCCAGGTAGTCCTGGACCCACGGTTCGAAGGTGCCCAGGTCCTCGCCCACGACGACGGCCCCGGCCCGCTGGGCCTCCAGGGCCAGGATGCCGACCATCGCCTCGTGGTCGTAGGTCACGTAGGCGCCCTCGGTGGGCGGGCCGCCGACGGGCACCCACCAGAGGCGGAACAGGCCGAGGATGTGGTCCACGCGGATGCCGCCGGCGTGGCGGAGGACGGAGCGCAGCATGTCCCGGTAGGCGCGGTAGCCCGTCTCCGCGAGGCGTTCGGGGTGCCAGGGCGACTGGGACCAGTCCTGGCCCAGCTGGTTGTACATGTCCGGTGGCGCGCCCACGGACATCGAGCCCACGAGCAGGTCCTGCAGCATCCACGCGTCGGCGTTGTTCCGGTCCGCACCCACGGCGAGGTCCTGCATCAGGCCCAGCCGCATGCCGGCGTCCCGGGCGGCTGCCTGGGCGGAGGCCAACTGCGTGTCGCACAGCCACTGCATCCACCGGTGGAAGTCCACCTCCTCGGCGAGCTCTTCCCGGTACCGCTCGGCCACGGGCCCTCCGGGGACCAGTCCGGGCTCGCGCCACACCGGGTCGTCGTGGGGGAACGCCCCGCGCAGCGCGCACCAGAGGGCGAAGTCGTCGAGGCCTTCCCCCTCGGCCCGGCGGTACGCGCGGTAGGCCTCGGCGCGCTCGGGGGAGGCGGGGACCTGGTGAAGCCAGCGCAGCGCCTTCAACTTTGCTGCGTACACAGCGTCGCGGTCCAGGGCCTGGGCGTCGGCGTTGTCCCGGCGCCGCTCCGCGGCCAGCTCGTCCACCCGGGACCGGCGCCGGGGGCCGAGGTCCCGGTACTCGGGCAGGTCCTCGATGCGCAGGTACATCGGGTTCAGGAAGCGGCGGGTCGAGGGGGAGTAGGGGGAGGAGACCACCGGGGGCGCCGGTGCGGTGGCGTGCAGGGGGTTGGACAGCACGTAGTCCCCGCCGTGCGCCGCGGTCTGGGCCGCCAGGTCGGCCAGGTCCCGGAAGTCACCGAGCCCCCAGGAGCGAGTGGACCGGGCCGAGTACAGCTGCACCGCCAGTCCCCAGCCGCGCTGCGTGGCGAAGGTCTCGGCAGTGTCCAGCCGGTCCGGGACGACGATGAGGCTCGCCTCGACCTCGTTGCCGTCCTCGAGGCTGGCCAGCAGCGTGTGCCAGCCCAGCGGCAGGTCCTTCGGCACGCGGAAGGTCGCCTGGCCGATCAGTGCGCCGTCGACCGTCTGCGGCTCCGTGAAGCCCTCGAGCTGTTCCAGGACGCGGGTGCCACCGCCCTCGAGGCAGGCGCGGACGGTGACGGCACTGCCATGGGGCACGTGGACCGCGATGGACCCACCGGAGCCGGCATGGGCGACCGTGGTGGGGGGCAGCACCCTGCGCCAGGGGGCGAGCCGGCGCTGTTCGAGGGCCTCCTCCAGTCCCGCCGGGCCGTCCGGCTCGACCTGGCATCCCAGGGCGCCCAGGACGGTGACCAGGGTGTGGTCCGCCACGGCATGCTCCCGCCCGTCGTGGCCCTGGTAGGACGTCTGGACGCCGTAGGCGTTCGCGAGCCGCTGCAGCAGGTCACGGGCATCCGTCATGGCAAGTGGGCCTCTTTCACGTCGGGAGCGTCAGGGGCCACTGACCTCGTGGTCCCACAGTCCCGATTATGGCAGGCGTGCCCCACACGCCGGGCACCTGCCCCTGTGGACGACCATGGGCCCTTAACGACCATGGGGCCGGTCCTCGACCGGCCCCACGGGGTCACCCGGACTGACCGGGTGTTTCAGTGCGCGAGGGGGGACTTGAACCCCCACGCCCTTGCGGGCACAGCGACCTCAACGCTGCGCGTCTGCCAATTCCGCCACTCGCGCGCACTGCCTGCCACCTCGAAAGGCAGCGTTGGATATCCTAGCACGGCCCAGGACCGGTTCCGACCACGTGCCGCCACAGCCGGCAGCCGGCACCGGACCACCCGGTCCAGTGCCGGCCCCGGGTGGATAGGCTGGACCGCATGACCTCCGCCCCCCTCCCCGGCCTCCCACAGGACTCCGGCTACCGCGATGACGTGGTCCGCATCTGCCGGGACCTGATCCGGATCGACACCTCCAACTACGGCGGCAACGTCTCGCGTGGCGAGCCGGAGGCCGCCGAGTACTGTGCCGGGCTGATGCGCGAGGCCGGCATGGAGCCGCGGATCCTCGAGTCCTCTCCCGGCCGGGCCTCCGTCCTCGGACGGGTCGCCGGGTGGGACCGCCAGGCCCCGGCGCTGGTGCTCCACGGGCACCTGGACGTGGTGCCGGCCGAGGCTTCGGAGTGGAGCGTGGACCCGTTCGCCGCCGAACTGAGGGACGGCATGATCTGGGGTCGGGGCGCCGTGGACATGAAGGGCATGGACGCGATGATCCTCACCGTCCTGGGGGAGCTGCACCGCTCCGGACGCCGGCCCCGCCGTGACCTGGTGGTGGCGTTCTTCGCGGACGAGGAGGCCGGCGGCGTGTACGGCGCCCGGTGGCTGGTCGACCATCACCCGGAGCTCTTCGCCGGCGCCACGGAGGCCGTCAGCGAGGTCGGGGGGTTCTCGACCGACATCCGCGGGCAGCGCGCCTACCTGCTCCAGACCGCCGAGAAGGGGCTGTCCTGGCTGAACCTCACCGCAACCGGCGCCCCCGGACACGGCTCCGGCGTCCACCAGGACAACGCCGTCACCCGTCTGGCCGCCGCCGTGCACCGCATCGGGCAGCACGAGTGGCCCCTGCACTACACGAAGACCACGCGGTCGCTGCTCGAACAGGTCGCGGAGATCTGCGGCACGGAGTTCGACGAGGCCGACCCCAGCCCGCAGCTGGAGGCCCTGGGCACCGCCGCGAGGTTCGTGGGCTCCACCCTGCGCAACAGCTCCAACCCGACCGGCCTCACGGCGGGGTACAAGCACAACGTGATCCCGGGACGCGCCCAGGCCACCGTGGACGTGCGCTTCCTGCCGGAGCAGGAGGAGGAGGTCATGGAGGTGCTGCGCACCCTGGCCGGGGAGGGCGTCGACTTCGCGCACGAGCACCGGGACATCTCCCTGGAGGTGCCCTTCTCCGGAGACCTCGTCGACCTGATGGTGGAGAGCATCCGGGCCGAGGACCCCGGTGCCCCCGTGCTGCCGTTCATGATGTCCGGGGGCACCGACAACAAGTCGCTGTCCCGGCTCGGGATCGCCGGCTACGGATTCGCCCCGCTACAGCTGCCGGCCGACCTCGACTTCACGGGCCTGTTCCACGGCATCGACGAGCGCGTCCCGGTTGACTCGCTCGTCTTCGGCTGCCGGGTCCTGTCCCGGATGCTCGAGCCCCGCTGAGCCGACGCCCCGACGAGCCCCCGACCCCCTGAACCCCCACGGAAGGAACACCATGCCCACCCCCACGAACCCCCAGCTGGCCGCCGTCGGGACGGTGCTGACCGATGAACTGCTGGCCGGCATCCGGGACCGGGCCGCCGGTTTCGACGAGGCCAACGCCTTCCCGCGCGAGGACCTCGACCAGCTGGCCGAGGCGGGTTACCTCGGGGCCCTGGCGCCCACGTCCGAGGGGGGCCTGGGCTGGGACCTCGCGACCGTCGTCGCCGCCCAGCGGGTGCTGGCCATGCATTCCCCGGCCACCGCGCTGGCCGTGAACATGCACCAGATCTGGAACGGCGTGGCCCACGTCCTGGGCCGCCGGGGGGACGACTCGCTGGCCTTCATCCACCGCGAGTCCGCCGCCGGGGACATCTTCGCCTTCGGCATCTCCGAGGCCGGCAACGACGCCGTGCTGTTCGACTCCGGCACGGTGGCCGAGCCCCTGGGCGACGGCTCCTACCGCTTCACGGGGACCAAGATCTTCACCACCCTCTCCCCGGCCTGGACCCGGCTGGGAATCTTCGGCAAGACCCCGGACGGCGGACAGCTGGTCTTCGGCTTCCTCGACCGGGAGGCCCCGGGCTGGACCGCCGACGACTCGTCCTGGGACATGCTCGGCATGCGGGCCACCCATTCGCACACCACCCGGCTGGAGGGGGCCGTGGTCCCGGCGGAGCGGATCGTGCGGCACATCCCCACCGGCCCGAACGCGGATCCGCTGACCTTCGGCATCTTCGCCTCCTTCCTCACGCTCGTGGCCGCCGTCTACACCGGGATCGGGGACCGGGCGGTCGAGCTCGCCGTGCAGAACCTGGGCCGGCGCACCTCGAAGGTCACCGGGCAGGCTCTGTCCCAGGACCCGGTGCTGCGCTACAAGACGGCGGAGGCCTCGCTGCGGCAGCTGGTGATCGACACGCAGCTGCGCTCGGTCGCCGCGGACATCGACGCCGGCGCGGACCTGGGCGCGGAGTGGTTCCCCCGCCTGGTGGCCAACAAGACCCAGGCGATCCGCACGGCCAGGGCGCAGGCGGATTTCGCCTTCGAGGCCTCCGGAGGGGCGTCCTACCACCGCGGCAACGAGCTGTCCCGGATCTACCGCGACGTCATGGCCGGCGTCTTCCACCCCTCGGACGACGAGTCGGCGCACAGCACGCTGGCGAACTACATGCTCGGACCACTGGCCTAGCCACCCGGCGCGGCAGCGCATCCTGGCGCCGGCCGCGCGGCAGGGTCACGCCGAGAGGGTCGACTGCACCCGGATGATGCGCCGGCGCATCCAGTACCGGCGGGCGCCGCCGCGATAGAGGATCGAGCGCTGCAGCTCCCACTTGCCGTACTCGGCGTGCTCCACCACCCGGCGCCTGGCCTCGGCGAGGGAATCCCGGGGGGCGACCGTCATCACGAGGTACTCCCAGTTGTTCCGCCGGCTGATCGAGTCCAGGCCGCTGGTCAGCTCGCCGTCCTGCATGGTTCTCCTCCCGGATCCGACACGTGGGGACTGTGACGTGAAAACCCTATGCCACTCTTCGGAAGAGCGGCTACCGTGGTGGCCATGAGCATCGATCCGCGCGTGGCCCTGGAGGCCCTGGTATCCGCATTCCAAGAACATCTGGCGGCCGCCACCGGCAAGCGTGACGATGACGATCCCGCCGTCGAGGCGGCGTTCTTCGGCGTGGCCGATGCCTTCGAGGCCTACGAGGACGCGCTGTACGCGGCGACCGGTGAGTTCACCCCGCTGGACGTCTACGACGACGAGGACGAGGACGAGGACGCGCTGGACGACGAGGACGACCTCGAACCCATCGAGTGATCCTGACGGGGGTCGTCGCCGTCATCCGGCGGGGATGATCTTCCCCACGACGCTGCGCCACGGCCGGGTCGCGGGCCCGGTCAGGGACCGGTGGTGCCGTAGGGTTCTCTGATGTGAACTGGTTAGAAGCGATCATCCTGGGGCTCGTCCAGGGCTTGACGGAATTCCTCCCCATCTCCTCCTCCGCCCACCTGCGGATCGTCGGGGAGTTCCTGCCGGGGGCCGCCGACCCGGGTGCCGCCTTCACCGCCATCACGCAGATCGGCACCGAGCTGGCCGTGCTGATCTTCTTCTGGAAGGACATCGTCCGGATCATCTCCCGCTGGTTCCGCTCCCTCACCGGTGCGGTGCCGCGGAACGACCCGGACGCGCGCATGGGCTGGCTGATCATCATCGGATCCATCCCGATCGGCGTCGCCGGGCTGCTGTTCGAGGACTACATCGACACCTCGTTCCGCTCGCTGTGGATCGTCGCCACCATGCTGATCGTCTTCGGCCTGCTACTGGCCGTGGCCGACTCCCTCGGCCGCCAGACGAAACCGCTGGAGAAGCTGACCGTGCGCGACGGCATCCTCTACGGACTCGCCCAGATGATGGCGCTCATCCCGGGGGTCTCCCGCTCTGGAGGGACCATCACCATGGGCCTGGCGCTGGGGTACACCCGCGAGGCCGCCACCCGGTACGCCTTCCTGCTGGCGGTGCCGGCCGTGTTCGCCTCCGGGTTCTACAAGCTGTTCAAGGCCCTGGCCGAGCCGGGCCAGCAGGGGGCCTACGGGATGGGGGAGACCGCGGTCGCGACCATCGTCGCCTTCGTCGTGGGCTACGTCGTCATCGGCTGGCTCATGCGCTTCATCTCCACGAACTCCTACAAGCCCTTCGTCTGGTACCGCATCGGCCTCGGCGTGGTGCTGTACGTCCTGCTGGGCCTGGGCGTCATCAGCGCATGAGCCGTCCTGCCAGCCTGTCCCGCACCCCCGAGAAGCTGAGGAACACCGAGCATCACATGGAATCCTGGAACACCCCGCTGCCGGCACTGCTGCCCGTCCAGCCCGACCGGCTGAAGATCCACGACACCGCGACCCAGTCGGTGCGGCATCCCGGCAACCTCGCCGAGGCCTCCCTGTACGTCTGCGGGATCACCCCCTATGACGCCACCCACCTGGGCCACGCGAACACCTACGTGGCCTTCGACCTGCTGAACCGGTACTGGCGCGCCTGCGGGCTGCCGGTGACGTACGTGCAGAACGTCACCGACGTGGACGACCCGCTGCTGGAGCGTGCCGAGGCCACCGGGGTGGACTGGCGCGAGCTCGCCGCCAGCCAGACCGAGCTGTTCCGCTCGGACATGGAGGCCCTCAACGTCCTGGCCCCCGATCACTACATGGGGGCGACCGAGACGGTGGACTGGGTGGTCGGTGCCGTCGAGGCGCTCGTGGCCAACGGCACCGCCTACACCGTGCCGGGCACGGGCCCGGATCCCGACGGCGACGTCTACTTCTCGATCGAGGCCGCCGAGCGTGCCACGGACTGGACGCTGGGCAGCGTGGGCCGGCTGGACGCCGCGGAGATGGAGCGGGTGTTCCCGGAGCGCGGCGGAGACCCCGGCCGCCCGGGCAAGCGCCATCCGCTCGACCCCCTGCTCTGGCGGGTGGCCCGCCCGGGGGAGCCGACCTGGGACGGCGGCTCCCTGGGCACCGGCCGGCCGGGCTGGCACATCGAGTGCTCGGCCATCGCCCGCCGGCTGCTGCCCGTCCCGTTCACGGTCCAGGGCGGGGGATCGGACCTGCGGTTCCCCCATCACGAGTTCAGCGCCGCCCATGCCACCGCCGGCGACGGTGAACCGCTGGCCCAGGCCTTCGTCCACGCCGGGATGGTGGGCCTGGACGGGGAGAAGATGTCCAAGTCCCTGGGCAACCTCGTCCTGGTCTCCGAGCTGCTCCGGCACGGCGCGGAGGCCCCGGCCATCCGGGCCGCGCTGCTGGACCACCACTACCGGAGCGACTGGGAGTGGACCACGGACCTGCTGCGCCGTGCCGGTGAACGCCTCGCCCGGTGGCGCCAGGCCCTGGACTCGGAGGAGTCCGGCGACGGGGTGGCCGTGCTGACCTCGATGCACCGCTGCCTCTCGCAGGACCTCGACGCCCCGGCCGCCCTGGGCGAACTGGACGACTGGGCCGCCCGGGCCGCCGCCCGCAGCACGGTCGACGCCGCCCCGTCCCCCGGGCCAGCCACCCCGGACGTGCGGGCCGTCGTCAACTCCCTGCTGGGCATCCAGCTCTAGGGTTCCGCCCCGTCCCGTCGCGGCGCCGGGCCGGGGCGGACCTCGACGTCGGCGCCGTCGGCCACCCTCAGGTCCTCACCGTGGACGCCGTCGAGGTCGTTCCCTGCCAGCGTGATGTCCCGGCCGGCGTCGATGCGCACGCCGCGGTCGACGCCATGGATCTCGTTCGCCTCGAGCAGGACCCGTTCCGGGATCCCCGCACCGCGCCCGTCCGCGCCCCGGTCCCGTCGGAGCCTGATGGCCCAGAAGTCCTCCGCCGGGCCGGTGATGCGGTTGCCGCGCACGATGGTCCCCGGGGCGTTCCGCAGCTCGATGCCCGTCGTGGACCGCGCTCCGGCGCTGATCGAGTTGTCCTCGATGAGGGTGTCCGGCGTGCCCAGGATGACGAGGATGCCCTGCCGGTTCCCCGCCAGGTCGTTGGAATGGATCCAGTTCCCCGCGCCCGAGGCGTCGTGCTGGTGCTTGGCCCCGCCGGAGTTGCCCAGGGCGATCCCCGCCCGCCGGCCGTCGAGGACCGTGTTGTCCCGGATCTCGTTGAGGTACTCGCCCTCGCCGTGCAGGTCGACCGCGTCGAGGATGCTCCCGTCGATCCGGTTGTCGGCGATGAGGTTGTTGTGCGTGGGGAACTGCAGGAGGATGGCGTGACGCAGATGACGTCCGTCGATCCGGTTGCCGATCACCACGTTGTGCCGGGCGTCGTCCGCGGAATCCGGATCCCGCCGTCCCGCCGAACCCTCGATGACGATGCCGTAGCCCTGTCCGCCCGGCCCCACGGCGGTCGCATCGGCGACGCGGTTGCCGGAGATGACCACCTCGCGGCTGGACTTGACCGAGATCCCGTGCCGTTCGAACCGGCTGACCGCCACGTCCTCCACCAGGACACGGGAACTGGGCCGGCCGTCCGCGGCTGACAGGTGGATGCCGTACTTCGGCCCGCCCCCTCCACCGCCGTCGTCGGGATCCTCGCCGAGCGGACCGGTGTGGCGGGAGGTGATGGACAGGCCCGCCACGATGACATCGTGCACTGCGGCGCCCCGGATCACCCGACTGTCGTCCTCGCCGTCGAAGGAGGTCCTCAGCACGGTCCGCAGCCGCCCGGCGCCCCGCAGGTCCACCCCGCTGCGCAGGACGAGGTTCGCGGACCGGTCGGAGGGGTCCGCCGACCGCAGGTCGTAGGTCCCGGGCGGCAGGTAGACCTCATCCCCGTCCCCCGCGGCAGCCAGGGCGGACCGGATCGCCGGAGCATCGTCGCCGCCGTCCGGGGCGGGATCGGCCCCGAAGCCGGTGACGTCGAGGGTGCGCCCCGTGACCGACGCCGGCCGGGGAATCGCCACGGGCGATCCCGACCGGTCCACCAGTCCGGGGACGTCCCAGGGACCGGCCGTGGGGGAGGAGCCGGCGTCGTGACCCTGGCCCTCGTCCTCCGGCGGTGCCCCGACGGTACATGCGGCGGCCACCAGGAGCACGGTGACCAGGGCGGGCCCCGCCAGTCGGCGCCTCAACCGCGGTCGCCCTGGCCTTCCGCCGGGAAGTCCAGGGAGACGCCCGTCTCCAGCGGGGTGTCATCCGATGACCCGCCCACGTGGACCCGGTACTGTCCGCTGGCCGTGGACCACTGGCCATCGGCCCAGTTCGCCAGGTCGTCCGGCTCGTCCGGCGTGAAGTAGGAGAAGGGACGGTTGGAGTCGTCCACGGCGATCCGCACCGAGACCGACTGCTGCTCACCCGGCTGGAGGGTGACCTTCTCGAAGCCGACCAGCCGCTTGCTGGGCTGGCCCGCGCGGTCCGGCAGGGTCAGGTAGACCTGGGCGGCCTCCGCCCCCTCGACGTCTCCGGTGTTCGTGACCGTGAAAGACACGTCCAGCCCCTCGCCCCCGGCGAGGGGCGTCACCGTGAGGTCGTCGTACTCGAACGAGGTGTAGGACAGCCCGTGCCCGAAGGCGAACACCGGCTCCACGTCATGGGCCTCATACCAGCGGTAGCCCATCTCCAGGCCTTCGGTGTACCGGGCGATCAACTGGTCGGAGCCGTCGCCGTAGGGGCCGGGGCCGCCGGGCTTGCCGGTGTCCTCGCGAGTGCCGGGGAACTGTTCCTCGGTGGCGAAGGCCGCCTCCCGCTCTGTGGCGCCGAACGTCATCGGCAGCTTGCCGGAGGGGTTCACCTGGCCGTACAGCAGGTTGGCCACGGCGTTGCCGTCCTCCATCCCCGGGAACCAGGCCTCGAGGACGGCGGGGACGTCGTCCAGCCAGGGCATCAGCACCGTTCCGGAGGTCTTGAGGACCACCGCGGTGTTCTCGGCGTTGGCTTCCAGGACGGCGTCGATCAGCGGTTCCTGTTCGACCCAGTCCTCGCCGTCCCGTGACTCGTCGACATCGATGGGAGGGAAGCCGAGCGTGGCGCGGTCGGCGGTCTCGTGCGGGTTGTCGCCGATCATCAGCAGCACCACGTCGGACGCGGCGGCCAGCTCGGCGGCCTCCTCCGGGTCCCGCCCGTCGTTGTAGGTGACCGTGGTGTCATAGCCCAGCTCGTCGATGACGTTCTCCAGGCCCTCCTGCGGGGTCACCGTATAGGCCGTCCGGACGTTCGAGTTGTCGTCCCGGATCGAACGGGGGGAGAGCTTGGCCTGGCCGGCGAACCACTCGACTCCGATCAGCGCGATCTGTTCCGGTTCGCCGTCCAGGGGCAGGAACCCGTCGTCGTTCTTCAGCAGGACGGAGCCCGACTCGGCCATCTGCCGTGCGCTGGCGCCGTTGCTCTCCAGGTCCACGATCTCCGGCCTGAAGCGGTCGTAGGGCTCGTCCATGTGGCCGAACTCGATCAGCTTGATGTACCGCGGCCTCAGCAGGGCGTCGAGGTCTCCCTCGGTCACCTCCCCGGCGTCGAGCGCGGCCTTGACCTTCTCCGGCGTGTAGTACTGCGGTGCCCAGTCGAGCTCGACGTCCGTGCCGGCCTTGATGGCGGCGACCGTGTCATGGATCGCCCGCCGGTCACTCATGACCCAGCCGTCGAAGCCCCAGTTGTCCCGCAGTGCGTCCTGGAGCAGCTCCGCACTGTCGCAGGCGTAGGTGCCGTTCACGTCGGGGAACGAACACATCACGGACGCGGGATCGGCGTCCCGGACGACCATCTCGAACGGCATCAGGTACAGCTCGTTCATGGCCCTGGACGGCACCCGGACCCCCATGGTCCACCGCTCGGTCTCCTGCTCGTTGCCGGCCAGGTGCTTCGGCTGTGCCTGGATGCCCTCGCCCTGGATGCCCTGCACCTGCTCGGTGGCGAGGACGCCCGTGAGGTACGGATCCTCGCTGAAGTACTCGTAGTTCCTGCCGCCGTAGGGGTGGCGTACCAGGTTCATGCCCGGTCCGAGCATGACCTGGTGGGCGAACGCCTTCGTCTCCTCGCCGAGGATGCGCCCCGCCTCCTGGTTGAGGCCGCGGTCGAAGGTCGCCGCCATGGCCAGGGTGGAGGGCAGGCCCGTGGCCTCCGGGTCATTGCCGCACGAGCCGCCCTTGACGCCGGTGCCACCGTTCGTCATCCGGACGGTGGGGATCCCCAATTCGTCGATGCCGCGGATCTGCCGGCCCGTGTCCTGCCACTCGCAGCCCGAGAGGGTGCCCTGCGGTGCGAAGACGCCGTTCTGATAGGCGCTCCTGCCGCTGCGGTCGATGACCACGGGATCGCCCGTGTCGTTCTCGTTGAAGCGGGAGACGGCGATCTGCTGGATCTTCTGGTCGAGCGTCATCGCGTCCAGGAGCGACTCGGTGCGCTCCGCGGCCGTGCGCGTGGTGTCCTGCCAGTGCCTAGCGGCGACCACGGGCAGTCCGGGCAGTCCGCTGCCGGTCGTCAGCGCCACGGCACTGACGAGCGCCGTGACACCCAGCAGTGCGCGTCTTCTCGTTGAGGTCTTCACTGTCCTGCATCTCCTTGACGACCGAGCATCGCCGGATATGCCCTGGTCCTCGTCGGCCATGGCCGCCGGGCAGGACCGGGCAGGTGGTGGGCCCGGGAGATGCGGGTGGAGGGAGGTCTCGGGTCCGAGGTCCCGGGTCGGCTGGGATGGCTCTCGGCCTGGACGTGTGTTCCGCCGTCGAGAGCCGGCAGTGCACGAGCGCACTGCAGCGAATGATGGGCCCTTCTCGTCGATGCACCTGAGCGGACTGCCCCTGAGACGGCATCGGCCATGACCTACGCGAGGGGGACCCACCGCCGGGAGGATGCCGGTGCCGGGTTCAGGCCCTCGTCGGAACCCTACCGCCGGCGGATGCCGGTCCGCCAGACCCCGGAACCCGTCAGTCCCGGCGTCGCCGGCGCAGGTACCGCTCGAACTCTCGGGCGATCGCCTCGCCGGAGGCCTCGGGCAGGTCCTCCGTGTCCCGGGCCCGTTCGAGCTGCTCCACGTAGGCGGCCACGTCCGGATCCTCCCCGGCCAGTTCATTGACCCCGCGTTCCCAGGCCTCGGCGTCCTCTGCCAGCGGCTTGAGGTCGAGGGTGACCTGCAGGATGTCCTCCAGCCGGCGCAGCAGCGCCAGCTCGGCCTTGGGGGAGGGGGACTGGGAGACGTAGTGCGGCACGGTCGCCCACACCGAGACGGTGGGCAGGCCCGCCCGGGCCGCGGTGTCCGTGATCACCCCGACGATGCCGGTGGGGCCCTCGTACGTGGGGCGCCGCGCGCCGAGCAGCTCGCGCAGCTCTGGATCGGCGCTGGACGGCGAGGCGGGCAGCGGCCGGGTGTGGGGGACGTCCGCCAGCAGCGCCCCGAGCATCACCACCGCGTCCACGTTCTGCTCGGCCGCGTGGGTGAGCAGCTCCGCGGTGAACGCCTGCCACCGGTAACTGGGCTCGGCCCCGCTGACCAGCAGCAGGTCGACGCCGTCCGGGGCGGTGGTGGCACGGTACATGCGGGTCTGGGGCCAGGACAGCGTGCCGAGGCCATCGGCGTCACGCACCACGGTGGGCCGGGTGAACTGGTAGTCGTAGTAGTCCCCGTCAGTCAGCGAGCCGGCCGCCGTGGCGCCCAGCTGGCGCCGCAGCAGGTCCACGGCGTCGGTCGCGGCCTCACCGGCGTCGTTCCAGCCCTCGAAGGCGGCCACGAGGATCACCGGCCGGCGTCCGGAGACGGTGCCGGCCAGGTGGTCCGGCAGACCACGGGGCTGGGGCGCCGGCACCCGGGCCGTTCCGTCCGCATCGCCGGCACCGGTGGCCGCGCCGGCCTTCTCGTCCTTCTCGTCCTGCGCCATGACTGCCACCCTAGACCCGTGCCCGAGGGCCGTGCCAGACGTGAACCGGCCGGGTGCACGCCTTTCCCCCCGTAGACTGAACGCCATGTCCACCCCTGACGACGCCGCAGGCCAGCGCACTCCGGAGGAGATGCCCGCCGCCGTCTTCTGGGACATGGACGGGACGATCGTGGACACCGAGCCGCTCTGGAACGAGAGCCAGCGGCGCCTCGTGGAGGATGCCGGCGGCACCTGGACCCCCGCCCTCGCCCGGTCCCTGGTGGGCCAGGCGCTCGACCACGGTGCCCGGTTGCTGCAGCAGGCGGGGGTCCGCCTCGGCGTCCAGGAGATCATCGACCACACCATGGGCGACGTCATCGACGGCGTCCGCCGCTCCGTCCCCTGGCGTCCGGGTGCCCGCGAGCTCCTGGCGGGGCTGCGCGCCGCCGGCGTGCCCAACGCCCTGGTGACCATGTCGCATGCGCCGCTGGCCGGCGTCGTGGCCGAGGCCATGCCGGCCGGGTCCTTCGAGTTCCTGGTCACCGGGGACATGGTGCTGCAGGGCAAGCCCCATCCGGAGCCGTACGCGACGGCCTTCGACGTCATGTCCCGCCGGGTGGAGGGCCTGCAGCGCCTGCAGTGCGTGGCGGTGGAGGACTCGCTGCCGGGACTGGAGTCGGCCGCCGCGGCTGGGCTGCCGGTCGTGGCCGTGCCGCACGTGATGTCCCTGCCGGCCGATCCGCGCTGGGAACTCTGGACGTCCCTGGTCGGCCGTCTTCCCGACGACCTGGCGCGCGCGGCGCGCCGACTGGCCGGGGGGTCCGGCCGGCGGCTGGAGCCGGTTGCCGGCGGCCCGCACGGAACCGCCCCGTGACCGGCCCCGCTCCCGACGCCGGCCCGGGCGCCGGCGACCGGCGCCGCGGCATGCTCCGGCTGGGCCGCCTGCTCGGCGTCCCGGTGTACCTGTCCTGGAGCTGGTCCCTGATCGCCCTGTTCGTCGTGGTGATGTTCGGCCCCCAGGTGGCCCGGCTGTACCCAGAGCTGGGCTGGGGCGCCTACGGGATCGCGTTCCTGTACGCCGTCCTGCTGCTGCTGTCCGTGCTGGCCCATGAGCTCGCCCATGCCGGCAGCGCGCGCCTGTTCCGCTGGCCCACCACGGAGATCGTGCTGAACCTGTGGGGCGGGCACACCCAGTTCGGCGCCTTCCAGGCCAGCCCGGGCAGGTCCCTCGTCACGGCCCTGGCCGGGCCGGCGGCCAATGTGGTGCTGGCCCTGACGGGCCAGCTGCTGATGGCCACCTGGCAGCCCGACGGCGTCGCGAGCCTGCTGCTGGGCATCTTCACCTACGCGAACTGGCTGGTGGCGGTCTTCAACGCCCTGCCCGGCCTCCCGCTGGACGGCGGTCGCATCGTCGAGTCCGCCGTGTGGGCCCTCACCGGCAACCAGGACCGCGGCACCATCGCCGCCGGCTGGGCCGGCCGGCTCATCGTCGCCGCCCTGGTGATCGCCGTCGTGGTGGTGCCGTTGCTGCAGGGCCGCCAGGCGGACATCCCGCTGATCGTCATCCTCGTCATGGTCGGCTACTTCCTCTGGGCCGGTGCCACGGAGGCGATCCGAGGGGCGCGCCTGAGGCTGCGGGTGCCCACCCTGACCGCCGCCCAGCTGATGCGACCGGCCCTCGGCCTGCCGGCCACGGCCACCGTGGCCGAGGTCCTCGACCGGCCCGCGGGCACCCTGGCGGTGCTCGTCTCGCCCACCGGCACCCCCGAGGCCGTCGTCGACGAGGCGGCGCTGGCCTCCGTGCCGGCCGCCGATGCTCCCGCCGTGCCCGCCGCCGCCGCGGCCCGGGCGCTCCCGCCGGGAGCGGTCGTCCGGGCCACCGACGCCGGCCGCCCCCTGGTGGACCGGCTCGCGGCGGTGGACGGGGCCGAATACGCTGTACTGGCCCCCGACGGCACGGTCTGCGGGGTCCTGCGCCAGCCCGACGTCGTTGAGTGGCTGACCACGGGCCGCACGCGCTGAGCCCCCGGCCGTCCACTCCCATCAGGAAGATCCGCACCGCATGACCGACTCCACCAGCCCGTCCGCCGCCGCCCGGCCCGAACCCGTCGGTGCCTCCGAGCGCCGCGGCCCGCTGCGGCCCGGCCAGCGGGTCCAGCTCAAGGACGCCAAGGGACGGCTGAACACCATCACGCTCACCCCGGGCGGCCAATTCCACAGCTATCAGGGGGTGCTGCGCCATGACGACCTGATCGGCGGCCCCGATGGCGTGGTGGTGCAGAACTCGGCGGGCCACGACTACCAGGTGCTGCGGCCGCTGCTGAGCGACTTCGTGCTGTCCATGCCCCGCGGGGCGACCGTGGTCTACCCCAAGGACGCCGGACAGATCATCCAGATGGCGGACATCTTCCCGGGTGCCCGGGTGGTGGAGGCCGGCGTCGGCTCGGGCGGACTGTCCATCTCGCTGCTGCGGGCCGTCGGGGACCTCGGCGAACTGCACTCCTACGAACGGCGCCCCGAGTTCGCGGACGTGGCCCGCGCCAACGTCCAGACGTTCTTCGGCGGCGAGCACCCGGCCTGGCAGATCCACCTCGGTGACGCCCAGGAGGAGATGACGCGGGTGCACGCACCGGGCAGCGTGGACCGGGTGGTGCTGGACATGCTCGCCCCGTGGGAGTGCCTGGACGCGGTGGCCACCGTGCTCACCCCCGGCGGGGTCTGGATCAGCTACGTGGCCACCGCCACCCAGCTCTCGCGCGTCGCCGAGGCCATCCGCGCGGACGGCCGGTTCACCCAGACGGAGGCCTCCGAGACCATGGTGCGCGGCTGGCACCTGGACGGCCTGGCCGTGCGCCCCGACCACCGGATGGTGGCCCACACCGGCTTCCTGCTGGCCTGCCGCCGGCTGGCCTCCGGGGAGGAGGCCCTGCAGCTGAAGAAGCGGTCCAAGGTCTCGGAGTTCAAGCCCGAGGACATCGAGGCGTGGCAGCCGGCCGACGAGTCCCGCTGGACGCCGCAGGCCCTGGGGGAGCGGCCGGTGACGGACAAGAAGGCCCGCAAGGCGGCCAAGGAGGCCGCCTCCATGGAGCAGCGCGGGGCGCTGCGCCACCTGGAGGACCTCTAGGGGACGACGCCGGACCTTCACGCCTAGGATGGACGGGCAAGGCCGACGGGCACCCTGCCCTCGCCCCTCGACCGGAAAGGCACTCGTGAGCGATTCCCTGCCCGGCACCGGCGCCGAGAACCCGGTGGACTCGGCTCTGGCCAGCCAGTTGGACTCGGCCAGGCGCCGCACGGCCACCCTCGTGGAGAAGAACCGGACACTCGAGTACCAGCTCGAGACCGCCGCGCGGAACAACCGCCGCATGGTCGACCTGCTCGAGTCCACCCGGGACGAGATCACCGTGCTGAAGAAGGCCCTGGAGATGGACGGGGAGGCCCCGTTCAGCTTCGCCACCGTCCTGCAGCTGCACCCGGCCCGTGAGGCGGTGGAGGGCATCGAGATCGCCGCCACGGTCCAGGGCGGGGTGGACGTGCTGCACAACGGCCGCCGGATCCGGGTGGCGGTCTCGCCCCTGCTGGACGCGGGGAGGATCTCCCAGGGCTCGGACGTGCTCCTCAACGACTCGCTGGTCATCGTGGCCGTCGTCGAGGGCGAGCGCACCGGCGAGCTGGTCCGGGTCAAGGAGACCCTGGACGACGGCCTGCTGGTCGTGGTCGGACGCGGGGACGAGGAGCGCGTGGTGCGCCGGGCCGAGCGGCTGGCCGCCGAACGCGTGAGGGTCGGCGACGCCGTCACCCTGGACGCGCGCACCGGTTACGCCCTCGACCTGGTCCCGCTCACCGAGGTCCAGGACGTGGTGCTGGAGGAGGTGCCGGACGTCAGCTACGAGGACATCGGCGGCCTCGGGGAGCAGATCGAGCAGATCCGCGACTCCATCGAGCTGCCCTTCCTGCATCCGGGCCTGTACCGCGAGCACGGCCTGAAGGCGCCCAAGGGCATCCTGCTCTACGGCCCGCCGGGGACGGGCAAGACCCTGATCGCCAAGGCCGTGGCCTCCTCGCTGGCGGCGCGGTCCACGGAGGAGGCCCGGTCCTACTTTCTGAACATCAAGGGCCCGGAGCTGCTGAACAAGTACGTGGGGGAGACCGAGCGGCACATCCGGACGATCTTCGCCCGCGCCCGGGAGAAGGCCTCCGACGGCTACCCCGTGGTGGTCTTCTTCGACGAGATGGAGTCCCTGTTCCGCACCCGCGGCTCCGGGGTCTCCTCGGACGTGGAGACCACCATCGTCCCGCAGCTGCTGGCCGAGATCGACGGGGTCGAGCGCCTCGACAACGTGATCGTCATCGGTGCCTCCAACCGCGAGGACATGCTCGACCCGGCGATCCTGCGCCCGGGCCGGCTGGACGTGAAGATCCACGTCTCGCGCCCGGACGCCGACGGCGCCGCGGACATCTTCAGCAAGTACCTCACCACGCGGCTGCCGCTGCACGCCAGCGAGGTGCAGCGCGCCGGCGGGCGCCAGGCCGCCGTGGACGCCATGATCGTGGCCGTCACGGACCACCTCTACAGCCGCGGCCCGGACACCGAGTACGTGGAGGTCACCTATGCGGACGGCAGCACCCGGACCCTGCACTTCGCCGACTTCACCTCCGGTGCGGTGATCTCCTCGATCGTGGACCGCGCCAAGAAGCACGCCATCAAGGACTTCCTCGCCGCCGGCCGCGACGAGGCCGCCAAGGGTCTCACCACCTCGCACCTGCTCCAGGCCGTCCAGGAGGAGTTCGCCGAGCAGGAGGACCTGCCGAACACCGCCTCCCCGGAGGACTGGGCCCGCATCTCCGGGCACCGCGGTGGCCGCGTGGCCTCCCTGCGGATGCTGGTGCGCGACCGGCTGCCGTCCATCCACGACCGGGGCCCGGGAGTGAGCGCGTGACCCACGTTCCCGCCTCGCCCGACCGCGCCGCGGTGCCAGCCGGCCTCGCGCCCGCGTGGCGCGGCCAGCGCGGGCTGGTCCCGGACGACGCCGTCCTGCCCGCCGGGCGGGACACCGCCGGCTGGGGCGTGCACCGCGTGATGGGCCTGGAGACCGAGTTCGGCGTGCATGCCCCCGGCAACCCGGGAGCGGGTCACACGGTGCTGTCCACGGAGGTGGTCAACGCCTATGCGGACCTGGTCACCGCCGAGGGCGGCTCGGTCGCCGGGACCGAGTGGGACTACGGGGAGGAGTCCCCGCTCGTGGACGCCCGCGGCTGGCAGCTGCCCCGCTCGGCCGCCCACCCCAGCCAGCTCACCGACCGCCCCCTGACGGACGACGACGGCAACCCGGTGCACCTGGTGATGAACCTCGTGCTGCCCAACGGCGCCCGGTTCTACGTGGACCACGCCCACCCCGAGTACTCCGCGCCGGAGACGACCAACCCGCTGGACGCCATGGTCTGGGACCAGGCGGGGGACCGGGTGGCCCTGGCGGCCTCCCGGCGGATCGCCCAGGCCCCGGGCGAGCCCCAGGTGCTGCTGTACAAGAACAACACGGACAACAAGTCCGTCTCCTACGGCGCGCACGAGAACTACCTCGTGACCCGGTCCCTGGACTTCGAGGAGCTCGCCGCCCGGCTCCTGCCGTTCTTCACGGCACGCCAGGTGGTCTGCGGGGCCGGCCGGGCCGGGATCGGGGTGACCGGCCGGACCCCGGGCTTCCAGATCAGCCAGCGCGCGGACTTCTTCGAGGAGCAGGTCGGCCTGGAGACCACCATCCGCCGGCCGATCGTCAACACCCGGGACGAGCCCCACGCGGACCAGGAGCGCTACCGCCGGCTGCACGTGATCATCGGGGACGCCAACCTGTCCCAGTACGCCACGTGGCTGCGGTGCGGGATGACCGCGCTGGTGCTGTCCATGATCGAGCTCGGGACCTGCCCGGTCCTCGAGCTCCGGGACCCGGTGCAGGCCCTGCAGGCGATCAGCCACGACCCCACCCTGAACACCACGATCCCGCTGGCCGACGGGCGCCGGCTCACCGGCGTGGACCTGATGGAGCTGTACCGGGAGGCCGCCGCCGGGCACGTGGAGCGGTTCGGCATGACCGATCCGGCGACCCGCGACGTCCTGGCCGCCTGGGGGGAGACCCTGGGACTGCTGCGCACGGACCCGGCGGCGCTGGCCGACCGGCTGGACTGGGTGGCGAAGTACCAGCTGCTCTCCGGCTACCGGCAGCGCCACGGCCTGGACTGGGACGACCCGCGGATCGGCATGATGGACCTGCAGTACGCCGACCTGCGGCCGGACAAGGGCCTGCACGCCGCCCTGGTCCGCCGGGGCTCCATGCGCACGCTCGTGCCGGAGGAGACGGTCCAGCGGGCCGTGCACACCCCGCCGGCGGACACCCGGGCGTGGGCACGGGGCCGCACGGTGGACGTCTTCGGCCGGCACGTGGTGGGCGCCAGCTGGGACACCCTGCTGCTGCGCCAGGACGGCCAGGGCCCGATGTACCGCTTCCACCAGCGCGAGCCGCTGTCCGCCACCGCGGAGCAGATGGCCGGGGTGTACGACGACGGCGGCGCGCCCGGGTCCTTCGGCCGCCTGGTGGCGGCGCTGTCCCGCGCCCAGCAGGACCGGCGGGCGTAGGCTGGAGCCACCCGTCAGACGCAGGAGGCATCATGTCACAGCAGTACAGCGGATCGAGGTCCGAGCGCGAGGAGGACGTCCCGGCACCGGAGCCGGCGCCGACGGCCGGTTCCGCGCAGGCGCACACCGCCGACCTGGACAGCCTGCTGGACGAGATCGACTCGGTGCTGGAGACCAACGCCGAGGAGTTCGTCAAGGGCTTCGTCCAGAAGGGCGGACAGTAACCGCCCATGGACCGCAGGATCTACGGCGTCGAGACGGAGTTCGGCGTGCACTACTCCCATCCGGGGGCCCGGCCGCTGACGCCCGAGGAGGTGGCCCGCTACCTGTTCCGTCCCGTCGTCGAGTGGGGCCGGTCCTCGAACGTCTTCGTCTCCAACGGTTCCCGGCTCTACCTGGACGTGGGCTCGCACCCGGAGTACGCCACCGCCGAGTGCTCGACCCTGGACGAGCTGGTGGCGGTGGACAAGGCCGGCGAGGTGATGATGCAGCAGCTCATCGACCAGGCCACCGGGCGGATGGCCGCGGACGGCTTCACCGGCAGCATCTACCTCTACAAGAACAACGCGGACTCCGCGGGCAACTCCTACGGCTCCCATGAGAACTACCTGCTGAACCGGCGCACCGAGTTCCGGCGCCTGTCCGAGGCGCTGATCCCCTTCCTCATCACCCGTCAGCTGTTCACCGGGGCGGGGAAGGTGGTGGCGCCGCGCGCCGGTGACGCCGAGCCCGGCACGCTGGAGCGGGACCGCCCGGCCGGCGCGCACTTCGCCTTCTCGCAGCGCGCGGACCACGTCATGGAGGGCGTCTCCTCGGCCACCACGCGGTCCAGGCCCATCATCAACACCCGCGATGAACCGCACGCCGACGCCGCGGAGTACCGGCGGCTGCACGTGATCGTCGGGGACTCGAACATGTCCGAGACGACCCAGCTGGTCCGCTTCGGCGCCACGGACCTGATGCTGCGGATGATCGAGGCCGGGACGCCGCTGGGGGACCACCAGCTGGAGAACCCCATCCTGGCGATCCGCCAGGTCTCCCACGACCTCACCGGCACCGCCGAGCTCTCCCTGCGTTCGGGGCAGCGCCGCTCGGCGCTGCAACTGCAACGGCACTACCTGGAACAGGCCACCGCCTTCGTCCAGCGTCACGGTGCCCACCACGACCGGCTCGATGCCGTGCTCGACCTGTGGGGACGGGCCCTGGACGCCGTCGAGCGCCAGGATGCCGCGGGCATCGACACCGAGATCGACTGGGCGATCAAGCAGCGCTTCCTGACCAGGTACGCCGAACGCCACGGACTGGACTGGGACTCCCCGCGGCTGGCCCAGCTGGACCTGTCCTACCACGACATCACCCCCGGCCGGGGCCTGTTCACCCTGCTGCAGTCCCGTGGAGCGGCGGCCCGGTTCCTCGACGACGACACCGTGCAGCGCGCGGTGGACACGCCCCCGGCCACGACCCGCGCCGCGATGAGAGGCCGGTTCATCCAGGCCGCACGCGCGGCCGGGCAGCCCTACGCGGTGGACTGGACGCACCTGAAGCTCACCGACCGGCCCCTGCTGGCCGTCACCACCAAGGACCCGTTCCAGACGTCGTCGGACCGGCTGGAGGACCTGCTGCGCTGCCTGCCCTCACCGGACAGCGCGCCCGGCGAGGAGGCGGAGGACGGCGCTGCGTCCAGCGTCCATCCAGTCTGACGTGCCACAGTAGAGTGTCCGGGTGGCAACCCGGACAGGGCTGCGCGCGCCGAGCGCGCCACGAGCCCGCCGGCACTACCGAAGGATCCCATGACTGGCACCGTCCCCCGTTCCGCATCCCGCTCCCTGTCCCGGCCGCTGCGCCGCTTCCGGGCCGCCGCACCCCTGGGCCTCGCCCTCGCCGGGGCCCTGCTGCTGGCCGGCTGTGCCGAGCCCGAGGCCCGCGGGGCCGGGGACAAGGAGGCCCTGAAGCCGGTCTCGCTCACGGTCGCGGAGGACGGTTCCCCGGAGGTCACCGTGGACGGGGAGATCGAGACGGACGAGATCTCCTCCCGCGTCCTGAAGGACGGCGAGGGCGAGGAGATCGAGCCCGGGGACGTCGCGATGGTCCAGACCGCCGTCGTGGACCCGGCCACCGGCGAGGTCACCGCGGACAACTTCACGCAGGGCTCGGAGGCGGTCCACCTCACGGACGGCCTGAAGGAGGCCAACGAGGTCCTCTACAGCATGCTGGACCAGAACCGGGTCGGGGCGCAGGTCGCCTTCTTCATGCCCGCGGAGAAGCTCGGCCAGGGCGCCTCGGACCAGCTCATGGTCTTCCAGATCGCCGGGACGACGCCGGCCCGTGCCACCGGGGAGCCCGTCGAGGACGTCGACCCCAAGCTGCCGAAGGTGACGCTGGACGAGGAGTCCGGCGAGCCGACGATCGCCAAGCCCGAAGGGGAGGCCCCGAAGGACCTCGTGGTCCAGCCGCTGATCCAGGGCGAGGGCGAGGAGATCGGACCCAACGACTACGTCACCCTGCAGTACAAGGGCATCAAGTGGTCCGACGGTGAGGAGTTCGACTCGACCTGGTCCAAGGGCACGCTGTTCGGGACCACCCTGGACCGGGTCGTCACCGGCTGGGCGCAGGGCCTCGAGGGACAGAGGGTCGGCTCCCAGGTCATGCTCGTCATCCCGCCCGAACTCGGCTACGGGGAGTCCGAGGGCCACGAGCTCCAGGACGAGACGATGGTCTTCGTCGTCGACATCATCCACGCCATGCCCCCTGCCCAGCCCGCCCCCCAGCCCGAGGGCACCCCGCAGCCCTCGCAGGAGGCCTCCGCCGAGCCCTCCCCGTCCGCCTCGGAGTAGTCCCGGACCCGGCAGGGGACGCGCCGAGTCTTCAGTAGGATGGCCTGACGGACCCCGACCTGGAAGGAACCCGATCCCATGTCCTTCGGACAGCGCAATTACGACCGTTCCCGCCCCGAGATCGAATTCCCGGGGGAGACCCCGCCGGAGGACCTGGTCATCGAGGACCTGATCGAGGGCTCCGGACCCGCCGTCCAGGCCGGGGACAACGTGGAGTGCCACTACGTGGGGGTCGCCTGGTCCACCGGGGCCGAGTTCGACGCCTCCTGGAACCGCGGCCAGCCGCTGCCCTTCACGGTCGGCGTCGGCCAGGTCATCAAGGGCTGGGACGACGGGCTGCTGGGGATGAGGCCCGGGGGCCGCCGCCGGCTGGAGATCCCCCCGCACCTGGCCTACGGGGACCGCGGCGCCGGTGCCGAGATCGGCCCGGGGGAGACCCTGATCTTCGTCGTGGACCTCGTCGACGTCCGCTGAACCGGCCGTGACGGCATCCTCGTCCCCTGAGACCGCCGCCCGGCTTCCCTCGCCGGAACGCATCGTCTCCCTGCTGTGGGTGCTGCTCACCCACCGCCGCGGTGGCGTCACCAAGGAGTACCTGCGCCACTACGTGGACGGCTATGCGGCCGCCACCTCGGAGCAGGCCTTCGAGAAGATGTTCACCCGGGACAAGGATGTCCTGAAGGACATCGGGGTGCCCCTGGAGGCCTACGACGTCCAGGAGACCGCGAACTGGGAGGGCTCCGAGCGGGCGGACGAGGTCCGGTACCGGATCGACCAGGAGCGGATGTACCTGCCGCACGTCGACTTCACGGACGCCGAGCGCCTTGCCCTGGTCCGCGCCCGCTCGGCCTGGCAGGGCTCCGACGTCGACCGGGCCGTGGTCCGGGCCCTCGGGCGGCTCGACGCCGGGGAGGACTGGGTCACAGCCACCTCAACCTCGGACCACGAGGCCTTCGGTGCCCGGCTGGCGGACGCCGACCGCACGCTGACCGCCCTGGCCGATGCGGTCCGCGACCAGTCGGTCATCACCTTCGACTACCGCACGGCCGGGGGAGCGCGTGCGCAGCGGCGCACCGTGCGGGCCTGGGCCCTCACGAACCCCACCGGCGCGTGGTACCTCATCGGCTGGGACCTCGACCGGCGGGCCCAACGGACGTTCCGGCTGACGCGGATGGAATCCGGACCCCAGGCGGCCGACGACGACGCCGGTGCGCCCCGCAGGCCGGCGGACCTGGACCTGCAGGCCGTCCACGACCTCATCTCCGGTGAGCATGAGCCGGCCACGGCGACCCTGCAGTTGCGTCCCGGCCGCGCCGTGGGCCTGCGCGTGGGCGCCGAGGTGACCGGGACCTCCGAGGACGGCTGGGACAAGGTCCGCATCTCCTACACCCGGCCGGCGGAACTGGCCGGCACCATCGCCGCCGCCGGCCCGACGGCCCGGGTGCCGTCCTCCTCGCCCGCGCTGCGCGACGCCGTCGTGGGACTGCTGGACGGTGCCCTGGACGCCCACCGCCGGCCGGTGCCGGACTACGCGCTCTCCGAACCCCGCCGGCGGCGGAACCGGCTCAGTGACCGGGACAAGGTGGCCACCATGGTGGACATCATCGGCCTGATCAACCAGCGCGGGGCGATGGACCGCGGCGAACTGGCCGACCGGCTGGACGTCACCGACGCCCAGCTCACCCGGATCCTCGACGAGCTGCGATTCTGCGGCATGCCGGAACGCTACTTCGCCGGCGAGCAGTTCGACGTCGAGGACCACGACGGACAGGTCCGCATCAGCCGCGCGGAGGACCTGTCCGGTCCACTGCGGCTGAGCATCCCGGAGGCCGGCGCCCTGGTCGTCGGGTTGCGCGCCTCCGCCGGCATACCCGGCCTGGGCGAGGACGAGCGGGCCGCCGCCCGGACCGCGCTGGCCAAGATCGTGGCCGCCTCGGGACCCGAGGTGGAACAGGCCGCCGAGGGCATCAACGCCCGGTTCGACTTCGGCCCGTACACCGAGCTGGCCGGACGGCTGCACGCCGCGGTGCGGGAGCGCCGGGTGCTGACCATCACCTACCACGCCGCCGGCCGTGACCAGCAGACGCGGCGTGAGATCGAGCCCCTGAGGATCATCACCGAGGGCGGCCACGGCTACCTGCAGGCCTGGTGCCGGCAGCAGGAGGACCTGCGCAACTTCAGGATCGACCGGATCGGTGCGGTGGAGGAGACCGGGGAGGTGCACGGCGGGCGCCAGGTCGACCTGGACGGGCCACTGTTCACGCAGCGGGGCGCCGAGACCACTGCCCACGTGCTCTTCGCCCACCGGATCCGGGACCTGGCCGACGGCTTCCGTCCCGAGCGGACCGCCACCCTCGAGGACGGCTCCGTGGTGGCTGAGGTCCGCCTGTCCTCGGCGGACTATGCCCGCTCCCAGGCCGCCCGCCACGGCGGAGAGTTCCGCGTACTGTCACCGGATTCACTCGTGGGCTCGGTGACCAGCTGGCTCGAGGAGGCCAGGGCCGGTTATGACGCCCCGGAGGCGCCGCCGGCCGCCGCGGTGCCGTAGACTCAGTACGTTCAACCGAAAGGACCTCCCCCATGTTCGCCGGACTCCAGGGATGGCAGCTCGTCATCATCATTGCCCTGGTGCTGCTGCTGTTCGCAGCGCCCAAGCTGCCCGCGATGGCCCGCAACCTCGGGCAGTCGATGAGGATCTTCAAGTCTGAGGTCAAGCAGATGAAGGACGAGGACTCGCAGGGCAAGGGCGCCGGCCAGGACGGCTCCGCACCGGTCGAGGGCCGCATCGTCAACGGCGGCCAGACCGACACCCCGCGCGCTGGCGACCGCCGGACAACCGGTTCCGACGACCAGAAGTAGGCGGGCGGTCCGCACTCCATGTCGACCGCTTCCCAGGCCGGCCGCACCCAGCGGACCCGCCTCTCCCGGAAGAAGAGGAATCCGGACGGGCAGATGCCCCTCAAGGACCACCTGCGGGAGCTGCGCAACCGGCTGATCATCTCCGGCATCGGGCTGCTGCTCGGTGCCATCGTCGGCTTCATCGTCTACCAGCCGTTCTTCTCGGCCCTGATCGATCCGGTCCACCGGCTCTCGGACGAGGGACGGATCGTCACGGTGGCCTTCAGCGCCGTCGGCCAGCCCTTCGACATCATGCTGCAGGTCGCCCTCTTCGTGGGCGTGGTCATCTCCAGCCCCATCTGGCTGTACCAGGTCTGGGCCTTCGTGGTTCCCGGGCTGAAGAAGAAGGAGAAGCGCTACGCGTTGGGCTTCATCGCCGCGGCCGTCCCGCTGTTCGTCCTCGGTGTGGTGCTGGGCTGGATGGTGCTGCCGGAAGCCGTCCAGTTCTTCGTGGGCCTGTCCCCGGAGGGCACGGCCAACGTCATCACCGCGGACGTGTACATCCCGTTCGTGCTGCGCCTGTTCCTCGCCTTCGGCGTGGCCCTGGTGCTGCCGGTCGTGCTGGTCGGCCTCAACCTGATCGGCGTGCTCAGCGGGCGGCAGATCCTCAAGCACTGGCGGATCACGGTCTTCCTCATCGCCCTGATCGCCGCCCTGGCCGCCCCCGGCTCGGACGCGATGACCATGTTCTACCTGGCCGTCCCCCTCGTGCTGCTCTTCGGCGTGGCGATCATCGTCTGCGTGGTCAACGACCGGCGGCGCGCCAAGCGCAACGCGCGGCTCGAACGGGACAACGAGGACTACCTCAGCGCCGGGCCCACGCCCCTGCAGGATCTCTAGGAACCCGAGGTTCTCTAGGGACGCGGGCGTGAAGGCCATGTCCTAGGCTGGGTGCATGGCACCTTCCGCGGACGACACCACCGGCCAGCCGAGCCCCGCGGAGCGGTATGCGGCAGCCCGCCGCCGCGCCGCCGACGCGAAGACGCAGCTGGGCCGGTTCACCGCCACCCTGGGCTTCCCGCTGGACCCCTTCCAGGACCAGGCCTGCCGCGAGCTCGAGGCCGGGAACGGCGTGCTCGTGGCCGCCCCCACCGGGGCCGGCAAGACCGTGGTCGGGGAGTTCGCCATCCACCTGGCCCTCGCCGCCGGCCAGAAGGCGTTCTACACCACCCCCATCAAGGCGCTGAGCAACCAGAAGTACCAGGACCTCGTCGCCACCTACGGGACGGAGCGGGTGGGCCTGCTCACCGGGGACACCGCCATCAACTCGCACGCCGACGTGGTGGTGATGACCACCGAGGTGCTGCGCAACATGCTCTACGCGGACTCCGACACCCTCGCCAACCTGGGCTTCGTGGTCATGGACGAGGTGCACTACCTGGCCGACCGGTTCCGCGGCGCCGTGTGGGAGGAGGTCATCATCCACCTCCCCGAGCACGTGCAGCTCGTCTCCCTCTCCGCCACGGTCTCCAACGCCGAGGAATTCGGTGCCTGGCTGGACACCGTGCGCGGCTCCACGGCCGTGGTGGTCTCGGAGCACCGGCCGGTACCGCTGTGGCAGTACGTGATGGCCGGGACCCAGCTGTACGACCTGTTCGCCACCGAGGTCGCCTTCGACGAGATCGGCCCGGACACCCCCGTGCAGGACCCCACGGACCCCGACGCCGGCTCCGCCGGTCCCGCGGAGCCCACCGGGCAGCTCGTGCTCAACCCCGAGCTGGCGCGGCTGGCCGAGGACCAGCGCCGGCGCGAGGAGCGCAGCGACTGGGGACGGCCCGGCCGCCAGCAGTACCGGGGTGGCCGCGGCGGGGTTCCCCGGGGAGGGAGCAAGGGCGGCGGCAGGGCCGGCCGCGGAGGTCCCAGGGGCGGTGCCAAGGGCGGCGGCCGGGGTCCACGGAACGGGGCCAGCCCCTCCTACGGTCGCCGCGAGGACATCACCACCACCCGGTACGACGGCGGCGGGTCCGGCGGACCGGGCCCGTCCGGCGGACGGCACGAGGCACCGCAGCGCGCCCGCAGCGACCTGCGCGTGTCCCGTCCGGGCATGGTGCGCACCCTGGAGCGCGAGGGCCTGTTGCCCTGCATCACCTTCGTCTTCTCCCGCGCCGGCTGCGACGGTGCCGTGGAGCAATGCCTGTGGGCGGGCCTGGACCTGACCACTCCGGGGGAGAAGCAGCAGATCCAGTCCGTCGTGGACGAGGCCGCCCAGTCGCTGCCGCCCGAGGACCTGGACGTGCTCGGGTTCTGGGGCTGGCGGGACGGGCTCTCCCGGGGCTTCGCGGCCCACCACGCCGGCATGCTCCCGCCGTTCAAGGAGGTCGTGGAGCGGCTGTTCGGCGCCGGGCTGGTCAAGGTCGTCTTCGCCACGGAGACCCTGGCCCTCGGGGTGAACATGCCGGCCCGCACCGTGGTGATCGAGAAGCTGGAGAAGTTCAACGGCGAGGCCCACGTCAACATCACCGCGGGGGAGTACACCCAGCTGACCGGGCGCGCGGGGCGCCGGGGGATCGACGTGGAGGGCCATGCCGTGGTGCTGTGGCGTCCCGGACTGGACCCGGCCGCCGTGGCGGGGCTGGCCTCGCGCCGGACCTACCCGCTGAACTCCTCGTTCCGGCCCACCTACAACATGTCCGTGAACCTGATCGCCCAGTTCGGCCTCGAGCGCTCCCGCTCCATCCTGGAGTCCTCGTTCGCCCAGTTCCAGGCGGACCGCTCGGTCGTCGGCCTGGCCCGTGAGGTCCGCAGCCGCGAGGAGTCGCTGGCCGGCTACGAGAAGTCCATGACCTGCCACCTGGGGGACTTCACCGAGTACGCGCGGCTGCGCAAGGAACTCTCCGAGGCGGAGAAGGACTCCTCCAAGGGCCGCAACCGCGCCCGCCAGCGCGCCGTCAAGGAGTCCCTGGCCAACCTGCTGCCCGGGGACGTCATCGAGGTGCCGGGAGCGCGGAAGCTGGGCACCGCCGTCGTGGTCTTCCCGGCCGGGAACCCGGCCAATCCGCGGGTCGGGGTGATCACCCAGCAGGCCCAGCTGCGCCGCATCTCCACCGATGACATCGACGCCCCGGTGGACCCGGTGGCCGGGGCGAAGCTGCCGCAGAACATCCAAGTGAAGACCCCCACCCAGCGCAAGGACATCGCCGCCGCCATGCGGGCCGCCCTGCGCGAGCACCGTCCGGCGCCCGGGGGCCGGGCCGCGGCCGGCTTCCGCTTCCGGGACGAGGGTGCCGGTGAGCGGATCGCGGAGCTGCGGCGGCAACTGGAACGGCATCCCTGCCACGGCTGCCGGGACCGCGAGGAGCACGCCCGCTGGTCCGAGCGCTGGTGGCGGTTGCGCAAGGAGGTGGACCAGCTCTCCGCCCGGATCGCCGGGCGCACGAACACGATCGCCCGCGAGTTCGACCGGCTGGTGGGGCTGCTCACGACCTACGGCTACGTGGACGCCGAGGCCGCCGTGGCCGGGGCCGTCGCGGGGACCGCGGAGGCACCGGGGGTGACGGCCTCCGGCCAGACGCTGCGCCGGATCTACGGGGAGCGGGACCTGCTGACCTCACTGCTGCTCGAGGACGGCCTGGCCAGGGAGCTCGACCCGGAGGAGCTGGCCGGTTTCGCCGCCCTGCTGGTTTACCAGTCCAAGGGGGACGAGACCGTGGGCGTCCCGCACATGCCCACCGCCCGGCTCCAGGAGGTCCTGGACCGCACCGGTGAGCACTGGTACGAGCTGCAGCTCGCCGAACGCGGCGCCCAGCTCGAGACGACGCCCGAACCGGACGCCGGCCTGGTGTGGCCGATCCACCGCTGGGCCCGGGGACGGAACCTGCGCGATGCCCTCAAGGGCACCGACCTGGCCCCCGGGGACTTCGTGCGCTGGGCCCGTCAGGTGATCGACCTGCTGGACCAGCTCTCCAAGGTGCCGGGCCACCCCGGGTTGCCCCGCCAGTGCCAGCGTGCCGTGGATCTCGTCCGTCGCGGAGTGGTGGCCTACTCCAGTGTGGATACGCTGGACGAATGACCACTCTCTACGTCAACGGCACCATCCACTCCACGTCCGACCCCTACGCCACGGCCCTGCTCGTGGACGGCGGGGCCGTCGCCTGGGTGGGGACCGATGACACGGCCGAGCAGATGCGCCAGCGCACCGGAACGGACTGGGAGGTCGTCGACCTCGACGAGGCCCTCGTGGTCCCCGCGTTCGTGGACTCGCTCGGCCAGACTCCCGCCGCCGAACCCGACGCCGCAGCCGGCGCCGGCCCCGCAGCGGCGGGAGTCTTCCTCTCCGTCACCGTCGGGCCCTCCGGGCCCACGACCACCGGCGGATCCGCGGCGGTGGCCTATCGCCCCGTGGCGGTCGACCGGGTCCCCCAGGCACCGGCGGAGGCCCTCGATGCCGCGGGGGAGAGCGGCGGGGACCCCGCCGTGGCCGGGCTCGCCGCCGTCGTCGGCGCCGGCGGACTGGACGGCCCGGCGGCGGCCCGGCTGGCCGACGCGGCCACCGGGGCCGGTGTGCAGGTGTACTTCCTGCCCGAGGACCCGGCCGCCCTCGACGCCGTGACCGCGGCCGTCGCCGGGGCCGCCGAGG
>JASBVO010000010.1 GCA_029961105.1 Micrococcus sp. | reverse complement strand
CCGTCTCCTTTCGGATCAGGCCGGACCTTCACACACCGTTTTTCTTACAGTCCCAGTCCTGCTGCGGGCCATCGAAGGTCACCTTCCGGACGCGGCAGTTTTCGGTAGCCGTTGACCGGGAAATTCCCTTAGGGCTCGGGGGCGATTCTGTGGCGCGCGTGTCCCAGGGCGAGGGCCAGTTGGTGCCTGAGGCGCTCGATTTCCGTGGACAGCTCGCGGTTCCGTTCCAGGGAGGCATTGAGTCGGGCCCGGAGGGACTCCGTACTGGCGCTGCTTCGCTTTGCTCTGGGTTGGTGCGGGTGGTCCTCACGCAGCCCGATGATGTCCGCGCGCAGGTCGGCCTGGGTGTAGAGCCAGGAGCGGGAGACTCCGGCGGCCGTTGCTACCGCTTCGAAGGTAACGGGGCCGCCCTGGTTCTGTAGTTCACGCAACGCGGCCACGGCTCTGGATCGGGTGATTTCGTGCCGGCGTTGCGCGGCTTGGCGGATGTGGCGGCTGTTATCTGCCCGCACGATTGTTCTCCCCCTGGGCGTGTCCGGGGCCTGCATGCGTTTCCTCGTCGAGAGTTTCAATGATGCGGTCCAGGTTGGTCAGCACCCGGGCGTTCATTTCGGCCAGCCGCTGCTGGCCGCGGGCTTCGGCGGCGGAGATGATCTGCACGACCTGGGTCCGGTGTTCGCGGTGCTGCGGGAGGAAGTCGGCCGTGGTGATGAACATGGGGCAGGTCAGGCAGGCGTTGGCGTGCGGGCAGGTTTTTTGTACCGGTAGACCGCAGTAACCGTTGGGCAGCGCCTGGGTGGCCCGGCCGAGGCGCTGTTTGGACCAGGCGGCCTCGGCCAGGGGCCCGTCCGGGTCAAGTTCGACGACGCTGCCAGATGCGTTGACCTTCCGTGCGGCCTCCCAGTACCGCCGGATGGTCGTATCGCTGAGCCTGGCGTAGTGCGCGGTCATCTGGTGGGAGTCGTGGTCCAGGATGCGGCGCACGACCTCCTGCGGGACGTCGAGGTTGATCAGCCTGGTGCCCAGGGTGTGGCGGAACCGGTGCGGGCTGACCACGGCCGGGTTGCCGTTCTCATCGGTGACCCCGCATCGCCTGACCCATCGCCGAAGGGCGGTGCTGTATGAGCCCGCGCTGATGTGGCCGGCACCGTAAACGTCCGGCCGGTCATGGGCGAAAAGCAACTGTGTCGCCGATTTGCCCATGCCATTGACGTAGCTGGTCTGTTCCGCGATGGCCCGTTCAAGCTCCTCATCGATGGGCACGAGCGCCTCGCGTTTCATCTTGTGGTTGAGGTACCGCAGGTACGGGGCGCCGTCCTTGTCCCGGGTGATGCAGTCCTGGGTTAGGGCCACGGTGTCGCTGATCCGTAGCCCGCACCGGATCAGAATTAAGGTGATCAGCCGATGAGCTGGGTTGACCATTCTGGCGAGATTTCCTGGGTTTTCCAGTTGGGCCATGACGTATTCACTCAGCGCCCGGGGGTGCCGGACCGTCTCTTTGGGATAGTCCTCGGTGTAGATCTGGGCCGTACTGGGCAGATCGGTCACCCATCCGTGCCGGCGCATGGCCAGCAGGAAGGTGTTGAACTGGCCGATCCGGATCCGGTGGGTGACGACGCCGGCACTGTGGGCGTGCAGGTATGCCAGGAACCCTTCGATCACATCCCGGTCTATGTCGGCGGTGCCGTGGACGGGGATCCTCGTGGATTCCAGAAAGGCGTTGAAGCTCTCCACGGCCTTGGTGCCCAGCACCGCGGATTCAACGGTCAAACCGGTCGTCAGCCGCCAACGAGCCCATCGTTTGGCCAGCTGCTTCAACCAGGGCCGGGTGATGTTCTCGAAGTGGACCGTGACTTGGCTGCGGGCGGTGATACCGAGGGCCCGGGCATGCCAGACGTCCTTGGGGAACTCGGTCTCCCACGGTTCGGCGCCCGATCCGGCATTGCCTGTGGGCTCCATCCGGGTCGACGGCGGGTCGTTTCGTGATGGCATGGGCTGCAGGGGCGTCATATCGTCACCGTCCTGGAGGCGAACCAGCCCGCATCAACCAGCGTGCGGCGGGCATCATCGCTGGAGATATGGGCATAGGTCTTGATCGTTGTCGTCAGGCTGGCATGGCCCAACAGTCTGGAGACCACCTCGACCGGGACGTTCTCCCGAAGCATCCGGGTGGCATAGGTGTGCCGGAACCAGTGCGGATCAAACCCCACGCCCGTCTGACGCCGGAGCCGCCGCACCAGGTCATGGGCGGCGGCATATGTCATCGCCTGCCCGTAGGGCCTGCCCCACAGGTTGACGAAGACGTAGTCGGAATCCAGGTCACCGTATTCGACGTCGAGGTAATCGGCATACAGCCGGATCAGTCCGGCGGTGACGGGAATGGTGCGTGAATGCGGCGATTTTGCGCGCGCACCATTGGTGTTGTCGCGCCGGCGGACCGTGATTTCCCGTTCGGCCACGGCGATGTCCTCATGTCGGAGCCCCAGCGCTTCACCGATCCGGATACCGGCGTCATGCAGCAGCGCGAACAGCAGCCGGTCCCGCAGATGCACGCAGGAATCCAGAATGCTTTGGACCTCGTCGGGGGCCAACAGGCGAGGAATCTTTGCCGTCACGGGGAGTTTCACCACCCGGCGCTGTTTAGCCGCCCCCTTGCTGATGTGGTGCAGGAAGGGTTTCCACCCTCCCTGGCGGGCGGACGGGTCCCAGCACGTGATCAGCTCGCCCAGGTCAAGGCCATGGCGGGCGGCATGCTGATAGAAGGCCGACACGGTGGAAAGCTTCCGGTTCACCGTCGCCTCGCCGCAATGGTGCCCGAGAGCCGGAAGAGCTGAAAAGACTTGGCCACGCATGTCCGGCGGACGTCGCAGCCACCGGATGAATTCCCCCACGTCTTCCAGCTTCACCGACTGCCAGTCACGTCCGTACTCGTCCAGGAAGACGAACCAGTCCTTCAAATCGTGGGCGTGGGCCTTGATCGTGTTCGGTGACCGCTCGGTCTGGGCCAAATACCGCAGATACCGCTCCGCCGGTTCCACCACACCATCCACGCCGATCAGCGTGAAGGACACCGCGTTGCTTGCCGGATCCAACACCTTCGAAACCCGCATCCCCGCTCCCGCCAGCTGCCTCGTGGACGGACAAGACGCTAACCCGTCCACCACGAAGCAACCAGGGCCTCTGCCCCCCGTGAACTACATGGCGGACAGCAGCTGAAGGACTAGAGATATCGACCGTGTGTCGACGATTCGTTTTGGCCCGCGGAGATGTGGCTTTCGTACAGGTCGGGTCGTCGCAGCAGTCGTTCACCGTGGGCCACCTCCTTTCTGGAGCCAGGTGCCGGGGGTTGGCTGGGGGCATTGCCCGGCGGGTAGGGCGTCGAACATGGTGGTCATCTCGGTCCGGAGTGCCTTGAGACGGTTGATCTCGGCGTCGACCTCGGTCAGGCGTCGAGGGCCCTCAGACCCCGGGCTCGCGGCCCCGCAGACGGTCCATCTGACGTCGGTCCCGCTTGGTCGGACGCCCCGCGCCACGATCCCGCTGGGGGACGGCGAGCAACTCCCGCGGGACCGGCGGGGGAGAGTGATCGACGTAGTGCCGCACGGCCTCCGCCGCACCGACGCGCTTGAGGATCAGGCCGGTGACCTCGAGGATCCTCTCCCGCCCCGGCTGGCGCAGCCGGATGGTGTCACCGGGCTTCACCGGCTGCGCCGCCTTGGCGGGCTGGCCGTTGAGCCTGACGTGGCCGGCCCGGCAGGCCGCCGTCGCCGCAGAGCGGGTCTTGTACATGCGGATGCCCCAGAGCCAGGCGTCCAGGCGGACCTGGCTCGGTGGCTGCGGGGCATTCGGCATGCAGACCAGAATACGGGTGGGTCCTACTGGTTGCCCTCGGCGGTGCGCAGGTTGCGGAAGGCCGAGCGGTGGAAGACCAGCGGCTCGTGCTCGGAGGAGTGGTCGTGGACGCCGTGGACCTCGAGCAGGACCACGTGGTGGTCGCCGGCCGGCAGTTCGGCGTAGACGGAGGTCTCCAGCCACAGGGCGGCGTCGTCGAGGAACAGGGCGCCCCGGTCCGAGGCGCGCACGCCCAGGCCCTCGAAGCGGTCCCCGTCCTTGGCGGCCAGCTGCCGGCAGACGTTGGTGTGGCCCTCGCCCAGGATCGAGATCCCGATGCGCTCGGCCTGCTTCAGCCGCGGCCAGGTACGGGAGGTGTTCTGCACGGCGAAGGACACCAGCGCCGGCTCGAGGGAGACCCCGACCGTGAAGGACGAGGCCACGAGCCCCTCCTTCTGGTCATTGGCGATGCCGCACAGGGCGGCCACGCCGGAGGGGAAGTGGGAGAAGGCCGAGCGCAGGGTCTGGGCGGACAGTTCGGTGTCCAGTTCAGCGGTGCGGTTCAGGTCAGTGGTGGCCAGGGCGGTCATGTCAGTCCTCCGTGTGAAGGCGCATCCACAGCGCGACCGGCGGCGGGCTGTCCCGTCCGGTACCTGCTTCAGACGCGGTACTTGCCCGCCGGTATCTCCGGAAGGCCGAATCATCACCTGGAGCACCCCACTACTGCGTGGAGAGGGTTGCCGTCCCGCAAGCCAGGGCTGTAACAGCGGGAACTCGTGATTCTGCGATCCAGCGTAACGACGGCCGGGCGGACGGGTCAAAGACATTCTCCGGATGTGAACGCCCGTGACGGGAGCCTGGACAGAGCTCCCCGGACCTGGTCCACCCCTACCGGAAACGCCGGGCGACCGCCTCGCCGTGGGCCGGCAGCCCCTCGGCGTCGGCCAGTGCCGAGATATTGTCCGCCAGCTCCTTCAGCCCGGTCTCGGTGTACCGGATCAGTTGCTGCAGCCGCAGGAAGCTGACCGTGTTCAGGCCCGAGGAGTACCGGGCGGAACCGCCGGTGGGCAGCACGTGGTTGGAACCGGAGGAGTAGTCGCCCAGCGGTACGGGGGAGTGCGGCCCCACGAACACCGCCCCGGCGTTGCGGACCCGGCGCGCGGTGGCCAGCGCGTCCACGGTGTGCACCTCCAGGTGCTCGGCGGCGTAGGCGTCCGCCACCGCCACGGCCGTCTCCAGGGTGTCCACCACGAGGATCCCGGACTGCGGACCGGCCAGGGCCTCACGGATCTGCTCCTCGTGGAACGCGCCCGGCACCTGCTCCTCGACCTGCGCCACCACGTCCCGCGCGAGCTCCGGGGACGTGGTGATGAGCACCGATCCGGCCATCGGGTCGTGCTCGGCCTGGCTGATCAGGTCGGCCGCCACCCACGCGGCATCCGCCGTGGCGTCGGCGAGCACGGCGATCTCGGTGGGGCCGGCCTCGGCGTCGATGCCGATGGTGCCCAGCAGCGCCCGCTTGGCGGCCGCCACGAAGATGTTGCCCGGCCCCGTGACCATGTCCACGGGGGCACACAGGCGCGCGCCGTCGTCGTCCTTCACTCCGTAGGCGAACATGGCCACCGCCTGGGCGCCGCCCGCGGCGTAAACCTCGTCCACGCCCAGCAGCGCACAGGCGGCGAGGATGACCGGGTGCGGCAGGCCGCCGAAGTCCTTCTGCGGCGGGGAGGCCACCGCCAGGGAGGGCACCCCGGCAGCCTGCGCCGGGACCACGTTCATCACCACGGAGGAGGGGTACACCGCGCGCCCGCCGGGCACGTACAGGCCCACCCGGCCCACCGGAACCCAGCGGTTCTCGACGACGGCGCCCTCCCCGAGATCGACCTCGGACCCGGGCGGCAGCTGGGCCGCGTGCACCTTACGGGCACGGGCGATCGATTCCTCGAGCGCGGCGCGGACCTCCGGGTCCAGGGCCTCCAGCGCCTCGGCCAGGGCCGCCGCGGGCACCCGCAACGACGGCGGCCGGATCCCGTCGAAGCGTTCGCCCAGGTCCAGCACGGCCTCGGCGCCGCGGGAGCGGACCTCGTCCAGGATCGGCAGGACCCGTGGCACGGCGCCGGCCACGTCCAGCTCGGCCCGGGGGAGCACCGTGGCCGGGTCGACGTCGCGTCCGCGCAGGTCCGTGATGGAAAGCATGAGGGTCCTCTCCCGGGGCTGAAGTGATCGCCACGGGGCTGCGGCGGTCTCAGCGTCCATTGTCCACCCGTTCAGGTGCGGTGAAGGCGCTGGTGACAGACTGGAGACATGCCTTTGCCGTTCCTGTCCTCCGTGCTGCCCGCCCTCCCCGGGGCGGCCGTCCCCTCCGGGGCGGCCGTCCGTGCCCCGGCCCGACCGCTCTCCGCGGAGACCTCAGGGCCCGGCGACATGACCCCCACCGTGCCGGAGAGCATGGAGGAGGGCGCCCAGGGCGCCGTCGAGTCCCTCGGCCCGTTCTGGGGGATCCTCTCCACCGTGCTGGTCGGCGTGGTCATCGCGCTCGCCGTCGTGGTGGTGGCCGCGCTGCTGCTCAACGTGGTGTTGCGCGGCCGTCCGGAGCTGCGGCGCCAGGTGGCCCGCTGCCGGATCCCGGTGGCCGTGGCGCTGACCCTGACGGCGGCTCGGATCGCCCTGGGCCTGACCGCCTCCGAGTACGAGTGGTTCGAGGGAACGAGCTTCCTGCTGCTGGCCGGGATCATCGGGGCACTGGCATGGCTGGCCCTGCGGATCGTGCGGATCGTCGAGGAGCGGGTGCTGCGCAAGTACAAGAGCGCGGGCGTGGACGACCGGCGGGACCGGAAGATCCAGACGCAGACCGTGCTGATCCGGCGCATCCTCGAGGCGCTGATCATCGTGATCGCGGTGGCCGTCATCCTGCTGACCATCCCGCAGGTGCGGGCGGTGGGCGCCGGCCTGCTGGCCTCGGCCGGCCTGCTGTCCGTGGTGGCCGGCCTCGCGGTGCAGTCCACGTTGACCAACGTCTTCGCCGGGATTCAGCTGGCCTTCACGGACGCCATCCGGGTGGGGGACGTGGTGACCGTGGACGAGGTCAACGGCATCATCGAGGACATCACCCTGTCCTACGTGGTGATCAAGATCTGGGACGGCCGCCGGATGATCTTCCCCTCCAGCCACTTCACCACCACCCCGTTCGAGAACTGGACGCGGGTCGGCTCGGCGCTCTCGGGCACCGTGGAGATGGAGGTCGACTGGCGGGTGCCCATGGAGGAGGCCCGGGACCGCCTCAAGGCCCTGCTGGAGTCCACCGAGCTGTGGGACGGCAAGGAGGGTTCCCTGCAGGTCACCGACGCCCTCGGCGGCATGGTCAAGATCCGCGCGGTGGTCTCCGCCCGCAACTCCGGGGACCTGTGGGACCTGCGCTGCCTGGTGCGGGAGGACCTGGTCACCTTCCTGCGCAGCGAGCACCCGGAGGCCATCTACGCCCAGCGCCTGGCCGAGAGCGTCACGATGCTCGCCCCGGCCTACGCGGAGCCGGAGGAGGGTGAGGAGGCGTTTGCGGACAGCGCCCGCCGGCACGAGGCCGACCGCCCCGCCGCAGGGCACGACGGCGGCACCGCCGGCTCCCTGCCCGGCGGCAGCCCCCGCCCGGGCCGGGCCCCGGAGCCGCGGCCGACCACCAACGCGCTGCCCCGGCTGGGCTCCTCGAACGGATCCCACCCCGCCACGGGCCAGCAGAAGGCCGTCGGCGGGGCCGAGTCCACCGCCACCGGGTCCACGCCCTTGACGAAGGCCAGCGAGGACTCCTCGATGTTCACGGGGTCGATCACCGCGATCGAGCGCAACCGCGAGTTCGCCGGCCCGGGCGAGAAGGCCTACCAGGAGCGCAAGGAGAAGACCGCCCAGGCGGACAGCGCAGCCGAGGACGACGAAGCGCCGGGGGCCGCAGCGCGTCACTGACGGTGCGGCGGCCGGTCGGTACCGGCTCAACGACATTGCATTTTCTTCCCGCGAGAATGCAGACAGCGCGGCAGACAGCGCGGTCATCAGGCCCGGTGGTAGTCGGTCAACGAGATTGCAGTGGTTTCACACGAGAGTGCAGACAATGCGCTCATCCGGCCCGGATGGGCGCATCGTCTGCACTCTCGTTGGAGCGGTTGCCTCGCTTGACCGGCCGCGGGGACGGGTCGCAGCTGCTGCCGGTCAGCGGCGGCGGGCGTGGCCTGCGTGGCCGGCCTGACCGGCGCCGAAGCCGTTGTCCCGTGCCGGCGGGGGACCGGGGATATCCCTGGGCTCGTCGGCCGCGGTCACGTCCCGCGGGGGATCGTCCCGGCGCACGCCGGCCGGCTTGTCGGGGCACTCCTTGACGCACAGCACCGGCTGGTCGAGCTCCTGGAGCAACGAGTCCGCCACGGAGCCCATGAGGACCCGCCCGAACGTCCCGCGCCGGCGCATGCCGATCACCACGAGCGAGGGCTGGACCTCGCCAGCCAGGTCCTTGATCTCATCCACCGTGGACCGCCCGCGCGCGTACTGGCGGAACTCGGCGCGCAACCCGGAGGCGTCGAGGATCGCCTGCAGCTCCACCTGCTCGTCCTCGGTGACCATGGCATCGTGCTTGTGCTCACCACCGGGGCCGGCGTTGACCACGAGCAGGTCCTCGTGGGCGATGCGGGCGATGCGGATCGCCTCGGCGAGGGCGGCCTTCGACTCGTTGCTGGCCGTGTAGCCCACCAGGATGGTCATGCGGTCCCCGTTCCCTTCCGACGGTCGACCGCGCGTCAGCCGGCGGTCTTGCGTGACTTGGCCTCGGAGCGGCTGAACCGCTCCAGGACGGCGTCCGGGCTGAACCGCGCCGCCGTCATGAGGGAACGATACCGCCGGGAGGGCACGCAGACGCTCCGGCCGTCGGCGGCCGCGGTCAGTCCCTCCCGGACCACGTCGTCCGCGTCCATCCACGACCACCGGGGCCGCTTCGAGGTGTCGATGCCGGCCCGCTGGTGGAACTCGGTGCGCACCAGTCCCGGGCAGAGCGCGGTGACGGTGACGCCCTCGGACTTGTACCGGGTGTTGGCCCAGCGGCTGAAGCTCACGGACCAGGACTTCGCGGCGCCGTAGCTGCCGTCGGGGATCAGCCCGGCCACGGAGGAGACGTTGAGGATCCGGCCGCCGCCGCGGGCGAGGAAGGACTGGATGGCCGCGTGGGACAGCAGCATGGGCGCCTCCACCAGGAGCCGCAGCATCCTCACCTCGGCCTCGGGCTCGCTCTCGTGGAACTCCGTGGAGAGTCCGGCACCGGCGTTGTTCACCAGCATGGTGAGCGGCTGTTCGGGGGCACGGATCCGGGCCGCGACCACGTCCACGCCCTCCCGGGTGGCCAGGTCGACGGTCAGCGTCTCCACGGAGACCCCATACTGGGCCTCCAGCCCCTGGGCCTTGCCGACCAGCGCGATCGGGTCCCGTCCGGTGATGACGAGATCGTGACCCTGGCCCGCCAACTGGCGGGCGAACTCGGCGCCCAGTCCCGACGTGGCCCCCGTGACGAGGACCGTCTGGCCGGTCTCCCGGGGAGAGGGCATGGCCGGGACCTCCCAGTCCTGCCGGACATCGCGTTCGTCGAGCTGCTCTGCCACGTTTACCACCTTGTGATGACTCGTTGTCAGGGCCGCGTCACCGCGCGGGCGCCGGAGGCGCCGCACCCTCCACCGTCCATGGTAGGAGCCGCTCGGGCCCGCCCCCGGGCGAGTGGGCGGCGTGGCAGGTCACAGTATGGACACTGCCGGGCCGCATGGACACGGGCCCGAGGGCGCTTCCCGGCTCAGGCCTCCCGGGCCAGGTACGCCAGGTGGGCGGCCATGGTCATCGCGGCCACGGAGCGGACCTTCCCGGTCACGTCCGGGTACACGGTGGCGGCCAGCCGATCGGCGAGCGCGTCGAACGCGGCACGCTGCGGGTCGTCGCCGACGCCGCGTCCCGAGGACCCCGCTGCCAGCCCTGCGCCCGGCCCTCGGCGCAGGGTGTCCCGGTCCGCGGCGTCCAGCCGGCCGACCAGCTCACGGACCTGGTCCAGCCGGGCGTGCCGGTGCTCCCGGTACTGGGCGCCGACCTCGGCGATCGAGGCCAGTGCCGGCCCGTGGGCGGGCAGCACCGTGGCGTCCCCCAGGGCGATGAGCAGTTCGAGGCTGCGCAGGTAGTCGGCCAGGGTCCCGTCGGGGTGGTCGATCATGGTCGTCCCCCGGCCCAGCACCGTGTCTCCCGTCAGCACCGAGCCGGCCGCGCCGTCGTCGGGAAGGGCGAAGGAATAGGAATCCGAGGTGTGCCCGGGGGTGTGCCAGGCGGTGATCACGACGCCGGCCGCCGGGATGCGCTCGCCGGGCGCCAGGGGTGCGGCGCCCCGCGACCAGGCGGGAGACCCGCCCCGGACCGGGGCGCCGGTGCGCTCGGTGAAGAGGCTCACCGCCCCGGTGTGGTCCTCGTGGTGGTGGGTCACCAGGATCAGCTCCACGAGCCGGTCCCCTGCGGCTTCGAGCACCGCCTCCAGGTGGGCCTCGGCACCGGCTCCGGGGCCGGGATCCACGACCACCACGGAGTCCGCGTCCGGGGCACCGATGAGGTAGGTGTTGGTTCCGTCCAGGGTCATGCCCGAGGGGTTGTCGGCGAGGATGGCGGAGGTCAGGTGGGTATCCGCGGCAGGAGAGGCCATAGGCTCAGTGTATGGACCAGTCACAGGACCGCCAGAGCCAGCACGAGGACCAGGGACCCGGGAACCAGG
Organism: Micrococcus sp.; assembly: GCA_029961105.1. Classification (GTDB taxonomy): domain Bacteria; phylum Actinomycetota; class Actinomycetes; order Actinomycetales; family Micrococcaceae; genus Citricoccus. Next base: position 130,296 of record JASBVO010000010.1, on the reverse strand, counting down.
GACCCGGGGACCACGGGCAGGACCGGGGCAGCCGCCCGGGCAGCTACGTGCTGTCAGGGCAGGAGTTCACCCGGGACACGAACTACATCCAGGACCGGATCGTCGCCGACCCGACGGCCATCACGGCCGCGGAACGGGTGGAGACGGACAAGGTCGGGCACGTGTCCGGCGGGCTGACCGACGGTGCCCAGGCCTGGCCCGTGGAGGCGGGGCGCTATCGGCTGGTCGCGGCGCGGGCCTGCCCGTGGGCCAACCGGACGATCATCGTGCGACGGCTGCTCGGCCTGGAGGACGCGATCTCGCTGGGCACCCCCGGCCCCACCCACGACGAACGGTCCTGGACCTTCGACCTGGACCCGGACGGCCGGGACCCGGTGCTGGGCACGGAGCGACTGCAGGAAAACTACTTCAAGCGCTTCCCGGACTACCCCCGCGGGATCACGGTGCCGGCCATCGTGGACATCCCCACCGGCGCGGTGGTGACCAACGACTACCCGCAGATCACCCTCGACTTCTCCACGCAGTGGTCCGCGTACCACCGGGACGGGGCGCCGGACCTGTTGCCGGAGCAGTCGCTGGACGAGATGCACGAGGTCATCACCCGCATCTTCACCGAGGTCAACAACGGGGTGTACCGGTGCGGGTTCGCCGGCTCCCAGGAGGCCTATGACTCCGCCTACGACCGGCTGTGGACCGCCCTGGACTGGCTGGAGGACCGGCTGACGACGCGGCGGTACCTCATGGGGGACACCATCACCGAGGCCGACGTGCGGCTGTTCACCACGCTGGTGCGGTTCGACCCCGTCTACCACGGCCACTTCAAGTGCAACCGCAACAAGCTGGACGAGATGCCGGCGCTGTGGGGCTACGCCCGGGACCTGTTCCAGACCCCCGGCTTCGGGGACACGGTGGACTTCGTGCAGATCAAGAGCCACTACTACGAGGTGCACCGGGACATCAATCCCACCGGGATCGTGCCGAAGGGCCCGGAGCTGTCCGGGTGGCTCAGCGAGCACCGTCGCGAGGAGCTCGGCGGCTCGCCGTTCGGCACGGGCACCGCGCCGGGGCCGGTGCGTGAGTCCGAGCGCGTCACGCCCGGGCACAACCCGCTGTACCCCGCCTGATGCCGGTGGGGCCGGCGGTCCCCTGCTGACCGAGGGGTGACCACCGGCTGTCGGTGACCGCCCGGCCCCCGGCGACCGGGGTGCGGGCCGTCACGGCGCATGGTCGCGGCCGGGACAGGCGTTCCCGGGTGCTAGACATATACGTCATGGATACACACGCACCCGCCGCCGTCCCGGCCCAGGACCGGATGACCTCGGGGGCCCGGCGCGCCCTGTTCGCGGCCATCACGGGGACGGTGATCGAGTGGTACGACTACGCGCTGTACGGCGCCGCCGCCGCCCTGGTGATCGGACCGCTGTTCTTCGCGGGGGTCGGACCCGGTGCCACCCTGGCGGCGTTCGCCACCTTCGCCGTCGGCTTCGTCGCCCGCCCGTTGGGCGGCATCCTGATCGGGCACATCGGTGACCGGATCGGCCGCCGTCCGGCCATGCTGCTGACGATCCTCGTCATGGGCGTGGCGACCGTGGGCATCGGCCTGCTGCCGACCTCGGCCGCGGTGGGAGTGCTCGCCCCCGTCCTGCTCATCCTGCTGCGGCTGCTGCAGGGCCTGGGCGCCGGTGCCGAACTGGCCGGCGCCATGACGATCGTGGCCGAGTTCGCCCCGCGGCACCGTCGCGGCCTGCTGACCTCATTGGTCCTGGCCACCCCGCCGGCGGGCATCGTGCTCGCCACGGGCGCCTTCCTCTGGGCGTCATCCGCCGGGGAGACCGTCCTGCTCGACTGGGCGTGGCGGCTGCCCTTCCTGGTCTCCGTGGTGCTGTTCGCCCTGGCCGTCTTCATCCGGCGCCGGCTCGAGGAGACGCCGGAGTACGTGGTGGCCCAGCGGCGGGCCGAGGAGCGCGGGGAACGCCAGAAGGTCCCGGTCGTGGAGCTGTTCCGCCGCCACAAGACCTCCCTGGGGCTGGGGTTCCTCTCGGTCACCGGCCACAACGCGCTCAACTACTCCATGGCCGTGTTCGCGCTGTCCCTCATGACCTCCGAGGCGGTGGGGCTGGACCACGGTTCCGCCCTGGCCGCGGTCACCATCGGCTCGGTCTTCGGCATCCTCGGCACCCCGCTGGGCGGATGGGCCGCGGACCGCTTCGGCGCGGCCCGCATCCTGGCGCTGGGCTCGGGGTTGGGCGCCCTGTTCGCCTTCCCGCTGTTCTCGGCGCTGGCCTCGGGCGACGCCTTGCTGGCCGGGGCCGCCATCTCCGCGGGATACGGCATCATCATCGCCCTCACGTCCGGCTCCCAGGGGTCCTATTTGGCCAGCCTGTTCCCCGCTCGGGAGCGCTACAGCGGCATCGCGCTGACGCGCGAGGCCAACGGGGCGATCGTGGCCGGATTCACCCCGCTGACGGCCGCCTGGCTGATCCAGGTGACCGGGGGAGAGGTCTGGGCCGCAGCGGCCTTCGTGGCCGCGTGCTGCCTGCTCTCCGCCATCCCGGTGGCGCTCTGGACCTCCCGGGCCGTGCACTGATGGCCCCCTCGCACGGATGAGCCGAGTGAGCCGGATGAGCCGGATGAACCGGGCGGACCGGACGGACCGCCCGGACAGGATGAAGCGGAAGGACCCCCTGATGAAGCGCCAGTTCCCCCAGCTCTCCGAGCTGCGTCCCCTGCTGCAGTTCAGCCGTCCGAGCCTGGACCGGCGGTCCGCCCGCCTGGCCGGGGCGGCGGACATCAACGACCTGCGGACCATCGCCAGGCGGCGGACGCCGCGCCCGGCCTTCGACTACGTGGACGGCGCCGCCGGCCAGGAGCTGACGGCCCGCCGGACCCGTGAGGCCTTCGCGTCCACCGAGATGCTGCCCCGGATCCTGCACGGCACGGCGGCGGCGGACCTGTCCGTCCGGATCGCGGGCATCACCTCGGCCCTGCCGTTCGGGATCGCGCCGACCGGGTTCACCCGCTTCATGCACGCCGAGGGAGAGGACGGGGGCGCGGCCGCGGCCGCGGCCGCCGGGATCCCCTTCTCGCTCTCCACCATGGGCACCCGCTCGCTGGAGCAGGTCGCCGAGGTGAGCGACGCCGTCGGGAACGAGGAGCGCGGCGCCCCGGGGAGCCGGTGGTTCCAGCTGTACCTGTGGAAGGACCGGGAACGCTCGCTGGACCTCATCCAGCGGGCCCAGGCGGCCGGGTTCGGCACGCTGATGGTCACCGTGGACACGCCCGTGGCGGGGCAGCGGCTGCGCGACGTGCGCAACGGCATGACCATCCCGCCGAAGCTGAGCCTGAAGACGGTGGTGGACGCCAGCTACCGGCCGGAGTGGTGGTTCAACTTCCTCACCACGGACCCGCTGACCTTCGCCTCCCTGTCCAACACCGCCACCGACCTGCCGAGCCTGATCAACGGCATGTTCGATCCCACGCTGTCCATCCGGGACCTGGAGTGGATCCGCGGCGCCTGGCCCGGGAGGCTGTTCGTCAAGGGCGTGCTGACCGCGGAGGACGCCCGGCGCTCGCTGGACGCCGGGGCTGACGGGCTGATCGTCTCCAACCACGGCGGACGGCAGCTGGACCGTGCCCCGGTGTCGCTCAAGGCGCTCACCGAGGTGCGGGCCGAGGCCGGCCCGGACGTGGAGATCATCCTGGACTCCGGCATCACCTCCGGAGCGGACATCGTGGCCGCGCTGGCCCTGGGCGCGGACTTCACGCTGATCGGCCGGGCCTACCTGTACGGGCTGATGGCCGGCGGGCGTGCGGGTGTGGCGCGGGCCATCGAGCTGCTCGCCGAGGAGACGCGCGTGGCCATGATGCTCATGGGTGCGGCGTCCGTGGCCGACCTGCAGGGCAGCGGCCAGGTCCGCGCCCCGTGGCTGACCGCGGAGCCGGCAGGATCCGGCGCCCCCGACCCCTCCAGCGCCTCGCGGCCCGCGAGGCGGAACTGACCGGAACCCGGGGCGCCGGCGCGGGGCCTCACCCGGCCCTCGCGCCGCCCTCCTGACCCCCGGCGCCCCAGGTCCGGGTTGTTGGACAATCCGGGGCCGACGGGCATTCTGGAGCGACCACCCGATGACACGGAGGCCACCAGATGAGCGCCATGGACCAGCGCGGCGTGACGCGCATGGACCTGAACAGTGACGTCGGCGAGGGGTTCGGCGCCTACACGATGGGCGACGACGCCGCGATCCTGCGCTCCGCGACCTCGGCCAACGTCGCCTGCGGCTTCCACGGCGGCGACCCGTCGATCATCGCCCAGACCTGCCGGTACGCGGCCGCTGCCGGGGCCACGGTCGGCGCGCACGTGTCCTACCGCGACCTGGCCGGCTTCGGCCGCCGCTTCCTGGACTGCACGCCCACGGAGCTCGCCGACGACGTCCTGTACCAGATCGGTGCGCTGGAGGCGATGGCCCGTGCGGCCGGCACGGCGGTCCGCTACGTGAAGCCGCACGGCGCGCTCTACAACGCGATCGTCCACCACCGTGAGCACGCCCGCGCCGTGGTGGACGCGGTCCGGGGCTTCGGCGGGGACCTGCCCCTGCTCCTGCTGCCCGGGTCCGTGGCCGCCGAGATCGCCGAGGCCGCGGGCCTGCGCGTGGTGACCGAGGCCTTCGCCGACCGCGCCTACACCCCCGAGGGCACCCTCGTCTCGCGTCGGGAGGCCGGCGCCGTCCTGCACGACGAGGCCGAGGTGGCCCGGCGCATGGTCCGTCTGGCCACCGAGCACAGGCTCACGGCGATCGACGGCACCGAGCTGCGCCTGGACGCCGAGAGCATCTGCGTGCACTCGGACACCCCCGGCGCCGTGGCCATGGCCGCCGCCGTGCGCTCGGCGCTGGAGGAGGCCGGGGTGCGGGTGGGTCCGTTCGCATGAGTGGACCGGTCGCCGTCCCGCCCGGTGCCGCATCCCCGCCCGGCGCCTCACCGCCCGGCGCGTCGACGACGGCGCCGCGGGCCCTGCGCTGGGCCGGCACCCGGGCGTTCCTCCTCGAGTGCGCCTCGCTGGCCGACGTCGTGGCCCTGCACGCGCGGCTGACCGCCGCGCCCCTGCCGGGCCAGGTGGAGGCCGTGGCGGCCGCCGAGACCGTGATGCTGTCCTTCACGCACCGGGCCGCGGCCGTGGCCGGTGCCCGCGCCGTCCCGTCGATGGTGGTCGAGGACCGGGTGGCGGACTTCGGTCCCACGGTGGACATCGACGTGGTCTACGACGGCGAGGACCTCGCCGAGGTCGGCGAGCTGACCGGCCTGGGCGTGGACGGCGTCGTGCGGGTGCACACCCAGGCCCTGTGGACCGGGGCGTTCGGCGGATTCGCGCCCGGCTTCACCTACCTCATGGCCGACGGCGACCCCCTGAAAGTGCCCCGCCGGTCCACCCCGCGCCCGGCCGTGCCGGCCGGATCGGTCGCCATCGCCGGGCGCTTCTCCGCCGTGTACCCGCGCAGCTCCCCGGGCGGCTGGCGGTTGCTCGGCCACACCGACGCGCGGATGTGGGACCTGCACCGGCCCTCCCCGGCCCTCGTGCGCCCCGGCGACCGGGTGCGCTACCGGGCGGTGCGCGAACTTCTCCGGCTCCGGGAGCCGGTGCCGGCCGCGGGCCCGACGCCGGCCGGGGAGGGCCACATCGAGGGTGCGGACCACGACGGCGACACGGAAGGCGGCGCCCTGGTCGTCGAGGCCACCGAGTGGCAGTCGCTGGTGCAGGACCTCGGGCGTCCGGGACTGGGCGACCTCGGGGTGGCCGCCTCCGGCGCCGCGGACACCGATTCCGCCCGGCAGGCCAACCGGCTGGTCGGGAACGAGCCGGGGGAGGCCGTCGTCGAGACGCTGCTCGGCGGCCTGGCCGTGCGAGCCCGCGGGACGCTGGTGCTCGCGCTGTCCGGCGCGGAGGCCCCGGCCCGGATCACTGCCGTCCCGGGCAGCGGGGCCGTGGACCGGCCCGCCCCGCCGCGCGCTCCCTTCGCCTTGCGGGACGGCGAGACCCTCACGCTGGACGAGCCGACCGCCGGGCTGCGGATCTATCTGGCCGTGCGCGGCGGCCTGGACGTGCCCGCCGTGCTGGGCAGTCGGGCCACGGACACCATGTCCGGCATCGGGCCGGCGCCCCTGGCCCCCGGCACCGTGCTGCCGGTGCGCAGCGACGCCGGCTTCACCGCCGTCGGGACGGCGGAGCCGGCACTGCGCCAGCTTCCGCGCCCCGGGGAGGTGACCACCCTGCGCGTGGTGCCCGGCCCCCGGCAGGACTGGTTCGGCGACGCCGGGCTGGAGGTGCTGGCCGGCCAGGACTGGATGGCCAGCAGCCAGTCGAACCGGATCGGGGTGCGCCTGGAGGCTCCGGCCGGCGGTGTCCCGCTGGAGCGCGTGCGCAAGGGCGAACTGGCCAGTGAGGGCGCCGTGGCCGGTGCCCTGCAGGTCCCGCCGTCCGGGCTGCCGGTGCTGTTCCTGGCGGACCACCCGGTGACGGGCGGTTATCCGGTGATCGGCGTCGTCGTGCCGCAGGACCTGCCCGTGGCCGCCCAGCTGCTCCCCGGGGCCGCAGTCCGCTTCCAGCTGGTCGCTCCGCTGCCCCTCGTCCCGGCCGTGCCTCTGGACGCCGCGCCGCCCACCGCCGACACCGCCGCGCCGCCCACCGCGGACACCTCCGTGCCGCCCACCGCGGACACCGCCGCGCCGCCCACCGCGGACACCGCCGCGCCGCCCACCGCGGACACCGCCGCACGTGTGCCCGCGGATTCCCGACGGTCCTCCCCGCAGGGGCCGGCCCGCGTCTCCCCGGGCGCCCCGCCCCATCCCGCCGGACGCCCCGCCGACCCCCGCCGAGAGGACTGACCCATGAGCACGCTCACGAAGGTCCTGATCGCCAACCGCGGCGAGATCGCCGTGCGCGTGGCCCGCGCCTGCACCGACGCTGGACTGGCCTCCGTGGCCGTCTACTCCGATCCGGACGCGGATGCGCTGCACGTGCGCGCGGCCGACGAGGCCTATGCCCTGCCCGGCACGAGTGCGGCCGAGACCTACCTGGACATCGGCAGGCTGCTGGACGTGGCCGGGCGTTCCGGGGCGGACGCCGTGCACCCCGGGTACGGCTTCCTGTCCGAGAACGCGGACTTCGCCCAGGCCGTGATCGACGCCGGACTGACCTGGATCGGCCCCTCGCCGCAGGCCATTCGCGCACTGGGCGACAAGGTCTCGGCCCGGCGGATCGCCGTGGCCGCCGGCGCCCCGCTCGTCCCGGGCACCGACGGACCCGCCGCCGACGCCGCCGAGGTACGCGCGTTCGCCGAGGAGCACGGGCTGCCCGTGGCCATCAAGGCGGCCTTCGGCGGGGGCGGCCGGGGGATGAAGATCGTGCGGCGGATGGAGGACGTCGAGCACGCCTTCGACTCGGCGGTCCGCGAGGCGGTCACCGCCTTCGGCCGGGGCGAGTGCTTCGTGGAGCGCTTCCTGGACCGCCCGCGGCACGTCGAGGCGCAGGTGCTGGCGGACGCCCACGGCAACGTCGTGGTGGTAGGCACGCGGGACTGTTCGCTGCAGCGCCGGAACCAGAAGCTCGTGGAGGAGGCCCCCGCACCGTTCCTCACGGAGGGCCAGCGGGCCCGCATCCACTCCTCCGCCAAGGAGATCTGCCGCCGGGCCGGCTACACCGGCGCCGGGACGGTGGAGTACCTCGTGGCCCCGGACGGGCTGGTCTCCTTCCTCGAGGTCAACACCCGCCTGCAGGTGGAGCATCCCGTCACCGAGGAGACCACCGGAGTGGACCTGGTCCGGGAACAGTTCCGGATCGCCGCGGGCGAACCCTTGGGCATCACCGAGGACCCGGCCCCGCGCGGCCACGCGATCGAGTTCCGCCTCAACGCGGAGGACCCGGCGCTGGGCTTCCTGCCCTCACCCGGCCGGGTCGAGGCGTTCGAGGCGCCCACCGGGGCGGGCATCCGCGTGGACACCGGCGTGCGCTCAGGCTCGACCGTGCCGGGGGAGTACGACTCGCTGCTGGCCAAGCTCATCGTCTGGGGAGAGGACCGGCAACAGGCCATCCGCCGCGCCCGGGCGGCCCTCGATGAGCTCGTCATCCGGGGCCTGCCGACCGTGGTCCCGTTCCACCAGGAGGTGCTGCGCCAGGAGGCGTTCACCCACCCGGAGCGACTGGGCGTGTACACGACCTGGATCGAGACGGAGTTCGCCGCCGAGCTGGAGGCCTCGCCGTACCTGGCGGCGGCCACCCCGGGCGCCGAGCGCACCGAGCTGACCGTGACCCTGGACGGCAAGGCCGTGCGGCTGGGCCTGCCGGCGGACCTGGTGCGCGCGCTGCGCAGCGGCGGGGCCGGCGCCGGGACCGGCACAGCGGATGGCACCGGGGCCCGGACGCCCGACGGCGCGGGGGACGAGGCGGACGGTGCGGAGGCCGGGCCGGCGCCCGACGGCGTCGTGACCGCGCCGATGGACAGCTCGCTGGTGAAGTGGCTGGCCGAGGACGGCGAGCCCGTGGAAGCGGGGCAGGGCCTGGTGGTGCTGGAGGCCATGAAGATGGAGACCACCGTGGCGGCCCGCCACGCCGGCACCTTCTCCCGGGCGGACCTGCAGCCCGCCGACAGGGTCGGCAAGGGGCAGGAGCTCGGGCGCCTCATCTGAGTCCCGGCCAGCACCCGTCACCCGCTGACCCCGGTTGGGCCACCGCCCCCGGCATCCGAGAAGCCCCAGTATCCGAGAAGGAGGAGTCGTGGCTTTCACCGGCCCTCCGGACAGGCCCCGCACCGCGGACAGCGCCGAGCGCAAACTGCTGGACCACCTGGACCACCTGGACCAACTGGACCGCTGAACCGGGCGGCGTCCGACCCGCAGCACCGTCCGGCCCGCCGCGGTGTGTCCGGACTCACAGGGAAGCGGGGAACAGCGGGCATTACATGTCGGTTCAACTGAATATGACCACCATTGCTGATGACCTGACCCAGGACGCGCTCCTGCTCGACCAGCGCGCGCAGGACCTGCTGTTCCGCGAGGCCCGCACCGCCAACGCCTTCACGGATGAGCCCGTCACCGATGAGCAGCTCGCCGCGATCTTCGAGCTCGTCAAGTGGGCGCCCACGGCCATGAACGCCCAGCCCCTGCGCGTCGTCATCGTCCGCTCCGCCGAGGCCCGGGAGCGCCTGCTGCCGCACCTGGCCGAGGGCAACCGTGCCAAGACGGCGGCCGCGCCCGCCACCGCGCTCCTGGCCGCCGACCTCGACTTCCACGACGAGCTGCCCCGGACCTTCCCGCACTTCCCCGGCGCCCGTGACATGTTCGCCGGTGACGAGGAGGGGCGAGTCCGCACTGCCGAGCTCAGCGCCGGCCTGCAGGTGGGTTACGCGATCATCGGCATCCGGGCGGCGGGGCTGGCGGCCGGCCCCATGACCGGCTTCGACGCCGAGTCGCTCTCCCGCGAGTTCTTCCCGGACGGCCGGCACCGCGTGCTGGTGGCCATCAACATGGGCCAGCCGGCCGAGGACGCCTGGCGGGACCGCCTGCCGCGGCTGCCCTTCGAGGACGTCGTCACGGCGCTGTGACCTTCTGAGACCCGACGGCGACGGGCGCGGCTCCCTGCGGGGACCGCGCCCGTGGTGTTCCCGCGGCCGTGCCCCGGGCCGCCCTGCACGGGGCACGGCCGCGGCCACTGGCGCTGCCTGCACGCCCGCGGCCACCACGCCGGGGTCGGGCCTCGGCCACCACGCCGTGCGCACGCCCCGGCCGTGACGCAGGGGCATGCCGGCGGCCCCTGGCGCTGCCTGCACCGCTGCCTACACTGGGGCCATGCCGAAGAAGAAGGACGACGACACCCCGCAGCTCAAGGACCCGGAGATGTACGAGGCCCTCCGCGAGGACGGCGCCAGTAAGGAGAAGGCGGCCCGGATCTCCAATGCGGCCGCCCGTGATGGCCGCTCCGAGGTGGGCGAGCGCGGCGGAGAGTCCGGCTCCTACGAGGACTGGACCGTCGAGGAGCTCAAGGACCGCGCCAGGGAGCTGGACATCACCGGCTATTCGGACCTGCGCAAGGACGAACTGATCGAGAAACTGCGCAACCACTGAGCCGCTCAACGAGGCTGCAGTTGATGTCCAACGAGAATGCAGACAACGCGTCCATCAGCCGCGATGCGGCACATTGTCTGCAATCTCGTTATCTGCACTCTCGTTGGCGGTGTCCGGTGGGCTCGCCGGGGATCACCCGCCGACGCCGTCAGCCGCGTCAGCTCCGCGGGCGCCGTCGGCCCGTCCGTTCGCGGCTCCGTCGGCCCCTCCACCGGCGGCCCCGTCAGTTCCGCCGGCGCCGTCAGCCGCGTCAGCTCCGCCGACGCCGGTCAGCAGGGCCAGCAGCGCCCGGTCCGGCTGGCGCTTCAGGTCCATGACCCGGCCCTTCTCGAACAGGTCGATCACCCGGGGATCGATGTAGGACTCCCGGGCCACGGTGGGGGTGTTGTGCAGCAGTTCGGCGCTGGCCCGCACGGCGATCTTCACGGCCTCGGGCGAGGTCGCACCGGCGCGGTGAGACCGCGCCAGGGACCGGGCGGCGGCCATCGTGCCTTGCCAGGTCCGGAAGTCCTTGGCCGTGAACTCGAGTCCGGCAATCTCCTTGAGGTACTCGTTCACCGCCTCGGCGGAGATGGTCTTCCATTCCTTGCGCCGGCCCGAGCGCACCGGGTAGCAGACCGCGGGCGCCGTCCGTGGCGTGGCCGGCACGCCTGCGAAGAACTCCGCCAGGTCCTCGTCCTGCAGGGTGAGGTCCCACTCGCTGCCGGACTTGCCCCGGAACGCCAGGTGGACCTCCGTCCCGTCGACCTCCACATGCCGCCGCTGCAGGGTGGTGGCGCCGAAGGCCTCCAGCTGGCCGGAGTACTCCTTCCCGCCCACGCGCAGGGCACCGCGGTCCATCAGGCGCACGGCGGCAGCCAGGGCCCGACGCCGGCCGGTCCCGTCCGCCTCACCCGGTCCCGCCGTGCTCCCGCCCGTCCCGCGGCCGGTGCCGGCCATGCGCGAGCCGGCGGCGCCGTCGTCGTGCCCCTGCGCCCCGGCGCGCAGGTCCCGGGTGACGCGCCGTCGCAGGGAGGGCAGGGTCTGGCCGAACGAGATCGACTTCTCGAACTTCTCGACGTCCCGGTCGGCGCGCCACTGCGGGTGGTAGAGGTACTGGGTGCGGCCGGCGTCGTCCACGCCGGTGGCCTGGATGTGCGCGTTCTCCTCGGCGGCGATCCACACCTGCTTCCAGGCCGGCGGGATCACCAGGCCCCGGATCCGCTCGAGCGTGTCCTCGTTGGTGATCCGGCGGCCGTTCGCGCCCCAGTAGGTGAAGCCCTTGCCCGTGCGGCGCCGGGTGTACCCGCCGGTGCCGGGGGAGACGGTCCTGAGCCGCGCCATCTCAGGCGCTCTTGCGCCGGGTGGACGAGGTGCCGGCCTTCTTCCGGGTGGACCGGCCGGAGGCCTTCGCCGGCGCCTTCTCCGAGGACTTCGCTGACGAGGCGGCCGAGGACTTGGCGGAGCCCTTCGCCGAGGTCTTCCCGGAGGCGCCCTTGCGCCCCGAGGCCGCGGACCTCGTCGACGTCCCGGAGCTCCCCGAGGTCCCGGCCTTCCGGGCCCGCGCCGGGGCCCGTGCCTTCTCGGACCCACCCGACCCGCCGGACCCACCGGACGCGCTGGTCCTGGTGGACCTAGTGGACCTGGTGCCCGGGGTAGCCTTGGCGGAACGCGAGGACCTGCCCCGGCCGCGCTTGCGGTCCAGGGAGGCCTTGAGCGCCTCCATCAGGTCGATGACCTCGGCGTCCTCGTCGGCGTTCTCGCGGGAGCGCGCGGACGCCCCGAAGGTGGCCTCGGTGTCCAGGGCGTCGCCCTGCTCGAGCTTGGCGTCGATGAGCTTGCGCAGCTCCACCTGATAGGTGTCCTCGAACTCCTCGGGCGTGAAGTCGGAGGCGAACTGGTCCACGAGCGCCTTGGCCAGCTTCTTCTCCTTGGGGCTGATCCTCGCGCCGGACCGGGTCGCCGGGAAGTCGACCTCCCGGATCTCGTCCGCCCAGTGCATGGCCTGCAGCACCAGCACGTCCTCCTGCACCCGCAGCACGCCCAGCCGCGTCTTCTGCCGCAGCGCGAAGGTGACGATCGCGGTGCGGTCGGTGGACTCCAGGGCCTCGCGCAGCAGCAGGTATGACTTGGGGGACTTGCCCTGCGGCTCCAGGAAGTAGCTCTTCTCCAGCGTCACCGGGTCCACCTGGCCGGCCGGGACGAACTGGACCACCTCGATCTCGTCATTGGCGGCCTCCGGGAGGGAGTCGAAGTCCTCGTCGTTGATCACCACGGTCTGTTCGCCGTCGTCGTAGGCCTTGTCGATGTGCTCGTAGTCGATCTTCTTCCCACACACCTCGCACTGCCGCTGGTACCGGATCCGGCCGCCGTCGGCATCGTGGACCTGGTGGAAGGACACGTCGTGGTCAGTGGTGGCGGAGTACGCCTTGACAGGGACGTTCACCAGACCGAAAGTGATAGATCCAGACCAAATGGCTCGCATGGCGGTCAGCATATGCGGCCGTCGGGGGGTCGTGGGAGGGGTACATGGCACGAACAGGTCGCCAGACCTACACCGTGGGGCAGAGATCGCTCTCCGTCTCCAGCCTCGACAAGGTCCTCTACCCGGCCACCGGCACCACCAAGGCCGAGGTGATGCGCTACTACCTCGCCGTCGCCGACGTGCTCATCCCGCAGGTCGCCCAGCGGCCGGTCACCCGCAAGCGCTGGGTGGACGGCGTGGGGACGGCCGAGAAGCCCGGCACGATGTTCTTCCGCAAGGACCTCGAGGACTCCGCCCCGGCGTGGATCCCCACCGGCCGGATCACCCACTCCGAGCGCACCAACACCTATCCGCTGGCCAATGAGCCGGCCGTGCTGGCCTGGTTCGCGCAGGTCGCGGCCCTGGAACTGCACACCCCGCAGTGGCGCTTCGGCCGCAACGGCCGGCCCCGCAACCCGGACCGGCTGGTGCTGGACCTGGACCCCGGACCGGGCGCCGGCCTGGCCGAGTGCGCCGAGGTGGCCCGGCTGTGCCGGGACCTGCTGACGGACATGGGCCTGGAGGCCTTCCCCGTCACCTCCGGCTCCAAGGGCATCCACCTGTACGCGGGGCTGGACGGCAAGCACAACTCGGAGGCGATCAGCAAGGTCGCCCACGAGCTGGCCCGCGCGCTGGAGGCCGACCACCCGGAGCTGGTGGTCTCGGCGATGAAGCGCTCCCTGCGCGTCGGCAGGGTGTTCGTGGACTGGAGCCAGAACAACGCCGCCAAGACCACCGTCAGCCCCTATTCGCTGCGCGGCCGCGAGCATCCCTGGGTGGCGGCGCCGCGGACCTGGGAGGAACTGGAGGACCCGGACCTGCGCCACCTCGAGTTCGAGGAGGTCCTGGAGCGGGTGGCCGGGGGCCTGGACCCGCTCGCCCCGCTCGGCTGGGTCCCGGACGGACCGGGCAGCGGGGACGGCGGAGGCTCCGACGGCGGCAGGGACGGCGGGGACGGCGGTGGGGACGGTGGCGGAGGCCCCGGCGGCGGCACAGGCTCCGACGACGGCGGCACGGCCGCCACGATCGACCGGCTGGCCACGTACCGGTCCATGCGGGATCCGGACAAGACCGCCGAGCCGGTCCCGGCCGAGCCCCCCGTGGAGCGGGAGTTCGGCGAGGGGGAGGGGCCCGGCTTCGTGATCCAGGAGCACCACGCCCGCCGCCTGCACTGGGACTTCCGGCTGGAGCACTCCGGGGTGTTGGTGTCCTGGGCCGTGCCGAAGGGGCCACCGCTGGAGACGGACCAGAACAGGCTGGCCGTGATGACCGAGGACCACCCGCTGGAGTACGGAACCTTCGAGGGGACGATAGCCCGGGGGGAGTACGGGGCCGGGGAGGTCACCATCTGGGACTCCGGCACCTGGGAGCCGGAGAAGTGGCGGGAGGGCAAGGAGGTCATCGGTGTCCTGCACGGCCGTCCGGACGGTGGGCTCGGCGGGGTGCCGCGGCGCTATGCGCTGATCAACGCTCCCGGCATGGGTGGAGAGGACAACTGGCTGATCCACCTGATGAAGGACCAGCCCGACGCCGGTCCGGCCCGTTCCGGCACTTCGTCCGCCCGGCAGGCGGAGACGACGGCGCCGGCCCCCGCCCGGGCGGGGGCTCGGACGCGGGACGGGGCTCGGACGCGGGAAGGGACGCGGACGCGGGAAGGGACGCGGGCGGGGGCGCGGAGCCGAGCCGCGTCGTTCGGCCTGGCCGACCTGCCCGCCCCCATGCTGGCCACGGCCGGCCGGCCGGCGGACCTCACGCACGGGGAGGACTGGTCCTACGAGATGAAGTGGGACGGCTGGCGGGCGATCGCCGGCGTCGGCGGGGACCGGGTGGTGCTGGCCAGCCGGAACGGGCAGGACCTCACGGGCCGCTATCCCGCGCTGCGGGAGCTGTCCGGGCTGCTGGAGGGCGAGGCCGCGGACCGGGGCGGAGCGGTGCTCGACGGCGAACTGGTCGCCCTAGACGACCAGGGCCGGCCGGACTTCGGGCTGTTGCAGGACGGGTCGGGGGAACTGCGCTTCATCGTGTTCGACATCCTCCAGCTCGGCCCGCCCGGTGCCCCAGAACATCGGCGTCGGTCCCTGCTGCACACCGCCTACGGTGAGCGGCGCGCGATCCTGGAGGCCGCCGTCGGGCAGGGGGAGGCGGTGGCCGTGCCGCCGGGATACCGCGGCACCCTCGCCCAGGCCCAGCGGGTCAGCGACGGGCTGGGGCTGGAGGGCGTGGTGGCCAAGCGCACCGGCTCGACCTACCTGCCGGGCCGGCGGGGCTCGGCCTGGATCAAGCTCAAGCTCCAGCAGCACCAGGAGATCGTGGTGATCGGTGTCCGCGAGGGCAAGGGCGGGCGCTCCGGCGGCGTCGGCTCCCTCCTGGCCGCGGTGCCGGACGACGCCGGGGAACTGCGCTACGCCGGCCGCGTGGGCACGGGCTTCTCAGCCGCCCAGCTGGCCGAGGTGGAGCAGCGCCTGCGGGGGCTCGTCCGCACCACCCCGCCGGTGGACGACGTCCCGTCCGAGGACCGGTCGGACGCCTGGTGGGTCAGCCCGTCCGAGGTGGCGGAGGTGTCCCTGGCCGGGCGCACCCGCGGTGGGCGGTTGCGCCAGGCGTCCTGGCGGGGCTGGCGGCCGGACAAGTCCGTGGACGAGGTGCGCTGGGAGGTCTCGTGAACGGCACCAGGCCGTCGGCCGGTCCGGACCGGCCGGAGGACGGGGAGCAGGGAGCCCATGCGCTCGGCCTCCCCGGCAAGGACGCGGTCCCCACGGACCCCGCCGGCCTCCGGCACGAGACGCCCGCGGAGAAGCTGGACCGGAACTGGAACGACCTGTTGCAGGAGCTGCGGGTCATGCAGACGGGCACGCAGATCGTCACCGCGTTCCTGATCGTGCTGCCGTTCCAGGCCCGCTTCGAGGAGCTGGCCGGGGACATGATCGGCTGGTACGTGGGCCTGCTGCTGGCCTCGGTGCTGCTGACCACGCTGATGCTGCTGCCCGTGGTCATCCACCGCCGGCTGTTCGGGCGGCACGTCAAGGACCAGACCGTGGCCTGGGGGAACCGGCTGGTGAAGATCTGCCTGGCCGGGCTGGGCGTGTTGCTGGCCGCCTGCGTCGCGTTCATCGCCCACGCCGTGCTGGAGCCCGCCGCGGCCTGGTGGATCGCCGGCGCCACCGCCGCGGTGATAGCGCTGCTGATGCTGGCACTGCCACCGCGGCGGGTCCAGGCGGCGGACAACGGCGGGTGACTACCGGGGCCGGGCCACGGACATGAGCCGCTTGTTGACGAACTCGTCCATGCCCAGCGGTCCGAGCTCACGGCCGAAGCCGGAGCGCTTCACGCCGCCGAAGGGCATGTTGGCCGCCTCCGGCGGGGAATGGTTTGCGCCGACCATGCCGGCGTCCAGCTGTTCGGCGAACCGCTCGGCACGCTCCGGCTCGGTGGCGAACACGGTCGAGCCCAGGCCGTAGGGGGTGTTGTTGGCCAGGGCGAGGGCCTCGTCGTCACTGGACACCCGGTACACCGCCAGGACCGGCCCGAAGAACTCCTCGCGGTAGACGTCCGAGTCCTGGGGGATGTCCGTGATCACGGCAGGCTCCACGTAGAAGCCCTCCCGCTCCGCGCGCCTGCCGCCCACGTGGAGCGTGCCGCCGGCGGCCACGGCGCGCTCGATCTGGTCGACCAGTGTCCGTGCCGCCGACTCCGAGGACAGCGGCGCGTAGGTGCCCTCCTGTTCCTCGGCCGGGTCCGCGGGCCGCAACCCGGAGACCTGCGCGACCAGCTCGTCGACGAACTCGTCGAAGACGTCGTCCATGACGATCAGGCGCTTGTTCGAATTACAGGCCTGGCCGGTGTTCTCCAGCCGGATGGCCACCGCGTCCCGGGCCGCCTGGCGGGGGTCGTCCGTGGACAGGATGACGTACGGGTCCGACCCGCCCAGCTCCAGCACGGCCTTCTTCAGGTGCCGGCCGGCCTGCTCGGCGACCACCGCACCGGCCCGCTCGGAGCCGGTCAGGGAGACGCCCAGGACCCGCGGATCGGCGATGATCGTGGCGACCTGCCCGTGGGTGGCGAAGAGGTTCTGGTAGACGCCCTCGGGCACCCCGGCGTCCCGGAACAGCTTCTCGATGGCCAGGGCGGACTCCGGGACGATCTCGGCGTGCTTGAGCAGGATGGTGTTGCCCAGCACCAGGTTCGGGGCGGCGAAGCGGGCCACCTGGTAGTACGGGTAGTTCCACGGCATGATGCCCAGCAGCACGCCCAGCGGCCGGCGCTGGATGACGTTGACGGCGCCGTCGGTGTCGTCGAGGACCTGGTCCGCGGCCAGCCGCGGGCCGTGCTCCGCGTAGTAGCGGAAGATGTCGGCGGCGAACCCGGCCTCGTCCCGGGACTCGGCGATCGGCTTGCCCATCTCCCGGGTGATCGTCTGGGCCAGTTCCTCGGCGCGTTCCTCGAACAGGTCCGAGATCCGGGCCACGGTTCCGGCCCGCTCGGTGATGTCCCGGGCGCGCCAGTCCCCGAACGCCCGGTGGGCGGCGTCGATGGCCTGCTCGACCTGCTCGTCCGTGGCCACCGGGTGTTCGCTGACCGTCTGGCCCGTGGCCGGGTTCACGGCACGGTAGGCCGGGGAGGCGGTGGTCGCTGCCATGGTTCCTCCTGGTGGGTGGCTGGAGCGCGGTTGACTGGAGAATGCGTGACGCGGCGGCGGGTCACCGGTGGCCCAGGATGGCCAGGGCGGCTGCCTCTCCCATCCTCACCGCACCGTCCACGTGCTGGTAGCCCCCGGCTGCGGCGTGCGGCAGGCGGACCACCTCCGGCCGGGGGAGCAGTGCCCGGTTCAGGCGCCGACGGTGTGGCGGTCCGCGACCTCCAGGGCCTGGTCGAGGATGTCCAGCCCCTCGCGGAGCACCTCGTCCGGGGTGTTCAGCGGCGGGGCCACGTGGATGCGGTTGTAATTGTTGAACGGCAGCAGGCCGAGCCTCCTGCACTCGCCGACCAGTTCGTTCATCTCCGGGCTGGATCCGCCGTAGGCCGCCAGGGGCTCCTTGGTGGTCCGGTCCTTCACGAGCTCGACCGCCCAGAAGGCGCCCAGCCCACGGACGTCCCCGACCGAGGGATGACGGTCCTTGATCTCCTGCAGGCGCGGGCCGATGACCTCCCGGCCCACGCGGGCGGCGTTCTCCACCATGCCCTCGTCCTGCATGGCGTTGATGGTGGCCACCGCGGCGGCGCAGGCCAGCGGGTGTCCCGAATAGGTCAGGCCGCCCTGGTAGACGCGCTCGGCGAACGTGTCATAGACGGCGTCCGAGATGGCGACGCCGCCCAGCGGGACGTAGCCGGAGTTCACGCCCTTGGCGAAGGTCATCAGGTCCGGCTCCACGTCCCAGTGGTCGACGGCGAACCAGCGGCCCGTCCGGCCGAAGCCGACCATCACCTCGTCGGCGATGAACACCAGGCCGTACTTGCGGGTCAGCTCACGGACCCCGGCCATGTATCCGGCCGGCGGCACGTAGATCCCGGCCGTGCCCGGCACCGACTCGAGGATGATCGCGGCGATGGTCTGGGCGCCCTCCAGCTGGATGACCTGTTCCAGGTGCTGCAGCGCACGCTCGGTCTCCTGCTGCTCGTCCTCGGCGTGGAAGTAGCTGCGGTACGGGTAGGGCGGCAGGAAGCGGACGACGCCGGCCGCGGACCGGTCGGCGTCGAACCTGCGGGCGTCCCCGGTGACGTTCACGGCCAGGTCGGTGCCCCCGTGATACGACCGGTAGGCCGAGAGGACCTTGTGCCGGCCGGTGTGCAGGCGGGCCATCCGGATGGCGTGCTCCACGGCGTCGGCACCGCCGTTGGTGAAGAACACGTGGTTGAGGTCGCCGGGCGCCAGGTCGGTGACCAGCCGTGCGGCCTCCGACCGCGCGTCGTTGACGTGGGCCGGGGCGATCGTGGCGATCTTCGCGGCCTGCTCCTGGATGGCGGCGACGACCTTGGGGTGCGAGTGGCCGATGTTCGTGTTGACCATCTGGGAGGAGAAGTCGATCAGCCGCCGGCCCTCACCGTCCCAGACGTGGGAGCCCTCCGCCTTGAGCACCGTCATCGGGGTGATCTTCCGCTGCGCGCTCCAGGAGTGGAACACGTGGGCGCGGTCGAGGTCGAACGCCTTGCGGCCCTCGGCGATCAGGTCCTCGCTGATGGCGGGGTCGGGGGTCACCGGCTGGATGGTCATCTCGTCTCCTTCGTCGATGCTGCCTCATGACGATCGTGCCATGACTGGACGGGTGGCGGGCGGGATCGGGGGCCTTCCGCGCGCGGAGGGCCTCCGGACGTGGGATAATCACCCGCATGAACGGCGGGGAAGACACTGGCAGCATCGAGGCGGGTGGCGCCGGCGACGAGGTCCGCTGGCTGACCCCGAAGGAACGCCGGGCCTGGCTGAGCATCGTGGCCACCCACATGCAGCTCATGCCGGCCCTGGAGGCGGACCTGCAGCGCGAGGGACCGGTCAGCTTCTTCGAGTACCAGGTCCTGGCCATGCTGTCGGAGAACAACGGCCCGCTGCCCATGAGCGAGCTGGCGGCACGGACCAACGCCTCGCTGTCCCGCCTCTCGCACGTGGCCCGCAAGCTGGAGACCCGCGGCTGGATCCGACGCCGGCCCTCGACCGAGGACGCCCGTGTCACCATGGCAGAGATGACGGAGCGGGGCATGGACGAGCTGGTGCGGATCGCCCCGCACCACGTGGCGAGCGTGCGCGCCTGCCTGCTGGATGTCCTCGACGACGAGGACCTCGAGGACATCGGCCGGATCGGCGCCAAGATCCTCAGCCACCTGGACCCCGGGCACTGGATCTTCCGTGACCCCGTCCTGGTCGGCGAGGGGCTCACCCCGTCCTGACCCCCGGTTTGATCGGCGCGGCGCCCTGCCCTAAGATGGAACGGCGACAAGCCACGTTGTGCCCTCGCGCGCCCGGTGCCTGCACCGGGCGGGGAGGGCGTCGGAAAACAGCGTGCTTCCCGCACATCGGATCCCGCGTCCGCCGGTAGGCGACGCGCGGGGCTCACCGTCTTCCCCAGCGATCAAGGGCGCTTCGGTTGGTTCTCACCCAGCCTGGTTACCCCTTCGGAAAGTCGCAGTAAGAGCGCGGTGTCACAACTGGTGGCGGGACTCGTGGGGCACCGGTCCGTCCGGAGGTTCCACAGCGGGTTCCGCCCGTTCTTTTACTACTACTTGCAACGAGGAGTGATCATGGCAGCACACTGCCAGGTAACCGGGGCTGGGCCGGGCTTCGGCCACAGCATTTCCCACTCGCACCGTCGCACCAAGCGCCGGTTCAACCCGAACATCCAGAAGAAGACCTACTGGGTGCCGTCCCTGCGTCGCAACGTGACGCTGACCCTGTCCGCCAAGGGCATCAAGACCATCGACGTGCGCGGGATCGACGCCGTCGTCGCCGACCTGATCGCCAAGGGAGTGAAGCTCTGACATGGCCAAGGACAAGGACGTACGTCCCATCATCAAGCTCAAGTCCACTGCCGGCACCGGGTACACCTACGTGACCCGCAAGAACCGCCGCAACAACCCGGACCGCATCGTGCTGAAGAAGTACGACCCGGTGGTCCGCCAGCACGTCGATTTTCGAGAGGAGCGCTGAGGCATGGCGAAGAAGTCCAAGATTGCCAAGAACGAGCAGCGTAGGGTCATCGTGGCCCGCTATGCCGAGAAGCGCCAGGAACTGAAGAAGACCCTGGTGGACCCCAACGCCTCGGACGAGGCCCGCGAGGCCGCCCGCGTGGGGCTGCAGAAGCTGCCCCGCGACGCCTCCCCGGTCCGTGTGCGCAACCGCGACGCGATCGACGGCCGTCCGCGCGGCACCTTCCAGAAGTTCGGCATCTCGCGTGTCCGCTTCCGGGACATGGCCCACCGCGGCGAGCTGCCGGGCATCACCAAGTCGTCCTGGTGATCCACGCGCCGGCGCCCAGCGCCGGCCACGGCGCCTGAACGACGCCGCCGGATCCACCGTGAAGGGGTGGCAGACCACGTGTCTGCCACCCCTTCCGTCGTCCCGGTGCCCTCCCGGCGCACTGCCTGCACCGACGGTCCCGACCCGCGCCAGGCCATCGAGGGGACGCCGGGGGATCCGCGGAGAGATGAAAAACGCGGAAAGTGACGAAGAATCAGCGGAAATCCGCGTGTTTCGGCACCTCAAGGCCGTGTTGGAGGCCCTGCTGGTGGTAGCTTTCGAAGCATGTGCCCGGTCCCGCCGGTTCGGGCTTGAACGAATGAACACCGACGTCCAGGAGGACACATGGCTATGAACCGCAGCGAACTGGTTGCCGCCGTTGCCGAGAAGAACAACCTCTCCCAGTCTGCCGTGAACGGGGTGCTGGATGCCCTTTTCGAGACCTTCGCCTCCCAGGTCTCCAAGGGCGAGAAGGTCAGCATCCCGGGCTGGCTCTCCGTCGAGCGCACCGACCGCGCCGCCCGCACCGGCCGCAACCCGCAGACCGGTGAGAGCATCGAGATCCCGGCCGGCCACTCGGTCAAGATCTCCGCTGGCTCCAAGCTGAAGGCCGCTGCCACCGGCAAGTGACCCGGTGCAGGCCTGACGGCTGCCGCCGTCGACCACAGGGCGTCCCGCTACGGTGGGGCGCCCTGGGCGTTTAAGCGGGGGACCGCACTTTTCTACGCCTGGTAGAACTCGCGTAGCATGGTGGGTCGTCGGAACGAGAGCATTCCGAGGGTCTCGACGCGGTGGGAGGTGCACGTGGTGGAGCACCGGTCAGCGGGTCCCGCGCGGGACCGCGGCCCGCACCGCCTGCGCGGCCCGCACCGCCTGCGCGGCCCGGTCCGGCTGCTGCGTGGCTGGGCTGCTGCCGCCACCGCCACCCTGCTGGCGGCGGGGTCCCATACCCTCGCCGGGCATCCGGCAGCCGGTCACGACGCCGCCCCCGCACCGGTCGTCTGGCTCCTCACCCTCGCGCTGGCCGGCCCGTTGTGCACCGCCCTGGCCGGGCGGGCCCTGTCCTGGTGGCGCCTGGCCGTCGGGGTGGGCACCAGCCAATTGCTCTTCCACTGGCTCTACTCGTGGCCGGCGGCCCACACCGACCCTGCCGGCTCGACGGTGCTGGCGGGCACCGGCACGCACACGGCGCACGGCGCACACGGCCCGGCGCTCACCCCCGGCCCGGCCCTCGGGGCGGGCACGGTGAACGGAGCCGACGCGGTCCTCCCGGCCGACCACGCGCCCCTGGCCATGGCCGTGGCCCACGTGCTGGCCGCGGTGGTGACGGTCCTGCTGCTGCGCCGCGGGGAGGCGATGGCCGCCCGCGTGGTGCAACTCGCCGTCGGCGTCGTCCTGCGCTCCCCAGGGGCCCGACTGGCACGCTGGGTCCCCACCGACCGGCGGCCCCGAACGCCCTCCACTCCGGCCGCGCCGGTGGCGAGTGCCGGCGCCGTGGTGCTGTCCGCCCTCCGGCTGCGCGGTCCGCCGGTGCCGGCGCTGTCCTCCTGACCGCTGACACCGACCTGCCCGGCGCCGCGAACGGCCCGGGACCGCAAAGGACACCATGAACACCCCGGTTCCCCCGCTTCACCCCACACTGCCCACAAACCCGCCCGCTGCCCGGTCCACGACCCCGCCCACCGCCCGGTCCGCGAGCCGGCCCGCTGGACCGGGCGCCGCCCGGCCCGCAGCCGTCGCCGCCGAGGGGCTAACCGCCGCTGGGTCCGCCCCCGTCCCTGCCGAGGGGCCGGCGGGCACCCGGCCCGCCGGCCGACGTCGGACCCTGCGCCGTGGTCTGGGCGGTGCCACCGCCGCGGCCCTGCTCGCCCTGTCCGCAGCCACCGTCACGGCCGCCCCGGCCCTGGCCCACGACCAGTTGCTGTCCACCACTCCCGAGGCCGGCTCCACCGTGACGACCGCGCCGGCCGAGGTGTCCCTGACCTTCTCCGGAGACCTCATCACCGGCCAGGGCATCCAGAACCTCGTCACGGTGACCGACGGAGCAGGCCACCAGTGGCAGGACGGGGACGCCCAGGTCTCCGGACCCGGGCTGACCTCCGCCCTGTGCGAGGGCATGCCCAACGGCGACTACGAGGTCGACTACCGGGTGGTCTACTCCGACGGCCACTCGGAGGCCAAGAACTACGGCTTCACCCTCGACGACCAGGCGGCACCGGAGACGGGAGCCCCGCAGGACTGCGGCGTACCCAACCAGGACGCCCCGGTCAGCAGCGGGGAGGGCCCGACGTCGGCCGGTGCCGCCTCCTCGGCCGGTGCCACCGGCGGCGTGGCCCCGGCCGGTCCCGGTGACGACGACGGCGCCGGAACCGGTGGAACGGAAGGCGCCACCTCCGGCGCCGAGCCGGCCCCCGCCACTCTCGACACTCCCGCCCCCATCGCCACCGACCAGGGCAGCGACCAGGGCGGCGACCCCGGGCAGACCGAGGCGACGTCCCAGGCCGACCGGGCCGGGATGCCCGCCTGGGTGTGGGTCGCCGGGATCGTCGGCGTGGTCATCGTGGCCGCTGCCGTGGTGTTCGTCTTCCGCAGGGCCAGGGCCATCGACCACCCTGCGGGTGGCCGGCCGGACCCGGAGGACTGAGGACCCTGCGCCCCGTGGTCGCTCCCGTGACGGCGGGGGCGACCACGGCCCAGTCCAGCTGCGAGAGAATGGAACCCGTGATGTCCTCCCGAACCACCCCGCAACGTCCGACCCGGGCCGAACCGGGGCCCGCCCGCGGCTCGACCGCGTCCGCGGGCCCGTCCGGAACGCCTGGCGGGGGCGGTGTCCCCGGGTGGGCGTGGCCGCTGGTCGGCATCGTGGCCGGCGCGGTGCTCGTGCTCGCGGCCTCGCTGGCCGGGGTGACCGCACCAGACCAGCTGTCCGACCCCGGTGCGTTCACGCGCTGGGGGCTGCCGGTGGCCAAGCTGCTCCACAACCTGGCGATGCCCACGGCGATCGCGGCGCTGGTGTTCGCCTGTGGCATCCTGCCCCCGCACCGCGGCGAGGATGAGCACCCGGCGTTCACGCGGCTGATGCAGGTGGCCGCCGTCGCCTCCGGTGCCTGGACGGTGTCCGCGCTGGCCGTGATGCTGCTGTCCTACTCGGACCTCGCGGGTGTGCCGCTGGACCCCTCGGCCTCCTTCACCTCCGGGCTGGCCGGGTTCCTGCAGGACATCTCCGTGGGCCAGGCGTGGGTGGTGGTGACGGTGATCGCCGCCGTCGTCACCTCGCTGACCCTGGCCGTGCGCTCCGCCACCGGACTCGCATGGACGGCCCTGCTGGCCATGGTGTCGATCGTGCCCCAGGCGCTGATCGGCCACTCGGCCTCCGGCGACGACCACAACGGGGCCGTGAACTCCATCGGCCTGCACCTGCTCGGCGTGGTGGTCTGGGTGGGCGGCCTGCTGGTCCTGATGCTGATCTCCCCGCGGCTCACCGGTCCCGACGGGGCCACGGGCCGGGCCTCGGCCCACCGGCAGGGTCCCGAGCCGCTGGTCTACACCGTGGTCTCCCGGTACTCCGTGCTCGCGGGGCTCGGCCTGTTCACCGTGGTGCTCTCCGGAATCGTGAACGCAGCCATCCGGATGAACACCCTCGAACAACTCACCAGCCCCTACGGGTTCCTCGTGCTGCTGAAGCTGATCGGCTCGCTGCTGCTGGGGCTGGCCGGGCTGATGCACCGGCAGTGGATCATCCCGCGGCTGGCCACCGGCACCACCGCCCCGCCGCCGGCGGCCCGGCGCCTGCTGTGGCAGCTGATCGCCGTGGAGGGCGCCATCATGGCCGGGATCATGTCCCTGGCCACCGTGCTCGCCCGGACCTCCCCGCCCGTGCCGGAGGAGATCGCCCCGGACGCCACCCCGGCCCGCATCCTCACCGGCTATGACCTGCCCCCGGAGCTGACCCTCGAACGCTGGTTCAGCACCTGGCGGTTCGACTGGCTCTGGGTCGCGATCATCGCCTTCCTGGCCCTGTGGTACGTCCGCTCCACCGTCCGGCTGTACCGCCGCGGGGACTCCTGGCCCGTGCTGCGCACCGCGTCGTGGCTGGTGGGCCTGGCCATCCTGTTCTGGGTGACCTCCGGCGCCCCGGCGGTCTACGGCAAGGTCCTGTTCAGTGCCCACATGGTGGCGCACATGACCCTCACCATGATCTCGCCGCTGTTCCTGGTGCTGGCCGCACCGGTCACCCTGGCCCTGCGCTCGCTGCCCACCCGTACCGACGGCAGCCGCGGCCCGCGCGAGTGGATCCTGTGGATCGTGCACTCCTGGTGGGGCAGGTTCATCACCCACCCGGGGGTGGCCGCCGTCAACTTCGCCGGCTCGATCCTGGTGTTCTACTACACCCCGTTCTTCGGCTTCGCCCTGAACGAGCACATCGGCCACGAGTTCATGAACGTCCACTTCCTGCTCACCGGGTACATCTTCGCCTCGGTGATGATCGGGATCGACCCGCTGCCGCGCACGGTGCCCTACCCCATGCGGCTGGTGCTGCTGCTGGCCACCATGGCCTTCCACGCGTTCATCGGGGTCGCCATGACGTCCTCCGAGTCGCTGCTGCAGGCGTCCTGGTTCGGTTCCACCGGCCGGGACTGGGGCCTGCCCGCCATCGACGACCAGCAGATCGGCGGCGCCATCATGTGGGGCATCGGCGAGGTGCCCACCGTGATCATGGCCGTGATCGTGGCGGTCATGTGGTCCCGGTCCGACGCCAAGGAGACCAAGCGCCTGGACCGCAAGGCCGACATGAACGACGAAGCCGAGCTGAAGGCCTGGAACCGGATGTACGAACAGCTCGCCGAGGACGACACCACGACCGGAGGCACCCCGCGATGACCACCCCGACCCGCCCCCGCCTCGCCGTGGCCGGGACCCTGCTGGCCGGGGCACTGCTCGCGGCCGGCTGCTCGGCGTCCCCCGACCAGTCCGCCCCGGCCCCGTCCGATCCGCACGGCACCGCGGTGCCCGGCCAGCCGTCGTCGGGCCCGGCCTCCGGCACCACCACCGCCCCGGAGGCCACCGACACCGAGGCCACCGACGCGCGGGCCGACCAGCGGGCCGTGGGAGCGGCGGCCGGGCGCGCGGCCAGCTTCGGGTTCACCAACCAGGTCTCCGCTAGTGACGCCGAGATCGCCCGGACCCGCGAGGACTCCCGGCTGCGCCAGACGAACACCGCCGGGACCACCGTGGACCCTGCCGCCTGCAAGGCCCCGCTCACGGCGGTCGACTGGTCGCCGATCCTGCTGCCCGGAGCGGACGCCTCCCGCGTGGACTTCGGCTCGGACGGCTTCGCCGGCACCGGTAGCGTGGAGGTCGCCTCGCTCGAGGACCCGGAGGCCGTCGAGCGGCACCTGGCCAACGTGGAACGGCTCGTGGCGGACTGCCCGGAACTGACGATGACCGTGACGGACGAGAACCTGCAGCGGTCCACCTTCGACGTCACGGCCCGGGCCTCGGAGGCCGATGCCGCCGGCGTCGACTCGGGACTGGTGTGGACCCGGACCCCGTCCGGAGGGGGAGCAGGGACCACCGCCCAGGTGCTCATCGGCCAGGCGGAGGACCACGTGGTCATGGTCTCCTTCATCGGGCAGCCCGAGGTGGCCGGCGCGGAGTTCACGACCATCGCCGAGGAGGTCCTGGCCGCCGCCGTGCAATCCCTGTGACGCGTTCCGGCACCGAGAGGGGTTCACGGGCAGGCGGGTTGCTGAGAGGATGACGGCATCGACCTCCTGGGGGCCGCTGCCCTGACGGGCCCGGCCCCGACGGGACGTCGAGACGACCAGACGACCGACGCACGCGAGGAGACGACGATGGCCAACCGTGGACAGCCCCAGCCCGATGACAGCTTCCGGGACACCGGGGCGAGCGAAGTGGACCAGCACGGCACCCACCAGCCGGAGCGGGGCGTCACCGGCGCCGCCAACCAGCCGGGCACCGGCACCGAGCAGGACGGGGAGCCGGCGTCGGAGGAACAGTCCCGCTCGGCGAACCCCGACCCGGCCGAGGGCAACGTCACCGGCCTGGAGCGCGGAGGCGGCGTGCCCCCGGGGGAGACCCCGCCCGCCGGCGGCTCGGAGAGCGGGGACCAGGGCCACGAGGAGTAGCCGGACGCGAACCTGACGCGCCCATGAGGGGCCGGGGCGACCGGGACCGGGGCATCCGGTCCCGTTCGGCCCAGCCCACCGGCGCCCGTGGCCTTGTGTGACGTCACCGGCTGGAACCCTCCCTCGGCTCTCGGCGACAATGGAACCCATGAGCAGCCCCGAAGACCAG
The DNA here is from genome assembly GCA_029961105.1 of Micrococcus sp. Taxonomy (GTDB): domain Bacteria; phylum Actinomycetota; class Actinomycetes; order Actinomycetales; family Micrococcaceae; genus Citricoccus. Next base: position 103,423 of record JASBVO010000010.1, on the reverse strand, counting down.
CCGGTCAGCACCCCCTCCACCACCGCCGCGGCCGCAGCGACGGACCGGGCCCCCGCACCCCGTGCCACCTCGCGCGTGCGGGCCTCGGAGCTGCTGGGCCGCAACTGGCTCAATACGGGCGGAGAGACCCTGGACCTCGAGGCGCTGCGCGGCAAGGTCGTGATCCTGGACTTCTGGACCTTCTGCTGCATCAACTGCCTGCACGTGCTGGACGAGCTGCGCCCGCTCGAGGCCGCGTACCACGACGTGCTGGTCACCGTCGGCGTCCACTCGCCGAAGTTCGAGCACGAGGCCGACCCGGAGGCCCTGGCCGCCGCGGTGGAGCGCTACGACATCCAGCACCCCGTCCTCGACGATCCCGAGCTGGTCACGTGGCAGGCCTACTCGGCCCGCGCCTGGCCCACCCTCGTCGTGGTGGACCCGGAGGGCTACATCGCGGCCCACCTGTCCGGCGAGGGCCACGTCGCCGGGCTGACCTCGCTGGTGGAGGAACTCGTCGCCGAGCACGAGGCCAAGGGCACGCTGCACCGCGGCGACGGTCCCTACGTCCCGCCGGAGCCGGTGGCCCGTGACCTGAGGTTCCCCGGCAAGGCCATCGCCCTGGGCGGCCGCGGCACCGAGGCCGGCACCTTCCTCGTGGCGGACACGGGCCACCACCGGCTCGTGGAACTCGCCCCGGACCTGACCACCGTCATCCGCACCATCGGCGGCGTGGGCGAGGAGGCCGCGCAGGCCCCGGACGGCGGCTCCGGGCCGGTCCCGGCGCCCGGCACCAAGGGCCTAGCCGACGGCGGGCCGGACGCCGCCCTGTTCAACGAGCCGCAGGGCCTGGCGCTACTGCCGGCGGACGTGGCCGGGGCGGTGGGCTACGACGTCGTGGTGGCCGATTCCGTGAACCACCGGCTGCGCGGCGTACGCCTGGCGGACGGCACCGTGACGACCGTGGCCGGCAACGGCGTGCAGCGACTGATCGACCCTGACCGGGCCCGTCAGGCAGCGGACCCGGACACCGAGGAGACGTTGTCCCTCGCGCCGTTCGGCACCGACCCGCTCCAGACCTCCCTGTCCAGCCCCTGGGACGTGCTGTGGTCCACGGCCGAGGACACCCTCGTGGTGGCCATGGCCGGCACCCACCAGCTGTTCAGCTTCGACCCTCGCACCGGGGACCTGGCCGTCTACGCCGGCACCGGGCTGGAAGGGCTGGAGGACGGGGATCCGACCGTGGCCTGGTTCGCCCAGTCCTCCGGGCTGGCCGAGTCCGCCGACGGGACGATCTGGGTGGCCGACTCCGAGTCCTCCGCCCTGCGCCGGATCACCCCGGCCACCGCGGACGGCGCGCTGAGCCGCCGGGTGAGCTCCGCCGTCGGGACCGGGCTGTTCGACTTCGGCTTCCGCGACGGCGCCGCCGAGCAGGCCCGTTTCCAGCACCCGCTGGGGGTGGCCGCGCTGCCGGACGGCTCCGTCCTCGTGGCCGACACCTACAACGGCGCGATCCGCCGGTACGCGCCGGCCGGCGTCGCCGCGGACGGCCGGGCGACCGAGGCGAGCGTGTCCACCCTGGCCCGCGGCCTGAAGGAGCCCTCGGACATCCTGGTGGAGCCGGACGCCGAGGGGAACGCCGCCTCGATCGTGGTGGTGGAGACCAACGCCCACCAGCTGGTGCGGCTGGCCGTGCCGGAGGAGTACCTGCAGGTCGACGAGGGGGCGTTGCAGACGCAGCGCCCGCGCACCGCGGTGGCCGCCGGCGAGCTCGAGCTGACCGTGGCCTTCGAGGCGCCGACCGGGCAGAAGCTGGACGACCGCTGGGGCGACCCCACCCAGCTGAAGATCTCCTCCTCCCCGGAGGAGCTGCTGCTGGCCGGGGACGGCACCTCGACCGGATTGGTCCGCACCCTGAGGATCAACCCCGCGGTGGCCGAGGGCGTCCTCCACATCACGGCGCGGGCCGCGTCCTGCGACGGCGAGAAGGGACAGCCGATCCCGGACCACGCCGCCTGCCACCTCTACCAGCAGGACTGGGGCATCCCGGTCACGGTGCACGCGGACCGGGCCGGTGACGGGGAGGTCGCCCCGGAGACCCGACTGGACCTCGACCTGCGCGGGATACACTGACAACCGAATCGCACCCGAGACCCGAAGGCGGCCGTATTCCATGACCACCCTGGTTGTTGCCTCGTCCAAGCACGGTTCCACCCGAGAGATCGGTGAACGCATCGCGGAGGTCCTGCGCACGAACAAGGGCGTGACCACGGTGGTCGAGGACCCGCAGGATGCGCCGAAGTGGCTGGCGTCGGTGAACGCGGTGGTGGTCGCGCTGCCGATCTACGCCGGGTCGCTGGAGAAGGACGGCAAGGCCTTCCTGGACACCCACCGGGCCGAGCTGGCGAACAAGTCGCTGTTCGTCCTGGTCTCCGGCGCCGGGCCCGAGTTCGACGGCAGCCTGCGCACCGTCCTGGAGGCCTACGGGCCCAAGGAGCTCGGGTACTTCCGCGGGGCCCTCTTCGAGGAGAAGCTCGGCTGGTTCGAGAAGCTGATGATCAAGGTCGCCAAGGGCCAGTACGGCGACTTCCGGGACTGGCCCGCGATCGAGGCCTGGGGCAAGTCGCTGGCCACCCGCGGCGCCAGCTGAGCCGCCGGCCGACGGCCGCGGGGAGGGGCCTGCGGCCACGGGGGCATTCTCTGCTCAGGAGGCGACGCCCACCGTGCCGTGGGCGTGCTCCGTCCCGGCCGACGAGTCCTGCCTGCTGAGGTCCGCCACCGAGCGCAGGACGTCGCCGTACCAGGAGGACTTCAGGGACCCGCCGCGGCCGAACACGTCGGCCAGGGGCAGTTCGAGGGTCATCTCCGGGGTGGGCACCCCGACCAGCACCACCCGGCCGGCCAGGTCCCGGGCGTAGAAGGCCTGGGTGTAGGTCTCCGGGCGCCCGACGGCGTCAGGGCACCCGGGGCGTGTAGCGCACGGCGTTCGGGGTGACGGCGAGCTCGGCCTCGAGGGTGAAGGGTTCGCGCCGCTCGACCGCGCGTCGCTCCCCGCTGACCAGATCGATCTCCTGGACGGCCAGGACGGCGTCCGCCTGTGCTGCGGCCACCTCGGTCGGGTCCTCGCCCCCGGCGGGGAGCTCCATGACCGCGGCCCGCGGTGTCCCGGACACCGACCACGTGATGGAGTCCGGCGGGATCCGGTTCACGGTGTCGTACCCCATCGGACACCCGGACGGGTGGAGGACCTGCTGGCTGGTGCACCCCTCGAGGTAGGCGCTCAACTGGGCGTCGACCTCCTCCTGCACCGCGTCCGTGTACTGCAGCTCCAGCACCAGGTCGAGCGGTGCAGAGGGGGCCTCCACGCCGGAGGCGTCCACCACCGCCCGCGTCGGCCCGGCCTCCAGGTAGTCGCTGGTGAAGCCAGCCTCCACCACGAACGGAGGCAGGACGGCGAGCTGCCGGCCCGGGGCAGCGCCCGCCTCCCGTGGGCCCAGGGGGACCGTGGTCCCGTTGACGTGCGCCTCCAGCGGTTCCGAGGCCGCCTCCGGTGGCAGGTTCGCCGGTGAGACGTGCACCGTCCGCAGGGGCGCGGGGGCCATCCGCCAGCGGTCGAAGAACAGCCAGTCGCGCCCGACGCGCTCCACGGCGAACGTGGTGGAGTGGTCCCTGCCGTCCACTCGATAGCCGACCACCACCTCGACCCCGCCCCGGGACTCCCCGCCCCGGGACACGGTGACGTGCTGGAGCGCGGCGAACCCGGCGGCCAGCGGCTCGCCGTCCAGCAGCGTGGTCGCCGTCCCCGGGGCCAGTCCGGCGCCGTCGGAGCCCTGCCCGCCGCGCGCCAGCCCGAGCGCCGTCGCGCCGTCCCCGTCGGCCAGCGCGTCGAGGTAGCGCTCCACCTGGGCCTCGGGGGAGTAGACGGTCGCGTTGACCGTTCCGATGGCCACGCCCCCGGCCACCAGGACCAGGGCCGCGGCACCGCCCCAGAGGGCCATCGTGCGCCCCGGCCGGTCGCGCCGTCCGGGACTGTCCGCGGCGCCGGAGGCGCGTTCGGGCCGGGCTGCCTCCGGCGGCTGCTCCGCCGGTGGTGACTGCTGGTCTGCCATGGAAGCATCCTAGGGCGGACGGGCTCGCGCGAGACCGGACGGCGGTCATGGTCACCGACGGGGGACAGCCGCGCCGGCGATACCGCCTCGATTAGATTGGTGATGCCCGACGACCGAGAGCGGGAGAGCCGTGCCCGCTGATGCGATGGGCACCGAAGGAAGCGAGCACCATGGCCGAGAAGCCGTACCGCGTCACCGATGACAACACCGGGCTGGGCTTCTGGTACCGGTTCAGGTGGCGCCTGGCCTACATCGCCTCCTCGATCTACGGCTCCGCCGATCGGCAGGCCAGCCTGGACCCCAAGCGCGAACTGCGCAAGGAACGGGCGGCGCGCCTGATCGCCGCGTACCAGGAGCAGGGCCGGGAACCCTCCCAGGTGCTGCTGCGCGCTGCCAGGGAGGGCTGATCCCGGGCGCCGGCCGAGATGCCGCCCGGCCGGGGGCGTCCGCGGCCACCGAGGAGTCACCTAGGGGTGGCCACTCGGCCCGGACGGTGGTAGACCGGCTGCACCGAGGGGCACGCGTGTCCGGGTGTGGCGTGGTGCACCACGGGACAGCGCAGGACAGGCCCCACCGTTCACCCGGAAGGACCGCGATGAACTACGAGAACCCCACCCCTGCAGCGACCACCGCCGCCCGGACACTGTTCCGCGTCGGGCTCGGCGGCGTGCTGTTCGCCCACGGGACCCAGAAATTGTTCGGCTGGTTCGGGGGCGGTGGCCTCGAGGGGACCAGCCAGGGACTGCACGCCATGGGCTTCCGCCCGGGCAAGACCAGCGCCGTGCTCGCCGGGGTCGGGGAGGCCGGCGCCGGCCTCGCCCTGGCCCTGGGCATCGCGACGCCGGCAGCCGGAGCAGCAGCCGCCACGACCATGGGGGTCGCGGCCAGTGTGCACGCCCCCCAGGGGTTCTTCGCCACCGAGGGCGGCCTGGAGTACCCGGCGGTGCTCGGCCTGGCCGCCACGTCCTTCGCGGTGGGCGGAGCGGGGAGGGCGTCCCTGGACGCACTGACCGGTCACGTCCTGGACCGCCCCTGGATGCGGGCGGTCGCCGTCGCGGCCATCCCGGTGGCCATCGGCGTCCAGGTCTACCGCCGTCACCAGGCGCTGACTGCCGAGGGGACACCGGAGGCCCAGGTCACCCCCGTGGAGGAGGGCTCGACGGAACCGGTCGGCAGCTGACCGGCGCGGACCGGCATCCCCGTCTCAGGTGAGCACCAGGGCCACGGCGATCATCGCCGGGATCGCCACGATGGTCGTCACCAGTACGGTGTCCTTCGCCATGACCATTCCGGTCTCGTAGCGCGATGCGGACACGAAGACGTTCTGGGCCGTGGGCAGCGAGCCGAGGACCACCGCGATGAGCAGGTCATCGCCCGTGAGCCCCAGGACCGGGCCGGCCAGCAGCCAGGCCAGGGCGGGGTGGACGATGAGCTTGATGACGGAGGCCAGGGCGACGTCGGCCCGCCGTCCCGCGGCCTTCTCCAGCGGGCGCGAACCGACCAGGGACATCCCGAACGCCAGCAGCATGGCGGGGATGGACGCGCCGCCGATCAGGCTGATGGACTCACCGACCGGGCCCGGCAGCTGCCAGCCGGTGGCCGAGAAGACCAGACCCAGCACCGAGCCGATGATCATCGGGTTCAGGGCGATCTGCCCCAGCTGCCGCCAGAACCTGGTCCACCGGCTGACCGGACGGACCGGACCGGCCGGGCGGCCGGCGTCGTCCCCGCCGGCGGCACCGCGGCCGCGGGAACGGGCCTCCGCGGCGGTGGTGGCATCCAGGGAGGCGACGTAGATGGGCGTGTACACGGCGAGCTGGAAGATGAGCACGGGGGCGGCCAGCGCGGCGTTGCCCAGCACGTAGGCGGCGATCGGGATACCGAGGTTCGCCGAGTTGACCATGGACGCGCTCAGGGCGCCGATGATGGTCTCCGAGCCGTCCCGGCGGGGGAGCAGCAGCCGGGCCACGAGCAGGTAGATGCCCGCGGCGGCCAGGGCGGAGACGCCCGCGACGGCCAGCTGGGGCCCCAGCACCGCCTGCACGTCCGCGGCGGCGAGGGTGTCGAAGAGCAGGGCCGGGCTGGCCACGAAGAAGGCGGTACGGGAGAGGACCTGCTGGCCGTGCGTGCCCAGGACCCCGGTGCGTCCGGTGACGTAGCCGACCAGGATGATCACCCACACGACGGTGAACCCGGACAGGACCTCGACCACCGGGCGCCCCCCTCCCTGCCTGGCCGGAGGAGCGCGACGGGCCGTTCCGGACATGAAGAGAGCGGGCGACGGGAATCGAACCCGCGTATCTTGCTTGGGAAGCAAGCGCTCTACCATTGAGCTACGCCCGCAGGACAGGAGCTTACGCGCCCGTCACGTGCAGTTCAGCTTACACGTTCTTCACGGCGTGGCGCGCCACCGTTGCCGGAAGGCCCCTCGCGCCCCCCGTCTAGCCGGCAGGCCGCGGGCTCGCGGTGCGGGCCCGGCGCCTGGCCGCCGCACGCCCGAGGCCGTCCGCGTAGCGGGTGAGGACCGGACCACCGACGGCCAGGGTCATCACGTAGGCGGTGGCCAGGGCGGACACGTCGGCGGTCATCGCCCCGGCGGCCCCCGCTCCGGAGGTCACCGCCAGGCCGGCGATCACGATGGAGAACTCGCCGCGGATCGTCAGGGCGGCGCCGGCGCGCCACCGGCCGGCGACGCCGATCCCGGCCGAGCGTGCCGCCCAGTACCCGGTGAGCAGCTTGGTCAGGGCGGTGGCCAGCGCCAGCAGCAGTGCCCAGCCGAGCACCGGGGGCAGGGTGCGCGGATCCGTGTTCATGCCGAACAGCACGAAGAACAGGGCCGCGAACAGGTCTCGCAGCGGCTCCAGGATGTCCCGGGCCGTGTGGGCGGTGGCGCCGGAGATCGCGATGCCCAGCAGGAAGGCCCCGATGCCGGCCGAGACCTGCAGCGCTCCCGCGAGGCCGGCGACGAGCAGGGCCAGGCCCAGCACCTTGAGCAGGAAGGTCTCCTGTTCGGGGGAGAACACGAAGCGAGAGATGTGGGGGCCGAAGCGCAGCGCCAGCAGTAGGACCACGCTCACCACGACCAGCGACACCCCGACCGTCTGCGCCCCGGTGGCCAGGGACAGGCCGCCGACCAGGGCGGTCATCAGCGGCAGGTAGATCGCCATGGCCAGGTCCTCGAACACCAGGATGGACAGGATGACCGGCGTCTCCCGGTTGCCCAGCCGGCCGAGGTCACCCAGCACCTTGGCGATGATGCCGGAGGATGAGATGTAGGTGATGCCCGCCAGGACGACCGCGCCCGAGGCCCCCCAGCCCAGGAGCCAGCCGGCCACGGCGCCCGGGGTGGCGTTGAGGGCCAGGTCGAGGAGGCCGTCCCGCCAGGACACGCGCAGGCCGGTGACCAGTTCGCGGGCCGAGTACTCCAGTCCCAGCATCAGCAGCAGGAGCACGATGCCGATCTCGCTGGCGAGGTGCGTGAACTCGCCGATGTCCTGGAACGGGAGGACCTCGGAGTCCGCCGTCATGGGGTTCAGGTCACGACCGAAGACGATGCCGCCGTAGCCGATGCCCAGTCCGCCCAGCAGGTAGAGGGGGACCGGGGACATCCCGATGCGAGTGGCGAACCGACCCAGGACCCCGAGCAGCAGCAGGATGGCGCCGAGCTCGATGAGGGCCAAGATCGTGGTGGTCACGGCGCCGGGTCGAGCATCAGAGCGAGAGGATCTCGGCGGCCTTGCGCAGGCCCTCGCCGGTGCCCACGATGATCAGCACGTCCCCCTCCTCCAGGCGGAAGTCCGGGGCGGGGGAGGGGTGGGTGATGCCGGCCCGGATGACGGCCACGATCGAGGCGCCGGTGCGGGTGCGCACCCGGGCCGCCCCGAGCGGTTCCCCGGCGAACGGCGAGTCCGAGGCGAGCACCATCTGCCGCGTGGAGATGCCCGGGACCTCGGCATGCTCGTCCTCGAGCTGGGCCACGAGCCGGGGGGCCGAGAGCAGGGCACCCAGCGAGGCCGCCTCCTCCGGGGACAACGGCACCGTGGCCAGGCATGCGTCGGGGTCCTCCAGGGAGGAGACGATCAGGTCCGTCTGGCCGTCGCGGTGGGAGACGATCCCGATCCGGCGGCCGTCCCGCAGCTCGATCTCCTTGCGTGATCCGATCCCCGGCAGCGGGGTCTCGTGCACCGTCATGGAGAGAGGGTATTCCCCTTGCGGTGTCCGGGGCACTACTGGTGCGCTATCGTTGCCCCGTGCTGCTCTCCGACCGCGACATCCGGGCCGAACTCGACTCCGGGCGCATCCAGCTGGACCCATCCGCCCCGGAGATGGTGCAGCCCTCGAGCATCGACGTCCGCCTGGACCGGTTCTTCAGGCTCTTCGACAACCACAAGTACGCACACATCGATCCCTCCCAGCCCCAGGAGGACCTGACGCGGCTGGTGGAGGTCGACCCCGAGGAGCCGTTCATCCTGCACCCGGGGGAGTTCGTGCTGGGCTCGACCTACGAACAGGTCACCCTGCCCGAGGACATCGCCGCGCGGCTGGAGGGCAAGAGCTCCCTGGGCCGGCTGGGGCTGCTCACCCACTCGACCGCCGGGTTCATCGACCCGGGATTCTCCGGCCACGTGACCCTGGAGCTGTCCAACATGGCCACCCTGCCGATCAAGCTCTGGCCGGGCTCGAAGATCGGCCAGCTGTGCTTCTTCCGGCTGTCCTCACCCGCCGAGCACGCCTACGGTTCCGGCCCGTACCTCAACCGGTACCAGGGCCAGCGGGGGCCGACGGCCTCGAGGTCGCACCTGAATTACCACCGCACGGTCATCGAGCGCTGAGCGGAGGAGCGCGCCGGTGCGAGGGCGGTCGGCTGATCGCTGAGGCCATACCGCCCCCCACGCCGGCCCGCTCCGCCAGCCCCCGCCCGGCGGGTCTGGGTTTAACGGTGGGAAGTGTCCCTTCAGGCCACCGCCACAGGGACAAATCCCACCAGCCAGTGCGGACGTCCGGTAGGTATCACGCGCGTCCGGAGTGGCCGACGGCCTGGACGTCCGTGCCGGTCCCCAGTCGCTCGCGCACCAGCCGGACCAGCCGGACGAAACCCTGTGCCTGATCCGCCCACGTCAGCCTGACCACCAGCCAGCCGTGCCGCTGGAACCACTCGTCACGGTAGGCGTCAGCGGCCTGCTGCTCCCTGGACCGGTGATGCTTGCCGTCGTACTGGATCGCGATCTTCAGCTCCCGGTACCCGAGGTCGGCCACCGGGGACCACCGGTCCGCCGGGTCGCCCTGGACCTGGAGCTCGGGTTCCGGGAGCCCGGCGTCGACCAGGGCCATCCGGACGCGGGTCTCCTGGGGTGAATCAGCGCCGACCCGGGCGCGGTCCACGGCACGGCGAGCCCTGCGGACCCCGGGTGTGCTGCCGGCACGGGCCACGGCGGCGGCCAGACCTGCCGGCGTGTCCAGTCCGTCGACCCGGTCCCCCTGCCGGTACGGACGGTTGACGATCGCGTCCGCGATGACCACCAGGTCCTCCCCGCAGAGCCGGTCGTCCGACGCCAGGTCGATGAGGGTGCGTGCGGGCGACGTCAGGACCAGGCGGCGGAAGCGCACCCGGTCTGGCGGCAGTAGTCGGTTCCGGTGGCTGTGGATGCCCCGGCGCTGTGCTCGGCTCGCATCGGGGGACCAAGTCAGGTGGACGTCTCGGTCCGCGAGGATCCGGCCTGGCAGCGGGAGCCTGAAGACGTGGGCGGCGGTGGCGTGGGAGAAGGTGGCTGCCGGGTACTGCCGCTGGAGGGCGGCGAGGGCGGGAAGGCCCAGTCCGTGGCCCGGTGTCTCGTAGGCCGAGGGCCATCCGAGCGGGGCGGTGGTGCTGGCATAGAGGCCGTGACCGAGGCGGAGGATGTCCGAACTCCTGAGTCGCTTGTCCGTCAGGCCGAGGGCCAGTGCCTCGGCGCGCGTGAACGGGCGGGTCGCCAACGGTTCGGGCAACGGGCGGGGACGTGGCATGACCTTCATGCTGGGTGGTCCGCAGCCGCCGCGGGTGAGCACCGGTGGCGACTGTTGGGGACACGCCGGGTCCGGCCCCCTCTGGAGGAATGAGACGGCTCGGCTGTCCACGCCGGGGATCGGCGCGGGTGAGAACGCTCGGTGAGAAGTGTCCCCTGGGCGCGCCGCCCGAGGGACAATTCCAGCCACTCGACGTCCAGCCCACGGCGGGCGTTCACCCGGGATCTTCCCGCGGCCAGTACGATGCCCCGCATGAGCCACTCCTCTTCGCCGGCGGCAGAGTCCACGTCAGCGCCGGGTCCGGGGACGGTCGCCGCCGACGCCGGCCCCCTCGCCCAACGCCTGAACCGCAGGCACGTCACCGCCTGGGCCCTGTGGGACTGGGGCTCGGCATCGTTCAACGCCGTGATGGTGACCTTCGTGTTCGCCACCTACCTGGCCTCGGGAGCCTTCGGCCCGGACGACCGGGGCACCCAGTGGCTGACCACCGCCAACGCCATCGGGGGCCTGGTCATCGCGCTGACCGCACCCGTGATCGGCCAGCGTTCCGATCGCGGCGGACGGCGCAAGCTCTGGCTGGGACTCAACACCGCAGTGGTCATCGCCCTGACGGCGCTGTGCTTCTTCGTCCGGCCGGAGGAGTCGTACCTGCTGCTCGGGGTCATCCTCATCGCCGCCGGCAACGTGGCCTTCGAGTTCGCCGGTGTGAACTACAACGCCATGCTGCTGCAGGTGGCCACGCCCCGGACCATCGGCAAGGTCTCCGGGATCGGCTGGGGCGCGGGCTACGTCGGCGGGATCTTCCTGCTGCTGGTGCTCTACGTCGGGTTCATCGCGGGGGACACCCACTGGTTCGGCATCACCGACGACGACGCCATGAACATCCGCGTGGTCGCCCTGTTCTCCGCCCTCTGGTTCCTGGTGTTCGCCCTGCCTCTGCTGGTCAGTGTCCCGGAGAACCGGACCGGCGTGCGGGGGGAGAAGGTCAGCATCCCGGAGTCCTACCGGATCCTGCTCCGCACGATCGCCGGGCTGTGGCGCCATGACCGCAACACCTTCTGGTTCCTGGTCTCCTCGGCGGTGTTCCGCGACGGCGTGGGAGCGGTGTTCGCCTACGGCGCCATCCTGGGCACCACCGCCTACGGGGTGGACCCCGCGGACATCCTGATCTTCGGCATCGCAGCCAACGTCGTGGCCGCGGTGGGTTCCTTCCTCGGTGGCTGGATCGACGACCGGATCGGCCCCAAACGCGTCATCATGGGGTCCCTGGCCGGGCTGATCATCTCCGCCGCCATCATCTTCTTCCTCGACGGCACCACCGCGTTCTGGATCTTCGGACTGCTGCTGTGCTTCTTCGTCGGCCCCGTGCAGTCGGCCTCGCGCTCCTTCCTGGGCAGGCTCACCTCCGAGGAACGGGCCGGGGAGATCTACGGGCTGTACGCCACCACCGGCCGGGCGGTGTCCTTCCTGGCCCCGGCCCTGATCTCCGTGGCGATCGCCCTGTCGGGTGACTCCCGTGCCATGGTGCCGGCCATCCTGGTGGTGCTGCTCCTGGGCATGGCCCTGCTGTTCCGGGTCCGAGACCCGCGCGTCGATGAACGGCTGAGCGCACGCTGACGGGAACGGGCACGCGCTGACCGGGACGGGCGCACGCGTACGGGGACGGGCACGCGCTGACGGGGACGGGCACGCGCTGACGGGGACGGGCACGCGCTGACGGGGACGGGCACGCGCTGACGGGAACGGGCACGCGCTGACCGGTACGGACAGGCCCTGGACCGGTGCCGGACCGGCCCGGCAAACGCCGTCCGGGGCCGTGCCAGGAAGGTCATCCGGTCGAGCCGGCCGGGCGTGCCCAGTAGTATGGGTCCGGACCCCCCACCCAAGATGCTGGAGGCTGCCACATGCTGACCGTGCTCATTGCGCTCTTCGCAGTGGCACTGGTCGCGCCTCTCATCTTCCGGTTCACCGACCGCAACGGGTTCTACATCCTGGCCGCCGTCCCGGCCGCCGGATTCGTCTGGCTGTTGTCCCGGCTGCCCGAGGTCCTGGACGTTCAGGACGCCGTCAACTCGGGCGCCGGACCGCCGGGCCACACCCCGGGCGGGCTGGTCCAGACCTACGAGTGGATCCCGGACCTCGGCATCGAGCTGACCTTCCGGATGGACGCCCTGGCCGCGTTCATGGGCCTGATCGTCCTGGGCATAGGCGCCCTGGTCCTGGCCTACTGTGCCCGGTACTTCCAGCGGAACGAGGCCCGCAACGCCGCCTTCGGCGCGCAGCTCGTGGCCTTCGCCGGCTCCATGTTCGGCCTGGTCACCACGGATGACCTGATCGTCCTCTACACCTTCTGGGAACTGACCTCGGTCCTGTCGTTCCTGCTCATCGGCTACTCGGCACACCGCATCTTCGCGCGCCGCTCCGCCATCCAGGCCCTCGTGGTGACCACCCTCGGCGGCCTGTCCATGCTGGTCGGCCTGGTCATGCTGGGCCAGGCCGCGGGGACCTACCGGATCTCCGAGATCGTGGCCGCCGGCCCGGAACTGCTCTCCGGTCCCTACGCCGGGGCCTTCATGGAGTGGGCGATCGTGCTCGTCCTCGTCGGCGCCCTGTCCAAGTCCGCCCAGGTTCCCTTCCATTTCTGGCTGCCCGCCGCCATGGCCGCGCCGACCCCGGTCTCCGCCTACCTGCACGCGGCAGCCATGGTCAAGGCGGGGATCTACCTGGTGGCACGGCTGGCTCCGGCATTCGCGGGATCCGGGTGGTGGCAGGCGCTCGTGATCGGCGTCGGGCTCTGGACCATGCTGGTCGGTGGCTGGAGGGCCTTGCGCCAGACGGACATCAAGCTGATCCTGGCCTACGGCACGGTGTCACAGCTCGGGTTCCTCATGGTGGCCAACGGCGCGGGAGACCGGGACGCGGCCATGGCCGGGCTGGCGATGCTCGCGGCCCACGCACTGTTCAAGGCACCGCTGTTCATGGTGGTCGGCATCATCGACCACGAGGCCGGCACCCGCGACCTGGCCCGGCTCTCGGGCATCGGCCGTAACCATCCGTGGCTGTTCGGCACCGCCTTGGTGTGCGCCGCCTCGATGGCCGGCATCCCGCCCCTGTTCGGCTTCGTGGCCAAGGAATCGGTCCTGGAGTCGCTGACGCACTGGGGCGAGCACGGAGCATCGGCCGGCGGCCTGTGGGCCTCGGTGTGGGCCTGGACCCCGCTGGTCGTCGTGTCCCTCGGCACGGTGCTGACCGTCGCCTACTCCGCCCGGTTCCTGTGGGGTGCCTTCGCCACCAAGACCCTGCGCACGGACCGGGGGACGGTGACGGTGGAGGACACCCACTTCCACGGGCCCGTCACGGCCGGCGCGCTCGGCCCCTCCGCACTGCTGGCCCTGGCCTGCGTGGTGGCCTCCTTCGTCCCCGGCACCATGGAGGCCCTGCCGGCCGCGTTCGGTGCGTCGATGGCGCCCCTGGAGCCGGGCTCGGAACCGGCCTACCTCGCCCTGTGGCACGGCTTCACCCCGGTGCTCGGCCTGTCCGTGGCCATCATCGTGGTCGGCCTCATCCTCTATGCGGCAAAGGACCCGGTGGCCCGCTTCCAGGCCGAGGTGCCGTCCTGGGTGGATGCCCAGCGTCTCTACCGCACCTCGCTGGCCCTGCTGGACGACGTCGCCATCTGGGTCACCGGCCGCACCCAGCGCGGCTCGCTGAGCTACTACCTGTTCATCATCCTCTCCGTGGCGCTGCTCTCGCCGCTGCTGGCGCTGCTCTTCCCCCAGGAGAACGACGGCGGCATGGGACTCGCGCAGTCCATCCTCGGTGCCGCGCAGTGGACGTGGGCGGACACGGTCGCCCAGGTGCTGATCGGCGCCGCCATCGTCGTCGGCACGGTCGGCGCCATCCGTGCCCGCAAGCGCTTCATGGCCGTGCTGCTGGTCTCCGTGACCGGGTACGGACTCGCCGCGATCTTCGCCCTGCAGGGGGCCCCGGACCTGGCCCTGACGCAGTTGCTCGTGGAGTCCATCGTCCTGGTGGCCATGGTGCTGGGGCTGCGCGTGCTGCCGCCGGGCTGGTATACCCGCCGCCGCGCGGAGTTCCGGGTTCCCCGGGCCATCCTCGGCATCGCCTTCGGCGCGGTGATGATCGCCGTGGCCATCACGGTCCTGGCCTCCCGGACCGCGGACCCGATCTCCCTGGAGATGCCCCGGCTCGCCTATGAGCAGGGCGGGGGCACGAACATCGTCAACGTCCTGCTGGTGGACATCCGCGCTTGGGACACCTTCGGGGAGATCACCGTGCTGGCGGCCGCCGCCACGGGCGTGGCCTCACTGGTCTTCATCCAGCACCGGGACCGCCGGACGGGCAATCTCCAGGAGGTCGCCTCCGGGTCGGTCGGCCGCTACCGGGCCCAGGGGCCGCTCGAGAAGCGGGAGCTCGCGGCCGTCCGCAAGTTCGCCATCGTGGACCAGGACCAGTGGCTGGTGGCCGGGCGGACGGTGGCCCCGGAACGTCGCTCGATCATCTTCGAGGTGATCACCCGGCTGATCTTCCACGTGATCATCCTGCTGTCCATCTACCTCCTGCTGGCCGGGCACAACACCCCGGGCGGCGGCTTTGCCGGTGGGCTCATCGCCGGCCTGGCGCTGACCATCCGCTACCTGGCGGGCGGACGCTACGAACTCGAGCAGGCCATGCCCATCCCGGCGGGCGTGCTGCTCGGCTCCGGTCTCGCGGTGGCCGCGCTGACGGGGGCCATCCCGCTGCTGTTCGGCGGCCAGGTGTTCCAGTCCGCCATCATCGAGTTCACGCTGCCCGTGTTCGGGGACATCAAGTTCGTCACCGCCACCATCTTCGACATCGGCGTCTACCTCGTCGTCGTCGGCCTGGTCATCGACGTCCTGCGCTCGCTCGGTTCCGAGGTGGACCGCCGCTCCGAGGCCGAGGGCGCCGCCCAGGCCGAGGCCGAGCAGCGCCGTCGGGACGCCCAGGCCGATGCGGCCGCGGCCGTTGCCGCCGCGCGGGCCTCCGCCGCCAACGCCGCGTCCTCCGGTACCTCCGCCGCGGACCGTGCCGGTACCACCGCCCGTGGACGCGCGGCCGGTGAGGAGACCGCGGGCATCCGCTCCGGACGCGCCCCGTCCGGGCACACCGGTTCCGGGCCTTCGGGCGCTGCGGGCCGTGGCCCCGGGACGGTGGCCCCATGAGCGTGAACATCGTCCTGCTGCTGGTCATGGGCGTCATGTACGCCGGCGGCGTCTACCTGTTGCTGGAGCGGACCCTGACCCGGGTGCTGCTGGGCATGATCCTGATGACCAATGCCACGAACCTGCTGATCCTCATCATGGCCGGCGCGCCGGGGCAGTCGCCGATCGTGGAGCCGGGGCTGGACCCGGGCGAGTACTCGGACCCGCTGCCCCAGGCCCTGACGCTGACCTCGATCGTCATCTCCTTCGCCGTCACCTCCTTCATGCTGGGCATGATCTACCGGTCCTGGAAGCTGGGCCGGCGTGACGAGGTCCTGGTGGACACCGAGGACGTCAAGGTGGCCGAGCAGCCGTCCTTCGACGCCGAGGAGGACGCCGAGCTGCAGGAGGAGACCTCCGAGTTCCTCGACGAGGACGAGGATCCGAACGCCGACTACGAGCACGCCACGGCCGTCAACCCGGCCACCGGATCGCTGCCGGTCAGGCACCAGCAGGACGGGACCGTCCGCGTCCGGCCCCTGGGCAGCCGTCAGGAGAAGTCCTCCCGGGCCGGCCGGCGCGCGGCCCAGGAACCCGAGGAGGGCGAGCATCCGGTGGGCTACCGCGGGCACGACGACCACCTCCCGGACGAGGACGAGCGGGCCGGCAGTCCGCGGGCCCGTCCGCCGAGGTTCCCGGAGCAGCATCGGGACGACGGGCAGGACACGCGGGATCAGGCCGGGCCCGGCGCACGGGGCCGGCGGCGGAAGGGAGAGGGCTGATGGACCAGGGCCTCGTCTCCCTCGCCCCCCTGGCCGTGCTGCTGCCCATCCTCGGTGCCGCGCTGGCCTTCGTGCTGGTGCGCCGGCCCAGGGCCCAGATCGCCGCCACCGTCACCACGATCACGGTGACCCTGGTGGTGGAGTGCCTGCTGCTGGCCGCGACCTGGGACACCGGGGCGGTGGCGGTGTTCATCGGCGGCTGGGAGGCCCCGTGGGGCATCACCCTGGTGGTCGACCGGTTCTCGGCGCTGATGCTGGTGGTCTCCTCGGCGATCGTGCTGGCCGTGCTCGTGTACGCCTCCGCGCAGGGCGTCACGGACCAGGACCAGGGCGGCCCGGTCTCGATCTTCCACCCGACCTTCCTCATCCTCGTGGCCGGCGTCTCCAACGCCTTCCTGGCCGGTGACCTGTTCAACCTGTACGTCGGCTTCGAGATCCTGCTGACCGCCTCCTACGTCCTGCTCACCCTGGGCGGCACCGGTCCGCGGGTCCGTGCGGGCGTGACGTACGTGGTGGTCTCCGTGATCTCCTCGGTGATCTTCCTGATCGCCATCGCCATGATCTACGGGGCCACCGGCACCGTGAACATGGCCGACCTGGCCGGCAAGCTCGCCCAGCTGGACCCGGACGTGCAGATGGTGCTCCACGTGATGCTGCTCGTCGGCTTCGGCATCAAGGCCGCGGTGTTCCCGTTGTCCTTCTGGCTGCCGGACTCCTACCCGACCGCCCCGGCGCCGGTGACCGCAGTGTTCGCCGGACTGCTGACCAAGGTGGGCGTCTACGCGATCGTGCGCACCGAGACCCTGCTGTTCCCCGGGGACCGGGTGAACGTCCTGCTGCTGTGGGTCGCCCTGCTGACGATGATCGTGGGCATCCTCGGCGCCCTGGCCCAGAACGACATCAAGCGCGTGTTGTCCTTCACCCTGGTCTCGCACATCGGCTACATGATCTTCGGCCTGGGGCTGTCCAACGTCCTGGGCCTGGGCGCCACCATCTTCTACGTGGTCCACCACATCACGGTGCAGACCTCCCTGTTCCTGGTCACCGGGCTGATCGAGCAGCGGGCGGGCACGGCGAACGTGGACCGGCTCGGTGGCCTGGCCCGGATCTCGCCGCTGATCGCGATCCTGTTCTTCATCCCGGCCATGAATCTCGCCGGCATCCCCCCGTTCTCCGGCTTCCTCGGCAAGGTCGGGCTCATCCAGGCCGGCGTCGGCGCGCAGACCACCATGGCGTGGGCGCTCGTCATCGCCTCCGTGGTCACCTCCCTGTTGACCCTGCTGGTCATGGTGCGCGTGTGGACCCGCGCGTTCTGGCGCCGCGTGGAGGACGTCGAGCACCCACCGGCCAAGCTCGTGCTGGCCGTGGAGGCACAGGAGGCCACGGTGGCCCATGCCTCGGCACGGGCGGCGGCCGCGGGCACCGGGGGCTCGGTCGATGCCGAGCGACGCGCGCCGGCCCTGACCGGTCCGCGCGGACCGACGGCGGGGCTCGTGGCCCCGACCATCGGACTGGTCGCACTGGGGCTGTCCTTCACCGTCCTCGCCGGTCCGCTGTACACCTTCGCGGACCGCGCGGCCACGGACATGCTGGTCCGCACCCCCTACATCGAGGCCGTGCTGGGGGAGGAGGCCGCGGAGCTGGCCGCGCTGGACGTCGACGAACTCCAGGACCGGGGCATCGTGGCACCCCCGGACCGGGAGAACTCCGGGCCGGGTGACCTGCAGCCGCTCGACGGGGCGGACAGCGAGGGCAACGACGCCGGCACCCGGCCGGGCGGCGATGTCCCCGGGGAACCGGGCGGCACGGGTGAGGCCGACGACGGGGAAGGGGGCCGGCCATGAGTCCGACGGACGAGCAGCAGGAGGGGCGGCTCCCGTTCTGGAGCCAGTGGCCCATCCTGCTCGGGCTGACCCTGACCTGGGGGGCGCTGTGGCAGGACTTCTCACCGGGGGTCCTGCTCGCCGGCGTGATGTTCTCCGTGCTGGTCCTGTGGTTCTACCGGCTGCCGCGGGTGCACTTCTCCGACCGCTTTAACCTCTGGCACATCCTGGTCTTCACGCTGACGTTCCTCGGCCACGTGGTGGCCGCCTCGGTGAGCGTGGCCTGGGATGCGATCACCAAGGGCCCGAGGATCGTGAACTCCGTGGTGGCCGTGCAGCTGCGCAGCCACGACGACCTCATCGTCACGCTCACCGGCCATGCCCTGGCCCTGGTCCCCGGCTCCCTCGTCATCGACGTGGACCGGCCCAGCTCCACGCTGTTCCTGCACGTGCTGGACGCGAAGGACGCCGAGGCGGTCGAGAGGTTCCGCCAGGAGGCGCTGAGGACCGAGGCCGCCATCATCCGGGCCATCGGCACGAAGGCCGACCTGCAACTGGTGCAGGACGACGAGGCCCGCCGCGCCGGTGCGGCCTCAAGGAGGGGGAAGGCATGAGCGTGCTGGAGATCGCCGGCTACATCAGCCTGGCCCTTCTGGCTGCGGGCGGGGTGGCAGCCATCTACCGGATCGTGGTGGGACCGTCCATCCTGGACCGTGCCATCGCCACCGACGTGCTGCTGATCATCATCTCCTCCGCCCTGTGCGTGGAGATGGCCGTGAACCACCACACGGACAACATCGTGTTCGTGGTGGTGGCGTCCGTGATCGGGTTCGTCGGCTCGGTGACGCTGTCGAGGTTCGTGGCGGAACGGCGGAAGGAGCCGGTCGAGCATGCTTGAGTCATGGCCCGCGATCGCGGACGGCATCGCCGGAGTCCTGCTGGTCCTCGGGGCCTCGCTGTCCACGGTGGCCGGCATCGGCCTGTTCCGTTTCCCGGACCAGCTCTCCCGGATGCACGCCGGCACCAAGCCGCAGGTGCTGGGGCTGCTGCTGGTCCTGCTGGCGCTGGCCTTCGCCTGGCGCGCCTGGGTCTGGGTTCCGGTGCTGGTCCTGGCCTGGGTGCTGCAGATGCTGACCGCGCCGGTCTCCGCCCACCTGGTGGGCCGTGCCGGGTACCGCACCAAGCACCTCAAGCGGGAGATGCTCTACACGGACGAGCTGGCCGACGTCGTGGCCAGCCATGACGACCAGGGCCGTCCTGCGGCCACTGCGGACCAGCGCACCGTGCCCCAGCCCGATCCCACGGACCACCGCGGCCGGGACTGAGGACGTCATCCGCGGCCGGCGGCGCGGTGCCCAGGGCCCCTGGCACCGGCAACCGCCTGTGGCCAGGCCGCCGGCCGGACCGGCTCAGACCTCGGCGCGCCCGGCCTTGTTCGGCTTCGAGGAGCGGGCCTGCATCCGCTCGATGGCCTCGTGGGCGCCGCGCTGGGAGGTGACCCGGATCAGCGCGGCGATGCCCGCTGCGACGGTCGCGAACGCGATGGCCTCCCACATGTTGTTGTCGGTGTCCTCGAGGTCCTTCGGCGCGTCATGGCCGGTGACCTTCTTCCAGCCGAATTCGACGACCTTGGTTGCGACGAGGCCGCCGACGACCGTGACGCCGGTGGTGATGAGCTTGTTCACGAGGGTGTTCATAAGGATTCCTCCGCAGCCGATGAGCGTTTCCGTAGATCAGCCTATCGGCTCGGTGGACGCGTCCGGCGGGCCCAGGTCGCCCAGGGTGTCCTCGGCGCTGAGGCAGTCCGCCATGGCGTCCAGGAACCGGGCCACGTCCGGCCGGGACGCCTCCGGGACGGCCTCGGCCACCTCCAGCATCCGCCGGTGCATCCGGGCCAGGCGCTCGCGCACCTCGGCGTGGGCGCGGTCGGTGGCCACCACGACCACCGAGCGCCGGTCCCTCGGGTGGGGATCCCGGCGCAGGTGGCCGGAGCGGCCCAGCCGGTCGAGCAGCTTGGTGGTGGAGGCGGTGGAGATGCCCAGGTAGGCGGCCAGGGCGCGGGGCGTAACAGCCTCGCGGGCCCGTTCGTGGGCGATGACGTAGCGCAGGGCGTCCACGTCGGTGGCGTTCATGTCCATGCCCTCGCTCATGCGCCGGCGCATGTCCCGGTCGGCGACCCGGAACCGGCGCAGGGCACGCAGGAGCCCCACGGCACCGTCCGACTCCTCGAACCAGTAGCCCTGAGACCCCTCATCTGGCGATAGATCGACCACGCAACCGATGGTACGCTCAATTTCACTAGCTAGGCTAGAAACATTGTGATCGTGATATCTCGGGCCCGGAGAGCCTAGGCTGGGATGGACGACGCCGGCACCGTCCGGAAGGGGCAACAGCCATGGACCTGATGACCGACGACCACGTGGTCCTCGTGGACGAGGAGGGCCGGACCGTGGGCCTGGCTCCGCGCGCCGACGTCCATGACCGGGCCACCCCGCTGCACCGCGGGTTCTCCTGCTACGTCTACCGGGACGACGGCGACGTGCTCGTCACCCGGCGCTCGCTGGCCAAGCGCACGTGGCCGGGCGTGTGGACCAACTCCTTCTGCGGGCATCCGCGGCAGGGCGAGGAGGGCATCGCCACGGTGCACCGCTATGCGCGCCATGAGCTGGGCCTGGCCCTCGAGGACGTTCGCTGCGTGCTGCCGGACTTCCGGTACCGCGCCGTGGACGCCTCCGGCACCGTGGAGAACGAACTCTGCCCGGTGTACGTGGCCCGGGCCGCCGGCGGGCTCAGGCCGAACCCCGACGAGGTGATGGAACACCGGTGGGTGAGCCCGGAGGACCTGGGCCGGTGGGTGGCGGCGGCCCCGTGGTCCGTGAGCCCCTGGCTGGCCGAACAGCTCCCCGGCGTCCTGCCGGCCCTGGACGGCGGAGCCCCGGACCCGGGACAGTACAGGCCATGACCGGCGTCGAACAGGAGATACAGCGCGTGCTGGACGAGGGCGCGGCCCGCTCGCAGCGGCTCGGGCCCGGTCACCGGGACCTCTGGGCCGCGCTGGCCGGGGCCGTCGAGGGCGGCAAGCGCTTCCGGCCCCAGCTCCTCACGGCCACCCATCAGGCGCTGGGCGGCACCGAGCCGGAGCCCGTGGACCGGGTCGGCGCCGCCCTGGAGCTGCTGCACACCGCCTTCGTGGTGCATGACGACGTCATCGACGGCGACGAGGTGCGGCGCGGCCGGCTGAACGTGTCCGGCACCTTCGCCGCCACGGCACGACGGCGGGGCGCGGCCGAGGGCGTCGCCCACCACTACGGCGGTGCCGCGGGGCTGCTGGCCGGGGACCTGGCCCTGGTCACCGCCACCCGGATGATCGCCCGCTGCGGCGCGCCGGAGGGGGTCACCGACCGCCTGCTGGACCTGCTCGAGGACGCGGTGCACGCCTCCGCGGCCGGCGAGCTGGCCGACGTCGGGCTCGCCCTGCCGGTGGACGGCCACGCCGCGAGCGTGGCGGACGCCGTGCGCGTGGCCGAACTGAAGACGGCCGTCTACTCCTTCCGGCTTCCCCTGCAGGCGGGCGCCGTGCTGGCCGGTGCCCCGGCCGGAGCGGTGACGGCGCTGGCCCCGGTCGGCCGTCACCTCGGCATCGGCTTCCAGCTGCTGGACGACCTGCTCGGCGTGTTCGGCGACCCGCAGCGCACCGGCAAGGGCACCCTGTCCGACCTGCGCGAGGGCAAGCCCACCGCGCTGATCGCCCACGCCCGGTCCACCGGTGCGTGGTCCGAGCTGCGCGACCTGGTGGGCGATCCCGCGCTGGACGACCGCGGCGCCGACCGTGCCCGCGCGCTGCTGACGGACTGCGGCGCCCGGGACCGGGTGAGCGTCCTGGCCGAGGAGTTCCTCGAGGGGGCCCTGGCCGCGGCGGGCCGTACACCCCTGACGCCGGCGCTGCACGCCATGATCGCCGGGATGGCCGACGAGATCCGGCAGGCGGCGGCGTCGGCCTTGGGGACGGGCCCGGCTGCCGGGGGAGCGCTCGCGGGAGCACCCGGGCGGACGTCCCGGGCGGTTCCCGCGGCGGCGCCCGGGAGTCATGCGCCCGGGACCTCGGCGCAGCAGGCCGCGGCACGATCCCTGGCGGGCCGGCGATGAAGGTCTCGGAGCACCGCTACGACGCGGTCGCGCAGGCCAGCGCGGCCCAGGTCATCGCCGGCTACTCGACGTCCTTCGGCTGGGCGTGCCGGCTACTGGCATCGCGGGAGCGGACCCACGTGCGGAATATCTACGCCCTCGTGCGGGTGGCCGACGAGATCGTCGACGACCCGGATCCCGCCCTGAGCGCCGCGTGGCGCCGGCAGCAGCTCGACGAGCTCGAGGCCGAGACCTTCCGGGCGCTGGCCAGTACCCGCAGCGCCAACCTCGTGGTGCACGCCTTCGCGCTCACGGCCCGGCAGTTCGGCATCGGGCGCGAGCTCGTGGAGCCGTTCTTCGCGTCGATGCGTGCCGACCTGGTCCGGTCCCGGCACGACGCCCAGAGCCTGTCCGACTACGTGCACGGTTCCGCGGAGGTGGTCGGCCTGATGTGCCTGCGGGTGTTCCTCGGCGGTGACGAGGCGGCCTATGCCCGGCTCCGGCCGGGGGCCGAGCGGCTGGGTGCGGCGTTCCAGAAGGTCAACTTCCTCCGGGACCTCGCCGACGACCACGACGAACTGGGCCGGACCTATTTCCCCGGCCTCGACCCGGCCGCGTTCAGCGACGCGCACCGGGACGAGCTGCTGGACGACATCGACGCCGACCTCGCCGCCGCCGCGGAGGCCATGCGGATGCTGCCGGACTCGAGCCGGCGCGCGGTGTGCGCGGCCCACGCCCTCTACTCGGCCCTGTCCCGGCGGCTGCGGTCGACGCCGGCGTCCCGGATCCGCGAGGCCCGCGTCCGGGTGCCGGACCGGCAGAAGGCCCTGATCCTGATGCGAGTCCTGGCGGGAGGGACGGCATGAACGCAAGCGGCGGCATGAGCGCAGGAGACGGCATGAGCGACGGTACGGGCGAGGGCATGGACGGGACCGGGGGAGCGGGGACCCCGGGAGCCCGGCGGGTGGTGGTCATCGGCGGCGGGATCTCCGGACTGGCCTCCGCGGCCCTGCTGGCCCGGGACGGCTACAGCGTGGACCTCGTGGAGGCCCGGGAGGACTTCGGCGGCCGGGCCGGGACCTGGGAGCAGGACGGGTTCCGCTTCGACACGGGCCCGTCCTGGTACCTGATGCCCGAGGTCTTCGACCACTTCTTCCACCTGCTCGGCACCTCCGCGGACGCCGAGCTGGACCTGGCACAGCTCGACCCCGGCTACCGGGTGTTCTTCGAGGACGAACCGGCACCGTTGGACATCCGGGCGGACCGGCAGCGCAACGTGGAGCTCTTCGAGCAGGTCGAGCCGGGTGCGGGACGCGCCCTGGAGCGGTACCTCGACTCCGCGGCATTGACCTATGACATGGCCATCAGCCGGTTCCTCTACACCTCCTTCACCTCCTACCGCCCGTTCCTCTCCCGGGACCTGCTCGCCCAGCTCCACCGCCTCGGGCCGCTGCTGCTGGAGCCGCTGGAACGGTTCACCGGCCGGCACTTCCGCGACCGCCGGCTGCGGCAGGTGCTCGGCTACCCCGCGGTGTTCCTGGGGTCCTCGCCGGACCGGGCCCCGAGCATGTACCACCTGATGAGTGCGCTCGACCTGACGGGCGGGGTGCTGTACCCGCAGGGCGGCTTCACCCGGCTGATCGACGTGATGGTGCGGCTGGCCCGCGAGTCCGGCGTCCGGCTGCACGCGGCGACCCCGGCCACGGGCATCGTCACGGCACCGTCCGGCTTCGGCACCCGGACCGGCACCGGGCGCCGGGGGGTCCGCGGGCTCGTCACCGGCACCCGGGCCCGGGCCACCGGGGTGCGCGTGCGCGGACGGGACGGGGCCGAGCGCGTGCTGCCGGCCGACGTCGTGGTCTCCGCCGCCGATCTGCACCACACCGAGACCACCCTGCTCCCGCCGCGGCTGCAGACCTACCCGGAGGCGTACTGGCAGCGCCGCACGTCCGGCCCCGGCGCGGTGCTGGCGATGCTGGGGGTGCGCGGTGAGCTGCCGCAGCTGCCCCACCACAGCCTGTTCTTCACCCGCGACTGGGACGCGAACTTCGGGGCGATCCGCGCCGGCACCGTCCCGGACCCGGCCTCGGTCTACGTGTGCAGGCCCTCGGCCACCGATCCGGACGTGGCGCCGGACGGGCACGAGAACCTCTTCGTCCTGGTCCCGATGCCGGCCGATCCCGGCCTGGGCGGCGGGGGCCACGACGGCGGCGGCGACCCGGCCGTGGAGGCCGTCGCCGACGCGGCCATCGAGCAGGTGGGTCGCTGGGCCGGCATCCCGGACCTGCCCGGCCGGGTGGTGGTCCGGCGCACCGTGGGCCCGGCCGACTTCGCCCGCGACCTCGGTGCCTGGCGCGGCGGCATGCTCGGCCCCGCGCACACCCTGGCCCAGAGCGCCATGTTCCGCACCGGCAACGCCTCGCGCCGCGTGGACTCGCTCTACTACGCCGGCTCCAGCACCATCCCCGGCATCGGCCTGCCGATGTGCCTGATCAGCGCGGAGATCCTGCTCAAGCGGCTGCGCGGGGACCACTCCGCCAGCCCGCTGGCCGAACCGCTGGTGCCCACCGCGGACGGCCCGACGGCGGCGGGTCCGGACCCGGACGGTCGTCCGGTCCCCGCGGGGAAGGCGGCCCCATGGCGGTGATCTACCTGGCCTCGCTGCTGGCCGGCCTCGGGTGCATGGTGCTGCTGGACCACCGGTTCCGCCTGGTGCTCTGGCGCGCCCCGCGGGTGGGTGCGGCCACCCTGGGGATCGGGCTGGCGACGTTCCTGGCGTGGGACCTCGCGGCCATCGCCGCCCGCCACTACGGCGCCGGGCAGTCGGCGGCGATGACCGGCATCATGCTGGCCCCGGAACTGCCGCTCGAGGAGATCCTCTTCATCACCTTCCTGTGTTACCTGGCCCTGGTGCTTCGGGGGCTCCTGGAGCTCGTCCTGGGCGGACACGCCGGGCGGCGCGGTGTCGGGCAGGTCTCGGAGCGTCCGGAGGGTACCGGGAGGCCGCGGCAGGCGGCAGGAGGGCGGCCATGACGTACCTGTCCCTCGCCCTGGTCTTCCTGGCACTCGCCGTGGTGGTCGCGGTGGTCGCCAGCTGGCGGCGCCGGCTGGGCCTCCGCTGGTGGGCGATCACCACCTCGATGATCCTCGTCCTGCTGGTGCTCACGGCGGTGTTCGACAACGTCATGGTCGCCGCGGACCTGTTCCGGTACAACGAGGAGCTGCTGACCGGCTGGCGGCTCGGACTCGTGCCGGTGGAGGACTTCGCCTGGCCGGTGGCCGCCGGGCTGCTGCTGCCCTCGGTCTGGGAACTGCTGCACCCCGTGCCCGGCCCCCGGGAGCGGTCATGACGGCCGTGGTGGGCGAGGCCACCCGCCAGCTGCTGGGTTCCTCCCGCCCCGTGAGCTGGATCAACACCGCCTATCCCTTCGCCGCGGCCTACCTGCTCTGCGGTGGCGAGATCACCGCGGAACTGCTGGTCGGGACCCTGTTCTTCCTGATTCCCTACAACCTGCTGATGTACGGCATCAACGACGTCTTCGACTACGAGTCCGACCTGCGCAACCCCCGCAAGGGCGGCATCGAGGGCATCGTGCTCTCGGACCGGTGGCACGGGCTGACCCTGTGGGCCTCCGGGCTGCTGGCCCTGCCCTTCGTCCTCGCCCTCGTGGTGCTCGGAGACGCGGCCTCGACCCTCGTCCTGGCCGTCACGCTGGCCGCGGTGGTCGGCTACTCCGCTCCCGGGATCCGGCTCAAGGAACGGCCGGTGCTGGACTCGATGACCTCGTCCACGCACTTCGTGGGGCCGGCCGCATTCGGACTGGCCCTGGCGGACGGCGCCTGGACGGTGCCGGCCGCGGCCTCCCTCGTCGCGTTCTTCCTCTGGGGCATGGCCTCGCAGGCCTTCGGCGCCGTGCAGGACGTCACCGCGGACCGGGAGGCGGACATCGGCTCGATCGCCACCGTCCTCGGGGCCGCGACGACCGTGCGCGTGGCCGTGGCGCTGTACGCGGCGGCCGGCGTCGTGGCGCTGCTGACCGGCTGGCCCGGGGCACTGGCCGGGCTGCTCGCGGTCCCGTACATCCTGAGCATCCTGCCGTTCCGCTCCCTGCCCGATGAACGCTGCGAGAGGGCCCATGAGGGCTGGCGGCGCTTCCTCTGGCTCAACCAGGTCACCGGCTTCCTGCTGACCCTGCTGTTCCTCTGGATCGGCCTGCGTGGCTGAACGGACGCGGACCCGGCCCGGGTGGACGGCGCCATGGCGGGTGCTGAAGGTCCAGGGCCGCTGGGCCGGCCTCGTCGCGGACGGCGCCGCCGTGCTCACCGTGGTCAGCCTGCTGGCAGGGCTGCTGGACGGTGTAGTGGCCGTCGCCCTGTTCGCCCTGGTGCTGCTGGGCCAGGTCACCGTGCGGCTGGCCCCCCTGCAGCCCGCGGTCCAGGCGGGCACCGCCGTGGCCCTGCCGGCCGCCGCGTGGGCGGCCATGGCCGATGCCTACCAGCGGGTCTCCTGGCTTGACATCCTGGCGCACTGCGCGGTGACCGGTCTGCTTGCCGTGCTCGCCGCCGCCGGGGTCCAGCGGGCCGGCTGGCTGCGTCCGGGGCGGGCCGGCGTCGGGACGGTCCTGCTCGTCACCGCCCTCGGGGTGCTGCTGGCCGTGGGCTGGGAGTTCGGGGAGTGGGCGGGGCACACCTACCTGGACCCGGCCATCCAGGTGGGGTACGGGGACACGATCGGGGATCTCGCCGCCGGCCTGGCCGGCTCGGTGGCCGGCGGGGCGCTGTACCGCCGACTGACCACGGCCGGGCGGACGCCGTGACCACGGCCGAGGGCGCCGCGGCGGGTGGAGCGGGGGACGGAGCGCCGGGGGCCCGGGACGTGACCGTGGTGATCCCCGCGCGCGACGACGCGGTCATGCTCCAGCGATGCCTGCGCGCCCTGGCCCGCCAGACCCGGCCGCCGGCCGAGGTGATCGTGGTGGACAACGCCTCCACTGACGCCACGGCCGAGACCGCCCGGGCCCACGGGGCCACCGTGCTGGAGGAGGCGTCGATCGGCATCTGGGCCGCGGCCGCCGCCGGCTATGACGCCGCCCGCACCCCGATCATCGCCCGGCTGGACGCGGACTCCGTGCCGCCGGCGGACTGGGTGGAGAAGGTGGCGGCGGGGCTGGCGCGGCGGCCGTCCTCTGTGGCGATCACGGGCTGGGGAGTCTTCGAGGACCTGCCGAGGGCCGTGGGAGTCCCGGTTGCGGCCCTCTACCTCGGGGCCTACTACGCCCTGGGTCACGCGGCGGCCGCGGGCCCCGTGCTGTGGGGCTCGAACATGGCCCTGCGTCGTACGGCCTGGCACCAGGTCCGGGACCGGGTGCACCGCTGGGAGCGGGAGGTGCACGATGACATGGACCTCGCCCTGGCCCTGGGCCCGAGGACCGGGGTGAGTGTCGATCCCCGCCTCGTGGTCGGCGTCTCCGCCCGGTCGTTGAAGGGGGGCTCCCAGCTCGCCCGGCGGTTGAGCCGGGCGCTGCGGACCCTGGAGCTGAACTTCAGCGAGTCCCGGCCCTGGGAGCGGTGGGCGGAGCGGCTGGGCGCTCCCAGTCCTCGACGGGACCGGGTACCACCTGGAAGAGCGGGTGGACCTCCGGGGCGGTGACCTCGCGGACCGCGGCGTACTGTTCCGGGCTACGCTCGGCGAGCTTGGCCAGCAGGTGCTGCCACTCGTAGGCGACCTGGCCCTCGGTGACGGGGATCGGCGTCACCGCCGGCGTGCCACCCGTCGCGACTGTGCCGTCTGTCCCGACTGCCCCGACTGCCCCGACTGTGCCGTCTGCCCCGTCTGCCCCGCCGGACGAGGCTGTGCCGCCCGCGGCCAGGGGCCGGTCGATCCGGGAGCGGTCGAAGCGGTAGCCGCGCCGCTCCGCCTCGTCGGCGAGCGCGGCCAGGTAGGCGCTCACGGCCGCGGGCGTGTCCGCGTGGCGCCGGAAGCGGACCAGCTGCGGGTGGGACCGGTAACCGCGCGTGCGCCCGGCCAGCACGGCCTGTGCCAGCAGGGCCTCTCGCCAGCCGCCGGTCAGGCCGGGGCGGTCGAGGTAGCGGGGGTGCAGGGTCCACAGTCGCATGCCTCTATCCTCTCGCGGATGCCGGCCAGCGAAGCCGCACCCGCCGACGCGCGGCGGCCCACCCGGCCGCCGGTACCCGACCCCGGCCGCCGGTACCCGACCCCGGCCGCCGGCACCCGACCCCGGCCGCCGGCACCCGACCCCGGCCGCCGGCACCCGACCCCGGCCGCCGGCACCCGACCCGGGCTGCCAAGGGATGTGGGGCCGCGGCCGGCCCCTCTACGATGACGAGAGCGCGCGGCCTCACCCGGCGCCGCACCCGGCGCGGACTTCACCGGACCTCGTAGGACGGAACAGGAAGGAAGCAGCATGAATCCCAGGACCTCCCTCTGGCTGGACACCCACCCGGTCCCCGCCACCGGCGCCGACCGCCTCACCCCGGACGAGCGGTACGACACCGTGGTCGCCGGGGCCGGCCTGACCGGGCTGGCCACCGCGGTCCTGCTGGCGCGTGCCGGCCAGCGCGTGGCCGTGCTGGAGGCCCGGTCCGTCGGAGCCGTGGCCACCGGGAACACCACCGCGAAGGTCACCCTGCTGCAGGGCACGACCCTGGCGGAGATCAGCCGCCACCAGTCGGTCCGGGTGCTGCGCTCCTACGTGGAGGGCAACCGGGAGGGGCAGTCCTGGCTGCTGCGCTACCTGGACGAGCAGGGGGTCGACTACCAGCGCCGGCCGGCCTACACCTACGCCACCACCGAGGAGGGGCTGGCCCGCCTGCACGCCGAGCAGGAGGCGGACCTGGCCGCGGGGCTGGAGGTGACCTGGACGACGGACACCGAGCTGCCCTACCCCGTGGCGGGGGCGATCCGGCTGGAGGACCAGGCGCAGATCCACCCGATGCAGGTGCTGGACTCCCTGGCCGCCGAGTTCCGGCGGCGCGGCGGGAGGCTGGTGGAGGGCGTGCGAGTCACGGGCGCCGGCTTCCGGTCACCGCTCACCGTGCAGACCACCGCGGGTGAGGTCCGGGCCGTTCGGCTGGTCCTGGCCACGGGCGTGCCGGTCCTGGACCGCGGCGGCTACTTCGCCAAGCTCAGCCCCAACCGCTCCTACGCACAGTCCTACCGGGTCCCGGGCCGCATCCCCCGGGGGATGTACCTCAGCGCCGACAGCCCGTCCCGCAGCCTGCGCACGGCGCCGGTCGACGGCGGCGAGCTGCTGGTCGTGGGCGGCAACGGCCACGTGGTGGGCCGGTCGGCCTCGCCGCAGGCGGCCGTGGACAACCTGGAGGCGTGGACCCAGGAGCACTTCCCCGGAGCCGAGCGCACGCATGCCTGGTCCGCGCAGGACTACCGCTCCGCCAATCTCATCCCCTTCGTCGGGACCCTGCCCCGCGGCGGCGGCCACATCTACCTGGCCACGGGATTCAACAAGTGGGGCATGACCAACGGCGTCTCGGCCGCCCTGCGGATCTCCGCGCAGATCCTGGGCGGCTCCGTGGACTGGGCCAAGCCGATGGAACGGCGCCTCACCACGCCCTCGGACCTGCTGACCGGCCTGAAGGACAACGCCGCGGTGGGTGCGCGGCTGGCCACCGGCTGGGCCTCGGCCGAGCTGAGGCCCCTGCCGGACGAGCCGCCGGCGGAGGGCCAGGGCGTCGTCGGCCGGGAGCACGGGCGGCCCGTGGCGGTCTCCACGGTGGACGGGGTCACCTGCCGGATGTCGGCGGTCTGCACGCACCTGGGCGGCATCGTTTCCTGGAACGACGCAGAACGCTCCTGGGACTGCCCGCTGCACGGGTCCCGCTTCGCGGCGGACGGCTCGCGGCTCGAGGGGCCGGCCGTCAAGGACCTCGCGGGCGTGGCCGAGACGGCGGAGCGGGTCGATTGAGGGCCCGGCGGACTCCGCCGCTCAGTGCAGCGGGCCGTGCCGCCCGGGGGAGCGGTCCGCGTCCAGGAAGGTCGCGAGCCGGTCGGTCAGCTCCCGGTCCACGTCCAGGGTGACCCCGTCCAGGCTGGTCACCGGGGCCACCCCGCGCACGGAGGACACCAGCCAGACACCGTCGGCGTCCAGCAGGTCCGAGGGCTCCAGCGGCCCGTAGCCGAGGTCCCACCCGGCCTCCTGGGCGGCGGCGAAGATGGTGCCCTGGCTGGTTCCTGGCAGGATCCCGGAGCTGCGCAGCGGCGTGACCAGTTCCACGGTGTCCGCGCCGTCCGCGGTGGGGACCCGGCGGGCCAGCAGCACGGTCGAGGTGGGCCCCTCGAGGACCTTGCCGTCGGAGGACACGAAGATGACGTCGTCCGCCCCCTGGGCGGCGGCGAAGCGCATGGCCGCCATGTTCACCGCATAGCTGAGGGTCTTGGCCCCCATGAGCAGCCAGGGGGCGCGTTCGGAGACCGAGGAGTCGAAGCCGCGGTCCAGCAGCAGGACGGACAGGCCCCGCTCGCGCGCGGCGGCCAGCCCGGGGGAGACGGCGGAGACCAGCACCCAGTAGGTCCCGCTCAGTGCCGGGGCGTCCGGCTTGGTCCCTGCGGTGACGTCCGTCAGCTCGCCGTCGGACCCGGTGTCCGCGGTGCCGCTCACGTAGTGCCCGCCCCCGGGGACGCCCTCGGGTCCCCGCGTGGCCACGAGCTTGACCACGGCGTCCGTGCCCGGGGTGCCGGCCGCGTAGGCCTCCAGCCCGGCGGCCGCCGCCTGGCGCCAGGACTCCGCGTCCGGGACCGGCAGGTCGAGGGACGCGGCCGAGGAGGCCAGCCTCTCGAGGTGGGAGTCCTCCTTACGGATCCGGTGCCCGGACGGCCCGGCGATGGCGGTCATCGTCTCGAAGACCCCGTCTCCGCGGGTCAGGCCCTGGTCCGTGACCAGCACGGCGGGCTGCCGCGGATCGGCGAGCCGGGCGGCGAGCCCGTCCGCGGACGGTTCGAGGAACACGGCGACGGAACCACCGGGTTCCGGGGTGAACGATGCGGGTGCGTGCGTCATGGACCCCAGACTACGACTCCGTCAGACCCGGGCCGGTTCCGGTTCCGCCTCCTGTTCGGGCGCCTCGTCCCCGGCCACGTCATCGTCGGCCTCGTCGGGCTCCGGGTGGGCGTGGCCGCGCTCCAGGGCCGCGCCCTCCACGTCCACGTTCGGCAGGATCTTCTCCAGCCACCTCGGCAGCCACCACGCGGCGTCGCCGACCAGGTGCATCAGGGCCGGCATCAGCAGCAGCCGCACGAGGAAGGCGTCCAGCAGCACCCCGAAGGCCAGGCCGAAGCCGATGGGCCGGATCATGGCGGACTCGGCGAAGACGAAGCCGCCGAAGACGGAGATCATGATGATCGCCGCGGCGGTGACCACGGACCGGCCGGCGTGCAGGCCGTCCATGACGGCCACGCGGGACGAGGCCCCGTGGGCGTAGGACTCGCGCATGCCGGAGGAGATGAACAGCTGGTAGTCCATGGCCAGCCCGAACAGCACGCCCACCATGATCGTCGGCAGGAACGCCAGGATCGGGCCCGGGTTGTGCACGCCGAACACCGCGGACAGCCAGCCCCACTGGTAGATGGCCACCACGCCGCCCATGGCCGCGAACACGGAGAGGATGAACCCGCCGGTGGCGATCAGCGGGACCACGAGGGAGCGGAACACCACGATCATGATCACCAGGGACAGCCCGACGACGACGCCCAGGTAGAGCGGCAGTGCGTCGGCCAGCTTGGCGGCCACGTCGATGAACCCGCTGGTCAGCCCGGCCACGGCCAGGTCAGAGGCCTCGCCGGCCGGGGTGGTGCCGCGCAGGGTGTGCACCAGTTCCCCGGTCGAGACCGCGTTGGGCCCCTCGGCCGGGATGACCTGGAACATCATCATGGTGGAGTCCCCGTTGACGGCGGCGGGCACCACCGCCTCCACGTGCTCCAGGGCCGCCAGCTGCTCCCCGACGGCGATCTGCTGGTCCATCACCTCGCCGTCGTCCAGTCCGGCGGGCAGGTCGGCGGTGACCACGAGCGGCCCGTTGTAGCCCTCGCCGAAGGCCTTGCCGAGGGCCGTGTAGGACTGGTACGCGGCCGACTCCTCGGGCTCGGAGCCGCCGTCGGGCAGGCCCAGGCGCATGGAGAAGAACGGGATGGCGATGATCGCCAGGACCGCCACGCTGACCAGCGCGGTCACCACCGCGCGGGCGGTGGGCATCGGGCGGCGTCGCTGACCGGCGCCGTCGGCCCCGCGGGACCGGAGCTGGAGCGCGGAGGCCGACTCGCGGCCCCGGTCCTCCTGGCGGAGCAGGCCCCGCTCCACGGCCTGGGCCTCCCGGGCCCGCTGCAGCCGGGCGCGTTCGGTGCGGCTCAGCGCGCGGTAGCCGATCAGGCCGAGCAGGGCGGGGGTGAGGGACACGGCGATCAGCACGGCGATCAGCACGCAGAAGGCGCCCACGGTGCCCATGAGGCCCAGGAACGGGATGCCGGTGACGTTCAGCGCGGCCAGCGCGATGATCACGGTCAGGCCGGCGAACACCACGGCGTTGCCGGAGGTGCCGTTGGCCAGGCCGATCGACTCGTGCAGCGCCGCGCCGTCCTTGAGCTGCCGGCGGTGCCGGTTGACGATGAACAGGGCGTAGTCGATGCCCACCGCCAGGCCGAGCATGAGGCCCAGCACGGGGGTCACCGAGAGCATCTCCACCGTGCCGGAGAACGCCAGGGCCCCGGCCGCCCCGATGCCCACGCCGATCAGCGCGGTGAGGATCGGCAGGCCCGCGGTGATGAGGGTCCCGAGCATGACGACCAGCACGATCGCGGCCACGACCAGCCCGACCACCTCCGCCGGGCCGACGATCTTCGGGATGGTCTGGGACAGCGAGGTGGTGGGCAGGACCTCGACGCCGTCGATGTCCGCGCCCTCGAGCACGGCGAGGACCGCATCCTGGGTCTCGTCGGACACGTCGAGGCTCGGCCGGTCGAAGACCACGGTCCCGACGGCGGTGCTGCCGTCCGCGGAGACGGTGCGGTAGTCCCCGGCCAGGGCCAGGAGGGCCTCGCCCCGGTCCAGGTCCGCGGCGCCGGACTCGGTCCCGGCGGAACCCTCCTCCAGCTGCGTCCGCTGCTCCCGGAGCTGCGCCCGGCCGTCCTCGAGCCGGGCGCGGCCGGCGTCGAGCTGGGCCTGCTGGGCATCCAGCTGTGCGGTCATCGCCGGCGGGGCGCCGGCCGCCTCGGCCTGGGCCCGGGCGGCGTCGAGCTCGGCCTGCCCCGCCTCCAGCTCCTGCTCGGAGGCCTCCAGCCGCGCCTCGGCCTGGGCGATCCGCTCGCGCCCGGCCGTCCTCGATCTCGGCCCGCCGGCCGGACAATTCCCGCTCGGTGGCGAAGGGGTCCACCACGGAGTCCACGCTCCCGAGACCGGCCACCCCGGCGAGCACCTCGCTGATGGCCCGGCGCTGGTCCTCGGTGAGCTCGCGGCCATCGGTGCTGCGGAACACCACCGACCCGGTGCCGTTGGCGGCCTCGGGGAACTCCTCCTGCAAGCGGTCGGTGACCTGGGCGGTGGGCGTGCCCGGGATGGTGATCGAGGAGGTCAGGGCGCCGCCGAAGGCGAGGAACCCGCCCACGGCCAGGGCCAGTGCCGCCAGCCAGGCGACGATGGCGACCCAGGGCCGGCGGGACGAGGCGAATCCGAGACGGTAGAGCAATTCGGCCATGACGGGGCGCTCCTTCGGGAGGGGAGGACTGCGGCGGGGCCCGGGGTGGTGCATCGGGGGAGAGGCCGCCGGGCGGTCCCGGCGCCCACTATAGTAGACGGAACGTCTCGTATCGGAACGGGTTCCGGAGCGGTGGATTCCGGTGACGGAGCCGGGCACCGGGCATGGGACCGGACAAGCACAGGAGGTCGTCGGTGAGCGCAGCCCCACGGCGGGCTCCCGCAGAGCAGCGGGGGCGT
This sequence comes from Micrococcus sp., assembly GCA_029961105.1. Taxonomy (GTDB): domain Bacteria; phylum Actinomycetota; class Actinomycetes; order Actinomycetales; family Micrococcaceae; genus Citricoccus. The sequence continues at coordinate 69,459 of JASBVO010000010.1, read as the reverse complement.
CCGCGCAGCGAGAAGTCCCGTGTCGCCGTCCTGACCGCCGCCGCCGAGCTCATGCTCGCCGGCGGTTTCGAGCACCTGACCGTCGAGGGCATCGCCGCGGCGGCCGGCGTCGGTAAGCAGACGGTGTACCGATGGTGGGGGTCCTAGGCCGAGGTGGTGGTCGAGGCCATCGCGGAGAAGTACCTGGACGTGCCGATCGGCGGTCCGTCGGACACCGGGAACCTGCGCGCCGACCTGCGCGACTGGCTGCTGGAGATCCGGGACCGGGTCGAGGAGGGAGACACCTCCCGCCTGGTCCAGGCCATCATGTCCGCCCTGGCCGCCGCGGGGGAGACGGCCGAGGCGATCGACGAGGCCCTCATCCAGCCGATCATGACCGGGCTCGACGCCCGCTTCCACGCGCAGGACCGCACCCACCCGCGCTCGCTGCCGGCGCCGCCGTCGGTCCTGGCCGAGACCGTGGGCGCGACCCTGCTGCTGCACGTGATGTTCGGCCGCCCGCTGGACGAGGAGCGCATCGGGCAGCTGCTGGACCTCGTGGCTCCTACCGCACAGTAGGCTGGGGGAATGCTCTGGCCGCTCGCCGAGTTCGGCAATTATCCCCTCTGGCTGACGGTCCTGTCCTGGGTCATCGACGTCGGCATCCGCGTGCTGCTGCTCGGCATCGTGCCCGGGGGACGCCGGCCCGCCGTGGCGATGGCCTGGCTGCTGGTCATCTTCTTCCTGCCCCTGCCCGGCCTCGTGCTGTTCCTGCTGCTGGGCTCGTTCCGGCTCGGCGGGCAGCGCCGGTCCCGCCAGCACGCGGTCAACGAGGCGCTCAGCCGTGCCACCTCGCACCTGGACCTGCCCAACGACGCCGGCCAGGCCCCCGAATACGTGGTCATGGCCGCGCAGCTCACCCGCAACCTGACCAGCTTCCCGATGCTCGACGGCAATCACTTCGAGTTCATCGCCGACTACCGCGAGTCGATGCGGCGGATGGCGGAGGACATCGACCGCGCCACGGACTACGTCAACCTGGTCTTCTACATCATGGCGGTGGACCCCGAGGGCCGCGAGGGGTACGCCAACGTGGTGCTGGACGCCCTGGAGCGGGCGAAGGCCCGGGGGGTGAGGGTGCGGATCCTGTTCGACCACATCGCCTCGCTGCGCGTGCCCGGGTACCGGCAACTGACCCGGCGGCTGGATGCGGCCGGGCTGGAGTACCATCCGGCCATGCCCGTGAAGCCCCTGCGCGGGAAGTACCAGCGCCCGGACCTGCGCAACCACCGCAAGATCCTCGTGGTGGACGGGGTGGTGGGCTACACCGGCTCCCAGAACCTGATCGAGCCCGGGTACAAGCGGCGCTCGGCCCACCGGATGGGCCGGCAGTGGGTGGACCTGATGGCCCGGGTCACCGGCCCCACGGTGGCCTCGCTGGACGTGGTCTTCGCCACCGACTGGTTCTCCGAGACGGGGGACGCGCTGGAGGGGATGCTGCGGGACCCCACCGAGGAGGAGCTGACCGAGCACGAGGGCTCGATCGCCCAGGTGCTTCCCTCCGGGCCCGGGTTCTCCACCGAGAACAACCTGCGCCTGTTCAACCACCTGTTCTACGCCGCCAAGCGCCGGCTGGTGGTGGTCTCGCCGTACCTGGTGCCGGACGACTCGATGCTCTACGCCCTGACCACCGCCGCGCAGAAGGGCGTGCACGTGGAACTGTTCGTGTGCCGCAGGGCCGACCAGCTCATGGTCCACCACGCCCAGCAGTCCTACTACGACGCCCTGCTGTCCGCCGGCATCCGGATCTGGCGCTACCCGGACCCGAACGTGCTGCACGCCAAGCTGTTCACCGTGGACGAGGACGTGGCCGTCTTCGGCTCCTCCAACATGGACATGCGCTCGTTCTCGTTGAACATGGAGGTCTCGGTGCTGACGGTGGGCGCCGAGATGGTCGAGGCCCTGTCCTCGGTGATCGAGCAATACCGGGCGGTCTCCGAGGAGCTGACGAAGGACCAGTGGGACGCCCGTCCCCGGGCCGAGCGCTGGGTGGACAACGTCTTCCGCCTCACCTCCGCCCTGCAGTGATCCGGCCCGCCCGCGGCCACGGGGCCGTCAGGGCCGTTTGCCCGCGGGCAGGTCACCCGGGAACGCCGAGCCCAGCACCCGCAGCACGCCGTGGGCCTTGGTGCGCACCTCGTCCCACTCCTCCTCGGGCACGGAGTCCGCGGTGATGGCCCCGCCGACGCCGAGGGACAGCCTCGTCCCGCCGTGCCCGGTACCGCCGTGCCCGGTCCCGCCGTGCCCGGTCCCGCCGTGCCCGGTCCCGCCGTACCCGGTCCCGCCGTACCCGCCGGTGGCGACCAGGGTGCGGATCAGCACGCTGAGGTCGGCGGCGCCGTCGTCGGACAGGTACCCGGCCACGCCCGAGTAGACGCCCCGCGGCCCGGCCTCCAGGCGCTCCAGGATCTCCATGGTGGAGATCTTCGGGGCCCCGGTCATCGACCCCGGGGGGAAGGCCGCCGCCACCGCCTCCGCCCGGGCGACGCCGGGCTCCAGCTGGGCGCTCACCGTGGAGACCATCTGGTGGACGGTGGGGTAGGACTCGATCGCGCACACCCGCTCGGTGGCCAGCGTGCCGGGGACGGCCACCCGGGACAGGTCATTGCGCGCCAGGTCCGTGATCATGATGTTCTCCGCCCGGTCCTTGGCGGAGGACGCCAGTTCCCCGGCGAGCGCCTCGTCCTGCTCCGGCGTGGCCCCGCGGGGGCGGGTGCCCTTGATCGGCTCGGTGACCAGCCGGCCGCCGGCGGAGAGGGCCAGGAACCGCTCGGGGCTGGTGGAGAGGAGTTCGACGACGGCCGGGCGGTCCGGTCCGGAGCCCACCGGGGCCGCTGAGCGCAGGTAGAGCGTGAAGGGCGCGCGGTTCGCCGCGGCGAGCCGCCGGTACGTGGCCCAGCCGTCGAAGGGCGCGGCGTCGGGGGAGGCCGGCCAGGACGCCTCGAGCATGGTGGTCAGGCAGACCTCGTAGGTGTTGCCGTCGCGGATCTCCTGCTGGGCGGCGCGGACCTTGTCCAGGTAGCGCTCGCGGGAGTCGCGGAGGGTGAACGCCGGGGCGGGCCCCGCGGGGCACGCGGGGACGGCCGGGCCGGAGGGGACGGCCGGGCCGGAGGGGACGGCGCCCACCGTCGCGGCGAGGCGCTCCGCCCAGGCCGCGCCGCCGTCGTCCTCCCCGGACCACCACAGCGTGGTGGTGCCGGCCTGGTGGTCCACCGTGGCCACGCGCGAGGGGCGGAACAGCAACGCGTCCGCCGGGCCGGCGGGTCCGCCGCGCAGGGTGGCGGGCCCGTCCGGGAGCCGGCCTCCCGCTTGAGGCCATAGCCGAGCCAGTCCATCCAGCCCGACCGGAAGGGCCCTGCCGGGCCGGGCGCACCGGTCGCCTCGCCGGGACGGGCCGGTTCGCCGGCCGGCCAGGCTCCGGCCAGCCATCGGAACCACGGGCCCTCATGCCGCACGGTCACCGGTCCGTGGCGCACCACCGTGGCCCCGCCGGCATGCTCGGCGACCGGGTCGGCGGGGCCCGCCAGGCCGAGGATGGCGTGCCGGCTGCGGCCGGGTGCCGGCGTGGTGGCGTGGTCCGAGCTCTCCAACAGCATCGCCGTGGGCGCCGCCGGGCCCCCGGCTGCCTCGAACAGCACCTGCGGGTCCCCGGCGCCGGTCACCGTGCGGTGGTGCAGGGCCGGCCGGGCCGCTGCGGGCACCAGGGCCAGGGCGGCCTCCCACCCCGGCAGGGTGCGCAGTGCCTGGACGAGCAGCGGGGCGGCGCCGGTCGTCCCGGCGGTGCTGTCCACGGTGATCGCGGCGTGGGAGGCGGGGTCGTGCCGGGCCAGGTAGGCGTCCTCCTGGGCGGCCCAGCGGTCCCAGTGCGGGGCGAAGCTCTCCCCGTCCCGGCCCAGGGCGCGGTCCTTGCGCTCGCCGGCCGGCAGCTCGACCCAGGCCAGGGCGTCCAGGGCCGCGCGGGCGGGTCCGACGCCGGCGCCCACGCCCTCCAGGATCACGACGTCGGCCGGCCGGGTGCTGCCCGCCCGTCCCGGCCGGCCGTTCTCCCAGTCCCACCAGCACCAGTGGGCGGTGCGGCCGTCCGCCAGGGGGGTGACAACCTCGGCGGCGTAGGTCTCCAGGGCGCCGGCGAGCCCCTCCCACCCGGGGTAGATGGAGTCCAGGTGGAAGACCTCGACGTCCAGGTGGGGGCGCAGCAACGCGGCCAGTTCCAGGGCCAGGGAGGTCTTGCCCGCACCGGAGCGGCCGTCCACGGCCAGCAGCAGGGGGCGACGGGCCACGGTGGCCTCCGGAGGATCGAGGGGGCACGCGGCGCGGGGTTCCGCGAGCGCGGGGACCAGTCTACTGAGGCCGCGGGCGGGAGCCGGTGGGGCTGGGCCCGGCCACGTCCAGGTCCTCCAGCGCGGCCGTCGCTGCCGCGAGGACCTCTGCGGCGGTGCGCATCTGCTCGGGACTGAAGCGGGCCAGCTGTTGCATCATGTGCTGGCTGATGGGGGAGAAGATGGCCCGGCCCTCGGCCTGCGCCGTGGGCGTGTGCTGGACGATCACGCTGCGCCGGTCCGTGGTGGAGCGACTGCGCTCGGCATGCCCGTTGGCCACCAGCCGGTCCACCAGGGCCGTGGTGGAGGCGGAGGTGAGGTTGAGCAGCTGGCCCAGGTCCTTCGGCGTGGTCTGCAGCCCCTCGGCCTGCCGCTGCATCAGCAGGGTCAGGGCGCGCAGGTCCGTCCGGTACATCCCGTGCTGGTTCCCGGCGGCCTCGACCGTGCGGTCCGAGGCCTCGGCATAGCGCCGCAGGGCGTGGACCAGGAGCCGCATCTGCTCGGCTGCATGGGGCGCATGGGGGGCGTCCGGCATGCTGGCCTCCTCCGCGGGGTGGTGAGTGGACGACCCCTTATTCTACGGCCCCAGTACCCGCACCACCCTATCTCATTAGCCGGGAAAGTATCTCGGTGATCGAGGGGTTTGGGGTACTGTGGGCCCATGCAGCGAACCCTCACTCCGGACCGGGCACGCACCGCCGGGTCCTCCGCCCCCTCCTCTCCCGACCCCTCGCCGACGTCCTCGTCCGGGACGTCCATCGCCCTACGGGTGGCCGCGGCAGTCGTGCTCGTGCTGGCCTGGCTGGCCGGGACCGGGATCGGCGGGCCGACCTTCGGCAAGCTCTCGGACGTCTCCTCCAACGACCAGTCGACCTTCCTGCCCGCCTCCGCCGAGTCCACCCGCGCCGGGGAATGGGTGGGTGAGTTCAGCGGGACGGACCAGGTTCCCGCCCTGGTGGTGGGGGAACTGCCGGCCGGCCGGACCATCCCGGAGGGCGCCCAGGCCGAGCTGGACGCCCTCGCCGCCCTGGGCGAGGAACTGGGCGCGGCCGAGGGCGTGGACCGGGTGGTGGGACCCAGCATCTCCGAGGACCGCGAGGCCGTGCAGTACATCGCCCTCATCGACACCTCCGCGTCCGAGTCCGACGTGGTGGTCGAGGGCCTGCGCGGGCTCGTCCAGGACGCCACCGGGGACCTGGAGGCGGCCGGTGACGGCGCCCTGGCCGGCGTCGAGCTGCACGTGGCCGGTCCCGCCGGCCTCGCCGCGGACCTGGCGGGCGCGTTCGCCGGCATCGACGGGCTGCTGCTGGCCGTGGCGCTGGGCGTGGTGTTCGTCATCCTGGTCCTGGTCTACCGCTCGGTGCTGCTGCCGGTCCTGGTCCTGCTGAACTCGGTGGCGGCGCTCAGCGTGGCCGTTCTCGCGATCTACTGGATGGCCCGGGCGGACTGGATCAGCCTCAACGGCCAGTCCCAGGGCATCCTGTCCATCCTCGTGATCGGCGCGGCCACGGACTACTCCCTGTTGATGGTGGCCCGCTACCGCGAGGAACTGCGCCGGCGACCCCGGGCCTTCGACGCCCTCACGACCGCCTGGCGGGGTTCCTTCGGGGCCATCACCGCCTCCGCGGCCACGGTGGCCATCGCCCTGCTGTGCCTGCTGGCCTCCGACCTGAACTCGAACAGCTCACTCGGCCCCATCGCCGCCTCCGGCATCGTGCTGGCCTGGGCGGCCACCCTGACCTTCCTCCCGGCGATCCTGTACCTGACGGGCCGGGCCGCGTTCTGGCCCTCCGTTCCCCGGGCGGGCGTGCCGCTGAGGGCGAAGAGGGCCTTCACCCAGCCGGTGGATGCCTCCGGCCGGCCGATCGCCGGGCTGGAGGAGGACCACGGCGTGTGGACGCGGATCGGCGCCCTGGTGGCGCGCAGACCCCGGGCGGTGTGGGCGGTGACCGCGGCCGTGCTGGCGGTGGGAGCCATCGGCCTGACCCAGCTGCAGGCCAGTGGCGTGGCCCAGACCGACGTCATCCTCGGGGAGTCGGACGCCAAGGCCGGCCAGGTGGTCCTGGAAGAGCACTTCGATGCCGGCACCGGTTCCCCGGTCACCGTCATCGCCCCGGCCGACCGCGCGGACGAGGTGCTGGAGGCCGTCGAGGGGGCCGAGGGGGTGGCCTCGGCCTACCTCACGGCCGAGGGCGGTGCCCCGGCCGGGCCGCCGTCGGGCAGTCCCGCCGGGGTGCCCGCGCTCCCGGCCCAGGAGGTCGACGGCCGGGTCTACCTGCAGGCGACCCTCGAGGACCGCGCCGACTCGCTGGAGGCCGAGCGGACCGTCGTCGGGCTGCGGGAGACCCTGCGCGGGATCGACCCGGAGATCCTGGTCGGCGGTACCTCCGCCACCGCCCTGGACACCAACACCACCGCCCAACAGGACCTGCGCACGATCATCCCGCTGGTGCTGCTCGTGGTGCTGGTCATCCTGATGCTCCTGCTGCGCTCGGTCGTCGCGCCGGTGCTGCTGGTGCTGGCGACGGTGCTGAGCTTCGGCACCGCGATGGGCGTCTCCGCGCTGGTGTTCAACGAGGTGCTGGGCTTCCCGGGCGCCGATCCCTCGGTGCCGCTGTACGGGTTCGTGTTCCTGGTGGCCCTGGGCGTGGACTACACCATCTTCCTGATGACCCGCGCGCGCGAGGAGGCGGGGATCCAGGGCACCCGGCCCGGTGTGCTCAAGGCCCTGACCGTGACGGGCGGCGTCATCACCTCGGCGGGCATCGTGCTGGCGGCCACCTTCGCCGCGCTGGTCGTCATCCCGCTGATGTTCATGGTGCAGCTGGCGTTCATCGTGGCGTTCGGCGTGCTGCTGGACACCTTCCTGGTGCGCTCCCTGCTGGTGCCCGCCCTGACCTACGACATCGGCCCGAAGGTCTGGTGGCCCTCGCGGTTGTCCCGGCCGGGGGAGCGAGATGGGGGCCAGCACGTGGCCGGCTGAGCCGCCCGCGAACGGCCTCCGGGCGGCTCCCGGACGGTCTCTGGACGGCCTCTGCACGGCGCAGGGCCCCGGCATCTCGAGGATGCCGGGGCCCTGCGCCGTGCTGGTGGTCCAGCCGGCCGATCCGTGGAGGGGTCAGGACTTCTTGGCCGCGCCCTTCTTGGCGGCGCCCTTCTCCGTGTGCTCGCCCGCCGTGCTCAGCTCACCGGCCGCGTTGGTCAGGAACGAACGCAGGAACCACTGGAACTGCTCGAGGTCACCGGTCTGGCCGGTGAGGATGTCCTCGGTGACCGGGTCCAGCTTGCCGGCCTCCTCGATGGCGTTGCGGTGGTCGGCGATCACGCCGTCGTAGACCTGGTCCAGGGCCGCGATGTGCGCGATGGTGTCCGCGCGGCCCAGGTCGTAGTCGTCCCAGGTCCGCTCCTTGACCAGGGCGCCCGGGGTGCCCTTGGGGGAGACGCCGAGGGTCGCCATGCGCTCGGCGAGCACGTCCACGGCCCCGCGGACCTCCTCGATCTGGGGGTCGAGCATCTCGTGCACGCCGATGAAGTTCTGGCCGACCACGTTCCAGTGGGCGTGCTTCAGGGTCAGCTGGAGGTCGTTCAGCGCGTGCAGGCGCAGCTGGAGGATCTCTCCGACGCGGTGGCCGTCCTCGAGCTCGAGGCCGGGCACGGTGTACTTCGCAGGGGTGTCCTTGGCTGCCATGATGACTCCTTTCCGGGCGGCACCACAGGGATGCTGCGGCGCCGCGGTGGGTGATGACCTCACTCAAACACCCGGGATGCCTGCCGTGCAAGAAGTGTTCAGGCGCAGTCCAGTGAACTCCCAGGTTTCTCCGAGGTGGGCCATCCGTGCTGGTGAACGGCCGGTCGCGTTCGCTCGGCGGGATGGGCGGTCGTCCGCTCAGCCGAGCCGCTGGGGCAGGTGGGGGCCGGCGATGAGTTCCCCGTCCAGGCGCAGTTCGCGGCCCGCACCCACGGTCACGGCCTGCAGCCATCGGATCCCGTGGGCCCCACCGTGGCCCCAGGTGTCCACGAGGATCGCATCGATCCACTCCTCGCGGCCGCCGTGCGTGCTGCGCAGCTTGACGAACATCGCCAGAGCGGCCAGGGCCCAGTGTCCCCGGTGCTCCTCGATGACGGCCAGCGCGGCCTCGGCGACGTCCCGGACCCGGGCTCCGTCCCCGGCGCCGCCGGTGCCGAAGGTGCGCATCTGCACCTGGCGCCGGGCGTCCGTGCCCAACAGCAGGGCCGGGTAGGGCGGCAGGCTGTCGTCGATGATGCCCACGAGCCGTGCGCGGGCCTCCTGCGCGGCGGCCAGCAGCGCCGCCGTCATCTCGTCGAGTCCCTCCTCGGCCGGCAGCCGGCCCGGCGCGTCCCCCACGTGCGGCCGTTCCCCGCGGGCCGCGCGGCGCAGGCGGCCGAGCAGCACGGGCAGCCGCCAGTGGCCACGCGGCGGGGGCGCGGGGCCCAGGGGGTCCGGGTCCGCCGGGCCTTCGGCGGGATCTGGGGAACGGGTCACGGATCCTTCGGTGCTCTCCGGGGGGGCCTCGGGCCCTCAGGCGGCCCGGCAGGCGTGTCGCGGTCGGTGGTGGAGGGGCCGGTGGTGGAGGGGCCGGTGCCGGGCCCCGACTGACAGCGTCCCGTGCCGGGGCGGGCGAGGCAAGCGGTGGCCCCCGCGTGTGCCGGCCGCGGGGCGGGCCGGAGCGCGCCGGGAATGAACGGCGAACCCCAACGGTTGTACTGGGCGACAGCAAGTTGAGTCAGGTGTACTCAAGGCAGATTGACAGGGAACTCCCGGTCGTGAAACCTTGAGTGCTGAACGCTCAGGTGAGTGGATGGCAGGGAGCCCTCCCCGGCCCCGGCCCACCCCGCGCCGGGCGTCTGACCAGCACCACCTCAAATCGTCAGGGAAAGGAACCGCCATGTCCCGTGCAGTGGGAATCGACCTCGGTACCACCAACTCCGTCGTCTCCGTCCTCGAGGGCGGCGACCCGGTCGTCATCGCGAACGCCGAAGGCTCCCGGACCACCCCGTCCGTCGTCGCCTTCTCCAAGTCCGGGGAGGTGCTGGTCGGCGAGATCGCCAAGCGCCAGGCCGTGAACAACCCGGAGCGCACCATCGCCTCCGTCAAGCGCCACATGGGGACCGACTGGTCCACCGAGATGGACGGCAAGAAGTACACGCCGCAGGAGATCTCCGCGCGCACCCTGATGAAGCTCAAGCACGACGCCGAGGACTACCTGGGCGAGAAGGTCACCGACGCGGTGATCACCGTGCCGGCATACTTCAACGACGCCGAGCGCCAGGCCACCAAGGAGGCCGGTGAGATCGCCGGCATGAACGTGATGCGCATCATCAACGAGCCGACCGCCGCGGCCCTGGCCTACGGCCTGGAGAAGGGCAAGGAGGACGAGCTCATCCTGGTGTTCGACCTCGGTGGCGGCACCTTCGACGTCTCCCTGCTCGAGGTGGGCAAGGACGAGGACGAGTTCTCCACCATCCAGGTCCGTGCCACCGCCGGTGACAACCGCCTCGGCGGCGACGACTGGGACCAGCGGGTCGTCGACTGGCTGCTGGCCCAGGCCAAGTCCAAGGGCGCCGACCTGTCCAAGGACAAGATCGCCCTGCAGCGCCTGAAGGAGGCCGCCGAGCAGGCCAAGAAGGAGCTGTCCTCGGCGACCTCCACGAACATCTCCCTGCAGTACCTCTCCGTCACCCCGGAGGGTCCCGTGCACCTGGACGAGCACCTGTCCCGCGCCAAGTTCCAGGAGATGACCTCGGACCTGCTCGAGCGCACCCGCAAGCCGTTCAAGGACGTCATCAAGGAGGCCGGCGTCTCGGTCTCAGACATCGACCACGTCGTGCTCGTGGGTGGTTCCACCCGCATGCCCGCTGTCGTCGACCTGGTCAAGGAACTGGCCGGCAAGGAGCCCAACAAGGGCGTGAACCCGGACGAGGTCGTGGCCGTGGGCGCCGCCCTGCAGGCCGGCGTGCTCAAGGGTGAGCGCAAGGACGTGCTGCTGATCGACGTCACCCCGCTGTCCCTGGGCATCGAGACCAAGGGGGGCGTGATGACCAAGCTCATCGAGCGCAACACGGCCATCCCGACCAAGCGCTCGGAGACGTTCACCACCGCCGAGGACAACCAGCCCTCCGTGTCCATCCAGGTCTTCCAGGGCGAGCGCGAGTTCACCCGGGACAACAAGCCGCTGGGCACCTTCGAGCTGACCGGCATCGCCCCGGCCCCGCGCGGCATGCCGCAGATCGAGGTCACCTTCGACATCGACGCCAACGGCATCGTCCACGTCTCCGCCAAGGACAAGGGCACCGGCACCGAGCAGTCGATGACCATCACCGGCGGCACCTCGCTGTCCGATGAGGACATCGACCGCATGGTGAAGGACGCCGAGGCCCACGCCGCCGAGGACAAGGAGCGCCGCGAGGCCGCCGACCGCCGCAACCACGCGGAGCAGACCGCCTACTCGGTGGACAAGCTCCTGAAGGACAACGGGGACAAGCTGCCCGAGGACATCAAGACCGAGGTGCAGGCCGACGTCGACGCCCTGAAGGCGGCCCTCGAGAAGCAGGACAACGACACCGAGATCAAGGCCGCCTACGAGAAGCTGCAGGCGTCCCAGACGAGGATCGGTGAGGCCCTGTACGCCTCCCAGTCCGCCGATGCCGGCGCCGCCGGGGCCGGCTCCGATGGCTCGGGTGCCTCCGGTGCCGACGGGGCGGGCCAGCCCGCCGACGAGGACATCGTCGACGCCGAGGTCGTGGACGAGGACGAGCCGAAGGACGCGGGCTCCCGGTGATCCCCGCCCCGCAGCACCCCTGACACCCCGGTCCGCCTGAGCGGACCACCGGGCCCGGGCCGGCCGCCCCGCCACACGGCGGGACGGCCGGCCTGGGGGCACCCGGCGAGGAAAGGACGAGAGACCATGCCCCACCACGGACACGACGAAGAACACGAGGAACCGGTGAACTTCCAGGACAGGCGCCGGATCGACCCCGAGACCGGGAAGCTGCGCCAGCCCGCCGGCGGGCAGCCGGCCGACGGCGGCGCCGCAGCGGCCGACGGCGAGGACGGTGACGCGTTGTCCCAGGCCGAGCGGATCCTCAACGAGGCCGCCGCGGACGCCGAGGGCGATGCCGCGGACGTGGGCATCACCGGTGCCCAGGACCCGGACACGGCCGGGGCCACCGTCCGCGAGGAGGAACTGCGCAACGACCTGCTGCGCGTGCAGGCGGAATTCGTGAACTACAAGCGCCGCGTGGACCGGGACCGGCACGTGGCCAAGGACTCCGCCATCCAGTCCGTGCTGACCGCGCTGCTGCCGGTGCTCGACGACCTGGACGCCGCCCGTGCGGCCGGTGACCTGGCGGAGGGGCCGTTCGCCGCGATCGCCGCCAAGTTCGACACCGTGCTCGCCGGGTTCGGGCTGGAGCGCCAGGACCAGGAGTCCCTGGCCGGCCAGCCGTTCGACCCGGCTCTGCACGAGGCGATGCTGCGCCAGCCGAGCGCCGAGGTACCGGAGGAGCACATCGTGCAGGTCTTCCGTAACGGCTACGTGCGGGAGGGGCGCGTGCTGCGCGCCGCCCAGGTGATGGTCTCCGCCGGCGCGGAGGGCTAGCCACCGGCGCCCAGGACCCCGGCACCGGAACGAACCGACGCGAAAGGAGGCGCCATGGCCTCACAGGATTGGGTGGACAAGGACTTCTACGCCACCCTCGGTGTCTCCAAGGACGCCTCGGAGGCCGACATCAAGAAGGCCTACCGAAAGCTGGCCCGGAAGTACCACCCGGACCAGAATCCCGGTGACGGAGCGGCCGAGAAGAAGTTCAAGGAGATCACCGAGGCCAACGCCGTGCTCTCGGACCCGGAGGAGCGCCAGCAGTACGACGCCATCCGGGCCATGGGCTCCGGCGCCCGGTTCAGCGCCCCCGGGGCCGGCACCGGTGGCACCGGCGGTGGTGGTTTCGAGGACCTCTTCGGCGGGTTGTTCACCACCGGTTCCGGTGGTCGCCGGTCCTACTCCACGTCCGGGGACATCCCGCCGGAGTTCGCCGACCTGTTCGGCGGCTTCGGCGGCGGAGGCGGTGGCTACGGGGGGCCCTCCGGCGGCCGAGGCGGCTTCGGGGGCTACGGAACGCCGACCAAGGGCGCGGACCGCACCGCCACCACCACGATCTCCTTCGCCGGTGCCGTGCGCGGGACCACCATCTCGCTGCGGGAGCCGGACGGGGACGTGATCGACGTGCGCATCCCCGCCGGCATCAAGGACGGGCAGAAGGTGCGCGCCCGCGGCAAGGGCGCCCCCGGGGCGGCCGGCCCCGGTGACCTGCTGGTGACCGTCAGGGTGCGCGAGCACCCGTTCTTCCACCGCGAGGGTGACAACCTGCGCATCCAGGTCCCGGTGACCTTCGACGAGGCCGCCCTGGGCGCCACCATCCAGGTGCCCACCCTGGACGGCTCCGTGAAGGTGAGGGTCCCGCCCGGCACCTCCTCGGGCCGCGTGCTGCGGGTCAAGGGGCGCGGGGTGAAGACCTCCAAGGCCAGCGGGGACCTGCTCGTCGAGCTGCAGGTGGCGGTGCCGGCGTCCCTGTCCGAGGAGGCCCGTGCCGCCGTCGAGGCCTACGCCCAGGCCTCCGCCGGCCATGACCCGCGCGCCGCGCTGGTGGAGAGGGCGCGGCTGTGACCATGTCCTGGGAGGAACCCCTCTACGTGATCTCGGTGGCCGCCGAGCTGGCGGGCATGCATCCCCAGACCCTGCGCCAGTACGATCGCATGGGCCTGGTGGTCCCTCAGCGCCAGGGCGGGCGGCAGCGCCGCTACTCCCGGCAGGACGTGGACCGGCTGCGCACCATCCAGCAGCTGTCCCGCGAGGGGGTGTCCCTCGAGGGCATCCGGCGGATCGTGGCCCTGAAGAACGAGGTCGAGCAGCTCCAGCAGACCGTGGCCGAGCTGGCCGGCCAGATCCAGGCCTTCCAGGCCTACGCCCGGTACCCGCGCGTGTTCGCGGCGGGTGCGCAGGGAGACGTGACCACCACCTTCGACGCCGGCCCGGACCGTTCCGCTGCCGAGCAGGGCTACGCCCCGCGGCGCCGGGGGACGGGCCAGCCGGGCCAGCATGGCCGGCCCCTGCGGCGCCCTCCCGCCGCGCTCACCGCCGGCCCGTCGTCGGCGGCCCTCACCACTGCGTCCCGGCCCGTGCCCGGGGTCCTGGTGTGGAAGCCGAAGAACTGAGTTCGGCGCAGGTCGCCCGGCGGGACATCTGGGATCCCGTCGAGCGGCGGGCCACCCGCGAGCGGCTGCGGGCGGACATGCGCCGCCGCCATGTGCTCGGGCCGAGGCAGAAGGCGGCCCTCGACGGGCTCGTGCACGCGCTCAGGCCCCAGGCCATGGACCGGTCCTTCCCCGAGCGCATCCTGCTCGCCTACGACCTCGGCACCGCCCTCCACCCGGCGGCCGGGGTCATCGCCGTCGGCGAACCGGCTACGGCCACGCACCTGACCTGGCAGGTCTCCGGGATGGGGGTGTTCGTGCACACCGCCATGTGGGGCAGCGTGCGCGAGGCCGGCCAGCTGTGGGCGGCGCAGCGAGCGGCCGGGGCGGAGAATCCCTGCGTCGTGTGCTGGCTGGGCTACCAGCCGCCGGGACCGTGGGGAGTGCTCTCCGGCCGGCAGGCCCTGCGCGGCGGCGCCCGGCTCGCCCTGCACATGGCCGGCTGGTTCGACTACCGTGAGCGGCTGGCCGCGTCCGGCGAAGATGCCGGCGAAGAGGCCAGCGTCGGGGAGGGTGAGCGTTCCGGCGCTGCCCCCGGTGAGGGCCCCGGGGCCACGGGCCCGGACCCGTTCCCCCACACGGCCGTGGAGGCGCACTCCTACGGCACGCTCGTGGCAGCCCGGGCCCTGCAGATGCTCCAGCGCCGCAATCCCCCGCGGTCCGTGGACGCGCTGGTGATGTCCGGTGCGGTGGGCGTTCCCCGGGACCTGGCCGGCAACCCGCACCTGCTGGGGCTGACCAGTGACCAGGTCTACTTCGCGCTGACCGGCTCGGACTACCTCTCCTGGCTGGGCCGGCGGCTCTCCGGCCGCCGGCCGTGGACGAAGATGACCCGCCTGAAGATCGCGGCGGACGAGGCACTCGACCTGGCCGCCGCCGTCGGGCACAACACCTCCCGCTTCCGGCCCGACGCCGGGCCCTTCCACCGCGGCCACGGCTACCGTGACGCGGGCACCGCCTCGCTGTACCGGATCGCCCGGGCCACGACCGGCCTGCCCCTGGACTGACCCCCGGAGGAACTGAAGGTCAGAAGATGACGCTCGGCCCGGGTTCTCCGGGGATCCGCGTCACCTTTTGACCGCTGGATGCAGGAGGAGCCCCCGCCACCGGCGTGCGGAGGGCGGGCTCAGGGGCGCGCCGCTCCTGCGGCGTCCGGGATATCGTCGGCGTAGGTGCCGGTCTCGTAGTCGTACTCCACGGGGTTGCCCTCCTCGTCGGTGCGCCGGTACCACTCCGTCACCTGCTCGGCCGTGGAGTCGAAGTCGGCCCCGGCCCCGCGGCCCTCGGGGGCGCGGCGGACGGACAGCTCGAAGTCGTCGCCGTGGTCCTCGATGCCGCGGCGGACCGCGTTGGACAGGGCGGTGACCGCGAAGTCGCGGCGGATGGCGGCCGGGTCCGTGGTCAGGTCCTTGATGAAGGCCACGATCATCAGCAGCAGGACGACGGAGAACGGCAGGGCGATGAGGATCGTCAGGTTCTGCAGGCCGGTCAGGGCGGTCTCGCCCCCGGTCAGCAGCATCACCACCGCGATGCCCATCATGCACAGGCCCCAGAACACCACGACCCACGTCCGCGGCGCCGGGTTGCCCCGCGAGGACATCGTGCCCATGACCACGGAGGCCGAGTCGGCGGAGGTGACGAAGAAGATGGACAGGATGACGATCAGCACGAACGGGGTGAACTGGCTCAGCGGGAACTGGCCGAACATGCTGAACAGCACCTGCTCGGGAGTGGCGCTGCCGTCGAAACCGGGCACGCCCTGGGTGTTCATCCAGATCGCGGTGCCGCCGAAGATCGAGAAGGCGAGGATGAGGATCGCCGTCGGCACCCCCATGGCCACGAGCACGAACTCGCGCAGGGTGCGGCCCCGGGAGATCCGGGCGATGAACATGCCCACGAACGGCGTCCAGGCGATCCACCAGGCCCAGTAGAACGCCGTCCAGGCGGCCTGGAACTCCACGGCCTCCGGGCCCCAGGACAGCGACTTGCCCATCATCGCCGGGATCTCGTTGACGTACTGCATGATGCCGGAGGGCACGAGGTTGAGCAGGAACAGCGTGGGACCGGCGATGAACACGAACAGCACCGAGCCCAGCGTCAGCGTGATGTTGATGTTGGAGAGATAGCGGATTCCCCGGGTCACGCCGGAGACGGCGCTGATGATGAACGCCAGGGTCAGCACGGCGATGATCACCAGCAGCACGGTGTTGCCCATCGGGCCGACGCCGCCGATGATCGAGACGCCCTCGCCGATCTGGATGGCCGCGATGCCCAGGGTCGCGGCGGTGCCGAACAGGGTGGCGATGATGGCGAAGACGTCCACGATCCTGCCGGCGACGCCGTCGGTGTGGCGTTCACCGAACAGGGACCGGAACACCGAGCTGACGAGCGAGACCCGGCCGCGCCGGTACGAGGAGTAGGCGATGGCGCCGCCGACCAGCGCATAGAGCGCCCAGGCGTGCAGTCCCCAGTGGTAGTGGGACTGGGCCATGGCCTGGTGCAGGGCCTCGGGGGTGCCCGCCTCCACGGTGTGCGGCGGGGGCGAGGTGAAGTGGCTCAGCGGTTCCGAGGGGCCGAAGAAGAAGATCCCGACGCCGATGCCCGCGGAGAACATCATGGCGACCCAGGAGAACCGGGAGAACTCCGGCTCCTCGTCGTCCTTGCCCAGCCGGATGCGCCCGAAGCGTCCGAAGGCGAGGACCACCATCACCACCACGCACACCATCAGGGTGAGGTTGAGCAGCCAGCCGGCATTGGTCATGGCCCAGCCGAAGGCGGTGGCCGAGACCTGCCCCACCGACTCGGGCGCGGTGATGCCCCAGGCCACGAAGGCGACGATCAGCACCGCCGTGACGCCGAAGACCACCCGGTCCAGCCCGAAGCGGTTGCGCTGCTCGTCCACGCCGATGCCCGGGACCAGGCCGGGGTGGATGTCGTGCGGGTAGAGGCCCACGGCGCCGGGGCTCTCCCCGGTGTCCCGGCCGGAACGCCCGGTCGGGACACCGGGGGAGCGTCCGGTGCGGTGGTCCTGTGCTGCGGGGGAAGGCGGGGCTGCGGGGGAAGGCGAGGCTGCGGGGGAAGGCGAGGTGTCCGGCACCCGGGGGTCCCTTCGTCGTGACCGGGGCCCTCGGTCACGGCAGCCGGCGCCCGGCGGGCGAAGGCCTGGCGCGCGGGGCTCAAGGTCGGTGGTCGGTGGTCCGGCGTCCCAGTATTCCCTGCGGCGTGCCCGGCCGCAAAGGCGACTGTGGGCCGGGCGCGGCTCAGCGGCGGCGGTAGGTGAGGTCGAAGACCAGCCGGCCGGCCCGCAACGCCTTGGCCTCGAAGCTGGTCAGCGGGCGGCCGTCGAACCGTGGGGCCCAGCCGCCGTCGTGGTCCACCGGGTCCTCGACGCCGGCCCCGGCGGCCGCCTCGCTCAGCCCCGCGCGCGAGCCGGTGGAGTCCGGGGTGATCGGCTGCGCGCCGACCTGCAGTTCCCGGCCCTCGGCCCGCACCCGGGTCAGCGGGGACTCCTGCCCGGCCGCGCGCCCGGGGTGCAGGTTGACGAACTCCGGGTGGGCCTCCATGACCTCGCGCATGTGCACGGCATAGCTGGACCAGTCGGTGGCCAGCCGCAGCACGCCACCGGGCGCCAGCACGCGGGCCACCCGGTCGGCGAAGGCGGCGGAGACCAGCCGGCGCTTGTGGTGGCGGGTCTTGTGCCACGGGTCCGGGAAGAACACCCAGACCTCCTGCGCCGAGCCGGGGGCCAGCAAGTGGTCCAGCACCTCCGGGGCGTTGGCCTGCACGCCCCGGACGTTGGTCAGCTCCCGGTCCTCGATCTCCATCAGCAGCGCGGCCAGCCCCGGGGTGTAGACCTCCACGGCCAGGAAGTCGGCCTCGGGACGGTCCACCGCGCCCTGGATCGTCGACTCCCCGAGGCCGCAGCCGATGTCCACCACGAGCGGGGCGCTGCGGCCGAACACCGCGCTCCAGTCGACCTGGGCGCCGGCGGCCACGGAGGTGGTGGCGCGGTCCCGGGGCACGTCCACGATGTACCTGTCCCGGGAGCGGTCCCACGTCTTCTGCCGCCGCGGGTTCAGCCGGTCGCCGCGGCGCACGAAGGACACCGGCTCGGTGCGGTACAGCTCCGGGTCCGGGTGGGGGTTGTGGCCGTGGGCGTGCTGCGCCGGGGCGGGGTGGCTGGGGGAAGGGTGCTCGCTGCTCATCAGGCCTTCAAGGCTACCGCCGCCGGTCCCGGCGAGACCTCACGCCGAGGGGACGATCCCCTCCACCGCGGTCAGGAAGTCCCGCACCACCGGGCCGTTGTCGTGCCCGCCGCCCAGGCCCTCGTTGAAGAACAGCGCCACGGCCAGGTCCCCGTGGATCGCGATGAGCCAGGTGTGGGCGAGGTCCTCGCCGTCGGCCACGAACTGGGCGGTGCCGGTCTTGGCCAGCACCGGGGAGCCGGGGACGTCCTGCAGCATCTCGGCCGTGCCCGTCTCCACGACGCCGGACATCAGGGACCGCAACTGTGCCGCCTCCTCCTCGGTGACTCCCGTCTCCGGGGGTGCCGGGGCGTCCACGGCGGGATCGGAGACGAAGACCGGACGGACGGTGTGCCCGGCGGCCACGGAGGCGGCCACGGTGGCCATGCCCAGCGGGGAGGCCTCCACCACGCCCTGGCCGAAGAGGTTGGCGGCGTGCTCGGTGCCCGTGGAATCGTCCGGGACGGAGCCCAGGAAGGCGGCCTCGAGCCCGGTCACGGGGTCCGGGTCCAACCCCAGGGCCCGCGCCGCCTCCGCCTCGTCGGCGGCCGAGATGTCCTCATGGGCGCCGACGAAGACGGTGTTGCAGGACTCGGCGAAGGCCTCGGTGAACGGGATGGCGCCCACGGAGGAGTTCGGGTAGCCGTCGTAGTTCCCCACGACCATGCCGCCCACGTTCAGGGTGGCCGGGCACTGCACCGTCTCCTCCGGGTCGAGGCCGGCCCGCAGCAGCGCCAGCGTGGTGACGACCTTGAACGTCGAGCCCGGCGCATAGGATCCGGACACGGCCACCGGCCAGCCCTCGGGCCCGGACGCCGCGGCCAGCACGTGCCCGTCCGAGGGGCGGATGGCCACCAGCCCGGCGGGCACCTCGGCGGCCTCGACCACCGTCTCCGCCTCCGCCTGGATCCTCCGGTCCAGGGTGGACGCGAGGTCCCGGCCTGCCACGGGCTCCGTCTCGAAGGCGGTCACGTCCGGGAACGACGCCGCCGCCCCGGACGGCGACCCGGCGGCGGTCCCGCCGCGGGAGGGCGCCGCGGACGCGGACGGTGCGGCGCCGCCGCCGTCCGCCCCCGGTCCCGAGCCGGCCGGTTCTTCCGGGTTGTCGATGGTGATCGCCAGGCCGGGAGCGCCGGCCAGGTGGTCCTCCCAATCGGCCTGGAGCCCGGAGAGCCCGGCCTCGACGCCGGCCCGCAGCTCGCCGTCGGAGGCCTCGACCTGTTCGGCGGAGGGCTCGCCGTAGGTGCCCAGCACGTCCCGGGCGAAGGTGCGGGTGGGCGCCAGGACGGCGGTGTCCTCGAGGACCCGGCCGCCCGGGATCCGGGCGAGCTCGTCCACGGGAATGCCGGTGCTCCCGTCGGCCCGGAGGGTGATGGCCTCCACGAAGGCCTTGTCACCGGCGGCCTCGGCGCGGGCCATGAAGGCCTCCACGTCCACCTCGGCCAGCTCGGCCACCTGCCGGGCGGAATCGGCGACCTGGTCCGGCTCGATGTGGGCCTTGTCCAGGCCGAGCACCGCCACGTCGCGTTCCATCATCAGCGGGTCCCCGGCGGCGTCCAGGATGTCCCCGCGCTCGCCGGGCGTGCGGTGGAACCTGACGGTGCCGCCCGGGGCCAGCCCGGCGACGGCGTCGTCCGGCCGCAGGTCCACGCGCCAGATCTGTGCCTCCTCGTCCCAGACCAGGTCCGCGGCCGTGTCGTAGGTCCAGACGACCCGGCCCACGGCCGGGTCGCTGTGGGTCCCTGAACTGCCGTCCGAACCCTGCCGCAGGGTGCGGCCGATGGTGAAACGGGCCGTGGCCCGGTCCGGGTCGTCCTCGTCAACGGTGGCGGCGGGGAACGACACATGGGTGGGCCGGTCGCCCAGTCCTCCCAATGCCTCGGTGATCTGATCCGGGACCCCGGCCGAGGACGCCGTGAGGTCCAGGGCGGAGAAGTCGTTGTTCCCGATGGCCTCGGCGAGCGCGGCGGCGGTGTCATCGGGCGACGGCCGGGACGGGCCGAAGCAGCCGGTGGTGGACAGCAGCAGGGCCGCCGTCGCGCCGAGCGCCACGCCACGGACCAGCCGGGACGGTCGGGGTGCGCGGGCAGGGAGGCGGGCGGCCCCGGACGCGGCCTGCCCACGACGCGGACTGCGCTCTGACATGTGGTTCTCCGCAGGATCGGTGGACTCAGCACTCGCCAGCGTAGCCGCAGGCTGGGACGATGGGGGCATGAACCTCGTCCTCAACCTCATCTGGCTGCTCTTCGGCGGACTCTGGCTGGCGCTGGGCTACGTGCTGGCCGGGATCGTCTGCTGCGTCCTGGTCATCACCATCCCGTTCGGCATCGCCTCATTCCGGATCGCCGGCTACGCCCTGTGGCCCTTCGGCCGGGTGGTCGTGGACGACCGGCCTGGCGGCGGCTTCTGGAGCGGGCTGGGCAACCTCATCTGGTTCCTCGTGGCCGGGCTGTGGATCGCGATCGGGCACGTGCTGACGTCCATCCCGATGTTCGTCTCGATCATCGGCATCCCGCTGGGGATCGC
Source organism: Micrococcus sp. (assembly GCA_029961105.1). GTDB lineage: Bacteria > Actinomycetota > Actinomycetes > Actinomycetales > Micrococcaceae > Citricoccus. The sequence goes on along the minus strand of JASBVO010000010.1, from coordinate 49,060 downwards.
CAACCTGCGGATGATCCCCGTCTCCCTGCTGCCGCTGGGCAAGCGGATCGTGGACTCCGGCCAGGCGCGGTCGTTGCCGCAGTACGTCCCGGCCTCGCGGGCCGGCTACCGCTGACCGGCTGCCGTTGACCGGTTCACCGCTGGGCGACCGGTCAACGGCAGGTCAACGGCAGGTCAACGGCGGCGGGCCGGCTCGCCGAGCAGCGCGTCCATGCGGGCGGCGGCCTCCTCGGCGGACGGGGCCACGTAGTGCGGGTCCCGGGCGCGGCGGCGGTTGCGGAGGATGCGCGCGGTGACCCAGTAGACGAGGAACGCGATCACCGCGATCAGCACGATGTTGGAGAACACGTCCGCGTAGTCCGAGACCAGGTGCCAGTTGTCCCCGAGCAGGAAGCCGCCCCAGACGAAGATCGTGTTCCAGATCGCCGAGCCGAGCAGGGTGTAGAGGCTGAACAGCCACAGGTTCATCCGCTCGATGCCGGCCGGGATCGAGATCAGCGAACGGAAGATCGGCACCATGCGGCCCAGGAACACGGTCCAGTACCCGTACCGGTTGAACCAGCGCTCGGTCTTCTCCACGTCCTCGATGTCCACCAGCGGCAGCCAGTCGACGATCAGGTACATGCGGCGCCGGCCCAGCCAGGCTCCGATGCCGTAGAGCAGCAGGGCGCCGACCACGGAGCCGACCGTCGCCCAGATCGTGGCCTCCCACGGTCCGAACGACCCGCCGGCGGCGGTGAACCCGGCCAGGGGCAGGATCAGCTCGGACGGGATCGGCGGGAACAGGTTCTCGGCGAAGACGGCCAGGGCCACGCCGATCGGGCCGATCGCCTCCATGATCGCCACGACGATGTCCCCGAGCCAGCCGTAGGACACCCCGCCGCCGGCTCCGGCACCGCCCGTGCTCGCGAGGACGGGCGACGCGGAGGTCGCGGAGAGCAGGCCGGAGGCTACAGGTGAGGTCATGGGTTCCATTGTCCCCGTGCCGCCTTCGATCACCGAACCGACAGGCAGGTGGCGGAAGGATCGGCGGGCCGGCCGTGACGGGACCGACATCCCCGGGCGGCGCAACGCGCCTGGCCGGGTGGGCATAATGGAGATCATGCGGCTTAGACCTGACGGGGCAGGGCTCACCGGTGCCCACGTCATGAGCTGGGTGTCCCTCTCGCCCAGCTTCATCCCACGGACCTGGTGGATGACCTCCGTGGGCACCGCCTTCTCCCAGACCTTCGGGTACGTGGTCGGCGCTGCCGGCCGCGCGGCGGTGCGCGGCGCCGGCCGCGCCCTCGGGATCTCGGTCACGGTGGACCCGGAACGCATCAGGCCGCTGGAGAAGGCCGCCCCCTGGGTGATGTTCGGCGTGAGCGGCATCGCCTGGCTGCGCAGCCTCAAGGCCCAGGCGGAGATCGCGGGGCTGATGGAGGCCCGCCCCATCCGGACCCGTGAACACGTCCTCGGGGTCGCCGGCGGACTGGCCCTGACGGCAGGCCTGGTCAGCATCGGGCGCGGCATCCACGGTGTCGCCGGCACCGCCTCCCGGGCGCTCAAGCCGCTGCTGCCGGCCCCGGTGGCGGCCACCGTGGGGGCCACCGCCACCGCCACCGCCACCGCCTTCGTCCTGGACAAGGTGGTCTACCGCCGCCTGCTGGAGCGCCTGTCCAAGGCGGCCCAGGAGACGAACGCCAAGCTGCTGCCGGGTCGGGTGCCGCCGGTCGAGCCGGAACGCTCCGGCTCCGAGGCCTCCCTCGAGGCCTGGCACACGCTGGGGGCCAAGGGCCAGGCGGTGGTCTCGGACGGTCCGCGCGCCGTGGACATCGCCGAGGCCACCGGCGAGCCGGCGATGACGCCGATCCGGGCCTACGCCGGCTGGCAGGAGGGCCGGGGCCTGGAGGCCACGGCCGCCGCCGTCGTCGCCGAACTGCACCGCACCGGTGCCTTCGAGCGTGAGGTGCTGCTGGTGCTGACCACCACCGGCACCGGCTGGCTGCAGGAGTGGAGCGCGTCCTCGGTGGAGTTCCTCACCGGCGGCAACTGCGCACTGGCCTCGATGCAGTACACCTACCTGCCCTCCGGGGTGGCGTTCTTCGCCGACCGCACCACGCCCGTGCTCGCCGCCAGCACGCTGCTGTCCGCGATCGAATCCGAGCTGGACAGGCTGCCGGCGGGCCACCGGCCGAAGCTGCTGGTCGGCGGGGAGTCCCTCGGTGCGCTCGGCGGCACCCAGGCCTTCGAGGACCTGGAGGACATGATCGCCCGGGTGGACGGCGCCGTCTGGTCCGGGCTGCCGCGGTTCGCGGAGTTCTGGCGGTCCCTGGTCCCGTTCCGCCGGCGCGGCACCCCGGAGATCGCCCCCGTGATCGACGACGGCCGGCACGTCCGCTTCGCCACGCGCCCCGAGGACCTGGTCACCGACTACAACGGCGTCCCGTTCGGCGAGTGGGACGGCACTCGGATCGTGGTGGCCCAGCATGCCTCCGATCCGGTGGTGTGGTGGAGCCCGGACCTGATGTGGCGCAAGCCCGACTGGGCCAAGGAGCGGGCCGGGCTGGACGTGTCCCGGAACCTGCGCTGGATGCCGTGGGTGACGTTCTGGCAGGTCGCCTCGGACATGCCGCAGTCCGTGGCGGTGCCCGGAGGCCACGGGCACCGGTACATGGAGGACATGCTGCAGTACTGGGCCGCCGTGTTGGGCAGGGACCCGCTGGCGGACTACTCGAGGATCGCCCAGGCCATCCGGCGCACCATCGTCCCGAACTACGCCTGAGCCGCCCCACCGGCCTTCGCGCGGCCGTGAACGGCGAACGGTGCACGGTGGTGCCGGGAGGCCCGGCGGCGTGACAATGGGGTGGCGGACAACGCCGCCGAGAACGCTGACGGAGAGGAACCGTCATGACCGAGTCAGGATCCCCGTCCCAACTGGTCACCTGCCTGTGGTCCACCGGGCAGGCCGAGGAGGCCGCGCGGTTCTACGTGGACGCCTTCTCCGGCTACCGGCCCGACACCCACCTGGACGCCGTCCAGCGCAGCGCCGCCGACGTGGTGCCCTCCGGTGAGGAGGTGCACCTGCGCGCCGGCGACGTGCTCACGGTGTCCTTCACCCTGGACGGCCAGCGCTTCGTCGCGCTCAACGACCCCGCCCAGGCGGTGCCGTACACCGACGCCGTCTCCGTACAGGTGCTGTGCTCGAACCAGGAGGAGGTGGACCACTTCTGGTCGGCGCTCACCGCGGGAGGCGGGACGGAGGTGGCCTGCGGCTGGCTCCAGGACCGCTACGGGATGCGCTGGCAGGTGGTCCCCACCGTGCTGCTGGAGCTGTTGGCCGGCGAGGACCGCGACGCCGCCGCCCGCGTGCAGCGGGCGATGATGGGCATGGTGAAGCTCAGCATCGAAGGTCTCCTGGAGGCCGCCCAGGACGCCTACGGCGCCGAGGAACAGTGAGCCGGGGCGCTCAGCGCACCAGCAGCGCCACGAGGAAGTCCGCCTCCGGGGTGAACTCCTCCAGTTGCCATGTGGAGAAGCGGCCCTGCAACCGGAACCCAGCGCGGGCGGCGTCGTCCACGAACTCCTCGAAGTCATAGCCGCGCCCGGCGCCGAACCCGATCACCGCCCGCCCGCCGTCCCGCAGGGCGGCGTACAGGTGGCGCAGCACGTCCTGCCGGGAGCCGGGGGAGAGGAAGCCGAAGACGTTGCCGGCGGAGAAGACGAGGTCGAAGGGCTCCTCCTCGCCCAGCTCGGCCAGGGCGGCGGCGTCCAGGGTCTCCAGGTCGGCCACGTGCCAGTCGGCGTCCGGGTGGTCCTCGCGGGCGACGTCGACCAGGTGCTCGTCCAGGTCCACGCCGGTGACGCGGTGCCCGGCCCGGGCCAGGTAGCCGCCCACCCGGCCGGTGCCGCAGCCGGCGTCGAGGATGCGCGCGCCGCGGGAGCACATGGCGTCCACGAGGCGTGCCTCGCCGTCCAGGTCCATGCCCTCGGCGGCCAGGGACCGCCAGCGCTCGGCGTAGCGGCGGGAGTGCTCGGGATCGTTGGCCACCATCCGGGCCCAGAGGTTCTCGCTCATCTGCCCAGTATCCCCTGTGGCCCCCACGTGCACTTCTGTCGCCGGGTGGTTATAAGGTGAGGGGGGAACCAGCCCGAATACCGGAAGGACCACCCCATGAGCATCGCGCAGATCCCGCTCCGGCTGACCGCCGGCGCCTTCATCCTCAACTTGGGGATCAACAAGAGCAAGCTCTCGGAGGAGCAGGCCGAGCAGCTGCGGGACATGGCCGCCAACGGCGTCCCGTTCGTCAAGGACATGTCCCCGAAGCAGTTCAAGCAGTTCCTCACCGCCGGGGAGATCGGCGTCGGGGCCGCCCTGCTGCTGCCGTTCGTGCCGGGCTGGCTCGCCGGGACCGCTCTGACCGCCTTCTCCACGGGCCTGCTGTCCATGTACAAGAACACCCCGGGCATGACCGAGGCTGACGGCATCCGTCCCACCGAGGCCGGCACCGGCGTCGCCAAGGACGTGTTCCTCTTCGGCATCGGCACCGCGCTGATGGTGGACGGCGCCGTGAACCGGGTCGGCCGCAAGAACGCCGCCGCCGATCGCCGCGCCAAGAAGCTGACCGCTGCCGCCCAGACCAAGGCCGAGGCCATCCGCTCGGCTGCGGAGGCCAAGGCCGAGGCCATCAACCGGGCGCGCGAGGAGCAGACGCAGGCCCTGCGTGAGGCCCGCAAGAAGCTGCAGGAGACCCGCAAGAGCATCTGATGCCCTGACGGCCTCCGTCTCCAGGGGTCCGCTCCCGGTCCGGCCGGGGCGGGCCCCTTGCCGCGTCTCGGGCCGGCCCGCGTTACGGTGGCACCATGAGCGATGCCGCCCCCGCCGACACGCCCGCCCGTGGTCCGGAACCTCCCGGGCTGCGGACCCTGGTGATCCTGGGCGCCGGGGGTGACCTGACCCGCCGGCTGCTGTTGCCGGGGCTGGCGACCTGCCTGGCCGCCGGGGTCCCCGGACGGGGGATCACCGTGATCGGCGTGGGCCGCGACGAGGCCGTGGACTTCGCGGGGACTGTGCGCGAGGCCTTCGCCGAGGTGCTGGATGCCGCCCAGCTCGAGCTGCCCCCGGTGCGCGCCACCCTCGACGCCGCGCGCTGGGTTACCGGAGACGCCGCCGACGCCGGGGACCTGGCCGCGCTGCTGGCGGAGGCCGACGGGCCCGCCGGGCTGTACTTCGCCCTGCCGCCGGCCGTCACGGAGGACTCCTGCCGGGAACTGGCCCGGCTGCACGCCGAGGACCGGCTGCCCCAGGGCACGGTCCTGGTCCTGGAGAAGCCCTTCGGCTCGGGCCTGGCCTCGGCCCGCCGGCTCAACGACCTGCTGGCCGGGTTCCTCCCGGAGCAGCGGGTGTTCCGGGTCGACCACTTCCTGGGCACGCCCGGGGTGCTCGGCCTGGTGGGGCTGCGCTTCGCCAACCGCCTCCTGGAGCCGCTGTGGAACCGGGACCACGTGGAGCGGATCGAGATCACCTACGACGAGACCCTGGGGCTGGAGGGACGCGCCGGATTCTACGACCGCACGGGAGCGGCCCGGGACATGATCCAGTCCCACCTACTCCAGGTGATGGCCGTGCTGATGATGGACCCGCCGAGCCGGTTCGACGGCGTGGAGGTCCCGGCCGGCACCGCGCACGTGCTGCGGGCCACCCGGCTGTGGCCGGAGGACCTGGACTACGCCTCGGACACCCCCGCCGTGGTCCGCGGCCGCTACACCGCCGGCACCGTGGCCGGGCGCGAGCTGCCGTCCTACGTGGACGAGGAGGGCGTGGACGCCTCCCGGCAGACCGAGACGTTCGCCCAGGTGATCGTGGAGGTGGACTCCTGGCGGTGGAACGGGGTGCCCGTGGTGCTGCGTTCCGGCAAGGCCATCGGCTCGCCGCGCCAGGAGATCGCGGTGGTGTTCCGCCGCCCGCCGCACGACTACGAGCACTTCCCGGCAGACGGGCCGCTGCCCGCCGACGTGCTCCGGGTCGGCTTCGAGGACGAGCGGATCGAGATCGAGCTCAACGCCGGGGGCCCGTTCGACTCCCGCGGGATGACGCGCGCCGTGCTGTGCTCGGAGCTGCCCGAGCCCGCCCTCACCGCCTACGGCTCCGTGCTGCGCTGGGTGCTGGAGGGCCGCCGGGCCTTCACCGTCAGCGGCGCGGGCGCCGAGGAGGGCTGGCGCATCACGGAGGGCATCACCGAGGCCTACCGCTCCGGGGCGGTACCGCTGCTGGACTACGCCGCCGGTTCCTCCGGGCCCGCCCCGGCCTGAACCGGCCGGGGCCGGCGTCAGGCGCCCTCGACCGCCCTCCGGGACCAGCCGACGTCGGGATCCGCGGGCAGCTCGCGCAGGACCCGGGCGGGCACGCCCACGGCCACCACGTTCGCCGGCAGGTCCGCGGTGACCACCGCGCCGGCGCCCACCACGGTGTTCTCCCCGATGGTGACCCCCGGCCCGACGATCACGCCCCGCCGAGCCACACGTTGTCTCCGAGGGTGATCGGCTGCGCGCCCTCCCACTTGTCCCGGCGCGGTCCCGGCTCCAGGGGATGGGTGGCGGTGAGCAGCTGCACGTTCGGGCCGATCTGCGCGTCCGCCCCGATGCGGATGGGCGCGCAGTCCAGGGCCACGAGGTTGAAGTTGACGAAGGTCCGGTCCCCGACGTGGAGGTTCACGCCGTAGTCCACGCGCAGGGGCGGCCGGATCACCACGTCCCGTCCACAGGTGCCGAGCAGCTCGCCCAGCAGCCGGCGACGCGTGGCCGGCTCGGTGACGGAGGTGGCGTTGTACCGCTCGGCGAGCAGCTCGGCGCGGGTGTTCAGTTCCTCCAGCGCCGGGTCGTCGGCGAGGTACGGGTCACCGAAGAGCATCCGGGCGTGCATGCTGCGCCCGTCCGGGAAGTACGGGGAGGCGGTGGGAGCTGGGTTCGTCATGGTCCCAGCGTGCCAGAATGGCCGCATGAGCACCCCTGGCACCACGCGCGAGCCCACCGGGCGGATCATCGACGGCCCCGAGGGGCCGTCCATCCAGATCACCCGGACCCTGCCCCACGCGGTCGAGGACGTGTGGAGCCACCTGGCTGATCCCGCGCTGCTGGCGAGGTGGTACGGGACCTACACCGGGGACCCGGCCACCGGCAGCGTCCGGCTGGCCATGGTCGAGGCCCCGGACCAGCCGGGGGAGTGCACCATCGAGACCTGCGAACGGCCCCATCGCCTGGACGTGGTCCTGCAGGACCCCGACGGCGCCGCCTGGCGCCTGCGCGTGACCCTGGACTCCGCCGACGCCGGTGCCGGCACCGCGCTGGTCTTCTCCCAGCCGATCGCCGGCGTCGAGCAGATGGCGCCCGACGTCGGCCCCGGCTGGGAGTACTACCTGGACCGGCTGCAGGCGGCCCTGGACGGCGGGGACGTGGACGCCGTGGACTTCGCCGCCTTCCACCCCGGGCAACGGGACCACTACACGCCGGTGCAGCCCGTCCAGAGCGGGCCGCCGGAGGACGGGGCGGCGTGAGCCGTCCGGACGGCGGGGACCTGCTCGACCACGACCACCGTTTCGCCTGAGTGTCCAGGGTCCCGCTGTTCAGCGGCGTGGACGAGGAGGACCGGCACCGCATCGCCGAGCGCGTCATCACCCGGCCGTACCGGCGCGGCGAGGTGATCTACGCGATCGGGGACAGCCCGGGACTGCAGATCGTGCACTCCGGGACGGTGAAGCAGTCGAGGCTGCTGGAGAACGGGAACGAACAGTTGCTGCGCGTGCTCTCCCCGGAAGACTTCACCGGCGAGGACGCCCTGCTCAGCGACCGCCCCGCCACCTCCGTGGCCGTGGCCGCCCCGGACGCCCAGGTCTGCGCGCTGTCGAGGTCGGACATGGACCGGTTCCTGGCGGACTATCCCCGGATGGCGATGACCATGCTGCGCTCCGTGGCCGGCCGGCTGGAGGCGACCGAGCGCCAGCTCTCCGAGATCACCGGACGGTCCGTGGAATCCCGGCTGGGGGAGTACCTCGTGGCGGCCGCCGAGGAGGCCGCCGAGGAGGCCGGCGCGGTGCCTGGCTCCGGGTTCAGGCTGCCGATGCCCTAGAAGGACCTGGCCTCCTACCTCGGCACCACCCCGGAGACCCTGTCTCGGCGCCTGCCCGCGCTCGCGGACCAGGGGCTCATCGCCCTCGGCCGCGGCAACCGCGTCACCGTGCTGGACGAGTCCGGCCTGCTCTTGCTCTGAGCGGCTCAGCCGTGGCTCTCCTCCTCGACCCCGGTGACGGTGGTCAGCAGGAACACGCTGTCCTCCAGGGCCAGCACGCCGTGGCGTTCCTTGGTCAGCTGCACCAGGTCGCCCACGGCCAGGCGCTGGTCGGTCCCGGAGCCGGCGGTGACCTCCAGGGAGCCGCGCAGCACCTGGAGGGTGGCGGCCGGCGGGGCGTTGTGGTCGGCCAGCCGGGAGCCGTCCGTGAGCGCGATGATCGACTGGCGCAGGTGGCCGTCACGCAGCAGCAGGTCGCCGTGGCGGCCGTGCGGGTTCTCCCGGGCGGCCTCCAGCGTGCGGTCGGCCAGGGCGGTCAGGTCGTGGGGTCCGGGCGAGTAGGTCATGGGATCACCGTAGCCGGTGGGCCCGGGCCGGCGGCACCCGTGGGGGCGGAGGGCAGCCCGCCGGGCAAGCCACCCGGTCTCGTGCCCCGATGGCCTCGCGGTGTCGGTGCGGGGGCTGGTCGGAGAGCGGGCCGCCAGCACCCGGCGCCAGGCAAGCGCGAGAACGCCACGCATGGCATTCCCGCGCTTGTGCTCCGGCTCCGGTGGCGAGTCCTGGGGGTGTTCCGGCCTAGGGCAACTGGAGGTGTCTAGGCATCGATCACCACATCGGTCTGCGCGGTGGAGCAACAGGGCAGGAATTTGCCCGCATCGATCTCCCGCTTCCGGATCCCGCCCTGGTGGTTCATCTCGACCTCCCCGGAGAGCTTGACGACCTTGCAGGAGCCGCACATGCCCTCCTTGCAGTTCGCGCCGATCCTGACGCCCGCACGCTGGGCCACATCGAGGATGGGCTCGGCGGGATCGATGCGCACATTGAGGCCGGTGCGCATGAAGGACAGGGTGAGGCTCCCCGTGCCGACCGTGTCGAAGCTCGAGGCATCGGGGCGCCCGGCGTCCGTCCCTGCGTCCGTCCCTGCCTCCGGACTGCTGGCGGGGCGTGAGGCGTCCGGTTCGACCGTTTCCAGCGGCAGTCCCGTGGCCTCCAGGGTCCCCTCGGCGTCGTAGCCCGGCTCGTAGAGCCCGAACGCGGTGGGCTGGCTCTCGTAGTAGTCCTCCGCGGAATCGGCAATCTCCTCGGCGATCTCCTCGGCGATGTCCGCTGCGAACGCGACTTCCTCCTGGTACTCCAGGATCGTCTGGCGGTCGCCCGAGAAGAACTCCATGTTGATGGAGGTTTCGTCGACGCCGACCTTCTTGAGGAGCTCAGTGGCGGTGTTCAGGTACCCCTCGGGGCCGCAGGCATAGACCTGGCGGCCGTTGGCGTCGGGGGCAACCTCGTCGAGCATGGCCGACGTCAGCCTCCCGGCGAGCCATTCCCAGCCCTCGGGCATGTTGCGGTCCCCCAGGGACCAGAAGACCTTGATGCGCGAGTCCACTGAGGCGATGTAGGCCAGTTCCTGGTGGAAGGCGTAACCTCCGGCCACCGCTCCGTGGTAGAGCACCACGACATCGGCCTGCCCGGGCAGGGAGTGAATGGTCCGCACCATCGACATGATGGGGGTGATGCCTGCGCCGGCGGCCAGCAGGAGATATCGTGCCCGCCGGTCGGCGTCAGGCAGGTGGAATGCCCCGACCGGTCCGAGCATCTCCAGGACGGTGCCGGGCCTGACATTCTCGTGCACCCATGGTGAGACGAGTCCCTTGGGGTCGCGTTTGACGGAGATGTCGAAGGTCCACGGTCGCGTGGGTGAACTGGACAGCGAGTAGCTGCGGTCCACCGGGTCCTGGTCCACGCCGTTCACGGGAAAGGCGACGTTCACGTACTGGCCCGGACGGAACGCCAACGGCGCTCCGTCGCAGCGGCGGAACACGAAGGTCATCATGTCGCCTGCCTCGGGAATGACCTCGACGCATTCGGCCGTGAACTCCTGCGGATGCCAGGGACCCAGTGCGCGGGCGGCACCGGCAGGTCCCTCGGTGGTGCTCATCACCCGGTTCCACGGCATCTCCAGTCCGCGAATGCGCCGTGGTTCGTGGGTGGCCGTCGCAGTGAGGACCTCGGTCATGCCAAGTGCTCCTGCACACGCTGCACGTACCAGTTGATGAACGCCTCGACCTGGTACTCACTCTTCATGTACGGGCCGGGCTGGTAGGCGGGGCTGCCGGCGCCCTGCTGGCACAGCTCCACGAACGCCTTGTCCTGCAGATTGGTCTGCTTCCAGGTGTAGGTGAGCTTGTCCACGTCGTAGTCGACGCCTTCCTCGGCATCGTCGGCCACCAGCCAGGTGGTGCGTACCAGGGTCTGGTGTTCGTTGATGGGGAAGACCGCGAAGGTGATGACGTGGTCTCCGAGGAAGTGGAACCAGCTGTTGGGCTGCAGGTGCATCGAGCAGCGGCCGAGACGGAAGTCCCTCAGGTCCCCGAGCAGCTTCTTGGACAGCCGGCGGCCATCGGGGGAGAACGATTCACCGTGACCGTCGAGCGATTCCCGTGAGATGCGGATTCCCGCTATGCGCGTGTCGAGCTCCTCGACGACCTCATACGGAAGGCCATAGCGGCGGCAACGCTCCTCGAGCGAGGACTGTGCTTCCTTGTTGCGGTCCCACACCTCCTCGAGGTGGGCCGGGATTAGGCCCTCCGTGAGGCCCCAGGTGGGAAAGAGGGAACAGGCGAGCTCCGGGTGGCCGTCGCAGTGGTAGCACTCACGGTTGTTCTCCATGACGAGCTTCCAATTGCCCTCTTCGATGATGTTCTGCTGGTAGGCAATCTTCGTCTTCGACAGGTCGTGCGGCGCGAGGTACGGCTCGAAGATCTTCCCGGTCTCATCGAAGTCCGCCGGCGGTTCGTCCGCGATGCAGACGAAGATGAGTCCGGCGAACACGCGGCTGTGGGCGCGCTTGAGGCCGAAGCAGCCCTTGTCGAACGTCGTTTCCCCCGGGGCCGAGGCATGGATCAGGTCACCATTGGGGGAGTAGGTCCAGGAGTGATAGCCGCACACCAGGTTTCCCGCGGTCCCCGCGGCCTCGGTCAGGACGCGGGCCCCGCGGTGGCGGCAGACGTTGTGCAGGACGTTCACGCCGCCGTCGTCGTTGTGCAGGACGATCAGGGAGTATGGCCCGTAGTCGACGGTGACGTAGTCGCCCGGCTCCGGGAGTTCGGCGATGCTGGCGGCGAAGATCCAGTGCCGGCCAAAGATGGCCTGCATGTCGATGCTGAAGATCGTCGGGTCCGTGTAGAAGGGGGCATCGAGGGAATATCCCGCCCGCCGGAACTCGAACAACTCGCTGATCTCCGCCAACTGCTCGGCTGGCACTGATGAAGAGAGAGTTCCGCGTGAGGTGAGGGGCACGTTCACTGGAGCAGACATGGGTTTCCTCCCGGGAGGGGGTCGGTCACTGTGTGAGGCGTAGGGACCCCGGAGCTGGTGGGCCACCGGTGTGGTCGAAAGGGGTATGAATGTGAGATTAGCCACAACGGCCCTGCGGAAAAAGCGCAACATTCGAGAGATATCCGTGCACAATATCTGCATGATCGATCCACGGCTCATGACGCTTCGGGCGTTTGCCCGGTGCGGCACCGTTGGCGCCACCGCGGACCTCCTGGGGTACTCCCCCTCCGCCGTCTCTGCGCAACTGAGGGGACTCCAGCACGCACTGGGAATGCAGCTGCTGACGAAGGATGGCCGGGGCGTGCGACTGACCGCCACGGGTCGATTTCTCGTGACGGGCTCCGACGCCCTCATCGCGGAATGGGAGAGCCTGCGCACCGCGGCCATGGAGGCCGGCGACCAGATGCCGTCCCACTTCGGCCTCGGCGGATTCTCCACGGCGGCCGCCCAGTTGCTCGCGCCGCTGGCCGCCACCTTGCGCTCAACACACCCCCTGGTGGAGGTACAGGTCCTCGAGGCCCATCCGGCCCGCTGCTTCGACTTGTTGGTTGCCGAGCGAATCGACCTCGCGGTCATGGTCGCCATGCAGTCCGACACCTATGTCGAGGACGATCCGCGCTTCGAGCAGACCGTGCTGCTCGACGATCCCCTGGACGTGATCATCCCCGCCGACCATCCGTTGGCATCGCGGGGAACGGTGACGCTCGAAGAGCTGGCGTCGGAACCCTGGATCACCGAGGCCCCCGGTTCCATCTACCATTCCCTGTTCACCGCGGCGTTCAGGGCAGTCGGGGTGACGCCGCGGATCGCCCACGAGGCCGTTGAATGGGAAACCCAGATCGCCTTCGTCGGTGCGGGGCTAGGCGTGGGCCTGCTGCCGCGACTGGCGCCCCTGCATGGTGCCGAGAACGTGGTTCGGCTGCGCCTTACCGGCAAGCGGAAGCCTGCGCGTCGCATCGTTGCCGCGGTACGCAGGGGCAGCATCACATCGCCCCTGATCCAGGAGTCACTCGGCATCCTGCAGGTCAGCGCCCAGCGGATCCTCGCCGGCCGACCCGAAGACGATCTCTGACATCACCTGACGAGGCGGGACGCTGTCCCCGCTCCTGGACCGACTCGAAGGCCAGGGCCTCGCCGAGCCCGCCGGGCACCGCGACCAGACCAGCCCGCGCCGCACGCAGTTCACCGTCGCTGAGCCGGGTTGCCAGGTGGTGGAGAGGTCAGGGACGGCCTGGGCCTTCGTTACGCGCTGGAGGTGGGTGTGCCTCGGCGGCACGGGTCGGGATACGCCGCGTGCCGCCTAGGTGGATTGCTGCTCGGGGTGCGCAGCTATCTACTGCCCGGGTCCGGATGCTGGGGCGGGACGGTGGGGATGCTCCCCGTCGGAGTCCCTCCGGGACATGCCGAGTCGGGGCACGTTTCGGCGCAGTCGTGCTTGGTCACGAGGTCGAACTGCGCGCCACCGTGTTGCTCCACGCCAGAGCGTATGGCTCGCTCCACGACGGATGTGGCCAGGCGACGCCGCAGGGAGAAGGGGTCGCGACGCAGGTCCTTGGTGAGGGCGAAGCAGAGCAACATCATGACGATGACGAAGGGCAGCGCTGCCACGATGGTGATTCGTTGCAGGCCGGCCAAGGCCTCTGAAGGTTCATCGCCGCCGGCCAGCAACATGACCGCCGCCACGGCACCGGTGAGGCAGCCCCAGAAGACGACCACTCCGCGGCGGGGGTGCTCGGCGCCGTTGGAGCTGAGCGATCCCATCACGATGGAGGCGGCGTCGGCGCCCGTGATGAAGAAGATGGCGACCAGGACCATGGCCAGCACGATCACGGCAGTGGTAGCCCAGTCAGGCATGCTGAGGTTCTTGACGAGGTCGAAGAGTGCTCCGTCGAAGTTGACGGACGGAGTCCCGTCGACCATGGTGACCAGGCCGGGGGCATTCGCCTGGTCGGCTTCCTGCTGGACGTGGAAGGCGGCGCCTCCGAAGACGGCAAACCAGATCACGCTGACGACGCTGGGCACCAGCAGCACACCGGTGACGAATTGGCGGATGGTCCGGCCGCGGCTGATGCGGGCGATGAAAAGTCCTACGAACGGCGTCCAGGAGATCCACCAGGCCCAGTAGAAGATCGTCCAACTGGTCATCCAGCTACGCAGGGCCTCATCGCCGACCGCTTCGGTCCGGGATGACATCTCGGCCAGGTCGCGGGCGTAGTCCCCGACCGCGGAGGGAATCAGGTTGAGGATGAACAGGGCGGGTCCGGCGATGAAGACGACCAGGGCAAGGACGACGGCCAGGACCATGTTGATGTTGGAGAGCCACTGGATGCCTCGGCTGATGCCAGAGACGGCCGAAGCGACGAAGCACAAGGTCAGGATGGCGACGATCACCACGAGCACGGGTGTGCCGATTTCACCGAACCAGCCGTTGGAGGTCATGCCGCTGCCGATTTGCAGGGCACCCAGGCCCAGCGAAGCAGCGGTACCGAACAAGGTGGCGAAGATGGCCAGGATGTTGATGAACTTCCCGATCGGCCCTTCGACCGTCCTGACGCCGAAGAGCGACGTGAAGGCGACGGAGATCAGTTGCCTGCGACCCAGGCGGTAGGCGCCGTAGGCCATGGCGATGCCGACCACTGCATACATGGCCCAGGGGTGCAGGGTCCAGTGGAAGATCGAGGTTGCCATGGCAGTCTGGACGGCTTCGGGGGTCCGTCCGTCCACGGTGCCGGGCGGCGGAGAGATGTAGTGGTAGAGCGGTTCGGCCACTCCGTAGAACATCAGCCCGATGCCCATCCCGGCGGCGAACATCATCGCGACCCACGAGACAGTCCGGAATTCGGGTTTCTCGCCATCCTTGCCCAGCGGGATGTTGCCGAACTTGCCCAGGGCCAGCCATAGGACGAAGACCACGAAGAGCGAGGCCAGGAGCATGAACAACCATCCCGTGTACTCCATGACCCAGTTGAGTGCGCCCGTGGAGGTCTCGGCCAGGCTGTCGCGCCCCACGAAACCCCAGATCACGAAGGCAATGGCGATGACGCCCGTGGTCCCGAACGTGACCTTGTCGAGAATGAGCTTGTGGTTCCGGCGTTCCGCGACTGCCTGCTCGGTTTCGGCATGACGCAGCTCTTCGAGGATCTGCTCGTACTCGACGTCCGGCACGGGGGGTGCGCTTCCTTCCTCCGGATCGAGGACGGCGGGGTTTCCGTCTACTGCGCCGGAGGCATCGATGATTGCCTTGCTCTTCTCTCCACTTCCTGGTTCGTCACGCGGAGCCTCCACCACGCCGTTGTCAGCATGCAGCTCATCGGGTGTAGGGGATTGTGGGTAATTCTTCAAAGCCATGCGTGGGTCCTTTACTCGGTGAGGCATGGTCCTGGCGGCTATACACGGCCCCCGGGAGTCAGGCCGGGAGGAAGGCCGGGGCTTCGTCCGACGCGATGATCGTGCTGTTGCCGTTGACGAGTGGTGCTGGGCACGCATCGACGTTGATCACCTGACGCGCCTGTCCGGTCTCTTGTGGTCAGTCGAAGACGACGGTGCGGTTGCCGTCGAGTAGGACGCGGTGCTCGGCGTGCCAGCGCACGGCCCGGCACAGGGTGGAGCCCTCGACCTCGCGGCCCATGTTGACGAAGTCGCGGGCGGACTGGGCGTGGGTGACGGGCTGGACCTGCTGGGCGATGATCGGGCCCTCGTCCAGGTCCGGGGTGACGTAGTGGGCGGTGGCGCCGATGAGCTTGACGCCGCGTTCGTGGGCCTGGTGGTAGGGGCGGGCGCCCTTGAAGGAGGGCAGGAAGGAGTGGTGGATGTTGATGGCCTTGCCCCCGAGCGTGCGGCACAGGTCGTCGGAGAGGACCTGCATGTAGCGGGCCAGCACCACCAGTTCGATGTCGTGCTCGGCGACCAGGTCCAACAGGCGGGCTTCGGCCTCGGCCTTGTTGTCGCTGCCGTCCTCGCGGCGGGTGACCGGGACGTGCACGAAGGGGATGCCGTAGAAGTAGGCCATCGGCTGCAGTTCGAGGTGGTTGGAGACGATGACCGGGATGTCGATGGGCAGGGTGCCGGCGCGCTGCTGGAAGAGCAGGTCGTTGAGGGTGCGCCCGTCCTTGGAGCACATGACCAGGGTGCGGGTCTTGGTCTTCGCCTCGTGCAGGTTCAGGTCCATCGTGAACCGGTCCCTGATCGGCGCCAAGGCGTCCTGGACGTCGGTGAGCGCGGCATCGGTGGTGAACTCGACGCGCATGAAGAAGCTGCCGGTGTCGGGGGAGTCGAACTGCTGGGAGGAGGTGATGTACGCGTCCACCCCCAGCAGGGCACCGGAGACGGCATGCACGATGCCCTTCTGGTTGGTGCAGGACAAGGTCAGCACCAGGCCGGTGGAGGAGGATCGCTTCCCGGAGAGCAGGGCCTCGGGAACCGTGGAGGTCGGGGTGGTGGTCATGGGGCGTGTCACCTTACTCGTGGGGGAAGCCGGGGCGCTTCCGGTATCTGGTGGGGGTGGTACAGGGAGGGGCGAAGCTCAGGGGGCCTCAGAGGGCTGCGACGACCAGGTCCTCGAAATGGCTCACGTGATCCACGGCGAGGCGCTCTGCTTCCTGCGCATCCCCCTCGAGGACGGCCTGGAGCAGGTCGACGTGCTCCTGCACGTGGGGTTCCATGGTGCCCAGGCGGGGCAGGACGTGGTTCCACATGCGCATCGACAGCGAGAAGTACTGGATCAGGCTCTCCTCGATGTAGCGGTTGCCCATCGCACGGTAGATCGACTCGTGGATCCGCGCATCAACCTGGATGAGGTCGGAGGCGATCCTCGACTCCAGGGACTGCAGCTCCTGCAGGCAGGCCCTGAGAGCCCTCCGGTCCGCCTCGGTGGCGGACAGCGCGGCCCGTCGAGCGGCGTAGCCCTCGAGCAGCCTGCGGGCGTCGGAGATCTCCCGCAGGTCGCGGATGGTCACCTCCGGGACGAAGGTTCCGCGATGCGAATAGATGGTCAGCAGTCGTTCCGATTCCAGTCTCTTGACGGCCTCGCGCAAGGGCGTGCGACCGATGGACAGCTCGGTCATCAGTGCTTCCTCGTCGAGGGGCGCCCCGGGGGCGAGCCGATTGTCGATGATCCGAGTGCGAATCTCCTGATACGCGCGCTCGGCCAGGGTGGTGCGCTTGGGTGATCTCTCGACGGTATGCATCGACGCTCCTTGGGCGGTCTCCACGGTTGGGATAGAGCCTAGGAGAGGCGGGGCCGACCTCCGGGACAACGTCCGTGGCCCCGTCGAGATGTCACCGCGTCGATCCTCGGGGAACTTCGGTGGCGTCCCGGGGGAGGACGGAATCTGGGTCATGGATAACGGAGTGCTCATTCGAGGGACTTTTCCTTGGTCTCGGGCGCCCAGGCGATGGAGGCCACGAGGCCTACCAGCGGGAAGACCGCCACGATCAGCATCGTCGTCGACGTGCCCAGCTCCGTCATGAGCCAGGGGAACAGGTAGGTGGCCCCGGCGGCGGAAATGCGGGAGAAGGCCGCGGAGAAGCCTACGCCGGTGCCGCGGACGTGGGTATCGAAGATCTCGCTGGGGTAGACGTACTGGATGTTGTTCGCGGCCGGAGCCATGAACAGGTAGACGCCGAACAGCGCGACCGTCAGCCACAGGTTCGCGGCAGGCACCAGACCCAGGGTCAGCAGGGTGACGAGGATGACGGCGAAGGTGACGATGACGAATCCGCGGCGGCTCAGCCAGTGGAGCAGGAGCAGGCCAAAACCCGCGCCCAGCAACTGGACGAGGTTGAGCCCTACTTCCAGGGAAGTGTCATTCTGGATGCCCAGGCCCTCGAAGACCGGTGTCAGGAAGGTGAAGATGGCGAAGAACGGGCCCACCTGGCAGAACCAGAACAGGCCCGAGTACAGGTGCGGGCGCCAGGTGGCTCGGGTGAAGAGTTCGCGCACGCTGGGGTTCTTGCGGTTCAGGACCACCTCGGGGATCGCGTACTCCGCGCCGAAGTGCTTGGCCACGACCGCTTCTGCTTCCGCCTCCCGTCCCTTGGCCTTGAGCCACATGGGGGTCTCGGGAAGACGGGTCCGCAGCAGGAAGACGATCAGGGCCGGCACCGCACTGGTGGCCAGCAGCAGGCGCCAGTTCTCCCCCTCCCAGTACAGGCCCACGAGGAAGGCGACGACGAAGCCGATCATCCACCACACGGCGAAGTTGCCCAGGATGATCCCCCGGCCTTTTCTCTTGGAGAACTCCGCCAGCACGGCGGTGCCGACCGCATACTCCACGCCGATGGCCAGTCCCAGGGCGAGTCGGATCACCACCAGGTCCCAGACGCCCACCGTCACCAGCTGGAGCAGGGAGAGGAGCACGAAGGCCAGCAGGTTCCAGAAGAACACCGGTCGGCGTCCGAAACGGTCGGCCAGGGTCCCGAAGATGAGCCCGCCGATGAAAACCCCGATCAGGGCGCTGGATGCGATCAGCCCCTGGCTGAGCGGACCGAGCTGGAGCTCCGACTGGCCCAGGGCAATGCCGGGGCCGACGATGCCCAAGATGTAGCCGTCGACGAAGGCCCCGCCCAGCACGCAGGCCGTGGCCAAGGCGTGGATGGGCTTGAACGGGGCCTCATCAAGGGGAACGGCTCCCCGGACGGGAGCTGGAGATGAGACGGCGCCGGGGCCGGCTTCGATCATGGAATGGCCTCTCGGTCAGAGGAGGGATCGTGTCTTCCGGCTCTGGAAGGCCGGGCATCCGCCTTCTCATATGAGAGTCACATGCAAGACATATATGACGGATGCCGAAGAACGTAACCTACATCACACCGGGGCGCAAGAGGTGGGGCCATGGATTTTGACCCTTGACGCAGCGTGAGGCAGGTCACTACGTTACTCATATACGACTTGTGTATGACTCCCCGACCCGGGGACCGAAGGATTGGACACCACCATGGAATCTCCGCGCGTCGTCGTGATTGGAGCCGGCATCGTCGGGGCCAACCTGGCCGATGAACTCACCACCAGGGGCTGGACGGACCTCACCGTCCTGGACCGCGGGCCCATCCCGCACACGGGCGGCTCCACCTCGCACGCTCCCGGACTGGTCTTCCAATCCTCACCCTCGGAGCTGCTCTCGGAGCTGGCCGCCTACACCGGCACAAAACTCCAGGGTCTGGTCAAGGACGGGGCCGCGGCGTTCAACCCGGTCGGCGGACTGGAGGTCGCCACCACCCCGGAGCGGCTGGCGGAACTGCACCGCCGCAACAACTTCAACGCCTGCTGGGGGGTGGATTCGCGCGTCGTGGGGCCCGAGGAGGCCAAGCGCCTGCATCCGCTGGTGGACGAGAGCCTGCTGCTGGGCGGACTGTACGTGCCCACGGACGGGCTGGCCTCGTCCCTGCTGGCGGTGGAACTGCTGCGCCGGCGGGCCGAGGCTCGCGGGGCGGTGTTCCGCGAGAACACCCTGGTCACCGGGATCGAGGAGGCCGCCGGACGGGTCACCGGAGTGCGGTGCGGGGACGAGGTCGTTCCCGCGGACATCGTGATCTGCGCCGGCGGCTTCTGGGGCCCGGAGCTGGGGGAGATGGCCGGGATGACCATTCCCCTGGTGCCGATGGCCCACCAGTACGTCCGGACCACCTCACTGCCCTCGCTCCGGGGCGAGGCCGAGCAGGCCGTGGGCACGGGCAACAATGCCCGGTTGCCCATCCTGCGCCTGCAGGAGGACAACCTCTACTTCCGCCAGCACGGGTCCCGCATCGGCATCGGCTCCTACGGACACCGCCCCATGCCGGCGCGCTACGAGGACATGCCACAGGAGGTCGACGTCGAGAACGACCGGATGCCGTCCCGGCTCGAGTTCACCCCGGAGGACTTCGCGCCCGCCTGGAACGACAGCCGGCGGCTGCTTCCGGAACTGGCGCAGACCACCGTGGAGGACGCCTTCAACGGCATCTTCTCCTTCACCCCGGACGGCAACTCGCTGGTGGGCGAGGCCTCGAACGTGGCCGGCCTGTACGTGGCCGAGGCGGTCTGGGTCACCCATTCGGCCGGCGTGGCCCGGGCCCTGGCCCAGGTGCTCGTGGACGGGCACAGCGACTCGGACCTGCGGGAGATGGACCTGCACCGCTTCGAGAAGGTCCAGCTGGAGCGGGACTACATCCAGGAGACCTCCGCCCAGAGCTTCGTCGAGGTCTACCACATCAAGCATCCGCTGCAGCCCAAAGTCTCCCCGCGGAACCTTCGGCTCTCGCCGTTCTTCGAGCGGCAGCAGGACCTAGGGGCCTTCTTCCTCGAGGCCGCCGGCTGGGAGCGCCCGCAGTGGTACGAGGCGAACGCCTCCCTGCTCGAGGACCTGCCGCAGGAGTGGGTCCCGCCGCAGCGGGACGCGTGGTCCGGCCAGTACTCCTCGCCCATCAGCGCGGCAGAGGCCCACGCCACCCGGACCAACGTCGCGATGTACGACATGACCGCCCTGCGCCGGGTGGACATCACGGGCCCGGGCGCCGAGTCCTTCCTGGACCGGCTGACCACCGGCAACATGCGGCGCAAGATCGGTGCCGTGGCCTACACGCTGATGCTGGACGAGGCCGGCGGCATCCGCAGCGACATCACCGTGGCCCGCCTCGGGCCTGAGCGGTTCATGGCCGGCATCAACGGGGGTATCGACGCGAACTACCTCGCCGTTCAGGCCCGGAAGTTCACCGAGGCGCACCCCGAGTGCCCGGTCTCGGTCGAGGACATCACCGACACCACGTGCTGCATCGGCCTGTGGGGACCCAACGCGCGCACGGTGCTCCAGCCGCTGACGGACCAGGACCTCACCAACGACGGCCTGAAGTACTTCCAGGGTGTCGAGACCGAGATCGCCGGCATCCCGGTCCGCCTGCTCCGGCTCTCCTACGTGGGGGAGCTGGGCTGGGAGATCTACGCCGCCGCCGAGGACGGCGCACGGTTGTGGGACACCCTCTGGGAGGCCGGCGCCCCGCGCGGGATCATCGCCGCCGGACGCGGCGCGTTCAACAGCCTGCGCCTGGAGAAGGGATACCGGTCCTGGGGGACGGACATGCACACCGGGCACTACCCCGACCAGGCAGGCCTGGGCTTCGCCGTCAAGAAGGACAAGGTCGACTACGTGGGCGCCCGGGCCCTGGCCCAGAAGACCGGCCTGGCCGGGTCCGGCCGGGGCCGGACCCTGCGCTGCCTCACCGTGGACGACGGCACCACGGTCCTGACCGGGCGGCACGAGCCGGTCCTGGTGGACGGCGCCCCGGCCGGCTTCGTGACCAGCGCCGACTACGGGTACACCGTGCACCGGCCCATCGCCCTGGCCTGGGTGCCGGAGGACCTGGTCCCCGGGGACACGGTCACCGTCCGCACCTTCGACCGCGAGGTCCAGGCCACCATCGCCGAGGAGCCGCTCGTGGACCCGGCAATGGAGAAGCTGCGGTCCTGACGCGCGTACTCGGCACGAGGGCGGGCCCGGAGGACCGGGCCCGCCCGTCACAACAGACGACGTCGAAAGGCAGGCGGAATGACTGCTCAAGTACTGGATGGCCGCGCGACGGCCGCAGCGATCAAGAAGGACCTGGCCGAGCGGGTCGCCAGGCTGGCCGAGCACGGTATCGTCCCTGGCCTGGGAACGGTGCTGGTCGGGGACGACCCGGGGTCCCGCTCCTATGTGGCCGGCAAGCACCGGGACTGCGCCCAGGTCGGCGTGGCCTCCATCCGCCGGGACCTGCCCGAGACCATCACGGAAGAGCAGCTGCTGTCCGTGCTGGACGAGCTCAACGAGGATCCGGCCTGCACCGGGTACATCGTCCAGCTTCCGCTCCCGGCACACATCGACACCCAGCGGGTGCTGGAACGGATCGACCCCGCCAAGGATGCCGACGGACTGCACCCCGTGAACCTCGGCCGGCTGGTGGCCTCGGTCGCCGGCGAACTGGAATCCCCCCTGCCCTGCACCCCGGCTGGCTGCGTGGAGCTGCTGCGGCACCACGGCATCGACCTGGCGGGCCGGCGGGTGCTGGTCATCGGCCGGGGCGTGACCATCGGGCGGCCTGCCGGACTGGTGCTGACCCGCAAGGACGTCAACGCCACCGTCACGCTGGCGCACACCGGAACGGCAGACCTGAGGGAGGAGATCGCCCGGGCCGATGTCATCATCGCCGCCGCCGGCGCGCCTCACATGGTCCGTAAGGAAGAGGTGAAGCCCGGGGCCATCGTCCTGGACGTCGGGGTCTCGCAGGAGACGGGAGACGACGGGCGGACCCGCATCGTGGGCGACGTGGAGCCGGCGGTGGCCGACGTCGCCTCATGGGTCTCTCCCAACCCCGGTGGGGTGGGACCCATGACCCGGGTGATGCTCGTCGCCAACGTCGTCGGCGCCGCCGAGCGACAAGCGGCGGGCACGGTGCGCGTGCCTGCGGTGATGCCCTGAGCCGACACCGTCAGCGTCATCAGCCCGGCGCGACGCACGCGGGAGGATCCCTAGCCGGCGCGGTCCGCTGCGTCGTACGGCTGCCCGGTCGAGACCTCCGCGTCCACGGCGTCGATCGCCCAGAAGGTGTCCGCCTCGGCCAGCCAGGGGCTGCCCGGCACGGTCACCGGCTCACCGGTGCGCACGGACTCGGCCACCGCCCGGGCGGTGGTCCGGGCCCGGGCGGCGTCGGCATCGAGGAACTCGAGCACCCCGGGGTGGCGGGTGCGCAGCTGCAGGGAGTCCCAGGCGGGCAGGCCGGCGGCCAGCTGGCGCCCGCGCAGCAGCTCGGCGTCGAACGCCGCCCCGGCCACCAGCACGATGTAGCTGACCCATAGCACCACCATGACCACCACGACGCCGTTGAGGGTGCCCAGCACCCGGTCGAAGGTGCCGAACCGCTCGGCCAGCCAGCCCAGCAGCACGGTCATGGCGAACAGGATCAGCACGGCGGCCAGCCCGCCCCAGGACAGCCAGCGGAAGTGCGGCTGCACCACGTTGGGCCCCCAGTGGTACCCCACCGTGACCGCGAAGGCGATCAGCGCCAGGATCACCGGCCACTTCAGGATGTTCCAGGCCGCCACCGTGGTGGCCGGCAGCCCCAGCAGGTCACCGAGCCGCTCGGAGAGCCCGCCGCCGATCAGCACCAGCAGCAGCAGGGCGATCACCGCGATCATCAACGCCAGCGTCTCGAAGAAGATCATCGTCCGGAACCACAGGAACCGCCGGCCCTCACGGGTGTCGTGGATCCGGTGCATGGCGCGGTGGAAGGAGGCGAGCACGTTGGAGGCGGCGATGATCGAGCCGACCAGGCCCAGCACCACGCCCAGCACGCCGCCGTCGGTCTCGGCCAAGGCCAGCAGGGCGGCCGTGACGACGTCCGGGTCCAGGCCGGGCAGCAGCTCGTGCAGCAGTCCGGCGCCGGTGTGCACCGTCTCCTCCTGCAGGCCCAGCAGGGACACGATGGACACCACGGAGATCGCCGCGGGCACCACGGACAGCAGCGAGTAGAAGGTCATCGACCCGGCCACGTCCCAGACCTGCAGGTCCACCAGCTTCATGATGGTGCGCCGGATGACGTGGAACAGCGTCACCCGCGGGCGCCGGTAGGTGCGGACCGTTGCCGCTCGGCGGAAGAGGTGACGGGGCATGGGACGAGCGTATCCGCCCGGGGCGCCTCAGAAGTCGACGTCGGCGGGGTTCAGCACGCGCGCCAGGAAGTCCTGGGTGCGCTGCTGCTGCGGATTGCCGATGACCTGCGCGGCCGGGCCCTCCTCGACCACGACGCCACCGTCCATGAACACCACCCGGTCGGCCACCTCACGGGCGAAGCTCATCTCGTGGGTGACCACCAGCATCGTCATCCCGACGCCGGCCAGCCGGCGCATCACCGCCAGCACCTCGCCGACGGTCTCGGGGTCCAGCGCGGAGGTGGGCTCGTCGAAGAGCATCAGCTGCGGGTCCATGGACAGCGCACGGGCGATCGCCACGCGCTGCTGCTGGCCGCCGGAGAGCTGGTCCGGGAAGCGCTTCTCCATCCCGGCCAGTCCCACGCGCTCGAGGTTGGTCCTCGCGACCTCGGCGGCCTCGCCCTTGCCCCGGCGCAGCACCTTGACCTGGGCGACCGTGCAGTTCTCCAGGACGGTCAGGTGCGGGAAGAGGTTGAACTGCTGGAAGACCATGCCCACGTGCCGGCGCATGGCGTTGAGGTCGACGTCCTCGTCGGTGGCCTCGAACCCCCCGACGGTCACGGTGCCGGAGTCGGGGACCTCCAGCAGGTTCACGCAGCGCAGCAGGGTGGACTTGCCGGAGCCTGACGGGCCGATCAGGCACACCACCTCGCCCGGGGCGACCGTCAGGTCGATCCCCTTCAGGACGTGGTTGGCCCCGTAGGACTTGTTCAGCCCGGTGATGGAGACGCCGGAGGCGTTCACGGTGGGAGCGGCCGGACCGGCGGGAGAGGGGTGCGTCATGGGATCGACTTTCTCGGGTTCGTCAGGACCGTCAGGACCGGGAGCCGCGGGAGCTGCGGGACTCGAAGCGGCGGGCCAGCAGGGACAGCGGCACCGTGATGATGAGGTACATCAGCCCGGCCACCAGCACGGGGGTCAGCCCGGCGCCGAGGGCGGTGATCCCGTCCCGGCCGAACTTGGTCAGCTCGAACTCGTGGGCGGCCAGGCCCAGGACGTAGACGAGGGAGGAGTCCTTGGTCAGCAGGATGACCTCGTTGGTGAGCGGCGGCAGCACCAGGCGGAAGGCCTGGGGGATGACGATCGTCACCATGGCCCGCCAGCCGGGCATGCCCAGCGACCGGGCGGCCTCGTACTGGCCCTTCGGCACGGCCTGCAGGCCGGCGCGCAGCGTCTCGGAGATGTAGGCCGCGGACACCAGGCCCAGGGAGGCCATGACGACCACCGGGATCGGCCACTGCACGCCGAAGGCGAACGGCACGCCGTAGCCGAAGGCCAGGAACACCAGCAGCGCCGGCACGCCGCGGAAGAACTCGGTGTAGACGGTGGCGAGCCAGCGGTAGGGCGGGAACGCGGACATGCGCATCAGGGCCAGCAGCATGCCGCCCACCAGGCCCACGGCGAAGGAGGTGACGGTGTAGAGCAGCGTGTTGCCGAACCCCACGAGGATGATGTCCGGGAACATGGGGGCCACCGCGGCGAAGTTGAACACCGACTCGCCCACGGTCTGCCAGTCGACGGCCAGCGCGATGACGATGATCGCCGCCACGAAGACGGCCGCCTGGACGCCCAGGGAGAGCCGGCGACGGCGGCGCGCGCCGCCCGGCCGGGCAGCGTCCTGGTCCCCGCCGGCCACCGGTGCGGGGCCGGCGTCGGCGTCCAGCTGGGGGACCGGGGCGCGCCCGGGCTGGTCCTGGCTCACTGCACGGCCTCCTCGCCGAACCAACGGACCTTGGACTCGTCCAGGGTGCCGTCCTTGTCCATCTCGATCAGGGTCTGGTTGATGAAGCTCAGCAGCAGCGCGTTGTCCGGCGAGACGCCCATGCCCAGCTGCTCGCCGGTGTCGAAGGTCTGCACGACCTCGTACTCCGGGTCGTCCTTGAGCTGGTAGAGCAGCACCGAGCCGTTGCCGAGCACCGCGTCCGCGCCACCGGAGCGCAGGCCCTCGACCTGCATGCCGCCGTCCTCGAACTGCACGATGTCCAGGCCGTTCTCCTCGGCGAAGAACTCACCGGTCGTGGCCTGCTGGACGCCGACGCGCTTGCCCTTGGCGGACTCCAGGTCCGTGATGCCCGAGCCGACGGGGGCCACGAGCACCAGGTCGTCGTTCAGGTAGGGAATCGAGAAGGCCATCGTCTGGCGGCGTTCGTCCGTGATGGTGATCGAGGAGATGTTCACGTCACAGCCGGTGAGGGAGGCGCCCGACTGGATGGCCTCGAAGGAGGAGTCCACGATGTTCAGCTCCGCGCCGAGGTCGTCCGCGATGCGCTGGACGATGTCGATGTCGTAGCCGACGGTCTTGCCGTCCTGCTGGAACTCGAACGGCGGGTAGGGGATGTCCGAGCAGACGGTGAGCTGGCCGGGGGTCAGCAGCGGGACGGACTCGTTCGGATCCACCTCGAGGCCGTCGCCGGGCCCGCCCGAACCGGCCGGGCCGAGCGCCGCGCACCCGGACAGGGCCAGGGCTCCGGCGCAGAGGGCGATCGCGGCGAGGCGCGGCCGGACGCGTGAGGGGGGCATGGTCTGCCTTCCGGTGGGACGGGGCGGTGGAATCCCGGCGCGGAGGCCGGTGGGGTGGTCCACAGGATAATGCCCGGGGTGGCCTGCGTCGAAGTGCACCGCCGACGAGGACCCCGAGACAGCGTGGGGTGGCCCGCGTAACGTGGTGCCCGCGCCCCCGGCCGGGCGGGGAATATCCCCCGTCACCCGCTGGTTGAGTCAAGTACACTCAACTTTGACCACCCACTATCCGCCAGTGACCGCCCGGGGGACCGGGAGGGGAGGAGCACGCCATGGACGCGAAGTTCACCACCAAGAGCCAGGAGGTGCTGTCGACGGCAGCCATGCATGCCTCGACGCTCGGCAACCCCCAGGTCGAACCCGCCCACCTGCTGAAGGCCCTCATGGACCAGCGCGGCTCCGTGGCCGTGGCGGTCCTCAAGGCCGCCGGCGTCGACCCGGACGTGGTCTCCACCGCCGCGTCCACCGCCATCCAGCAGATGCCCGCCAGCTCGGGGTCCTCCGTGGCCCAGGCGCAGCTGTCCCGCCAGGGGCTGCTCGTGGTGCAGGCCGCCCAGCAGCAGGCCGAGGCGCTCGGGGACGAGTACGTCTCCACGGAGCACCTGCTCCTGGGCCTGGCCGCCGACGCCGGCAAGGCCGGGACCGCGCTGCGGGACGCCGGTGCGAGCGTCGAGGCCCTGTCCGCCGCCGTCAAGGAGGTCCGGGGGGACACCCGGGTGACCACCCCGGATCCGGAGAACACCTTCCAGGCGCTGGAGAAGTACGGGACCGACCTGACGGAGATCGCCCGGGCCGGCAAGCTCGACCCGGTCATCGGACGCGACGCCGAGATCCGGCGCGTGGTGCAGGTGCTCTCCCGCCGGACCAAGAACAACCCCGTGCTCATCGGCGAGCCGGGCGTCGGCAAGACGGCGGTCGTCGAGGGCCTGGCCCAGCGGATGGTGGCCGGGGACGTGCCGGAGTCCCTGCGCGGCAAGTCCCTGATCTCCCTGGACCTGGGGTCCATGATCGCCGGGGCCAAGTACCGCGGCGAGTTCGAGGAGCGGCTCAAGGCCGTCCTGGAGGAGATCAAGCAGTCCGACGGGCAGATCGTCACCTTCATCGACGAGATCCACACCGTGGTCGGCGCCGGTGCCTCCGAGGGGGCCATGGACGCCGGCAACATGCTCAAGCCCATGCTGGCCCGCGGCGAACTGCGCCTGATCGGCGCGACCACCCTGGACGAGTACCGCGAGAACATCGAGAAGGACCCGGCCCTGGAACGCCGCTTCCAGCAGGTCTACGTCGGCGAGCCCTCGGTGGACGACACCATCGCCATCCTGCGCGGGCTCAAGGAACGCTACGAGGCCCATCACAAGGTGGCCATCTCGGACTCGGCGCTCGTGGCCGCCGCCAACCTCTCCGACCGGTACATCTCCGGCCGGCAGCTGCCGGACAAGGCCATCGACCTCGTGGACGAGTCCGCCTCGCGGCTGCGCATGGAGATCGACTCCGCCCCGGAGGAGATCGACCAGCTGCGCCGCTCGGTGGACCGCCTGACCATGGAGGAGCTGGCCCTGGAGGGCGAGACCGACCCGGCCTCGGTGGAGCGCCTGGCCGCGCTGCGCGAGGAGATGGCCAACCAGAAGGAGCAGCTCGCCGCGCTCAACGCCCGGTGGGAGTCCGAGAAGGCCTCCCTCAACCAGGCCGGCGACCTGCGCGCGCGGCTGGACGAACTGCGCTCGGCCGCGGACAAGGCGCAGCGCGACGGTGACCTGGCCGAGGCCTCGAGGATCCTCTACGGCGAGATCCCGGCGCTGGAGAAGGAGCTGCAGGCCGCGGTGGAGGCCGAGTCAGGGGCTCCCGGCGGTGAGCACACGATGGTCTCCGAGGAGGTCACCGCCGACGACATCGCCGAGGTCATCTCCGCCTGGACCGGCATCCCGGCCGGGCGCATGCTCCAGTCCGAGCAGGACAAGCTGCTGACGATGGAGGACCACATCGGCGAACGGCTGATCGGCCAGCGGCATGCCGTGAGCTCGGTGTCCGACGCCGTGCGCCGCTCCCGAGCGGGGATCTCCGACCCCGACCGGCCCACCGGTTCGTTCCTGTTCCTCGGCCCGACGGGCGTGGGCAAGACCGAGCTGGCCAAGGCGCTCGCGGAGTTCCTGTTCGACGACGACCACGCCATGGTGCGCATCGACATGTCCGAGTACTCGGAGAAGCACACCGTCTCCCGGCTCGTGGGTGCCCCTCCCGGCTACATCGGCCACGAGGAGGGCGGCCAGCTGACCGAGGCCGTGCGGCGCCGCCCGTACTCGGTGATCCTGCTGGACGAGGTGGAGAAGGCCCACCCCGAGGTCTTCGACATCCTGCTCCAGGTGCTCGACGACGGCCGCCTCACCGACGGCCAGGGCCGCACCGTGGACTTCCGGAACGTCATCCTCATCCTCACCTCGAACCTGGGCTCCCAGTTCCTGGTGGACCCGGCGCTGGACGACGCGGCCAAGCGTGCGGCGGTGATGCAGGTGGTGAACTCCTCGTTCAAGCCGGAGTTCCTCAACCGCCTGGACGACATCATCATGTTCAACGCCCTCTCCATCGAGGACCTCACGCAGATCGTGGACCTGCAGGTCGCCTCGCTGGCCAGGCGGCTGACCGCGCGCCGGCTGAACCTGGAGGTCTCGGACGCGGCCCGCGAGTGGCTGGCGCTCACCGGTTTCGACCCGGCCTACGGCGCCCGGCCGCTGCGCCGGCTCGTCCAGCGTGAGATCGGCGACCAGCTGGCCCGCGCCCTGCTGTCCGGGCAGATCGCCGACGGGGACACGGTGGTCGTGGACCGGGTCTCCGACGATGCCGGTGGTGAGCCGGCCACCGTGCAGGGCGGCCTGTCCGTGCGGAGGAAGGAGCGCGTGGAGGCCGCCTGACCCGCCCGGTCAGGACTCCGACGGCGCCCCGGACGGCGATGCGGACGCGGCCGGGGCGCCCAGGGTGCTGTAGTCCTGGAACACCGGTTCCTCCACCAGGGAGCTGGTGAGGGTGCCGTCATGGGCCACCGCCACGCAGTCCACGCGGCGGTCACCGGTGGCCCAGGTGCCCTCGGTCGGATGGGAGATCTCGACGATCACCTGGGCGTCACCGGTGTTGCCCAGCTGGATGGTGCCGCAGAACTCCTCGGCCTTGGGCCGCATCCGGTCCCCGGGGAACGCCCCGGCCTCCGGCCACAGCTTGCGTCCCACCAGCTGGGCCTCGTGCTCGCGGCTGCACTCCACCACCGTGGCCGGCTCCTGCACGGCCGTGAAGTCCGTCAGGCAGTCACCCGGCTGGAACTGCCCCGGCGGCACGTCCCGGGCCACGATCCCGTCCAGGCCCGGATCGGTGTTGCGGGATACCGAGGGCTGGGGGGTGCCGGCGTCGCCGGCGCGGGGTGTCAGCTGGGAGGAGACGAGCGGCCACACGACGAACACGGCCAGCGCCAGGACCACCACCACGCCGAGCGCCACCCACCAGCCGCGCCGCGGCCGGGGCGGCGGGGCATCCCCGGAGGGCCGCGGGGGCAGGTAGGGGACGGAGCCGGAACCCTGCTCCCGGGGGCGGTCCTCGTTCGTGTCCATCGGGGGTCCTTCCATGCTGGTTCCGCACCCGGCGGGCCGGGACGTCAGGCTCGCCCGGCCGGCGTCGGGCGCTCACCGGCTTTCGGGGCGGACGTCACGTCCTGGGACGGCGCCAAGGGGTGCTGAAACATGTTAACCTAGTGTCCACGAACCATCATGATCAGCGCATACTCCGGTCCAGCCCTGCCTAGAAGCTGACCACCCGGAGACGGAGAACAAAGGGGGTCACGCTCATGGGGCGCGGCCGTCAAAAGGCTAAAGCAACCAAGCAGGCCAGGGACATGAAGTACTTCTCCCCGGCCACGGACCTGTCGGCGCTCGAACGTGAGCTCGCCGGCAGCCGCGGTTCCAGCCGTGACGATGACCAGTACATCGCCTACGCGGACAAGTACGCGGATGACACCGAGGAGGACGATGATCCCCGCTATGCGGGTTGATCGTCGTCATGACTCCTGAAGCACCCCAGGACCCTGACGTTCCGGCAACCACCGGCGCCGTGACGTCAGGGTCCTCCTTGCGCCCCGGACACCCGGCCGCGGACGGCCATCGCGCCGCGCTGCGTTCGATCGCGCGCGTGGTGGAGGACTCCGCCCCGCCGCAGGACCCCGAGGCGGCCCGGGCCGGGATCCGGGCCCTGCTGACCGGCTCCGCACCGCTGGTGATCACCGGTGCCGGGGTGTCCACCGACTCCGGGATCCCGGACTACCGCGGGCCCGGCGGATCGCTGCACCGGCACCGGCCGATGACGTACCAGGAGTTCCGGCACGACGACGGCGCGCGCCACCGCTACTGGGCGCGGTCCTTCGTGGGCTGGCGGCAGATGGACGCCGCGGAGCCGAACCAGGCGCACCACATCCTCGCCGGCTGGCAGCGCGAGGGCCTGCTGGCCGGCCTCGTGACCCAGAACGTGGACGGGCTGCACGCCGCCGCCGGCACGCCCGGGGTGGTCGCGCTGCACGGGGACCTGGACCGGGTCGTCTGCCTGCACTGCGGCGCCGTGGAGGACCGGCGGGAGTTCGACGTGCGGCTGGTGCGAGCCAATCCCGGCTACCTCGAGGCCGTGCGCGTGGACCCGGGGCTGGTGAACCCGGACGGGGACGTGACCCTGGACCAGGAGTGGGTGGACCGGTTCCACATGGCCGGCTGCCGGGTGTGCGGCTCCATGGAACTGAAGCCGGACGTCGTCTACTTCGGCGAGAGCGTCCCGGCGGAGCGCAAGGCCGCCGCCCGGGAGGCGTTCGAGCGTGCCGGCTCCGTGCTGGCGATCGGCACCTCGCTGGCCGTCATGAGCGGCTTCCGGTTCGTGCTGGACGCCGTGCGGGACGGCAAGCCGGTGGCCGTGATCAACGGCGGGCCCACCCGGGCGGACACCCGGGCCGATTTCCGCTGGCGCACCCGGGTGGCCCCGGCGCTGGCCTGGCTCGACGCCCAGCGCTGATCAGGCCTTGGCGTAGGCACCTGTCAGAAGCACGGCGCCGCCGTCCACGCCCTTGGCGCCCTGCATGAAGTCCTCGCCGGCGCCGGCGGCGTCCTCGGTCACCGCGCCGACCGTGCCGGCCACCCAGGAGGCCAGCCCCCGGGAGTGCAGCCGGGCCACGGCCGCGTCGGCGGCCTCCGGCGCCACCACGGCCACCATCCCCACCCCGAGGTTCAGGGTGCGCTCCAGATCGGCGAGCGGCACCCGTCCTAGCTGGGCGATGAGCTCGAAGACGGCCGGGATGGACCACGTTCCGCGGTCCACGGTGGCCATCAGGCCGCGGGGCAGGACGCGGGCCAGGTTGGCGGCCAGCCCGCCCCCGGTGACGTGGGAGAAGCCGCGCAGGGCGGGTTCCCCGGAGGGGGTCGTCACCGCGGCAGCCGAGCCGGCCACCGGGTCGCCGTTGAGGTGGCGCACCAGGTCCAGGCAGTCACCGGCGTAGATGCGGGTGGGCTCGAGGAGCTCCTCGCCGAGCGTGCGGCCGAAGTCGGTGACCTCCCGGTCCAGGGACCAGCCGGCGGAGTTGATGACGCGGCGCACCAGGGAGTAGCCGTTGGAGTGGATCCCGGAGGAGGCCATCGCGATCACGACGTCACCCTCCCGCACCCGCTCCGGACCCAGCAGCGCCGAGGCCTCGACCACGCCGGTGACCGCGCCGGCCACGTCGTACTCGTCCACGCCCAGCAGCCCCGGGTGTTCGGCGGTCTCCCCGCCCACCAGGGCCGCCCCCGCGAGGGAACAGCCCTCCGCGATGCCCCGGACGATGTCCGCGATCCGTTCCGGGACCACCTTGCCGCAGGCGATGTAGTCGGTCATGAACAGCGGCTCGGCGCCGACCACCACGATGTCGTCGACCACCATGCCGACCAGGTCGAGGCCGATCGTGTCGTGCTTGTCCATGGCCTGGGCGATCGCGACCTTCGTGCCCACCCCGTCCGTGGAGGTGGCCAGCAGTGGCTGGGAGTACTTCAGCAGGGCCGAGACGTCGTACAGCCCGGCGAAGCCGCCGAAGCCGCCCACCACGTCCGGTCCATGGGTGGCCTTGACGGCCGCCTTCATCAGCTCCACGGCCCGGTCACCGGCCTCCACGTCCACGCCGGCGGCGGCGTAGGTGATGCCGGCGGTGCTGGCGGAATCGGCGGGGTTCACGGCATCGGTCACAACGGGGTCCTGTCGGTCTCGGTCAGCAGGGCTTCCAGGGAGGCCCCGGGGCCCGGGTCCTCGCCGACGGCGCCGGGCCGGGCGGCCGGGTTCACCGTGGAGTCGGGGTTGGATGCCGGGTCGGGCGCCGGAGTGGAGGCGGGCTTCTCCAGCAGGTGCTTGCCCCGCTCGTCCTCGCTGGGCAGCGGGATGGGGTAGTCCCCCGTGAAGCAGGCGGTGCACAGCCGCTCGCGGGGCTGCTCGGTGGCCTGGATCATCCCGTCCTCGGAGATGTACTCGAGGGAGTCGGCGCCGATCGAGGCGGCGATCTCCGCCACCCCCGCACCGTTGGCGATCAGCTCCGCCCGGGAGGCGAAGTCGATGCCGTAGAAACAGGGCCACTTCACCGGCGGGGAGGAGATGCGCACGTGCACCTCCCGGGCACCGGCCTCCCGCAGCATCCGCACGATGGCCCGCTGGGTGTTGCCGCGCACGATCGAGTCGTCCACGACGACCACGCGCTTGCCGGCCACCACGGCCGGCTGGACGTTGAGCTTGAGCCGGATGCCCAGCTGGCGCAGGGTCTGGGACGGCTGGATGAAGGTGCGTCCCACGTACGAATTCTTGACGAAGCCCTGGCCGAACGGGATGCCGGACTCCGTGGCGTACCCCACGGCCGCGGGCGTGCCGGACTCGGGGACCGGGATGACGACGTCGGCGTCCACCGGGTTCTCCCGGGCCAGCGCCCGGCCCATCTCGCCGCGGGCCTCGTACACGGAGCGGCCGTTGAGGGCGGCGTCCGGGCGGGCGAGGTAGACGTACTCGAAGACGCAGTGCGCCGGGGTGGCCTGGGCGAACCGGGTGGAGCGGATGCCGTCCTCGTCGATCGCGATCAGCTCGCCGGGGGAGACCTCGCGGATGAAGCCGGCGCCCACGGTGGCCAGGGCCGACTGCTCCGAGGCGACCACCCAGCCGCGCTCCAGCCGCCCCAGCACCAGCGGGCGCACCCCGTGGGGATCACGCGCGGCGTAGAGGGTGTGCTCGTCCATGAACACGAAGCTGAACGCGCCCCGGATCTGCGGCAGCAGCGCGATGGCGGTCTCCTCGAGGGTCGCGCCCTCCTCGCCCTGCAGCAGCGCGGTGACCAGGGCGGTGTCGGTCGTGTTGCCCTGGGCCAGCTCGCCGCGGGTCTGCCGGCCGTAGCGTTCCTGCACCATGCGGTGCAGCTCGGCGGAGTTCACCAGGTTGCCGTTGTGTCCCAGCGCGACGGTACCGGCCGACGTCGCCCCCAGGGTGGGCTGGGCGTTGGCCCAGTTGTTGCCGCCGGTGGTCGAGTACCGGCAGTGCCCGACGGCGATGTGCCCGGTCAGGGTGTTCAGGGTCGCCTCGTCGAACACCTGGGAGACCAGGCCGAGGTCCTTGTAGACGGAGATGCGCTTGCCGTCCGAGGTGGCGATGCCCGCGGACTCCTGGCCGCGGTGCTGCAGGGCGTAGAGGCCGTAGTAGGCCAGCTTCGCGACGTCCTCGCCGGGGGCCCAGACGCCGAAGACGCCGCACTCGTCCTGCGGGCCCTTCTCGTGGGGATCCAGGTCGTGGGTCAGCCTGCCGTCACCGCGCATCGTCGTCACGTCCCTCATTGTCCCACTTCTCGCGCCACTGCTGCAGATCGGAGGGGTCCACGGCGTAGTCGGCGGCCGCCGGGTCCGTCACGGCCCGGGCGTGCACCGTGCGGGCGTGCTTGCGGGACCGGCGGTCCAGCGCCAGCCAGACCAGTCCGCCCACGCCCACGCCGATGATCCCGAAGATCACCACGAAGTACCCGAAGATGGACCCGAGCGTGAACTCGGGGTTCGCCGGTCCGATCAGGGCGACGACCAGGGCCGCCAGGACGCCGAGCAGGGCGCCGCCCAGCAGGAAGACCTGCACCTTCGGGGCACGCCGGACCACCAGGTCACGGTGTTCCAGGGCGTCCGGGTCCGGCCGTTTCGGGGGGACGGCGGGATCGTCCGCGGGGCCGTCGGGGGCAGAAGTCATGCCGTCCATGGTACTGGCGTGCGGGCCGCGGCCGGGCCGTGCGTCGGGCGGGCGCCGCGTGGGCGCCGCGTGGGCGCCGCGCGGGCGCCGCGTGGGTCTCAGCGGTACGGGTTCTGCGGGGCGGCATCCGCTGGGGCGGCCGGCGTCCCGGCGCGCGGGGAGCCGTCACCACGGGCACCGCCCGAGCCGACGGCGGCCAGCCCGGTGACCAGCGCCGCGAGCAGCAGGAGCCCGGCCAGCACGGCGGAGGCCACGGCGGCTCCCGCGGCCTGCAGCGGCACGAACAGCAGCAGCGCGACCGGGATGAGCGCGGTGCACAGCACGCTGGTCGCGGCCGCCCGGCCCGCGTACTGGCGGGCGGAGGCCGCCACGATCGCCGCGACGAGCCCGAGCAGGGCCACCACCGCCGCGAGCGGGACGCTGACGAACAGGGCCCCCAGCACGGCCCAGCCGCTCTCGTCGCCGGACACCGTGGCGAGGGCCACGGCGACCGGGACCACGGTGACGGCCAGCGGGACGGTCCCCGCGGCCAGGCCCGCGGCCACCCGGACCCGGCCGGCCCGGCGCTCGGCCCGGACATCGAGGACCGCCCCGGCGATCGCCGCCAGGGCGAGCGCGAAGGCGGTGGCCAGGGCGAGGACGGCGAGCGCGCCGTCGTCGTCGGCTGCCAGTGCCGGCACCGCGAGGCCCAGGGCCAGGAGCGCCAGCGGGGTGGCGAGGTAGCGCAGGCAGCGGCGACCGCGGCTGTCTGCTTCCCCTGTTCCCCCAGCCGCACGGCGCGCCGCCGGAGCTGCCGTGCCTGCTGACTCGCGGCGCAGGGCCACGACGGCGGCCCCCAGGCCCACCGCGGCGAGGACGACTCCGGCGTACGCGGCCACGGTGTGGGCCCCCGCGGAGCCCGCGAGCATCCCGGCCACCGGGGTCAGCAGGGCCGCCGGCGTGGCCACCGCGGCCACGATGGCGGGGGGACGGCCGGGACGGCCGGGACGCTCCGGGGCGCGGATGGCGGCCGCGACGCCGGCGAGCAGGGCGAGGGCGGCCAGCAGCAGGCCGAGGGCGGACATCACGGTATTGACGTGCGGTGCCATGACGAGCCCGTCGGCCAGGCCGGTGTGCCAGAGCAGGGAGTAGACCGCGCCGAGGACCAGGGAGGCTGCCAGGGCCGACCAGGCCAGGGTCCGGGCACGGTGGCGGGGCCGGCCCGGGCGTTCCGCGGTCACGTGGGCGGGGACCGCGGCGCCGCACAACGCCAGGACCGCCAGCGAGATGCCCACGTCGAAGACCATGAAGACCGTGGCCAGGGAGGGGCTGGACGCCGAGGAGACCAGCGCGCCGATCAGCAGGCTGCTGCCCAGCGTCCCCAGCACGCGGACGGCCACGGCCGCCGGCAGCGCCAGGTACAGCGCGGTGCGCGAGCGGTGTGCAGTGCGGTCACGGTGCTCGACCGTCGATTCCCCCATGACGGCCACGCTATCGGGTCAGCGGCAGCCAGCCGGACAGGTCGGCCCGGGACCCGGAGGCCAGCACCCTGCCGGCCGCGACGGCGGCGCCCCACCCGATCAGGCCCGTGGCCAGTTCCAGCCACGTCGCCGGGTCCGTCTCGATCACGTTCGGCGGAGTGCCGCGGGTGTGCCGAGGGCCCTCGATGCACTGGCAGACCCCGAACGGCGGGACGCGCACCTCCACGGAGTTGCCGGGGGCGCGGTCGGCGAGCTCCTCCAGCAGGTAGCGCACGGCCGTGGCGCGGGCCGTGCGGGGCAGGGCGGCGGCCTCCTCCGGTCCCGCCTCGCGGGCGAGGGACCAGGCCCGGACGGCGGCGCGGCCGGCGTCGGCGGTGATGCGGCGCTTGACGGACACCCCGGCCGTCCTCAGTCCAGCAGGTCCAGCGCGGGGCGGGCCAGCTGCACGCGGCCGACCGGCTCCCCGCGGCCCAGGATCTTCGGGGCCACCGTCTCCAGCACGCCGGGCAGGGCCTCGAGGTCCACCTGGTCGGGGGCGAACTGGGCCAGCAGCACCAGGGCCACGAGGTTCCCCGCGCGGGTGCCGCCGTCGAGCGCCTTGACCGCCACCGAGGTGCCGTCCGGCGCCGCCATGGCCATCACCCCGTCCGCCCCGAGCTTGGCCAGCAGGCCCAGTTCCCGGATCACCACGGTGTTGGTGTTCGTCTCCCCGTGGACGGCCCAGGGGTGCTCGAGCATGGCGGTGGCGACCGAGGCGGCGTGCACCTCGGCATCCCGGCGGTGCGGGGCGGCCGCGACCGTGCCGAAGCCGCGGGCCAGCCCGGTCAGGGACAGCACGGGGGCCGGCGCCCCACAGCCGTCCACGCCCCAACGGACCACCGGCTCGCCGCAGTACTGCTCCAGCACCGCGGCGACCTCGCCCTGCACGGGGTGGTCCAGGTCCAGGTACGTGGCCGGGTCGTGGCCGCCGTGCTTGCAGGCGGAGAGGAAGCCGGCGTGCTTGCCGGAGCAGTTGTAGGCCAGCGGGGTCTGCACCGGGCCCTCGGGTCCGGCATCGCGCGCCAGCTGGATGATGCCGGCGGGATCGGCCGGCCAGGCCGGCGGGCACTGCAGGAAGGACTCGTCCATGCCCGCGTAGGACAGGATCGTGGCCGCGGTCTGGCGGTGCCGGGCGGTGCCGCGGTGGGAGCCGCAGGCCAGGGCGATCTGCTCGTCCACCATCCGGGCGCCCCGGCGCAGCGAGGCGATGGCCTGCAGGGGCTTGAGGGTGGACCGCGGGTAGATGAGAGCCTCCGGGGCCCCGAGGGAGGCCAGCACCGAACCGTCCGGTGCGGTGACCACGGCCGAGCCGGTGGTGCGGGACTCGATGAAGCCGTTGCGGACCACGTGGACCAGTTCCACGGCCTCGGCGGCGGAGAAGGTGGCGGACGGTGACTGCTGCGCGGCGGACGGCTGGGACATGGTCACCACTGTAGGCGTGACCTCAGCGCCGGCGGCGCCGGGCCCAGGCGGTGATCGCGATCGCGGCGGCCAGCGAGACGACCAGGGAGACCACCGCGGCGCCGATGTCACCCCGCTCGAAGCCGAGCAGTCGGCTGCCGAACCACATGATCAGCGCCGTGGTCACCCACACCAGCACGAAGGTGTAGACCGTGGACAGGGCGGCGCCCGAGCGGCCGGGCCCTCCGGGGCGGGGCGCGCGGCCGTAGAGGCGGCCGTAGGCGTAGTCCTGGTGGCCCGGCTGGTCGCGCGGGTCGGGGCCGGTGGACGGGGTGCTCATGGGTTCAGGCTACGGGACGGTCTAGGCTTGGGCACCGTGAAGATCCTCGTCCTCGGCTCAGGCGGCCGTGAGCATGCCATCGTCCGCGCCCTGCTGCGCGACCCCTCCGTCCGCGAGGTCCACGCGGCACCAGGAAACGCCGGCATCGCGCTCGACGTGCCGGTGCACGCGGTGGACGCCACCGACGCCACGACCGTCACCGACTGGCGGGAGCTGGGAGCCGACCTGGTCGTCGTCGGCCCCGAGGCACCCCTGGCCGCCGGCGTCTCCGACGCCCTGCGCGCGGCCGGCCTCACCGTCTTCGGCCCCTCCCGGGCCGCGGCCGAGCTGGAGGCCTCGAAGTCCTTCGCCAAGGACGTCATGGCCCAGGCCGGCGTCCCCACCGCCGCCGCGCACTCCTGTGCCACGGAGGAGGAGGCCGCCGCGGCGCTGGACGAGTTCGGTGCCCCGTACGTGGTCAAGGACGACGGGCTGGCCGCCGGCAAGGGCGTGGTGGTCACCTCCGACCGCGGCCAGGCCCTGGCCCATGCACGCGCCTGCTTCGCCGCCGGCGGCACCGTGGTCATCGAGGAGTACCTGGACGGCCCCGAGGTCTCCCTGTTCGTGCTCTCGGACGGCACCAATGCCGTCCCGCTGGCCCCCGCCCAGGACTTCAAGCGGATCGGGGACGGGGACACCGGCCCGAACACCGGCGGCATGGGCGCGTACAGCCCGCTGGACTGGCTGCCCGGCGACTTCGTGGAGGAGGTCATGGAGCAGGTGGCCCGCCCGGTCATCGCCACCATGGCCGACCGTGGCACCCCTTTCTCCGGCGTGTTGTACTGCGGACTGGCCCTGACGGCCCGCGGGATCCGGGTCATCGAGTTCAACGTGCGCTTCGGCGACCCCGAGACGCAGGCCGTGCTGGCCCGGCTGCGCACGCCGCTGGGCCGGCTGCTGATGGACGCCGCCACCGGCCGGCTGGCCGGGCTACGTGAGCTGGACTGGTCGGAGAAGCACGCCGTGGACGTGGTCATCGCCGCCGAGGGCTACCCCGAGGCCCCCGTCAAGGGCGGGGCACTGACCGGGGTCGAGGCCGCCGAGGCCCTGGACGGCGTGTCCGTCCTGCACGCCGGCACCGGCACCGGGCCCGACGGCGGACTGGTCGCCGCCGGCGGACGGGTCCTGGCCGTCGTCGGGCTGGGGGAGAGCCTGGCCGCCGCGCGGGCGCGGGCGTATGAGGGCGTGGGGCTGATCTCGCTGCCGGGCTCCCGGCACCGCACGGACATCGCGCTGAAGGCCGAGCTCGGGCAGATCACCGTTCCGGCAGGGGAGGTGCGCTGATGGCGGGGCTGGACACGGCGGTGCTGGAACTGCCCGGCTGGCGGCACGTCTACTCCGGCAAGGTCCGGGACCTGTACGAGCCCGCCGATGCCGCGCCGGGGCGGTCCGAGACGTTGCTCGTGGTGGCCTCTGACCGGATCAGCGCCTATGACTTCGTGCTGGACACCGAGATCCCGGACAAGGGCGCGGTGCTGACTCAGTTGTCCCTGTGGTGGTTCGAGCAGCTCGACGTGCCGCACCACGTGGTGTCCGTGGACGTGCCGGCCGCCGTGGCCGGGCGGGCGATGGTCGTCAAGCGGCTGGACATGTTCGAGGTGGAGTGCATTGCCCGCGGCTACCTCACCGGCTCCGGGCTGGCCGAGTACCGCGAGTCCGGGACCGTGACCGGGATCCGGCTGCCTGCCGGGCTGGTGGACGGCTCGCGCCTGGACGAGCCCATCTTCACGCCCTCGGCCAAGGCGGACGTGGGCGAGCACGACGAGAACATCACCTTCGCGCAGATGGCCCGGCTGATCGGGGAGTCCCCGGCGCAGCGGCTGCGGGACCTGACCCTGGACGTGTACACCCGGGCCGAGCGCATCGCCCGCGAGCGCGGGATCATCCTGGCGGACACCAAGGTCGAGTACGGCCTGGACGCCTCGGGCCGGATCGTGCTGGGCGACGAGGTCCTGACCCCGGACTCCTCCCGCTTCTGGGACGCCGGAGACTACGAGCCGGGCCGCGCCCAGCCCTCCTTCGACAAGCAGTTCGTCCGCGACTGGCTGACCTCGGCCGAGTCCGGCTGGGACCGGCACTCGGGTGAGGCGCCCCCGGAGCTGCCGGCCGACGTCGTGGCGAGGACCCGCGCCCGGTATGTGGAGGCCTACGAGCGCCTCACGGGCCGCCCCTTCTCCGCCTGACCCGCGCCTGCCCCGGTTCCGGCCCCGGCCCCGGCTCGTTCCCGGGTCGCAAACCATGGGTCCGCGGCGTCCGCACCCATGGTTCGTGACCCGGGAAGGCCACAGCGGAACGGGCGTCAGCGACCGGGGGACGCCGCGATGCGCTCGCGGACCAGGCGCACGACCCGGCGGAAGCCGTCGTGCAGGTCCTCGCTCGTGATCTTGATGACCAGCCAGCCGTGCAGCTGGAACCAGACGTCCCGGCGGGCATCGGCAGCCTGCTGACGGGCGTCCCGGTGGTGGTACCCCTCGTACTGCAGGGCGATCTTCCACCGGACCAGGCCCAGGTCGGCCCGCGGTGAGTACGGGTCTGCCGGGTCGGCCGGCACCTGCAGCTCGGGCTCGGGCAGCCCGGCGTCGACCAGGGCCAGCCGCGTCCTGGTCTCGGGCGGGGAGTCGGCGCCCACGCGCACGAGCTCGAGCGCCTCCCGGGCCGCGGTCACCCCGCGGAACCGTCCGGCGCGCTGTAGGGCCGCACGGATCTCCGCGACCGTGGTGAGCGGCTCCGTGCGTCCCACGCCGGTCAGCCAGGGGTGCCGGACGAGGTGGTCCCCGGCGATGACGAGCTCGTCACGCCCCAGCGGTGGACTCACGGTGGCGAGATCCAGCCAGGTCCGCGCCGCACCGGTCACCCGGATGCCGAGCCGATGGACGACGTCGGCCTCCGGCACGGCCCGACGGTGCTCCACGATGCCTGCCCGCCGGATCCGGGACCCTCCGTGCGGGACCGACACGTGGAGCGACGCGTGCGGAGGGGACGTCCACCGGAGGAGCGGCACCTGGTAGAGGTGGCCTGCCGACTGGTGGGAGACCACGGCGTCGGTACGGTGGCGCAGCAGCGCCCGCACGTCCTGCGGGGACAGCCCGTGGCCGGGGTCGGCCAGTCCGCTGGATTCCCAGGACGGCTGGGAAGGGCCGGAGGGGCGGTATAGCCCGTGGGAGAACCGCTGGACGTCGCGGGCAGTGGTTCGGTCGAGGCCGAGTCCCGCGGCGCGTAACTCGGCGGTGGAGAAGGAGTCCTCGTCCAGGGGCGGGGGCAGGGGGCGGCGCGCGTTCACCTGCCCAGCGTCCCCGGAACGGCCGTCGGGCGCCGCCGGAGCGCGGGTGCATGGGGGCGGCCAGCCGGGGACCTCCAGCTGTGGAGGAGTCGCCACGCCACGATGCCCGTGTGGCCCGCTGCTCCCGGGTCGTGAACCAGGGGTGCCGGCCCGTAAGACCCATGGTCTGCGACCCGGGAACGAGCCGGCCGGGGGTCAGCCGACCAGGGAGTCCGTCCAGGCCCCGTGGAGCTCGGCGAAGCGGCCGCCGGCGGCGATCAGCTCTTCCGGGGAGCCGTCCTCCACGATCCGCCCGTCGTGGACCACGAGCACGCGGTCGGCGATCTCCACGGTGGAGAGCCGGTGCGCGATGATCAGCGCCGTCCGGTCGCCGAGCAGCCGCTCCAGCCCGGACTGCACCAGTCGCTCACTGGGCAGGTCCAGGGACGAGGTCGCCTCGTCGAGGATCAGCACCGCGGGGTCCGCCAGGAACGCCCGGGCGAAGGACACCAGTTGCCGCTGTCCCGCGGACAACCGGCCGCCGCGCTTGGTGACGTCGGTGTCGTAGCCCTCGGGCAGGGACAGGATGAACTCGTGCGCGCCCACGGCCTTCGCCGCGGCCTGGATCTCCTCGTCCGAGGCGTCCGGCCGGCCCAGGGCGATGTTCTCGGCCACCGAACCGGAGAACAGGAACGCCTCCTGGGTCACCATCACCACGTTGCGCCGCAGGTCCGCCGCGGAGAGCCGGTCCAGCTCCACCCCGTCCAGGGTCAGCGAGCCGGAGGTCAGGTCGTAGAACCGGGCGATCAGCTTCACCAGCGTGGACTTGCCGGCCCCGGTCTGGCCCACCACTGCGACGGTCTGGCCGGCCGGGATCGCCAGGTCGAACGACGGCAGGACCACCTCGCCCTCGCCGTAGCCGAACTCGGCACCGCGGAACTCCAGGCGTCCCTGGGCCCTCGGCAGCGGCACCGGCTGCTCGGCCTCGCGCACGGTGGGGGACTCCTCGAGCAGGCCCGAGACCTTCTCCAGGGCGGCGGAGGCCGACTGGAACGAGGAGTAGAACATCGCCACCTGCTCCATCGGCTGGAACACGCGCTTGCCGGCCAGCAGCAGCGCCACCAGCACGCCCACGGCCAGGGTCCCGTCCAGCACGCGGAAGCCGCCGAAGACCAGCAACGCCACCACGGTCAGGTTGCCGGTGACCAGCAGGGTCGGCTGCAGCACCCCGAAGAGGTTCAGCGAGCGGACCATGTCGTCGCGGTACTTCGAGGCCAGGCTGTCGTAGGTCGCATCGTTCGGCCGTTCCTTGCGGAACGCCTGCACGGCGCGGATGCCGGTCATGGTCTCCACGAAGTGCACGATCATCCGCGCCGAGGACACCCGGGACTCGCGGTACACCGCCTCCGAGCGCACCTGGTACCAGCGCACCGCGACCGCCACGGGCACGAACGCCGCCAGCAGCACCACCCCGGAACGCCAGTCGAGCACGAAAACCGAGACGGTCGTGAAGAGCATGAACACCAGCCCGGACACCAGCGAGGACACGCCCTGGTCCAGCAGCTCGCGCAGGGAGTCCAGGTCCGAGGTCTGCCGCGAGATCACCCGCCCGGAGGTGTACCGCTCGTGGAACTCCAGGCTCAGGCGCTGCGTGTGCCGGAACACCCAGACGCGCAGGTCCAGCAGCATCGCCTGGCTCACCCGCGCGGTCAGCCACGTGTAGGTGCCCAGCAGCAGGCCCGCCGTCAGGGCGGCCGCCACGTAGGTGCCCCCGACGGCGGCCAGCACCGGCGCGGGGGAGCCTCCGGCCTCCAGCGTGGAGACGGCCTGCGGCAGCCCCCAGTCGATGCCCCAGGCGATGATCAGCGGGAAGGACGCACGGGCGGCGTTGGAGACCACCACGAGCACCGCGGTCAGGATGAGCTTCCACCGCACCGGCCGGGCGAGGTCCTTGAGCAGTCTCCAGGACCGGGCCCGCACGTAGCGCCGTTCGGCGGCGTCAAGGTCCAGGCGTTCCTCCCCCCGGGTGCCGAGCAGGGCCGGGTCCTGGCGTTGCCGGCGGCTCATGCCCGGCCTCCTTCGGTGCCGGACGCGGTGGTCCGGGTCTCGGCGTCGTCATGCGGGGACACCACCGGGGTCATCCCGGTGATCACCCCGGAATCCATGACCGACTCGATCGAGCGGTCGGCCTCGAAGCTGGAGATGATGAAGCGGTAGTCGGCGGAGCGGGCCAGCAGTTCCGCGTGGGTCCCCACGTCCAGGATTCGTCCCTCCTGCAGCACGGCCACCCGGTCGGCCAGCGCCACCGTGGAGGGCCGGTGGGCCACGATCAGCGTGGTGGTGCCCGCCAGCACGCTGCGCAGCCTCCGGGTGACCTCCTCCTCGGTGCGCACGTCCAGGGCGGAGAGCGGGTCGTCCAGCACCAGGACCTCCGGCCGGGCGGCGATCGCGCGGGCCAGGGCGATGCGCTGGCGCTGCCCGCCGGACAGGCTCAGGCCCTCCTCGCCGATCTCGGTGTCCAGCCCCTCCGGGAGCCGGTGGGCGAACTGCGCCTG
This sequence comes from Micrococcus sp., assembly GCA_029961105.1. Taxonomy (GTDB): domain Bacteria; phylum Actinomycetota; class Actinomycetes; order Actinomycetales; family Micrococcaceae; genus Citricoccus. Next base: position 5,951 of record JASBVO010000010.1, on the reverse strand, counting down.
GGCGGTGTCCAGCGCCTCCTCCAGCAGCTCCTGCGCCGCCACCGGGTCCGCCAGCACGTCCTCCGGGGCACCGAGCAGCACGTTGTTCCGGATCGAGTCGGAGAACAGGGTCGAGTCCTCGAACGCGATGGACACCCGGCGCCGCAGCTCCAGCAGCTCGTACTCGTGCACGTCCCGCCCGCCCACCAGCACCTGTCCCGCGGTGACATCGTAGAGCCGGGGGACCAGCTGCACCATCGTCGACTTCCCCGACCCGGTCAGCCCCACCAGCGCCATCGTCTCCCCGGGCGCCAGCTCCAGGGTGATGTCCCGCAGCAGCGGCTCCGAGTCCCGGGGGGCGTCCGGGTAGCGGAACCGGACGCCGCGGAAGGCGAGGGCACCGCGGGTGCCGGCGCCGGCGTCGGGCCCGACGCCGGTCCCGGCGCCTGCCGCCGGCCGGTCCGGGTCCGCGATGTCCACCGGGGTGTCCATGACCTCGGCGTGCCGGTCGATGGCCGTCTTGGCGGACAGGGACATGCCCATCAGCTGTCCGACGGACTCCACCGGGCCGGCGAGCACCGCCGTGGTGGCGAAGAAACCGGCCAGGGCGCCCACCGTGAGGTCCCCGGCGGCCACGAGGTAGATCCCCGTGGCCAGGGACAGCCCGATGACCGTCTCGGGCAGGGCCACGATCAGCGAGATGAACTTCGAGAGCACGGCGGCCTTGTGGACCTCGGTGCCGCGCAGCGTGTCGGCCTGGCCGCGGAAGCCCTCCAGCGCCTCCCCGCCGCGGCCGAAGGCCTTGAGCACCCGGATGCCGTGCACCGACTCCTCGACCGTGGTGGCCAGGTCCCCGGCCTGGTCCTGGGAGAGCCGGGAGGCGGCGCGGAAGTCGTTGCGGAAGGAGTAGGAGCGCCACATGATCGGCGCGGCCCCGGCCAGGTAGATCAGCGCCAGCACCCAGGACGTGGCGAACAGCAGCACCAGCCCGACCACGATCGTCACGATGGAGACCACGAACATCACCGTGCCGAACGCGATCCACCGCCGCAGCAGGGACAGGTCGCCCACGGACCTCGAGAGCAGCTGGCCCGAGGGCCAGGAGTCGTGGAAGGCCACGGGCAGCCGTTGCAGCCGCCTGAACAGGGCGACCCGGGCGCGGTGCTCCACGCCGGCGGCCGGGGGCAGGATGAAGAACCGGCGCAGGTAGACCAGCGCGCCCTCGGCCACGCCGAGCACGGCCATGACCGCCACCGCCGTCCACACGTCGGAGGCGTCCCCGCCGGGGCGCAGCACGGAGTTCACCAGCTGCTGGATCACCTGCGGGATGGCCAGCGCCACGAGCCCGGCCAGCATCGCGGAGGCCAGCCCGGCGACCCAGCGCCAGCGGACGCCCTCGAGGTAGGGGGAGAGCTGCCGGACGGCCTCGGCGAGCGTGCGCTCCTCGCCCCGCACGCGCCGCGGGGAGGGTGGGGCGGGCGTGGGCACGGCAGGACCTCCGGGTCGAGGGGTGGGCGATCCACCATCCTACGGTCGCCCGGGCAGTCCTGAAAGACTCGCTTGAGGTGGCGCCGGTCAGCGCGCGACGACGTCCAGCACCACGGCCTCGGGCCGGCAGGCGAAGCGGACGGGCGCCGTGGGGGAGGTGCCGATGCCCGCCGAGACCTCGAGCGGGACGGTGCGGCCGTCGAGACTCCACTGCGTCAGGCCCGAGGCCTGCCAGGTGGGCAGGTCGCAATTGGTGACGAGGGCGCCGTAGCCGGGCAGGCAGACCTGGCCGCCGTGGGTGTGGCCGGCGAAGACCACGTCCGCGCCGTCCTCGACCATGGCGTCCAGCACCCGGCGGTAGGGCGCGTGGGTGACGCCGATCCGCAGCGACCGGGCCGGCGTCGGGCTGGTGCCGGGGAAGCCGGGCCAGGCGTCCCGGTCCAGGTGCGGGTCGTCGGTGCCGGCCACGTCGAGCCGCACCCCGTGCAGCACCATGGAGGTGTTCCGGTTGGACAGGTTGGTCCAGCCGCGCGCCTCGAAGGCGCTGAACAGCCGGTCCGAGGGCAGCCGAACCCGGTCCGGGTCCTGCCGGGACGGCCCGGCGAGGTAGCGCAGCGGGTTGGCCGGCTTGGGAGCGTAGTAGTCATTGGACCCGGGGACGAAGAGCCCGGGGACGTCCAGCAGCGGCCCCAGGGTGTCCAGCAGCGGGCGGATCGACGCGGCGGAGGCGATGTTGTCCCCGGTGTTCACCACCAGGTCCGGCTGCAGCGTGTGCAGCGTGGACAGCCACTGGAGCTTGTCCGCCTGCGAGGGCACCAGGTGGATGTCCGACAGGTGCAGGATGCGGAACGGCCGGCCCCCGGGCGGCAGGATCGGCAGCCGCTCGGTGCGGACCGCGAAGTTCCGGGCCTCCACCAGGGCGCCCCAGGCCAGCGCCCCCGCGCCGGCGGCGGCCAGCGTGCCGGTCAGGCTGCCGGCCACGGCGACCGGGATGGTCCACGGCCGGCGCCGCGCGGGCCGGCGCGCGCCGTTCACCCTCTCCGCCCCGATGGCCACGCCCCTCAGTCCTCCGTGGACACGACGGCGTTGGGATCGTAGTACGGCCGGGGCCCGCCATGGTTCCCGACGGGGATCCTCTCGCCGCCCTCGCGTCCGCCCTCGGTCCGGGGGTCGGAGGCCGGGCCGTCGTACTTCGTGAACTCGTCGGTCGGGTAGTTCCCGGCCACGGCCCTCATGTAGTCGGCCCACATGGGCCCGGCGATGATGGAACCCCAGACGTCGTCATAGGTGATGCCGGCGATCTTCTTGCCCTCCAGGGACACCTGGTTGCGGAAGTTGCCGACCCAGGAGGCCGTGGTCAGGCCCGTGGTGGAGCCGATGAACCACGTGGACGAGGACCAGTTGTTCGTGCCGGTCTTCCCGGCGATCGGGAAGGGCATGTCCTGGGCGATGCGCTCGGAGGCGATGGCCTTGAGGGTGTTGTTCAGCTCCGCCACCTCCTGGGTGTCGGCGACCTTCTCGCACTCCACCGGGGGCACCTGGTAGGTGTTGCCCCGGGTGTCGGTCACCTCGGTCAGCACGCGCGGGGCGCAGTAGTTGCCGTCGTCGGCCAGCGTGGCGTAGGCGGCGGCCATCATCAGCGGCGAGACCTCCTCCGAGCCCAGGACGAAGGACGGGTTCCTCGGATTGATGCCCTCACCGGTGCCGGCGTTCTTGATGCCCACCCGGTCCAGGAGCTCGGTGATGGCGCACAGGTCCTGTGCGTGGGCCGCGGCGACGGTGGCGGTGTTGATGGACCAGTACAGCCCGTAGTCCGCGCGCATGGGCTTGTTCATGTTGGCGATCGCGTTGCGGACGGTCCAGCCGGCGCCGTCGACCAGGAGGGGGATGGTCCCGCCCTCGTTGCAGGAGCCCTTGAACCGGGTGTAGGTGGGGTACTTGTTGATCCGGGCGTCGAGGGTGTCCGTCATGGAGTAGCCGGACTCGATGAAGGAGAGGAACACGAAGGGCTTCAGCGTCGATCCGGCCTGGAAGCCGTTGCCACCGCCCATGGGCTTGTTCACGTTGAAGTTGATGGTGGTGCCGCCCTCGGTCTCACCCGGGTCGTACGTCGTGTTCTGGGCCATGGCGCGGACGTTGCCGGTGCCGGGCTCGACCGTGACGAGGGAGGCTCCCAGCTCCCCGACCGTTCCCCGGTCGCTCTCGAAGGTGGTGTAGGGGGCGTTCTCGCGCGCGTTCTTCTCCGCCTCCTTCTGGAGGGTGGAGTCCAGGGTGGTCTTGATCTGCAGGCCGCCGCGGTCCAGCAGGCGCTGGCGGGACTCGACGTCCGGGCCGAAGGCCTCGGTGGCGAGGATCGTGCGCTGGACGTAGTCGCAGAAGTAGTTGGCGTAGTCCGCGGACATGCAGCCGGAGGCCAGCGGGGTGACGTCCAGCTGGATCTCCGTGGCCACGGCCTCGTCGTGGGTGGCCTGGTCGATCTTGCCGGTGCGCAGCATGGCCGCCAGCACCGTGTTGCGGCGCTCGGTGGCGCCCTCCGGGTTGTTGACCGGGTTGTAGCCGTTCGGGGACTGCACCATGCCGGCGAGCAGCGCCGACTCCGGTACGTTGAGGTCCGCGGCGCTCTTGTTGAAGAAGTACCGCGAGGCGGCCTCCACGCCGTAGACGCGGCCCGAGAACAGCACGATGTTCAGGTAGCCCTCGAGGATCTCGTCCTTGGTCATCTCCTTCTCGATGGCCACGGCCAGCTTCATCTCGCGCAGCTTGTCCGCCACGTTCTTGGTGCCGGAGATGGTGGTGCGCTCGTTGTTGAGGTACTGCGCGTTGACCAGGACGTTGTTGACGTACTGCTGCGTGATGGTGGAGGCGCCCTGCGTGGTGTCCGAGGTGGCGTTGTTGACCAGGGCGCGGGTCAGGCCGCGGGCGTCCACGCCGCCGTGCTCGTAGAAGCGCTCGTCCTCGATGGCGATGATCGCGTCCTGCATGTTCTGCGAGATCTGGTCGAGGCTGACCGGGACGCGGTTCTCCGCGTAGAAGGTGGCCAGGACGTTGCCGTCCTTGTCCAGGACCCGGGAGGGCACCGAGAGCGGCTCCTCCTTCAGCTCCGCCGGCAGCTGGTCCAGCATGTCCCCGCCGGCCGTGGCCGCGGCCCCGCCCATCGCGGCGGCGGGCAGCAGCAGCCCCGCGGCGAGCACGCCACACAGGGCGCTGACGCCGAGGAAGGCGACGATCTTGCCCAGCGTGGTGGCAGTGTCGAAGAAGGGGGACGTGCGGTTGGCCATGGGCAGATTCTACCGGCCGCAGTATCCTCCGCGCGCGTGGATCGTCCGGCTAGGGTGATCCCATGACAACCTGGGAATACCTGATCACCCCGCTGCCCCTGCACACCCCCAAGCAGGTCCTTGACCTGCACGGCTCCGAGGGCTGGGAACTGGTCACCGTGATGACCGGCCCCGAGGGCGGTTCCGTGGCCTACATGAAGCGGCCGAAGCAGTGACCGGCGCGTCGTCGGCGGTGGAGACCCGCCTCGCCGAGCTCGGCCTGACGCTGCCCCCAGTGGCCGCCCCCGTGGCCGCCTACGTGCCGGCGGTCGTCCAGGGAGACCTGGTGCACACCTCCGGGCAGTTGCCGTTCCAGGGCGGGCAGCTCCCGGCCACCGGCAAGGTGGGCGCCGAGGTGGACCCGGCGCGGGCCGCCGAGCTCGCCGCCCTCTGCGCGGTCAACGCGCTGGCCGCCGTGAAGTCCGTGATCGGTGACCTCGACCGCGTCGAGCAGGTCGTGAAGGTGGTCGGGTTCGTCGCCTCCGATCCCTCGTTCACCGGCCAGCCGCAGGTCATCAACGGCGCCTCCGAGCTGCTGGGCCAGGTCTTCGGCGAGGCCGGCGCCCACGCGCGCTCCGCCGTCGGGGTGGCCGTGCTGCCGCTCGATGCGCCGGTCGAGGTCGAGATCACCGTCCGCATCCGCTGAGCCGCACCGGACAGCGCGCATGACCGAACCGTACGCCCCGCGCACCGGCATGGCGGTGGGTCACGGTCCGGTGCACCGCCCGGACCGGCCCCCGCAGCGCCGCCGGTTCGAGCTGCCCGAGGACCAGCAGGCCGCGGCCCGCAACTGGCTGGTCCACGGGGAGCGGCGCCCGCGGGCGGCCCGCCGGGCGTCCTCGGTGGCGGTCGTGCGGGACGGGCTGACCGGCGTCGAGACGCTGCTGCGCTACCGAGCCGGGGCCACGCCGCTGGGCGCCGTGGCGTTCCCCGGCGGGTCGCTGGAGCCCTACGACGAGGACGAGTGCGCCTGGTTCGGCCCGACGCCGGCCCAGTGGGCCCGCGTGCTGGGGCTCGGGGACCACCGGCTCGCCCGCCGGCACGTGGCCGGGGCGATCCGAGAGCTCTTCGAGGAGACGGGCATCCTGCTGGCCGGGACGGACCCGCACTCGGTGGTGGAGAACCCCGGCGGTGGGGAGTGGATGGAGGCCCGCCGGGCGCTCGACG
>JASBVO010000001.1 GCA_029961105.1 Micrococcus sp. | reverse complement strand
TGTCGACGACGCGTGAAAGATGACCCCTTAGCGGCGGGTGAATCTTGACCCCCTCGCATGATGCTAGGAGGCATGATCACTGTGGAGGACTGGGCCGAGATTCGGCGGTTGCACCGCGCCGAGGGGTTGCCGATCAAGGAGATCGTCCGGCGGACGGGCAAGGCGCGGAACACCGTGCGCAAGGCGTTGGCCTCGGATGAGCCGCCGGCCTACCGACGACCGGGCAAGGGCTCGATCGTGGACGCGTTCGAGCCGGAGATCCGCAAGCTGTTGGTGGAGTATCCGCGGCTGCCGGCCACGGTGATCGCCCAGCGGATCGGCTGGACCAACTCGATGACCGTGTTGAAGGATCGGCTCCGGGCGATTCGTCCGGATTACCTGGGCGTGGATCCGGCCGACCGGTTGGTCCATGAACCGGGCCAGGCAGCGCAGATGGACCTGTGGTTCCCGCCGACCAAGATCCCCGTCGGGCACGGGCAGGAGCAGGTGTTGCCGGTGCTGGTGATGACGCTGACGTATTCCAGGGCCCTGTCCGCGGTGCTGTTGCCCTCGCGCAAGTCCGGGGACCTGCTGGCCGGGATGTGGCAGCTGATCCACGGCGTCGGTGCGGTGCCCAAGACGCTCGTCTGGGACCGGGAGGCCGCGATCGCCCCGAAGGGCAAGCCGTTGGCCCCGGTGGCCGCGTTCGCCGGGACCATCGCCACTCGGATGGTGATCGCCCCGCCCAGGGACCCGGAGTTCAAGGGCATGACCGAGCGAAACAACCAGTACCTGGAGACCTCCTTCCTGCCCGGCAGGGCGTTCACCGACCCGGCGGATTTCAACGCCCAGCTCGATGAGTGGACCGGGACCATCGCGAACCGGCGCACCGTCCGCTCCCTGGGCGGGACACCGGTGGCGGCGCTGGCCCGGGACCGGGAGGCGATGACCGAGTTGCCGCCGACCCCGCCGGCCACCGGGCTGCGGTGGCGGACCCGGCTGCCCAGGGACTACTACGTGCGCATCGACTCCAACGACTACTCCGTGGACCCTCAGGCGATCGGCCGGTTCGTGGACGTCAGCGTGGACCTGCACCGGGTGATCGTGGTCTGCGCCGGCACCATCGTCGCCGACCATCCGCGGTGCTGGGCCGACCGGCAGGTCATCACCGACTCGGCCCACGTGGAAACCGCCCGCCGGTTGCGCAGGGAGTACACCACGGCCCGGCTCCGCCCCCGCCTGCCCGATCCGGGGGGAACAGTGCCGATGAGAGCGCTCAGCGACTACGACGTGCTGTTCGGCATCGACTTCACCGCTTCCGCCGACCAGCAGGTTCTGGCCACCGAGCAGGACCAGGAGGACGTGGCATGACCCAGACCGACGCGCCCAACCCTTTGAACGGGCGGGCAGAGAACGTGGAATCGACCATCCTGCACCTGGCCAGGGCGATGAAGACCCCCACGATCGGGCGGGTCTTCGAACAGCTCGCGGTCACGGCCCGGGACCAGGGCTGGAGCCACGAGCAGTACCTGGCCGCGGTGCTGGACCGGCAGGTCTGTGACCGCGAGGCCAACGGCACCGCGCTGCGGATCAGCGGCGCCCACTTCCCGGTGGTGAAGACCCTGGAGGACTTCAACACCGACTACCAGCCTGCCCTGCGCCGGGACGTGCTGGCCCACCTGGCCACCACCACGTTCGTGCCCAAGGCCGAGAACGTCATCCTGCTCGGCCCGCCCGGCACCGGCAAGACCCACCTGGGCATCGGGCTGGGCATCAAGGCCTGCCACGCCGGATACCCCGTCCGGTTCGACACCGCCACCGGGTGGGCCAACACGCTGCGCGCCGCCCATGACAGCCCCGGCGGGCTGCAGAAGGAACTCAAGCGGCTGAAGCGTTACCGGCTGCTGATCATCGACGAACTCGGCTACCTGCCCTTCGACCCGGCCACCGCGAACCTGTTCTTCCAGCTGATCACCACCCGCTACGAGCAGGGCTCGGTGTTGATCACCTCGAACCTGCCGTTCGGGCGCTGGGGCGAGGTCCTGGGCGACGAGGTCATCGCCGCGGCCATGATCGACCGGCTGGTTCACCACGCCGAGGTCCTCACCCTCGACGGGGACTCCTACCGGACACGAGCCCGCCGAGAACTCATCACCGACACCACCACCTAAGAACACAACCAACCCAGAGGGGGTCAAATTTCAACCGTCGCTAAGGGGTCAGATTTCGACCGTCGTTGACAGGTGGTACGGGGCGAACTGCCGTGGCCGGCGCCGCACGTCCCCGGGCTTGCCCTTGAACTCATAGGCCTGCCAGCGGTCCTCGGGCGGCCAGTCGTCCTCCGTGCCCTCCTCCGTCCCCTCGATCACGACCTCGATGCGGGTCTTGGTCACCGTGCCGAACGCGCCGTAGGCGTTGCCGATCTGCCATCGGTTGAAGGAGGCGTTCATCAGCTGCCGGGACGAGAACAGGTTCCGCAGCGCCGGCACGGACGCGACCACGATGCCCGCGCAGGCCGCGAGCACGATCACCGTCCAGTACAGCGGCGGCTCCGCCGCGGTGCCCAGGTCCGCGGGCAACGCCGGCAGCACCGCGTGAACCGCCCGGTCCCCCAGGGCGCTGCAGGCCAGGATGATCGTCGCCCAGTTGAGCCAGGCGTAGTTGCCGGTGGTCACGAGCCAGAGCTGGGTGAAGACGATCACGGCGGCCCCGATCGAGGCGACCGGCTGCGGCAGGAACAGCAGGAACGGCATGACCAGCTGGGTCGCGTGGTTGCCGAGGACCTCGCAGCGGTGCCACCAGCGCGGCTTCAGGTGGGCCTGGCGGCTGAGCGGATTGGGCATCGGCTGGGTCTGGTGATGGTAGTCCATCGCGGTGAGGTCCCGCCACTCGGAGCCGCCGCGCAGCTTGATCATCCCGGCGCCGAACTCGAGCCGGAACACCAGCCAGGCGGTCAGCAGGATCACCGGCGTCAGCGGCGCCGACTGGTTCGATCCCAGCAGCCCGGCCATCACCCCGGCCTCGAGCAGCAGCATCTCCCAGCCGAAGCCGTAGAACACCTGGCCGATGTTCACGATGGACATGTACAGCCCGTACAGCGCGAGGAACACGACCAGCGGCACCCAGGGCGGTCCGGCCTGCGGGATCCCGGCCACCAGGGCCGCGGCCAGCACCATGCCCACGACGGCGACCCCCACCAGGCGCCGGTCCGTGTAGTCCCAGCGACTGAAGATGGTCGGGCCGCGCTGCCGGCCGGCGGCCAGCACTGCGGGGGCGGGCAACAGCCCGTGTTCCCCCAGCAGGGCCCGGAACTGGTTCAGCGTGGACCAGAACGCGATCAGGTACAGGACCGCCACCCCGCGCTGGACGATCTGGCGGGCCCATTCCGAGTCGGTCGCGAACCACCACTCCACGGTGTGATCCTAGGCTCCGACGACGGCGTCCCGCACCTGCTGGCGACCGGCGCCCACCGGCGCGCTGGCACGCTGCCGGCGGGGCCGGCGTCGGGAAACGCCGTCAGAGCAGCGCGCGGACCTCTTCGGGGGTGGCGCCGCGGTAGAGCCGCTCGAACAGGTCGATGGTCTTGTCCTGGGAGTGCTTCACGGCGCGGTCGTGGGAGGCCCGGCCCATCCGTGCCCGTTCGTCCTCGCACGCCGTCACCACGGCCGTCAGCTTCTCGGCCAGGTCCTGCGGATCACCGGGCGTGAAGAGGTAGCCGTTGTCACCGTCGGTGACCAGGTGGGGCAGCGCCAGGGCGTCGGCCAGCACCACCGGCTTCGAGGCGCTCATGGCCTCGAGGGAGACCAGCGACTGCAGTTCTGCCGTCCCCGGCTGGCAGAAGACGTCGGCGCGCAGGTAGGCGGTGTGCAGTTCGGCGTCGGAGACGTGGCCGAGGAAGTGCACACGCTCCCCCAGCCCCAGCTCCTCCACTAGGGCGCGCAGCGGGCCGCGCTGCTCGCCGTCGCCGACGACCTCCAGGTGGACATCGAGCTGCGGGTCCATCAGTCCGATGGCGCGGATCAGCACGTCCACGTGCTTCTCCACGGCCAGCCGGCCGACGAACAGCACCACGGGGTGGCCGGCACGCTCCACGGTCTCGCCCGGGGCGAGCTCGTAGGCGGCCGAGTCGATGCCGTTGGAGATCGGCAGGACGTAGTCCAGGCCGGCGTGCTCGGACATGGTCTTCGCCGCCAGCGCGGTGGGCGTGGTGACGGCGGCGGTCTTGCGCATCAGCCGGCCCATGTCTCGCCAGGAGTTCTTCGAGACAACGTCCAGGAACCACTGCGGGAACGGCAGGAACGGCTCCAGGTTCTCCGGCATGAAGTGATTGGTGGAGATGGTGCGGATGCGCCGCTTCTCGGCCTCGTTGATGGCCGCCTCACCGATCATGTAGTGGCACTGCGCGTGGACGACGTCCGGCTGGATCTCGTCCAGCAGGGCGCCGATGGACCGGCGGGCGTGCCAGGGGAAGACCATCCGGTAGTACTCGTGCGTGGGCGCCTTGACGGACTGCAGCCGGTGGATGGTCGCCTCGTCGTTGACCTGGACCGTGTCCGGTCCGGAGTCGTTGCGGGCCGCGAGCACGTGGACCTCGTGGCCGCGGGCGTGCAGGGCCTTGGCCAGGCGGAAGCAGAACACGGAGGCTCCGTTCACGTCCGGCGGGTAGGTGTCCGCGGCGATGAGGACCTTGAGCGGGCGCTCCGTTGATGCCGTCACGTGGATGGGGCTCCTGTCTGCTCGCGTCGCTGAATCACGTCCGGATGGTGCCGGGCCAGGGCAACGACTCCGAGCGTAGCAACGGCGGCGGCCGCGGCCATGCACCAACCCACCCACCAGGGCAGGCCGCGCTGCAGCTCTCCGAGCACGATGATCCCGGTCAGCACGCCGACCATCGGGTCGATCACGGTCAGCCCGGCCACCACGAGGTCCGGCGGCCCGTGCTGGTAGGCGCTCTGCACGAAGTAGACCCCGAGCGCTGCCGCCCCGGCGAGGACGCCGAGGTGGAACCAGGGGATGCCCAGCAGCCCTCCGGCGTCGCCCCGCAGCAGGTGGATGGACCCGAGGCGGACGAACACTGCCACGAAGCCGAAGAGCACGCCGGCGCCGATGATGTAGCCGAAGGCACTGGGCCGGCGCAGCATCACCAAGGCGGCCACGGCACACAGCACGGTGGCCGTGATGGCCACCGTGGCGGTGATCCGCTCCTGGCCGACGGTGGGCGCCGGGTTCTCCTCGGTGGCGACGATCGCCACCAGCACGAACGCGGCCGAGCCGGCCACGCAGGCGATGATGGCCCAGACGGTCTCGCGGTTCAGCCGCATGCGCTGGATGCGGGCGTGGAGCACGGTGGTGATGACGACGGCGACGGCGCCGATCGGCTGCACCACGGTCAGCGGTGCCGTGGCCAGGGCGTAGACGTTCAGCACGATGCCCAGCACCATCAGCCCACCCCCGGCCAGCCAGGCCCCGGAGGTGACCAGCTTCAGCAGGCCGGAGCGGGGATGCAGCCGCAGGTAGGCCTGGTGATGGCGCACGCCGGCGGCCTGGCGCTCACTGCCGAGGGCCAGGCAGAAGGCTCCCGCAAGAGCGGCCGCGATGGACAGCCACTTCATGCACGTGCCCAACTGGCACGGTCACGGGGGTCCAGTCCCGCCGCGCGGAGCCCCCGATACTTGCGCAGGCAGCCGACGAGGTAGTCCGTGGCGGCCCAGACGTGGCCCACGCAGCCGAGGATGAGCAGCGCGTAGGCGACGACGGTCAGCGGCCCCTCGGCCGGCCCGGGGACCTGGGCCAGCAGCAGGACCGGGGTGCCGATCAGCAGCAGGGCGGTGCGCACCTTGCCGAGGACCGTGACCTCGAGCTCTGGGCTGCCCCGGAACAAGATCAGCGCCGTGACGCCCAGGACGACGTCCGGCACGACCAGCGCCGCCACCAGCCACCAGGGGGCGATGCCGGTGGCCATCAGGGTGACGGCGACGACGCCCAGGGACAGCCGATCCGCCAGGGGGTCCAGCCACTGTCCCACCGTGGAAACCTGGTTGAAGCGTCGGGCGATATAGCCATCCACCCAGTCGGTGCTGGAGAGCACGACCAACACGATGAAAGCGGCCAGGTGCCGTTCCGACGCCACCAGCCAGACGAAGACCGGGACCAGGCAGAACCGGAGGATGGTGATGACATTGGGGACGGTCCAGAACCGGTCGGTGACCTCGTACTCGATGTCATCGCGGTGCCCGGCACCGATCAGACGCATCGTGGACCCCCGCACGGACGTGACGAGCCGGTTACTTCTTGAGCTGGCGGGCGAAGACGGCGATGGCGGTGGAGGCGGCGCCGAGCAGTGCCAGGGGCTGCCACTTCTCCTTCACGTACTCGCCCACGTTCTCGCCGGCGTCATGCGCCTTCTGCCCGGCACGGGCACCGGTGTGGTGGGGTGCGGTCGGCGAGGTCGGATCCTGGACGTCCGGCCCGGCGGATGCGGGACGGCCCCTGAACTGCGAGGTGAAGCTGGAGAACTGCGCCTTGACGTCGGTCTTCTCCTCCAGCCCGGAGCGGATGTCGCCCAGGTGCTGGCGGCGCAGCTGGGTGCGTCGGCGCAGCTCGGCGTAGGACGGGTCCTGGGCGGTGGCCTGCTTGGGTGCCTCGCCACGCTTGCGGGCGGCCTTGTCCTCGGCCTCCGCGGCCTTGCGGCGCTCGGCCTCCCGCGCCTTGGCGATCCGCTGCTCCTCGGCCTTCTGGGCCTCGAGCCGGTCGAACTCGGCCGGGTCGAAGGCGTTGCCCTCCCGGAGGTAGCCGAGGTCGTACTTGACGCCCTGGATGGTCTCGGCGGGGATCAGGGGCATGGCGGCCTTGATGCGCATCGCCCCGATGCCCAGGAAGATCAGCGCGACGACGAGGGCGCCGGCAGCGACCATGAGTGCGGAGAACCAGATCGGCCGGTCCTGGGCGAAGCCGCCGATCATCGCCACGATCAGCGCGACGACCATGATGAACAGGAAGACGAGCCCGACGACGGCCAGGGCCGCACCGATCCCGGCCGTGACGCCCTTCTTGCCCAGCTGGCCCTTGACCATGGCCAGCTCGTCCTTCACCTGCAGGGGCAGCAGCCGGAAGCCGGTGGAGACCAGTTCGGTCAGCGAGCTGGAACGGGTCTGGTCCGAAACGCGGGGAGAACCCTTGGGGACCGTCGGAGCCTGATGGGCCATTGGAGCGTGCCTTCCCTCTGGTCTGTGGTTGGTCTGTGGAGGGACCGCCGCCGTGCCTGACGAGCAGCCCTCAGTCCATCACACCCGGGCACCCCGGGCAGGTCAAACCTACCACCGAGTCCGAGCAGGCCGGCCGGTCCACCCACGTCACTTGACATTTCAACCGTCGAGCGTACATTGAGTGGTGAAGCCGGCGCCGCCGCGTCCCCCCTCAGGCGGCGCCGGCCTTTCCATGTCCACTGGACGTTCAGCCCTGGTGGGCGTGGGCACCGGCGGACCGTGACCCCAGTTCCGCGTCCAGCCGCAGCAGCCCGGCACCGTCGTCGCCGATGAGCCGGATCCGGCCGATGATCTCGCTGACCGTGGCCTCCTCCTCGATCTGCTCGTCGATGAACCAGTTCAGCAGGGGGCGGGCGTCCAGGTCCCCCGCGGCCTCCGTCTCCCGGTACAGGTCGCGGATCGCGTTGGACACCCGCTGCTCGTGGGCCAGGGAGGCCTCGAAGATCTCCAGCGGAGGCAGTCCGGGGGCCACCGCCGGGGCGCTGATGGCGCCGATCGAGGCGTGGTTGCCCCGGTCCACCACGTGGTCGATGAACTTGTGGGCGTGGACGATCTCCTCGTCGGCCTGGTGCCGCAGCCAGGAGGCCATGCCGGTGAGGTCCTGCTCATGGGCCTCGACGGCCAGCTGCCGGTACACGAGGGAGGCCTCGAACTCGAGGGTGATCTGTTCGTTGAACTTCTTCTCAAGGTCTGCAGTGAGCTTCATGGGTCCACCGTAGGACCCGGCTCCGACCCCTGTCATCGCAGGCAAGCCTGTCCTCACCGCCCGGTCACGGGCCCGGTCGGGGCGACCGGCGCACGGCGCCCCGTCCGCCGATTTCACTCTGGCGCGGAACTTGGGTACAGTAGAACCCGCTGTCCGGCTGTTCATCCCTCGGGATGCACCGCAGGCCAACGGTCCCCCGTAGCTCAATTGGCAGAGCATTCGACTGTTAATCGAAGGGTTACTGGTTCGAGTCCAGTCGGGGGAGCTTCACGAGGAGGCTCTCGTCCCGCACTGCGGGACGAGAGCCTCTCTGCGTCGGCCGGCCAGGCCAGGAGGCGGTGCGATGCGTGACCGGCCCCGGTGGACGCTGGCTGCCGCGGGGGGCTACTGGCGGTCCACGTCGTACTGTGCCGCCAGGCGCACCGGAGCGCTCATGGCCCCGTAGCCGTCGTAGCCACCACGGCGTTCGACCACCTCGAAGAAGACGCTGCCGACGGTGCGGGTGTAGAAGTGCAGGAACTCCCCCTGTGCGTCCCGGTCGTACATCAGGTCGTTGTCCCGCAGCACCTGCAGCAGCTCATCGTCCAGGTCGAAGCGGGCGTGCAGGTCCTCGTAGTAGTTCGCCGGGATCGGCAGGAACCGCAGTCCGGCCCGCCGGGCCCGGCGGGCGACCTCGGCGACGTCCGAGGACAGGAAGGCGACATGCTCGGGGTAGTCGGCGCGCCGCCGTCGCCGTCCCTCGTCCGTGCCCTCGAGCACCTGCGGCAACATGTTCAGCGCCAGGCGGACCGAGGCGTCGTCGGTCTGCACGACCTGGGACCGCACCAGGCCCTGGGGCGAGGCCACCTCGTTGTTCGCCCGGGCGTGCAGGCCGAACAGCGCCCGGTAGAACAGCACGCCCTCGTCGAACCACTGCCAGGGCTGGGCGAGGTTGACGTGGTCGACCCCCAGGATCAGCGACTCGCCGGCGGACGACGTCGGCGCGCCGGTCGCGCGGTCCCGTCCTGTCCGGCCGTCGGAGCCGAACTCGGCCGTCCAGCCCGGCTCCCGGCCGCCGTCGGGCACCGGGGCCACGAACAGCTCGGAGCCGTCCGGGGCGGTCACGCCGCGCAGGACCATCTCGTCGGCACGGTTCGAGCGCCAGGCCACGGGGTACTGCAGCAGCCGGGCGCGGTCCATCGTGGCCCGCGGGTCCGGGACCTGCAGGCCCAGGCCCACCAGCTCCGACCCGTCCTCCCCGCGCGGGCGGGGCCGGCCGTTGAGCACCACCCGGGCGTCGCCGGCGGCGTAGAGCCGCACGTCCTTGGTCCGGTGCGGTCCGCGGTCCTGGAACCCCAGGGCGGTCAGGATCCCGGCCACGTCCTCCGGCTCGGCGGCCAGCACCTCGGCGTAGTCCCAGCCCCGCGGCTGCAGGTCCGCCGTCTCCTCGGGGTGCGCCGTGGCGTCCTGCAGCCACTGCAGCGACCGCATGGCGGCCAGCGCCGTGCGAGGCGTGTCCGTCTGGCGGTAGACGTCACTGAAGACCTCGAGCGAGAGCGGGCCGGTATACCCGGTGGCGACCAGCTCGCGGTAGAAGCCGACCAGGTCGAAGGCGCCCTCGCCGGGGAAGGTGCGGTAGTGCCGGGACCAGGACAGCAGGTCCAACAACAGGTTCGGTGCGTCCGCCAGCTGCACGAAGAAGATCTTCTCCCCCGGGATGGACCGGAAGCCCGTGACGTTTCCCCGGCGGGAGAGGATGTGGAAGGAGTCCAGGCACACGCCCAGGTTGAGCCGGTCGGCCTGCTCGACCAGGCTCCAGGCATGTTCGTAGGTGCTCACGTACCGGCCCCAGGCCAGGGCCTCGTAGGCGATCCGGATGCCGTAGCCGGCCGCCAGGTCGGCGGCCTGCCGGAGCTGGTCGATGGCGACCTCGTCCTCCCAGCGGGTGGCGGTGCCGACGTTGGAGCACAGCAGGATCAGGTCCATGCCCATGCGCCGCATGAGCCGGAACTTGGCCTCCAGCCGGCGCAGGTTGGCGGCGAAGACGTCGTTCTCGACGCCTTCGAGGTCCCGGAACGGCTGGTACAGGTCCAGGGTCAGCCCCAGCTCGCCGGCCAGGTCGGCGACCTGCTCCGGGGACAGCGGGGAGGCCACCAGGTCCGGCTCGAAGACCTCGATGCCGTCGAAGCCCGCCTGGGCGGCGCCTCGCATCTTCTCCTCGAGCGTTCCGGACAGGCAGACGGTCGCGATGGAGGTTCTCACGGCGCCCACCCTACGCACCCTTCCCCGCCGACTGGGCGGCCACCAACTCCAGGAAGTGACCGCGCATGCGCCCGGCGTCAGCCGGGCGCCCGGTCACCAACCGGAAGGCATCCACGGCCTGGCTCACGGCCATGGTCCCGCCGTCCACCACGGCGCAGCCACGGGCCCGCGCGGCAAGCACCAGTTCGGTGTCCACCGGCAGGTAGACCACGTCCGAGACCCACATCCCCGGCCGCAGCCACTCGGCCTCCACCGGCATCCCGGGGTGCTGGTGCATGCCCACGGGCGTGCAGTGCGCGAACCCGGTGGCACCGGCCAGCGCCTCCTGCAGCCCGTCGTGGTGCCGGGCACCGACCCGCTGGCCCGGGAACTGCTCCTGCAGGTCGGCGGCGCGCGCGGTGGCCCGGTCGGCATCGAGGTCTATGAGCACCAGCTCCCTGGCGCCGGCGCGCAGCAGGGCGTAGGCCACCGCCGAGCCGGCCCCGCCGACGCCCAGCTGCACCACCGAGGCCAGGTCCGCGCCGGGCAGCGTGGCCCGCAGGCCGGTGATGTACCCGGAGAAGTCCGTGTTGTGGCCCACCGAGCGCCCCTCGGAGAACACCACCGTGTTCACGGCCCCGAGGTTCGCCGCGTCCTCGTCCACCTCGTCCAGGTGGGCCATGATCGTCTGCTTGAACGGGTGCGTGATGTTGAACGCGTTGAAGCCCAGCTTCCGGCCGTACTCCAGCAGCCTGGGGGCCTCCCGCTGTGCCTGGTCCCCGGTGTACCCGAGGGCGGTGACGTCCACGGGCCGGTAGAGGTAGTGCAGCCCCTGCTCCCGCCCCTCCTTCTCGTGCATCGGCGGGGTCAGTGACGCGGTGATCCCGTCACCGATCAGTCCGACGAGGTAGGACTCTGCGACTGTGCTCATGCTGTTTCCTTCACGGTGGTGAGCGGTGGGTGGGTGCGCCGTCAGCGCGGGGGCAACTGGATCGAGAGCTGGTGGGCGGCCGCGAGCAGCGCGGGCAGGTGGCCCTTCAGCCCCTCGAGGTCGCAGCGGAACAGGGGCGAGGCCAGCGCCACGACGGCGATCAGTCCTCCCGCGGGGTCCTGGACCGGAACCGCGATGGCGGCCATGCCGACGTCGTTCTCCTCGGACTGCCCGGCCCAGCCCCGGGCCCTGGACTCGGTGATCTGCCGCGCGAGGACGGCGCGGTCGGTGATCGAGTGCTCGGTCCGCGGCGTCAGGTCGATCGTCTGCAGCAGGTGCTCCCGCGTCGCCTCGTCCGTGAAGGCCAGCAGCGCCTTGCCGACCGCGCTGGTGTGCAGGGGGCTGTGGTCGCCGGGGTCGGTGGTCGTGCGGAACTGCGGCCCGTCGACCGTGTGGACGGTCAGCGCCCGCCCCCGGTCCAGCACGGAGAGGATCGAGCTCTCCCCCGTCTTCGCGGTCAGCTGCTCGAGCACCGAGGCGGCCGTGGCCGTGAATCCGCGGCGGTGGGCCACCTGCTGCCCCAGCTGGAAGACGGGCAGTCCGAGGGAGTAGCGCTTGTCCCGGGGGTCATAGGACACGAAGTCCGTCTCCGTCAGCGTGGTCAGCAACCGGTGCACGGTGCTGAACGGGTAGTCCACCCGCTGGGCGACCTGGGCGGCCGTGGCCCCCTCGGGGAACTCCCCCACCACGGTGAGCAAGTCCAGGGCCTTGCCGACCGTGCCGGTCTGGACCGTTCCCATGCGTGCCTCCTTGACACTCCGCTGTGATGTGGGCCATGCTCATTCCTAACATACAGGAGTTACTCCCAATATTCGAGAACTGCGGGAAAGCGGGGCGAATCCGCATCCCGGTTCCATCCCCTCCGATGCACAACCCAAGGACCCCGTCATGACCCACCTGTCTCCCGGCGCCGGTGCTCCCGGCGTCACGCACGGCAAGACCCCGAGGAAGGCGGCACTGGCCAGCTGGATCGGGTCCGCCCTCGAGTACTACGACTTCGCCGTCTACGGCACCGCGGCAGCGCTCGTGCTCAACCACCTGTTCTTCCCGGAGGACGCCTCCCCCGGGGTGGCGATCCTGTTGTCGATGGGCACGGTGGGCGTCGCCTACGTCGTCCGGCCCCTCGGCGCGCTGATCATGGGGCCGCTGGGCGACCGGATGGGCCGGAAATTCGTGCTGATGCTGACGCTGTTCATGATGGGCGGCGCCACGTTCCTCGTCGGCTGCCTGCCCACCTACGACCAGGCGGGCCTGCTCGCGCCGGCCCTGCTGGTGCTCTGCCGCGTCATCCAGGGGCTGTCCGCCTCCGGGGAACAGTCCAGCGCCATCTCGGTGTCCCTGGAGCACGCGGAGGAAGAGCGCCGCGCCTTCACCACCAGCTGGACCCTGCAGGGCACCCAGTTCGGCACCCTGCTGGCCACCGCCGTGTTCATCCCCTTCACCCTGTTCCTCACCGAGGAGCAGCTGTTCACCTGGGGCTGGCGCATCCCGTTCTGGCTCTCGGCCGTCGTGGTCGTCGTCGCCTGGATCATCCGGCGCCGGCTGGAGGAGCCGCCCGCCTTCGAGCAGGCCAGGGCCGAACTGCCCGGGGAGAAGCCCGCCACCCCGCTGGCCCTGATGGTCAAGTACCACAAGGCGGCCGTCATCAGGATCGCCTGCGCCGCGATGATCAACACCGTCAACGTCGTCTTCCTGGTGTGGTCGCTGTCCTTCGCCACCTCGGTGGTGGGCCTGGAGCGCTCCACCATGCTGTGGGTGGCCGTGCTGGCCAACGCCGTGGCCCTGGTGGTCATCCCGCTGGCGGCCATCCTGGCGGACCGGGTCGGGCGCAAGCCGGTCTTCCTCGCCGGCGTCATCGGTCCGGCCGTGATGATGTACCCGTACCTATCGGCGATCGCCGCCGGGAACTGGGTGCTGATCTTCCTCTTCGGCGCGATCCTCTCGGGCTGCTTCTACTCCCTGGCGAACGGCATCTGGCCCTCGTTCTACGCCGAGATGTTCCCCACCCGCGTCCGGGTCACCGGCCTGGCCATGGGCACGCAGATCGGCTTCGCCATCTCCGGCGGCCTGACCCCGATCGTCGCCTCGGCCGTGGCCGGCGCCGAGGGCACCAACTGGCTGGCGGTGGCCATCGTCGTGAGCATCGCCTGCCTCATCTCGGGTGGGGCTGCCCTGACGGCCAAGGAGACCAAGGACCTGACCCTGGCCGGGATCGATGAGCTGCACACCACCCGGACCGAGGCGGCCGAGCTCGCCCGGCTGGACCGGTCCGCCAGCTCCGCCGGCTCCTCCCGGTGAGCTCACCGGCCGGCTGAGCACCGGCCCGCAAGAACCACGACGGCGCCCGCGAGTCTCGCGGGCGCCGTCGCCGTGTCCGGGGCGATGGAGGGCTGGCGCCGATGCGCGCCGGGTTCTACCTCCCGGAGACCAGCCGGGCCATGTACTGCAGGGCCAGTTGGTACCCGTGCACTCCCGCACCGGCGATGACCGCCCGGGCGGCCTTGGAGACGTAGGAGTGGTGCCGGAACTCCTCCCGCTGGTGGATGTTGGTGATGTGGACCTCGACCACCGGCAGCTCGGCGGCCAGCAGCGCGTCCAGGATCGCGATGGACGTCGTGGTGTAGCCCGCCGGGTTGAGGATGATGCCGCTGCCGGCCGTGCGCGCCTCCTGGATCCAGTCCACCAGGGTGCCCTCGTGGTTGGACTGCCGGAAGTCGACGGCCAGCCCCTGTTCCCCCGCCGTCTGCTCGCACAGCGCCCGCACCTCCTCCAGGGACGTGCTGCCGTACTTCTCCGGTTCGCGCTGGCCGAGCAGGTTCAGGTTCGGTCCGTTGAGTACGAAGACTGGCTTGTCGGCGGCCGGGGCCATCGGTCCTCCAAGGTGTTGGCGGGACAGGGCGGCCGGTGGCGGACCGCCCTGGGCTGGTTGAGCACGGGGCCCTCCCATTGTTACCCATCGGACCCGTCCGGAACGGCCAGCATTGTCACCTCGGGGCCGGGTCCTTATGCTGGGGCCTTCGGGTCAGGGCCAGGACGTCTCAGGAGTCGAGTCATGCCAGACAGGATCGCGCTCGGGGCAGCGGCCATCGGGGGGTTCGCCGTGGGAAGCCTGGCCGTCGGCGCCGTGGCCATCGGGGCGCTCGCCATCGGCCGGATGGCCATCGGCCGCGTGGTCATCGGCAGGGCCGAGTTCAAGGAGCTGCGTGTCGGACGGCTCGACGTGCAGGAGATCGCCAGCGCCGGCGAGAGGCCCCCGCTCGAGCCCTCCGCGGCGGCCCCGGCGCGCTGAGCGGCGGCCTCAGTCCAGCGCGCGCAGCGAGCGGCGCTTCATCTCCAGCTCGAGCAGCTGCCGGTTCAGGGTCTCGAACTCGGCCGGATCCCCGGCCGGGCCCATCCGCTGGAGCCGGCCCATCAGGTCGGCCTTCTGGTGGGTGATCTGCAGCTCGAACAGCCGGTTCATGATGTCCCGGCAGTAGCGGATCAGGTCCTCGTCCGTGCGGGCCGGCAGCGGCGTGACCGCCAGCTCCCCCACCAGCGGCGCCAGCTCCACCGGTACCTCCTGGCGGACCTGCTCCACCCACTGTGCCGGCGTGGCCCCGGCTCGACCGGCCGCCAGGATCCCCGCATGCACCACCGCGTAGGCGGGCACCTTGAAGTCCGCGGAGTAGAACGCCTGCCACTGCTCCGCCGAGAGCAGCGTCGGCTGCTGCAGCACCACCTCGAGGGCCTCCTTCTCCATTCGCGCGGCGGGGTCGCGGGCGTCCGGCCGCTGGAAGCCGGGGTGCCTCGTGTGACCGGGCAGAACGTCGTCGGGCCTGCGCTGGTCCCCCTCCGGCGCCCGCCGCTCGCCCCGCCGGGAATCCGCCGACGCCGCCGACCCGGCGCGCTGGGCCCGCTGCACCGCCTGGTGGACGGTCGACTGGTCGATGCCGAGCCACCCGGCCAGTTCCCGCTCGTAGCCGGGGCCCACGACGGAGTCCCGGATCCCCGCCACGATGGGCGCGGCATGGCGCAGGGCGCCGGACCGGCCCTCGACGGTGTCCAGGTCGAAGTTCTTCATCCCCGCCTTGATGGCGAACTCGAACAGCGGCCGGCGCGAGTCGATGAGCGCGACCACGGCGTCGGGTCCCTTCTCCTGGCGCAGGTCGCAGGGGTCGAGCCCTGAGGGCTCCACGGCGACATAGGTCTTGGCCAGGAACTTGCTGTCCTCCTCGAAGGCGCGCAGGGCGGCCTTCTGACCGGCGGCGTCGCCGTCGAAGGTGAAGATGATCTCCCCGCCGGTGCCGTCGTCGGAGATCAGCCGGCGGGCGATCTTCACGTGCTCGGAACCGAACGCGGTGCCGCAGGTGGCCACGGCGGTGTCCACGCCGGACAAGTGCGCGGCCATCACGTCCGTGTACCCCTCCACCACCACCAGCTGACGCTTCCTGGCGATGTTCCTCTTGGCGGCATCGATGCCGTAGAGCACCTGGGACTTCTTGTAGAGCTGGGTCTCCGGGGTGTTGAGGTACTTCGGGCCGGGGTCGTCCTCGAAGAGCTTGCGCGCACCGAAGCCGATCGTGGCCCCGGTCATGTCCCGGATGGGCCACACGAGCCGGCCGCGGAAGCGGTCGTAGATCCCGCGCTGGCCCTCGGAGAACAGCCCGGTGAGCTTGAGCTCGTCGTCCCGGAAGCCCTTGCGGCGCAGGTGGTTCAGCAGGTTGTCCCAGCCCTGGGGGGCGTAGCCGACGTTGAACTGGACCGCGTCCTCGGCGGTGAACCCACGCCCGGCCAGGAACTGCTGGCCGGTGGCTGCGCCCTCGGTGCGCAGCTGGGACTGGAAGTACTCGTCGGCGACCTTGTTCGCCTCCAGCAGCCGCTGGCGCCGGCCCACCTGTTCCCGGTCCGGGCCCGTCCCCCCGTCCTCGTAGTGCAGCTCGATCCCGGCCTTGGCCGCCAGCCGCTCCACCGTCTCGGCGAAGGTGGTGTGCTCCATCTTCATCAGGAAGCTGATGACGTCCCCGGACTCCCCGCAGCCGAAGCAGTGGTAGGTCCCCACGGAGGGGCGGACGTGGAAGGAGGGGCTGCGCTCATCATGGAACGGGCAGAGGCCCTTGTAGGAACCCACCCCGGCGCCGCGGAGCGTGACGAATGCGTCCACGATCTCCTTGAGGTCCGTGCGCTCGCGGACACGATCGATGTCCTCGCGCTTGATCAGACCTGCCATGCCACCAGTCTAGGCGCCTGTGGACCACCCCCACGGGATGGTCCACAGGCGGCGGTCACGGCACCGCCGGCCGCCGCGCACGGCACCCGGCTACAGCACCGTCCCGTCGGTGGGGAAGCCGGTCTCGGCGAGTCCGTACTCGGCGCCGACCTCCTGCAGCGTCGAGAACAGGTACCGCCCGGAGGACCGTTCGCAGTGCAGCAGGTAACCGGGGACGGAGCCGTCGTCGTGGCGTATCAGGTCCGTGGCCACGCCGGCCACGCTGCTGCGCAGCGCCGCACCGTCGGGGACCACGTCGCCGGAGAGGTCGATGGCACACACGATGGCCAGCAGGTCCGCCGCACGCTCCCCGGTGAGGCGGAACAGCGCCCTGCCGTGGGTGAGGTCTACCACCGAGGCAAGCCCCTCCTCCTCCTGGACGAGCTCGCACATCTCCTGGAGGGTACGGGTCCGTTCCGCGGGACCGCTGAGCACCGTCCACTCCCCCGGCCCGGAACCGACCACCAGCATCCCGTGCGCGGTCCGGCAGGTCCGTCCGAACCGTGCCCGCAGAGCCGCGGCGACGGACCCGCCCATCGGTGCCCGGACGCCGATCTTGCTCATCGGGCTCCAGTCGCCCAGGGTCAGGCCCTCCCTCCGCCGGAGCGGCGAGACCTCCCAGCCGGCGACGGACGCGGTGGCTCCCACCACGGGAACCGGGCCGCGTGCCACCGGCGCCGGGCGGGTCACCGGCGGCAGGGGGCGGGTCTCGTTGTCGAGCCGGGTGCCCTCGGGGTCCACGTGTGCGAGCCGGGGCATCACCGTCCCCTCGACGGTCCGCCCGTCAGGCAGCCTGATGGACAGGACGGTACCCGGTTCGCTCAGGGACCGTTCGACCTGGCCCAGGCACACCGACCTGTTCAGCGTCGGCGAGTGCCTGCTGGAGGTGATCCGGCCGCCGATGCGGCCGGTCGGCAGCAGGATCTGGCTGGCCTCCGGCGGAACGATGCCCGGGTCGACCGGCTGGATGGACACCAGGCGAGGCCCCGTGGCGTTGCGGTGCTGCCACACCAGCACCGGCTTGCCCGCGAAGTCGTCCTTGTCCAGCTTGACGGCCCCGTCCAGTCCGGCACTGTAGGCCTTCGTGAGACCATCGGTGTCCTGTCCGACGATGAG
The DNA here is from genome assembly GCA_029961105.1 of Micrococcus sp. Classification (GTDB taxonomy): domain Bacteria; phylum Actinomycetota; class Actinomycetes; order Actinomycetales; family Micrococcaceae; genus Citricoccus. The sequence goes on along the minus strand of JASBVO010000001.1, from coordinate 114,120 downwards.
GTGGCCCTTCTCCAGGCGCAGCACGCGCTGTGCCTCCACCCCGAACGGTCTCACGCCCAGGTCCTCCCCGGCGGCCAGGAGGCATTCCCAGACGTGCAGGCCGAAGGAGGCCGGCACGTGGATCTCATAGGACAGTTCCCCCGTGAACCCGATGCGCCAGAGGATGCAGTCGTCCACGCCGGCCACCCGGCCGGTACGGACCTGCATGTACCCGAACTGCTCGGCGGACAGGTCCACGCCCTCCACCAGCCGGGAGACCAGTTGGCGCGAGCGCGGCCCGGCCACGTTGATGCTCGTGTACGCGGTGGTCACCGGGGTGACGTGGACCTGCCACTCCGGGTGCACGGTCTGGAGCCATTCCTCGGCCCACTCCCACACCCTCGCGGCACCGGACGAGGTGGTGGTCATGAGGTAGTGGTCCTCGCCCAGGCGGGCCGTGACCCCGTCGTCCAGCACCACCCCGTCCTCGGCGCACATCACGCCATACCGCACCCGGCCGACGTCGAGCCGGGACCACTTGTTCACGTACAGCTGGTTCAGCAGCTTCGGGACGTCCGGCCCCTGGAGGTCGAGCTTGCCGATCGGCGTGACATCGATGATGCCCACGCCGTTCCGGACCGCCCGGACCTCGGCCTCAGGGTCCCCATAGTGGTCGGGACGGATCCACTGCCCGGCCACCAGCGGCACGGCGCCATGGGCCTCGTGCCACGGCTGGATGGCCGAGTGGCGCACGGGATCGTGGTGCCGGCCGGCCAGCGCACCGAGGGTGACGGAGGTGTACATGGGCCGCCAGGTGGTGGACCCCGTCTCCGCGATGGTCTTCCCGGTGGCCTCGGCGATGATGGCCAGCGCGTTGACCAGCTCCAGCTTGCCCTGCGTGGACCCCATGGTCACCGTGGTGTAGCGCTTGGCCAGCTCCGCCGAGTCGTACCCCTCGCGGACGGCGGAGTGCAGGTCCTTGGAGGAGACGTCCTCCGAGAAGTCCACGATCCCGTGTGTCGAGGACCGGAACAGTTCCGGGTGCTCGGGCACGGGGAGCCCGGGAACGGCCGTGGGCGCCGCGTCGGAGACCGGTCCGTCGGCATCCCGGGCTGCCGGGTCTCCCGAGGCCGCGACGGTGGGGAGCCGCGCCGCGACCGCCCGGCGACGGCGCAGCGCGTGGCGCGCCGCCAGCCCACCGACCGCGGTGGCATGCTCCCGGTGCTGTTCGTCGCTGGCGTCCCCGGCGATCCCGCCGGTGCAGTAGACCCCGTCCGCGGCGGGGGCGCCCGGCAGGAACCGTGCGGCCCGCGGCTCGTAGTACGGCACGTACCCGGACATGTTCAGCAGCGACGTCGGCGCGGTCCACCCCGTGGCGGTCACCAGCAGGTCGGCCTCGATGGTGCTGCCGTCGGCGAGTTCCACGGCCTGGACCCCCTGGCGGCCCCGCGCCCTGACCACGTTCGCGCCGGTGCGCGCGTCGGCCACGTGGGCCACCTCGACGCCGGCGCGCCGCAGGTCGTCGACGGCCGCGTCGCCCTCGGGATTGGCGGTGAAGACCACGGCCCGCTCTCCGGGCGCCACGGCGTGGAGGCGCACCAGGCGGCGGACCGCCGTGGAGAGCATGACGCCGGGCAGGTCGTTGCCCGCGAAGACATAGGGCCGCTCGATCAGCCCCGCGGCCACGACCACGCTGCCCGCCCGAGTCTTGAGCAATCGTTCGGCCGTCCCCGGGACGGGGTCGCGCTGGACCACGGCACACCAGTTCTCGTCATACCGTGCCGCGACCGTGGAGTTCGTCAGGACCCGGATGTTCTCGGTGGCATGGATCCGGCCGGCGAGCGCTTCCGCCGCTCCCGGGTCGGTCCACCGCAGGCGACCTCCGAGCCGGTGTTCCTCCTCCACCAGCATCACCCGCGCACCGGCCTGCGCCGCCGCCAGTGCCGCGGCCATGCCGGCCGGTCCCCCGCCGACCACCAGGACGTCCGTGTGGGCGTACCGCTTGTCATAGACTTCCTCGGCCGCTTCGGGCGAGACGCGCCCGGCGTGGACGAACTGACGCAGCACCCGCTCGTAGACCGGCCACAGCGACTGCGGTTCCATGAAGGTCTTGTAGTAGAACCCGGGGGCCAGGAAGCGGCCGATGAGCTGGTTGACCGCCTTGACGTCCAGGTGCAGCGAGGGCCACGTGTTCTGGGAGGACACCCGCATGCCCTCCCGGAGCAGTCGGTGCGCCGCCCGCACGTTCGGCTCGTCATCGACCTGCAGGATGGCCCCGGGATCGTGCATCGTGGCCGTCAGCAGTCCGCGGGGCCGGTGATACTTGAAGCTGCGTGAGAGCATCCGCTCGCCGGCCGCCGCCAGGGCCGACACGATGGTGTCGCCCTCGAAACCGGTGTGGGCCCGTCCGTTCCAGGTGAACTGGAGCGTCCGTGTCCGGTCGATCACCTCGCCGTCCTGGGGGGTCAGCCGGCGCTGCTGCAGTGTTGCGGGATCGGTCAGGGTCATCGCTCGGCTCCTTCAGCGGGGGTGATCTGGTTGCTGTGGGTATCACGGACGACGGCGACGAACCGCCGGCACCCGGCGGCGTGGTACCAGCTCTCCTCCACCGGTCCGAGCGGGTTGGCCCGGAAGTACAGGTACCGGTGCCACCCTTCGACGGTCGTGTCCGCCACGGACGGCCTGGTCGCGGAGGGACCGTAGTGGTGGAACTCGGTGACGTTGCGCGGACCGCACCAGGGACAGGGAATCTGGATCATGGGGACGTTCCTTGGGGTCTAGGTGGCACGATGGATGGGTCTGGCAGCTCAGTGGCCCACGGCCGCCGCTCCCTTCTCGCCGACCAGCCGGCCGGTCTCGAAGCGATCGAGGCCGAAGGGCGCGATGATCTCGGGGACGCGGTCCGTGGCGATGTGCTCGGCCATGGCCTCCCCGGCGACCGGTCCGGCCTTGAACCCGTAGGTGCCCCACCCGACGTCCACGAAGAACCCCTGCACCGGGGTCGCACCCATGATGGGCGAATAGTCAGGGGTCATGTCACACAGCCCGGCCCACTGGCGCAGGAGCCTCATCTTGGACAGCGAGGGCATGAGCTTCAGGACGTTCGAGGCCAGCCCTTCGACGAATTCCAGGGAGCCTCGCGTGGAGTACGAGGTGAACGGGTCCACGCTGGCGCCGAAGACCAGCTCGCCGCGGTCGGTCTGGCTGACGTAGACGTGCAGGGTGCCGGACACGACGACTGTGTCCAGGAAGGGCTTGACCGGTTCCGTCACCGCGGCCTGCAGGGGGGACGTCGTGACCGGCATGTCCACCCCGGCCATGTCCGAGATGAGCGTGGACCAGCCGGCGGTGCAGTTGACCACGGTCCCGGCGGCGATGGTGCCGCGGTTCGTCCTGACACCGGTCACACTGCCGTTCTGGACGTCGATGCCGGTGACCTCGGTGTTCTGGTGCAGGTGCACCCCGAGACGCCCGGCAGCCCGGGCATAGCCCCAGACGACGGCGTCGTGGCGGATGATGCCGCCGGGAGGGTGGTAGAGCGCCCCCAGGATCGGATAGCGCGCCTCATCCGAGGTGTCCAGTCGCGGCACCAGTCTCTTGATCTCGTCCGGGCCGATCACCTCGGAGTCGATGCCCTGGAGCTTGTTCACCTCGGCGCGCCAGCGCATGGTCCGCAGCGCGCCGTCGTTGTGGGCCAGCGTGAGGTGCCCGCGCTGGGAGAACATGACGTTGAAGTTCAGTTCTCCGGCCAGGTCCTCGTACAGCTTCAGGGACCGGTCGTAGAACCTGACCCCCTCCGGGGTCAGGTAGTTGGACCGGAGGATGGCGGTATTGCGCCCCGAGCCACCGCCACCGAGGTAGCCCTTGTCCAGGACGGCGACGTTGCGGATGCCATGGTGGGCGGCGAGGTAGTAGGCCGTGGCCAGTCCGTGCAGACCCCCACCGATGATCACGACGTCGTAGCGGCGCTCCAGGTCACGGTGCTCCCAGACCCGCGGCCAGTCACCGCCCGAGAGTCCCTTCGAGACCAATTGCAGGGCGGAGTAGCGCTCCCGGCGGGGAGGACGACGGGAGGCGCGTCCCGAGGAGGCCCGTGCGGAGTCGGAGTCACTGGTGTGGCCGTTCTTCATATCCCGTTTCCCGTTCTGCTCGGTCGCGTTGCCCCACGTCGGGGCGCGATCTTGCCGGTGGAGTGATCGACAGCTTCGTGGTTGCGGGAGCGACACAGCGGGGCATCCAGGAGCGGGGGTCCACGACTGGGCCGCGCCACGCAGGGGGTATTGAATCCCCGCCATTCGGGAATTCTCCTCGGTTTTTCCGCGATCCATATGACTTACATCGCGACTGACAATCAGCGAATCAGCGGCTTCCGGGGGTGTCAAGGGTTCATCAACCCGCAGTGGACTCCATTGACTGTCAGGAGAACGCCTCAGGTCAGAAGGTTCCACCGTCAAGCAATCCATTGCTGCAGTGATGGTAAATCAGCGCAGTGTGATCATTGACACACCCAGGGGTCGGTGCCACGCTGAGTGACCATAAAGTTCGACTTGTTGAAACTGAGTGACATTTCCTCAGACCAAGATACCTCTATTGTCACCCCCCAGAATGAGGTCCCCCATGTCAACTTCCACCACCACGGTCCCGGATGTCAAAACCGTCGTCGACCAGTGCAGTATCGATTTCATCTTTGCCTCCTTCACCGAGATACGCGGCAAGTCGAGTGCGAAACTGGTGCCGTCCTCGCAGGTGGACAAGCTGTTCACCGACGGTGCCGGATTCGCCGGATTCGCCGCAGGCGAGATCGGGCAGGGACCGCACAGCCCGGACATCGAGGTCGTGCCTGATCCGCGGACCCTTCGCGTGGTCCCCTGGCAGCCGGGCCTGGCCCATGTGATCGGCGATGCGCGGGTCAACGGAGAGGAATGGCCGTTCTGCCCCAGGACGATCCTGCGCAAGCAGATCGAGCGGGCCGCGGACATGGGCTACGTCTTCAAGATCGGTTTCGAGGCGGAGTTCACCCTGGTCGACTTCGACGATGACGGGAAGCTGATCGTCGCCGATACCTTCGACAACTGGACCAAGCCCTGCTACGACGTCAAGGGCCTGACGCGCCAGTACGACTTCGTGACCCGCCTGTCCAAGTACGTGACGGAGCTGGGGTGGGAGAACTATGCCGTCGACCACGAGGACGCCAACGGCCAGTTCGAGTGCAACGTCACCTTCGCCGACGCCATGGAGACCGCTGACCGGGCCGTCTTCTTCCGGTACATGACGGAGACGGTGGCGCGGGAACACGGCTCCATTGCCACCTTCATGCCCAAGCCGTTCACCAACAACACCGGCAACGGATTCCACTACACCATGAGCCTGTGGGACATCGAGCGGGACATCAACCTCTTCGAGGACCTCGATGACCCGCGGGGCCTGGGGCTGTCCAAGCTCGGCTACCAGTTCGCAGCCGGGATCCTGGACCATGCCCGCGGGTACATGGCCATGGTGGCCCCGACGGTCAACTCGTACAAGCGCATGAAGGCCGGCACCGAGTCCGTCCGCACCTGGGTCCCGGTGGCGATCACCTATGGCGGCAACAATCGCACCCAGATGCTGCGCGTGGCACGGGTGGGGGCCATCGAGGACCGCACGCCGGACTTCTCCGGTAGCCCCTACCTGGGCTTCGCCGCGGCGCTGGCGGCGGGCCTGGACGGCATCGAGCGCGAGCTGGACCCGGGGGAGCCCAACACGGGCAACCTGTACGACGTGCCCCCACACCTGCTGGAGAAGCGGGGCCTGCACATGCTCCCGCACAGCCTGCGGGAGTCGGTGCACTACCTCCGGAAGGACGATGTCCTGCGCAAGGCCTTCGGCAAGGTCCCGGTCGAGGACGGCTTCGGCGAGGCAACCGGGGAGACCGAGGACTTCATCGACTACTACGCCCGGCTGAAGCTCGACGAGTACCACGAGCTGACGGACATCGTCACGGAGCATGAGGTCCGCCGTTACCTGCAGTACCCGTGAGCCGCGTCCCTCCCTGCTGACACAAGGACATCCGCCATGTTCAAGAGATCACTCACCACCGTGCTGCTCACCGCCCTGGCCATCATCGTCCCGGCCGGGACGGCCTCGGCAGCCGGACTCAGTGAACAGACCACCCAGCTGTTCCAGTACCACCGGGGGCAGGACGTCGCCCTCATGCTGATGCTGGTCGCGTTCCTGATGATGTTCATCCGCCGCTACGAATGGGGCGTGGCCCTGGCGACGCTCCTGGTCCTCGTGACCAGCTGGCCGCTGTACCTCATCATCCACACGGGGCTGCTCGGCAATGGACTGAACATCGATGCGCTCATCCTGGCGTTCTTCTGCTCCATCACCCTCGTGATCGCCATCGGCGTCTTCCTCGGCCACATCTCGACCATCCACTACCTCCTGGCGGCCGTCCTGTTCGTGCCCGCCTACATGGTCAACGAATGGTTCCTCTTCACCTATCTGGACGGGGTCCTCGATGCCGGCGGCTCCATCCTGGTCCACATGTTCGCGGCGTACTGGGGATGGGGCGTCATCCTGGCGCTGCGGAACCTCCGGGTCAAGGATGAGCCCGTCCAGACCAGCGTCCACAGCGTCTCCTTCGTCTGGCTCGCCTCCATGCTGCTGTTCGTCCTGTGGCCGTCCTTCGTGACCGCCCTGCTGCCACCGGAGCAGATCATCCCGGCCATGATCAACTGCTATCTCGCGCTGATGGCCTCCACCTTGGTCACCTACCTCCTGCTGTATGCGCTCAAGAGGACGATCGATCCATTGGTCTACACCTACGCGCTCCTGGCAGGAGGCGTGGCCATCGGGGCCACCGTGGACCTCGCCACCCCGTGGCAGTCCTGGCTGATCGGCCTGTTCGGAGGGGTGGTCTCGACCCTGTCCTTCGTCTACCTCCACGACTGGCTGCTCGCAAGGACCGGGGTGCTGGACACGATGGGCGTGCACAACCTGCACGGCGTCCCCGGCATCCTCGGCGGCCTGGCCCCGCTGGCCATCGCGGGGGCGTCGTGGAGCCAGCTGGCGGCCATCGCCGGCACGTTCGCGCTCGCCCTGGCCACCGGGTTCATCACCGGGCTGGTCCTCCGGCTGTTCAAGCCGCCGGCCATCATGCTCGACGATGCCGAGTCCTTCCCGGTCGAGGACATGCGGGCCACCGAGCCGGCCTAGACCCCCATTCACCACCACACGGAAGGAGGGACCCTATGTGCGGGATCATCGGTCTGCACCTCAGGGACCCGGACATGCAGGGGCAACTGGGCGAACTGATGGCCGAGATGCTGCAGGGCATCGTCGGCCGGGGACCGGACTCCGCCGGCGTCGCCGTCTACGGCGACCGGAAGCGCTGCCCCGAGGGCTTCTCGGCCGTCTCGTTGCTCCATGCCCAGCCGGGCGTGGGCGCCGCGGTGGCCGAGCGCCTCCCCGGCACCGGCGCCGTCGAGGAGGACCGTGTGGGGGACACCATGGTCCTGACGGCCCAGGCCTCCCCCGAGGTGCTGTCGACCGCCGTGGCCGCCGCGGTGCCCGAGGCCAAGGTCGTCGGGCTCGGGGAGGACATGATCGTCTACAAGGGTGTGGGAAATCCGCTGGACCTGGCAGAGGCCTACCGGCTGAGGGACGCCAGCGGATGGCAGGGCATCGCCCATACGCGCATGGCCACCGAGTCGGCCATCAACGCCGAAGGATGTCATCCGTTCTCCGTGGGCGTCGGTGTCAGCCTCGTCCACAACGGCTCCTTCTCCAACCACGCCACCATCCGCCGTGAACTGCAGCGCAAGGGCGTCACCTTCGACTCGCAGAACGACACGGAGGTGGGCGCGCGCTACGTCGCCAACCGCCTGTCGGAAGGCGACGACCTCGAGACGGCCCTGATCGCCCTGGGCGAGGAGTTCGACGGCTTCTACACGCTGCTGGTGACCACGGAGAACGGGTTCGCGGTGGTGCGAGACGAGATCGCCTGCAAACCCGCCATCGTGGCCGAGCATCCCCGATGGGTTGCCATGGCCTCGGAGTTCCAGGCGCTGGCGAAGCTGCCAGGCATCGATGAGGCTCGTTTGTTCGAGCCCGAACCGGGACGGGTGTACGCATGGAAACGCTGAACGAGACACTGCAGGAGACGATCACCTTCGACCTGGGCACCGAGGGGGTGCGGGACCTCAACGCCGAGCTGCACGCACCCACCGCCCGGCGTTACCGGGTGAAGAACCCCCTGGGCGCACACGCGGTGGCCGCCGGGGTCGACGGAGACCTGGAGATCCTGATCGAGGGCGACGTCGGATACTACTGCGCCGGGATGAACCAGGACGGGCGGATCACCGTCGAGGGATCGGCCGGTCCCGGGGTCGCCGAGAACATGATGTCCGGCGTGGTGCGCATCCGCGGCAACGCGTCCCAGTCGGCCGGGGCGACCGCCCACGGCGGCCTCCTGGTCATCGAGGGCAACGCCTCCACCCGCTGCGGCATCTCCCTCAAGGGGGCGGACATCGTGGTCGGCGGGGACATCGGCGCCATGGGGGCCTTCATGGCGCAGGCGGGGCGCATCGTGGTCTGCGGCGATGCCGGAGACGGACTCGGGGACTCCATCTTCGAGGCACGCGTGTACGTCCGCGGTGAGGTCGGCGCCCTCGGGGCCGACTGCATCGAGAAGGACATGGGGCCCGAGCACCGGGCGGAGCTCAAGGAGCTGCTCACCCGGGCGGGAATGACCGAGGGCGCCGACGACCCGGCCTACCTCGGTCGGTTCCGCCGGTACGGCTCGGCACGCACCCTGTACCACTTCAACAGCGACCACTCCGGGAGGTACTGATGCGCAGCCCTGAAGACCGCGGCCTCCGTGAATCCGCGACCTACGACCGGGCCGCCATCGCGGCCATCCAGCACGCCGCGGATACCGGCGTCTACGACATCCGTGGCTGGGGCGCCAAGCGCCCCCTCCCCCACTTCGACGACCTGCTGTTCCTCGGCTCCTCGATGTCGCGCTACCCGCTCGAGGGGTACCGGGAACGCTGTGACACGGATGTCGTGCTGGGGGACCTCCACGAAGCCGATCCGATCCACATCGACATCCCCGTGACCATCGCGGGCATGAGCTTCGGCGCGCTCTCCGCCCAGGCCAAGGAGGCCCTCGGCCGTGGGGCCTCGGCGGTCGGCACGTCCACGACGACCGGGGACGGGGGGATGACGGACGAGGAACGCGGTCACTCCGACAAGCTCGTCTACCAACTGCTGCCCAGCCGCTACGGGATGAACCCCGACCATCTCCGGGCGGCCGATGCCCTGGAGGTGGTCCTGGGCCAGGGCGCGAAACCGGGCGGCGGGGGGATGCTGCTGGGGCAGAAGATCACCGAACGCGTGGCCGGCATGCGCACCCTTCCGGTCGGCATCGACCAGCGCAGCGCCTGCCGTCACCCGGACTGGACCGGTCCGGACGACCTGGCCATCAAGATCCATGAGCTCCGGGAGATCACGGACTGGCAGAAGCCGGTCTTCGTGAAGATCGGTGCCTCCCGGCCCTACTACGACGTCAAGCTGGCGGTGGCGGCGGGAGCCGACGTGGTCGTGCTCGACGGCATGCAGGGCGGGACGGCGGCCACCCAGGAGGTGTTCATCGAGCACGTCGGCATCCCGATCCTCGCGGCGCTGCCCCAGGCGGTCCAGGCCCTCCAGGAACTGGACATGCACCGCAAGGTCAAGCTCATCGCCTCCGGAGGCATCCGCAACGGTGCCGACGTGGCCAAGGCCCTGGCCCTCGGCGCCGACGCCGTGTCGATCGGCACGGCGGCACTGATCGCCCTGGGGGACAACGATCCCCAGTACGCGGAGGAGTACGAGCTCCTCGGCTCGGCGGCCGGCTACTACGACGACTTCCAGGACGGCCGGGATCCCGCGGGCATCACCACGCAGGACCCACGGCTGGCCGCGCGCCTCGACCCCGTCGCCGCCGGCCACAGGCTGGCCAACTACCTGCGGGTGCTCACGCTGGAGGCGCAGACGCTGGCCCGGGCCTGTGGCAAGTCCCACCTGCTGCACCTGGAGCCCGAGGACCTGGTCGCCCTGACCGTCGAGGCCGCGGCCATGTCCCGGATCCCCCTCGCGGGCACCTCGTGGGTCCCGGGCGGAGGGCGGGACTTCGGCTGACCGGGGGACGCCGGGACGCCTCGACGCCGAGACGCCGGGACCACCGGAGGTCCGGCCCCCTGTGCGTCAGGGGGCCGGACCTCCGGTGGTGTGTGCGCGCTCCGGCGCGCTGTGCCGGCCGGGCCCGTGCCGTGGCCCGGGGAGGCCGACGGGCGGGACTCAGACGCCGGTGGTGGTGTGCTCGGGCCGGACGGCGTCCGGCTCCTGGACAGCCTTCACCGGGGTGCCGGAGGAGCCGGTGCCCTGGCCGCGGCGCACGGTGCGCATGCCGGACATGGCCACGCCGCCGAGGGCGCCGGCCAGGGCGAAGCCGAAGAAGCCCCACGGGTAGGCGATGCCGGCGGCCACGAGGGTGCCGCCCATGATCGGCCCGGAGATGGCACCCAGGCGGCCGACGCCGGCGGCCATGCCCAGCGCGGTGCCGCGGACCTTCGGCGGGTAGTTGGTGGCGGCGAAGGCGTAGACGAGGTTCTGGGCGGAGAACACGAAGCAGCCGGTGATGAAGATCATCACGTAGATGCCCAGCAGCGGCAGCTTGATGGCCAGGGCGGCCAGCAGGATCGCCGAGCCGATGAACCACAGGATGCCCGCGTTGCGCGGGGAGATGGCGTCGCCGACCTTGCCGGCGATGATCAGCCCGATCACGGCTCCGGCGTTGAGGACCACCAGGAAGCCCAGGGAGTTGCCAAGGTCGTAGTCCGCGGCGCGCATGATCTGCGGGAGCCAGGTGTTCAGGCCGTACACCAGCAGCAGGCCCATGAAGGAGGCGATCCACATGAAGATGGTGTTGCGGCGGTACGTGGCGGACAGCAGCAGCCCGGCGCCCTGCTTCTCCGTCTCGGCGCGTTCCGGCGAGGCGTCGGCGAAGGCGCGCTCCGGCTCCTCGTCGATCTCGACGCCGTAGTGCGCGGCCACGGTGTGGGCCTCCTGGGTCCGGCCCTGGGAGAGCAGGTAGTCCGGGGACTCGGGCAGGAAGCGCCACATCAGCGGCACCAGGACGAGGGCGGGCAGTCCGCCGATGAAGAACATCTCGCGCCAGCCGGAGACGGTGTTGGCTGCGGCCCAGATGGCCAGCAGGGCGGTGACGACGGCACCCACGTGGTAGCCGGTCATCATCAGGGTGGTGGCGTTGGAGCCCTTCTTGTGGCCGGCGAACTCCGTGACCATGGAGATGCCGGTGGGCAGGCAGCCGCCGAGGCCGAGGCCGGCCAGGAAGCGCAGCAGGCCGATGGTGAAGGCGTCCTGGGCGAAGCCGGTGACGAAGGTCAGCACGGAGAAGGCGATCACGGCACCCATGAGCAGCTTGCGGCGGCCGAACTTGTCGGTCAGCCAGCCCATGCCGAGGGCACCGATCATCATGCCGACGAGCCCGGCGGTGGCGATCATGGTGCCGTCGGTGTTGTCGATGCCCATGGTGGGATCTGAGGTCAGCTTCGGCATGATGGCGCCGAGGACGACGGCGTCGAAGCCGTCGAGGAAGACGGCGAACCAGCACAGCGGGGCCACCCAGTTGCGGCCGCGCAACACGAGTGGGCCGGACCCGCCGGTGGGGCGGGTGGTGGTGGACGTGGACATGGGACCTCCGGGGCGGGGCACGTGGTTCTGGGGATGACGTGGAGGCACAGGATGAGTCCTGTGTCATGGACGGCCATGACGGCGCTCACACGAACATCGACCACTATAACGTACGTATACGAATTGAATAGACGCCGCTCACAGGAACCCGAGACGCAGGCCATGAGGACACCGGTCGGATGCCCAGGGAGGGCGTCTACAGTGGCCTCGTGAACGATCCTGGACTTCCCGCCCTGGCTGAGGCCGCCGAGTTGGCCCGCGGCGCCCGCCGCGTGGTGGTGCTCACCGGTGCGGGCATGAGCGCCGAGTCCGGCGTGCCGACGTTCCGCGACGCCCAGACCGGCCTGTGGCAGCAGTACAGCCCCGAGCAATTGGCGACCGAGGACGCCTGGTTCGCGGACCCCGGGCTGGTCTGGTCCTGGTACCAGTGGCGGGCCCGGCTCGTGCGGTCCTGCTCCCCCAACGCCGGGCATCGGGCGATCGCCGCCTGGCAGCGGGCCCTGTCCGTCAGCCGCGGCGGTGAGGGGCCCGACGCCGGCGCCCCGGGGCCCGCCGCGGCGTCCGGTTCCCTGGTGGTCTCCACCCAGAACGTCGACGACCTGCACGAGCGCGCCGGCGCCGAGGTGCTGGCCCACCTGCACGGTTCCCTGTTCGACTACCGGTGCGCGGACTGCGGCACCCCCGCCGACCACGACCCCGGTACGGCCGAGGACGGACTGGCCGGGGCCGACGCCGACCTGGAGCAACTGCTGCGCAGCACTCCTCCGGCCTGCACCTCCTGCGGGACCGGACGGCTGCGCCCGGGCATCGTGTGGTTCGGCGAGATGCTCCCCGAGCGCGCGCTGGAGCAGACCTACGCCGCCCTCGAGAACTGTGACCTCGCCGTCGTGGTGGGTACGTCGGCCGTCGTCCAGCCAGCCGCCTCCCTGCCGTACGTGGCGCTGGGGGCCGGCGCCGCCGTCGTCGAGGTCAATCCCGAGGTGACCGAGTTCTCCACCGCGGCCACCGTGCACGTGCCCGGCACCGCCGCCACGGTCCTGCCCGCCCTCGCCCGGGCCGCCGCTCCGCACGCCTTGAGGTGAGTTCGCGGGGGTCCTGACTCCCAGGACCCCCACGAACCCGACCGGAAGCGCACGTCGGGAGCGGCGCCGGGCTCCTAGGATGGGCGGCATGGCCGTTCCCCCTGATCCCGCCGCCCCTGGCACCGCTGACACCGCTGCACCGTCCGTCGACTCCGTCCTGGCCGAGCTCGCTGCCCTGGAGGACCCGGGGATGCGCGCGGCGAACCAGAAACGCGGAGACGACCACGGGGTGAACCTGACGAGACTGCGCGGGGTGGCCAGGACGATCAAGGCTGACCCCGCCGCCAAGCATGGCCTGGCCCTGGAGCTGTGGGCGACCGAGGACACCGCGGCCCGCCTCCTAGCCCTGCTGGTCTGCTCACCGAAGCGGTTCAGCCCCGCGGAGCTGGACACCATGCTGCGCCAGGCCCGCGCGCCGAAGGTCAAGGACTGGCTGGTCAATTACGTGTTGAAGAAGTCCCGGCACCTGGAGCCGCTGCGGCTGGCGTGGACGGCGGACCCGGACCCGCAGGTGGCCAGTGCCGGATGGGACCTCATCGCGCACCAGGTGTCCAAGAAGCCGGAGGTCCTGGACCTGCCCGAGCTGCTGGACACCATCGAGGCGCGGCTGAAGGACGCCCCGCCCGCGCTGCAGTGGTCGATGAACACCACGCTGGCCACGATCGGGATCGAGCACCCGGACCTGCGTGCCCGCGCCCTGGACATCGGCGAGCGCCTCGAGGTGCTCAAGGACTACCCCACGCCCCCGAACTGCACCTCCCCGTTCGCGCCGGCCTGGATCAGCGAGATCGTGCGGCGCAGGGAACAGGCGCGCTGACCACGCCCTACCCCCGGGTCCTACACCCAGGTGCGGGGGAACTGCTCCCCGCGGACCAGGGTGGCGTGCCACTCCAGGGCCGTGGAGTCGGTCAGCGAGGCCACCTGGTCGATGACCACGCGGCGCCGTGCGGCGTCGTCCGCAGCCTCGAGCCAGTCCTCGGCGAACATCGGGTCCAGGTAGCGCTCGCCGGTGGACCAGAGCAGTTCCACGAGCTCGCCGAGCAGTTCCCGCTGCCGGGCGTAGAGCGGCTGGCGGGCCTCGGAGCTCATGACGTAGGCGGCAGCGATGCCCTTCATGGTGGCGATCTCGATCGCGGTCTCGGCGGGGACCACCACGTCCGCACCGTGCCGGGTCAGCGGCTCGTTGCCGAACACCTCGCGGGTGGCGTCGAATGCGGCATTGGAGAAGCGGCCGATGAGCTGGCTGGTCATGTCCTTCAGCGCGGCCCGCGAGCGCCGGGTGCCGTCCGCCTCCGCCACCCACACGTCCGTGGCCTCCAGCCGCGCCAGCGCCGCCTCGACCTCGGCCGGATCGGTCTCCGGCAGGTACCACTGCAGGGTGCGCTCGATGACCAGGTCCCGCTGGGAGGGGTCCCGCAGCCAGTGCAGCTGGAACTGGCCGTTGACGATCCCGTCCTCCACGTCGTGCACCGAGTACGAGATGTCATCGGCCAGGTCCATGACCTGGGCCTCCATGGACTTGCGGATGCCGGCCACGCCGCGGCGGAACCACGCGAACACCGGCAGGTCGTCCGCGTAGACCCCGAACTTCCGGCTGCGCCTGCCGTCCGGGTCCAGCGGGGCGTCCTCGCGGACCCACGGGTACTTGCAGGAGGCGTCCAGGGAGGCGCGAGTCAGGTTGAGCCCGGCCGAGGTGCCGTCGGCGAAGAACTTCTTGGTCTCCAGCCGCGCCAGCAGGCGCAGGGTCTGGGCGTTGCCCTCGAAGCCGCCGATGTCCTGGCTGAGGGCGTTCAGCGCCCGCTCCCCGTTGTGCCCGAAGGGCGGGTGGCCGAGGTCGTGGGACAGGCAGGCGGCGTCCACCACGTCCGGGTCGCAGCCCAGGGACCGCCCCAGCTCGCGGCCGACCTGGGCCACCTCGAGGGAGTGGGTCAGCCGCGTGCGGGCGAAGTCGTCCTCGTCCGGGGCGACCACCTGCGTCTTGGCCCCCAGCCGGCGCAGCGCGGAGGAGTGCAGGATCCGGGCCCGGTCCCGTTCGAAGTCCGAGCGGTAGGAGCTCTTCGGCGGTTCCGGCAGCCAGCGCTCCCGGTCCCAGGCCGAGTATCCGGGCAGGGCGGCCGGCTTGCCCGCATAGGGCGGGCGGCCCTCGGGCCCGAACAGCACGGCCTGGTGCGCCCGCGGGCGTCCGCGCGGCGGCACGGGCACGGAGGGAGACTCCGGCTCAGCCACCCGAGACGTCCAGCTCGGCGGCGGCGATCATCTTCTTCTGCTCGGCGTTGAGCTCCCGCGAGTCCAGCCACCCCTCGGGCAGGTGCGGGCGCTTGGGCGAGCCCGCGCGCCCCCGCGGCCCCTCGGCGTCGGGTCCCGGGTACGGGGCGGTGGGGTCCAACTCGTCCAGCAGCGCCCGCAGGGTGGCCAGGTCCGGGACCTGCGCGAGCCGGGCACGCAGCTCCCCGCCCACCTGGTAGCCCTTGAAGTACCAGGCGACGTGCTTGCGGATGTCCCGCAGGGCCTTGTCCTCGTCCCCGCCGAAGGTGTCCACCAGCAGCTCGGCGTGCCGGTAGAAGGTGTCCGCGACCGTCGCCAGGCCGGGGCGGAAGCGCTCGTCCGAACCCTCGAAGGCGTTCTGCAGGTCCCCGAACAGCCAGGGCCGGCCCTGGCAGCCGCGCCCGACGACGACCCCGTCCACCCCGGTGTGCCGGACCATGGCGATGGCGTCCTCGGCGCTCCAGATGTCCCCGTTGCCCAGCACCGGGATGTCCGGCAGGGCCTCGCGCAGCCGGGCGATGGAGTCCCAGTCGGCCGTGCCGGAGTAGTGCTGCTCCATGGTGCGCCCGTGCAGGGCGACGGCGGCGACGCCCAGGTCCCGGGCGGTGCGGCCGGCGTCGAGGTACGTCAGGTGGTCCTCGTCGATGCCGCGGCGCATCTTCACGGTGACCGGGATGTCCTTCTTCGAGGCCTCGCGCACGGCGGCGCCGACGATCGAGGCGAACAGCTCGGACTTCCACGGCAGGGCCGAGCCGCCGCCGCGCTTGGTGACCTTGGGCACGGGGCAGCCGAAGTTCAGGTCGACGTGGTCGGCGCGGTCCTCCTCCACGAGCATCCGCACGGCCTGGCCGGTGGTGACCGGGTCCACGGAGTAGACCTGCACCGAGCGCGGGGTCTCGTCCGGGTCGTGGTGGATGATCCGCAGCGACTCGGGCCGGCGCTCGACGAGCGCACGGGCGGTCACCATCTCGGAGACGTAGAGCCCGCCGCCGTACTCGCGGCAGAGCCTGCGGAAGGCGGTGTTGGTGATCCCGGCCATGGGGGCCAGCACCACGGGCACGTCGATGGTCAGCGGGCCCAACTGCAGGGCGGGCAGGTTGAGTCGTCCTGGAGTGGGGGCCGCGTGCTGGGAAACGGGGGAAGCGTCAGTCACGGCAGTCATCGCACCCATTATCCCAGAGTCGGCGGGCTGCCGCGGTGCCGTCCACCGGGGGTGGAAGATCCCCGGTGGATGGGGTGTTATGCCAGGCATGACTGAACGGAAGAAGATCGGTTTCCTGAACTTCGGCCACTGGAGTTCCGTGCCCGGCTCCCGCACCCCGGACCCCGCCGCGACGCTCACCCAGACGATCGAGATGGCGGTGGCCGCGGAGGAGGCCGGCCTGGACGGTGCCTGGGTCAGGTCCCATCACTTCCAGCACATGATCTCCTCACCGTTTCCGTTGCTGGCCGCCATGGGCGCGGTCACCCGGAGCATCGCCCTGGGCACCGGCGTGATCGACCTGCGCTACGAGAACCCTCTCTACATGGCGGAGGAAGCGGCGACGGCGGACCTCATCTCCGGCGGCCGGCTCCAGTTGGGCATCTCCCGAGGCTCCCCCGAGGCGGCCCGGGACGGCCAGCACCAGTTCGGCTACGACCTGGACGAGGGGCAGACGTGGTCGCAACTGGCGCAGGAGCGTGGCCAGCGGTTCCGGCAGGCCATCTGCGGGGAGCCGATCGCCCACGCCGACCCGAACTCCGGCTGGGCGCAGCCGGGCCAGGACATGCTGCCCGTCCAGCCGCAGTCCCCCGGACTTATCGACCGGATCTGGTGGGGCTCCGGCACCGTCACCTCCGGCGTGCGGGCGGCGCGGCAGGGCTACAACCTGCTCTCCTCCACCCTGCTGCTGCAGGACGACGGTCGGCCCTTCCACGTCCAGCAGGCCGACCAGATCGCCCAGTACAAGGCGGCCTACGCCGAATCCGGCCACACCACCGGCGGGATGACCGCCGTGGCCCGCTCGGTGTTCCCCATCGTCTCCGCCCAGGACGACATGTACTTCGGCGGCCGGAAGGAGCACAAGGACTCCTCCGGCCACCTCGAGGGGGGCCGGGCCCGCAGCGGACCCACGTACTCGGGCACGATGGAGGAGGTCGCCGGACTGCTGCGCCAGGACGAGGCCGTCCAGGCCGCGGACTGGGTGCTGCTGGCCAACCCGAATCAGCTGGGCGTGGAGTACAACGCGCACCTGTTCGCCCAGTGGGGCGAATTGGCCCGGGAGCTGGGCTGGCACTGACCGGGGCCTTGGCCGGCAGTGACCGGAGTCTTGGTCGGCAGTGACCGGAGTCTTGGCTGGCAGTGAGCTGCGGCGCGGCGGGCCGCCGGCGCCGGACGTCCACCCGGACGCGTTGGTAGCCTTGGGCTGCTGGGCGTCATCGCCCCGGACACCCCACCGCCGGCAGACGGGAGCCTGACTCCATGGAGTTCTGGGTCATCATGCTCATCGTGCTGGCCATCGTGGCCGGCGTCGGTGGGTGGGCCGGCGTCGCCGCCCTGCAGCGTCAGCAGCTCACCGGCCGGCAACAGCGGTGGCGGGAACTGGAACGGCGCTTCCACCGGGTGACCCTGGACGCCGAACGCTACGACCGCAGCCCGGGTGACGCGCTGGAGGCACCGGGGTGGCTGGACCGGTCCAGCCCGGTGGTCCGGGGGTTCTCCGGCACGCTCAAGCGCGCGGCGCGGGACAGGTACGAACTGGAACAGTCCGTGGATCCCGCCCCGGGCAAGCGGGGCCGGGACCCGGGCGATCGTGACACGGCATCCCGGCTGGCACCCACCGAGAAGGACCTGGAGTCCCTCGAGCTGCTGGTGGAACGGGTCGAGGACGCCTACCGGGACGCCGACCGGGCCGTGCGCACCACCGGCTGGAGCACCCCGGGGACCCTGCAGGTGCCCCATCCCCAGTTCCTGCTCGACCCGCGCTGGGGACGGGCCGCCGTCCTGCCGCGGCTGGGTTCGGTCACCGCGGGCACCGCCGAACGCTCCGTCAAGGACTTCCTGGATTCGGCCTACCCCCTGCGCCGGGAGAAGGCACTCAAGGCGCTGAGGGAACGAGCGCAGGGCCCCGCCGCCGCGAACCGCGCCCAGAAGGCGCTGGAGAAGCTCATGGCCACCCGGCGGTACACGCTCGACCGGCACGGCTTCCTCTGGCCCGGTTCCACCGAGGTCGAGCACTGGGGGGTGTACCGGACCTTCGGCCGCCCGGCGGACCTGTCCCTGGACGACGCCCCGCCCGTGGAGATCGCCAACGCCCTGTGGTCCCTGCTCCCGGACGGCCGGAGCCTGACCGAGGAGCAACTGCTCGAGGAGGCCCGGACCCTCCTCGGAGCCAACGGCGGGATCGGGGTGGGCATCACCCAGAGCCTCAACGAGGGCATCGTCCGCGGCGTGCAGAGCCTGCCGGAGAACGTCCAGAAGGTCATCCACGACGTCGTGCCCCACGGGACCTTCATCCCCTCCCCCAAGCCCCGGCTGGACCAGCGCCTGCACGAGGGGCTGCTCGAGGGCCTGCTCACCGGACGCCTGCAGCGCTCGGCCGATGGGCGGATCTGCCGCCTACGCGCGGCGTGGCCGAGCACCTACCGGCGCTGACCTCCCCGCTGATCGCCTCCCCCGCAGCTCCTCCCGGTGTGCTCCCGGGGCCCCGGGACATCGTGACCGGATCGGTACGGAAACTGGGCTTTGACCTGGACCGCTGGCACTACCGTGATGGACGGAACACCAGTTACTGAGGGGGAACTCATGTCTGTCCGCACCCGCACGGCCTCCACCGGAGCCGCCCGCACCACCGGTCACCGCCACTGCACCCGGGCCGGAGCCGGCGTCGCCGGGCTGGCCCTCGCCCTGATGCTCACGGCGTGCGCCGACCGCGGCGCCGAGCCGGCGCCGGAGCCGAGCCAGACCATCACGGCGACCGCGTCGCCGTCGGGCACTCCCAGGGGTACCGGAGGCGCCACCGCCACTGTCCCCACGACCACCAGCGCCACCGCGAGCTCCGCCACCACGGCTCCGGTGTCCTCGCCCGCCGCCACGGAGGCCGCCGGCACGGGGGACCTGCCCTCCCCGGACCTGGAGACTGCCGAGTATGACGGTGAGCCGCGGCGGCTCGAGGACGTCTACCACCTGGAATGCATCCATGCCCTGGACGGAGAGGACGTCCCGGAGAACACTGACGCCGAGGTCGCCGAGGGCACGAAGCCGGTCTGGAGCGTGATGCACACCCAGGCCCTCACCGATGGCTGGAAGAACTGCCCCACCCGCATGTACGGCACCATCGCGATCCCGGCGGCGTTCAGCGTCGAGACCACCCCGGGTGGCGGAACGATCGACCGCCTGCGGATCTTCGACGCCCAGGGCCGGCAGGTCGGTGGCGTCGGCGTGGACGTCACGGGTGCCGCCCCGGAGGGAGCCGAGGTGATCGAGGTCGTGGAGGTCACCGAGGACGATTTCTCACCGTCCTACGGCGGAGAGGTTCCCTACCTGCGGAGCCTCGTGGTCAAGACCGGATCCGGATACCAGCTCATGGTCGATCTCGTCTCCGCCCCCGAGGGCACCGACCCGGAGACCCTGGAGGTCTGGGACCTGGCCGCCTACGGCGGCGCCAGCCGGGAACTGGTGTACGCCTCCATCCCCCTGGACTCACCGGAGGATGCGGACGAGGCCGCCGCCTCCGAACTGCACGCCGTGCTGCGGGCCATGGTCGGCTCCTACACGCTCCCCGTGCAGTAGCCCGCCGGGTGGTCCCGGCCACGGGACATCCCTGTCACACGATCCTGCGCCATGGCGGACGGGAAGCGCAGGATCGTGTCACACGGATGCGAGGGTCAGCAGGTGAGCGGTGCTCGCGGAACTCACCCGCGGGGACCTGGGCGAGGCCGGGGCACGGCTGAGGCGGGAACCGGGTGAGGGACTGTTCGTGGGCGGTGAGCCTGGGGTACAAGCCCAGGGACTAGCGCCTCCCCCGCCGTTCCTCCCGCCGCATCAGCCGCAGCTGCCAGACGACGCCGGACACCAGCATCACCACGATCAGCGCCGAAACCAGGACGGCGAACCATCCCAGCCCGCCGAGGACGGCGAGCACGAGGCGGACCACGCCGGTGATGGTGGCGAGGCCGAGCAGGACCAGGAAGGCCGGGTGGTAGCGGGCCCAGCCGTCCGGCTGGTCGTCCGGCTGCCCGGACGACGGCGGCTCCTCACCGGGAACGTCCGGGCCGGTCATGTCGGGTCGCCCCCGTTCCGTCGGCTGTTCCGCCGGCTGTCCCGTCGACCGTTCAGTCGTTGTCGAAGTCCCCCGCGAGGGCCTTGGCCGCCAGGTGCTCCTCGGTGGCAGTCTCCCAGACCTCCTTGGCCGCCGTCACGTTGAGCACGATGATCAGCAGCCCGAGGACGAGGTCCGGCCAGCCGGAGAGGGTCCAGGCCGTCACCATGCCCATGACGATGATCGCGAGGTTGATGAACACGTCGTTGCGGGCGGCCAGGAAGGCGCCCCGGGTCAGCGAACCGCTGCCGTGCCGGAATCGCGCCAGCACGAGGGAACACACCAGGTTGACGGCCACCGCGCCGCCGGCGGTGACCACCAGGGCGACCGGGTCCGGAGGCTCGGGATCCCCCGCCTTGAGGACCGCCGTCCACGCAGCGGCCAGGGCAGGCAGCAGGATGATCAGCGCCAGGACCCTGCCCGCCACGGCCTGGCTGCGGGCCGACCAGCCCAGGGCCACGAAGATCAGGATGTTCACGGCGAAGTCCTCGAAGAAGTCCACCGAGTCCGCGAACAGGGACACCGAACCGATGGCCAGGGCCACGGACATCTCCACGACCAGGTAGGCCAGGTTCAACAGGGCGACCAGCAGCACCGCGCGCTTCAGGGTCATGGCGCCACGGGGTGCTCTGCCTGCACGGCCTTGGCCACCGCCACCGCGATGCCGGTGGTCACGGGGATGGCCAGCACCAGGCCGATCGAGCCGACGAGGATGCGCACCACCTCCTCCACCAGTTCGGCCGAGAGCAGGGTGTCCGCCAGGGAGCGGTCGTAGAGCGAGACCACGATCAGCAGCGGCAGGGCGGCCCCGGCGTAGGCGAAGGCGATGGTGTAGACGGTGGAGGCGATGTGGTCCCGCCCGATCCGCATCCCGGCGGCGAAGAGTTCCCGCGCCGAGGCCTCCGGGTTCGCGGACTGCAGTTCCCAGACGGCCGAGGACTGGGTGATGGTGACGTCGTTGAGGACGCCGAGCCCGGCCACCAGCAGCCCGCACAGCACGATCCCGCTCAGGCGCACCTCGGGCGCGACCGAGGCCAGCACGTAGGAGTACTCGTCGCCCATGCCCGTCAGGTAGGCGGCATCCGTGCCCCAGGCCGCCAGCACGGCCGTCAGCCCCAGGCCGATGAGGGTGCCCAGCAGTGCCGTGGTGGTGCGCAGGGAGAACCCGTGGGCGAAGTACAGCACCACCACCATGATCAGGGAACAGCCCACCAGGCCGACCCAGAGCGGCGGGCCGCCCTCCAGCAGTGCGGGGACCATGAACCAGAACAGCACGGCGAACGCCAGGCCCAGCCCGAGGATCGCCCGCAGCCCGCGCCAGCGCGCCACCAGCACGACGACCAGCGCGTAGAGCAGGGCCAGCGCCACCACGGGCACCGTCCGCTCGAAGTCCACGAAGACGTAGTCGGCCGCCCCGGAGGTCCCGGCCTGGCCCCCAGCCTCCGCGGTCCCGCCGGGCAGCGCCGTCAGGTCCAGCGCCTTGATCCGGTCGCCCACGGCCACGTCCATGCTGGCGCCGACCTCCGGCGGGACCGGCACCCGGGCGCCGTCGGTGCCGCCGCCGTCGGGATCCACGATGGCGTCCACGCACTGCAGGCGTGCCGCCGCGCCCTCGCCGACCACGGCCCCGCCGGGGGTCTCCAGGGTGCCGGCCTGCGGTCCGCAGTCCCGCGGCTCGACGGCGGTCACCGTCCCGGCGAACAGGGTCACGCCCGAGGCGGTGCCGTAGGGGTCGGCCAGGGACAGCTCGCGGTGGGACCCGGAGGGCCACAGCGCCACCATGGCCGCCACCAGCAGCAGCGTCACGGGCACCAGGATCGCGGTGAGTGCGACCACGACCCGACGGCGGGAGCCGCCGGACCCGGTCAGCGCGTCATCGGCGCCGGGGCCGGCGTCGAGGCCGTGGCCGTGCCCGCCGGCGTGAGTGTCCTGCACGCCCGGCTCAGCCCCGCAATCGGACCATGACGTTGCGCATCTCGACCACCACGGTCCCGTCCGGCTCGGTGACGCGCACGTCCACGATCCTCGAGGACCCGCTGCCGGAACCGATCACGGCGGTGGCGGTGAGCACCTCCCCCTCGCGGCCGGGGGCCAGCAGCGAGGAGCTGGAGTGGGAGGTCACCCAGCGCGGGGTCTCCTCCCCCGTGTTCAGCGCGTAGGCCGCCGCCGTGTCCGCCAGCAGCATGGTGATCCCGCCGTGGCAGATCCCGTGCGAGTTGCACTGCCGGGACCGCACCGTCATGGCCATGGCGCAACCGGCGTCGTCTCCGGAGAGGTACGTGATGCCCTGGTCCGTCACGGGGGTGTCCACCGCGAGGATGGCCGCGGCCCGCTCCGCCCGCAGGGCGGGGTCTACGTCCGTGCTCGCACTCGGGATCACAGCGGTGCCGCCTCTCGTTCGCCGTCGGTCTCCTCCGGGCCCGCGGCCGAGCCCACCCCGGACCCGGCCAGCGGATCCGGCAGCTCGGCCGGGTCGGCCTGCGGCTCCGCCCCCGGTCCGGCGGCGCCCTCGGTGGTGGCCTCCCAGACCGGCTCGCGGTCCTCGGAGCGGTCGGTGGCCCAGATCCGGCTGTCCAGCAGCACCCGGGCGTGACCGGTGGCCAGCAGCTGGTCGAGCATCGGGGTCAGCGCCGTCATCGCGTCGTCGGCCTCCACCTGGACCGGGTACTGGGCGGTCAGCATGGCCAGCAGGGTGCCCGCCGCGAACTGGGCGTCCGGCGCGGCCAGCTCGGGATCCCAGCCGATCAGCACGTCCGTGGGGTCATCCGTGCGCTCGGGGGTGTAGGAGATCGCGAAGGCGGTGATGGTCCCGCCGTCGGACTTCGGCCGGTTGCGCAGCACGACGGCCCCGGAGGCGCCGGTCTGCGGGCCGAGCAGCAGCTGCTGGGCCCGCCCCACGGTCATCTCGGCCGGGTCCCAGTCGTGCACGGCCTGGTAGAAAACGGCCACGGCCTGCGTCAGCTCCACCGAGCCGGTGGCCGCCTCCTCCAGCGTCAGCCCGCCCTCCTCCAGTTCCGGCGGTGCCAGGACCCGGGGCCCGACGACGATGCGCCGCGAGCGCTGGACCTCGCGGAACCCGTGGCCGGACAGGAACCGCTGGGTCGCCTCGGCCCCGGGCGGCACCTTCCCCTCGTGCCCGACGGCGACGCGCGTCTTCAGCTCGACGGTCCCGGTGACCTCGGCCGCCACGTCCGCCTCGGCGCGCAGCGCGTTCAGCAGCATGGAGCCGATGCCGCGGTTCCGTTCAGCGGCAGCGGTCTCGGCGTAGAACCATAGCCGCTTCGGGTGCACCCGGGAGGTGGAGACCACCCCGGCTGCCACCGGGACGCCGCCGTCCTCGGCGACCAGGCAGCGCACCCAGCCGTCGCCGGCCCCGGCGTTCGCACCGGTGCCGGAGCCGCCGTCGTGGGAGGGGCGCAGCAGCGTGCGGTCCTGGTGCTGCTGCGGGTCGGAGGGATCGCCCCAGGTCTCCAGCAGGCGCAGGTCGTCGCCCTCGGCCCAGGGCCTCAGGGTGATGCTGCCGGGCCGGTCCGCGGTCGGCTGGGTCACTGGGCCAGCCGCTCGAACAGCCAGCCGCGCACCTTGTCCAGGCCCACGCGCTCCTGGGCCATGGTGTCCCGCTCGCGGATGGTCACGGCCTGGTCCTCGAGCGAGTCGAAGTCCACGGTGATGCAGTACGGGGTGCCGATCTCGTCCTGGCGGCGGTAGCGGCGGCCGATGGCGCCGGCGTCGTCATAGTCGATGTTCCAGACCCCGCGCAGCTCGTCGGCGAGCCTCTTCGCGGTCGGCACCAGCTCCTCCTTGCGGGACAGCGGCAGCACGGCGGCCTTGACCGGGGCGATCCGCGGGTCCAAGCCGAGCACGGTGCGAGTGTCCGTGCCGCCCTTGGCGTTGGGGGCCTCCTCCTCCCGGTAGGCGTCCACCAGGAACGCCATCATGGAGCGGGTCAGCCCGAAGCTCGGCTCGATGACGTACGGGGTGTACCGCTCGCCGGTGGCCTGGTCGAAGTACTGCATCTTGGTGCCCGAGGCCTCGGTGTGGGACGTCAGGTCGAAGTCGGTGCGGTTGGCGATGCCCATCAGCTCGCCCCACTCCGAGCCCTGGAACCCGAAGCGGTACTCGAGATCGATGGTGGCGTCCGAGTAGTGGGCGCGCTCACCGTCAGGGACGTCGAAGCGCCGCATGTTGTCCGGGTTGATCCCGAGGTCGATGAACCAGTCCCAGCAGGCCTCCACCCACGTGTCGAAGTGCTGCTTCGCCTCGTCCGGGTGGACGAAGTACTCGATCTCCATCTGCTCGAACTCGCGGGTGCGGAAGATGAAGTTGCCGGGGGTGATCTCGTTGCGGAAGGCCTTGCCGATCTGGCCGATGCCGAACGGGGGCTTGCGGCGGGCGGCGCCGACCACGTTGAGGAAGTTCACGAAGATGCCCTGGGCGGTCTCCGGGCGCAGGTAGTGCAGGCCCTCCTCGTTGTCCACCGGGCCCAGGAAGGTCTTCATCAGCCCGGAGAAGGTCTGCGGCTCCGTCCACTGCCCGCGCGTGCCGCAGTCCGGGCACACGATCTCCTCCATGCCGTCCGTGCCGCCCTCGGGCTTGCGGCCCTTCTTCGCCTCGAACGCCTCGATGAGGTGGTCCTGGCGGTGGCGCTTGTGGCAGGAGAGGCACTCCACCAGCGGGTCGGTGAACGTCTCCACGTGGCCCGAGGCCTGCCAGACGGCCCGCGGCAGGATGATGGAGGAGTCCAGCCCGACCATGTCCTCCCGGCCGCGCACGAAGGTGTTCCACCACTGGGTCTTGATGTTGTCCTTCAGCTCCACGCCCAGCGGCCCGTAGTCCCACGCCGAGCGGGAACCGCCGTAGATCTCTCCGGCCTGGAACACGAAGCCGCGTCGCTTCGCGAGGGAGATGACCTGGTCGAGGGTGGACTTGGGGGCCATGGGGGCATCACATCCGTGTCTGCGCGTGAAGCCGCCGGCGGCGGCCCGCGCTGGTGCTGGTGGGTCGGGCAGGGGGCGGCCGGCGGATGCCGGCAACCACGTCAGACAGTCTAGGTCCCACGCCGCCCCGTCACTGAACCGCCACCACCCCCGGTACGGTCGCCGCGGCAGGGCACGACGAGGGCGGATGATGCCTCACGCCGTCCCGTGGACATCGGCGACAATGGAGCCATGTCTGAACACACCGCCCGGCACGCCCCCCAGTCCCCGGCGTCCCATCCGACGCCGCTCGAGACCCGCGACGAGGTGATCCGGCTCGGGCAGGCGCTGAAGCTGGCCAACCTGGTGGAGGACGGGGCCGACGCGCGGGTGGTCATCGAGGCCGGGCTGGTGCAGGTCAACGGGGACCCGGAGACCCGCCGCGGCCGCCAGCTGCATCACGGGGACGTCATCGAGTTCTCCGGCGAGGCCGTCAAGGTGGTCCCGGCCGGCCACTGAGCGGCTACCTGACCACGTAGTCCAGGTACTCCCCCACGTGCCGCAGTTCCTGCGGGCCGATGCCGTGGCCGATCCCGGCGTAGAGGACCTTGGTCAGGTCCACGTGCTCGTTCATCCAGGCGTGGGTGTACTCGACCTTGTCCTGGGAGATGACCGGATCGGCCTGGTCCCGCCCCCAGAACACCTTCGGCTTCACGCGCTTGACGGCCTCGTCGTCGAAGAACCCGGCCAGGGGCCCGGTGCCCGCGCTCGCTGCCGCACCGTCCTGGTCCGGGTTCACCGCGAAGCCGGAGAGGCCGACCACGCAGGCGTAGGCCTCCGGATCCAGGCGCAGCAGCGAGGTGGCCATGGCCATCCCCATCGAGAACCCCAGCAGTGAGGTGCTGGCGAAGTGCTCACGCTGGTCGCCCACCCAGGCCTGGAGGTCCTCGACCGCGGCGCGCACCGCCAGCGGGGAGGAGCTCATGGACGTGGTCAGCGGGAACCAGGTGAAGCCGCCGTGGTCCATGGCCAGCGGTGCCCGGACCGAGGCGATCGTGAACTTGCCCGGCAGTTCGGGCACGATCCCGAACAGGTCGTTCTCGTCCGCTCCGTAGCCGTGCAGCACCACCAGCAGGTGGGTGCCCGTGCGCTCGGCCTCGGGACGGGACCAGCGGACGAACGGCTCGGGGGTGACGGCTGCGGAATCAGTCATACCCACAGGGTAGAGGCCCCCGGCCGGCGCTGATCAATCGGGCCCAGCGCGCTCCCGGGTCACAGACCACAGGTCATCGCCGGATCAACCTGCGGTTTGCGACCCGGGAACGGCGTGGCCGGGCGGCGGTGAGGTCCGTCTAGAGCCCCAGGGCGCGCTTCATCTCGCCGGCCACCTGGTCCATGTCCGTCAGGAAGCCGTCGTGGCCGATCGGCGAGTCGATCATGAACACCGGCACCTCGCCGGGCAGCTGGCGGGCCAGTTCCTGGGACTGGCCCGGGAAGTAGAGCCGGTCAGAGTCCACCGCGGCGATGAACGCCGTGGCGGGGATCCCGGCCAGCACCTCATCCTCGGCCCCGCGTCCGCGGGCGACGTCGTGGCTCATCAGCGCCTCGGTGAGGACCAGGTAGCTGTTGGCGTCGAAGCGCCCGGCGAGCTTGGAGGCCTGGTAGTCCAGGTAGGACTCCACCTGGTAGCGGCCGGCCCGGCGCACCGGATGGCCGAAGGGGTCCTCGTCCTGCTGCGGGTTGCGCCCGAAGCGGGCACCCATGTCCGGCTCGGAGCGGTAGGTGATGTGTGCGATCCGCCGGGCGATGCCCAGGCCGGCGTCCGGCCGGGAGCGGCCGTAGTAGTCGCCGCCGCGGAAGTCAGGGTCCAGGGTGATCGCCTGGACCTGGGCCTGGGCGAAGGCGATCTGCTCGGCCGTGGAGTGGGCGCCGCAGGCGATGACGGCCATGCCGCGGACCCGGTCCGGGTAGGTGGCGGCCCACTCCAGGGCCCGGGCTCCGCCCATCGAGCCGCCGATCACGGCCTGCCAGGAGTCGATGCCCAGGGCGTCCGCGAGCCGGGCCTCGGCGTGGACCGAGTCCCGGATGGTGGTGAACGGGAACCGCGATCCCCAGGGGGTGCCCTCGGGATCCAGCGACGACGGCCCGGTCGTCCCGTAGCAACCGCCCAGCATGTTGGGGGCCACCACGAACCACGTGTCCGTGTCCACCGGGGCGCCCGGGCCGATGATGCCCTCCCACCAGCCGGCCTCCGGTTCCCCCGTGGAGGAGGCCACGTGGGTGGAGCCGGTCAGGGCGTGCAGCACCAGCACCGCGTTGGATCGCTCGGCGTTCAGCGTGCCCCAGGTCTCGTACGCGATCTCCACGGCGGGCAGGTGCCCGCCGGTCTCGAAGTCGAAGGCGCCGATCTGCTGGGAGTGCAGGCCGCCGTCGGGAAGGACGGTGCTGGTCTGGTGGGGGCTGGTCATGGTCATGGGTGTTCCTCCGCGCCTCACGCGCTCACGTTGGCGGCGGCGAACCCCTCCTCGAGGTCCGCCAGGATGTCCTCGATGCTCTCCACGCCCACGGACAGCCGGACCAGTCCGGGCGTGACGCCGGCGGCGCGCTGCTCGTCCTCGGTGAGCTGGGAGTGCGTGGTGGAGGCCGGGTGGATGACGAGCGAGCGGATGTCCCCGATGTTGGCCACCTGGTGGTGCAGGCGCAGGGCGTCCACGAACCGCGCGCCGGCCTCGCGGCCCCCGGTGATCTCGAAGGACACGAAGCCACCGGCGCCCTGCGGCAGGTACTGCTGGGCGCGCTCGTGCCACGGGCTGGAGGCCAGGCCCGGATAGATCACGGCCTCGACCTGGGCGTGGCCCTCCAGGTAGTCGGCGACCTGCTGCGCGTTGGCCACGTGGCGCTCCATCCGCAGGGACAGGGTCTCCAGGCCGAGGTTGATGAGGAAGGCGTTGAACGGGCTGATCGCGCTGCCGTAGTCCCGCAGCAGCTGCACCCGGGCCTTCAGGATGTAGGCAAGGTTGGCCCCGAGGATGCCCTCGACGCCGAGGTCCCGGGCGAACACCAGCCCGTCGTAGCTCTCGTCCGGGGTGTTGAAGCCCGGGAAGCGCTCCGGCTGGGAGGCGTAGTCGAAGGAGCCGGCGTCCACGATCACCCCGCCCATGGCCACCGCATGGCCGCCGAGGTACTTGGTGGCCGAGTGCACGACCACGTCCGCGCCGTGCTCGATCGGCCGCAGCAGGTACGGGGTGGCCAGGGTGTTGTCCACGATGAACGGCACGCCCGCGGCGTGGGCGACGTCGGCGACGCCGCGCAGGTCCAGCACGTCACCGCGCGGGTTGCCCAGCGTCTCGCCGAACAGCAGCTTCGTGTTGTCCCGGATGGCGCCCTTCCACTCGTCCAGGTCGTCCGGGTCCTGGACGAAGGTGGTGGTGATGCCGACCTTGGCGAGGGTGTGCTTGAACAGGTTCTGGGTGCCGCCGTAGAGGGAGGCCGAGACCACCACGTGGTCCCCGGCGCCGGCGAGGTTGAGGACCGAGAAGGTGGTGGCCGCCTGGCCCGAGGCCAGCAGCAGGGCGCCCACGCCGCCCTCGAGCGCGGCGATCTTGCCCTCCACGGCCTCCTGGGTCGGGTTGCCGATGCGGGTGTAGATGGGGCCGAGGTCCTTCAGCGCGAACCGGTCGGCGGCGACCTCGTGGGAGGGGAAGTCGAAGGAGTTGGACTGGATGATCGGCAGCGCGGTGGCGCCGAAGGGGTTCACCTCCGGGATGCCCGAGTGCACCTGGCGGGTCTCGAACCCCCAGCCCGCGGCCTCGGCGGCCTGGTCCTCGGCGGCCGAGGCGGGGATGCTGGCCTCGGTGTTCGGGTTATCGGTCATCGAATCGGCTCCTGTATCCGTCAGGGCCACCCGGTGGCGCCGGGCACTGCTTCGACAGTGCCGTGGCGTGGTGGCCCGCGCTTGCAGGTGCCGGTCGACACCCGCCTGGTCCTCACCCGGGGCACCCCACCGCGAGCTGGAGGGTTGCCGGCCAGCAAGCCGGGGCTTGGTGCTGGCGCTCATGACCTGCGTCCAGTCTGCCAGATCGGCGCGAGCGGGTCACCCCGGCCGGTCACAGTGTGACCCCGCCTGACCGTCCTCGTGACGCGGCCCGGGCGTTCGCGCCTCCTCGTCCCGGCGTTCGCGTCTTCCGGCCAGTCCGCCCACGGCGCGAGGGCATCGTCCCTTGTGGGATTGCCCAGCCGCGCCTCCCGAGGGCGACAGGACCGCAAGGGCAGCCCGCGAGTGTGACCTGCGCTACTTTTCAAGTGAGGTTAACCTAAGCGATCCCCGCCACGGGGAAGTGGGACGATATGCCCATGATGCGCCTCGATCACGTCTCGTACGCCGTCGGCCCCGAAGAGGGCCTTGCCACCGCCGTCGCCCGGATCGCCGATGCCCTGGGCATCGAACGGGTCAAGGGCGGCGTCCACCCTCGCTTCGGCACCCGCAACGCCATCTTCCCGTTGCGCAACCGCCAGTACCTGGAGGTCGTCGAGGTGCTCGACCACCCCTCCTCCGCGAAGGCGCCGTTCGGCCAGGCCGTGCGCGCCCGCTCGGAGATGGGCGGCGGCTGGATGGGCTGGTGCGTGGCCGTCGACGACCTCGCCCCGTTCGAGGAGCGGCTGGAGCGCCAGTCCGTGCCCGGCAACCGCAAGTTTCCGGACGGCCGCGAGCTGACCTGGCGGCAGATCGGCATCAAGGGCCTCATCGCGGACCCGCAGGTGCCCTACCTGTTGCGCTGGGACGACGGCACCGAGGACCTGCACCCCTCGCGGGCCGCCGAGCCGCAGGCCGAGCTGTCCTCCATCACGATCGCCGGCTCACGGGAGCGCGTGCGCGACTGGCTGGGCCTGGACGACCCGCAGCAGCGCGTCGAGGACATGAACGTCATCTTCGAGTCCCCCTCCGGCACGCCCGGCATCCTCGAGGTCACCTTCGAGACCCCCAAGGGCACCGTCACCCTCTGAGGGCACCGCCACCCGCTGGGGGACGTTCGGTTCAGGTGCCGAACAGCCCCAGCCGGGCCAGCAGCGGATAGGCCACGAAGCCGGACACGTCCAGCAGCAGGTGTGCCAGCACCAGCGGCATCACCCGCCGGTAGCGCAGGTACAGCGCGCCGAACACCAGGCCCATGAGCAGGTTGCCGACCCCCGGCCCGATCCCCTGGTAGAGGTGGTAGGCCCCGCGCAGGATCGCGCACCCCACCACCACGGTCGTGGCGTTCAGGGGTGCAAAGGCGCCGCTGGCCCAGCTGCGCAGTCCGCCGGGCGCCCCGGACTGGCCACCGGGCAGGGTGCCCGGCCGAGCCGGGCCCCACCCTGCCTTGAGCTGCTGCAGGTAGCCGAGCCGGTCGAACAGCCAGGCCACCACGATCACCTCCTCCAGCACGGCGTGCCGCAGGGCGGAGAGCACCAGGACCGGGGTGGTCCACCAGTACTCGTTCATCGCGCTGCCGACGATGGCCGTGGTCACCCCGGCGGCCCGTCCGGCCGCGTAGACGGCCAAGGTGCCCAGGCCGATCGCCACGAACAGGCCCACGCCCCAGCCCAGGTCCGCACCCGGGCGGCGGCCGTCCAGGCCGAAGGCCCTGAACGGGTTGCGGCCGCGGATCCACAGCAGGTGGAACACCAGCAGCACCGGCACCAGGGCGAAGCCGATGTCCAGCAACTGGTAGGTGAGGTCCCAGTACTGGCGGTCGGCCAGCGGCGGGTTCAGCGTGGTGGTCTGCCCGGACAGCGGCCCCCGGCTCATCTTGTCCAGCAGGTTGACGATCGCGTAGACCGCCGACTTGCCCAGGGACAGCCCGAGCACGATCGCGATCTCCCAGCGGACCGCGCGGGCCGAGGGCGGGGTAACGGCCGAGGCGCGGAGACGGTCGGTCGGCTGGGGCGCTGCGGGGGTGGTCACCGGACCAGTGTAGGAAGGGCCGCTGGCCGGATGCGCCAGCGGCCCGGGCTACCGTGGGTCCATGGCCTCCCCACCCACCGCCGCCGACGTCGGGCTCGCCCGCGCCGCCGCCTCCCGGCCGCTGGGAACCGCCTCCCTCGCCGCGGCCGGACGGCTCGCCACGGCGGACTGGACCGCCGGCGTCGTGGAGGAGGGCGGTCAGTTCCACCGGGTGCTCGTGCTGCCCGGCGTCGGGGCGGTGCGGATGAGCCGTACCGAGGTGGCCGCCGGACGCCTGCCGGCGAATGTCGCGCTCGTGCAGGCCCTGGCGACGACGGCGCAGCTCCCCGTGGCCCTGCCGGTGCCCCTCACCGAGGTGGTCACCGGGCCGGACGGGACGGCCGCCGTCGTCCAGGAGTACCTCCCCGGCCAGGCACACCCGCCGCACGAGGGTGACCCGGCGGTACTGCGCGGGCTGTGCGAGGCGCTGGCGGCCGTGGACACCACGGCCCTGCAACCGCACCTGGGGCCGGCGTTCGCCTACCGCGGGCCGTGGACGCCGGCGCGGGTGAGGACCGTGCGGGAACTGCCCGGGCGGCTCCGGGACGCCCATGGCGGCCGGCTGTGGGACGGGGACTGGACGGCCGAGCACCCGTCCGTGTCCGTGGCGGCGTTCCCGGACACCGTCGAGGAGCTGCTCGGGACGCTGGTGGGGTGGACGGAGAACCCGGTGGTGACCCCCTCGCTGGTCCACGGGGACCTGGCCGGGCACAACATGCGCTGGGCCCGTGCCGAGGGGCGATGGGTCCTGACCGGCGTCCTCGACTGGGACCTGGCCAGCGCCTGGGACCCCGCGCTGAACCCGGCCTACCTTTCGCTGTGGCACGGCGAGGAGAAGCTGGAGGCGATCGCCCGGGACCCGGCCGAGGCGCGGCGGGCCCGGGCCTGGCTCGGCTGGATGGCGCTGGAGACCCTCGACGACGCCGCCGGCCGCGAGGGCACCGGCTTCCCGGCGAACTGGCCGAGGCTGCTGCGCAAGGTGCTGCCGAGGATCGGCCGGGCGGTGGCGGCGCTGCGGGACCGTGACGCGATCGGCGGCGGCGACGGGTCCGCGAGCCGGGGATGTGCAGGCCCGGGACCGGCCCTGCACATCCCGGCGGACCGGACGGCGGGCACCCGGTGAGGGTCCGGCGCCGTTCCCCGTGGCCCCGGGTCCGCGCCGACCAGCTGACCGCGACACTGGAGGCCGGTGGGAAGCGGCTGGATGCCGGCCAGCACGAGACCGTGCGGCTGCTCACCGCGCGGCAGGCGCGGGGGGTCTACCTGCACGGCGGGGTGGGCCGGGGCAAGACGTGGATCTGCGGCCGGTTCTTCGACGCCGCCGAGGTGCCGAAGGTCCGGATGCACATGCACGCCCTGCTCGGCCAGGTCAACCAGCTGGTGGCGGGCGCCCCGGCGGGCCGGCCGGTCAGCTTCGACGACGCCGTGCGCCGCCTGCTGGGGGACGCACGGCTGGTCTACATCGACGAGTTCCACGTCCACGACGTCGGCGACGCCCACCTGCTGCGCCGGGTGCTGCCCGCCGTCCTGCGCCTGGAGGCCGGAGTGCTGTTGACCTCCAACTACCCGCCCGGGGAACTGCTGCCGAACCCGTTGTTCCACCACCACGTGGAGCCGGTCATCGCGCTGGTCCAGGAGCACCTCACCGTGCACCGGATCCCCGACGGACTCGACTACCGGCCGTTGACCCGGGGCGCCGACCGCGGCTTCGCCGCCGGGACCTGGACGGTCGCCGAGGCCGTGGCTGCTGCAGCCGGTCCGGACGGTGCCGGTAGAGGGGGTGCCCGGAGAGACGGTGCCGGGAGAGACCGGGCCGGGAGAGACGGCGCCGGGGACGGGACGGGACCCGCCGCAGGGGTCAGCGTTCCGGTGGGGGCCAGCGGGACCCGACGACTGCGGGTGAGCGGCGCGGACCCAGCCGCGGGGACCCTCACCGCGACCTTCGCCCAGTTGTGCGGACAGCCGGTCTCCGTGCAGGACTACCTGGGCCTGGCGCAGGCGTACGAGCGCTGGTGGCTGCTCGGCGTCCCGGCGCCCCAGGACATCGACGAGCAGGCCTTCCAGCGGTTCGCGTACCTCGTGGACGTCCTGGTGGACGCGGACCTGCGGCTGGACGTCACCGCGGCCCTGTCCCTGGACGACTGGACCAGGCACGGCCGCTTCCCGCGCGACGCCGACCGCTTCCTCAGCCGGCTGAGCCTGCTGCGGGACTGAGGTCGGGGCGCGGATCGTATCGGCTCAGGAGGCGCCAGCCGACTCCGTGCAGGACGTCCTCCGGCGGCTGGGCGGCGAAGATGGTCGCCACGACGAGGGACCAGCCCCGGGCCCGGCGCCACAGGTCCTCGTCCGGTACCCGGCCGGCGTCGTAGTGCGCCCGGAAGGCCGTGGCCCCGGCGGGCGTGAAGTGAGTCAGGGCGATCCCGAGGTCCGAGGCGGGGTCCCCGGAGCACAGGTCACCGAAGTCGACGAGGACCGGTGCCGGTGGCCCGGTCGGGGAGCCCGGGGCGGCCTCCGCCAGCACCGTGTTGTCCGGGTGCGGGTCCCCGTGGAGCCAGACGGGCGGACCAGTGAATTCCGGGGCCGCCAGGGCGTCCTGCCACACCCCGTCGACCGCCCGGACCAGGCCGTCCGGGCAGTGGGCACGCAGTGCCTGCCAGCGCGGACCGAAGCGCTCGGCGACCGCGGCCAGCGGCACCCCGCGGAACGGATTGTCCGGGGCGTCCTGCGGGGCCGCCACATGGAGGCGCCGCAACTGCCCGGCGAGCTCGGCCGCGTACTGGTCCCGGGCCTCGGCCGGCCGGTGGGCCGCGGAGATTCCGGCCACCCACGGCACCACGGCCCACCGGTAGGGGTACCCGGCCCCGGGCACCCCGGTGCAGAGGGGCGCCGGTACGTCGAGCCCCGTCCGCGCGGCGATGCGGGGCAGCCAGGTGACCTCCCGGTCCAGGAGTGCCTGGCCGGCGTCGTGCCGGGGCAGGCGGACGGCGAGGTCCTCCCCCAGCCTGACCATGGTGTTGTCCCAGCCGCGGACGAGCCCACCCCCGAGCGCCGGATCGGCCTGGCCGGCGACCGACAGGGCGGCCAGGCCGGGGTGCTGCTCGGCCAGCAGCGCGCGGACGAGCCCCGTGGTGATGTCCGGCTCGCCGGACCGGTGTTCCCGTGGCATGCCGACCTCTTCTGGAGGCAACTGGAGGTCAATAGATGACCTGGATCGGCCCGTTTCCGGGGATCCGGGTCATCTATTGACCTCCAGATCGTGGTGTTGGTGTTCCGGGTTACTCGGAGACGCCCAGCTGCTCCATGACGATCTCCCGCACGCGGCCGGCGTCGGCCTGGCCGCGGGTGGCCTTCATGACCGGGCCGATGAGCGCGCCGATGGCCTGCAGTTTGCCGCCCTTGATCTTCTCCACCACGCCGGGGTTCTGCGCGATGGCCTCCTGCACCGCGGTGGTGAGGGCGCCGTCGTCGGAGACGACCGCGAGCGAGCGGGCCTGGACGATCTGCCGCGGTGAGCCTTCACCGGCCGCCACGAAGCCGAGGACCTGCTTGGCGATCTTGTCGTTGATGGTCTTCTCGGCGATCAGCGCCTCGACCTCCACGACGTCGGCCGGGGAGACCCCGAGCTCGGCGACCTCCTTGCCGTCCACGTTGGCCAGGCGCGCGATCTCGCCCATCCACCACTTGCGCGCGGCCGCAGCGGTGGCCCCGGCCTCGATGGTGTCCGCGATCTCGTCCAGCACGCCGGCGTTGACGACGTCCCGGAACTCCTCGTCCGAGAAGCCCCAGTCGGCCTTCAGGCGCTTGCGGCGCTCGGCGGGCGGCTCGGGCAGCTGCGCGCGCAGCTCCTCGATCCACTCGGGGGTGGTGACGATCGGCACCAGGTCCGGCTCCGGGAAGTACCGGTAGTCGTCAGCGTCCGACTTCGGCCGGCCCGAGGTGGTGGTCCGGGTGTCCTCGTGCCAGTGGCGGGTCTCCTGCACGATCGAGCCGCCGGCCTTGAGGATGGCGGCCTGGCGCTGGATCTCGTAGGTCACCGCGTGGGCGACCGCGCGCGTGGAGTTCACGTTCTTCGTCTCGGTGCGCGTGCCGAAGGCCGCGGTGCCCTTGGGCATCAGCGAGACGTTGGCGTCACAGCGCACGTTGCCGCGTTCCATCCGCGCGTCCGAGATCCCCAGGTTCTTCACGATGTCCCGGATGGCGGTGACGTAGGCCCGGGCCAGTTCGGGCGCGCGCTCCCCCACCCCCGCGATCGGCTTGGTGACGATCTCGATCAGCGGCACGCCGGCGCGGTTGTAGTCCACCAGCGAGTGCGCCGCGTCCTGGATCCGGCCGGAGGCGCCGCCGACGTGCGTGAGCTTGCCGGCGTCCTCCTCCATGTGGGCGCGCTCGATCTCCACCCGGTAGATGGTGCCGTCCTCCAGCTCGACGTCCAGCCACCCGTCGTGGGCGATCGGGTCGTCGTACTGGGAGGTCTGGAAGTTCTTCGGGGTGTCCGGGTAGAAGTAGTTCTTCCGGGCGAAGCCACACGTCTCGGCGATCTGGCAGTTCAGGGCCAGGCCGAGCTTGATGGCGTACTCCACGGCCTTGCCGTTGACCACCGGCAGCACCCCGGGCAGCCCCAGGTCGACCTCGGTGACGTTGGTGTTGGGCACATCGCCGAAGGCGTTGGCCGCGGAGGAGAACATCTTGGTCTTGGTGTTCAGCTCGACGTGGACCTCGAAGCCCAGGACCGGGTCGAACTCGGCCATCGCCTCGTCGAACGTGAGCACCTCGTCGGTGACGGCGGTCATCAGCTCTCTCCTCCTGCTGTGCGGTCAGCGGTCCCGGTCCCGACGCCGGCCGGCTGGGTGCTGCGGGTGTCGTCCAGTTCCGGGGCCTGGGTCCAGAACGCGGCCCCGGAGGCCTCCTCCAGCCGGTTCTCCAGGGCCGCGGCGGCCCGGTACATCACCGCGTCACCGCGGGCCGGGGCGAGGAACTGCACGCCCACGGGCAGTCCTTCGGCCAGTCCGCCGGGGACCGAGATGCCGGGGATGCCAGCCAGGTTGGCCGGGATGGTGGCCACGTCGTTGAGGTACATCGCCAGGGGGTCGTCCAGCTTCTCGCCCAGGCCGAACGCCGTGGTCGGCGAGGTCGGGGAGACGAGCACGTCCACCTTCGAGAAGGCCGCCTCGAAGTCCCGCTGGACCAGGGTGCGGATCTTCTGGGCCGAGCCGTAGTAGGCGTCGTAGTAGCCGGCCGAGAGGGCGTAGGTGCCCAGGATGATGCGGCGCTTGACCTCCTCGCCGAAGCCGGCGGCGCGGGTGGCGCCCATGACCTGCTCGATGGTGCCCCCCTCCTCGGGGACGACCCGGTTGCCGTACCGGACGCCGTCGAACTTGGCCAGGTTGGAGGAGGCCTCCGAGGGCATGATCAGGTAGTAGGCGCCCAGGGCGTACTCCAGGTGCGGGCAGGAGACCTCGATGACCTCGGCCCCGGCGTCCCGCAGCACGGCCACGGCCTCGTGGAAGCGCTCCAGCACGCCGTCCTGGTAGCCCTCGCCCCTGAGTTCCTGCACGATGCCGATCCGCAGGCCCGTGATGTCATGCTGCCGCGCGGCGGTCAGCAGGCCCTCGATGGGCTCGGGCAGCGAGGTGGAGTCCTTCGGGTCGTGGCCGCCGAGCAGCTCCTGCAGGGCGGCGGCGTCCTGCACCGTGCGGGCCACGGGGCCCACCTGGTCCAGGGAGGAGGCCATCGCGATGACCCCGTAGCGGGAGACCCCGCCGTAGGTCGGCTTGGCCCCCACGGTGCCGGTGACGGCGCCGGGCTGGCGGATGGAGCCACCGGTGTCCGAGCCGAGGGCCAGCGGGGCCATGAACGCGGCGACGGCCGCGGCGGACCCGCCGCCGGAACCGCCCGGGATCCGGTCCAGGTCCCAGGGGTTGAGGGTGTTGCCGAAGGCGGAGTGCTCGGTGGAGCCGCCCATGGCGAACTCGTCCATGTTGGTCTTGCCGAGGATCGGCAGCCTCGCCTGGCGCAGCCTGGTCACCACGGTGGCGTCGTAGGGGCTCATCCAGCCCTCGAGCATCTTCGAGCCCGCGGTGGTGGGCTGGCCGACGGTGACGATGTTGTCCTTCACGGCCACCGGCACGCCGGCCAGCGGGTGCAGGTCCTGTGCCTCCTGGCCGCCGGCGGCGCGGATGGCGTCCACCTCGGCGGCCACGGCGAGCGCCTCCTCGGCGTTGACGTGGAGGAAGGCGTGGATGCCCCGCTCCCCGCCGTCCACGGCGGCGATCCGGTCCAGGTGGGCCTGCGTCAGCTCCACGGAGGTGACCTCGCCCGCGCGCAGCCGCTCGGCCATCTGCAGGGCGGTCAGGCGGATCAGTTCAGTCGTCTCGCTCATGCGTGATCAGTCCCCTTCCAGGATCGCGGGGACCCGGAACTGGCCGTCCTCGGCTTCCGGGGCCATGGCCAGGGCCTGCTCCTGGGAGAGCATCTCGCCCGGCTCGTCCTCCCGGAACACGTTGTGCAGGGGGATCGGGTGGGACGTCGGGGGCACGTCGTCCCCGGCGACCTCGCTGACGGAGGCGACGGCATCCATGATGACGGCGAGCTCACCGGACATCTTGTCCAGTTCCTGCTCGTCCATCCGGATGTGGGCCAGTCGCGCCAGGTGGGCGACGTCCTCACGGGTGATGGCGGACATGGGTCTCCTGTGGTCTTCCGCGGATGGTGTGGTTCGGTGGCCCAGTCTAGTCCCGGAGCCGCCGGGGCCGGTCCCTGCTCAGACGGGCCGCCGGAACACCCAGTAGAGCTGGTCGATGCCGTCCGTGGGCTCCTGGCCGATGTCCGAGAGGCGCCAGTCGCGCTCGGGTGCCCGGACGAAGCCCTCCGACTCGTACAGCCGGTGGGCAGCGGTCATGGTCTCCATGGTGGTGAGCACCACCGCCTCGATGCCCTCCAGTTGTCCCGCACGGTCGATCGCGGCCCGGACCAGGGCCCGGGCCACGCCGCGGCGCTGGACGGCGGGGTCCACGGCGAGCATCCGGAACTCGAGTTCTCCGTCCCGGGCCGTCTCGGACATCGGCATCCCGGGCAGCGTCAGCACCACGGAACCGGCGACGACGGTGCGGGCCTCGGTGCCGGTCCCCTCCTCCACCTCGCCGACGAGCACCCGGGCCAGCCTGGTCCGTCCCGCGACGTCCTGCAGGTTCTCGATGTAGGTGTCCTCGGGGTGGACGTGCCCACCGTCCACGTAGGACGCCACGGTCAGGTGCGCGATCGCGGCGTGGTCCTCCTCGCGGGCGTCGCGGACGGTCACGCCGTCGACGCGGGACGTGAGCTCGGGCCAGTCGGCCTCGTCCAGTGCGGGGTGCTTCTGCTCTTCACGGGGTGCGTGGTCATCGTGGGGCACGCCGAAATCCTACGCGCGGCCCCCGCGGCTGGCGAACGCCACAACGGCCCGGTCGGCCGGCACGGCGAGGAGCACGCCGTCAGGCCGCCCGCCGGGCCCGTCCGGTGACGGCCAGGGCCCGCTCAAAGGTCTGCCGGTCCCGCGCCACGAAGTGCTCCTCAGCGGACACCACGGTGGGGACGGTCTCGTTGCCGCCGTTGTACTGGCGCACGCGGGCGGCGGCCTCGTCCTCGTGCCAGATGTTCACCCAGTACGGGATCCCCCGGCGCTGGGGCCCGAGCTCCCGGACCAGGCGGGCGCAGTACTGGCAGCCGGGCCGCCAATACACCACCACGCCTCCGGCGGCCAGGTGCTCATCGACCCCGGACACCGGCCGGGACTGGACCCGTGTGGTGGAGAGGAAGCGGACCGCGAAGAACCCCATGGCCAGTGCGGCCACGTAGTTCAGCAGGCCCTCGCCG
Organism: Micrococcus sp.; assembly: GCA_029961105.1. GTDB lineage: Bacteria > Actinomycetota > Actinomycetes > Actinomycetales > Micrococcaceae > Citricoccus. The sequence goes on along the minus strand of JASBVO010000001.1, from coordinate 75,005 downwards.
CTCAGCCCCCAGTACAGGAACAGCACACCCACGATCCCCATCACGGCGGGCGCGAGCCATGGTCTGGATAACAGCCGTCGCATGGCCCCAGTGTGTCATGCCCGGTCAGGGGGTCCCGGCAGCAGCGCCTCGACGGCCTCGGCCCAGGCCCGTCGGTCCGCGGACTCGCCGGTCCCGCCGCCGGCATCCGGGTCCAGCAGTCCGGCCACCGTCCAGTCGGGGTGGGCGGTGCCGTCGGCGTGCGCGGGCCGGCGCACCGGCACCCCGGCCTCCTCGGCGATGAGCGCCCCGGCGGACCAGTCGTGCTCCTGGATGCCGAACTCGGCGTAGGCGTCCAGGGTGCCGTCGGCCACCATGCACAGGTCCAGGGCGGCCGAGCCGATCCGCCGCACGTCCCCGAAGTGCGGCAGGATGGCCGCGAGCGAGCGCAGCTGGAAGTCACGGCGCTTCCCGGCGTAGCCGAAGCCGGTGGCCAGCAGCCGGCCGCTGCGCCCCAGCACGGGGCCGTGCAGCCGGACCGGCTCGCCCGCCGTGCCCGTGACGGCGTCGTCCACGGTGGAGAAGGCCCCCTGCCCCGCGGCCGCGTACCAGCTGCGCCCCAGGGCGGGCGCGACGACGGCCGCGGCCAGCCAGCGCACCTCGCGTCTCTCGTCGGCTCCCGGCGCGCCGCCGTCCTCGACCGGCCCCTCGACGGCGACCGAGGTGCAGAACTGCGGGATGGCGCGGATGAAGTTGGTGGTGCCGTCCAGCGGGTCGATGGACCAGCGGTACCCCGAGGGGGTGGCGGGCTCGGTGTGCCCGTACTCCTCCCCCGAGATGGCGTCATGGGGCCGGTAGGCGGTGATGACCTCCCGGACGGCCTGCTCGGCCCGGCGGTCGTAGTCGGTCACCCAGTCCGAGCCGGAGCTCTTGGTGTCCGCGCCCAGGTCCTGGCGGGTGGCCGGGGTGGGGGTCAGGGGCCGCTCGGCCAGCACGGCCGCCCCGGCGCGGGCCGCGGCCCGGGCGACGGCCAGCAGTCCGCGGGTCATGCCGGGCTCCCCTCGGCAGCGGTGGCGTCCTGCCCGGTGACGTCCTGCCCGGCAGTGGAGCCGTTCCGGCCCCCGGGACCGGGGTCCTCACCGTCGCCTGGCGTGCCACCGGTGGCCTCTGCGTCGTCGCCGGGGGCGTCTCCGCCCGCGCCCGGGTCCGCGGCCGCCGTCGGGCCCTCGGCCAGGAGCCGGACGAAACCGGCCTCGTCCAGGACCGGGACGCCGAGGGACTCGGCCTTGTCCAGCTTGGACCCGGCGTTCTCCCCGGCGACGAGGAAGTCGGTCTTCTTGGACACCGATCCGGAGGCCTTGCCGCCGCGGACGATGATGGCCTCCTTGGCGGAGTCGCGGCTGAAGGTCTCGAGGGAGCCGGTGACCACCACGGTCAGGCCCTCCAGGGTGCGGGGGGTGTCCTCGTCCTGCTCGTCCTCCATCACCACCCCGGCGGCGTGCCAGCGGTCGATGATCTCCCGGTGCCAGTCCTCGCCGAACCACTCGATGACGGCCTCGGCGATGATCGGGCCGACCCCGTCGACGTCGGCCAGTCGCTGCTGGGCCGCGGCCCGGGCCTCCTCGGCGGTGAGGCCGTCCGGGACCCGGGTGACCAGGTCCACCAGGGCCCGCATGGAGCCGAACGCGGTGGCGAGGGACCGGGCCGCCGTCGGGCCGACGTGCCGGATGGACAGGGCGACCAGGACGCGCCACAACGGCCGGTCCTTGGCCTTCTCCAGCTCATCGAAGAGCTTGAGGGTGTTCGCGGTGGGCTCCGAGGGCTTCCTCGCCGTGCCCTGGCTCCAGAAGTAGGGCTTCAGCTCCCACTCCCCGGACGGGACCATCTTCCCGTCGACGCGCTTGCGCTTCTCCCGCCAGACCTTCACCTCGCCCAGCCGACGGCGCAGCTCGTCCCGGAGCGCATCGTCCTCCGGGTGGACGAGGTCGAAGAGCTGGGCGTCGGAGGTGAGGACACCGGGTCCCTCGGGGCGGACGCGGCCGCCGTTGCCGGCCGGGTCCGGGCCGGGCCCGTTCGTCAGCCAGAGCGCTGCCTCCTCGCCGAGGGCCTCGATGTCGAACGCCCCGCGCGAGGCGGCGTGTTCGATCCGGCCGGTGAGCTGGGCCGGGCAGGCACGGGCGTTGGGGCAGCGCAGGTCCACGTCCCCCTCCTTGGCCGGGGCCAGCGGGGTCCCGCAGGAGGGACAGTCGGCGGGCATGACGAACTCACGCAGTCCGGCCTCCGGGCCGGTGCCGACCTCCTTGCCCTCGCGCAGCGGCAGCACGGGCCCGACGATCTCCGGGATGACGTCCCCGGCCTTGCGCAGCACCACCGTGTCCCCGATGAGCACGTTCTTGGCCTTCACCACGTCCTGGTTGTGCAGGGTGGCCATCGACACCGTGGAGCCGGCCACCACGACGGGTTCCATCAGGGCGTAGGGGGTGACCCGGCCGGTGCGGCCGACGTTGACCCGGATGTCCAGCAGCTTGGTGTGGACCTCCTCCGGGGGGTACTTGTAGGCGGCCGCCCACCGCGGCACCCGCGAGGTGTGGCCGAGGGCACGCTGCAGGGCGAAGGAGTCCACCTTGATGACGATGCCGTCGATCTCGTGGACCAGGTCGTGGCGTTTGTGGCCGTGTTCCTCGATGAAGGCGAGGATGCCGCCGTCGGTGCTGCCGTCCTCGCCGTCCAGGCCCGCCACGATCCGGGTGTACGGGCTGGTCGGCAGCCCCCACCCGGCGAGCAGGTCGTAGGTGGCGTGCTGGGATCCGGCCTCCAGGCCGGAGTGGGCGCCGATGCCGTGGACGAACATGCTCAACGGACGCTTGGCGGTCTCCGCAGGGTCCTTCTGGCGCAGGGATCCGGCCGCGGAGTTGCGCGGGTTGGCGAAGGGGGCCAGCCCGGCCTCGGCACGCTGCTCGTTGAAGGCACGGAAGTCCGAGGTGGGCATGAAGACCTCCCCGCGGACCTCCAATTCGGCCGGCCAGCCGGAACCCATCAGTTGCTGCGGGATGTCCCTGATGGTCATGACGTTGTGGGTGACGTCCTCGCCCGTGGTGCCGTCCCCGCGGGTGGCGGCCCGGACCAGCCGGCCGTCCCGGTAGAGCAGGTTCACGGCGAGGCCGTCGATCTTGACCTCGACGAGCCAGCGCGGCGTGGTCCCCGGTGCGATGGCCTGGATGGAGGCCGAGGTCTTGGCATACCAGGACCGCAGCTCCTCGATGGAGAACAGGTCGTCCAGGGAGTACATCCGGGCCAGGTGGGTCACCGGCGCGAAGGCCGTGGACACCTCGCCGCCGACCTCCTGGGTCGGCGAGTCGTTGGACACGATCTCCGGGTGCATCGCCTCGAGGTCCTCGAGGCTTCGGTAGAGCGCGTCGTACTCGGCGTCCGAGACCAGCGGGGCGTCGTTCTGGTAGTAGGCGGTGCGGTGCTTGCGGACCTCGTCCACGAGGTGCTCGTACTGCTCCCGCAGGGCCTCGGTGGGGATGTCCCCGGCCTCGGGCTGGACGGAGGCATCGACCTCCGGGTCTCGATCCATCTGCTGCGTGCTCACCGCCCCAGCCTAGGACGCCCGCGCCCGTTCCGGGCGCCCCGGGGCAGAACGTCGGTGACGGCATCGATGCAACGCTCCCTGCCCCTGCCTCAACGGCGCGGCCCGTCAGCAGGGCTCGACGAGCCCAGTACCTGCCCGTCCCTGTCCAGGGCCTCGACGGCGATGTAGGGATCCTCGCCGGGAACCGGGAGGGCGGTCTCGAAGCCGTCGCGATCGACCGTCGCCTGCGCCGTGGTGTCGTCCGCGTCCTCTCCCGTGAGGAGGCGCCAGGCGGCCACCTCGGTGGCGCCGTTCCAGGACACGTAGGCGACACGCTCACCACCGTCCTGCCGGACGACCACGTCCGGTTCGGACGCCGGCCGGCCCTCCCAGGCGAACTTGTAGGCGCGGTAGCTGCCGCCGCCCCCCTCGTACTCCTCGCCGTAGCACTCGTCCCCGTGGCAGACGTCGTAGATGAGCTCGCCGCCGGGCGTGTACTCCGAGTACGAGGGCCGGGCACCCCAGCCGATGTGCATGTTGCCGTCCGGAAGCTGCTGGGCGTTGGCCATGCTGCTGGCCATCCGCTCGGCGGGCGGGAGGTACTCGGTGGCCACCTCGGCGGTCATCGCCCGCTCGTCCAGGACCAGGCGCAACCCGCGGGAGGAGGCATCGTCCGGGCGGCCACCGGCGTGGTTGTCCAGCAGCGTCAAGGTGCCGTCCGGGGCGCGCCGGGCGTCGTGCTGCCAGGCGAAAGAGGCGCCCTCACCCATCCGGAAGTCACCGGCGGAGCCGCCCAGCGTCCAGTCCACCTCGCCGGTCTCTCGCTCGACCCGGTAGATGGCGTTGGTGTGCCGGGCGGAGACCAGCAGCGCGCCGTCGTGGTCCTCGGCGATCGAGTTGATGTGGAAGTAGTCGAAGGGCTCGTCCTCGGAGCCCAGCTCCGGCACCTCGGTCCCCTCCTCCGCGGCCTCCTCGGCCAGCTCCACCTGCTCCTGCCCGAAGTCGAGCATGGTCTCCGCCAGGGGCACGTGGTCCAGGGCGCTCCACTCGAACCGGACCTCGCCGGTGGCGATGTCGACCTCCTGGATCACGGCGTCCTCGACGTACCCGTCCCGGAGTCCGCCCACGGCGCTCAGGTCCGCAGGGGTGACCACGTAGGCGCCGATGAGCATGGTGCCCTCGGGGGTGATGGTCGAGTCGTGGAAATCGGCCTGGCCAGGTCCCAGCGCGCCGCCGGTCGTCACGCGGGCGATCTCCCGGTAGGCCTGGTCGAGGACGATGAACTCGCCATCACCCCGGCCCTGGTCACTGGTGCCCCGGTAGACCGTCAGGACAGGTTCACCGCGGTACCGCTGGACGCGCAGGTCGAAGTGCTCGTCACCCTTCACCTCCTCGCGGGTGGGACTCATCCAGACGAGCTCACCGTGGGCGTCGAGGATGACGGCGCCGTCCGAGGGCGTCTCGGAACCGTAGTTGGGGGTCAGGAAGGTGAACTCCTCGGACCGCCCGTACTCGTCCGACCAGGCCGGCCCCTCGGCGAGCATCACCCGGGGCGGCAAGAGGTCCGGACGGCTGAGGAACTCCTGGTGCGGGATCGGTTGCTTGCCGGACTCACCCGCCCCGTGGCCGGACGCGGTGTCCGGGCCGGGCGTGCACGCGGAGGCCACGGCAGCGGCGACCACGGCCACCGGGAGCATGGCGGCCCAGCCCCGACGGAGCGCTCCGTGCCGCGTCCTGTCCTGCACGCTCCGTGTCTACCCGAGCAGCGGGACCACCGCCAAGATCCGACGGGCGGCGGTGACCGGGCGGCGGTGACCGAACGTCATGGCCGCGCCGGGCCATGGCGGGTGCAGTCTGGCCCCGGGGCCGGACCGCACCGGACGGGCGGGTGCAGTCCGGTGCGACGCCGGGTCAGTCCTCCTCGGTCCCGTGCAACTGGTCCAGCAGCGGCAGGTCGTCCGGGGTGACCAGGTGGGAGGTCACGGCGTGCTCCACCAGGCGGGTCCGGCGATTGGTGGCCAGCTTGCCGCCTCCACCGCGCAGGCCGGCCACGCCCACCCGGTCGAGCTTGTCGCAGACGTTGTCCAGCTTGCGGTTGAACCGGGTGAGCGGCCAGCCCAGCCGCTTGGCGGCACTGGCGGAGGACGGGACCGTGGAGAACCCGGTGCCCCCGCGCCGCAGGATCGGTTCGGCCAGCGCCACGATGAGGGCCTTCTGCGAGGGGGTGAAGACCACCGGACCGATGGTCGTCTCCCCCACGGCGTCATTCCCGTTGGACTGCTGCAGGAAGGACGGGTTCCTCAGGTGGACGGAGAACTCATAGGTGGTCGGCCCGGCGGTGAAGACCACATTGAGCTGGCCGAACACCAGCGGGATGCGTGAGCCCGGCGAGACCCAGGCCTGCATGCCGCCGGAGGCGTCGGCGACGGTGGCGGAGATCATCGACCCCACGTTCGTCAGCCACCACAGCCCGTCGATCTGCTGGATCTCCATGAACCGCCGGTGCAGGTAGGGGTTGTCGTCGATCTCCAGGTCCCCCTCGCGGCCGATGGTGAACACCGTGCCCGGGGAGACCTCGTACCACTCCCCGACGAAGGACACCGCCAGTTCGCCGCCCCCCGCGCCGTCTCTCGGCGGTCCCTGCTGCTCCTGCCGCTCCCCGTGTTCCTGCTGCGCGACGCCTCCGTCAGCACCCATCGGTGATTCCCCCTCCACGTCGTGTCCGTCCGTCCCTTGGCACTGCCCTGCGGTCCTGCACCCTCACTCCACGCACCCCACCGCCGGATCCGACTGCTTGCCGTTGGAGCGCACCACCACGACCTCGATGCACGTGCGGTCCTCCTGGAGTACCGGGGTGGTCGCGGAGGTCTTCTCGGCCGTCGTGATCCTGCCCTTGCCCGTCGCCGTGGTGGTGCGCCAGAGGTACGTGTCACCCTCCCTCGGCTCCGGGTTCGTCCAGGTGAACACCGCATCCTCTCCCTTCTGGGAGCCGGCCACCTCCTGGGCCGCCTCGACCGGTTCCTCCGGTTCGGGCACCGGCAGTGCCGGGGACTCGGAGATCAGCGGAGTCGCGGAATCCGGGGCGGGCCGGCCGGAGAGGTTGTCGGCCAGCCACACGGCCGCCACCACGCCGAGCACCAGCACCACGAGCGAGGCGATGATCCCCACCTTGTTCTCCGTGGCCCACGCCATGGCCGGGGACGAACCGGACCTGTCCTCGACCCGGTGCGCGGTGGTGCCGTCCGGCTCCCAGTCTCCGCCGGCGTCGGGATAGCGGCGCGCCGGGCGCGACGGGACCCGTGACCCGGCCAGGCCACCGCCGATGCGGCCGCCCATGATCGTCGGGTCGTCGTCCGGGGAGGCCCCGGCTGAGGCCGCGCCCGGCTGCCCGGGGGCGCCCCGGGCGGGCCGGATGACGGTGGCGTCCTCGACGTCGTCCTCCACCGGGCGGCCCGGCGCCGCGGACGGGGGCATCGGCGGGAAGTGCCGTGAGGTGTCCGTGGCGCCGCGGTCCGGGTCGATCGAGACGACCTGCCGGACCCGGGTGGCGTCCCCGCCCTCCTCGACCGCATCGTCCTCGGCCTCCAGGTACCCGGACTCGTCCATCACCTCGAAAGGGGTGACGGACAGGCCCAGCTCGGACTGGATCCGCTGCAGGGCCAGGGCGAAGGCGTGGGCGGAGGGAAAGCGCGAGGCCGGGTTCTTGGCCATCGCGGTGGCCAGCACCAGTTCCAGCGAGGCCGGCATGTCCGGCCGGTTCAACGGCGGCAGGGGCGCCTTGCCGATCCGGGAGATCAGCTCCTTCTGCGAGTTGTCCGCCCCGGGGCGCACGAACGGGGAGCGGCCGGCCAGCAGCGTGTACAGGGTGGCACCGAGGGACCACACGTCCATGGCCACGCCGTCCGGGGAACCGCCGGTGAAGGCCTCCGGGGCGGACCACGGGATGGACATGCCGGCTTCCTCGTCGAGCATGTCCACGGTCCCGGAGATGCCGAAGTCCGTCAGCGCGGGCCGGTTGTAGTCCGTCGTCAGGATGTTGGCCGGCTTGATGTCCCGGTGCACGATCCCCGCCCGGTGCGCGGTCTCCACGGCGGAGGATACCTGGACCCCGATGGCCAGGACCTCGTCGACCCCCAGCCGGGAGCGCCGGTAGCGGATGTCCAGGGAGGGCCGGGAGCAGTACTCCATGGCCAGGTAGGAGTGACCGTCCTCAGTGACGTCCGCCTCGTAGATGGTGACGATGTACGGGTGCGAGGACAGCTGGGCCATGAGGTTGGCCTCGGACTCGAACGACTTGCGGGCCCGCTCGGTCCGCAGCCCGGAGAGCAGCACCTTGACGGCCACCTTGCGGCGAGGCCGGTCCTGCTCGTACAGGTAGACGTCCGAGAACCCGCCGGAGCCTAGCAGGCTGACGTACCGGAACCCCGCGATGTGCGGCGGCGGCGCCGGGGGCCGCTTCGAGCTCACGGAATCGCCTCGAACCGCAGCGAGACGCCGTCGCCGAGGTCGGCGATGTCCCCGTCCAGGACCATGACGGACTCACCCTGGCCCAGCCGGCGCGGAGCGGCGCCCTCGCGGATCAGCACCGTGCCGTTGGTGGCCTTGAGGTCACGCAGCTGCACGTGCCAGCCCTCCAGGACCACCTCGCAGTGAGACCGCGAGATGTCCCCGTTGGGGCTGCGGACCTGGATCATCCGCGGCATGGTGCCCGAACCCACGCGATGTGCCTGCGGCTGGCGCCCGATGACGACCGGCCGGTCCAGCTCCAGCACCTCGCCGGTGGACATCCGGATCCGGCCCAGGGCGGGACGGCGCACCTGCCGTGCCTCTCCACCCAGCGACTGCCCGCAGACGGTGCAGGTGCTGGACGTCGGTGGGTTGGCGTGGCCGTCGGAGCACTGGCGTGCCAGCACCATGGGACCGGTGGTCGGCGCGAGCGGGGCGGCGGGGGCGGGCGGGGCCGCCGTCCCGACGCCGGCCAGGTCCAGGTCCGACTTCATCACGGTCTCACCGTCATGGTCCGGGTCTGCCGGCACGGCCGGCGCCGGTCCCGGCGGTGGCACGGGAACCCCGGCGCGGGGGCCCGGAGCGACGGCGGCCCCCGCCACCGCGGACGGGGACAGCACCGTGTCAGCGTCGGCCTCATCGTCCGGATGCGCCGCGGGGGCCACCGTCTGCCCCAGGTCGGCGGGAACCCCCGCCGTCAGTCCGGGCCGGTCGTCCGAGCCACCGGCCGGGGACCGCTCCGGACCGGGCACCGACCGCCGGGCCGCGGCGAGCCACGGCACCGAATCGATCAGCTCCTGGGGCCCGGGCAGCGGGGAGGCGGGGCGGGCCGGCGCGGGATCGGCGGGCACGGGCCCGCTGGCGATGGTGCTGTCCTCAGGCTCGTCCTCCGGCTCGTTCTCGTCATGCAGTGCCCCCTCGTCCCCGGCCGGCTGGATCCGGGTGGTCCGGCCAGACGGCTGCGGAGCGTCGGGCGCCAGGTGGACCGCCGCGAACTCAGCGGCGTCCGGGGCGATGGTCATGCCGATATCTGAATCGCCGTCCGGCTGCTCGTCCATGGCGGGGTCCACGCCGTCGTCACCGTCGCCCTCCCCGTCAGCGGCGTCCGGCTCCCCCTCAGGCTCCGGCGTGGGACTGGACGCGGCCTCCGCTGTGGATTCCGATGCGCTCTCCAGTCCGGGCTCGGCTGGGGCCACCGGCCCGGCTGGGGTCACCGGCCCGGCGGCGGGCCCGGGCTCGGCTGGGGTCACCGGCCCGGCGGCGGGCTCGGGCTCGACGGCGGCCTCCGGCCCGGCAGCGGACGCGGTCCCGGTGCCCTCCTCAGCGTCGATGCCGGTCGCGCTCTCGGTGCCGACCTCAGCGTCGATGCCGGTCGCGCTCTCGGTGCCGACCTCAGCTTCGGGGGCGGGCACGGATTCGGGGGCGGGGCGAGGGGGGACCGGAGCCGGCGGCACCTGGGCGGCGGCCCGGACCTCCGGGCAGGGCTCGGCATCCTCGGACGTGGTGCCCACCAGGTCCGCCTGCAGCGCCGCGAGGCGCACGGCCCCGGCGTCCAGTGGCAGGTTCTCCGCGTTGGGCAGGGCGTCGTCCACGAGTAGTTCGAAGGACCGGACCCTGGGGACCCGGCGCTCGTTCCACGTCGAGACCCCGGTCCCGTTCAGCCGGCTCTCGCCGTCGTCAAGGCCGGTCATCCGCAGGTGCACGTCACCACGCAGGATGGCGTGCACCTCCTGTCCCTGGAAGGACACGATCGCGAACGCCGGCATCCCCGTCAGGTCCAACCGGCCGGACAGGACCGTGGCCAGCAACTGCTCCACGCCGGGCGACCCGGCCAGCAGGTCCCAGACGACGGCGGCGGTCTCCTCACTGGCGTCGGCGGGCAGGGCCACCAGGGACCGGCCCCGGACCAGTCCCAGCCACGGCCCCGCGCTGTAGCGGACCATCGCGGTCGGTGTCATGCTCGTTCCCCTTGCCTGTCGCCGTGTCGGTCGCTGTCCTGCGGGCCTCTCCCGCCGCCGCGGCGGTCCACCGCGGCATCACCGGTGGTCGCCCCGCCGTCGCCCGGGACGCCACCGACCAGCGTTCCGGCGCCGCCGTCGCCGAACCGGGGCCGGGTGGTCTGCTGCTCCTCGGAGTCGGCCGACCGTGGCGAGGTGATGACCCGGTTCTCCTCGGCCTCAGTATCCTCCACGTCCACCACGATGATCGTGATGTTGTCCCGGCCTCCGCTGCGCAGGGCGTCGCGGATCAGCGCGTCCACGGCATCCTGGGGCGCGTGATGGGCGGAGAGCTCCTGCAGGATCTCCTCGTCGTCCACCTCGGAGGTCAGCCCGTCCGAGCAGACCATCAGCCGGTCCCCGTCATGCACCGGGAGCATCCAGAAGTCCGCGGCGGACGCCTCGCCGGTGCCCAGGGCGCGGGTGATCACGTGCCGGCGGGGATGGTGCCGCGCCTCCTCCCTGCTCAGGTAGCCCTCGTCCACCATCTCCTGGACCTCGGAGTGGTCCACGCTGACCTGGCTGAACTCCCCCTCGGACATCCGGTAGACGCGCGAGTCGCCCACGTTGAACACCATCCAGTACAGCCCCTGGCGCTCACGCACGATCGCGACGCCCGCCAGGGTGGTGCCCGCCCGGGACTCGGCGATCCTCCGGATGGCATCGTCCGAGGCGACCATCAGCTGCTGCAGCTGCTCGGCCGTGAGGTCGTCCCGGACCTGCTTGACCCCCGAGGCGAGGGTCTCCACGCAGATCCGGCTGGCCACCTCGCCGGCCTCATGGCCACCCATGCCGTCCGCCACCGCGAACAGGTTCCCGGTGACCACCAGCGAGTCCTCGTTCAGTTGCCGGCGGAGTCCACGGTGGGACCCGAACCCGTAGTTCAGGCGGAAGGGTCTCTGGGGCGCGTCGATGGTTGTCTCCAGGGTCATGCAGCGGACACCGTGAAGGTACGGTCGCCGAAGTGGACGGTGGCCCCGACCGGCGCGAGCACCGGCTGGCCTGGTTCCAGGCGCTGGCGGGTGCCGCCGCGCGGGGTGATGCCGGAGCCGTTGGTGGAGTTGCGGTCCGTCACCCAGACGCCCGTGGAGTCCACCGTCAGGTGCAGGTGCGTCTTGGACACGGACCGTCCCATGTCCGCGAACGGGATGAGCAGGTCCACCGTCTCGCCGGCGGCCGCCGCGGGATTGCGTCCCACCAGCGCCGAGCCGCTGAGTTCATGGCTCTGGCCGTCGTCGAAGCGCAGCTTCACCGCCGAGGGACCGGCGGACCGCCGGCGCAGCTGGGTGGAGCCCAGCTCCTCGTCCGGATCGGCGGGCTCCTCGGCACCGCCCACGAGCACCACCTGGTCCTCCCGGTAGCCCGAGGAGCGCCCGGAGGCGGCAGGGGCGGACGCCGGCGCGGTGGCGGGCTCCCGGGCCTCGGCTGCGGCCGGACGCACTGCCGCGGCGTGCACGGGTTCGGGGCGGGCAGGTTCGGAGCGGGCGGGCACGGCGCCGGGGGCCGGGGCCGACGTCGGCGCGGGCGGGGACGGCAGGGAGGCCGAGGCGTCCGGGGACGCCTCGCCGGACGGGTCCGAAGAGTGGTTCCCCGGGGCCCCGGGGACCGCGGTGATGGGTCCGGCCGCCACGGCCGGGTTGAACGCGGGCCAGCGGGAGACCGCCGGGGTGGTCACGCCCGTCTCGGGGTGCCCCGGGTCACCGGGGCGCAGGCCGCCGGGGGCGAACGTGGACGGTCCGTACAGGCCGCCGGTCGTCAGCGGGTTGCGTCCGGTGTTCACGTCCAGCACGAGAGTGCGTGCCACCTTGTCATGCCAGCCCTGGCGCTGGTGGTTGGTGTCCCAGATGTTGGACAGCAGCATCAGGACAGGCCCGACCACGGGGACCAGGCCGCTGACCCAGATCAGCACGGAGCGCAGGAAGATCGGTCCCCAGCCGGCGGGGGTGCCGTCCTCGGAGGTGATGCGCAGCCCCAGCAGCAGGTGACCCGGCGTCTTGCCGGCCGACGCCTGCCAGCCCCACAGCCAGACGGCGTAGGCCAGCGACAGCACGCCGGCGACGAGCATGCCCAGGAAGAACGTGGCCAGCGCGTCCTGCTGGGCGCTGCCGGCGCGGGCCAGCACGGCGGGGAAGGTGACCGCGTAGACGATGCCCACGGCCACCGCGGGAACGATCTGGTCGATCAGCCAGGCCGCCAGCCGCCTGCCGGCCGGTGCGTTGACCAGGTTGAGGGTTTTCTGCACGGTTCCTATTCCTTGCTCGCTTGGTCGTCCACTGTACGGACTGCTCGGGTGCCGCCGCCACGCCGGGCCGTGCGGGACTGCCGCTCGGCCGTGCGCTCCCCCGCCCGGCGCTCGGCGGCTGCCGCGCGGCGGGCCAGCCGCCGCTGGCGCTGCACCAGGCGGCGTTGACGACGCCGTGCCCGGGCCTCCAGTAGGAGGGACCGCGGGGAGAACTTCGCCCGCAGGCGCCGCCAGCCGCTCACGGACCCGCGGATGCCGGCGATGTTCTCGTCCACCCGTTCCCAGTAGTCGGCCACCTGGGCCTCCGTCGGCTCGCCGGGGCCGAAGATGGCCTGGTCGGCGCGCCGGGCCAGCAGGGTGGTGCCGGCCGCCGTCGTCGGGAAGGCGGAGCCCAGGGCGGCGGCGTGCTCGCGCCGGGTGCCGGTTCGCTGCGGTTCCGAGCCCAGGTCCGTGGCCAGGCTCAGGACCTCCGACCAGCCGCCGGAGACCTGCGCGGCCGGGGTGTCCGCCCGTCGGCGCCGCTTGCGCCGCCGGCCCTTGAGCAGGGCGATGACCAGTAGCGGGATCATCAGGATGATGACCGGGACCATCGAGTACACGATGATCATCACCACGGGTCCCCACTGGTCCCACCAGGAGCGCTCCTCCTGCTCGGCGTCCTGAGGCTCCGGGGCGGTGTCCGGCGGCAGGTCGGCCTGCTCCTGCGGCGGCGGCGGTGGCTGCAGCACCTGCGGCTTCGGCGTGGACTGGGGCTCCTGCTGCGGCGGGGTCGGGATGTTGTCCTTGTCCGGGGTGGGGTCCATGGCCACCCAGCCGGTGTTCTCGAAGTTCACCTCCACCCAGGCGTGGACGTCCTTGCCCTTGATCTGGACGGGACCGCCGCCCTCCGGGTAGTTCTCGGGGTAGAACCCCATCACCACGCGGGCGGGGATGTCCAGGGAACGGGCCATCAGCGCCATCGCCACGGCGTACTGCTCGTCGTCGCCGATCCACTCCTCGTTGTCCAGCAACTGGGTGATGCGCCCGGCGTAGTGCCCGGACAGCGAGGTCACCTCGCCCTCGCGGCCGTTGGAGAACGCCCCGGACTCGTGCAGGGTGGAGGCCAGCCCGCTGGCGATGCCGAACGGGGAGTCCTGGCTGCCGGTCAGTTCGGCCGCCTTCTCGGGCACCACCTGTGGCACCCCCGTCAGTTCCGGCATGACGACCTGGGCGAAGTCCTGGTCCTCGAGTTCCTCCGGGCTCACCTGCACCGGGTAGACGACCTCCGCGGTGTAGGAGTCCCCGGACTGCAGCGGGATGGTGGACAGGGCGGTCTCGTTGTCGTCGTTGTAGTACAGGGACCGGGACAGCTCACCGGCCCGCGGCCCGGCCAGGGCCACACCGTTGAGCTTGCCGCCGCCGGGCAGCCAGACGCCGTCGTAGGCGCCGATGGTGATGTCCAGCGTCCCGTTCTGACGGTTCGGCAGCTCCGGGGCCTCGGCACCCGAGAGGCGGGAGGCGTCCCCGACCGGCGAGAAGTTGCCACCGGCCTGCGGGTTCACGGTGTAGACCATGCCGTCATAGGCGTCCAGGGCGGACAGGCGGACGCGCTGTCCCTCCGGGAGGCCGTCCACCGTGAACAGGACCTCCTCGCGCTGGTCCTTCACGTACTGCCGGAACTTCATCAGCGGGCTCGGATAGTCGAACAGCTCGATCGGCGGGTCCACCACGTCCCGGAGCACCTTGCGGTCCTGGTCCTGCAGCAGCAGCGGCGAGGCCGCCGCGGTCAGCAGCCCGGCCACGGCCAGCACCGCGGCACCCATGCCCACCCGGCGCCAGACCAGCCGGCGGGCGGTGGCCGGATGGGTCACCGTGGTCGTGTCGGCGGGCGCGCGGGTGCCGTGGACCCGCATCCGGTGCCGGCGCCAGGCCAGCCACGCGACGGCGGCCATCACCAGCACCATGCCGCGCATCAGCGCCATGGGGGCGTCCTTGGTGCCGAACAGGATGCCGACGACGGTCATCGCCAGGACCGGGACCAGGGTCCAGTACGGGACCCGCACCCGCCAGGCCAGCACGCCGGCCACCACCGAGGTCAGCAGTCCGGACAGGTAGGGAGCCACCAGCATGCCCCCGTTGACGCCTACCGGGGCCGCCACGGTCAGGATGTCCTTCCACGTGGTCACCGGCGCGGTGATCAGCACCAGCAGGGCGTCCGCACTGGGCAGGAACCCGCCGGCCGACTCCGCCGGGGTGGCCAGGGCGAAGCCGAAGACCAGGTAGGCCAGGACCACCACGCCGGAAGTCAGCCACACGCCCCACCGCCGGTAGGCACTGGCCAGGGCCACGGCCAGCCCCAGGACGATCCCGCCGAGGCCGGCCAGCAGGTACCGGGGGTCCCCGGCGAAGGTGTCATGGAAACCGAGCATGCCCAGGCCCAGCAGCACCACCAGCACGGCGGCGTCCACGCCCACCTGGCCCCAGGGGTGGCGCAGGCCCGTCCCCCGCCGCTCCGTGCGTGCCCGCGCCGTCATGCCGCCGCCTTCCGCAGGGCCAGGCCCAGGTCCTGGAGGTCTCCGATGGAGAGCACCGTGAGGTCACCGATACTGGCCCGCCCGGTCTCCAGGCCGTGGGCGCAGCGGATGGCGAAGGCGCGGACCCCGGGCGGCACCACGTTGGTCGCCCGGCGCAGGTCCCCCGGGCTGGGCTGGTTGCCGGTGATGAGGAAGAACACCGAGGCGTTGGGCACGCTGTCCGCGGTCTCGCGGGCCACGTCCAGGCTGGTGCCGCGCAGCGGCCTGCCCTCGATCCGTGTCAGGTCATCGAGCATGTTGCGGCCGGTCTCCGTGTGGACCGGTCCGGCGTGGGTGCGGATGGAGAGATTGCGCTGCTCCTTGAAGGCCTCCAGGCCGATCGAGGCTGCCACGGAGACGGCCAGCTCGAAGTCGTTCTCGGTGGCGTACTCGGAGGTGTTCGTGGACAGGGCGATGGCCAGGTGGGCGCGCCGCGTCTCCTCGAACTGGCGGACCATGAGCTTGTTCGTGCGCGCCACCGTCTTCCAGTGGATGTGCCGGCGGTCATCGCCGGGCACGTAGTCCCGCAACGCGTGGAAGGAGACGTCGGCGCTGGACAGGTCCTTCGTCGGCAACCCCTCCAGGTCGCGGATGAACCCGGCCGAGGATCCCTGCAGCGCCACGGTGCGCGGGTGCACGAACAGGTCCTGCGGCTCCGTCCATTTCAGCTGGCGGCGCAGCAGCCCCAGCGGGTCCTGGCGCACCGAGCGCACCGGACCCACGACGATCACGGCGCGGCGGTGCGTGGGGATGGTGAACAGGTCCTCGTGCACGGCGCCCGGACGCATCCGGGGCAGCTGGAACACGGCGGTGGCCCGCCCCACGGGCAGCTCCATGGCCACCGGCAGCAGGGCCCGGTCCGCGGTGTTGGTCACCTCGATCGCGCCGACCGCCCGGTCCCCGACGGCGACCCGCGAGCGGGCGAGGTCGAGGACCACCGCGTAGGAGGACCGGCCGAGGATGAACCCGATGGCCAGCAGCAGCAGCAGGACGCCGACCAGGCCGGCGACGAGCGCCTCGGCCCAGCCCAGCGCCAGGCCGACGATCCAGGCGGTCGCCGTCACGGCCAGCACGATCCACCCCAGCGGGGAGACCACCTCGGCGACCGGGCGGGCGTACCGCTTCCACCAGCCGGCGGCGGACTCCCGCGCCGGCCCGGTGGCGATCGCGGCGGACTCCGCCAGCCGCCGAGCCCGGACCCCCAGGGCTCCGGCCACCCGGGTGCGTCGTTGACGGGGCTCTCGTTCCGCGGCCATCTGCGACGTCGGCACCTCAGGCCCCGGCGGCGGTCGAGCCGCCCCGCACCCCGTCGTTCCCGGACCCGCCGGCACCGGCGGCCGCCGCGGCCCCCGCGGGGACCGGTGCCCCGGCGCGGTGCTGCGGAGCGCCCACCTGGGCCAGGACGCGGGTCAGCACGGCCGCGGCGGTGGCCCCGGCGAACTCCGCCTCGGGGTCCAGCACCAGCCGGTGGGTCCACACGTGCGGGGCCAGGTCCTTGACGTCGTCCGGCAGCACGTAGTTGCGTCCCTGCGAGGCGGCGCGGACCTTGGCGGCGCGCACCATGGCCATGGCGCCGCGGACCGAGACGCCCAGCCGGGTCTCGTCGGCGTGCCGGGTCTCCTCGGTGAGCTCGGCGATGTAGTTCAGCACGGCACCGTCTACGTGGACGGTGGTGGCCAGCTCGGTCATGTCCCGGATGGCCTGGGTGGTGATGATCGGGCTCAGGGCACCGGAGCGGTCCTTCGTGGCGGCGCCGGAGAGCAGCTCGACGGTGGAGCTGCGGTCCGGGTAGCCGATGGAGGTCTTGATCAGGAAGCGGTCCAGCTGGGCCTCCGGCAGCTTGTAGGTGCCGGCCTGCTCGATCGGGTTCTGGGTGGCGATCACCATGAAGGGGCGCTCGTTCGGGTAGGTGACGCCGTCCACCGTCACCCTCGCCTCCTCCATGACCTCCAGCAGTGCGGACTGGGTCTTGGGCGAGGCACGGTTGATCTCATCGGCCAGCACGATGTTGGCGAAGATCGGACCGCGGTGGAACTCGAACTCCTGGGACTTCTGGTCGTAGATGGTCACGCCGGTGACGTCCGAGGGCAGCAGGTCCGGGGTGAACTGGATGCGGGAGTGGGTGCCCTTCACCGTGGCCGCCAGTGACCGGGCGAGCATGGTCTTGCCGGTGCCGGGGGCGTCCTCCAGCAACACGTGGCCGTCCGTCAGCATGGCGGTGAGGACCAGGGAGATGACGTCCTCCTTGCCCAGGATGGCCTGGCCGATGTTGTCCGAGATCTTCTCGAACGTCCCGGCGAACCACTCCGCCTGTTCGGTGGTCATGGTCATGGTGCGTTGTCCCCTTCACTGGTGGTGCTGCTCACAGTGGTCCTGCGCGCAGCGGTGCTGGTGGTGGTGATGGTTGCGGCCCGGCTGGTGCCGCCGTCCCGGGCGCGGGCCGTGGCTACCAGGGTCTGACCTCGTTGGACTTGACCCCGTTCACGACGACCCAGGCCCGGTCCGCATACCCGTCGCCGATGGCGCACTTCGCCTCGCCCGAGAAGCTTCCGTCGGAGCGGACGGTGATGCTGACGTTGTCCGACCACAAGTGGTTCCCGCCACCGCTGCCGGGGCCGCCCCGGTAGTAGCAGTACACCGTGTGCGTGCCGGGCTCCATGTTCGTGGCATTGAGGCCCATGTGGTAGCACCTGATGGTGCAGTTGCCCGCGTAGTAGGCGGAGGATCCGCGCGAGAGCGTCAGGCTGGGGTCCGGCGGCGGCGGCGCCTCGTTGGAGGTGGCCGACGCGGTCCACTGCTTGGACTGCTGGGCCGACGAGTCCGACGTGCTGTCCACCCGGACGATGACCGTGGACTTGGTGCTGTGCCCCACCTCCTTGGTAAACGAGCCGCGGGCGGCATCCACCCGCTGGCCGTCCACCGTCACCGTCATGGTGAGGCCCCGGCCGTTCTCGTAGTCCCGGACGTTCGGGTTCCAGGTGAACGAGACCTTCTGGTCGCCCCCGGTCGCCTTGACGTTCGCCGCGTCCTTGACCGGCCCATAGGCACTCGTCTGGTTCGAGGCCGCCGACGGATCGCCCGCACCGGCCGCGTTCAGGGCGCGCACCGTCACGGTGACGTTCTTGCCGTTGGCTCCGACGTCGATCGTGCTGCCGGGACCGGGCAGGCCCTGCCAGCCGCCCCCGCTGACCTGGTACTGGTACCCGGTGATCGGTGAACCGTTCGCCGATCCGGGCGTGAACTCCACCAGGATGCGGTTGTTCTGTCCGGTGGCCGAGATGACGGGCGTGGACGGAGCCTTGGGGCGTCCGTACGGCGTGACCGCCGTCGAGCGCCCCGAGGGCTCCGAGGCGCCCACCCGGTTGTGCGCCACGATGGCGAAGGAGTACGACGAGGTGGTGTCCAGACCGGTCACCTGCTGCGATGTCCCCGTGATGCCGGGGATCCTCCGGTCCAGGGCCCCGCCCTCGTAGACGTGCAGGTCGTACGTCGTGACGGTCGCGCCATTGCCGTCCGGCGCCGTCCAGCGGACGTTCGCCACGCCACCGTTGACCGCCGACTCGGCCCGCGAGGCCACCGGGGCCTGCGGCTGGAGCGGCTTGCCGGCCGGGGTGATGGACGACGACCAGCCGGAGAAGTCGGAGGGGCGGTCGGCGTCGTTCACGGCCTGGATCCGGAACTGGTACGCGGTGCCGTTCGTCAGTCCGTCCCACGTCATGGAGGTGCCGGACACGGACCGCTGGCTGACACCGTTCGGCGGGGCCGGGGAGATCTCCACCGTGTAGGAGGTGATCGGCGAGCCGCGGTTCACCGGTGCCGTCCAGGACAGGTCCACCGTGCCGTCCCCGTCGGTGCCCGTGGGCGGAGCCGGCTGCTCCGGTTCGACGTCCGGACGCGCCGGCCCGGAGGGCACGGACGGCTCGGACTCCCCGACATCGTTCGTCGCCGTCACGGTGAACGTGTACTCCTGGTTGTTCGTGAGTCCCGTGATCGTGCACGTGGTGGCCGGGCACTGCTGGCTCACCCCGGAGGCGGACACGGTGTACCCGGTGATCGGCGAGCCGTTGTTCGCCGGGGCGTCCCACGTCAGCACGACCTCGCCGTCGCCCACGGACTCCACGCGGGGAACCCCCGGTGCCTCGGGGGCGCCCTTGACGTTGAGGGTGATCGTGCCCTGGACCTCGCGGGCCGGATCCTCGGTCAGGTCCCCGACCGTGTACTGCACCCGCATCTGGCCGACGAAGTCCTCATTCGGCGTCACGACCACGTTCTCGCCGGAGACGTGGGCCCGGCCCTGGTGGGCCGGTGCGGACGCCGCACGGACGGTCAGCGGCCCCTCCCCCTCGAAGGGGTTGACGTCGTTGGCCAGCACCGGCACCGTCTCGGCGCGGCCCTGGTGTGCGTCGGGGACAACGTCCGGATTGGCCACGGCGAGTTCGCGGTCGGAGGCATTGACGGAGATGGACACGCGTGCCGGCACCGGGTCCGACCTGCCGTCCGTCACGGTGACCTGCACGGATCCCTGGGTGCCCTTCTCCGTGCGGGTGTCCGCCCGCGCGGAGAGCACCGACCCGTCGAGGCTCACGTCCACCCCCTCGACGGCCACCTCGCCGAGGGCGAACTGCAGGTTGCCGGCATCCTGGGGGTCCGGGTCGGAGGCGGCCTGGGCCAGGTCCAGCCGGGCGGGGTCGCCTCCGGCGGCGACCTCGAGGGAGTTGGACTGCAGGCTCGGCGGGGTGTTGAACTCCTCACCGGGCGGCGGGATCACCCGGATGGGCTGGCTCAGCACGGACTTCAGCCCGTCCGGGTCGTCCGGGCCCGATCCGTCCGTGACCTCGAAGCTGACCGACGCGGGACCGGCGTAGTCGGTGGGTGCGCGGAAGACCATCTCGGTGGCGGAGCGCACCAGGTCGGTCTCCGACTGCGGCGAGGAGGTCACCTTCGCCTCCTCGGTGATCCGCGGGGTGCGTCCGTCGCGAACGACCACGAGGTCGCCGACGTCGAGGACGAGGTCCTCCCCGGCCGTGACCTCCAGCGGGGCATCGGAACGCAGCGCGGGCCGGGCCTCGCCGGTGCCCGGCACGATCACGAAGGCATAGGAGGACAGGTCGTCGGCGTCGGTGAGACGGTACGTGATGATCTGCGGGTTCGACTCCACCGGGACCACCAGCTGGTCATCCTCGCCCAGCGTCACGCCGTCGGGGTTGTCCGGCAGGTCCACCGCCAGGTCCTCCAGCGTGCCGTCCGGGTCCTCGTCGTTGCCCAGGATGTCGACGGTGACCTCGTCCTTGCCCACGGTCTCCTGGAAGGACACGCGGTCGTCCCGCGCGATCGGCGCCCGCAGCGGGGCCTGCGGGTCCGCCTCCACGGTGAGCGTGCCGGTGTCCGTGCCGCCGCGGCCGTCGGTGATGCCGTAGCGCACGGTGACGAAGCCCGCCTCCGCCGGGGAGGTCAGCAGGATGCGCCCGTCCACCAGGGCGGCGTCCGAGCCCTCGGTGGCCTCGAGCGTCTCGAGGAAGCGCAATTCATCGCCGTCGGCGTCGGTGTCGTTGGCCAGCACGTCCACGGCCACCGGCCGGGCGGGCTGGACCCGGATCGAGTCGTTGACCGCCACCGGCGGGGCGTTCTCCTTGGCCACCGGGGCGATGCCGATCATGATCGTGCCCGTGGCGCGGGCACCGAGCCGGTCCTCCACCACGTAGGTGAAGGTGTCCGTGCCGGCGGTGCCCTCGGCTGCGGTGTACTCGATCGAGTTCGCGGTCACCTTCGCGGTGCCCAGGGACGGCGGGGTCTCCAGCTGCACGAGGGAGACCGAGTCTCCGTCCGGATCGATCCCGCTGAGCGGGATCGGGACGGCCACCGTGTTCCCGGCGAAGACGCGCCCCTCCACGCGCTCGGGCGTGGGCGGGCTGTTGTTCTCCAGGTCCACCGCGGTGACGTGGAACGTGACGCGGGCGGAGGCCTCCTGGCCGTCCGGTCCGGAGACGGTGTACACCGCGGAGACCGTACCCGGCTCCTGTCCGGCGCGGAAGCGGACCAAGTTGTCCGCCACCGAGATCAGTCCGTCGGACTCGTCCACTCCCTCGGCGAGTTCCGGCTCGAGCGTCAGCTCGGCCCCGTTGGGGTGCACGTCGTTCTCCAGGACGGGCACGGTGACCACGTCACCGGCCCGTACGACGGCGGTGTCCGGGTTGGGCCGCGGCGGTTCCATCGACTCCGGCGCCGGGATCGGGATCACCGTGACCTCACCGGTGGAGGCTGCGGTCCCGTTGGTCACGGTGTAGGAGAAGGTCAACGGCTCGGCCAGGCCGCTCTGGTCGGTCACGCGCAGCACGGCGTTGCGCTCGATGGACACCCCGATCGGCGCGCCTTCCGGCACGTCCACCCGCTGCACCACCAGGACCCCGCCCTCGGGGTCGGTGTCATTGCCCAGGACGTTGACCAGGACGTTGCCGCCGGCCGGGACCAGGGCCACGTCCCGCACGGCGATCGGCGCGCCGGGGTTCTTCTCCGGGTCCCTGACGTCCACCCGGATGAGTCCCGGGGCTGAGGCGGGGCCGTTGGTGGCGACGTACTTCAGGTAGAAGGTCCGCTCCTGCCCGGAGCGGAACGACACCGTGCCGGTGTCCGGGTTCATCTCGACCTCGGCACCGGGGACCGGGTCCACGTGGGCCAGGCGCAGCTCGGAACCGGTGGGATCGAAGTCGTTCGCCAGGGGCGAGAAGGTGGTCTCCTCCCCCAGGTTCACGGTGACGTGGTCCGTGGCGGTGATCGGCGGGGCGGCCCCCTCGGGCAGCACCTCGATGACAACGCGGCCCGTGGCGGACTCACGGCGGTCGGAGACGGTGATCTCCAATTCCTTGGTGCCCGTGGACTTGCCGACGTCCTCGAAGGTCAGCACCCCGTCCGGACGCACCCGGACCACGTCCCCGTCCTCGGAGACCGCCCCCATCAGCTGCAGGTCGTCCCCGTCGGGGTCCTGCCAGTCGGTGAGGATGTTCTGGGACACCTCGGTGCCGGCCTGCACGCGCAGGGTCGTGACGCGTTCCTGTTCCGGGGCGCTGTTCTGGCCCTCCGGGACCACCCGGACGGTGGCCCGGGCGGTGTCCGTGCCGCCGCGGCCGTCGTCGGCCTCGTAGGCGAAGGAGGCGGTGCCGGTGGCATCGTCCGGGACGACGAGCTGGAAGCCGGTGCTGTCATGGATGGGCTGCAGCGTCCCGACCCCGGGCTGGTCGCCCTTCAGGGCGGCGGTCAGCAGGTCCCCGTCCGGGTCCACGTCGTTGAACAGCACGGGCAGCGCGGTCGTCCGGCCGGCCCGGACCCCGAAGGAGTCGTCCCGGGCCACCGGCTTCTGGTTCTCCTCCTGGCGGTCCGGCAGCTCGATGGAGTCGGTGATCTCGTCCGATTCCTCCTCCTGCTGCTCGCCCTCGCCCTTGGGCGGTTCCAGGTCCGCCCAGTTGTTGACGATCTTCATGGCGTCCTGGACCAGCCAGGTGTTGCCCTGCGAGACGTCGTTGAGCACCACCACGTCCCGGTTGACGCGGAAGACCAGCTGGGCCCCGGCGGGGATCTCG
Source organism: Micrococcus sp. (assembly GCA_029961105.1). Lineage (GTDB taxonomy): Bacteria > Actinomycetota > Actinomycetes > Actinomycetales > Micrococcaceae > Citricoccus. The sequence goes on along the minus strand of JASBVO010000001.1, from coordinate 52,581 downwards.
GGGACGCGCTCGGTGACGTCCTGGCCGTCGTCGTCGCAGTCCCGCTGGTACAGGCCCGAGCCCTGCCAGGCGGCGTGGGTGCAGGTGCCGACGCGGACCGGCTGGACGGGGGCACCGGTGGCCTCCACGGTGGAGTACGTCGCCTCACCGCCGTCCAGCGGGACGGTGGCGGTCTTGTTGGCCAGCGCGACGACGGCGCCGGGCGCCTCCGGTCCGGGCGCCTGGAGCTTCCCGTCGGCCGGGTCGACGACGGTGGAGCTCCGGCCCTCGGAGGTCACGAGGGTGCCGGAGGCCGCGTCGAAGACGACGCCGGTGTCCCCGACGGCGGACACCTGCGGGTCGGTGAAGCCCTCCAGACCGTCGACCTCGGTGGAGACGATCTCGCGGAAGCCCGCCGCTTGCGCGGGCGAGGCGGCCTCGTCACCGGACGCCCCGCCGTCGTCCCCCTCCCCGGCGCCCTCCGCGCCGGAGCCGACCCGCTCGGTCCCGGCCGCCTCCCGGCGCTCGGACTCGGTCAGCGGGCGGAAGCCCTTGATGAGGTTGGCGTCCAGGTCCGCGACCCAGACCGTGTCGTCCCGGCCCACGGCCGAGGCCACCCGCCCCTCGGCCTCGTAGAGCGGCTCGGCTCCCGCCCCTGACATCGCCCCGAGTCCATCGGTGCCCGCGGCGTACACGCGCCCGCGGTCGGCGTCGGCCACGGCCACGACGGCCTCGCCGTAGGAGAAGTCCGCGTTGGCCGGCAGCATGTTCTCATCGGTCAGCTCGAAGGCGGCCGGGTCCACGGTGACCAGGGCGCCCATCTCGCGATCGCGCAGGTAGACCTGCTCGGCGTGCTGCGCCAGGTCGTACTCGGTCATGGTGGTGGTGACACCGCCGTCGAGGGTCTGCGACTGGTAATTGAGGTGGGCGACCTTGCTCTCCTCGCGGTTGACCACCCACACGCCACCGTCGTTGAGGTCCACGTCCGCGGTCTGGAAGCCCGGGTAGAGGATGGCCCCCGTGACGGCGACGGCGGATACGCCGACGAATGCCGTGGCCTTCAGTGCCCCCTGGCGTCCGGCGCCCGAACCTGTCTTCACGATGATCCCCCGATGATGACAACTACCGGCGGCCCCTGACCTGCGCAGTCACGCTGGCCGCCCCGGCGAGTCTATCCCGTCCCCCGCGCGCGCAGGCCGACACCACATGGGGAGTTCTCCCCATGTGGGCGGCCGTTCAGTCGACGATGAGCCCCTCGCCGGTGCCGGACATCAGGATGGACGGACGGATCTCGCCGAAACCGCGCACCATCTGCGGCGGTTGCGGGATCAGGACGAAGCGTTCGTCCTCCTCCAGGGCCAGGGCGGTCATCGCGTCGACCAGGACGGTGCCCGGGTCGGCGAGCGCGGTCAGCCGGGAGGCCAGGTTCACGGTGGGGCCGTAGATGTCCCCGAGGCGGGAGAGCACCCGTCCCCACACGAGGGACACCCGGGCCGAGGGCAGCACCGGGTCCTCGCTCATCGCCTTGGCCAGCGCCAGCGAGATCTGCGCGCCGGCCTCCGGGGTCTCGGCGTTGAACAGCACCTCGTCACCGACGGTCTTGACCAGGCGGCCGCCGCCGATGGAGATGATCTCGGCGCACTTGTTCTCGAAGCGCTGCACCATCTGGGCCAGGGTGCGCTCGTTCATCCGCCGGGAGAGCGAGGTGTAGGAGACCATGTCCGCGAAGCCCACGGCCCGGGCCAGCGGCAGCGGGGCGTCGTCCTCGGACCCGTCCCGGCCGGCGGCGCTGGCGGCCAGACCGGCCTCCGCCCGGACGGTCAGGCGCTGCAGCGCTGCGTTGAGCTGGCGCCGGTAGGAGTACTCCATCACCTGCTCGAGCGGCTCGATGATCTCCGGCAGCATGCCCACCACGGCACGGCGGGCCTCCGGATCCGTCATCCCCTCCTCGCTGATCTTGTTCTCCACCAGGGCCTCGATCTGCCAGACGACCATGCGGTCGGTCATCTGGCCGATGGACCGGGTCAGCGAGATGGCGGTCTCCTCGTTGAGCACGCCACGGCGCACCAGGTCGATCATGGTGCCGATCGCGGCGGTGTCCTGTGGGGTGAAGGCCCGGTCCCCGTCCCGGACGTTCGGGAATCCCAGGGCGCGCCAGAGCTTGCGGGCGGAGATCAGTGAGACGCCGAGCTCACCGGCCATCTCGCGGCGGGTCAGCGTGCGCGGACCGCCGAGCAGGTCCGTCTCGAGGGTGGAGATCGCCTGGGTCCAGGAGGTGCGGTCCTGCTGGACGGCCAGCGACGAGGTGGCGGTGGTGTCCGGTGGCGCCTCGGGAAGCGCCGGCTCCGCCTGCGGGTCCGGCGCCCCGTCCGGTTCGCGCTCCCGGGGCGGCCGCGGTGACGTCGGCTCGCCGCTCACCGGCACCACGGGCAGGGGGGAGGTGATGGGGAACGGCTCGTCGCTGCTCCCGGCGGCCGCGCCCGCACCGCCCGCACCGGGCAGGTCCTCAGCCACGGAAGCCACCCCCCGCCGCGGAGCCGGGCGAGGCCGGGGCCGGAGCCGCCGGGGACACGGAGTACACCGAATACGGCGGAGCGCCCTGCTCCGCCACCTGCCGGCGCAGGGCGGCCACCTCGCGCAGGATCAGTTCGCGGAACCGCACCGCCTCCGGCATCCCAGCCAGCACCCACTGGGAGCCGGCCCCGTGCTCGATGATCAGGTCTCCCGCACCGGCCATCCGCTGGCCCCGGCGTTGGCGCAGCCTCACGTCGTAGATCGCCAGCAGGTGCAGGGCGCGCTCCCGGGACCGGCCCGGACCGGCGCGCTGGATGATCCGCAGGCTGGTGAGGACGGTGGTCCGCGTCAGCCACCGCCACGCCGGCCGCAGGCAACCGAGCAGCAGGGCCAGGGCGGCGAGCACCCAGACGGCGCCGGCCAACCACGGACGGACCTGGACCAGGGCCTCGTGGAGGTCGCCGCGGGCCAGGACGCCCTGCACGTACCCGGTGGCCAGGGCGATGAACATCAACCGCAGGACGGGCAGGGTCAGGGCGCGCGGATGGGCCCGGGTGCGCACGCGCACCTGTTCCGCTGGTGACAGCCGCAATCCCACGTCCGTAGCGTCCTTCCCTGTGTGACGGTCCCCGGTGTGACGGTCTCCTGGTCAGCGGCGCAGGTGCACGACATCGGCGGCGGAGACCTCCAGCAGGTCACCCCGCCGCGAGGCACCGGCGACCACTGCCTCCATCTTCCCACGGTCGGCAGGCTCGATCAGCAGGGTTCCTCCCGGCCCGAGCCCCCGGGCGGTGCCGGCCAGGGTGGTCCCGCCCGGCAGTTCGGCGCGGACCTGCGTGCCCAGGGTGCCCAGGCGCTCGACGACGGCGCTCACGGCCGGGTGCGTCCCGTCGACGTCGGCGGTGGCGTCCGACCCGGACCGGGCGACGGCGTCCTCGAAGGCCGCCAGGGCCTGGCCGAGGGAGCGCAGGACGGCGCCGAGGACGTCGGCGGCGAGGGCGGCCGTCCCGGAGGCCGGTGCCCCGTGGGCCTGTCCGCCGGTGTCCCCGCCCGTGGCGTCGGCGGGCAGCCACTCCGCCATCGACGTCGCGGTGGGGACCGGGGCCCCCTCCGGCCCGAAGTCCAGGTTGAGCCCCAGCCCCAGGACGATCCCGGACTGGTCCGGCAGCACGCCGGCGAGGATGCCGCAGAGCTTGCGCCCGTCCGGGGCCAGGATGTCGTTGGGCCACTTCACCGTGGCCGGGATCCCCCGCCGGTCGAGCTCCGCGGCGGTCACCGTGGCCGCGATCAGGGTGGCCCAGCTCCAGTGCCGGAACGGCACCCGCGGACGCAGCACCACGGACACGGACAGGGCGGTGCCGGCGGGCGTGGTCCAGTCCCGCCCCTGCCGTCCCCGCCCGGTGCGCTGGTCCAGGGTGGCCACGGCGCGCAGGTGCGGCCAGTCCAGGGGCGCCGCTGCGGCGGACTCCAGCACGACGCGCTGCGTGGAACCGGTGTGCTCGAGCCAGGTGACCTCCGGCACGGAGGGGATGCGGGCGGGCTGGGGGGGCGTGTCACGGTCCATGACCTCAGGTATACCCCGTCCCGCCGTGCCGGTGACGAACCTCGATGGGGGTTCCGGCCGCCCCCGGCACGGATCCGGCGGCGGGCAGGGCACCCCGTGCGAACAGTGCGGCTGCGGACCCTGTGGCGACACGGTGGCACGGCGGTACCCTCGTGTCCTTCGGTTCGATGACTGGTGAATGGGGTCGGACATGATGCTCGATCAGTGGGCCGCGCCGGCGGCGTACGAAAACTACATGGGACGGTGGAGCCACCGGCTGGCGCCGCGGTTCCTCCAGTGGCTCCAGGCCCCGCCGGGAGGACACTGGCTGGACGTCGGCTGCGGCACCGGTGCGCTCAGCGCTGCCATCTGCGCCGGGACGGATCCGGCCTCGGTGCTGGGCTGCGACCCGTCCGAGGCCTTCGTGGAGTACGCCCGGGCGCACGTCGCGGACCCACGGGCGCGCTTCGTCGTCGCCGAGGCCCCCGATCTGCCGCCACGTGAGGGCGGCTATGACCGCGTCACCTCGCTGCTGGCCCTGAACTTCATGCCCGACCCGCAGGAGGCGCTGCGGCAGATGGCCACGCTCATGTCGGGCCCGGACGCCCAGGTCTCGGCCTGCGTCTGGGACTACGGGGAACAGACGCAGATGCTGGACCGGTTCTGGCGCACGGCCGCCGCAGTGGATCCCCGTGCCCGCGAACTCAGTGAGTCCCGGCGGTTCACGATGTGCAGGCCCGCTGCCCTGGAGAGGTTGTTCCGTGATGCGGGGCTGCACCGGGTCCGTTGCGAACCGTTGTGGCTGCGCACCGTCTTCGCCGGCTTCGAGGACTACTGGCAGCCCATGCTCGCCGGGACCGGCCCGGCCCCGGCGTACGTCGCGTCCCTGGACGACGACCACCGGGACGAGCTGGCCCGGAGGCTCCAGCAGGCCTTCCCCGGGGGCACGCACGGCAGGATCACCCTGATGGCGCGCGCCTGGGCCGTCCGCGGCTGGGGCCGGTGACCCCTCGCCCCGGGCGTCCGTCCCGGCCCTGACGCTCCTGCGCGGCGGGGGTCCCACGGCGCGCATCGGATCCGACATTGTGCGATTCCTACAACGGGCCCTGCGCCGTGCCTCCCTAGACTGGGGCGGTGACAGCGGCTGTCCGCGGCCTGCCGGCCTCGGATACTGGACTGCACTTGTATGAATGATCCAAACGACGGAGGACCTGTGACCCTTCCTGCCGAGGCCAGCACCGGGGCGCGCCCGGGCGAGGCCACACCGGACCTGACGACCACGGCGGGCAAGCTCCAGGACCTGGCCCGACGCCGGGCCGAGGCCGCGCTGCCCGCCGGCCAGGCCGCCGTCGACAGGCAGCACGACCGCGGCAAGCACACCGCCCGCGAGCGCGTGGAGCTGTTGCTGGACCCGGGATCCTTCGTGGAGTTCGACGCCCTGGCGGTGCACCGGACCACGGCGTTCGGGATGGAGCGGAAGAGGCCCGTCGGGGACGGGCTGGTCTCCGGCTACGGCACCGTGGACGGCCGGCTGGTGGCCGTGTACTCCCAGGACTTCACCGTCTACGGCGGTTCCCTGAGCCAGGTCAACGGCGAGAAGATCGTCAAGGTCCAGGAGTTCGCCGCCCGCAACGGCTGCCCCGTGATCGGCATCAACGACGGCGGCGGCGCGCGCATCCAGGAGGGAGTCGCGTCACTGGCCATGTTCGCGGACATCTTCCGCAACAACGTGATGTCCTCCGGGGTCATCCCCCAGATCTCCGTGATCATGGGGCCCTCGGCCGGCGGCGCCGCCTACTCGCCGGCGCTGACCGACTTCATCGTCATGGTCGACAAGACCTCGCACATGTTCATCACCGGTCCGGACGTCATCAAGACCGTCACCGGCGAGGACGTGGACATGGAGACCCTCGGTGGCGCCCGGCAGCACAACACGGCCACCGGCACGGCGGCCTACCTCGCCCCCACCGAAGAGGACGCGCTGGAGTACGTCCGGGAGTTGCTGGAGTTCCTGCCGGCCAACAACCTGGCCGAGGGGCCCGTGGAGGCGTTCGAGGAGGAACCGGAGGTCACCGTCGAGGACCTCGAGCTGGACACCCTCGTGCCGGATTCGGCGAACCAGCCCTATGACATGCTCACCGTGATCGAGCACCTGCTGGATGAGGGCCACCTCCTCCAGGTCCAGGAGCTCTACGCCCCCAACGTGATCACGGGCCTGGGCCGGGTCGAGGGCCGGACAGTGGGCATCGTGGCGAACCAGCCGATGCAGTTCGCGGGCACCCTGGACATCAACGCCTCGGAGAAGGCCGCCCGGTTCGTGCGGTTCTGCGACGCCTTCAACATCCCGATCATCACCCTCGTGGACGTCCCGGGCTTCCTGCCCGGCACCGACCAGGAGTTCTCCGGCATCATCCGCCGCGGCGCCAAGCTGATCTACGCCTACGCCGAGGCCACGGTCCCGAAGCTGACGGTCATCACCCGCAAGGCCTACGGCGGGGCGTACATCGTCATGGGCTCCAAGAAGCTCGGGGCGGACATCAACCTGGCCTGGCCCACCGCCCAGATCGGCGTGATGGGCGCGCAGGGCGCCGTGAACATCCTCTACCGGCGCGAGCTGAAGGCCGTCGAGGAGGCCGGCGGGGACGTGGAGGCCCGGCGCGCCGAGCTCGTCGAGGGCTATGAGGCCGAGCTGCTCAACCCCTACCAGGCGGCCGAGCGCGGTTACGTGGACGCGGTCATCACCCCGGCCGAGACCCGCGTGCAGCTCGTGCGCGGGCTGCGCGCCACGTTCCACAAGCGCGAGGCCCGGCCCGCCAAGAAGCACGGGAACATCCCGCTGTGAGCACCGTGAGGAAGACCAGCACCGTGAGGAGGCCCTTCAGATGAGCACCGTGACGATCCCCGGGGCGGACCCGGGTCCCGGGGCGGAGCCCGCCGTCGTCATCCGCGGCACCCTCGACGCCGAGGAGACCGCGGCGCTGACCGCCGTCCTGCAGGCGGTGGCCGCCCAGGCCGAGCAGCACCGGCGTCAGGCCGCCGGCCCGGCCGGCCACGACCGCACGCTGGACCGCCGCCGTCGCCTGGGCCTCTGGGCCCGCCCCGGCTCCGATTCCTGGAAGCACGCCGCCGGGACCAGCTGATCCGTGTCAAGGCCCGGGTGCCCCGGTGAATGATCGCGGCCCACGGTCGGCCAACCCTGTCTGCTCACGAGAGAGCACACCTATGATGTGGCCACCCCCAGCGCGACAAGCCGCGGCCCACAGAAAGGCGTGCTTGTCCTCGATGCCGCACGCCTCATGAGACACCGGTTCCCAGCCACTCCCTCCCGAGGATGCATCATGAAAACTCTGTCACGCACCTGCACGGTGGCCGGACTCGCCACCGTGCTCACCGCCTTCGCCGGGGCCACGGCCGCGCAGGCCGCCACCGTCACCTTGCCGGACGAAGGCACCCTGCTGGCTGACGGCGCCGGCATCTCCGTCTCGGTCAGCTTCGACTGCGACTCCGACTGGACCGGCAGCGTCTGGATCGAAGCGGCCCAGGTGGTCGAGGGTCACCGGCTGGCGACCGGCGCGGGCTACTCGGACTCCGTGGACTGTGGCGACGGAGAGGAATCCGTCGACGTGGTGTTGTTGGCAGCCGGTGACTATGTCCCCTTCACCGACGGCGATGCGGTGGTGCGCGTCACCGTGTCCGCGTGCAACACCGAGACCTGCGAACAGGCCGTCGAGGCGGGCGTCGTTCCCCTCCAGGACGAGGACTGACCCTCGCCGCCCGCGCCTGGCCGGTAGCCGGTAGCCCGGAGGCGGTCGCGTCCCCGGGCTGCCGCGCGCGGACCGGACCGTCCCTCCCCCGGGCAGCCGGACACTCCGCCGTGGCCTGCGCCACGTGTTCGACTACGCTCGGACGGGTGAATGCAGCGCAGCAGAACCACCCCACCGATTCCGGCGGTGCCCCCGGCCGGCACCGCCGGCCCAGCGCCATCGACGATCTCGCCAACCGCTACTTCGCGGACACCCTCGCGTTGAACCCGGAGGAGGCCACGGCCCTGGGTCACCCCGGTCACGAGACCGAGTACGCCGACTACTCCCCCGCCGGCACCGCGGCCCAGGACGAGCTGGACCGCAGGGTCCTGTCCGACCTCGACGCCCTGGAGCCGGTGGACGACGTCGACCGGGTCACCGCCGCGGCGATGCGCGAGCGGATCGGGCTGCAGCGGGAGATCACCGCCACGCAGCGCACCGAGTTGAACAACCTCGCCTCACCCGCCCAGGGGATCCGCGAGATCTTCGACCTGATGCCCACGGACACCGCCGAGCAGTGGGAGCACATCGCGGGGCGCCTGGCCAACCTGCCGGCCGCCCTGGACGGCTATCGCGCCTCGCTGCTGCACTCCCGGGAGGCCGGCCAGGTCCCGGCCCGCCGCCAGGTGGACATCGTCATCGAGCAGGCCGAGGCGCACGCGGCCCCGGGCGGGTTCTTCCCGGGCCTGATCGAGCGGGCCGGTGCGGCCGGCGTCGTGCCATCGTCCCTGATGGCCGAGCTCCAGGCCCGGGCCCTGCGCGCCGGCGAGGCCTACCGGTCCCTGGCCGCCTTCCTGAAGGAGGAGCTGCGCGAGGCCGCCCCGGAGCGCGACGCCGTCGGGAAGGACTACTACGCCCTGGCGTCCCGCGACTTCCTCGGAGCCCGCGTCGACCTGGAGGAGACCTACCAGTGGGGCCTGGAGGAGCTGGCCCGGATCGTGGCGGCCCAGCAGGCCGACGCCCACGCCATCCGCCCCGGCGCGAGCATCGAGGAGGCCCGGCAGGTCCTCAACGCCGACCCCGCCCGACGCCTGGAGGGCACCGACGCGCTGAGGGACTGGATGCAGGCGACCTCGGACACCGCGCTGGAGGCCATGACCGCCTACTTCGACGTCCCCGCGCCGATGGACCGGATCGAGTGCATGATCGCCCCCACCCAGGAGGGCGGCGTGTACTACACCGGCCCCTCCGAGGACTTCTCCCGGCCGGGCCGGATGTGGTGGTCCGTGCCGGCCGGGGAGGACTCCTTCACCACGTGGGAGCAGAAGACCACGGTCTACCACGAGGGCGTGCCCGGGCATCACCTGCAGGTCGCCACCGCCATGCTGAACCGGGAGGAGCTCAACGACTGGCGGCGCAACGCGCTGTGGACCTCCGGCCACGGCGAGGGCTGGGCCCTGTACGCGGAGCAGCTGATGGAGGAGTTCGGGTTCCTGCAGGACCCGGGAGACCACCTCGGGATGCTGGACGCCCAGCGGATGCGCGCAGCGCGCGTGGTCTTCGACATCGGCGTGCACTGCGGCTTCGAGGCCCCGGCCGAGTACGGCGGCGGCACCTGGACCCCGGAGGCCGGCTACGCCTTCCTGCAGGAGCACATCAACGACACCCCCGGGCAGGTGCGGTTCGAGTTCATCCGCTACCTGGGCTGGCCCGGCCAGGCCCCGGCGTACAAGATCGGCCAGCGTATCTGGGAGCAGATCCGCACGGAGCACGCCGCCCGTGCCGGCCGTAACGGCGGGGGCTTCGACCTGAAGGACTTCCACACCCGCGCCCTGCGCCTGGGGTCCATGGGCCTGGACACGCTGCGCGAGGCCCTCGCATGAGCGTTCCGCCCACCCCGTCCGCACCCCGGCTCGTACTGGCCTCGGCCTCCCCGGCCCGGGCCCGGATCCTCGAGGCCGCCGGGATCGGGTTCACCGTCGTGGTCTCCGAGGTCGACGAGGACGCGGTCACCGAGGCCCATCCGCTCGCCGGGCCGGCCGAGCTGGCGCTGCTGCTGGCCCACGCCAAGGCAGAGGACGTGGCCGCCCGGCCGGAGGCCGCCGGGGCCCTCGTGCTCGGCTGCGACTCGGTGTTCGAGCTGGACGGCGCCGCCTATGGCAAGCCCTATGAACCGGCGGTCGCCCGGGAGCGCTGGCGGCTCCAGTCCGGGCGCACCGGCCAGTTGCACACCGGGCACTCGCTCATCGACGCCAGCCACCACGGGACGGCGGGGACCGGCGGGACCGGCGGGACCGGTGCCGGGCGCTCCGGCACCACCCCGGGGCCCGACGGCGGCAACGCACCGTCCGCGACCGCGCTGGCGACTGCCTCGGTCACCTTCGCGGACGTGACGGAGGCCGAGATCGCGGCGTACGTCGGGTCCGGGGAACCGCTGCAGTGTGCCGGGGCGTTCACCATCGACGGCCGGGGCGCCGCCTTCGTCTCGGCGGTGCACGGGGACCCGAACGCGGTGATCGGGCTGTCCGTCTCCACGCTGCGTTCCCTGCTGCGCCAGCTGGGCTGGTCCGTCACGGATTTGTGGGATTCCTACAAGTGATGCCGCCGAACGCGGGGAACCCGCGCTGAATTCTGTAGGAATCCGACGGTCAGGTCTAGGCTCGGGCAGATGAGCCTGCGCTTGATGTCCGCCAGGACGGCAGGCTCCGACGCCAAACGCTTGTGAAGGAGTCCCCACCCGATGCCCCAGTCGACGCCGAACGCCACCGCCAACGCTGCCTCGCGCCGCTTCTCACGGGTGCTGGTGGCCAACCGCGGGGAGATCGCCGTCCGGGTGATCCGGGCCGCCCACGATGAGGGACTCACCGCCGTGGCGGTCTACGCCGAGCCGGACCGGGAGGCGCTGCACGTGCGGATGGCCGACGACGCCATCGCCCTGGGCGGGAGCACCGCGGCCGACTCCTACCTGGTGCAGGACCGGATCCTAGCCGCGGCGAAGGCCTCCGGCGCCGACGCCGTGCACCCCGGCTACGGCTTCCTGTCCGAGAACGCCGACTTCGCCCGCGCGGTCGAGGCCGCCGGACTGGTCTGGATCGGCCCGCCGCCGGCCGCCATCGAGCAGCTCGGCGACAAGGTTTCGGCCCGGCACCTGGCCCAGGAGGTCGGCGCCCCGCTGGTCCCGGGCACCGCCGACCCCGTCACCGGCGCCGACGAGGTCCTGGCCTTCGCCGACGCCCACGGCCTCCCCCTGGCCATCAAGGCCGCCCACGGCGGCGGCGGCCGCGGCATCAAGGTGGCCCGCAGCCGCGAGGACATCCCGCAGCTGTTCGAGTCCGCGGTACGCGAGGCCACGGCGGCCTTCGGCCGGGGCGAGTGCTTCGTGGAGCGCTTCCTGGACGCTCCGCGGCACGTGGAGACCCAGTGCCTGGCGGACCGCGCGGGGAACGTGGTGGTGGTCTCCACCCGTGACTGCTCCCTGCAGCGCCGCAACCAGAAGCTCGTGGAGGAGGCTCCCGCCCCGTTCCTGACCGCCGAGCAGGAGCGGACACTGTACGCCGCCTCGAAGGACATCCTGCGTGCCGCCGGCTACGTGGGGGCCGGGACCTGTGAGTTCCTCGTCGGCGCGGACGGCACCATCTCCTTCCTCGAGGTCAACACCCGGCTGCAGGTGGAGCATCCGGTCTCCGAGGAGGTCACGGGGCTGGACCTGGTCCGCGAGCAGTTCCGGCTGGCGCGCGGCGAGGAGATCGGCTACCCGGACCCGGAGGTCCGCGGCCATTCCCTCGAGTTCCGCATCAACGGCGAGGACGCCGGCCGGGGCTTCATGCCGGCCCCCGGCACCCTGACCCGGTTCCGGCTGCCCTCCGGCCCGGGCGTGCGCGTGGACACCGGCGTGGAGGAGGGCGAGAGCATCACCGGGAGCTTCGACTCGATGATCGCCAAGCTCATCGTCACCGGCGCCACCCGCGAGCAGGCCCTGCAGCGCTCGCGGCGGGCGCTGGCGGAGATGCAGGTCGCCGGCATGCCCACCGTCCTGCCGTTCCACCGCGCGGTGGTCGCCGACCCGGCGTTCGCCCCCCGGGACGGGTCGGCCTTCTCGGTGCACACCCGGTGGATCGAGACGGAGTTCGAGAACACCATCGAGCCGTTCACGGCGCCCGCCGGCGTGGCGGAGCAGCCTCAGCCGGAGGACCGCCGCGTGGTGACCGTCGAGGTCAACGGCAAGCGCGTGGAGGTGACGCTGCCGGCCATCCTGGGGGCCATCTCCACCGTGGCGCACAACACCAGGGCGGGCGGCCGCCGCCGGAAGTCCCGCGGGAGCCGCGGCGCGGCGGCCACCGGCGCCAACGGCAACACGCTCACCTCCCCGATGCAGGGCACCATCGTCAAGGTCGCCGCCGGCGTCGGGGACACCGTGGCCGAAGGTGACCTCATCGTGGTACTGGAGGCGATGAAGATGGAGCAGCCGCTCACCGCGCACAAGCCCGGCACGATCACCGAGCTGGCGGCCGAGCCGGGCGCCACGGTGACGGCGGGCGCGGCCATCGCCGTCATCGGCGACTGACGCCCGCCGCCCGCGGGGCCGGTCCGCCGATCAGCCCGGCGGCCGCCCTCGCCTCGGAGGCACGGCCCCCGGGCGAGAGCACCCGCCGGTAGACCGTCTCGTACCCGGCGGCCATGGCCTGCGGGGAGAACCGGTCCAGCACGTCCTGCCGGCAGCAGTGGGGGTCCAGCGCGCCGACGGCCTCGATCGCCGAGGGCAGGTCCTCCAGCCGGTTGCGGACGAACCCCGTCTCCCCGTCGATGACGATCTCCGGCACCGCGCCGCGGGGCATCGTCACCACGGGCGTGCCCGAGGCCAGGGCCTCGATCATGACCATCCCGAAGGGCTCCTCCCACTGCAGGGGGAGCAGCAGGCACCGGGCCGCCGCGAGCACCTCCCACTTGGCGGGTGCCGTGAGTTCGCCGAGCCATTCCACGCCCGGCCCCAGTCGCGGACGGATCTCCGCCTCGAAGTACGACCGTTCCTCCGGCTCCCTGCACTTGGCCGCGAGCCGGATCGGCCGGCCCGCCGTCCGGGCGATGTCGATGGCCAGGTGCATGCCCTTGTCCGGCGTGCACCGTCCGAGGAAGAGCACCCAGTCCTCCTTCACGGTCCGGAACGCGCAGCGGCCGGCGTCGAGGGCATTGTGGACGGTGCCCGCCCAGTTCAGCTCCGGCGCGAAGGCACGCTGGGCATGCGAGATGCCCACGAGGTGCGCGGCGCAGCCCACCATCCGGTAATAGGCGGCCGGTTCCCCGATCACCGGCCCGTGCACCGTCACCACCGTGGGGACGGCCCGCGACCGGGCCTGGAGGGGGCCGAGCAGGGTGTGGTCGTGGACCAGGTCAACATCGAGGTCCTCCAGGATCTCCGCCACCGCCGCGGCGTGGAAGGCCTCGGGCATCGCCTGGCCCAGCCGGTCACTCTGCGGTTCGGCGTAGGTGCGGCGGAACCGTGCCTTCGTGGCGTGGCCCCCCGCCCCGATGAGGGTCACCTGGTGCCCGCGGTCCACGAGGGCGTCGATCAGGTCTGCGACCACCGTCTCGATGCCTCCGTAGCCGGTGGGCGGCAGCTCGAAGAACGGAGGGGCGACCATGGCGATACGCAGCGTGTCCATTGAAATCCTCACTGTGTGCAGGGCCCCCTCCGTTGGTACTGGGCGCGACCGTCACCTCTCCTCAGGCGATGCCCAGGTCACCGCAGGGACAGGGATCGGCACTGACCGTGACCCCTTCAGGCAGCCCGGTGACCGTGGCGTGACCGTCGCGGACCTCGAGGTCCACCACGGCGGTACCCAGGCGGAGTCCGTGGACGGACAGCGGTTGCAGTTCGGGGGGCAGGTGTGGGTCCAGGCGCAGGTGCCGGTGCGGGAAGCAGGGTTGCGCGCCCAGCAGGACCCTCGTCAGCTCGACCGGCGCCGCGGAGGCCCAGGCCTGCGGCGAGCAGGCCGCCGGGTAGGGCACCGCCCGGGCATACTCCGTGCTGTCGAAGCCGCACATCAGCTCCGGCAGCCGGCCGCCGAACTCGGCGGCGGCCCCCAGGAGGGCGTGGGCGATCCGGGTGGCGTGGTCGACGAATCCGTAGCGGCGCAGCCCCGTGGCGATGATGGCGTTGTCGTGCGGCCACACCGAGCCGTTGTGATAGCTCATGGGGTTGTACGCGCCCATCGACCGGGCGAGGGTGCGCACGCCCCAGTCGGTGAACATGTCCGGGGACAATAGGTGGTCGGCGACCTGCGCCGCGTGCTCGCCGGCGACGATGCCCGACCACAGGGCGTGCCCCATGTTGGAGGCGAGGGAGTCGACGGGGTCCTTCTGGCCGTCGAGGGCGATGGCATACCAGCCGCGCTCGGGCAACCAGAAGGCCTCCTCGAACCGCTCCCGGAGCCGGACGGCACGCTCGCGGAACCGCTGGGCGCCCTCGACGTCGTCCTCGAGCGCCTCGGCGAGCAGGGCCCTTGCCCTCAGGGCACCGTAGACATAGCCCTGGACCTCGACCAGCGCGATCGGGCCCCGGGGTATGCGGCCCGCCGCATCCGTGACGCCGTCGTGGGAGTCCTTCCACCCCTGGTTCACCAGGCCACGGTCGGTGATCCGTTGGTACTCGACGAAGCCGTCGCCGTCCCGGTCGCCGTAGCGCTCCACCCACTCCAGCGCGCGGTCGACGTGGGGCAGCAGCGCCCGGATCCGCTCCCTGTCGGCGCCCCAGCGCAGCAGCTCGCCGACCAGGATGACGAAGAGGGGCGTCGCATCGGCCGTACCGTAGTAGACGTTGCCGCCGAGCGCGTCCGTGGCGTCGACGCCGAAGCGCATCTCGTGCAGGATCCGGCCCGGCTGCTCCTCGGTGACCGGGTCCTCCCGGACACCCTGGAACTTCGCGAGCGCCTCGGCGGTGCCCAGCGCCAGGGCGGGGTTGATGGACACCGTCATCAGCGCCGTGAGGATGGAGTCCCGCCCGAAGAGCGCCATGAACCACGGCGCGCCGGCGGCGACCGCCACCGCATCGGGGTCGGCGGGATCGAAGATGCGCAGGGACTCCAGGTCACGGCTGCTCGTGTGCAGGATGTGCCGCACCGCCGGGTCGGGCATGGAGATCGTCGGCGTCTCGCTGCGCCAGGCCTCGCGGCGTGCCTCCGGCAGCATCCCGGTGAGGGGCTGGTCCTCGGGGAACGTGAGGGCCGGGCGTGCATCGTCGATGACGGGCACGACATGGAGCGAGGTGTTCCACTGCCCCCGGGCGGGGACCACGACGCGGAAGGTCAGCGCGTCGGGCAGCACGGACGCGCCCGAGGCGGTGATGACGATCCCCCGGCTGTGCCCCTGCCAGCGCCGGGTGAGGTGCAGTTCCTCATCGGTGTGCTGGATGACGTGCTCGCCGCGGCTCACGACGTGGCCCTGCTTGACCTCGAAGAGGTCCCCGAAATCGGCGTCCACGTGCAGGGTCATCGCGAACGCCGCGGTCTCCTGGCCGAGATTGCGCACGACGATGTCCTCGCGCATGCTCGCAGCGATGAAGCGGTGGCGCTCCACCACCAGGGTGGAGTCGGCCAGCCCGGCCCGCGGCATCGCCCGGCCGATGAAGGTGCCCCGGTAGGTCTCCTCCGCCAGGACGGTGAGGGGTTCCACCGGGTCCCCGTCGAGGCGCAGCTCCCAGCGGGAGAGCACCCGCGTGTCCCGCAGGAACAGGCCCTGGACGGATCCGGGCGTGATGTCGCCCGAGGCCGAGGAGAGGCAGAAGGACGATCCCTCGATGAGCGTCACCGTGCCCGCCGTGACGCCTCCCGGCGAACCGGCGAAGTTCCATGCGAGAGTCACCATGCACCTCCGGTGCGGGCGCTCCCCGAGGGGCTTGCGCCCGCGGTCAGTGCGTCAGTCCACGGCCACTGCGGGGGCCGGCGCGACGTCGGACAGTGAGTGCACAGTAGCACCGGGCGGGGCCCGGCGACAGGCCGGGAACGCCGGCCGGGGCACCGACACCCCACGCGTCCACCGTGTCTCACTATATGGACTGAATGTCCGCATGGTGACGGCC
Source organism: Micrococcus sp. (assembly GCA_029961105.1). Taxonomy (GTDB): domain Bacteria; phylum Actinomycetota; class Actinomycetes; order Actinomycetales; family Micrococcaceae; genus Citricoccus. The sequence continues at coordinate 36,728 of JASBVO010000001.1, read as the reverse complement.
CGCGTAAGATTGTGGGGCCGCAGAACCCGCGCCGGCCCTTCCGGGCGCCGCATCGGGCCCGCCCCCGGGTGCCGGGGCCGCCGGTCCCGCCCGTTCAGCGGCCATCATCATTGCCTTCCCCAAGGAGCCTTGCCATGTCCGCTGACCTGTCCACCGACGGTCCGGCCTCGCCGGAACCGGTCGACGTCAAGGACGACGGCACCAAGGAGCTGGGTGTCCCCCGGTCCCGCGTGGTGCTGGCGTCCCTGATGGGGACCTCGATCGAGTTCTACGACTTCTACGTCTACGCCACCGCGGCCGTCTCGGTCTTCCCGCTGATCTTCTTCCCCTCCGGCGACGACGGCGCCGCCCTGCTGGCCTCCATGGCCACCTTCGGCGCGGCCTTCATCGCCCGCCCCGTCGGCTCCGTCCTGTTCGGCCACTTCGGTGACCGGATCGGGCGCAAGGCCACGCTGATCGGCTCCCTGCTGACCATGGGCATCGCCACGTTCCTCATCGGCCTGCTGCCCACCTACTACCAGATCGGCCTGTGGGCACCGACCCTGCTGACCATCATGCGCTTCTGCCAGGGCCTCGGCCTGGGCGGCGAATGGTCCGGGGCCGCCCTGCTGGCCACCGAGACCGCGAAGAAGGGCAAGCGCGCCTGGGCGGCGATGTGGCCCCAGCTCGGCGCCCCGATCGGCTTCCTGCTGGCCAACGGCCTGTTCCTCATCCTCACCCTGGCCTTCAACCACGATTCCACGAACCCGGACATGGACGGGCCGTTCCTGACGTGGGTGTGGCGCCTGCCGTTCCTGCTGTCCATCGTGATGGTCGCCATCGGCCTGTACGTCCGCGTCCGCCTGCAGGAGACCCCGGTGTTCAAGCGGGCCGTGGAGAACGACGAGCGCGTCAAGGCGCCCCTCGGCGAGGTCTTCCGGAAGAACTGGTGGGAGCTCATCCTGGGCACCTTCATCATGCTGGCCACCTATGTGCTGTTCTACCTGATGACCACGTGGATCCTGTCCTACGCGATCGGCAACCCGGAGAAGACGGGCGGCCTGGGGGTGCCCTACTCGGACTTCCTGGTGCTGCAGCTGATCGGCATCCTCTTCTTCGCCGCCTTCGTGCCCGTGGCCGGCTTGCTCGCGGACCGCTTCGGCCGCAAGCCCACCCTCATCGTCATCACCGTGCTGCTCCTCGCCTTCGGGCTGACCTTCGGCTGGTGGCTCAGCGCCGACTCGATCGGCCAGGGCACCGACCTGAACAGCACGCAGATGATGATGTTCCTCATCGTGGGCATGGCGCTGATGGGCCTGACCTTCGGCCCGATGTCCGCGATCCTGCCCGAGCTGTTCCCGACGAACACCCGGTACACCGGCTCCGGCATCGCCTACAACGTGTCCTCCATCCTCGGCGCCGCGCTCACCCCGTTCGTGGCGGCCTGGCTGGTGCAGAACTACTCGGTGGCGCACGTGGGCTACTACCTCGCCTTCGCCTCGGTGCTGACGCTGGTCGCCCTGGCCCTGTCCCCCGAGACGAGGACCAAGTCCCTCGACTCGGAGAGCATCCAGTCGCGGGCCATCTCCGAGGAGATCGTCTCCGAGCCGTGATCGGCTGATCCCTGTCCCGACGCCGGCCCGGCACCTTCTGCGCGAAGGTGCCGGGCCGGCGTCGTCCGGCGGTCCCCCGCGCCCGGGGCCGGTGGTCCGCCCATCGGATGTTCACACCGGTCCGGGGGCGTGCCTAGCATGGCGCCCGTACCCGGGACCACGGGCCCTCCGGGACCCTCCGGAGAGCGCCTGCCCGCCCGCAACCGCTGAAGGACGGACATCATGAGCGAACTGCTGAGACGAGGACCCTTCTTCGACCGCCGCATGCCCTTCGAGATGGCCGAGCCATTCCGGCGCCTGTTCGAAGGCGAGATGGACAAGGGCATGATCCGGGTCGAGGAGGAGTCCCGCGAGAACGAGTTGTGCATCCGGGCGGAACTGCCCGGGGTGGACCCGGACCAGGACATCGACATCAGCGTGGCGGACGGTGTGCTGACCATCACGGCCGAACGCCGCCAGGAGGAACGTCACGAGGACAAGGAGGGCTTCCGGTCGGAGTTCCGCTACGGGTCCTTCTACCGGAGCCTGCCGCTGCCGGCGAACGCCACGGCAGAGGACATCAGCGCCTCCTACAAGGACGGGGTCCTGGAGATCACCGTGCCGGTCCCCCAGCCGGCCGACGCAGATTCCGGCAAGCGCAGGATCCAGATCAACCGGGCCTAGGCCGGATCGGTCCCACCGAGCGCGTACCCCAGGAGGACACCCATGAAGGCCATGGTCTACGGCGGACCGGGACAGAAGTCCTGGACCGAGGTCCCGGATCCGTCCATCCAGCACCCCACGGACGCGATCGTGCAGATGGAGACCACGACGATCTGCGGCACCGACCTGCACATCCTCAAGGGCGACGTCCCCGCGGTCCAGCCCGGCCGGGTCCTGGGCCATGAGGGGGTCGGCCGGGTCGTGGCGACCGGACCGGCGGTGACCGGCGTGGCCACCGGGGACCGGGTGCTGGTGTCCTGTATCTCCGCCTGCGGGCGGTGCGCCTACTGCACCGCCGGGCTGAACTCCCACTGCCTGGGCCAGGAGGGCCGGCCCGGGATCGGCTGGCTCCTGGGTCACCTGATCGACGGCACCCAGGCCGAATACGTGCGCATCCCCTATGCGGACACCTCGTTGCACCGGCTGCCGGAGAGTGTCTCCAACACGCAGGGGACCATGCTCTCGGACATCCTACCCACCGGATTCGAGATCGGCGTGCGCTACGGCCACGTCCAGCCAGGGGACACCGTGGCGGTGGTGGGCGCCGGCCCGATCGGCCTGGCCGTCATCCTGACCTCCTCCCTCCATGGTGCCGCGCAGGTCCTCGCCCTGGACCTGGAGCAGGCCCGCCTGGAGCTGGCCCGGTCCTTCGGGGCCACGGAGGTGGTCCTGGCGTCCTCACCGCAGTGGCGCGACACCGTGCTGGAGCTGACAGACGGTCAAGGGGTGGACGTGGCCGTGGAGGCCGTGGGGGTGCCCGAGACCTTCCAGATGGCCGTGGGCCTGGTCCGGCCCGGCGGCCACGTGGCCAACGTGGGCGTGCATGGCACGCCGGTCGAGTTGCACCTGGAGGACCTGTGGATCCAGAACATCACCATCACCACCGGCCTGGTCAACACGAACACCACGCCCATGCTGCTCCGGCTGGTGGCCAGCGGACGGCTGCCCGCTGAACGGTTCGCCACCCACGAGTTCGCCTTCGAGGACTTCATGGACGCCTACGACACCTTCTCCCGGCCGGCGGCGACCAAGGCACTGAAGGTCCTCATCACCGCGTGATCACCGGGCAGCCGGCTCCTCCGGGCCCTGGTCCAGGCGGAACGGCGGATACTCGTCCCGCAGCAGCAGGACGTAGGCCGACACCCGGTAGGTCCAGCGGTTCAGTCCGACGACGAGGTCGAAGAGCCCGGTCCGGTACCGGCCGGTGAACAGCAGCCCGATGGCGGCGATGAGGATGAGAAGTCCCAGCAGCGAGAAGCCCCAGCCGGTCCCTGAGCCGGCGGCGTAGTACCCCCAGCCGACGCCCGAGCCACTCGTGAAGATCCCGAGGATGAGCAGGTGCGGGATCGCAAGCAGCCACCACTTCACCAGCACCAGGCCGCGGGAGAGCCGCTCCGGGTAGACCACGTCCAGCTCTGCCGGATAGGCGGCCCGGGCCAGGGTGAAGGGAGGGTACCGGTCCGTACCCAGCGCCGAGTACCCGTAGAAGCCGACCCGCCATGACCAGCGCAGCACGCCCACGCTGAAGGCGAACCAGGCCCTCGGATACCGTCCCGTGAACAGGATGGCAATGCCGGCCGCGACCGTGGTCACCAGCAACGCGAACCACAACAGGGCGAGCACGAGGTAATGGGGAATCGCCAGCAGCCACTTGACCAGCCACAGCCAGCGGGACAACGGCGGGTCCTGATAGCCGAGGAACCGGACCGGTGACACGTCCAGCAGTTCGCGCCCTGGCCCGGGGACGGACGCCGGTGCGGCGCCGGGCCCCCGCCCGAGGCGGCCCCGCCCGCTGCGGTCTCGGCCAGAGCGCGCGACTGCATCGATGTCCCGGCCCAGTCCCGCGCTGCCGAGCAGCAGGAGCGGGATGCCGATGACGAGTGCGATCAGCCCGCCCCACAGCAGTCCGGTGCCGACCGGGCCGATCAGCTCCGAGCGCGCGCCGGCCTGCAGGTCCACCCAGACCGGGCGGTCGGCGTCGGCGTTCATCACCACCAGCGTCCACCGCCCCGGCTGCAGGTCGACGGTGATCTCCTGGGTGCCGGTGCCGGTGTCGGAGGCCGCCCAGAAGTCCTGGTCTGCCGGGGTGCCGGGCCGCCGCGCACCGGGCACTGCCGGCAGCTCGTCGCCCGCCCGGCCGGACTCCCTGCCGCGGTCCCCGGGGTAGGTCCCCGGCGCCCCGCGGAGCCCGGCCCACGGCGCGCCCCAGTCCGCGTCACGCAGGGGCGAGTGCGGCACGTCCGCCAGGTAGGCGCGGACGTCGGCGGTGTCGGCGATCCCGAGGAAGAGCTCGTCCCCGGGGACCACGGGCGTCGCCCGCAGCTGCACGCTGGCGAGGTCGGACAGGTCCGCCGTTCCGGGGGCGCCGGGCTCCCCGGCGTCGATGACCACCGACGGGCTGACCAGGGCGTAGCCGGTGCTGCGGTACCTCTCGGCCTGCCCCAGCAGGTAGCGGCCGTCCTGCTGGGCGGCGTCGGCGCGGAGCAGGACGGCGCCGCCGATGGCCAGGCCCAGGCCCAGCACGCTCAGCAGCACGCCGAGCACGAGCAGGACCCAGTGACCGGGTCTTGTGCGGGGGGACGGGGAGGCGTCCGGCATGGATTCGGACGACGGCGGTGCGGGAAAGGCGGTCATCACGGATTCCTCGTGGCGGACTGGGCCGGATGGCCCGGACTCTAGTGGCTGTCCCGTCCCCGGATCCAGAGTTGCCTGCCGTCTGGGGCGCCCCGCTGGGCTCTCCCCGCGCCGTCCCGCCGGCTACAGGTGGACGTGCAGCCGGCGGGCGGCCTCGGAGATGGAGCCGGACACCGAGGGGTAGACGGTGTAGGTGTTGGCCAGGTCGTCCACGTGCAGCTTGTGGGTCACCGCCAGGGCCAGGGAGTAGATCAGCTCGGAGGCGCGCGGGGCCACCACCACGCCGCCGATCACGGTGCCGGAGCCCTTGCGGGCGAAGATCTTCACGAAGCCGTGGGTGACGTTCTGCATCTTGGCCCGGGGGTTGGTGGCCAGGTCGAGCTTGATGGTGTCCGCCTGGTACTTGCCGGAGGCGATCTGGGCCTCCGTGACACCCACGGTGGCGATCTCCGGCGAGGTGAAGATGTTCGAGGACACCAGGTGCGGCTGGAACGGCTTGACGGCGTCCCCCATGAGGTGGGCCACCGCCACCCGGCCCTGCATGGCCGCCACGGAGGCCAGCGCGAACACGCCGGTGCAGTCACCGGCGGCGTAGACGGTCGGCACCGAGGTGCGCGAGACCCCGTCCACCGCGATGTGCCCGGACTCCGTGAGCCGGACCCCAGCCTCCTCCAGCCCGATCCCGGCGGTGTTGGGCACCCCGCCGACGGCCAGCAGGCAGTGGCTGCCCTCCAGGACCCGGCCCCCGGTCAGGTGCACCAGCACGCCGTCGGCCGTGCGCTCGACGGACTCCGCGCGGGTCTTGGAGATCACGGTGATCCCGTCCTCGATGAATGCGTCCTCCAGCACGGCCGCGGCGTCCTGGTCCTCTCCCGGAAGCACGCGGTCCCGGGACGAGACCAGGGAGACCCTGGCCCCGAGGAGGTTGTAGGCGGAGGCGAACTCCGCGCCGGTGACCCCGGACCCGACCACGATCATGTGCTCGGGCACCTCGGTGAGGCTGTAGACCTGGGTCCAGTTGAAGATCCGCTCGCCGTCCGGCCGGGCCGTGGGCAGTTCGCGGGGGTCCGCGCCGGTGGAGACGAGGATCGCGTCCGACTCGATGGTCTCGGTGCCCCCGGGCGTGATGGCCTCGACGGTCGTCGGGCCCGTCAGGCGCCCCTCGCCGATGATCACCCGCACGCCCAGGCGTTCCAGCGCCCGGTGGATGTCCCGGGACTGCTGCAGGGCCAGGGCGAGCAGGCGCTGGTCCACCACCTTCATGTCCGCCTTCGGCGCCGAGTCCCCGAGGGTCACCCCCAGCCCGGCGGCGCGGCCCGCGCGTCGCATCGAGTCCGCCGTCGCGATCAGGGTCTTGGAGGGCACCACGTCGGTCAGCACCGCCGAGCCGCCCATGCCCTTGCGCTCGACGACGGTCACCCGCGCCCCGAGCTTGGCCGCCACCATGGCGGCCTCGTAGCCGCCCGGGCCGCCGCCGATGATCGTCAGGGTCGGGTTCGGGATGATCTGGGTGCTGGTCACGGTCCCCATTGTGTCCAACGGCCGGTGATTGTGGAAACCACGGGGGCGGCCACCGCGCCCTGACCGGGCTGGCCCCGGTGACCGGCACGTAGGATATGCGACGTGACGGACCCTTCCACGAACCTCCTTCCCACCGACCGCTCGCCCCTGGCCGGGGACCACCCCGGCTTCGCCGAGGCCCGCCGCGCCGCGGCCGCCCTGGTCCACGCCACCGAGGCCGAGGTGACGGGTCCGGAGAGCCACCGGATCGCCGTCGTGCTCGGATCCGGCTGGGGCGGGGCCGCCGAGCTGATCGGCGAGACCACCCACACTGTCCCCACCGCGGACCTGCCCGGTTTCGCGGCCCCCAGCGTCCCGGGCCACAACCCCACGGTGCGCTCCGTGCGGCTCAAGGACGGCAGCCGTGCCCTGGTGTTCGGCTCGCGGACGCACTACTACGAGCACCGCGACGCCGGCGCCGTCGCACACACGGTGCGCACGGCGGCCGCGGCCGGCGCCCGGACGGTGGTGCTGACCAACGGCTGCGGCTCCCTGGTCCCCGAGTGGGGACCCGGCACCCCGGTGCTCATCTCCGACCACATCAACCTCACCGGGGCCACTCCGCTGGCCGGCGCGAACTTCGTGGACCTGACCGAGCTGTACTCCCCGCGGATCCGGGACATCGCCCGTGCGGTGGACCCGGGCCTGCCCGAGGGCGTCTACGTGCAGTTCGCCGGGCCGCAGTACGAGACGCCCGCCGAGGTGCGCTACGCCAAGGCGATCGGCGGCGACCTGGTCGGGATGTCCACCGCGCTGGACGCGATCGCCGCCCGGCACGCCGGCCTGGAGGTCTTCGGCATCTCCCTGGTCACCAACGCCGCGGCGGGCTTCAGCGGCGAGCCGCTCAGCCACGACGAGGTGGTCCAGGCCGGCCGCGACGCCGGCCCCCGCATCTCCGCCCTGCTGGCGGGAATCATCGAACGCATCTGAGCACCTGAGAGGCCCCGCCATGACTGACACCCCGGGACTGGACCCCGCCCTGCTCGCTGCCGCGGAGGACTGGGCCCGCCAGGACCCCGACGGCGGTGACCGCGCGGTCCTCGAAGCCGAGATCGCCGCGGCGCGGGCCGGGGACCTCGCGGCGGCCGCCGCCCTGGCGAGCAGGTTCGCCGGGCCGCTGGCCTTCGGCACCGCAGGACTGCGCGCCGAGGAGGGCCCGGGTCCGGCCCGGATGAACCGATCCGTCGTGCGGCGCACCGCGGCCGGACTGGCGCGCTACCTGTTGTCCCGGCTGGGCGAGGGAGCGGACGGCGACCCGGTGGGGCGGGGCGCCGGCGCGGACGGGTCCGGCCCACCGCGCGTCGTGATCGGCTACGACGCCCGCCGCGGCTCCGAGCGCTTCGCCCTGGACTCCGCGGCGGTGTTCGCGGCCGCCGGCCTGCAGACGCTGCTGATGCCCCGTCCCCTGCCCACCCCGGTGCTCGCCTTCGCCGTCCGGCACCTGGACGCCGACGCCGGCGTCATGGTGACCGCCAGCCACAACCCGCCGGCGGACAACGGCTACAAGGTCTACCTGGGCGGGCGGATGACGGACGAGGCCGGGCGGGGGGCGCAGATCACCACGCCATCCGACGCACAGATCGCCGGGTTCATCGACCACGGCGCCCCCCTCGAGTCCATCCCGCTGGCCACCGAGGGCTGGACCGTCCTGGACGAGCGCATCGTGGGCGCCTACCGGCTCGCCGCCCGCACGGTCCTGGCCGCTCCGGAGCACTCCGTCACTGCGGCGGCCCGTCGCCTGGACGTCGTGTACACCCCACTGCACGGGGTGGGCGGGGCGGTGCTGCCCGACCTGTTCGAGGATGCGGGCTTCGCCCGCCCGTACGTGGTGCCCGAGCAGGCCGATCCGGACCCCGCGTTCCCCACGGTCGCCTTCCCCAACCCGGAGGAGCCCGGCGCCATGGACCTGGCGCTCGCGGCGGCGAGGGAGCGCGGCGCGGACCTGGTGATCGCCAACGACCCCGACGCCGACCGGCTCGCCCTGGCGGTCCCGGTGCGGGAGCACCCGGGCCGGGAGGGCGCCGGCGGACCGCAGTGGCGGATGCTCACCGGTGACGAGGTCGGCGTGCTGCTCGGCCACCACCTGGTCGACCGGCTGCGCCCGACCGGGGCCGTGGTGGCCAACTCGGTGGTCTCCTCGCGGCTGCTGTCCCGGCTGGCCACGGAGCTGAACGTGACCCACGAGACCACGCTGACCGGGTTCAAGTGGATCGCCCGGGTGCCCGGGCTGGGCTACGGCTACGAGGAGGCCCTGGGGTACTGCGTGGCCCCGGACCTGGTCAGGGACAAGGACGGGATGACGGCAGCCCTGGTGGCCGCGGATATGGCCGCCTCCCTCGCCGCCGAGGGCCGGACCCTGCTGGACGTCCTGGACGCGATCGCCCTGCAGTTCGGCGTGACGGTGACCGGCCAGCTCTCCATCCGGGTGGCGGACATCGCCCTGCTGGAGGCGATGATGACCCGGCTGCGCGTCACCCCGCCCACCAGCCTCGCCGGTCATGACGTCACCACGGCGGTGGACCTGTCCGCCGGCTACCGGGACCTCCCGGCCACCGACGCCCTGATGTACACCACCGCGGACGACTCCCGCGTGATCGTCCGCCCCTCCGGGACCGAGCCGAAGCTCAAGTGCTACCTGGAGGTCGTCCGCCCCGTCGACTCCGCCGCGCAATTGCCCGCGGTCCGCGGGGAGGCAGCCGCCGCCCTCGAACAGCTGGAGCGGTCCGTGGCCGAGGCCCTGGGACAGTAGGCTGGAACCCATGGACCTCGCCCAGTACATCGACCACACCCTGCTCAAGCCGCAGGCCTCCCGCCAGGACATCCTGGACCTCTGTGCCGAGGCCACCGAGGCGAAGGTGAAGAGCGTCTGCGTCAACCCCGTCTGGGTGTCCACCGTGCATCAGGCCCTGGCCGGCAGCGGGGTGCTGACCTGCGCCGTGGCCGGGTTCCCGCTGGGCGCCACCACCACCGCCGTCAAGGTGGCCGAGGCGGCCGGGGCCGTGGCCGACGGCGCCGACGAGGTGGACATGGTCATCGACATCTCCGCCGCCCTGGCCGGGGACCGCGAGGCGCTGGTGGCGGACATCGGCGCCGTGGCCGCAGCGGTGCACGAGGACGGGGCCATCCTGAAGGTCATCATCGAGACCTGCCTGCTGGACGACGCCGCCAAGGAACTGGCCTGCCGGGCCGCCGTCGAGGCCGGAGCGGACTTCGTCAAGACCTCGACCGGCTTCTCCACCGGAGGCGCGACCGTCGAGGACGTCGCCCTGATGCGCCGCGTGGTGGGACCGGACGTGGGGGTCAAGGCATCCGGCGGCGTCCGCACCCGGCAGGACGCCCTGGCCATGATCGACGCCGGCGCCACACGGATCGGTGCCAGCTCCGCCCTTGCTATCCTGAAGACGAGCTGACGGACGGGTCCGTCCCGCGTCGGCAACCGCTCGCACCAGTACTGAGGAGACATCGTGATCGTCAACGGCAAGCCCAAGAGCTACTCCGGCCAGGGCAACTTCTGGGGGAACATCCTGGTCTGGGCCGTCTGCTTCGTCCTGTTCCTCGGCTGCCTGTACGCCATGGGCTGGTGGGAGTTCGAGACCGTGTGGGTCCCCGGCGTCATCGCCATGGTCCTGGCCGTGCTGACCTTCATCATCCCCCAGGGAATCCTCGGCCGTGGTGACACCGTGGACCACGAGGCCATCCACGCCGAGAACCCGGTCGCCCGCCGCGGGCACTGAGCCGAGCGTCCCGGGCCCCGGGACCGGAGGGCCCCATCCCCCGCGCAGGCACCTCGGCATCGCCGACCACCAGACGTCCACGCCGGAACACCGGCGTGGACGTTCTGCGTATCGTCTCCATCGCCGCCGTCGTCCTCGGCCACTCCTACGGGCCGCGGCTGCCCGGCGGAGAATACCTGGAGATCTGGCGGATGCCGCTGTTCTTCTTCCTCACCGGCTACTTCTGGACCCTGGGCCGGCCCTTCGGCCATGAGGTCCGCACCCGCTGGAAGACCCTGGCGGTCCCCTACCTGGCCTGGGCCGTCATCATGAGCGTGGCGGCCTGGCTCTGGACGCGTGATGCACCGGCGGAGTTCTGGCCGCTGATGGCCAGTGGCTGGTACGGCGGCTCGCACCAGACCCCACCGTGGTGGGCCTTCTGGTTCATCTCCGTGCTGTTCTTCGTGACCCTGCTGCGCCGCTGGCTGGAGCGCTTCCCGCCGTGGGTGGCTTGGGCCGTCTCGGTGGGGGGCCTGCTGCTGTCCATGCTCCCGGGCTCGCTGCTGGGCCGGACGCCCCTCGGGATGGGGCTGGCCCTGCCGTGCCTGTTCTTCGTCCTGGCCGGCGAGCTGTTCCGGTTCCGCCTGCAGCCGAGGATCACCCGGTACCGGGCCCTGACCGGCACCGGCGTCTTCCTGCTGGGCCTGCTGGCCGTGCGGCTCGGCGTGGAACCGCTGAACATCAAGTTCGCCGGCTTCGGGCAGTTCCTGGTGAGTCCCGTGGTCGGTGCCGCCATGGCCGCCGGGCTCGTGCTCGTCTTCGGCACGGTGGTGGAGCGGTTCGTCCGGGACGCGGCTCCGGCGGTCAACGCCCTGGTGCGCACCGGGACCGTCGTCGTGCTGTTCCATGGGTGGCTGCTGCAGACCCTGGTGGACCACGGCGTCCTGGACGACGGCGCCAAGTTCGTCCTGTGCCTGCTCGTCAGCTGGTCCGTGGGCCTGCTCATCAACGCCACCCCGCTGTCCCCCTGGCTGTCCGGCGTCCCGTCCCCGGACTGGTGGACCCACTGGCGGGCCCGCCACGACCAGCGAGCGGGCCGGCGCCACTAGGGGGCCGGCTGGTCCGGCAGGAAGATCGCCTTGAGCACCTGCGCGGCCCAGTCCAGCAGCGGCAGGTCCACGAGGTCCTTCCCGCCCACCGGCGCGGTCTTCGGCCGCGGGATCATCACCGCGTTCAGGGCCGGCTTGACCGAGGCGCCCTTGTACATGCGCTGCAGGCGCATCACGCGGGACTCGGGCAGGTCGGAGGGGCCGAACTTCACGTTCTGGCCCATCAGCATCACCTCGGTGACGCCGGCGGCCCGGGCGGCGTTGCGGAACCGGGCCACCGCCACCAGGTTCTGGGCGGCGGCGGGCAGCTCGCCGTAGCGGTCCTGCAGCTCCTCCACCACCGCGTCCACGGCGGCGTCGTCGTTGGCCTGGGCCAGGTTGCGGTAGGCCTCCAGCCGCAGCCGTTCCCCCGGCACGTAGTCGTGCGGCAGGTGGGCGTTGATCGGCAACTCCACCTTGACCTCGGCGGGCGCGCTGTCCTCCCCGCCCTTGAAGTCGGCCACGGCCTCGCCCACCATGCGCAGGTACAGGTCGAAGCCGACGCCGGCGATGTGACCGGACTGCTCGCCGCCCAGCAGGTTGCCGGCACCGCGGATCTCCAGGTCCTTCATGGCCAGCTGCATGCCCGAGCCGAGCTCGTTGTGGGCGGCCACGGCCTTGAGCCGCTCCAGGGCGGTCTCGCCCAAGGGCTTCTCCGCGTCGTACAGGAAGTAGGCGTAGGCGCGGTCCCGGCCGCGGCCGACCCGGCCGCGCAACTGGTGCAGCTGGGACAGCCCGTAGGCGTCGGCACGGTCGATGATCAGGGTGTTGGCGTTGGCGATGTCCAGGCCGGTCTCGATGATCGTGGTGGACACCAGCACGTCGAACTTCCGTTCCCAGAAGTCCACCATCACCTGTTCCAGCCGGGCCTCGCCCATCTTGCCGTGGGCCACCACGACCCGGGCCTCGGGGACCAGCTCGCGGATCCGCCCGGCCACCTTGTCGATGGAGGAGACCCGGTTGTGCACCACGAACACCTGGCCCTCGCGCATCAGCTCGCGCCGGATCGCCGCCGTGACCTGCTGGTCCGTGTAGGGGCCCACGTAGGTCAGCACGGGGTGCCGCTCCTCCGGGGCGGTGGCCAGGGTGGAGGTCTCCCGGATCCCGGTCAGGGACATCTCCAGGGTGCGCGGGATCGGGGTCGCGGACATCGCCAGCACGTCCACGTTGGTGCGCATCGTCTTCAGCGCCTCCTTGTGCTCCACCCCGAAGCGCTGCTCCTCGTCCACGATCACCAGCCCCAGGTCCTTGAACCGGACCTCCTTGGACAGCAGCCGGTGGGTGCCGATGACCACGTCCACGGATCCCTCGGCCATGCCGTCGAGGGTCTCCTTGGACTCCTTCGCGTTCTGGAACCGGGAGAGGGCCTTCACCTTCACCGGGAAGCCGGCGAACCGCTCGGTGAAGGTTTCATGGTGTTGCCGGGCCAGTAGCGTCGTGGGGACCAGCACGGCCACCTGCTTGCCGTCCTGGACGGCCTTGAAGGCGGCCCGGACGGCCACCTCGGTCTTGCCGAAGCCGACGTCGCCGCAGATCAGCCGGTCCATGGGCACCGAGGCCTCCATGTCCTGCTTGACCTCGTTGATGGTCGTGAGCTGGTCCGGGGTCTCGATGAACGCGAACGACTCCTCGAGCTCGCGCTGCCACGGGGTGTCCGGGGCGAACGAATGGCCCTTCGAGGCCATCCGTGCCGAGTACAGGCGGATCAGCTCGCCGGCGATCTGCTTGGTGGCCTTCTTCGCCTTGGACTTGGTGGAGGCCCAGTCCGAGCCGCCCATCTTGGACAGGCTCGGCGTCTCTCCGCCGACGTACCGGGTGACCTGGTCCAGCTGGTCCGTGGGCACGAAGAGCCGGTCCCCCGGCGCCCCGCGCTTGGACGGGGCGTACTCCAGCACGAGGTACTCGCGGTAGGAGTCCCCGTTGGCCGAGCTCCCGGCGCCCCCGGCCGTCCCGGCGCCGGCCACCTTGCGGCGCTGCAGTTCCACGAACCTCGCGATGCCGTGCTGACTGTGCACCACGTAGTCGCCCTCGGCCAGGCTCAGCGGGTCCACCGCGTTGCGGCGCTTGCGGGCCAGGGTCTTGGTGGCACCGCGTGGCCCTGAGGCACGATTGCGGCCGAACAGGTCCTGCTCGGTCAGCAGCGCCACCTTCGCCTGCGGCATCGCGAACCCGGAGCCGGCGACGGCGGTGGTGATGGTCACCTGCCCGGGCTGCGGTTCGGCGGGCACGGTCTCCACCACGACGGCGGGCAGTCCGGCCTCGCCGAGCAGCTCGGCCAGGCGCCGGGCCGGTCCGGGCCCGTCGGTGGCCACGACCGCCTGCCAGCCCTCCGCGCACCGCTGGCTGACGTGCTGGATCATGGCGTCCACGTCCCCGTGGAAGCCGCGGGGCTCGGTGAAGGCGGTGCGCAGCGCGGAGGCGTCCGGCAGCAGCTCGACGTCGGCACCGAGGGCGGTGATCTGCCACCAGCCCTGGAAGCGGCGCAGCGCGGTGGCCCGGGTCTCCGCCAGGGTGGCGAAGCCGCCCGCCCCGGCCTGGCCGGCGTCGGGACCGGAGCCGGTCCCGCCACCCAGCGTGGCGATGTCCACCGGGGCGGCCCCGCCCTGGGAGGCGGACGCCCAGGCGGCGGTGAGGAATTCCTCGTTGGTGTTGAGCAGGTCGTCGGCGCGGTGCCGGACCTTCTCCGGTTCCACCAGGATGGTCAGCGAGTCCTCGGGGAGAAGCTCCAGAAACGGGACCATGCCGTCGGCCAGCACCGGGGCCAGGGACTCCATGCCCTCCACGGCGATCCCCTCGGCGATGCGTTCGAGCATGTCCACGGCCCCGGGCAGGGACGGCTGGAGCTCCCGGGCCCGGCGACGGACGGAGTCGGTCAGCAGCAGCTCGCGGCACGGCGGGGCGTACAGCGTGGTGGGGTGCCCGGTGCCGTCGCCGGTGGCGTCCTGCAGGGACCGCTGGTCCGCCACGGAGAAGTACCGCATCTGCTCCACGGTGTCCCCGAAGAACTCGATGCGCAGCGGGTGGGCCTCGGTGGGCGGGAAGACGTCCAGCAGCCCGCCGCGCACGGCGTACTCCCCGCGGCGCGAGACCATGTCCACCCTCGAGTAGGCGGCGTCGGCGAGGGACTGCACCACGGAGTCGAAGTCGTGGTCCTCGCCCACGGAGATGCGCACCGGCGCGAGGTCTCCGAGCCCGGCCACGAGGGGCTGGAGCACGGAGCGGACCGGGGCGGTGACCACGGCCAGCGGGGGCCCGCCGCCCTCCCCGGGGTGGGCGAGCCGGCGCAGCACCGCCAGGCGGTTGCCGACGGTGTCCGAGCGCGGCGAGAGCCGTTCATGCGGCAGGGTCTCCCAGGACGGGAAGTGCGCTATCGTCTCCGGGTCCATCCAGCCGGCCAGGTCGGCGGCGAGGTCCTCGGACTCCCGCGAGGTGGCGGTCACCAGCAGCACGACGCCGGGCCGGGCCAGGCCCTGCGGCTGCTCCTCCGTGCCCGTGGTCACCCCGCCCGACGCCCCGGCGAGCAGGGCCGCCAGGGGTGCGCGGGCGCCGTCGGGCAGACTGATCTCCAGGTCCTCGGTGCGGTCAGCACCGGTCCGACCAGCGGAGACGACGGATGCGGCGACGGCAGGATCCTGCAGCAGGGCGGGGAACAGCCCTGCCAGCGGGTGGGGTGTGGTCATTCATCCCAGCATAGTTGCTCGCGATAGGCTCGTCCGTGGCGTCCGCTGCCGGCGGAGGCCAGGCACAGTCGAACCCCCAGGAGGACCCCGATGGCGTTCAAGGAATCCACCACCATTGCCCACCCCCCGGCCGACGTGTTCTCGGCCCTGGCGGGCGAGGACTTCAACCGCAAGGTGACCGAGGGGCTCGGCGGGGAACTGGTCGCCTTCGAGCGCCAGGGCGAGCCGGCCGGGCCCGTGTCCGTCACCATGATCCGGTCCGTGCCGGTGCACAGGCTGCCGGAGGCGGTGCAGAAGTTCGCCGGCAAGTTCCTCGGTGACAAGCTGCGCCTGGAGCAGCAGGAGAACTGGTCCGCCCCGGCGGCGGACGGCTCGCGGACCGGCCAGCTGGTGATCACCGTCGGCGCGGCGAAGGCCACCGCGACGGCCGAGCAGCGGCTGGTGCCGACGGAGTCCGGCACCGACGTGCAGGTGGACGGCTACGTGGAGTGCAAGATCCCGCTGGTCGGCAGCAAGCTGGCGCAGGCCGCCGAGCCGAGGGTCGGCAAGGTGCTCGCCCGGCAGTCGCGCGAGGTCACGGCCTGGCTGGACCGCTGACCGGGCAGTACACCACGTCCCGGGGTGAACGCCGGGACATCGTTCGCGAATCGCCGTCCGCGCATCCTCCGGGGGCGGCGCTGGTCGGCTGGCTGGCGAGCACTCCTGCCGCTTCCCCGCCGACGGACTCCGTCCCCGAGTAGCCCCTTGGTGACCTCCCGGGTGATCCCTGGCTGAACCGTTCCGGGCGCCGGGCGGCGCCCAGGAACGGTTTCCGTTTACACCGGCGGATACTCAGAACCCCTCGGTCCCGGCACCCTATGTGTACTGGGCTGTCCTCACGAGGTGAGGCGAGGCGCCCGTCCCCCACGGCGTCCCCGCAGGTCGGAGTCGAATTTCATAGGTCAGGCCTCGAGGGCCTGGGCTCGGTGTGGACCGGGCCCAGGCCCTCGAGCGCGTTGTCGGCATGGCTCCGGGCCTTGACCGTTGCGCCACTGCCTCCCTGGACATTCCCCTGCCCCGCACGGTCCTCGCCACTCTCGGCGACCACGCGCCCAGGCCCCGGTGGCTCCGCGCATCCAGCGGTGTTGGCGCCGCGGAGCTTGCCCGTGCCCGCTCATCTGACATGGCCAAAGTGCCCCACCCAGGGCTGCAGCACGCCGCCGGACCCGGCACGGCGGGACACTGCTTCGGCACCCGGAGCCCTGAGTGCAGACTCCTCGGCATGCACGTCCATCTGCGTATCGGCACCGAGCGAATTGCCGGTCAGCCGAGTAGGCCCCGACGGGAATCCACGTAGCGATTACTCGTGATCAGGCCCACGGGGCGTCCGTACAGTTCGAGTCGTTGGCGCAGATCAAGGGCTGATCCCCTCCCTCGATCAGCGCTCGGGCCGCTGGAAAGCGTTCCGGGAGCATGCGCACACACGTGTACCAGGGCTGTCCTCCGCGAGTGCGAATGGCAGTCGTCGCACTCCCTCGATGCCGGGCGCTACTCCCCCTGTGGCCCGGGACTGGGGCATGCCGATCCGCCGGCATTGAGGAGAGCCTCCTTGACCTTCACTACCACTCCAGGAGCAGACCGACCACCTGCCATCGCAGGGGTACCGGCCGAGAGCATTGACCAGCCCAGCACGGCGGAGTTGCTGCCTGAGGACCAGCCGACATCCGGAACGGCAGATGTTCCTGTTGACGTCCCTCACGCTGATACCTGGACCGAACCCGTCTCAAGCGATATCCCAAAGGTACGTGCTGCCAGCAGCATGGACGGCCTCGCCCGCGGTCAGCACTTCTTCCGTCGGCTTGTCGTCCTGGCATGCAGTCGGATGTCCAGGTTCGCCGCGGTAGGGGCCTTCGGCGCGGTGCTCAACCTCTTGATCATGGCGGCTCTCCTCGGCGGCGGAACGCACTACCTGTTGGCCGCGATCGTGGCCACGGAACTGACCATTCTGAGCAACTTCCTCATGCATGAGCGGCTGGTTTTCCGCGACGTGCGTGGGGCCCGCCCGTTCTGGCAACGCCTCATTGTGAGCTTCAGCTTCAACAACATCGAGACGCTCGTCCGGATGCCGGTGCTCGTGCTCTTGGTGGACCTGTTGCTCGTCCCCAGCGTCGTCGCCCAGGCCGCGACCCTCACGATCGCGTTCCTGATCCGCTTTGCCTTCACGACTCGCGTCATCTACCGTACCCGTCCCGCTGCGAGCCGGCCCGTGCCCGTGGCAGCTCTTCAGGAGGAACAGCAATCATGACTGACACCATCGACGCCCCCACCCCAGCCGATCCTGAGCCGCGGACCGACCCCGTGCCGCAGACCGAACTCGTGGTTCGCGTGGGCTGCCCTCATTGTGCTGATGTTTTGCACGGAGGACCCGTGCGCAACTGACAGCGAACTCGCCGTCCATTGAGGAGACCACACCGCCGATCGTCTCCCCCGACGCCCTTGCTCGGGATCTGGCCGGACTGGACCGACCCGAACCTCGCATCCTGTCGCTCATCCCGGCACACAACTGATATGTAGTGGCCTCCTGTCAAGAGGCAGGGCGAGGCGCCCGTCCCTGATCGGGGGGCGGGCGCCTCTTGCTTCGCTTCGCGGGGGTTCGGTGAGCGTGTCATTGATCGACGCGCGGTCAGACTGATATGCGCGGGTTGGGTACCGCAGGACGGGGTGTTCGGCAGGAGCGGGACCGCGTGTCTAGGATCGAGCGTCGTCGGACGGGGTTCGGCTGCTCATAGTTGTATCGCGGGTCGCTCCACGCGCTGCCACCGGCCACGGCGGAATGCGAAGCGGTCTCTGTGGCTCAGTCCTCCATCACGGCCAGTGACCAGCACCAGCCGGCCAGCTCGCGGGCGATGGCTACGTTGGCCACCGTGCCCCGTTTGTCGCGGGCCAGGAACCGCACCCACCTCTCATGCAGGCGGCGGTTGCCAGCATCGCCGCGGGCCCGGGCCGGTGCGGGGGCCGCCTCCCAGCGGTCGCGCATGGTCTTGCCGATGGTGTACCGGGACCGGTGGTGCCAGGCGGCCTCAACCAGTAATCGGCGCGCATGGGTGTTGCCGGCCTTGGTGATCGGACCCTGAGACCGCGAGGCCCCGGAGGAGTGCTCGGAGGGCACCAGCCCGACGAAGGAGCCGATGGAGTTGCCGGTGAACCGGTGCCAGTCGCCGATCTCCACGGCCAGCCCGAACCCGGTCAGGGTGGAGACCCCGCGCAGGCACCCCAGCCGGTGCACCACCGCGGTGAACTCCGAGTCGGCGGCCATGGCTTCGATAGACCTATCGAGCCGGTCTCGGCGGGCCAGAGTGGCCAGCACGGCCTCGTGGTCAGCATCGAAGGCCAGCCGTGTCGGCCGGTGGAGCAGTTGTGGCTGGGCCTCGTGGACCAGCCAGGTGTGGTGGGCACCGGTCCATGCCTGCCCGCCGGAAAAGACGATGCCCTGGCGCAGCAGCAGCTTGGACAGCCGGTGCCGGGCGCGCATCAGATCCCCCCGGCAGTCCTCCCGGGCCCGGACCAGATCCCGGGCCGCTTCCTGGTCCACGGAGGGCACCGAGACGGAGACGACCTCATCCAGGCGCAGCAGCCGAGCCAGGTGCACCGCGTCCTTGGCATCGGTCTTGACCCGGTCCCCGGCCGGGCGTTGCAGCTTGGACGGGGCGACGACCTCGCACCGGATCCCGGCCCCCACCAGCGCACGGTAAAGGCCGAAGCCGGTCGGGCCGGCCTCGTAGGCCACCGCCACCGGACCGGGCAGATCCCGGACCCAGGAGAGGATGTGCTCATGAGACGGAGTCAGTCTCGTCTGGAAGAGCTCTCCCGTGACGCCGTCGATCGCCGCTGCCGCGACGGATCGTGCGTGCACATCGAGCCCGACACTCGTACGCTCGGTAAACACCGGGGCCTCCCACAACTGTCGGCAAGGCCGGGCACGGGGCTTCGTGTCCGGTAACCCACGAATCTCTGTGAGCGAGGCCCCGGCCCGCAACCCCTCCACGCCGGAGCGGTCACTACATACCGTCTAGGGGGTCGGCATTGTCAAGACTGTCCGCGACGAGTGCGCCCGGACGATTAAGCCTGCGCTAGTCATCGTCATGGCCGACAACTGCATCGATGACACCGTGGCCCTTGCGCGCGCCGCCGGGGCACAGGGGGTGGAGACTGTGGGCAACAAAATCAAGTAAGAGGTTCCGCCGATAGGTGCGGCGTGGCGGTGGCGTGAGGCAGGCACAAGCCCTGATAGACCACGGGGTGTCTACGCCCTACGGTCTTCCTCAGGAGTGCTTGTGCTTGCCGTGCCATCTTCCATCATCGAACCGGTCTGGGACCAGTTCGCCGCGCTGATCCCTCCGGTGCTCGATCACCACCCCTGGGACTGTCACCGACCCCGGGTCGAGGACCGGGTCGTCTTCGACAGACTCATCCAGGTCCTAGTCCTCGGGGCGGCGTACGAGAAGATCGCCGACAGCGCGTATCCGGCCACCACGATCCGGCGGCGCCGGGACGAATGGATCGCCGCCGGGATCTTCACCGCCCTGGAGCAGCTCTGTCTGGACAGCCTATGACCGGATCGTCGGGCTTGAGCTGCAGGACCTGTGCGTGGTCGGATGCCTGGTCAAGGCCCCCTGCGGCAGGGAGGGGGCCGGGCGGTCCCCGGTGGACCGCGGCAAGCAGGGCACCAAGCGTTCGGTGCTGGTGGACCGAACGGGAATCCCGGTCGGTTGCGTGATCGCCGGCGCCAACCGGCACGACTCCCCGCTGCTGCGCCCGACCCGGGAAACGCTGTCCCGATTCGGGTTCAAGTTGCCCGAGACCATCTGCGTGCACCTGGACGCCGGCTATGACTCCAAGACCACCCGGGCGCTGCTGGCCGAACTCGGTTGTCAGGGGCACATCGCCACCAAGGGGGTCCTGGCCCCGGTGCAGAACACCGCCCGCTGGGTGGTCGAGCGCACCAACTCCTGGCACAACCGCGGCTTCCGCAGACTGGCCATCTGCACCGAGCGCCGGATCCGGGTGATCGAGGCCTTCATCGCCCTGGCCAACGCGATCATCATCGTCCGCCGCCTCATCCGCTAGGCCTGGACTACCCACCGCTGGAACGCCCGCCCCACCCGACGCCCCTGACCTATCGGCGGAATCTCTTATGCCCCTGGCGCGGTAGAGGTAGACCGCGCGCCGTCGTTGAGGACCTCACGGACCTTCCAGGCACCGAAGGTGGCGACCACTCTGGAGTTCTCCAGCGCAATGCTGGCGTTAGTAAGTCCCAGCCCGTCGATGTTCCGGCCCGTGGAAGGACCCTCGATGATCCAGTCGATGTCCCGCCAACCGTCGTGGTGGACCTCGAAATCCGAGTCGCGGTCCATCTTCTCCAGGGCGATGACCTTCCAGGGGTCGTGCCGACCGTCGGCGTTGAGGTCACTCCACATGGAATAGGGGACCAGCGCGGTGTCTTCGTGGGGCAGGTGGTCCTTGGTCCATTGCAGGGTCCTGTCCCAGTCAGCGTTCTCATGGGCCGTCAGCACCGAGCGGTTGATAGGTAGCCAATGGGGTAGCAACAGCGCCCCGAGGGCGATCACCAAGACGGCTGCCGTCCCGGCACGGACCAGGCGCCGGAAGAGAAGCGTGTTTTTCGATGGCGCAGCTTGTTCTCCGAAGCCCGGGAGGGACGACACCCGCCGAGTTACCGTGCGCCACGCCAGGTCGGTGGCGACGGCAACGGCCAGGGCCAAAAATGGCACGGACGCGATGATATACATGGCGGGCAGGTAGCCGTTCCCCAGCACCACCGGGACGGAGAAAAGCAGGAGACCCGCCGGGATCCACCGGGTGTCGTGGCGCAGCAGGCACAGCAACGAGGCTCCGAGCCCGGCGAGGATCAGTGGGCTGTCGTAGTACAACCAACCCTGCACGAGTTCAGCCCGGTCCGAGGCCGGATCGAAGAAGCTTCCAGATCCTTCGCGTGAGATGAATTGAAAGCTCAGGGCGTCCTGGAGGGAGACGTGGCCCTGGCCGGTGATCAATTCGCCACGCAGGGCAGCCATCAGCGGGTAGAAGGCCAAGGCCAGGCCGCCGGCGGAGAGGAACCCGACGACGGAAAACAGGCGGGTCTGCCAGAAGGGGCGGTGCACGAGAGCCAAGAGCAACGTCGGACCGAAGATCGCCAGCGTTTCCTTGGACATGATCGCCACGGCGAAACACAACCCGGCGCCGATGTGATTCCAAAGTTTGACCTGTGGACACAGCGCCAGGTAGAAGCTGAGCAGCAGCCACGGAACGCCCACGTTATCGATGAAGACCTGCCGGCCGAGGACGAGCGACAGCGGCGAAAGGCTGAACAGCAGTCCCGCCATGACTGCGATGGGCGTCCGCAGCTGGAGGCGGCGCGCGACGAGGAACACGAGTACGGCGCTGCAGACGAAGAACACTGCCGTGACATACCTCATCTGTCCGACCGCTGATTCACCCCCCTGACCCAGGACCAGGGGTATCCAGGACAGTCCGGCCAGTTGGAGCCAGCCCAGCGGTGGGTGGTCATACCAGTACGTGTAGGGAGCGAGGTCTCCTCGGAGTGACGACAGCGCCTGGGCGGTGTAGGTGCCCTCGTCGTCTTGGTATCCGGTCGCCTGGACGACGTTCCAGACCGAGAGGATCGCGGCCGTCAGGGCGACCAGGGCCCCTGCCTTCTGGTCCGGAGTGAGCCCGGCGTAGGCCGCCTTGGCGAATGCAAGGAAACGGTTAAGAGGCCCGGGCACGGATGGCCGTGCCGGCAGGACGCGCGGAGGTGCCAGTGATGTCTTCATGCCCGTGCCCCCAGGTAGCCGAGGTGTGAGCCAGCATGCCTGGTCTTCTCCCACCTGAAGTCACTCTGCCTGAACTTGATCAGCGCCCGGAGGGCCGAGTAGGCGAGCAGGATCTGATAGAACGGGGTCGCCAGAACCAGCCGGACGTAGTCGTAGGTCCGGATTTTGAAGCCGTGGTCGCGGCCGAATTCCCGGAGCATGCACATGTCAAAGGCCAGAGCGGCAACGGTGGGGATCAGCGGGATGAACGTCAGCATGGTGACGCCGAGCGGGAACTTGCCGAATATCGCGGTGATGATGCAGATCGGTATGCACAGACCGGTGAAGGCCATGAAGTGCTGTTGCATCAGCGTCCACCAGGCGATGGCCCGCTGCCGCAACGTGGGCAGCGTGGCCCAGTCACGCTTCGCGAAGACCTGCATGAAACCGAGCGACCATCGGGTTCGTTGCTTGATCAAGGCAGGGATCGAGTCCGGCGTCTCTTCCTTGGTCACTAGGTGGGGAGAGTACGCGATCACGATCTTCCGGTGCCGGACCGAGAGACGGACACCGAGATCGCAGTCCTCGGCCAGGCAGTCGCTGTCCCATCCGTCGACGGAACTCAGGACCTCGCGCCGGATGAAGACGGTGTTGCCCCCGAGGGGAATGAAGCCTCGCTTGGCGTAAGCGTGGAGTCGTGATCGGAACCACATGAAATACTCCAGGCAGTTCCTCAGCGAGTACCACGTGTCCCGGTAGTTGATCAACTGCACCGCTCCTTGGACCACATCCGCCTCCTTCGCCTGGAAACAGCTGTCGACGTGACGGAGAAGGCTCGGGGCGGCGATCGACTCGGCGTCGAAGACGCCGACCACGTCGTTTCGGCACAGGGCCAGGGCGGTGTTCAGCTGACGGGGCTTGTTCTTCACGGCGCCCTCGTCAACGCTGACCCGGACCATTTCCGGACGTTCGGCGGCGAGCTTGCGAGCGATGGCCACCGTCTTAGGATCATCGTGTCCCACGGAGATGATGACTTCGACGTTGGGATGATCCTGGCTGCAGAGATGGTCCAGCGTGGTGCGCATGACCAGTTCGCTTTCGTGTCGGCAGGGCATGATCAGCGAGAAGGAGTGAGCCATCTCGGGCATCAACTCCTCGTAGGAGGTTGATGCCTGGGTACGCGGGTCCCACCAGGCGTGCGTCGTGACGTACAGGGTCGATACGGCAATGATCAGCAGCGAGACGGATATTCCGATGAGCAGGATGCCGATGACGACGGCAAGGATTGTGGTGAGCATCATTGTCCGGTTCCATATCAGGGAAGGGTGCACCGGCGTGCACGGGTTCTTGAGTGATCTGACCTGGGCCGCTGGAGCTGTCCCTGCTCCAGCGGCCCACACGTCATGGGGCGTGACAGGCTCTAGCCGTCGCCTGTGCCGCAGGCCGTTCCGTCTCCATTTGTGTCCAATTCCTGGGGATCGACGTCCGGTTGGCGCACCGCGACACCGTTCCGGAAGTACGTGCGCAACTCGGTACAAGTCCAGTGGTGCTTCATGGCGCTGGCATCCAGGCCGGCCTTCTTCATGTCCTGGACGTGGCTCGCCATGCTGGGCGGGACCACGGGAACGCACTGGCCGTTCTCTCCGTATTCACGAAGGCATCCACCAAAGCCAGTGGCGCCCTTCTCCAGTGCTTGCGAGGGGGGGACCTTACCTCTCAGCTTGGGCGGAGGGCCAGGCCGGACCGGGCTGTCGGACTTGATGGGATGTTCCCGGCCAGCAGCCTGTCCGAGGGAGGTCTGCGGCCGGTTCCCCGGATGGTTCCTTTTCGCCGGCGGCGGCTTGGCCGGGCCCCTGCTCGCGGGGGGGCCCTGCTGGGGTGGTCCCGACTTCGGCCGCCCGGCGTCCCCCGGTTTCCCGGACTGGGACGGGCCGGCGTTCTCCACCTGGTTCGATGTCTGGCGCCCGGGTTGGGGCGCTGCCTGATGCTCGGCGTGCCCGGCGTGGTTCAGCGGCGCACTCGTCGGAGAACCGTTCGCGGAGTGGTACGACAGTGCAAGGAGGACGATGAGCCCTAGGGTGACGACGACGTTCCGCACCGCCTTGGCCTGCATACTGCCTCGGAACCTGGTCATGATATCCACACCCATTTCGCAATACTCGGGACGTCGTTGGCATCGAGGACGGTCAGCATGTAAGGGCCAGGCGGCAACAGATTTGGATTGGCCGGAATGCTGGCGCTGACGGTCCCGTCGTCATTGGAGGTCATCGGCAGGTCCACGAGGCGGGCATTCGTGTCCGTCTGGTGGGTGGATGACATCGGGGACATCAGTTGGGCCGCCTTGATGGTGCCTGTAACCTGCAGGGTGACCTGCTGTCCTCGCGTGGCCGACGTCGGGGCGGAGGTGATAGTGGGCCTTGTCCCGTTGAACAGGTACTTCGGCGAGTAGACGGAGATCCGCAGATCGAACGAGTTGTCCAGTGGATTCGACCCGAAGATCGCGACCCGTCCGTCCGGCAGGAGGATGGCCGAGGAATGGTAGTTCCTGCCGACCGGGTCCGAGGCGATGCTGCGCCAGCTATCGGTGTCCGGCTGGTACACGGCAGCCGTCATGACGTTGTCCGAGCGATTATGGCGCGACCCGTTTGCGGCCAGCACGGTCCGGTCCGGAAGGTTCAAAAGGTTGACGTAGGTCTTCCCCGGACCCGGAAGGTCAGGCCCCGGGACATAACCGGGGTTCGGTTCCGACAAGTCGATGATGTCCACCAGGTTGATGGCGGGCACGTTCGTCTCGGTGTTGCCACCGCCCACGATCATGACTCTCTGGTCCTGGGCGGGGCCCAGGAGGACCGACCCGGCCTGGTCTCGCAGGTCTTTCTCCCGTAATCCGGGCACGTCCCACATCTGGGCAGTCTTCCAGTCGTACAAGGATGCCCCGGTGCCCGGGAGGCCATTCCCGAAGGTGTGACCGCCGGAGTAGAACATCCTGCCGTCGTCCATCAGGTACATGTGGGGGTAGGTTCCCCAGAAGCTCCAGGTCTGGGGCACGTTGGCGGCCGGAAGCCACGTCTTGGTGGCCCACTTGAACATCTCGGTGAGGACGGTGCCCTCGGCCTTCTCGTCCAGGCCTCCAGCTGCCCACACATCGCCGTTTCCGAGCTTCGTCAAGGTGGGGTACCAGTGTGCTCCCGCCATGTCGTTGACCGGATGGAAGCCGTCGTCCTCGGGATCGAAGTAATAGCTCTTCGGAGATCCCTTGAAGGTGGTGGGCCCTGAATCGGCGGCGGGATACTCCATGGTCCCGCCGCCGAGGAGGACCTTTCCGTCGGGAAGCGTCACGTGGCCGACGCAGAACATGTCATAGGGCACGGGGATGTCCGTGAACGCCCCCGTGGTGGGGTCCCAGACCGAGGCCGTAAACTCGCCGGCATTGAAAGCTGCCTCATCGTTGCCGGAACCGGCGATCAGCAGCACCCGGCCGTCGCTGAGGAGAGTCGCGTGGATGGACCGCAGCGGCATGGGCGCGTCAAACACCTCCCAGGCCCCGATCTCCTCCGGAGTCCCCGGGGGCGGGGGGTCCGTGGTGACTTCCTTCAAGGAATAGTTGGTTGTCTTCAGCGTTCCATTCGCGTGGATGGACATGCCGAAGGAGATGGCGTCGACGCCAGCGGGGATGGGTGGGGTCGTCGCCGTGGCCTTGGACCAGGTGTCGGATGCAGGGGGCTGGGCCAGGTCGGTCCAGTACGCCCACCCTGCCGCCGTGTGGGTGAAAGCGGTGATCGAGTTACCGTCAGACGTCGACTTGTAGTCGATGGCGATGTCATACTCGCTCCCGGCCTTCACCGCGGGGGCACAGGCCGGGCTCTCGGAGGGCAGCAGCTTCGCGTCACCGCTGACGTAGTTGCTGAGCGTCACGGACCACGAGCGCGATTCTTCCGCGGCGGTCGTTGGGACATCGGACGAGAGGCCTTGTGATGCGGTGCGATCTCCCCAACCGGTCATCGAAAAGCAAGTGGGCACCGGGCTTCCTTCGGCGAGGGTCCCGTTCGTCACGAGTTCTCCGTCCGCCGGGGCGGGAGGGGTCGTGGTGGCGTAGAGGGAGTAATCGTCGGTGGTCAGGATTCCATTGCTAGCGATGGAGAGGCCGAAGGCGATCTGATCGGTGCCTGCTGGAATAGGCGGGGTCGCTACGGACGCTTGCTCCCAGCCCGAGGAGGCGGAGACCTGTCCCAGGTCTCCCCAATACGTCCAGCCGCTGGCCGTGTGCCGGAACGTGGTGATGGAGACAGGTGCCGTGGACTGGTACCAGACGCCGAGGTTGTAGACCTGCCCCTCCGTCACCCGAGGGGCGCAATCCGTGGTCTCGTTCTGTAGGGCCTTTCTGTCACCTGAGGAGTATCCCGTTACCGTGACGGTCAAGGCCCGTTCACCCGTGTGTCCGGGCGAGAAGCTCCATTCTCCCTCGGTGCCCCACCCGGAGGCCTGGAAGCAGTCCGGGAAGGACGTACCGGTCTCCAGCGAAGGATTGTTGACGAGATTGGATCCCACACTGGACGCCGCCAGAACCGGGACGTACGCCATGGACGCGGAGGCACTCAAAGTGATCAGGGCGAGGCAGGCGATGAGGAGATGTGCGACGAGGCCACGGAACCCGCGTCGTGGTCGCTGTGCAGGGGTCCGGAGGGAGCGGCGAGCGCGCGAGGGCAGGATGGATGACCGCATCATGTTGGGCCTAATCCAAGGCGTGATACGTGTGCGACTGAAGAGAGTTTCATGCAGGAGGCGGAAACTCGCCCGGGGGGGACCGATGACATGAAAACGACCGTAGAACTGTCGACTTGTATTGGCGTGCGTGTTCCGTACTCGACTGCCACGGGATTCCCCCGCCATGACGACTCGGCCCGGCCGAAAACCGTGAACTTCGATCTCCGACCTGAGTCGTGCCACTTCAGCGTCCCGTTGAGTTGCTGATCCGGTCGAGGATGTTCTGGGTGTCGGCATCGATGGTTGGGGTGCAGACCACCACGGTCAGGTGGGCCTCGATGGAGCCACGCTGGTGGTGGAACATCGGCCGGGCCCAGATGTCACTCTTGGCCATCCGGAACGACCTCTCGACCTGCCACAGGTCGTGGTAGGCGGCCACCACGGCGGGGTCATCCAGGACCTTAGGGCCGATGTTGGAGACATAGCCTTTCAGCCCCTGGACTTGCCGGGCGCGCACTACCAGGCCCCACTCCACGCCGGGTTTTTTGCCGGAGAGTTTGATGAACCGGTTGCGTTTGAGCGCTCGGCTGCCGTTGGCGACCTTCTCGGCCTTCTCCATCTGCTTGTCCAGCGTGAAGTTGTCCCGCTTCTCCCGCTGAAACGAGTCGTGGTAGATCACCCGCCGATCACGGGGCCTGGGCCCCGGCGCCCATGGTGCGGGGAAATTCCAAAGTCTGGCCGTCGGTGAAGTGGTTGTCGTGGCACTGGAGGGGCGCGGCCAGGTCGTAGGGAGCCTTGGTGCTCCTCGAGCCGACGATGAAGAAGAACCTGGCCTCCTCCAAGGCGTTGAGGTTCGCCGCTTCAGACCATCCTGGCATCGCCGACCACGATCAGGTTTTGATCTGGTGGCGGTCCTGGAAGGAGCGCACCACCGGGAGCAGGGTGGAGGTTTGGGCCTTGTTTCCCGGAGCAGTGGATCTCCAACGGAATGCCTCCGGAGTCCACCAGTAGGCCGACCACGATCTGCGGATCGCCCAGGCGTTCCTTGCTCATCTCAACCTTGTGCGGGTCGTCCTCGTCATTGACCTCCAAGTAGAGCGTCGTGACGACGTACAGGACCATCCCGAAGCCGGCACCACCGTGCTGGTCCGTCGTGAAGGAGTAGGCCACCTTGGACAGACCATCCCGCCAACTTGGTCGATGCACCTGGCCAGGCTCCGCCAGATCGTTCGCAGGGACGGGCCGGAACCCTGATCTCCTCCAGCACGCGGAGGAAGTCGGCCTTCAGGGTCGGCTCCACCCCTAACAAGTCCCACAGCAGTTGGGATGAGGTCCCGGTGACGACCGGCCCAACCTGGGGCGGCCGCCCCGAAGCCAGCGGGAATTCGAACTGCTGCCGGCCCTCAACGAGCTGCATCTCGGCGATCCGGTCCTTGGCCACCGCGACCAGGGCGGCGACCTCGGCGCTCCTTTTGGGCGATCTGCACGGCCGTCGCACCCGAAGCAATCTTCACCCCCCCGCACGAAGAGGCTCATCGCAGCAGGCGACAAGCACCCAATTAGCGTCGGATTCTCCGAACCCCGGAAGGTCAACCAGCCCGGGCCCTTGGAAGGGGAAATCAGGCCAACGTGGCACGACTCGGGTCAAACTGCGCATCACTTTGCTGAGGAGGTTCGGTGTCGGCCGTAAACGTTCGTCAGCACGGGCGAAGCTGTGCGCATTGTCCGCGAACCGCATGGAGAACCAGTGAAACGGTCCGAGGGGATGAAGCTAAGTCCCGCTCCGGATATCGTGGTCGGTGTGAAGGTACTCGTCACCGGTGGAACCGGATATATCGGATCTCATACATGTCTGCGTTTGGTCGAAGAGGGACATGAAGTCGTCGTGGTGGACAACGTCAGCAATTCCAGCATTGAATCGATTAAGCGCGTATCTCAATTAACGGACACACACATTGATGTGCTTGAAGGGGACGTAAGATCGAAGACGCGTATAGACGCGGTAATTGCTGAAACATCTCCCGAAGCGGTAATTCACTTTGCCGGTTTGAAGTCAGTTGCCGAATCGGTCCGCTTTCCGGACAAATACTACGAGACCAACCTGGGCGGCACCTTGAACGTTGCGCGAGCTGCACTTCAGGGGAATGTGGCCGTCGTCCTATTCAGCTCCTCTGCGACAGTTTACGGAGAGTCCGCGTCAATGCCGGTTGACGAGGGAGCTGCTACAGAACCCACCAACCCTTATGGTCGTAGCAAGCTGTACGCCGAATCCGTACTTAGAGATCTGAATGCGGCTAATCCCGCATTGTCCGTGGGCGTACTTCGATACTTCAATCCCGTGGGCGCCCATCCTTCGGGAGTAATCGGCGAAGATCCCCGAGGGACGCCGGCGAACCTGATGCCGTACGTCGCGCGGGTTGCCGCTGGCACCTATCCTGAACTCAGTGTCTATGGAGATGACTACTCAACAGCCGATGGGACCGGAATCCGGGATTACATCCACGTTATGGATCTGGCTGACGCCCACGTCAAGGTGATGGAGTACAAGGCAGAAAACTCCGGCTTCGAGACATGGAATGTTGGAAGAGGTTCGGGTGTCTCCGTGCTCGAAATGGTATCCCGATTCCAGGAGGTTACCGGCAAATCTGTGCCAACAAAGATCGTTCCACGACGAGCGGGAGACGTCGCCGTATCGTTCGCAAACGTCAGTCGGATTGCCCGCGATATTGGATGGTCGGCGAAGTATGAGCTGGATGACATGGTTGCCGACCTCTGGCACTGGCAGTCTCAGAATCCTGAGGGGTACGAGTGAGGGTGCCAGAATTTCCGAGTCAAATAGAAAAGTGGACCGAGGCGGCAAACCAAGCCGCAAGAGCGCAGAGCGGGCCGACGCTACGGTCATGCAGCATCGATGCCGTGAGGACGACAGGTATTCTTGCTATCGCTCCTGTTCACGCTTGACTAGAGATGACGGAGCGTCCACTTTCTTAAGCCTAACGCGACACCATATTCCTTTTCCCCTCCGAGCAGTCCTAATCGAGTAGGAGTTTTCTGTCAGAGAGGCAAGGCAAGGCTTAGTCACCCTAAGGACCATATGAGCTTTGGCTTGTAGTGTTCGCGATCGCTCGTGCAGTTGTCTTGCTAGTTTTTAAAAAGATCACCTTAGAATGGTAGATAACAAACAGGTGTTACTCCTCATTCTATAGTCAGCTATTGCTTAGAATCCGGACACGATCAATCTTGAAAACCGCAGGGAACGTGGTGCTCTCATCCGGACTCCCCGGATAGTCTCCCCCGACGGCCAGGTTCATTACCAAGTACATCGGCTCGTCCGGCACCTGCTCACCAACTACTTGCCATACTTGCTTTCCGTCGAGTAGGTAGGTCAATTTGTTGGGAGACCAGTCCAGGGAGATGGTGTGCCAACTGCCAGCCAGGGAGCCCCCTTCCGGGAGGACGTAATCCTTCCCAATGGATGGCTCTGACCTGCTTTTTGGATGCAAATGCATCATCAGGCGGCCCGTAGCGTCACCGGTTACTTCTAACATGTCTATCTCCGGCCGCGAGTCTTCGCTTGCAGGAAGGAGCCAGATTGCTGGCCAAAGGCCGCGGCCCGAAGGGATCTGAAACCTGACCTCGACTTTCCCGTAAGTGAATTCAAGTTTGGACGGCATGTCATGGGCTGGTGGTCCAGTTGTCACCATGCCGGAGGCGAAGGGATAATCGCTGCCGTTGGAGGCCGAGATCTCGCTGCGCTCGGCAGCCATGTGTAGAGTCCCATCGAAAACCTTTACCTGCTGAGGAAGGTACCATTCGAGCTCATTGTTGGTGGCGATCGTGCAACCGCGGTCCTGCCACCAATGACATGTATTCCAAGTAGAGGCTTCGAGCGTAGTCCCATCGAAGCCATCGTCCAGCAGGATTTCTTGCTTCGAGTTCGCACCAGGTTGGCTCTCAACTTCTGGGTCACCCGCTGACCGTACCTGGACGTTTCCTGGCGACGTGCCGATGGGAGGGAAGGAACTTCCTGCCAACAACAAGCCAAAGATGAGGAGTCCGGCGACGGTCCCCCAGCGGAATACCCTCCTCGGTCTCATGTTCCGATGCTAGCTCCGGCGAACGCGTCCCGCCATGTCCTGCCAACGCCACATAGGCTTGGGCGGGCCCCGACAAACAGACTTCCTACACCGTGGCATGGGCACTATGGGAACACCAGTTCAGTAATTCCAGCGTTGGTCCGATGGCGAATTCGGCCCTGGGAGCCGGACACCTGGTCATCGGTGCCCAAGCCTCACTGGGCTGCGTACTCGGCGGTCCGCCGGCGCTCTGCCGCTTCGATTCGGCCTGCTCCGGACCCGCCGCAGTCTCGACCGCTTTGGCCGGCTCTGGACCGGTGTCTTGGTGACCGTGCGCATGAATCCGGCCGTGAACCGGCCCACGAATAGTCGATCACACACACATCGCCTCCATCCCCGCCGACGCGCGAAAGAGCATCGATTGCACCGACGCCGCCTTCGACGAGGTCGCCGGCATGTAGCCCCCCGCCGCCGAGGTCGCCGAAACGTCCTTCACCGCGTTCTCCTCCCCCAAGAAGAGCAAGCAGGTCACCGCCCGGCTGGTGGGGCACCGGATCTCCGAACTGAACTTGAACGCCACCGACGGGCAGGGCACCCTCTTCGACGCGTACCGGTTCCACGCATTCTTCACCACCGTCAAAGCGGGAACCTCCACACCGTGGCCGCGGACAAGGTCCACCGCAAGCACGCGATCATCGAGCAGGTCAACGCCGACCTGAGGAACAGCGCCCTGGCGCACCGGCCCTCCAGGCGCTTCGGGGCAAACTCCGCCTGGCTGTTGCTGGCCGTGAGGGTCTACAACGTCACGCACACCGATGGACTGATCGCCGCAGGGAGGTTCACGAAGCCAGGCAACAATCCCCGCGAAACTCATCAACGCCCCGGCCCGCATCATCTCCAGCGCCCGAAGAATTCGATTGCACCTCCCCAAATCCTG
This sequence comes from Micrococcus sp., assembly GCA_029961105.1. GTDB lineage: Bacteria > Actinomycetota > Actinomycetes > Actinomycetales > Micrococcaceae > Citricoccus. The sequence goes on along the minus strand of JASBVO010000001.1, from coordinate 5,173 downwards.
GCCCTCGCAAACATCCTGGAAGGACCTTTTCACCAAGGTGAACGACCCACCAGAACTAGTCTGAACAACCGACCGCCAGCCGCACCACGGGTTCACCGGGAACCAACGTGGAACAGCTACCGGCAGCGAGGTCAGCCCTCTGACAGCACCCACAGACAGCTCACTCCAAATTTTTAATAAGCACTGCGTGCTTTCTAAACGGGTCGGTGGATCGAGGCATAATGAACGTGAAAAAGCGCCACGCTCTATGTATTCCCGGCACGCGAGACCCAACTGCACCTGTCAGAGAGCGAGCCTCATCGTTGGCTATGACGCTATTCTGACGGTGCGGGAGCTCCATTGGAAACCAGTGGAGCTCTTCATTGGAGGTACTTCTGCTGGCCGGGACGCTGAGCGAAACGGGATCTAAAACCCTTTCGAAAGGGCGCAACGCCGGGTAAGGGCATGAACCCTCCTATCGTGATGAGAACGAGGATAGCCAGTCCTGCGAGAGGCGACCACCAACCGCTAACAGCTAGCGCGGTCCCCACCAGGACTGAAGCGCCCAAACTGAGAACGACAGTCAACGCCAGTGTGTCACCGCGATCCTTGAGTTGCATTCGACGAGCCCACCCGTAGCCTGGCACCAGTAGGCAGAAGGCAGTCATGAAAGTCAGCCGTATTTCAGTCACGGCAACAGCAAGAATGAAAAGCAAGGCGAAAACCGCGACCGCGGCTGCCGAGGTCCAAGCGTTTCGTCTCCGCATCATTTCGGCCCTGGTTCTGACAGAGTGAACACAACGGCGTCGGGTGTTTCAAAGGCGATGCGGAAACTTTTGCTTTGGCGCAGCGCGAACTCGATCTGCTCAAGGCTTCCCTCCGGCATCGACAAGGTGTCCACCGCTGGGAACTGTCCCCGGCTGAGGAGTACATAGGCATCGGTATATTGCGGGTTGTTGAGCCACTCCGCCAATTTCCCGGCAGGGTCTGCCAGCAGTTCCATGGTTGTATCTCCTGGTTCGCGGTTCATGGGAACATAAGTGAACTTTTCGTAATCGAGAAAGCGCGTCGGATAATTGGTGCTGCCCTCTACGAGCAATGATCCCGGTTGTGCGTGGGCACCCAGCCAAGCTGCCGTTTGTACCTCTGCAGGCGTGAAGTAGTTCTGTCGTTCCTTACCGTAGTAACCAAGGAGAAATCCCGGTACGACCAGGACAGCAGTGACGGCAGCAGTGAACAGACTGACTAGGGGAAAGCCAGGAGAACTTCGGGGTAGGCAGGCGTCAGCCGCGAGGAAGGCGATGAACGGCGCCGCGAATAGAAAGGCGCGGAAGAGGACCTCTCCACCAAAGCCGGTCGTTAGGACCAGCAGGGTCGGCAGGATCATGAGCACTGTTGCGATCACCCGCAGATCTCGCGAGCGACTCCGACGTCCAAGTCCCAGGAGCGCGACGGCTGAGGCCCCGATCACGGTGAAACGCCCGCCCCATACCACCTGCCACTCTGCGCCGCTGAATGCCGCCGCTTTGTCGAGGGTTTGATCGGCGTTGCCCACTGGGTCTCCGAATTCCGTGACCAGCTCCTGCAGGTTCGTCAGCGTGTAGTCGCGTGCACCTGTCAAAGCCCATGCCGCCACGATGGCAAACGCGACAAGCGGGAGATACCAGCCCCGGGCGCGGCGAGTTGCGACCAAGGCGCTGACGGCGAAGAGCATCATCAAGGGCGTGATTTGGTGACTGACAGCGAGCGTCGCGACTATTACGGTAAAGGGTACGAGGTAAGTGCTATGGGTTGACTGCCGGATCAGTAGCCCGATCAGTCCCAGGTACAGTACGAAGGCCAGCGCCTGCGGGGAGAAGTAATCCTGTCCTACCCAGTTGATCAGGAAGAAGAACAACAACGCGAGCCAGACCAGGGACCGGTTACGGGTCATACCGCGGAAAACGTAGCGCAGGACCAGCAGGTTCATAAGGTTGAATGCCAAGGGCGCCCAGCCAGCGATCTGGAGAGCGTCTGGTTGTCCGGCCAATGAAGTCAGCAGGGCACTGCCCGCGAAGAAGCCCGGCCAGTTGTGATAGATCTGCCCGACGTCGATGCTGGTATCCACAGAGCCGGTGCGAAGAATGTAATCAACGATGCCAACGTGCTTGTATGCCCAGGCATAGCGAAGAGTGCCGTATAGCAGCGGCGGCGTGCCATGAATCAGAGCAATGTAGGTGACGAGGTAGGTGCCAAGAACCCATCCCGGACGGGTCCGGTAAAGACTGTAAAGGAAACCGCCGATGAGGAGCACGAGGCCGCTAACGATGGCCACGTTAAACAAGGACAGTAAGCCCAGTTGGCCCATATTCCGAGGATCGGCTCCCAGAAATCCCAAGATCCACAGAAGCACGGCCGCAAAGGGGACTACGAGGAACACCAAGTTGCGACGCGAAAGAGCTCGACCGCTCGGCCGCGGCAGGGATGCGGAGGTACGTGCCTTGGCGACCACATGCAACGGGGAATCCAATGCGGGCGTCTGCACGGTCGTACTTTGTTCGACTGGCGCCTTCATTGCGGCGTTCCCTTCGGCGACTTGGACTTTTTTCCGTCGAACAGATGGACCACGGGGGAAACGTTCCGTGCGACCCATATGAGGCCCACCTTATTGGTCGATGCCCGGCTCAAACCTGCCGAAACGTGCCACAGCCACGTCAGCAGTATGATGTGTTCGGTCTCCACGTCTGCGTTGGCCAGCGTCGCGCCGAGGCTGGATAATCCCGAACGAACAGCCTCGGGACAAGCCAGGGCCTCCAGAACGATGGCACCGAGTTCTCCGGGTTGGTTCGTAAGCCACCAATGCACGAGATCAGTATCCGGAATCCCCGAGGGTATAGCGTTTTCCCAATCAATGATGCCGCTGATCCTCGGGCCCTCAGGCGTGATTGTTGTGAGCACGTTGCCCCCCCAATAGTCGCCGTGTACCAACGCCGTTTGCATCCGACGCCCACCTAGTCCCCTTCGGAGTTCCCGCGCAAAACGCTCTAGGTTGCGCGCGGTTCCGGGGCGCCGGTACGAGCGGCGTATTGCTTCCACCGGCTTATCGATCCACAGGTCCAACAGACCCTCATCCACGATGCGCGACACGCCCGTCGCCTCGTGGACCCGGCCGATGGCAGCAAGCGCGGCCGCACTCACAGCATCAGAACAGGGCGTGGCCGTGTCCGTCGCGCCGGGCAGGGCCGACTCGAGGACGACCTCATTCCCGTGCAGCTGGGCCCGGCGAGTTATACGTGGAAGCAGGGCCCCGGCGTCGGGCTCAAGTCCCACGAGAAGTCGCCGCACGGTATCAGCGTGTTGTTTTAGGCCCTGGGAGGCGAGCCTCGACGTGGCGATTTTCAGGATCAGGGGCTGGTCGTCTCCCTTCACAGCGACGACCAGCGTGTCGGATTCCGAGGTCAACAACGCGGACGTCCGGTCGGCAGGCAACCCGCACGCCGCGAGAGCCGGCTCCAGCAAGAGCTGCGCCTGCTTTTCGTTACGCCGTGTTCGTCGCGCTAAGGGAATTCGTGTCACTGTATTTAGCATGCCGCGCCACCCGTGTGGTCTTTCCCATAATCCGGTGCGCTCTGACAGGAGCAAATATGCGGCCACAAGGGTCTGACTGAACAGGATGGTGATACCGATACCTGTGAGGCCCCACAGTTTAAGGCCAATCCAGCTTCCCCCCCATGTGGTGAGCGCGGTGAATGCATATACCCCAAGGACTGTCTTCATGTCCCCGCGTACGCGCGCCGTGCTCACGCTGATTCCTACAATCAGTTGGGGGATGGCCGATATCAGGATCAACTGCAGCGTCGCCGTAGCGTTTTCCGCGTAATCGGTACCGATCAGGCGCAGCGCGAAGGGGGCCGTCATAACGCCGATGACTGCCGCAGGCACCACCAGCTGGGTGCAGTGCAACAGAGCACGTCGAGCATGGGCCACGGAATGTTTCGGATCGTGAGCTGATTCGGCGATCAAGGCGCTGCCAACGTTGCTGGTGATCAGGTAAAGCGTGTATCCGATGGTGCTCGCCATGTACCAGTGGGCGCTGGCCTCGGCACCGGCCACCTGCAGCACGATGAGTGTCAGGACGTCAGTCGTTGCCAGCCACATCAGGTTCGCCACGTGGTCTGGTCCAGCGAACCGTACCAGGGCCGACATCGAGATTTTCGCTTCCGTGGCTGAACGCGGATCGGCTGCGGCGACGTTCCGGGCGAAATGCAGTACCAACGCGCCGACGACGATGACGGCAAGTACAGCCGGGATAATGGTTGCAGCGAAAATCGCCCACGCAGCGGCACTGGCCAGTAATGGTAAGGCCAGGATCTTGAGCAGAGAACTTGCCACGTTTGTCAGCGGAACCCAGCCGGGGTGGCGCAACCCGACCAGAGCCTGGTCCTGCAGAACGAAAATCACCCAGGCTGCGGTTCCGAGGGCAAATACGACCATGCTCAGGGGGCTCTCGCGCAGGAAACCGAGCTTCTCTGCCCACAGCGGCTGTCCCATCAGGAATATCCCGGCGGCAAGCATCGCGGCCCCGGCGCATGATGCATAGCAGGTCAGGATGAGCCGCCCCGTGGCTGCCCCCGCAGCAGGAAGGAAGCGCAGCAAACCGTTGCCCATCCCCAACGTCGAGAAGTTGGCTAGCAAGGTCACGGTTGACATAAGAGCGGCGCCGATGCCCACGGCCGTCGTTGGCAGCCACCGCGCGGCAATGACCCAGAAGATCAAACCGAGGGCCGAAGTGATTGCGGTGCCGATGATTAAGGCGTCCGCTCCGCGACGGAGGGGATCTTGCAGACGGGCTCGCAGTGAACCGGTGAGGCTGAATGTGGCACTAGTCATGACTTTCGATCCTGACGTGGCCGATAGAGAAATCAGCCGTCGGAGCGAGCTCCGGTGCTTCGATCGGGGAGGAGTCGAGTTGTCCAGCTGCGCTGGAGCCATGGTGATCTTCCGGTGGCAGACCGGGCCAAGTTGCCGACGAATACACGCCCAAAACCACGGCAAGGAGGACGCCCATGCCGAAGAACCGCCGCAGGGCAGGCGGAAATAGGTCAAACATCACGAAACCCCAAGATGCGTTTGACAACCGTGCGCGCGACGGCATCTGAACGGTGTCAACGACGGTCGAAATCTGACCCCTTAGCGACGGTTGAAATTTGACCCC